>NZ_VSRY01000140.1 GCF_008271805.1 Streptomyces sp. TRM49041
AGTCGGCGCGGGTGCCGCGGGCAGCGCCGGAACGGCGCCCTCCGGGCCGGTGCTCCTGCGGGCCCGGCGCCCACCGGCCGGTACCGCCTCGCCCGCAGGGGTCACGCCCTGGGGCGGAACGGCGGCCCCGAGCGCGGCCGGACGCCCCTGGCCCGACTCGCCCGCCATGACGACGGAACCCTCGGCGGCCGCCGGGGCGACCTCGGTGGGGCTGGGCCGGCCACGGCGCCGCCCGGTCGGCTCGGGGCCGCCGGTGTCCTGCGCGGGAATGCGCTGCTGCTCGTCCGCACCGTCACCGCCGACGGCCGTACCCCCCGACGCGGCGGCCCGGCGGCGCCCGGTCGGCTCGGCCGCCACAGGGTCCTCCGCCCGTACCGGACTGTCGAGGAAGGCATCGGTCGAGGTGGCACGCCGGGCACGCCGCCGCCCGCCGCCACCGGTGTCACCGGAGGTCTGCGCGGGCAGAGCGACGGACGCCTCCTCCGCACCGGCCGCACCGACCGAACCGGCCGAACCGTCCCCCTCCTTCGCCCGCTCGGCGCCGGAGACAGCGCCGCCCCCCTCGCCGAGGGGCACCTCGAGCACATATGCGCTGCCGCTCATACCGGGCACTTCGTGGGTCTGGAGGACACCGTCGTGCGCCCGGACGATGCCGCGCACGATCGGCTCGTGGACCGGGTCGCCGCCCGAGTACGGCCCGCGCACCTCGATGCGTACGACGTCCCCGCGCTGTGCCGCGGCCACCACGATGGTCGAGTCGACGTACCCGCCCTCGGCCACGACACGCGCCTTGCCGGTGGAGTCGACCCCCGCGACGTCCGCGACGAGATGCGCGAGGGCCGTCGCCAGCCGTACGCCGTCCACCTCGGCCTCGATGGGCGGCGCGTGCACCGCGAACTGCACCCGCCCCGGCCCGATCAGCTCGACGGCTCCTTCGATGCCGCTCGCCACGATGGCATCGAGCGGCACGACCTCTTTCCGCAGCTCCTCTTCGCCGACGTCCAGCCGCTGGAAGCCGAGGACGTTGTCGACGAGGGTCGTCATGCGGGCGTACCCGGCGGCCAGATGGTGGAGGACCTGATTCGCCTCCGGCCAGAGCTGGCCGGCCGGGTCGGCGGCGAGCGTGCCCAGCTCGCGGCGGAGTTCCACCAGCGGCCCGCGCAGCGACTCGCCGAGTACGGCGGTCAGCTGGGCGTGGCGCGCGGCGAGCGCGTCGTACCGCTTCACGCGCTCGGCGATCCGCTCCTCGTACGCGGCGGTCTCGGCGTCGTGCTTCTTGGCGAGCTCGGCCTTCTCGGCGGCGTGCTCGTCGACGAGCTGGTCGTAGGGCCGCCGGTCCGCGAAGGTCATGACGGCCCCGACGAGCTGGTCCCCGTCCCGTACGGGCGCGGTCGTCAGGTCGACCGGCACCGCGGACCCGTCCTTGGCCCAGACGACCTGCCCCCGCACGCGGTGCTTGCGCCCGGAGCGGAGGGTGTCGGCCAGCGGCGACTCGTCGTAGGGGAAGGGCTCCCCGTCGGCCCGCGAGTGGAGCATCAGCTCGTGCAGCTGCTTGCCGCCCAGGTCGCTGGCCCGCCAGCCCAGTATCTGGGCGGCGGCGGGATTGACGAGAACGATGCGCCCGTCCGTGTCCGTGCCCACGACGCCCTCGGAGGCGGCCCGCAGGATCATCTCGGTCTGACGCTGGGAGCGGGCGAGTTCGGCCTCGGTGTCGACGGTCCCGGAGAGGTCACGTACGACGATCATCAGCAGCTCGTCGCCGCTGTAGCCGCCGGCGCCGTAGGAGTCGTACGCCTCGCGCCCGTCCTCGAGATTGGCGCTGGTGACCTCTACCGGGAACTCGCTGCCGTCGGTCCGCCTCGCGACCATCCGGGTGGGCTTGGTCCGCCCGAGCGGATCGGCGGCCTCCGGCCGCCGCATCGAGCCGGGAATGAGCCGGGAGTCGAAAACGGGCAGCAGATCGAGCAGGCCGCGCCCCACAAGTGCCGTACCGGGTGTCTCGAACATCTCGAGCGCGATGGTGTTGGCGTTGACGACCGTGCCGTTGGTGTTGACGAGGACGAGCCCGTCGGGCAGGGCGTCGAGTATGGCTGCGAGGCGAGCAGCGCCTCGGGATGGCCTGCTGCTCACGACGACGCTTCCTCCCACTGACCTACTGCCGCTTACGGGAGGGAGTCTACGGGCTGGGGGTGCGCGCGCGACGGCGGATAAGGGGGAGCTCTGAGCAGGGTTGTGTGCGCTTGGCGTACGCCCCGGGCACGTATGTGCAGGTGAGCGCGGCGCGCCGTGCTACGCCCGGGCCATGGGGAGCACAGGCTGCAGGTTCTCCCACCGGGCGATCTCGCACCCGTTCGTCCGTGCGAAGTGGGCGTCGACGGGGCGCCCGTGCCAGGTGCCCTCGATGCGCGCGGTGGCCGACCCGCCGTACTGCTGGGTGCACATACGGCCCTGGGGGACCGGCGTGAACGGATCCTGCCCGCCCTCGGACAGCTCCGTCAGCCGTTCACAGGCCCGCTGGGCGCGCGGGTGCGTACCGGTGGCCCGTTCGCCCCGGCACTCCAACTTGAACGTTCCGTCGGCGGCGGGGTTTCCGGACCGCTCCACGGTGATCGTCAGCGAGTCGGAGGGGACGAGCAATGGCAGCGGGGGCAGCGGCCCGCCGGCGACGGCCGTGGGCGCTCCGATGCCGAGGGCGGCGACGGAGGCGGCGGAGGTGAGGACGAGACGGCGCAGCATACGTACTCCAGGGCACTCGGGAACCATGCGGGGCACCGGCGGGGCCCGGGCCCCCACCCCTCTAACGCTGCACCGCCCGCCGCGTTGCGCAACCGTAAGCCTTTGCCCTGCGCCCCTCGCGCCTAGTACCGTGGACGGCGATTGGTGACGGGCCCCTGGGCTGTGTCATCATCTGCACGCACCACTCGCGCTCGCGCGGGTGTGCTGGAGGCGTCGCCTAGTCCGGTCTATGGCGCCGCACTGCTAATGCGGTTTGGGTCTTAAAGCCCATCGAGGGTTCAAATCCCTCCGCCTCCGCCCTACAGAAGCCCCGGCCCGACGGCCGGGGCTTCACCCGTTCGTGGGCCTCCATCAGGACCCGCGTGGGTGATTTGCCCAGGTCGGTCCAGGTGTGCCTAATGGATTTCGCGTGACGGCGCAGGTCATGTAATGTTGTTCCCGCAACGCCGACCGGGCCGAAAAGCCCGGAAGGAAAGCCAGCGAGTAAGATCACTGGCAGGCACTCGTAGCTTAACGGATAGAGCATCTGACTACGGATCAGAAGGTTGCAGGTTCGAATCCTGCCGAGTGCACACAGATGAGAGGCCCCGGAGAAAATCCGGGGCCTCTTGCGTTTCCGGGCCGTACAGCAGCGAAGTACAGCAACCGTGCCGACTGCTGGCAGCCGCGTCAGCCGGTGGTGCCGCCCATCGCGTCGGACAGCTTGCCGATCGCGGCCCGTACAGCTTCCTCGCTCGCTTCGGCGTAGACCTCCATCGTCATCGCGATCTGCGAGTGCCGCAGGATGCGCTGTGCCACCTTCGGGTGGACCTTGAGGGCGACCAGGAGCGAGCTGCACGTGTGCCGGGTGTTCCGGAGAGGGACGGCCCGCAGACCGGCGCGGCCAGCCCGAGGGGCGAACATCCGGGTCAGGTTGCCCGGCTCGATCGGTGTGCCGTACTTCGTGGTGAAGATCAGGCCGTGCGTGTCCTGCCAGGGTTCCCCGGCGGCTTTCCGGTCGCCGAGCTGCTGGGCGCGGCGCATCCGCAGGGCCTTGAGGCAGAGTGCCGGCAGGGGCGGGAAGTCGTCCGAGTCCTCCGTCTTGGTCTCGCGGTGGAGGATCTGCCGCCCGGCGCGCTGGATCTGGTGATCGACGTACAGCTCCCCGGTTTCGAAGTCGACGGACTTCCAGGTCAGGCCCAACACCTCCCCACGGCGCAGCCCGAGGCAGAGCACGAGCACCCAGGTCGCGAAGAGGTGGTCATCGCGGGCGGCGGCGTCGGTGAGGAACTGGCCGCTTCGGCGACGGACCACGGCTTGATCCGGCGGCGGCGCGGCTTGGAGACCTTCACCAGGGAGGCGACGTTCTTACTGATCTCCTCCTCTGCGACCGCATGGGTGAGCGCGGCCCGCAATGCGTCGCGGGAACCCTGGATCACGCGCCGGGACGGGTACGACTCGCAGCACTCCCCGACCGCGCAGCACTTCCGGCGGTTGGGTTCCCGCTTGGCGTCCTTGCCCTGGGCGCAGCACTGGCAGACGGCGGCCAGCTTGGTCAGCCACTCGCGCACGTCCCGGACGGTGAGCTTGTCGAGCCGCTTCGCACCGAGGTACGGGCCGATGTAGAGCCGCGAGCATGTCGGCGACCTCCGCGGTGGTCTGCACAGCATCGCGGCTGAGCTGGCCCGGCTCACTGGATGGATGTACTTCGACGCCCGCCAGTACAGCCAAGCGCGGGCCTACTTCACCGAAGCACTCGGTCTGGCCAGGGTCATCGACGACCGCCAGTTCATGGCTGATGTGCTCGCCTGCATGAGCCTCCAGGCCACCGGCCAGGACAGGCCCGGGGACGCCCTCGCACTCGTCACAGCAGGCCAGAACCAGGCGCGAGGCGCCGTGGGGACAACGCCTCGCGTGCTGGCCATGCTCGCGATGCGAGAAGCCTTCGCCCCACGCCACCCTCGGGAACCACAGCGTCACCCACGGCGCGATCACGGAAGCCCACACCTACTTCGGCCTGATCAGCTCCGGCGATACGGACCCGGCGTGGGTGGCGTACTTCGACGAGCCGAAGCTGATCGTGGACACCGGCATCGCACACGGCCGACTCGGCGAGGCCGCCCGCCCTCGCCGAACCCCTGACCGCGGACGCCCTACGCGAACATGATTCGAATCACCGGGGCTGCGCCTTCCACACCCTCTGGCTCGCCCGCACCCGGCTCCAGCGCGGCAAGCTCGACGAGGCGCCATACGGCCATGGATGCCCTCGTACCTGCAGCGGCCGTCGGCTCGCAACGAGTTGCCAGCCACCTCCGGGAGTTCTGCGGGCAGCTGGAGCCGTTCCGCCGGGAGCCGGCCGCGGTGGCGTTCGCCGCTGCTGACGATCTCGCGGCGGTCGATCATGCCTCGCACGTCGGCCAGTGGGATCCACTCGATCCGGTCCGACTCGTTCTTCTCGGTCAGCGGTCCTTCGTATGTCGCTCCGTCGGCCCGGAAGAGGCGGTGCTGGGAGTCGGTGGTGCGTTGGGCGGCTCGGCGTAGATGGGACGTTTCCCGTGGATCGCCCCTGGAGCCCGGGACTTTGCGGTCGGTGGTCAGGAGAGGTGCTCCCGGGCACGGTGCCGGGCGTGGGGCCGGCTTTGGGCCGTGTGGAACAGTGGTTCGCATGCTGCTGCCTGCTGAGAATCGGCGCTTTGTGCTGGGGCCACTGCCTGTGCTGCTGATGGGGGCCGCTCCCGTTCATGAGGAGTTGCCTGTGTTGTACGCGCCCGAGGGGCGGGTGCCGGGGTGTGCTGGGTGGTCCGTGGTCGCCAAGGCCACGTTGTGCGTGGTGGATGGGCCCGGGGATGTCGGGTGTGTGATGCCGGGTGGCTTGTCGGCCGAGGAGTTCGAGCATGTCGTGGAGTGGTGCGAGGCCGTCGAGCGGGCCGGTGGGGCCGTGGTGATGTCGGTCGACGTCCTGCCGGGAGAGGCGGAGACCGTTGACTGGGCGGCGTTGCTCGACGGTGGGGCGCGTGGTGGCTTCATGCCGGCTCTCGCGGCGTCGTGAGCGGGTGGCGGTGCCGGGGGGTTCGGTGGGTCGGGAGGCAGGCCGTCTGGCTGTGGGAGGGCGGGCGGAGCAGCGGCCTCCGGTACGGGCAGGAGCTCGCGTTCGGGGTCGTGGGGGAGCGGCGGTGTCTCGGGGCGCGGGGGAACCCCTGTCCTGTGGCGGCTGTTGTCGGTGCCCGGAGCACGGCGGGGGTGTGCGGTGAGTGTGCCCGGCTCGACCGGATGCACTCGGTCGCCGCGGACACCGCAGTGGACGATCCCAGGGTCTTCCGGGTGTACCTGGCATGGTTCGGGGATGGGCTCGTCAAGGTGGGGATCACCGGCGAGGAGCGAGGTGACGCCCGGCTGTTGGAGCAGGGGGCTGTTGCCTTCACCTGGCTCGGGCGCGGGGCGCTGATGGCCGCCCGGCGGACCGAGGAGGTCCTGGGGGCAGCCCTCGGTGTGCCCGACCGGATTCCGTACGCCGTGAAGCGGCTTGCCCGGGTCGAGTTGCCCGGGGCCGATGCCCGGGCGGGTGAGGTCGCGCGGCTTCATCAGAGCGCCATGGCCGTGGCGGAGTGGGGGGACACCCTGGAGCCGATGGCGCTCGACGTGCGAGATCACTTCGAGGTTTTCGGGCTTCAAGGGCCCGATCGGGTCGACGGGGTTGTCAGCGAGCTTGTCGAGGGCGGCGGGCTCCGCGGGACACTGCTGGCCGCTGCCGGGCCTGATCTGCATCTGTTGTCGGGTGATGGGCGGCAGGTCGTGCTGGACAGCCGACTGGTCCGGGGCTGGGAACTCGCAGGTGGCGGCCAGGAGGTCTCCTTGCCTGTTGTCGCTGTGCAGAGGGGGCTCTTCTGATGTCCGCTGAGGGTTCGGCTGAGGGTTCGGCGGTTCGGGAGTTCGTCCGGGGGCTGGGGCTGCCCGGGCTCTTCGATGTGCATACGCACTTCATGCCCGACCGCGTGCTCAGGAAGGTCTGGGCCTACTTCGACGACGTCGGGGAGCTGACCGGCGTCCCCTGGCCCATCACGTACCGCGAGGAGGAGGAGCGGCGCGTTCAGCTGCTGCGGGAGTTCGGGGTCCTGCGGTTCACCTCGATGGTCTATCCGCACAAGGCGGGCATGGCGAGGTGGCTCAACGAGTGGGCGAGCGGGTTCGCCGGGCGGGTGCCGGAGTGTCTGCAGACCGGCACCCTCTATCCCGAGAGCGGTGTCGGGCAGTACGTCGGCGAGAGCATCGGCCGGGGCGCGCGGGTCTTCAAGGTGCACCTTCAGGTGGGGGACTTCGACCCCAACGACCCCCTGCTCGACGGCGCCTGGGGTGCCCTCGCCGACGCGGGCGTACCCGTTGTCATCCACTGTGGCTCCGGGCCGGCCCCAGGTGCCTTCACCGGGCCCGGGCCCGTCTCGCGGCTGCTCGCGCGGTACCCGGGGCTGCGGCTGGTCATCGCGCACATGGGCATGCCCGAGTACTCCGACTTCCTTGACCTCGCCGAGCGGTACGACGAGGTGCGGCTCGACACCACCATGGTCTTCACCGACTTCGCCGAGCGGCTCGCCCCCTTCCCCGAAGGGGAGCGGAAGCGGCTCCTGGCGTTGGGGGACCGGGTCCTGCTGGGCAGCGACTTTCCCAATATTCCTTACGGGTACCTTCATCAGCTCCATGCCCTGGAGCGACTGGAGCTGGGCGACGAGTGGTTGCGCGGGGTGCTCTTCGGGAATGGTGCCGCTCTCTTCGGCGATTCTCAGGGAAATCACAGGTTCGCGTAAGGCCGCTCTCAGAGGCCCGGGCCAGCGTGGGAGCATGACGGTCTCCCCTCTCCAGTCCCGCTCCGAGATGCGCCGGCCCGACGGCAGCCCCGTCCGTGTCCTCGTCGTCGACGACGAGTCGTCGCTCTCCGAGCTGCTGTCCCTCGCCCTGCGGTACGAAGGGTGGGAGGTCCGCAGCGCCGAGAACGGCACCGAAGCCGTCCGCGCCGCGCGCGAGTTCCGGCCCGACGCCGTCGTGCTCGACGTGATGCTGCCCGACATGGACGGGCTGAGCGTGCTCCACCGGCTGCGGGGCGACCGGACCGACGTGCCCGTGCTGTTCCTCACGGCCAAGGACTCCGTCGAGGACCGCATCGCCGGGCTCACCGCGGGCGGCGACGACTACGTCACCAAGCCGTTCAGCCTGGAGGAGGTGGTCGCCCGGCTCCGCGGGCTCATCCGGCGCTCCGGCGCCGGGCTCGTACGGAGCGAGTCCCTGCTCGTCGTCGGGGACCTCGCTCTCGACGAGGACAGTCATGAGGTGACCCGCGGTGGCGACAGCATTCATCTGACGGCGACCGAGTTCGAGCTGCTGCGGTTCCTCATGCGGAATCCTCGGCGCGTGCTCAGCAAGGCGCAGATCCTCGACCGCGTCTGGTCGTACGACTTCGGCGGGCAGGCCAACGTCGTCGAGCTCTACATCTCCTACCTCCGGCGGAAGATCGACGCCGGCCGCTCCCCGATGATCCACACCCGGCGCGGCGCCGGATATCTGATCAAGCCCGGCGGGTGACCGTGGGGCCCTGGTCGCTGCGGACCCGGCTCGTCGTCTCAGCCGTAGGGCTGATCGCCGTCGTCGCGGCCGTGATCGGCGCCGTCACCACCATCGCCCTGCACTCCTACCTCGTCGAGCAGAAGGACCAGCAGTTGCGGGAGGCCGTCCATCGCGGCGGGAAGGACCGGTCGGGCGGCCTCCGGTTCGTAGGCGCGCCCGGGCAGGGCATCGGTACGGTCGGCGGGCGCGCCGACGGGGACGCGGAACCGCTCCGTACGGCGGGCCGGCTCGACAGCCCGCGCCCCGGCGAGCCCCTGGGCTCCCTCGCCGACGCCCAGCTCACCGCCCTGTCCGCCGCCCCCCGCGACGGCGCCGTCCACACGGTCACCCTGCCGGGCCTTGGCGACTACCGGGTGCTGGCCTCCGACGACGGGCGCCTCGTCCTGGGCTTCCCGCTCGGCGACGTACAGGACACGGTCGGCACGCTCGTCCTCGTCGAGGTGTGCGTCACCGCCGCCGGCCTCGTCGCCGCCGGAATCGCGGGCGGCACCCTGGTCGGGGTCGCCCTGCGGCCGCTGCGCCGGGTCGCCTCGACCGCCGGGCGCGTCGGTGAACTGCCGCTGCACAGCGGCGAGGTGGCCCTCCACGAGCGCGTCCCGGACGCCGAGGCCGACCCGCGTACCGAGGTGGGCCAGGTCGGGGCCGCACTCAACCGCATGCTCGACCACGTCCACTCGGCGCTGCACGCCCGCCAGGAGAGCGAGACGCGCGTCCGCCAGTTCGTCGCCGACGCCAGCCACGAGCTGCGCACGCCCCTCGCGTCGATCCGCGGGTACGCCGAGCTCACCCGGCGCGGCCACGAGGAGACCGGGCCCGGTACGCGGCACGCCCTCACGCGCATCGAGGCCGAGGCCACCCGCATGACCGGGCTCGTCGAGGACCTGCTGCTGCTCGCCCGCCTCGACGCGGGCCGACCCCTCTCGTACGAGCCGACCGATCTCTCCGCGCTCGTCGTGGACGCCGTCAGCGACGCCCGCGCCGCCGGGCAGGAACACCTCTGGCGCCTCGACCTGCCCCCGGAGCCGGTCACCGTCCACGGCGACGCCGGCCGCCTCCAGCAGGTCCTCGTCAACCTCCTCGGCAACGCCCGCACCCACACCCCGCCCGGCACCACAGTCACCGCCCGGGTACGGCACGGGAGCGGGGAGGGAGCGGTCATCGAGGTCCGGGACGACGGGCCCGGAATCCCGGGTGACCTTCTGCCGTACGTCTTCCAGCGGTTCGCCCGCGGCGACACATCCAGGTCGCGGCAGTCCGGGTCCGGTTCCACCGGGCTCGGGCTCGCCATCGTCCAGGCTGTCGTCGCGGCGCACGGCGGGCGTGTGGACGTGTCCAGCGTGCCGGGGCGGACCGTGTTCGTGGTCCACCTGCCGGGCGGCGACTGCCCCGGCCGCGACTCACAGGTCGGCCACAGCCTCGCCACACAGCCCTGACAGCGCGGCCCGCGAGTGTCGGACGTATGCCAACCGACATGCCGACCAAGTGTCTTGTGGGGGTCCTGCCCGCCCGTGAGCATCTGCCCGTGGGCGGCGCCGACCGGCCCGTCCTCGACGTCGTGATCCCCGTCTACAACGAGGAGAAGGACCTCGAGCCGTGCGTGCTGCGGCTCCACGAGCACCTCGCCCGCACCTTCCCGTACGGCTTCCGCATCACCGTCGCCGACAACGCCAGCACCGACCTCACCCCGGACATCGCCGTGCGTCTCGCGCGCACCGTCCCCGAGGTGCGGTCGGTGCGCCTGGACCGGAAGGGCCGGGGGCGTGCCCTGCGTACGGTGTGGTCGCGGTCCGACGCGCCCGTCCTCGCCTACATGGACGTCGACCTGTCGACCGACCTGAACGCCCTGCTGCCGCTCGTCGCGCCCCTCATCTCCGGGCACTCGGACCTGGCGATCGGGTCCCGGCTGGCCGGCGGCTCCCGCGTCGTACGGGGGCCGAAGCGGGAGCTGGTCTCCCGTACGTACAACCTCATCCTGCGCGGCTCCCTCGCCGCCCGCTTCAGCGACGCCCAGTGCGGCTTCAAGGCGATACGGCGTGAGGTCGCCGAGCGGCTGCTGCCGATGGTCGAGGACACCGGCTGGTTCTTCGACACCGAGATGCTGGTCCTGGCCGAGCGGGCCGGGCTGCGCATCCACGAGGTGCCGGTCGACTGGGTCGACGACCCCGACTCGACCGTCGACATCGTCAGGACAGCCACGGACGACCTGAAGGGGGTGTGGCGGGTCGGGCGGGCGCTCGCCAAGGGCACCCTGCCGCTCGACCGGCTGTCCCGGCCGTTCGGTGACGACCCGCGGGACCGGCTCATCAGCGGAGTACCGGGCGGGCTGGCCCGGCAGTTGGTCGGGTTCTGCGCGGTCGGCGCCCTGTCGACCCTCTTCTACCTCGCCCTGTACGCCCTGTTCCGGCTCGGTGTCGGTTCGCAGACCGCCAACGCGGCGGCTCTGCTGCTGTCCGCCGTCGCCAACACCGCCGCCAACCGGCGCCTCACCTTCGGCGTACGCGGCCGCGACCGCGCCGTACGCCACCAGGCCCAGGGGCTGGCGGTCTTCGGCGTCGGGCTCGCGCTCACCAGCGGCTCCCTCGCCGCGCTCGAAGCCGCCACCGGCAACCCGTCGCAGGCCGCCGAGATGGCGGTGCTCATCGCCGCCAACCTCGCCGCGACCGCCCTGCGGTTCCTGCTCTTCCGCGCCTGGGTCTTCCCCGCGCGGCGCGATCACTCGTATGTACAGGGAGAGACTCGATGACACCCACGTCCGCGGCCACGCCCGGCGGCTCCGCCGACCCGGCCGGCGCTGCCGCCACCGCCCGTGACGTTTCACGTGAAACAGGTTCCACAGCCACAGCCACAGCCACAGCTACAGCCACCGCCACAGCCGCGCGGCTGTGGCGCGGGCGGGCCGAGGATCCCCGCTGGGTACGTCCGGCCCTTCTCGCGCTGCTCGCCGCCACCGGACTCCTCTACCTCTGGAACCTGGACGCGTCCGGCTACGCCAACTCCTTCTACTCCGCCGCCGCGCAGGCCGGAAGCGAGAGCTGGAAGGCGTTCTTCTTCGGCTCCTCCGACGCCGGGAACTCCATCACCGTCGACAAGCCCCCGGCGGCCCTCTGGCCGATGGCCCTGTCCGTACGGCTCTTCGGGCTCGGATCGTGGCAGATCCTCGTCCCCGAGGTGCTGATGGGCGTCGCCACGGTCGCCGTCGTGTACGCGGCCGTACGCAGGCGGTTCAGTGCCGCCGCCGGGCTCGTCGCGGGCGCGGTGCTCGCGCTGACGCCGGTCGCGGCGCTGATGTTCCGGTTCAACAACCCGGACGCGCTGCTCGCCCTGCTCATGGCCGTCGCCGTGTACTTCGTGCTGCGCGCGCTGGAGGACGCCCGGACGAAGTGGCTGATGTGGGCCGGTGTCGCGATCGGGTTCGCGTTCCTGACGAAGACCCTCCAGGCGTTCCTGATCCTGCCGGCGCTGGCCGTGGTGTACGCCGTGTGCGCGCCGACGGGCCTCGCGCGGCGGCTCGGGCAACTGGCCGCCGCCGGGATCGCGGTGGTGGCGTCCGCCGGCTGGTGGGTCGCGATCGTGGAGCTGTGGCCCGCTTCGTCGCGCCCGTACATCGGCGGTTCGCAGCGCAACAGCTTCCTGGAGCTGACCTTCGGCTACAACGGGCTCGGCCGTATCAACGGCGACGAGGTCGGCAGTGTGGGCGGGGGCGGCCCGGGTGGTGCCGGTGGCGGTGGCCGCTGGGGTGAGACCGGCGTCGGGCGGATGTTCGGCGACGCCGTGGGCGGTCAGATCTCCTGGCTGCTGCCGGCCGCGCTGATCCTGCTGCTGGCCGGGCTGGTGATCACCTGGCGGGCGCCGCGTACGGACACGGCGCGGTCCGCGTTCCTGGTGTGGGGCGGTTCGCTGCTGACGACCCTGGCGGTCTTCAGTTTCATGGCCGGCATCTTCCACGAGTACTACACGGTGGCCCTCGCCCCGTACATCGCGGCGCTCGTCGGCATGGGCGTGACCGTGCTGTGGGAGGAGCGCGGGCGGTTCGCGGCCTCGGCGGCGCTGGCGGTGACGGCGGCCGGTACGGCGCTGTGGGCGTATGTCCTGCTGGGCCGCACGCCCGACTACCTGCCGTGGTTGCGGTGGGCGGTGCTCGTGGGCGGTCTGGTGGCGGCTGTCGGGCTGCTGCTGATCGGGCTGCTGCTGATCGGGCTGCCCGGGCTGATCGGGCCGCCCGGGCGGCGCGTACGGCTGGGGCGCCGGGTGGCGCTGGGTGTGGCGGTGCTCGGGCTCGCGTCGGCCCTGGCCGCGCCGACGGCGTACTCCCTGTCGACGGTCGGTACCGGCCACAGCGGCTCAATCGTCACGGCGGGCCCCTCGACGCGGGGCGGCCGCCCCGGCGGCGGTATGCCGGGCGGCGATGACGGCCGGTTCTTCCGCGCCGGTGGCATGCAGCCGCCCGGGCAGCAGGGCCAGGGCGGCCTGGGGCCGGGGCAGGACGGCCAGGGCGGCCAGGGCCGGGGCCAGACGCGCGACGGCCGAGGCGGGATGACGCCCCCGGCCACGGGCCGGGACGGCCAAGGGCCCCGGGACGGCCGGGGCGCTCAGGGCGACGAGGGCCGGGCGCAGTTCCCGCCTGGCACGGACGGCGACGGACAGGCGGGCCCGGGCGGCGAGCGCGGCGGCATGGGCGGCCTCCTCAACGGCGCCACGGTCAGTGCCGAGGTCAAGGCGAAGCTGGGCGAGAACGCCGACGCGTACACCTGGGTCGCCGCGGCCATCGGCTCCCAGAACGCGGCGAGTTACCAGCTCGCGACCGAGAGGCCGGTCATGCCGATCGGCGGGTTCAACGGCACGGACCCGTCTCCGACGCTCGAGCGGTTCAGGCAGTACGTCGAGGAGGGAAAGATCCACTACTTCATCGCGGGCGGCCGTGGCGGCCGTGGCGGCCCCGGCGGCGGAAGGGGCGGCAGCGCCGAGATCGCCTCGTGGGTCGAGTCGTCCTTCCAGCAGATCACCGTCGACGGCACCACGCTCTACGACCTGACGGCGCCGAAGACGGACTGACCGAAAATCGCTATACGACGTAGAAGAAAGCCTTGTACGGTGTAAGGGAATCAATCCCTTACACCGTACAAGGAGTGTGCCGTGACGGCGACGACCGCCGAGAACCCGGACCCCATGGCCGCCGCCCCCACCGGCGGTCACCCGCAGCGCTGGCTGATCCTCGGTGTCATCTGCCTCGCCCAGCTCACCGTGCTGCTCGACAACACCGTCCTGAACGTGGCCATCCCCTCCCTCACCAGGGAGCTTGACGCGTCCACCGCCGACATCCAGTGGATGATCAACGCGTACGCGCTCGTCCAGTCGGGCCTCCTGCTCACCGCCGGGAACGCCGCCGACCGCTATGGCCGCAAGCGGATGCTCCTCTCCGGCCTGGCGCTCTTCGGCCTCGGCTCGCTCGCGGCCGGTCTCGCTCAGAGCTCCGCGCAGCTGATCGCGGCCCGCGCGGGCATGGGCGTGGGCGGCGCGCTGCTGATGACCACGACCCTCGCGGTCGTCGTCCAGATCTTCGACGACACCGAGCGGGTCAAGGCCATAGCGATCTGGTCCACCGTCAGCTCGCTGGGATTCGCGACGGGGCCGCTGATCGGCGGGTTCGTGCTCGACCACTTCTGGTGGGGCGCGATCTTCCTGATCAACCTGCCGGTCGCCGCACTCGGCCTGGTCGCGGTGACCGCCCTCGTACCGGAGTCCCGGCACAAGCAGGGCGACCGCCCCGACCTGCTCGGCGCGCTGCTGTCGACGGTCGGCATGACGGCCATCGTGTACGCGATCATCAGCGGCCCGGACCATGGCTGGACGTCCGTCCAGGTACTGGCCTCGGCGTCGATCGGCGGCACCGTCCTCGCCGGCTTCGCGCTCTGGGAACTGCACACCCCGAACCCCATGCTGGACATGCACTTCTTCCGCAACCAGCGGTTCGTCGGCGCCGTCGCGGGCGCGATCCTGGTCGCGTTCGGCATGACCGGGTCGCTGTTCCTGCTCACCCAGCACCTGCAGTTCGTCCTCGGGTACGCCCCGCTGGCCGCCGGCCTGCGTACGGCCCCGCTCGCCCTCACCGTCGTCGTGCTCAATCTCAGCGGCGTCGGCCCCCGTCTCCTCCCGAAGCTGGGCACACCCCGCACGATCGCCCTCGGCATGGCCCTGGTCTCCGCCGGCCTCGCCTCGATCGCGCTCCTCGGCGGCAGGCACGGCTACGGCGGGATGCTGCTCGGCCTGGTCGTCATGGGCGCGGGCGTCGCCCTGTCGATGCCCGCGATGGCCAACGCCATCATGAGCGCGATCCCGCCGGAGAAGGCGGGCGTGGGCGCCGGAATCAACGGCACGCTGGCGGAGTTCGGCAACGGCCTGGGCGTCGCGGTGCTGGGTGCCGTACTGAACGCCCGCTTCACGGCCCTCGCGTCGGTGACGGCGGCGTCGCTCCCGGCGGCGCTGGCGGGAGCGGAGGGACCGGCGGACCGGGCCCGGATCGCGGACGCGTTCGCGGCCGGGCTGGAGACCAGCCAGCTGGTCGGCGCCGTCGCCGTCCTGGCGGGCGGCCTGCTGGCGGCGCTGCTGCTGCGGCGTGCGGAGCGCGGTATGGCCCCCGGGTGTGGCGGTGGCACGGCCTCCCGGGCATAGCATCGGGATCAAGCACCGACGAGGAGGCCATGGTGGCGGCAGCCGACCGCGACACGAAGCGTCCGGCGCGCATGAGCGTCTGGCTGGACGGCAAAGCGGCGTCCCGCACCCGCAAGGCGGGCGCCGACCAGCCGTCCGGCCTCGACCGGGACCGCATCACGGCGGCGACGGTCCGGCTCCTGGACGCCGAGGGCCTGGCGAAGTTCTCCATGCGGCGCCTGGCGGCCGAACTGAACGTCACGGCGATGTCGGTCTACTGGTACGTCGACTCCAAGGACGACCTGCTGGAGCTGGCGAGCGACGCGGTGGTCGGCGAGGTCCTGCTGCCCGACCCCGACTCGGGCACAGACTGGCGCGAGCAGCTCCGGGACCTCGCCGAGGGCTACCGCGGCCTGCTGGTACGCCACCCCTGGCTGTCGCCGCTGGTGGGCCGCTTCCTCAACATCGGCCCGCACTGGGCGGCGTTCGCCCTGTGCGTCCAGCAGATCGTCCGCAGCACCGGCCTGCCACCACACCGCCAGACCGGTGCCCTGGCCGCGGTCTTCCAGTTCGTGTACGGCTTCGGCACGATCGAGGGCCACTTCCTCCAGCGCTGCGCGGAGGCGGGCGTGAGCCAGGACGAGTACTTCCGCCATGCGATGGGCGCCGTCAGCGAACAGCCGGAACTGGCCCCGGTCCTGGAGTCCGGCGAGGAGATGGTGGCGGCCCGCGGCGGCGAGACGGTCGAGGACATGCGCGACCGTGACTTCGACTTCGCCCTGGACATCCTCGTCGCGGGCATCGAGGCCCTGACGCCGCGCGCTTGAGACGTGACCCCCGCGCGGGGAGGCCCCCGCGAACGGAGCCCGGCGCGCGGGATGCGCCCCGTGGGATCGACCCGTGCCCGTGAGCGAGGGCCCCGGAGCCGGGCGCGGTGCCGTCCCCAGGTCACCGTGCCCCGCTGCCGGGGCCCTCTCGTGCCGGGCGCGCCGCTCTCCGCTCCAGGGCGGCGCGCCCGGGGTATCAGTCGGCCGTCGGGGCCGGGTGGTTGCTCTTCAGGGCGACCTCGCGGATGAGGAGGGTCACCACGAAGGCGATCAGGGCGAAGGGCGCCGAGTAGAGGAAGATGTCGCCGACGGCGTGCCCGTACGCGTTCTCCATGACCAGCCGGACCGGCGCCGGCAGCGCGTCCAGGTCCGGGATGCCACCCCCGCCCGTGCCGCCGTGGCCGAGGGCGGCGCCCTGCGGACCGAGCGCGGCGAGGCCCTCCTTCACGTAGTCCGTGACCTTGTCGGCCATGACCGCGCCCAGTACGGAGACGCCCACGGCGCCGCCGAGAGAGCGGAAGAAGGTGACCACCGACGACGCGGCGCCCAGGTCCTCGGGGGCGACCTGGTTCTGGGTGCACAGGACCAGGTTCTGCATCATCATGCCGAGGCCCAGACCGAGCACCGCCATGAAGAGCGCCACGTGCCAGTACTCCGTGTCGTACCGGATCGTGCCCAGCAGCCCGAGCCCCGCGGACAGCAGGACGCCGCCGGACACCAGCCACGCCTTCCAGCGGCCCGTCCTGGTGATGACCAGACCGGAGACCGTCGAGGAGACGAACAGCCCCACGATCATCGGGATCGTCATCACGCCCGACATCGTCGGCGACTTGTCCCGCGCCAGCTGGAAGTACTGGCTGAAGAACACCGTGCCCGCGAACATCGCGACACCGACGAAGAGGGACGCCAGCGAGGCCAGCGTGATCGTGCGGTTGCGGAACAGGCGGAGCGGGATGACAGGGTCGCTCGCCCGCGACTCGACCCACACGAACGCGGCGCCGAGCAGCAGTGACCCGGCGACCATCACGTACGTCTGCCAGGAGAGCCAGTCGTACTTGTCGCCCGCGAAGGTGACCCAGATCAGCAGCAGCGACACGGCGGCGCTGATCAGGGCCGCGCCCGTCCAGTCGACCTTGACCTGACGGCGGACCACCGGCAGCCGCAGGGTCTTCTGGAGCACGACGAGGGCGAGGAGGGCGAAGGGCACCCCGACGTAGAAGCACCAGCGCCAGCCCAGCCACTCGGTGTCCGTGATCACGCCGCCCAGTAGCGGCCCGCCGACCGTCGCGACGGCGAACGTCGCGCCGAGGTAGCCGGAGTACCGGCCGCGCTCACGCGGGGCGATCATCGCGGCCATCACGATCTGGGCGAGGGCCGAGAGGCCGCCGACGCCCACGCCCTGGACGACCCGGCAGGCGATCAGGATGCCGGAGCTCTGCGCCATGCCGGCGACGACCGAGCCGACGACGTAGATGACGAGGGCCAGCTGCACCAGCAGCTTCTTCGAGAACAGGTCCGCGAGCTTGCCCCAGAGGGGCGTGGTCGCGGTCATCGCCAGCAGGGACGCCGTCACCACCCAGGTGTAGGCGCTCTGGCCGCCGCCCAGGTCGGAGATGATCCGGGGGAGGGCGTTGGAGACGATCGTCGACGACAGGATGGCGACGAACATGCCGAGCAGCAGCCCGGACAGTGCCTCCATGATCTGCCGGTGCGTCATCGGCCCGTCGGTGGCCTCGTCGGCGTGGCCGTCCCGCACATCGGGCTGTGTGGTCGTAGCCATGAACTTCCTTACGCGTGGGTCGTCGAAGTCGTCGGGGTCGTCGGGATCGTCCGAGTCGTCTGGGCCGCAGTCGGCGTCGGTGTCGGTGTCAGCGGCGGTGCTGTCCTCGCCGGGTGCGCCCGGCAGTCCCCGAAGGAGTCGCGGAGGCGTGCCAGCAGCGTGATGAGCAGCCCCACCTCGTCGTCGGTCCAGTCTCCGAGGCGCTCCGCGAACAGGTCCGCTGCGCGCCGCCCGAGGTCCTCCAGGACGGCTCGGCCGGCGGGCGTGAGCCGCAGGATGCGGGAGCGCCGGTCGCCCGGGTCGGGTGACCGCTCGACCCAGCCGCGCCCCACGACATGGGCGACATGGCGGCTGGTCACCGACATGTCGATGGCGAGGAGCTCGGCGAGCCGGCTCATCCGCATGTCCCCGTACCGGTCCAGGAGGGCGAGCACGGCGGCCGCACCGCCCGGGCACTCGCTGGGAAGCAGCCGTGCGATGCCGCGCTTCACGGCTCCGACGGCGCTGAGCCGGCGGGCCAGCTCCTCGTACTGACTGCGCGCTGCCACCGCGGGGCGCCTCCGCTCCTTGTTGCTTAGAGCAACCATATGATTGATTGGTTGCCGCAGGCAAATGAAATGGGTGCGTATGCGGCCAAAGACCTGGCAAAGAAAGGTCAAGATCGTTCCCCGGGGCTCCCGAGGTGGGGCCGGAGGCCCGGATTCGCTAGGGTCCTGCCCCATGGCACACAACCCGCACGCCCCCCAGGGCCCCGAGGGCAGCAGCTCCTACGACCCCGCGGGCTCTACCCAGATGTTCCGCGCCTTCGTCGACGAGGGCGCCCCGCAGCGACAGCAGCAGGTCACCGTCCAGTCGGCCGGCCCTCGTGTCGGTCTGATCGCCGGCATCGTGCTGGCCGTCGTGGTCGTCGCCGCGGTCGCCTGGCTCGCCCTGTCCTGACCCGACTCGATCTTCACCCGGCGCGTCACCGCCACGCGGTAACCGTCGCGCGATCACTGCCACGCCGCTCCGACGTCCCGGGTCTCGACACGCATGCCCAGCGGCACGCGCCAGGACGCCACGCACACGGTGTACGTCTCCGTTCGCGCCGCCCCGGCCGGGATGGGTGTGGGCAGTGGCTGGGCCGACTCGACGGTGCCCCAGTCGACGCCGAGTGCGCCGATGATGTGCGTCCCGAACGTGACGGTGCCCGAACGCGCCGGTGAGCCGCCGGTGTTGCGGAACTCCACCGTGACCCGCTCGCACCACCGCCGGTCCGTGGCGGAACGGACCGGCTCGCTCAGCACGAGTACGGCGGGCGTGGGTGCGGGCGGGGGAGTCGTGGGCGTCGGTGACGGTGCCGGTCCTGACGGTGCCGGTCGTGTCGGTGTCGTCGGCTCCGAGGGAGCCGGGAGCGGAGTGGGTGGCCGCTCGTTCCGTGCCGGTGGCGCGGGCTTGCGCGTCGCCGGTACGGCTCCGGGTGCGCCGGCTCCCGTGGGCTTACCCGCGCCCGTGCTCGCACCCGCACTCGTGCGCGTACCGGCACCGCTCCTCGTACCGCCGGGCGAGGCATGGCCCGACGGCGGGTCCGACGGGGCCGACGAGTCCGCCGAGGCAGGCGAATCCAGCGGGGCCAGCCGTACGCCGCCCGTCGGAGCCACCGGTGCGGTCGGTGCGCCGTCCGGCCCGGCGGGGCCGACCGCGCCGACGGTCGTGCGGCCCTCGCCGCCGCCACCGCCGCACGCGGTCAGCGTGACCACCGCACCGCAGCACACCACCGCCGTCCACGCCGCCGTCCGACCGTTCCGTCGCATGGGCGGCAGTGTGACTGACGAAACGTCAGTTATGAAGCCCCGCAGCGGGCACTCAGTCCGAGATGAGCCCCTCGCGCAGCTGCGCCAGCGTCCGCGTCAGCAGTCGGGAGACATGCATCTGGGAGATCCCGACCTCCTCGCCGATCTGCGACTGCGTCATGTTGGCGAAGAACCGCAGCATGATGATCTGCCGCTCCCTGGCGGGGAGCTTGGCGAGCAGCGGCTTCAACGACTCCCGGTACTCGACGCCTTCGAGCGCGGTGTCCTCGTAGCCGAGCCGGTCCGCGAGCGAGCCTTCGCCGCCGTCGTCCTCCGGCGACGGCGAGTCGAGTGACGAGGCGGTGTAGGCGTTGCCGACGGCGAGGCCGTCGACGACATCCTCCTCGGACACACCCAGCGCGGTGGCGAGTTCGGGGACGGTCGGCGAGCGGTCGAGCTTCTGCGCCAGCTCGTCGCTCGCCTTGGTGAGCGCGAGCCGCAGCTCCTGGAGGCGGCGCGGCACCCGCACCGACCACGAGGTGTCGCGGAAGAAGCGCTTGATCTCACCGACGACAGTCGGCATCGCGAACGTCGGGAACTCCACGCCGCGTTCGCAGTCGAACCGGTCGATCGCCTTGATCAGGCCGATCGTGCCGACCTGGACGATGTCCTCCATGGGTTCGTTGCGGGAGCGGAAGCGGGCCGCCGCGTACCGCACGAGGGGCAGATTGAGCTCGATGAGTGTGTCGCGCACATACATGCGCTCCGGGCTGTCCGCCGCCGCGCCCGCCGCGTCCAGCGCGCGCAGTCGGAGGAACAGGGAGCGGGAGAGCGTGCGAGTGTCGATGGCTCCCGAGGGGTCGGGAAGCGCGGCGGCCGGTTCGCTCTTGATGAGCGTGAGCACCTTCGAGCTGCCCTGTTCTGCGGACATGCCACCCCCTTGAGGTCGCGGACGGTCGCGTGAGCCGCGACCATCGGAGGAACGCAGCCTCCACCTGAATACCGGCGCCGAGACTGCGGCAAACGCGGTTCCAGCAGAATGTCACATGTCGGCAACACGCTGTAGTGACATGTCGACAAGTCAAGGGCGAGTCTGTGCTGGAAACAAGGGGTGTGCGGCTTTTGGAACGGCTGATTGTGGACCAAGCGGATCTACCCGTTTCAGCTACGCGTCGATTCTGTTTGCGGATCTCAACCGGGCGAAGCTGCGGGCGAGGAGCCTTGACACATGCATCTGGGAGACGCCGAGTTCCTGACTGATCTGGGACTGCGTCAGGTTCCGGTAGTAGCGGAGCATCAGGATCCGCTGCTCGCGCTCGGGCAGCTGGACGAGCAGATGCCGTACGAGGTCGCGGTGTTCGACGCCCGCCAGGGCGGGGTCCTCGTAGCCGAGCCGGTCGAGCAGTCCCGGCAGCCCGTCGCCCTCCTGGGCGGCCTCCAGGGAGGTCGCGTGGTACGAGCGGCCGGCCTCGATGCAGGACAGGACCTCGTCCTCGGAGATCTTGAGTCGCTCGGCGATCTCGGCGGTCGTCGGGGAGCGGCCGTGAAGCGTCGTCAGGTCCTCGGTGGCGCCGTTCACCTGTACCCACAGCTCGTGGAGCCGCCGGGGGATGTGGACCGTACGGACGTTGTCGCGGAAGTACCGCTTGATCTCGCCGACAACGGTGGGCATGGCGAAGGTCGGGAACTGCACGCCCCGGTCGGGGTCGAACCGGTCGATGGCGTTGATCAGCCCGATGGTGCCGACCTGGACGACGTCCTCCATCGGCTCGTTGCGGGACCGGAAGCGGGCCGCCGCGTACCGGACGAGGGGCAGGTTCGCCTCGATGAGCGCGGCGCGGACCCGGCCGTGCTCGGGGGTGCCGCGCTCCAGCTTCTTCAGCTCGCCGAACAGCACCTGCGTGAGTGCCCGCGTGTCGGCGGCCCGGCGGGGGCGGGAGCCCGGCTCGACGGACTCGACGGACGCGACGGACTCGACGGGCTCCGTCGGCTCGGTCTTGAGCTCGTTCTGGGGCGGAACCTGGTGAGGCGTGGTACTGGCCGGCACGTTCACGCCACCCCTTCGCGGCTAACGGTCAACTTCGGTCAACCCATCCGTCAAAAGCGGTCATAGCATCACAAGACATGTCCACTGTGTGCAAGCACCCGATAGCGCCGTGTTGGGGTGCGGGTCGGTGCGGGTCGGGCCGGGTGCGGGTCCGGTGCGGGGCTGGTGCGGCCGCAGTGCGGGGGTGTGGGTGTGGGTGTGGAGGGTTGTACGGCGAGGAGCCCCGCACCACTGGGTGCGGGGCTCCTGTGAAGTCTTCGGGCAGCCGTGCCTCAGAACTCGTAGTCGGCGATCACCCACGTGGCGAACTCGCGCCACTGCCCGGCGGCCGCCTGGTGGGCAGGGTGCTCGATGTACCGCTTGAGCGCGTCGACGTCCTCGACGGCCGAGTTGATGGCGAAGTCGTACGCGATCGGCCGGTCGGTGATGTTCCAGGCGCACTCCCAGACCTGGAGCTCCGGGATGATCCCACCGAGCTCCTGGAACGCCCGTACGCCCGCCTCGACGCGCGACTCGTCCCGTCGTACACCCTCGTTGAGCTTGAAGAGGACCAGGTGGCGAATCATGCGGGGCTCCTAGTTGACGAGCGCGGTCATGAACTGGCCGACCGCTTGAGCGGCACTCGAAATGCCTTCGAAGCCTATCTGGACCAGGTCGGCGGCCCGGTCGGGGGACTGGATGATCGTGTAGAACACGAAGACGGTGAGCGCGTACAGCGCGATCTTCTTCGCCTGCGCCATCGTGCCGTCTCCCCGTCTTTCCCCTGCGATTCCCTTGGCGGTCGGGTGAGTCTAACCGAGGCTCTACGGGTCAAGACCCTGTCGATTCGGATGCTTTGCCGATCTCTGTCCGGTCGTGGCGGTTATGCGAAGAGCCCCGACGCCGTGTCGGGCGTCGGGGCTCTTCGGAAGAGCGGTAGCGGAGGGATTTGAACCCTCGGTGACTTGCGCCACACTCGCTTTCGAGGCGAGCTCCTTCGGCCGCTCGGACACGCTACCGAGAGAGAGCTTAGCCCAAAGGTGGCCCGACGCCGAAATCCATACCCGGCGCTGTCGCCGGGCGGTGGTCAGCGCGCGCGGAAGAAGCGGGTCAGCTGCGCGGAGCACGTGTCGGCGAGTACGCCGTGAATCACCTCGGGGCGGTGGTTCAGCCGCCGGTCCCGTACGAGGTCCCAGAGGGAGCCCACTGCGCCGGCCTTCTCGTCGAGGGCGCCGAACACCAGCCGGTCCACGCGGGACTGGACGAGTGCGCCGGCGCACATGACACACGGCTCCAGCGTCACGACGAGCGTGCAGCCGGTCAGCCGCCACTCGCCGAGCCGTTCGGCCGCACGGCGCAGCGCCAGCACCTCGGCGTGCGCGGTCGGATCGCCGGTGGCCTCGCGCTCGTTGTGGCCGGTCGCGAGGAGGGCGCCGTCCGGGCCGAGCACGACCGCGCCGACCGGTACGTCACCGGCCAGCGCGGCCCGCCCCGCCTCGACCAGCGCCCACTCCATGGCCGCCCGCCAGGGGTCGCGTACGGGATCGGGCGCGGCCGGGCCGGGCGGCGGCGAGGCGCCGGTCCGCCCGGTGCCGGGCGCGTCGGCGTCCGTCGATATCGGGTCGGGTGTTGCGGGGTCATGCACTAGCGGACGGTCTCCAGTACCTCGGAGGCGCCCAGAGCCTCCGCGATCTCGGCCAGCGCGTCGGTGTCGAGAGCGAGCAGCTCCTTCTCCGACAGGCCCAGGTCGTCCAGGATCTGCCGGTCCCCGACCGGCGCGGCGGGCACGGCCTCGGCCGCCGCCTCCGTCTCCTCCTCCGTGTCGTCCGGCTCCCCGTCCTCGGTGCCGTCCAGGTCCAGTGCGTCCAGGTCGGCGTCGTCGTCGGACTGGTCGTCGCCCAGCAGTTCCTTGGTGAGGATCTCTCCGTACGAGGACCGGGCGGCGGCAGCCCCGTCCGACACGAAGATGCGAGGATCGTCCTCGCCCTCCACACGGATGAGGCCGAACCACGCGTCCTCCTGCTCGATGAAGACGAGCACCGTGTCGGCGTCCGGCGAGGCTTCGCGGGCCAGGTCGGTCAGATCCGCCAGGGTCTCCACATCGTCGAGCTCTGTGTCGCTCGCTACCCACCCGTCTTCGGTGAGCGTGAGCAGTGCGGCGAAGTACACCGTGACTCTCCCACTGATCAGAGGTGTGACGATCGGGCGGCACGCTCCTGAATGGCCCGCCCACTCGGCATCGTGGCAGATCCGGGGGCTGAAGGAGAGGTGTTCCGCTCTTGCGTCGTGCACCAGTCTGAGGCCGCGACCCGGACGGCGTCACTCTCCCGCACCACCCGTTACCGTCGATCACCAGGGGTCACGGTGCGCACGTGGGCGTGCCGGACGCGACCGCCGTGACATATCGGATGCGATCCGCCGGGGCGCGTCGCACAGCCGGCCGCCTTCACCAGCGGAACGTCCGCATCCGCATCGCCTGGCGCATCCTGGCCGCCCTGGCGCGGCGCGGCTGGACCCGTTCACGCAGTGCCTTCGCCTCGTTCAGCTCGCGCAAGAACTGTGCACGGCGGCGCCTGCGCTCCGCCGCGTCCGCCGCCTGTCGGTCGTCGGGTTCTTCCTGGTCCAGGTCCGGCATGGCCACACCACCACCCCAGGGCTGTGTTCGCTCGACTCCACCTTCCCTCCGCTACGTGGGTTGATGCCAGTGCGGGCTACTGTTGTGGGCATGCGGATCCACGTCGTCGACCACCCGCTGGTGGCGCACAAACTCACCACGCTGCGCGACAGGCGCACCGACTCCCCGACCTTCCGGCGGCTCGCCGACGAACTGGTCACCCTGCTCGCGTACGAGGCCACCCGGGACGTGCGCACCGAGCTGGTCGACATCGAGACCCCGGTGACCGGTACGACCGGTGTGAAGCTGTCGCACCCCCGCCCCCTGGTGGTGCCGATCCTGCGGGCCGGGCTCGGCATGCTCGACGGCATGGTGCGGCTGCTGCCGACCGCCGAGGTGGGATTCCTCGGCATGATCCGCGACGAGGAGACGCTGGAGGCGTCGACGTACGCCACACGGATGCCGGAGGACCTGTCCGGGCGCCAGGTGTACGTCCTCGACCCGATGCTCGCGACGGGCGGCACGCTGGTCGCGGCGATCCAGGAGCTGATCAAGCGCGGTGCCGACGATGTGACGGCGGTCGTGCTGCTGGCCGCGCCGGAGGGCGTCGAGGTCATGGAGCGGGAGCTGGCGGGGACGCCGGTCACCGTCGTCACCGCGGCGGTCGACGAGCGGCTCAACGACCACGGCTACATCGTCCCCGGTCTCGGCGACGCCGGCGACCGCATGTACGGCACCGCGGACTGACCCTTCCGGGGCGCGACCCGCTCGGGAGCGCCCTGACTGTCCGGCACCTGCTGGGGCGAGCCACGGGCGCGCCCCGGCGGGTGGGTGCTGCATTCCCCGTCAGGACATCGGTGGCGAGGGGAACCCGCGTGCCGCCGACGGAACGATGATCACTCACCGGCGCTCACGCGGGACCACCGGCCCGTCGGTGAGATCCAGTGTGCGGTGCCCGAGGAGGTGTCCCGGCGCTCCTCCGTCGAGCGGTACCCGATCAACGGCCGCCGCGCCGGGAACCGGTCGGCCGCGCCGAACTCCTCGGCTGATCCCGGCGTGGGCGCCTTCGCGCGGAGGACGCTCGCGGGCCCGGGTGTTCGGGGCTCGGGGGCCTTTCTGGGACGGCCCGTTGACTGAGCCGGTGGCTCGCCCGCCGGCTACTGCTTCTTCTTCGTGGGCGCGCAGCCCGGCTTCTCCGGCTCCGGGTGGAGGAGTGCCGTCATCGCGACCGTCGCGTCGCCCGGGGTGGCCAGGGACTGGAAGCCGGTGCCGATGATCAGATCGACGTCCGCGGTCGCGCGGGTGTCCGTCTTGGTCACCGCGCCCTGGAGCTGAGTGCCCAGCACCGGAAAGGCGCCCTTCACGGCCCCGGGTGCGCCGAGGAGTATCCCGGGGCCCGGCACCTTCTTGTCGTACGCCTCCGGAGCGTTGCCGATCTTGCCGATCGCGAAGCCACGCTTCTTCAGCTCGTCGGCCGTCGACTTGGCCAGCCCGCCCCGCGGTGTCGCGTTGTAGACGTTCACCGTGATGTCGGCCGGTTTCGGGAGGGCGACGGCCCGCGCGGGCGACGGACTCGCGGCCTCGCAGGTGGATCCGGCGGTCGTATGCCGCGCCGTGTCTCCGCTGCCACCACCGAACACATCGATGAGCTGGAGCGTTCCCCAGCCGGCCATGCCGAGGGCGGCGGCCGCGGTGATGGTCGCCACGACGATTCGGCCGCGGCGGCGGGGACGGCGCATGCGGGGGTACGTCTTGCCCGTGACGCGGTACTTTCCGCCCATACCGGGGGGAGTGAGCATGCTCATGGGCGCAGCGTAATGCGGCCCGGTGACTATGCCTACTAAACGATCAGCAGCTGAGGGCCGGACGGGTGGGAAACTTCCCGGAAAGGGTCAGTCGAGTTCCAGCACGCGGGCGTGCAGCACCTGCCGCTGCTGCAGGGCCGCGCGTACGGCGCGGTGGAGACCGTCCTCGAGGTACAGGTCGCCTCGCCACTTCACGACGTGCGCGAAGAGATCCCCGTAGAACGTCGAGTCCTCGGCGAGGAGCGTCTCGAGGTCCAGCTGGCCCTTGGTCGTCACGAGCTGATCGAGGCGGACCGGACGCGGCGCGACATCCGCCCACTGCCGGGTGCTTTCCCGGCCGTGGTCGGGATACGGCCGCCCGTTACCGATGCGCTTGAAGATCACACGGAAAGCCTACCGGGCGAGCGGCTCCCGGCGCAGCCACGCGACGCCGGTGCCATGCCGAACAGGGAGTCATAATTCGGAAATATCAGGCATTTCTGGTGAGTGGTCGGTGCGTGGGGCGGTGTGCCGCCGCAGGAGGGGACCCTCCTGCGGCGGCACACCTGGCCCGGTGGCCGTCCGGTTGTCAGCCCGGCGACTGCCCGGTGACTGCCCGGTGACTGCCCGAGGCTGTCCGGCGGCGGGCCGGTCGTTACTCGGTGACCTCGTGGTCGTCGTCCTCGTGCAGACCGCCGCCGCTGCCCGCGTCGCCGCCCGTCGGGACGAACTCGACCGGCTTGCGCAGCGAGCTCAGATCGTGGGCGTAGGTGCCCACCGCGTTGGCGATGACGTCGATGTTGACGTCGAACGCGGTCATGTCGATGTTGTTGATGTCGTCGCACGCGGCGTGGTAGCAGGAGTCGTACGCCTGGCCCGCCGTGCCTCCGAACTTCTCGGCCTGCGCCTCGGTCTTGATGCCCTCCGCGCCGGTGAACGTGCCGCCGGACGGGATGCCGACCTCGATGAACGGGCCGTAGTCGGAACGGCCGGTGAAGTCGGTGCCCTCGTGCGGGCGGCCCCGCTTGTCGAGGAACTCGTTGATGTCGCGCTCGAGCTGGGCGGAGCCCTCCGGTCCGGCCGGGGCGCCGACGCCGTCGGAGTCGTTGCCGTCGTACACGAACAGGCCGTAGTTCGGCGAGGCGATCATGTCGAAGTTGAGGTAGAGCTTGATCTCCTTGCGGCCGAGCTCGTCGAGGGCGCCGACGTAGTGCTCGGAGCCGAGGAGGCCGTTCTCCTCCGCGCCCCACCAGGCGAACCGCACCTTGTTGGTGGTCTTGTGCTTGTGCTTGGCGAACTTCAGCGCCACGTCGAGCAGACCGGCCGAACCGGAACCGTTGTCGTTGATGCCCGGGCCCGCGATGACCGAGTCCAGGTGGGAGCCGAGCATCACGGTGTTGGCGGCGTTGCCACGCTGGGTCTCGGCGATGACGTTCCGCGTGGTCCGCATCTCCTGTATCTGGCGGATCTCCAGGTTCACCTCGACCGGGCCGGCGGCCAGGTCGGCGGCGAGCGCCTCGCCCTCCGCCTTGGTGATGCCACCCGTCGGGATCTTGCCGGCCTCGGGTGAACCGAGCGTGCCGGCCAGGTTGCCCTCCAGATGGTTGTAGATGATGGCGCCGACGGCGCCCGCGGCGGCGGCGTTCTCCTGCTTCGCGGCGAACGTGCAGCCGCCGCGCTTGATGAGCGCGATCTTGCCGCTGAACGTGTCGGACGCGAAGTCGGTCGGCTCGCAGCCGTTCGAGCCGTCGTCGTCCACCGGAGCGGCGACGAGTGCGGCCTTGGTGCCGCCGACCGGGGTCGACTTGGTGTACGTCATCGCGGAGATCGAGACGTCGCGGGGCGCGGGCGAGACGACGGCGAGCTTCTGCGCCTGCGTCTCCGTGTACATGAACTCGAACTCCTGGTACGAGACGTCGTACCCGGCCTTCTTGAGCTGCTGGTACACATACGCCGCCGAGGCGTCGTAACCGAGCGTGCCGGCGGCGCGGTTGCCGTCCGTCGTGTCGGCTATCTGCTGGAACTTCTGCAGGTGCTGGTAGGCGCTGTCGGCGGAGGCCGACTTGACCAGCTTCCGGGCGAGCTTCGACGCATCCTTGGCCGGGTTGTGACGGTCGGCGGATGCGGGAGCGGCGGAGGCCAGCAGAAGCGGGGTCGCGATTGCGGCTGCGGCCAGGGTGGCCACGGCTCTGCGATGGGATGCCTTCACAGAGTTCCTTCCCGTGTGGACGAGGTTGAAGGGAAGCTAGCGATCAGCCGGGCTTCTGTGAACAGATGTGCCACAACTCACGCGATTATTCATACGAATTGCTGGAGCTGTGGGTAATTCGACGCAGAACTTCCCGTGCCGGAGGGAGCCTTGGCGGCATGAAGCTACTGCGACTTGCCTTCCTTGCCGGCTTTCGCGGCCTTTGCCGCCCGCTTCGCCTCCTGCTTGTAGGCGCGCACCTTCGCGAGCGTCTCCGGGCCGGTGATGTCCGCCGCCGACCGGTACGACCCCGCCTCTCCGTAGGGGCCTGCCGCCTCCCGCCAACCCCTGGGTCGTACGCCGTACTGCTTGCCCAGCAGCGCCAGGAAGATCTGGGCCTTCTGCTTGCCGAACCCGGGCAGCGCCTGGAGCCGGGCCAGCAGTTCCTTGCCGCTCGTGGCGTCCGACCAGACGGCCGTGGCGTCCCCGTCGTACTCCTCGACCAGGAACCGGCAGAGCTGCTGGATGCGCTGCGCCATGGAGCCGGGATAGCGGTGCACGGCCGGCTTGGCGGAGAGCAGCGCCGCGAACGCCTCGGGGTCGTACGCCGCGATGGCGTGCGCGTCCAGGTCGTCGGCGCCCATGCGCTGGGCGATCGTGTACGGGCCGGCGAACGCCCACTCCATGGGGACCTGCTGGTCCAGCAGCATGCCGGTGAGTGCCGCGAGGGGGCTGCGCGCGAGGAGGGAGTCCGCTTCCGGCTGTTGGGCGAGGCGGATGGTGGGGGTGCTCATGGGTCGATGATCGTGCCCGGGGAGGCAGGTCGCACGGTGGCTTGCGCCTGTGGGGTCACGCAAGGGGCCGATTCACGGCGAATCGGTCCAGCGCGGCGCGGATCTGAGTCCGTGTCGCCTCGGTGCCGAGGTGCCCCGAGTCGTTCACGACGGTCAGCTCCGCGTCCGGCCACGCCCGGGCGAGCTCCCACGCGGTGCTGAGCGGCCCGCCCAGGTCGAGGCGACCGTGGACGAGAACGCCCGGAATGCCCGCGAGCCGGTGCGCGTCGCGCAGCAGGGCGCCTTCCTCCAGCCAGGCTCCGTGCGCGAAGTAGTGCGAGCAGATCCGGACCAGGGCGAGGCGCGCGGCGTCCGGCCGGTCCCCGTACGGGGCACCCGCGCCCTCCAGGGAGACCACCGCGTCCTCCCAGGCGCACCAGTCGGCCGTCGCCTTCTCCCGTATGGCCGGGTCCGGATGGCAGGTGAGGCGGGCGTAGGCGGCGACGAGCTCGGCGGCCGTACGGGCGTCCGTGCCGGAGCCGGTCCGGAAGCGTTCCCACGCCTCCGGGAAGAACCGGCCCACGCCCTCGTACAGCCAGGCGATCTCGGAGCGGCGGGTCGTCGTGACGGCGGAGATGACGATCTCGGAGACACGGTCCGGGTGGCGTTCGGCGTATGCCAGGATCAGCGTCGAGCCCCACGAGCCGCCGTACAGCAGCCACCGGTCGACGCCCAGGTGGACCCGGAGGCGCTCCATGTCGGCGACCAGGTGGCGCGTGGTGTTGACGGTCATGTCGGTGGTCGGGTCGCCGGCGTGTGGGGTGCTGCGGCCGCAGCCGCGCTGGTCCATGAGGACGACGCGGTAGCGGTCCGGGTCGAAGGGGCGCACGGCTCGCGGGTGACAGCCGGAACCGGGACCGCCGTGCACGACGAGTGCGGGCTTGCCGGCGGGATTGCCGTGCACCTCCCAGTGCACGAGATTGCCGTCCCCGACGTCGAGCATTCCCTGGTCGTACGGCTTCCCCTCCGGATACATCACGCCCCCCTGTGGCCGACCTGTCCCAGCGCCGCCACGTTAACCGACGGGCGCAGACGGTCTCGCCGCCGTCGTGGCCGCCGCCCCGGCCGGGGCCATCGCGTCCCCGTCCGCGCCCGGCCCCGGCCCGTCCGCGCCCCCCGTCCGCGTCCCCGTCCGCGCCCCCGTCCGCCTCCCCCGTCCGCGCCCCGCCCCCGCCCGGTCCCCGTGCCCCGGCGGCGAGGTCCTAGCGCGGGGCGCTGCGGCCCACCACCGTGCCCGCGCGGTCGATGCACACCACGTCCACCACCACCGGCGCGCCCCGCAGAACGTCCAGCGCCTGGTCCCGTGCCACCTCGGCGACGCGGTCGCCCAGCGGGACACCCCGGGCGGCGCACAACTGGAGGGCCGCCAGCCCCGTGTTCGCGTCGGCCACCTCGGCCGCCAGCTCCTCGTCGGCGCCCGCCGCCCGGGCCAGCTCCGCCAGGAACCCCTTGTCGACCTGCGACCGCGCCGAGTGCAGGTCCAGATGCCCCGCCGCCAGCTTGGACAGCTTGGCGAAGCCGCCGCAGACGGTGAGGCGGTCCACCGGGTGGCGGCGGACGTACTTCAGCACGGCGCCCGCGAAGTCGCCCATGTCCAGGAGGGCGTCCTCCGGCAGGTCGTACAGGGACACCACCGTCTTCTCGGAGGTGGAGCCGGTGCAGCCCGCGACATGTGTACGGCCCGCCGCACGAGCCACGTCGACGCCGCGCCGGATGGAGTCGATCCACGCCGAGCACGAGTACGGGACGACGACCCCTGTCGTACCGAGGATGGAAAGACCGCCGAGGATGCCCAGGCGCGGGTTCCACGTGGAACGGGCGATCTCCTCGCCGTGGTCGACGGAGACGGTCACCTCGACGTCCCCGCTGCCGCCGTGCTCGGCGGCGACCTTCGCGACATGGTCGCGGATCATCTGCCGGGGCACGGGGTTGATGGCCGGCTCCCCCACGTCCAGGGGCAGGCCCGGCCGGGTGACGGTCCCCACACCGGGCCCGGCGCGGAACACGACCCCGGAGCCGGTCGGCAGCGGCCGCACCGTCGCCCGCACGAGCGCCCCATGGGTGACGTCAGGGTCGTCGCCCGCGTCCTTCACGACCCCGGCCGTGGCGTACCCGTCCGCCCGCTCCTCCACCGCGAGCGCGAAGGCGGGCGTCTGCCCCTTGGGCAGCGTGATGGTGACCGGGTCGGGAAAGTCCCCGGTCAGGAGCGCGGTGTACGCGGCCGTGGTCGCCGCTGTCGCGCAGGCACCGGTCGTCCAGCCGGGCCGGAGGCCGGTGTGCTTGAGTTGGGCGCTGCGCCCCCCGCTCGTACTCATGGACGGTTCCCGATGCATGTTCGCCACGTACTGATCCTCGGCGGCACCACGGAGGGCCGTCGGCTCGCCGGGGCGCTGTGCGCGGACGGTGTCCGGGTGACCAGTTCGCTGGCAGGCCGCGTGGCAGCCCCGAAGCTGCCGCCCGGGGAGGTCCGGGTGGGCGGGTTCGGCGGGCCGGAGGGCCTCGCCCGCTGGCTGCGCGAGCACCAGGTGGACGCGGTCATCGACGCCACTCACCCTTTCGCGGGGACGATCAGTTTCAACGCGGCGCGGGCCGCCGCCACGACCCATGTTCCCCTGCTCGCCCTGCGGCGCCCCGGGTGGACCCCCGTGGAGGGCGACGACTGGCACGAGGTGGCCTCCCTGGAGGAGGCCGCGGAGGCCGTACGGCGTAGGGGCGGCCGGGTCTTCCTGACGACGGGCCGCATGGGCCTGGCGGCGTTCGCGGGCGTGAGCGAGGCCTGGTTCCTGGTCCGCTCGGTCGACCCCCCGGAGGCCCCGCACCCGCCCCGTATGGAGGTCCTGCTGGACCGGGGCCCGTTCACGCTGGACGGCGAGCGGGAGGTCCTCCGTACGTACGGGATCGACGTCCTGGTCACCAAGGACAGCGGCGGCACGGCCACGTCCCCGAAACTCACGGCGGCCCGCGAGGCCGGCGTCCCCGTGGTGATCGTCCGCCGCCCGCCGGTCCCGGCCGGGGTGCCGGTGGCGGCGACGGTGGAGGAGGCGGCGGTCTGGGTCCGGTCCCTGGACGGCTGAACGGGGGCCTTCACGCGCGCCTCGACGGCGCCCCCGTCAGGCGCTCAGCTCTGTGACCGAGTGGCGGGTGGCGGGGAAGAAGGCGGCGCCGAAAAGGCTGTCGAGGCCGGGGAGGGCCATGGCGCGGAAGGCCCAGCGGCGGACCAGGAGCTGGGTCGACGTGGTGGGGAGGAACCAGTCGGCGATGCGGTCGCGGGCGCCGGTCTGGACCTCGGTGGTCACGGGACGCCAGCGGCGCTCGTACTCCGCGAGGGCGGCGGGGACGGAGTCGGCCGCCTTCAGGCGCTCGGCGAGGAGGTAGGCCCCGGCGACGCCCAGGGACGCGCCCTGCCCCGCGATGAGGGAGACGGCGTGGGCGGCGTCGCCGATGAGGGTGACATTGCCGTGTGACCAGTGCGGTACGACGCTCTGGGCGACCACGTCGTAGTACACCTCGTGGCTCGGCGGACACTGGGAGAGGGCCCGGTCCGCCAGCGGGCCCATGCCGGCGAACACCTGGCGCAGGGCGTCGCGGCGGTCCTCCGGGAGTGCGGGGTCGGTGCGGTGCACGGCGAACGCCGCCACGCGGCCGTCCCGCAGGCCGTAGAAGCCGAGTTGGCGGTGGGTCGTGTCGGTGAGCACGAAGCGGTCCTTGACCCGCTGGAAGACCGTGTCGTCGGCGAAGACCCAGGCGGCTGTCCGCATGCCCAGGTGGCGGAGGTGGTCCTGTTCGGGGCCGAAGAGGAGCTCGCGGATGTGGGAGTGGATGCCGTCCGCGCCGACGACCAGGTCCGGGGTGTGCCGGGTGCCGTCCGAGAGGGTCACCCCTCCGGTGTCGGTCACCGCGTCCACGGTGGTCCCGTAGCGGAGTTCCGCGCCGTACTCCTCGGCCGCCTCCCGCAGCAGCCGCTCCAGGTCCGGGCGCATGATGCTGACCATGCCGCCGCGTGCCGCCTTCTCGAAGCGGGAGTAGGCGAGCCCCGCGCGCTTGCCGCCCCGCTCGTCGATGTAGCGGAATTCCTTGGTCCGGTAGCCCAGTTCCTTGAGGCGGGGCAGCAGGCCCATGGCCGTCAGCGCCTCGTAGCCGGGGCCGAAGAAGTCCATCATGTAGCCCTGCGGGCGTGGGCCGGGGGCGTGGTCCACCACGAGGACGTCCCAGCCGTGGTGCCTGAGCCGGGCCGCCAGGGTGAGACCCGCGATTCCCGCACCGCAGACGAGTGCTTGCATCGGTTTCCTCCGGTTCGTGCGTCAATGGGTCACTGAGGGCGTCAGAGCGTCAGGGCGTCAGGGCGTCATGAACTCCCTGATCAGAGGCGCGATCGAGGCGGTCGACAGCGCCGGGTTCAGCGACTTGTGCAGGACGTAGCCGTCCAGGGCGGTCATGAGGAGCGTCGCCGCGGCGTCGGGGTTCTTGTGGCCCGCGCGGGCCAGGGCGGTGGACACGGAGGTGTGGAAGGCCGCCACCAACTCGGCCATGGCGGCGCGCAGTTCCTTGTCCCTCGTCGCCGTCATGAACGCCTCGGTGAACAGCAGGGCCTCCGGCGTGTCCCCGGACAGCTCGTCCAGGGAGGCCAGCAGCGCCTCCGCGCCGTCGGCCGGGGTGGGCGCCGCCTCGAACGCCGTGGTCGCCCCGTCCAGGAGGGGCCGCATCACATCCAGGGCGGCCTTGCGGAGCAGGTCCTGGAGGGACTCGAAGTGGTAGTGCACCAGGCCGGGGCGCACCCCGGCGCGCTCGGCGACGATCCGGGTGCTCACGGCGGTCCAGCCCAGCTCGCCGATGAGCCCGCCGGCCGCGGCCAGCAGTCGCGTACGGACCTCGCGGCCCCTTTCCGCGGCGGTGGGGGGTGCCATGTGCGGCCTCCTTGGGCGTTCGTATTGGGCGACTGTCCAAGTGTAGCGCACGGCTGGCTCGAAAGCGTGGGGGGCGTGGGTGTGCCTGGCACAATCCCACGCTCAACAGGCGGAGCACGGTGGCCAGTTGCCGCCCTCCGACCCCCTCGGCACAGCGTGAAAGCAGGTACGACCAGCGATGACGATGTCACGCCTCATACGGCGCCGCCGCCCGGCGCGCCGAGCCGCCCGCCTCACCGGCATCTTCCTGGCCGCAGCCGCCGGGCTCGCCCTCGGCGCCTCGCCCGCCGCGGCCGCCGACCAGCCGACCCGCCAGGAGCTGACGGGCGACTGCGCGTCGGGCCTCGGGAAATGCACCTTCAACGAGCCCGTGCTCGGCGAGGCGTACCTGGGGGAGTTCCGCCAGGTCTCGGACTCCCTCTACAACTGCAGTACCTCGGACGCCACCCAGACCATGAGCTGGTCCGACTCGGTCGGCTCCACCGACTCCGTGGGCGTCTCGGTCACCGCGGGCGGCAAGATCGCGGGCCTCGTCGACCTCAGCGTAACGGCGACTTACGGCCATACTTGGTCCAGCACCCACACCGAGGGCAGCTCCCTCCACATGACCGTCAGGCCCGGTGAGGTCGGCTGGATCTCCCGCGCCCAGGTCATGCAGCGGGTCTCCGGCACCTGGCAGACCCACTACGACAGCCCCAAGTGGGGGCACTACTACTGGTTCTGGAAGGACACCATCACCGGGCCCGCCAAGAACGGGACGGACGGGAAGAACAACGTCGTGGTCGTCAAGACCCGCAAGATGACCGCCGACGAGCGGCGTTCCTGCGGGTCCGACGACCACGAGGGGCGGGCCTTCGCCGAGGCCCGCTGACCAGGTGACGGTCACCTGTTGATCAGGCGGATCGCGGCTGTCGGGGAGAGGGATTCGGCTGCTCCCGCCGCCGCTCGCCGAGATCCGGGGGCGGTCCGGGTGTCACACCGGCACCCGGCCGCCCTCCGGCACCCGGCCGCCCTCCGGCACCCGGCCGCCCTCCGGGCTCCGGCCGAAGAAGGGCTACGCCTCCGGGTACCTCCGGGGCGTCCACGCCACCGTGGTGCCGTCCGCCCGCCGCACCGCCCGGGTCTGCGACGAGCCGATCAGGAGCAGTGTGCGCATGTCGACCTCGGCCGGGTCCAGATCCACCAGCGCCAGCACCCGTACGGACTCCTCAGCGCCGCCCACGTCCCGCGCGACGACCACCGGCGTGTCCGGGGCGCGGTGCTCCAGGAGCAGCTCACGGGCCTTGGCGACCTGCCAGGTGCGGCTGCGGGAGCCCGGGTTGTAGAGGGCGAGCACCAGGTCGGCGGAGGCCGCCGCGCGCAGTCGCTCCGCGATGACCTCCCAGGGCTTGAGGCGGTCCGACAGCGAGATGGTGGCGTAGTCGTGGCCGAGCGGGGCGCCCGCCTTCGCCGCCGCCGCGTTCGCGGCCGTCACGCCCGGCAGTACGCGTACCGGCACGTCCGCGTACTCCTCCCGCGACGCGACCTCCAGGACCGCCGTCGCCATGGCGAACACACCCGGGTCGCCGCCCGACACCACCGCCACGCGCCGCCCGCGCCGAGCCAGGTCCAGGGCGAATTCGGCGCGCTCCGACTCGACCTTGTTGTCGGAGCCGTGCCGCCGCTGGCCCGGCCGCACCGGAACCCGGTCCAGGTACGTCGTGTAGCCCACCAGATCCGTCGCCGACGCCAGCGCGCCGCGCGTCTCGGGCGTCAGCCACCGGGGTCCCGCCGGGCCGGTGCCGACCACCAGGACCTCGCCCCGGCCGGCGGCGGGGGCGGCCGGTCCCGTGTCGACGCGGGACGGGAGCACCGCCACCGAGAAGTACGGCACCGAGTCCGGGTCCACGTCCGCCAGGGGCTCGGTGCGCTGACCCTCCATGGTGGCCCGCTCGACGTAGTGGGCGTCGTCCAGCCGGTCCGTACGCTCCAGGGCGCGGCGCACCGCGGGGAACGTGCGCCCCAGCTTCATCACCACCGCCGAGTCCGTCGCCGCCAGCCGGGCCGTCAGCTCCTCCTCCGGCAGCGTGCCCGGGATGATCGTCAGGATCTCCTCGGCCTCCACCAGCGGCTTGCCGATCGTCGCCGCGGCCGCGCTGACCGAGGTGACGCCCGGGACGACCTCCGTCCCGTAGCGGTGCGCCAGGCGCTTGTGCATGTGCTGGTACGAGCCGTAGAAGAGCGGGTCGCCCTCCGCGAGGACGGCGACCGTCCGTCCGGCGTCCAGGTGCGCGGCCAGACGGGCCGACGCCTCCTCGTAGAAGTCGTTCAGCGCGCCTCGGTAGCCGCCCGGGTGGTCCGTCGTCTCCACCGTGAGCGGATACATGAGCCGCTCCTCGATGTGGTCGTCACGGAGGTGCTTCGCCGCTATGGAGCGGGCGATGGAGCGGCCGTGCCGGGCGCAGTGGTACGCCACGACGTCGGCCTCGGCGATGACCTCAGCCGCGCGGAGGGTCATCAGCGACGGATCGCCGGGGCCGAGCCCGACGCCGTACAGCTTTCCGGTCCCGGCGGCCCCTGTTTCACGTGAAACCCGCGTGCTCATTCCGCCTCGCTCGCGATCGCGTTGACCGCGGCGGCCGCCATGGCGCTGCCACCGCGCCGGCCCCGTACGACGATGTGGTCGAGACCCAGGTCCGAGTCCGCCAGCGCGTCCTTGGACTCGGCGGCGCCGATGAACCCGACCGGGATGCCGAGCACGGCCGCCGGACGGGGCGCGCCGTCGCGGATCATCTCCAGGAGGCGGAACAGTGCGGTGGGCGCGTTGCCGATCGCCACGACCGAGCCCTCCATACGGTCCCGCCACAGCTCCATGGCGGCCGCGCTCCGCGTGGTGCCCAGCTCCGCGGCGAGGTCCGGCACGGACGGGTCGGAGAGCGTGCAGACCACGTCGTTGCCGGCGGGCAGCCGCTTACGGGTGACGCCGCTCGCGACCATCTGCGCGTCGCACAGGACCGGCGCGCCGGAACGGAGGGCGGCGCGGGCGCGGGACACGACCTGCGGGGTGTACGCGAGGTCGCGGACGAGGTCGACCATGCCGCAGGCGTGGATCATCCGCACGGCGACCTGGCTGACGTCGGCGGGCAGTCCCGCGAGATCCGCCTCGGCGCGGATCGTGGCAAAGGACTGGCGGTAGATCTCCGCCCCGTCCTTCTCGTAGTCGAACACTGTGCTCCCGCTCATCTCTTCTGTACGTCGTCTCGGACGGTGATCTCGTACGTGCCGTCGCCGGTGGCCAGGGCGTCCACCCACGCGCCCTGCGGGTGACCGCAGCGGCGCTCGCAGCCCGACCAGTGGACGGGCAGGCCGTGTTCCAGGGGGCGTGCGTCCGCCCGTACGTCGGCCAGGGCCTTCCCGCAGCCCGGCCTGCCCGTGCAGGCGCTGACGCCGAGCCAGGGCGAGTCCGGGCGGGTGAGGTGGCCGGCTGCGTCCAGCGCCGCCAGCCGGGCCTCGGCCGCCGCGCGGTCGGGGAAGCCCGCCACGACGAAGCCGCGCCAGGGTGTGACCCGCACCTCGCCGCCCGGCTCCGGCTCCAGGGCGCGGAACTGGTCGCTGGTGACCCGCCCGAGCGGGGCCGTGACCGACACGGCGCGGTCGCCGACGAGGCCGGGCTCCGGCGGCGGCGCCACGGGGAGCGGCTCCGGGGCGGCGCGCTCCGCGGGCACGGCCGCCCGCTCCAGGTACTCCGTCACGTTCACGTCCTGCCCCGCCGGAAGTTCGGCCACCCGCCAGGCACCCGTGCCCGCGTCCCGGGCGGCCGCGAGGAACGCCTCGGCCGCCGCCAGCGCGGCGCGCGGCGCATCCGCCGCCGACACCCGCCACGCCCGGCCCCCGATCCGTACCAGAGCGTGGCCGTCCGGCTCTGCGAGCAACGTCACATCGCCGCCCAGGCCGGCCACATCGCCCCGCCCGTCGTCCACGGCGAACAGGAAGCGCCCCGAGAGCGCCGTCGTCCACGCCTCGGCGCACAGCAGCGCGTCCAGCGTGCGCGCCCACAACCGCGCCTCCCCGTACGCCCGTCCGTCGAGGCCGGCGAGCGGCGACACCACCATGTTCCGTACACGTTCGTGTGCCGCCGAGGGCAGCAGTCCCGCGTCGGCGAGCAGCTCCGCGAGGGCGAGGCCGCAGTCGTCGGGGAGTCCGCGCAGGTCGATGTTGCCGCGCGAGGTGACCCCGAGCCGGCCGTCGCCGAGCCGGTCGGCCGCATCGGCCAGCGCATGGACCTGATCTGCCGTCAGGGTGCCTGTGGGGAGGCGGAGACGGGCCAGTCCGCCGTCGTCCGCGCCGTGCAGCCGCAGCGCGCCGGGGCAGGCGTCGCCACGGTGGCGTACGCGGTCGCTCTCCGGGTCCCGGCCGGGGGCGCGGCCGGGAGCGCGGTCCCGGTCCGGAGAGCGGTCCCGTATGGGAGTTTCGCCCCCGTTCCGGGGCTTTGATGAGCTGGGCGGCATGGCGGCGAGCATACGCGCAGCCTCTACTATGCAGACGGCACAGGGTCCCAGGACCCTAGGGAGGAAGCCCGGTGCGAATCCGGCGCGGTCCCGCCACTGTGAGCCGGTCCCCACCAGGGCCCGGTGAGTCAGGAACTCCCGCCACCCACGACCACCCGGGGCGAGGACACCCCGAGGAAGGCCCGGCACGCCGTGATCCTGCTGCTGTCGCACTCCGACACCGACCTGCTGAGCGCCCGTGCGGCCGGCGGTCCCGTCGAGTACCGGTTCGCCAACCCCGCCCGCGTCCCCGTCGACGACCTGGCCGGGCTCCTCGACGGCGTCGACCTCGTCGTCGTACGCCTCCTCGGCGGCCTGCGTGCCTGGGAGGAGGGCATCGACCTGCTCAGGGCACAGGCCCGGCCGGTCGTCTTCCTGACCGGCGAACAGGCCCCCGACGCCCAGCTGATGGAGGCGTCCACCGTCCCCATCGGCGTCGCCACCGAGGCGCATGCCTACCTCGCGCACGGCGGACCGGACAATCTGGACCAGCTCGCCCGGTTCCTCTCCGACACGGTCCTCCTCACCGGCCATGGCTTCGAGCCCCCGGCGCCCGCCCCCACGTGGGGCCCGCTGGAGCGGGCGCCCCGGAGGACCGAGGCCGGCACCGACGCTCCGGCCGTCGCCGTGCTCTACTACCGCGCCCACCACATGAGCGGCAACACCGCCTTCGTCGGCGCCCTCTGCGACGCCATCGAGGACGCCGGCGGCCGGGCGCTCCCCCTGTACGTGGCTTCCCTCCGCGCCCCCGAGCCCGAGCTGCTCGAGCGGCTGCGCGGCGCCGACGCCGTCGTCACCACCGTCCTCGCGGCGGGTGGCACCAAGCCCGCCGAGGCGCAGGCGGGCGGTGACGAGGAGGCGTGGGACGCGGGCGCGCTCGCCCAGCTCGACGTGCCGGTCCTCCAGGCCCTGTGCCTGACCGGGTCGCGCGGCGCCTGGGAGGAGAACGACGAGGGGCTCTCCCCGCTGGACGCCGCCAGCCAGGTCGCCGTGCCCGAGTTCGACGGGCGGCTCATCACCGTCCCGTTCTCCTTCAAGGAGATCGACGAGGACGGCCTGCCCGCGTACGTCGCCGACCCCGAGCGCGCGGCCCGCGTCGCCGGGATCGCCGTACGCCACGCCCGCCTCCGCCACATCCCGAACGCCGAGAAGCGCCTGGCGCTGGTCCTCTCCGCGTACCCGACCAAGCACTCCCGCATCGGCAACGCCGTCGGCCTCGACACCCCCGCGTCGGCCGTGGCCCTGCTGCGCCGCCTCCGCGAGGAGGGCTACGACTTCGGGCCCGAGGAGGACATCCCCGGCCTGGTCTCCGGCGACGGCGACGAGCTGATCTACGCGCTGATCGAGGCCGGCGGCCACGACCAGGAGTGGCTCACCGAGGAGCAGCTCGCCCGTAATCCGGTCCGTATCCCGGCCGCCGACTACAAGCGCTGGTTCGCCACGCTCCCGGCGGAGCTGCGCGAGCAGGTGGAGGAGCACTGGGGCCCGCCGCCCGGCGAGATGTTCCTCGACCGGTCCCGTACCGCCGAAGGCGACCCGGACGGCGACATCGTGCTCGCCGCCCTCCGGCGCGGCAATCTGCTGGTCCTCATCCAGCCGCCGCGCGGCTTCGGCGAGAACCCGATCGCGATCTACCACGACCCGGACCTGCCGCCGTCCCACCACTACCTGGCCGCCTACCGCTGGATCGCCTCCTCGCGCGCGGACGGCGGTTTCGGCGCGGACGCCATGGTCCACCTGGGCAAGCACGGCAACCTGGAGTGGCTGCCCGGCAAGAACGCCGGCCTCTCGGCGGCGTGCGGCCCCGACGCGGCCCTCGGCGACCTGCCGCTGGTGTACCCGTTCCTGGTCAACGACCCGGGCGAGGGCACCCAGGCCAAGCGCCGCGTCCACGCGACGCTCGTCGACCACCTGGTGCCGCCGATGGCGCGCGCCGACTCGTACGGCGACATCGCGCGCCTGGAGCAGCTGCTCGACGAGTACGCGCAGATCTCCTCCATGGACCCGTCGAAGCTCCCGGCGATCCGCGCGCAGATCTGGACCCTCATCCAGGCCGCCAGGCTCGACCACGACCTCGGCCTGGAGGACCGGCCCGACGACGACGGCTTCGACGACTTCCTGCTGCACGTCGACGGATGGCTGTGCGAGGTCAAGGACGCGCAGATCAGGGACGGTCTGCATGTCCTCGGCGGCGCCCCCACCGGCCCCGAGCGGGTCAACCTGGTCCTCTCCATCCTGCGCGCCCGCCAGATCTGGGGCGGCACACAGGCGCTGCCCGGGCTGCGCGAGGCGCTCGGCCTGGACGAGTCCGCCGCGACCCGCACGACGGCCGACGAGGCGGAGGCGAAGGCGCGCGCCCTGGTCGAGGCCATGGAGGCGGCCGACTGGGACCCGGCGGCCGTGGGGTCCGTGGCGGAGGGGCACGGCCGCGCCGTGGCCGACATCCTGGACTTCGCCGCCCGGCAGGTCGTCCCGCGTCTCGCCGCGACGACGAACGAACTGGAACACGCGGTGCACGCCCTGAACGGCGGCTTCGTCCCGGCGGGCCCGTCCGGCTCCCCCCTGCGGGGCCTGGTGAACGTCCTGCCGACGGGCCGGAACTTCTACTCGGTCGACCCCAAGGCCGTACCGTCGCGCCTGGCCTGGGAGACCGGCCAGGCCCTGGCCGACTCCCTCCTGGAGCGCTACCGCACCGACAACGGCGAGTGGCCCACCTCCGTCGGCCTGTCCCTCTGGGGCACCAGCGCGATGCGCACGAGCGGCGACGACGTGGCCGAGGCCCTGGCGCTGCTGGGCATCCGCCCGGTGTGGGACGACGCCTCGCGCCGTGTGACGGGCCTGGAGCCGGTCCCGGTGGCCGAACTGGGCCGCCCCCGCATCGATGTGACGCTCCGTATCTCGGGCTTCTTCCGGGACGCGTTCCCGCACACGGTCGCCCTGCTGGACGACGCGGTACGGCTGGCGGCGTCCCTGGACGAGCCGGACACGGACAACCACGTCCGCGCCCACACCCGGGCCGACCTGGCCGCCCATGGTGACGAACGCCGCGCCACGACCCGTATCTTCGGCTCGCGCCCGGGCACGTACGGTGCGGGTGTCCTCCAGCTCATCGACTCCCGCGACTGGCGCACCGATGCCGACCTGGCCGAGGTGTACACGGTGTGGGGCGGCTACGCGTACGGCCGCGGCCTGGACGGCCGCCCCGCGCGCGACGAGATGGAGACGGCGTACAAGCGCATCGCCGTGGCCGCCAAGAACACGGACACCCGCGAGCACGACATCGCCGACTCCGACGACTACTTCCAGTACCACGGCGGCATGGTGGCCACCGTACGCGCGCTGCGGGGCACGGCTCCCGAGGCGTACATCGGCGACTCGACGCGCCCGGAGACGGTGCGGACGAGGACCCTGGTGGAGGAGACGTCCAGGGTCTTCCGCGCTCGCGTGGTGAACCCGCGATGGATCGAGGCGATGCGCCGCCACGGCTACAAGGGCGCGTTCGAACTGGCGGCGACCGTCGACTACCTCTTCGGCTACGACGCCACGACCGGCGTGGTCGCCGACTGGATGTACGACAAGCTGACGGAGACGTACGTCCTGGACCCGGAGAACCGCGCCTTCCTCCAGGAGGCGAACCCCTGGGCCCTCCACGGCATCGCCGAGCGCCTCCTCGAAGCCGAGTCGCGCGGCATGTGGGCCAAGCCCGACCCGGCCGTCCTGGAGGCCCTGAAGCAGGTGTTCCTGGAGACCGAGGGCGACCTCGAAGGGGAGGACGACGGCGCCTGAAGCTCACGGTCGGCGGTGCGGACAAGGAGCTGGGGTGCGAGGGCATCACGACACGCGTCCTGGAGGTGACGGAGGCGTACGGCGGACGCGGCAAGCGGCAAGCGGCACGCGGCAAGCGGACCCGGCCACGGTGACGAGGAGGGTCCGCACCCGGACCGGTTCGAGGTGACGGGCATCCGCTCGTGGCGGAGACTGCCTGCATGGGTGCAGAGCCGACAGGGATCGTGGCCGTGACCGGAGCCGGCGGCCGGGTCGGGCGGCGCGTCGCCGACCGGCTGGCCGTCGCGGGCGTGCCGCTGCGGCAGCTCGGGCGCGACCCGGCACGCCTCCCGGACCTCCCGGGCGCGGTGAAGGCGCCACCCGCCGCCTACGGGGACGCCGACGCCATGCGCCGGGCGCTCGACGGCGCCGACACGCTGTTCCTGGTGTCGGGGCACGAGAACCCCGACCGCGTCACCGAGCACCGCACCGCCGTCGACGCGGCGGTGGCCGCGGGCATCGGCCGGGTCGTCTACCTGTCGTTCCAGGGCGCCGCCCCCGACGCCACGTTCACCTTCGCCCGGGACCACTGGCACACCGAGCAGTACATCCGGGCCCACGACGGCCTGTCGTTCACATTTCTGCGCGACAGCTGGTACCTGGCGGGCATCCCGGCGATGACCGGCCGGGACGGGGTCATCCGGGGCCCCGCCGGGAACGGCCGCGTCGCCGCCGTCGCCCACGAGGACATCGCCGATGTCGCGGCGACCGTGCTGCTCGGCCCGGCGGCGCACGACGGCGCCACCTACGACGTGACGGGCGGCGAGGCGTTCACCCTCGCGGAGGCGGCCGAGGCGATGTCCCGGGCCACCGGCCGTACCATCCGCTACCTGCCGGAGACCCGCGACGAGGCGTACGCCTCACGGGGCGGGTACGGGGCCGAGGGGTGGCAGCTCGACGGCTGGGTCACCTCGTACGAGGCCATCGCGCGCGGGGAGCTGGGCGCGGTCTCCGACACCGTCGAGCGGCTGACGGGACACGCGCCCATGACACTGCCCGAATACCTGGTGAAACACCCGAGGAGCTACGCCCACCTGCTCGGGTAGGCGTCAGTCCTCGCCGAGCACGATGTTCCACTCCTGTGCCGCCGGGTCTTCAGGCTCCCGGTCCGTGCGTGCCGGTCTGCAGGTACGCACGCGGCCCTGGATCTCCTGGGCCAGCGAAATGGGCTGGTGCGTGGCGGGCGTCTGGGCGCCGCCGCCTGTTGTCGCTTTTTGTGTACTCATGGCCACCGAGTACCCACACAGCGCGAGCTAAACAGAAAATCAGATGCAGCGTGCAGGCACCTTCCGTACGGTCCCGGTACGTGGAACCTCTCACCGACCGACAGATCCGCGCGTCCTTCGTCAACTGCTCGAAGGGCGACGCGGCCCGGCTCAGACTCCCGGCCGACTTCGGCGAACTCCCCTGGGGCGACCTCGACTTCCTGGGCTGGCGCGACCCCGGAGCCCCGCTCCGCGCGCATATCGTCCTGCCGCCGGACGCTCCGGGCGGCAAGCCCGTCGGCATCACGCTGAGGGTTCCGGAAGCGGCCAGGACCAGCGCGGTGAAGTCCAGTCTGTGCCGGATCTGCCTGACCGGGCACGCGTCGTCGGGCGTCTCGCTGCTCGTCGCCCCGCGCGCGGGCGCCGCGGGGCGGGACGGCAACACGGTGGGCGTCTACATCTGCGCCGACCTCGCCTGCCCGCTGTACGTACGCGGCAAGCGGCAGCCCGCCCTGCGCACCCGCCACGAGGAGTCCCTCACCGTCGAGGAGCGGGTCGACCGGATGCGGGCCAACCTGCTCGCGTTCGTGGCGAACGTACGGCTACCGTTCGGCGCATGAGTGCCGAGGGGCGGTCCATCGCGGAACCGGCGAAGCACCCGCCGCCGGCTCCGGGCACCGCCCCGACACCGCGCCGACCGCCCCCGGACCCGGCCCCCGACACCCGCCCGAGCCACCCGGCCGCGAGCCACCCGGCCGGCCCGGCGCCGCCCGGCGCCGACACGACGGGGCCGGACCGGCCCGCACCCGCTCCGGGCCGTCCGGCGCGCACCGCCCCCCGCGCGCGTAGCGCTCTTCGGGCGGTCGCCGCGTTCGCCGCGCTGCCCTACCGGGAGCGGACCGACCCGCGCCGGGTCGTGCGCTGCTGGCCGGACCTCACCGCTCTGTGTGCCGCCACGGTCTTCTTCTGGCTGTCCCTCACGCCCTCTCTGGTGCCCCGCCCATGGATCCTCCAGGGAGTCATCGGCGGGATCACGGCCGCGATCGGGTACGCGGTCGGCGCTACGCTCAGCGGCCTGCCGCGCGCGGTCGTACGGTGGCGGCCGCGCGCGGAGTTACGGAGGGCCGTACGCGTCCGGGGCTGGCAGGCGTACTGGCTGCTCAGCCCGGTCGTGGCGGGCTCGCTCATCTCCGAGAGCGCCCAGATGCAGCGCAGGCTCCGCCAGTTGCAGGGCCTGCCGCCCACGCTCACCTGGCACACCGTGATGATCGCCCTGACCGCGGTCGCCCTGTGCGCGCTGCTCCTCCTCGTCGCGCGGCTCGTACGGCTGGGGGCGCGCCGGCTGATCCGGGCGCTCGGCGGCTGGCTGCCCCGACCGGTCGCCGTCGGCGCGGGCCTGGCCCTCACCGCGATGACGGTGACCGTCGGCATACGGGACGTGGTCTTCGACCGGGGCATAGTCGACGTCGCCGACCGCATCGCCGAGGCCACCAACCGCGGCACCAAGGACGGCATCACCCGCCCCGCCTCCCGCTACGTCTCCGGCGGCCCCGGCTCACTGCTCGGCTGGCAGGACCTGGGCTTCCAGGGTCGCAACTTCACCGGCACCACGCCGACGCGCCACGACATCTCCGCGTACACCGGCCGCCCCGCCAAGGACCCGGTCCGTGTGTACGTCAGCTCCCAGCTGCCGCGCGTGTTCGGCGACGGGGACGACGGAAACACGCCGTTCCGCGCGCAGGCCCGGCTCGCCGTGCGCGAACTGGAGCGCACAGGGGCGTTCACCCGCAAGGTGCTGGCCATCGCCGGCACGACGGGCAGCGGCTGGATCGACTCGAACGTCGCCCAGTCCCTGGAGTACCTGCACGGCGGGGACACCGCGATCGTCGCCGTCCAGTACTCGTACCTCCCCTCCTGGGTCTCCTTCCTCGTCGACAAGGAGAAGGCCGGCAAGGCCACGCGCGAACTCGTCGACGCCGTACGGGCCAGGCTGGACACGCTGCCGGCCGCCGGGCGCCCGAAGCTGGTCGTCACCGGCGAGAGCCTGGGCGCCTACGCGGTCGAGGCGTCCTTCGGCTCCGTCGAGGACCTCATGGACGCCACGGACGGGGCCCTGCTGCTGGGCGCGCCCAACTTCTCGCCGCTCTCCCGGCAGTTGCGCGAGGACCGCGACCCGGGCAGCCCGGTGTGGCGGCCGCAGTACCGGAACGGGCTGCACGTACGCGTCGCGCAGTTCCCGGCGGTCGACCTGCGGCGCCCGGCCGGAGGCCCGTGGGCGGCACCGCGCGTCGTATACCTGCAGAACGCGTCCGACCCGATCGTCTGGTGGTCCCCGGACCTGCTGTTCGAGCGGCCCGAGTGGATGGACGAGCCGCTGGGCCCCGACATCACCTCCGAGATCAACTGGTTCCCGTTCGTGGCCTTCTGGCAGACCACCGTCGACATGGCCGTCAGCTACGGTGTCCAGGCGCCGCACGGCCACCGCTACGGGGCGGGCGCCGTGGACGGCTGGGCGGCCGTCGTACCGCCGGACGGCTGGACCGAGCAGGACACCCGGCGGCTGCGCACGTACATCGCGGGCAGGAAGACCCCGTACTAGTGCCTTTCCGGGAGGAAGCTCGCATGCTGAAGGGCGGCAAGGTAGGGCTCAGGGCCCGGCACGAGGACGACATCCCGATCCTGCGGGCCGAGCTCTACGACGACGTGGTCAACGCCTCGCGGGCCGAAGGCGTGCCGTGGCGGCCGATCACGCCCGGGTCGAAGGACGCGCGGCTGGTGGTGGACGACAAGGAGCAGGGGCGCGTCCAGTTCTCCGTGGTGGAGTTGGACGGCGGCACGCTGGTCGGCACCGCGGTGCTGTGGGGCATCGACAACCACAATCGGTCCGCGCACATCGGACTGGGGCTGCTGCCGTCCTCCCGCGGCAAGGGCTACGGCACCGACGTGGTCGCGGTGCTGTGCCACTACGGCTTCGTCGTGCGCGGCCTGCAGCGGCTGCAGATCGAGACGCTGTCGGACAACACCGCGATGCTGCGCTCCGCCGAGCGCAACGGCTTCGTCCGCGAGGGCGTACTGCGCTCCTCGGCCTGGGTGATGGGCGAGTTCCTGGACCAGGTACTGCTCGGGCTCCTCGTCCAGGACTGGAAGCCTGACGCGACCTAGGGTCTGCCCGCAGGACGGGCCCGCTGGTTCTTCGGTCCGGGATGGTGCTTCGATCCGGCGCCGTCCCCACTACATCCTTCGATGCAGCGGCGGTTCGTCCCCCGTCACGACGAGGACGGGCCTCGCCGTCGCGACGATGAGAGGTATGACGACGACATCGGGGCCGAGGACGGGGCCGGGGCCGACAACGGGGCCGGGAAAGACGGGAGAAGGGCCGACACGACCGGTCGGCACGGGGGAGGGGCGGCGGCTGCCCCTGCTGGACGTGCTCCGCGGGGTCGCGATCCTCGGCACGCTGATGACCAACGTGTGGATCTTCACCGCGCCCGGTGGCGAGTGGGGCGTCCTGGCGGCCGGTCCGGCGGGAGGTGGCCTCTCCGGTTCGTTCGGCGAGGCCGCCGAGAGCGTGTTCCGGCTGCTGGCGGACGGTAAGTTCCTGTCGCTGCTGACGATCCTGTTCGGTGCGGGCCTCGCCATCCAGTACGGGTCGGCGGAGCGGCGCGGGCAGCCGTGGCCGGGTCGGTACCGCCGGCGGGCGCTGTTCCTCTTCGCGGAGGGCACCGTGCACTTCGTGCTGGTCTTCGCGTGGGACGTGCTCATGGGGTACGCGGTGACGGCGCTGTTCGTGGCGTGGCTGCTGACCCGCTCGGCGCGGGCCCGCCGCCGGGTCATGTGGTGGGCGGCCGGGCTGCACCTGACGGTCATGGGCCTGCTGACGGCCGCGCTCGCGCTGAACGGTTCCGAGGCCGCGGGCGACGGGGCGGTGTCGCCCGAGGTCGTCGACCTGTACGCGCACGGAAGCTGGTCCGACCAGATCGCGTTCCGGCTGGAGAACGCCGTCGCCCTGCGCATCGAACCCGTCCTGTCGGCCGGGCTGCTGGTGTTCCTGTTCCTGCTGGGTGTGCGGTTGCTGCGGGCGGGCGCGTTCGGCTCCGACGACAGCGGGCGGCGGATCCGGGCGCGGATGCTCGCCTGGGGCCTGGGCCTCGGGGTGCCGCTGAACGTGGCCTGCGCGGTGGGCGGCGAGGACTGGTTCCTGCTGGGCCGGTACGCGGCGGCGCCGCTGGTGGCGGTCGGGTACATCGGCCTGATCGGCGCGCTGGTGGACCGCGTGGTCCGCCCGGGCCCGATGACGCGGGGCCTGACGTCCGTGGGGCGCACGGCCCTCTCCGGCTACGTCCTCCAGAACGTCCTGTGCGCGCTCGTCTCGTACGGCTTCGGACTCGGCCTCGCGGCCCGGCTGGGCGACACCTGGAGGCCGTGGTGGGTGATGGCCCTGTGGGCGGCGGTGTCCGCGCTGCTGCTGGTGGGGTCCACGCTGTGGCTGCGCCGGTTCTCGGCGGGCCCGCTGGAGTCGGTCCAGCGGTGGGCGCTCCGGCGGAGCTGACCGGAAAGCGCTGGACGGGCGGTGATCGGGCTTACGGCCGTCGGCTCACGGCGCGGTCCGCCGCCGCACCGTCCACAGGGCGGCGGCGGCCACGCACGCCGAGCCGATGACGAGGATCGGGAGGACGGGGTTCGGTGCCTCGCCGCCGGGCCGGTCCCCCGCCGCCTGGGCCGGTGCCGCCGGGCGCGTGGCAGCAGGCCCGGCGGCACCGGGGGTCGCGCCGGGCGGTGACCCACCGGCCGAGGCGGCCTCCCTGGCGGAGGCCGCCCGGGAGGCCGAGGCCGCAGAGGCCGCCGAAGCGTCGCCGGCCGCCGTAGCCGTAGCCGTAGCCGTAGCCGAGGCCGAATCCGAGGCCGAATCCGAGGCCGACGGGGACGCCGCCGGCCCCGCCTCCGCCTCCACCGCCGACGCGGCCTTCGGGCGAGGCGGCAGCAGCGACCCCACCGGCCGGACCTCCGACCCCGGCCCGAACCCCCAGTCCAGCAGTGCCCTGGCCTCCTCGTACACCGCCCGCCAGCCGCCCGAGCGCGGGTCCATGACCGTCACCACCAGCGTCCGCCCGTTCCGCCGGGCGGCGGCGATCAGTGTGTTGCCCGCCTCGCTGGTGGAGCCGTTCTTCACGCCGATGATCCCCGGGTACCGGCCGACCCCGTCGTCCCCGGTCACCAGCCGGTTCGTGTTGCGGATGCCGTACGCCCAGCCGCCCGCGGGGAACGACGCGTAGGGCAGCGCGCAGTAGTGGGCGAAGTCCGGGTTCCGCAGCCCGGCTCGGCCGAAGACGGCCAGGTCGTACGCCGACGAGACCTGTCCCGGCGCGTCGTACCCGTCCGGCGACACCACCTTCGTGTCCCGCGCGCCCAGCGACCGCGCCGTGGCCTCCATCTGCCGTGCCGTCGCCTCCCAGCCGCCGTTCAGCCCGGCCAGCACCCGTACGGCGTCGTTGCCGGAGTGCAGGAACACTCCGCGCCACAGGTCGGCCACCTGGTACGTGACGTCCTCCTTGACGCCGACCAGGCTGCTGCCGTCCCCGATGCCCGTGAGCTCCTTCTCGGCCACCGTGTGCCGGGTGCTCGGCGACAGCCGGGGAAGCACGGTCAGCGCGAACAGCGCCTTGAGCGTGGAGGCGGGCGGCAGCCGCTTATGGGCGTTCCGGGCGGCCAGCACATCACCGCTACCGGCGTCGGCGACCAGCCAGGACCGTGCGGAGAGCGACGGCGGCTCCGTGCCCCCGGGCGGCAGCCGTACCTGCGTACCGGTCCGGTGCAGGACCGCCGGGTCCACGCGCGCGCTGGGCCGGGGCGGCATCGGCTCACCGGGGCGGGGGCCGGTGGCGGACGCGGCCGACGACAGGACCAGCAGCGGCAGCAGCAGGACCAGGAGCAGGAGGCCGGTCGCGCCTGCCGTGAAGCGTGCCGAAGAACTGACGATCATTCAGCCACGGTAGGAAGGAGACGGCCGTTCTGCAGAGCGATGTGCGCCGACCGGCCTACGCCTATGCGCGCGTAAGGGCGCGTACGGGATACGTAGCCAGGCGTACGGGATACGCCAAGAGGGCCCCCCGCTCGTTATGGAGGTGTCGAGGCCGCGCCCGGCGCGCGTAGGGGCCGGTTTCCTCGAACGCGGAACGGCAGCCGGGCGGGCGCCGTCTTTCATCGTGTCACCCATCCGTACACCGGGAGTCCCCAAATGACCGAGTACGTCGTCGGCATCATCGTGGCCGCCGCTCTGGTCGGCTATCTCGCGCTCGCCGTCTCCTACCCGGAGCGCTTCTGACCACTGTCATCCGTATGGCGGGGCGGAAGCGGCCGGGACGAGCGGGCCGAACGGCATGGCTGCTATCCACGAGGAGTAGGCATCCGAGGGGGCTTGCCGAGTGGAGGGCCACTCGGGTCGCAGCACGTCAACCACCTCCGCCGTCCTCGCGGTGGACTTCCAGCAGGGCATCTCCGACGCCTGGTCGAGGGTCGCCCAGTTCGTCCCGAAGTTCGTGGCCTTCCTGGTCATCCTGGTCATCGGGTGGCTCGTGTCGAAGCTCATCGCCAAGATCGTGGACCGGGTGCTGCGCAGGGTCGGCTTCGAACGGCTCAGTGAGCGAGCGGGCTCGTCCCGCATGCTCGAGAACTCGGAGTACGACGCCACCGGGATCATCAGCAAGGTCGTCTACTACGGGCTGCTGCTCGTGACCCTGCAGCTGGCCTTCGGGGTCTTCGGTCCGAACCCCGTCAGCAACATGATCGACGGCGTCGTCGCCTGGCTGCCGAGGGCCGTGGTGGCGCTGGTCCTGGTGGTCGTCGCGATGGCCATCGCCAACGCCGTACGGAACATCGTCCAGGGCGTCCTGTCGGGAGTCTCGTACGGCAACACGGTCGCGACCATCGCGTGGGGCGTGATCGTCGCGCTCGGTGTGATCGCGGCGCTGGGGCAGGCTGGCATCGCCACGGCCGTCACGCAGCCGGTGCTGTACGCGGTGCTCGCCACGGCGGCCGGCATCCTGATCGTCGGCATCGGCGGCGGGGCCGTCATGCCGATGCGGCAGCGGATCGAGCGCTGGATGGGCGCGGCGGAGGCGGAGTCCGGCAAGGCCCGTTCGGGCGCGAGCGCCTACATGGCCGGTCGCGAGGACGCCAGGGCCCAGGCGCAGGAGCAGCGGGAGCGGGCGGAGCGGGAGCGCGGGGGCGGCATGGACCCCATGTGACGGCCGGGACTCAGTCCGCGTCCAAGTCCAGGTCCAGGTCCGGGTCCGGGTCCGGGTCCGGGTCCGGGTCCCGGTCCAGGTGCGGGTCCGGGCCCGCGTCGCGCTCGGCGGAGCCCAGCAGGTCGTACCGGTGGACCAGCCAGCAGATGGCCGTCAGTCGGCACACGGCGTAGTCGTAGCCGGGCGGCTCGTCCCAGTCGCTCTCGGCGAGCGCGTCGAGGAACCCGAGCGCGTAGTCGGAGAGCAGCTCGTGGTCCGGCGGGCCGGGCACCAGCTCCGGCCCGTCGGCCCCGATGCGCTCGCGCAGCGCGGCGACATGCTGGTCGACGGCGGCGACGAAGCCGGGCTCGAAGGCGAACTCGGCCAGGCGCGGCGCGTACGCCGCGGCGACGTCGGACAGGGGCGACAGGGAAGGCACCCGCCCACGTTAGGCGGGGGACGGGCGGTCCGAAGAGCCCCGAAGACGGCATGCGACCCATCTCACGTGGCCGGCCGAGCCGTCGGCGAGCCGAGCCGGGACGAGGCGGCGAGGCGGCCGGGATCGGGGCGGGCGTGATAGGCGTCGCTTCTGAGGGGCACTTGGGGAGGCGTACTTCTTCGACGCCACTTCTGCCTCGGGAGGAACCCCATGAACGCGGTCCTGCACGACAAGCTCTTCATGCGCCTGCACGAACTGCCCGTGCTGGCCCATATGACGTACGACGATGGGGACCCGTACGCGGTGCGGGTGGCGTTCACGGACGGTGAGTACGTGTACGCGGAGTGGCGGCTGGACCGGGGGATGCTGCGGGAGGGGATGCGGCACGCGGTGGGGGAGGGCGACGTACGCGTATGGCCCGGGTCGCAGGGGGCGCGGGATGTGCCCGGGGTGCCGGGCGTGCACATCGAGTTGTGCGGGGAGGCGGACTTCACGGTGGGGGAGGAGTCGCTGGCGCGGTTCCTGGAGCGGACGTACGAGGCGGTGCCGGAGGGCGAGGAGCGGGTGGACGTGGACGCCCTGGTGACCCGACTCCTCGCCACAGGATCCTGATGCCGCCGGGTAGCTCCCCGATGGCCCGGATCACCCGGGAGGGATCACCCGAGAGCCCCGATGAGCTCGTTGCATGCCTGCTCACAGCGCCGGCAGGCTTCGGCGCACACGCGGCAGTGCTCGTGCTCCGAGGCGTGCCGCTCGCACTCGTCGGCGCAGGTGGAGCAGGCGACGGCGCAGGCGTGGAGCATGGCGCGGGTCAGGTTCGCGTCGTACCCGGTGTGCCGGGACAGCACCGCGCCGGTGACCTGGCAGATGTCGGCGCAGTCCATGTTCGTGCGGATGCACTTGGCGAGCATGTCGAGGCCCTGAGGTTCGGACAGACACGCGTCGGCGCAGGCGCTGCATGCCTGCGCGCAGGTGGCGCACTCCTCGATGCACCGGATGAGCTTCTGGCGGTCGACCTGGCCGAGGTCGGCGGGGTAGGTGCGGAGCATGTCTTCGACGACCATGGAAGCCATGGTGATTCGCCCCCAAAGGGTAGATGTGTCCTTTATGAGACCTGTGTCCCGTCGCCTCGGGTAGGCCGCAGGGGGCGGGGTAAACGCGGTGGGAGGGGTTGGCGCGACAAACAACATGTCCCCGCTCCTCTACGCTCGTCGGTCATGACCCCGACGCCCTCGCTTCTCCGGACACCTGCCGGCGCCGTGGACTGGCCGCTGATCGGCGCGGTCGCGGTGGGCGGCGCGATGGGGGCGGGGGCGAGGTACGGCGTGTCGCTGCTGTGGCCCGCCGCGCCGGGGGCGTTCCCGTGGGCGACACTGTGGACGAATGTGGTGGGCTGCGCGCTGATGGGCGTGTTCATGGCGGCGCTGGACGAGGTGTGGCGCCCGCACCGTCTGGTGCGGCCGTTCTTCGGGACCGGCGTGCTCGGCGGTTTCACGACATTCTCGACCTACGCCCTGGAGACACGGGCGCTGCTGGATCACGGCAGGTTCCTGACGGCTGTGTCGTATCTTCTGGGAACCCTGTCGGCGGCACTGCTCGCGGTCGCGCTCGCGGCGTGGGCGACGCGGGGCGTGCTGACACGGAGGAGGCGAGGATGACGAGACCGACCGGTGCGGCGACCCGGCTGACGATCCTCATCGGCGAGTCGGACCAGTGGCACCACAGGCCCCTGTACTCGGAGATCGTGCACCGCGCGCACGAGGCGGGGCTGGCGGGCGCGAGCGTGTTCCGGGGCATCGAGGGCTTCGGTGCCTCATCGATGATCCACACATCCAGACTGCTGTCCCTGAGCGAGGACCTGCCGGTGGCGGTGGTGATCGTCGACCAGGACGCGAAGATCCGCGGGTTCCTCCCGCGGCTGGACGAGTTGGTCGCCGGTGGCCTGGTGACGCTGGAGCCCTGCGAGGTCATCCGCTACGAGGGCCGGGGGGCGGCCGGGTGACCTGGCTTCTGGTCCTGGCGGGCGGCGCGCTGGGCGCCCCCCTCCGCTACCTGACGGACCGCGCGGTCCAGTCCCGCCACGACACGGTCTTCCCCTGGGGCACCCTGACTGTCAACATCCTGGGCTCCCTCACCCTGGGCGCCCTGGCGGGCGCGGCGACGGCGACCCCGGCGTACGCCTTGGTGGGCACGGGCCTGTGCGGCGCCCTCACCACGTACTCCACCTTCTCGTACGAGACCCTTCGCCTGGCCGGCTCGGGCTCGTCCCTCTATGCGGCGGCCAACGCCGTGTCGACCACCGTCCTCTCCGTCGGCGCCGCCTTCGCGGGCGTGGCGGCGGGCCGGGCCCTCTGGGGCTGAGGCGCCCTCAGTCTCCCGTGCTCGACGGGGCCTTGGCGCTCGCGTCCTCGTCCGGGCGCAGGGCGTCGAGGATGAGGGTGAGGCCGAAGGTGAACTCGTCGGCGTAGTCGTAGCCGGGCTTGAGGGCGTGCTCGGTGACGAGCTCGGTGAGGTGGGGGTAGGTGTCGGCGGGCATGTCGCGCAGGATGGCGCCCGCGACCTCGTCCAGTTCCACCGCGCCTCTGAACGGCAGGCTCAGCTCCTGGAGTACGAAGCCGTACAGATAGCTGTCGATCAGCGAGAAGGCGTGCGCGGCCATGGGGACGGAGAAACCTCCGGCGCGCAACGCGCCGATGACCGCGTCGTGGTGGCGCAGGGTCGCCGGGCCCGGCCGGGTCCGGGAGTCCATCAGGGCGACGGCCCACGGATGGCGCCGGAGCGCGGCACGGGCGGAGACCGCGCGGTGGCGCATGGCGCTCTTCCAGTCCGTGTCGCGCGGCGGCAGATCGATCTCGCCGAACACCGCGTCCACCATGCCGTCGAGGACGTCTTCCCGGCCCGCGACATGGTGGTAGAGCGACATCGCCTCGACGCCCAGCGGTTCGGCGATGGACCGCATGGTGAGCGCGGCCGACCCCTTCTCGTCCGCCACCGCCACCGCCGTGCGGATCACGCGCTCACGGCTGAGCGGTGTGCGCGCCGACGCCCCGCGCCGGCCCCTGCCTCCCTCGCGCATCCGCCCCTCTCCTTCGCTCCTGTTGACTGCCTTACGGCATAAGGCTAGCGTACCTTACAAGATAAGGTCGACATTCCGGCGAAAGGACTGCGCCATGGGCACGGATCGTGTGAAGAAGGTCTGCATCGTCGGGGCTTCGGGGAAGCTCGGGCAGTACATGGTCCGGCACGCGCTGGAACGCGGCTACGAGGTGGTCGGCGTGTGCCGGGAGCGCAGCGTGCCGAAGCTGGCCGCGTTCGAGGACCGGATGACCATCGTTCCCGGAGACACGAACGACCCGGAGGTGATCCGGCGGGCGGTCGCCGGGTGCGACGGGGTGCTGACGGTGCTGGTGCCGTGGGGCGTGCGGCAGTACGCGTCGGGCACGGCGCAGGCGGTGCTGGACCACGCACGGCCCGGCGCGCGCCTGGTCTTCTCCTGCGGCTGGCACATCACCCGCGACGGCAAGGACACGTACTCGCGGACGTTCCTGGCGGGTGTCCGGATCGCCGCCGTGCTGGGCAAGCTCGCCCGCGCCGTCGAGATCGACGACCAGGTGGAGGCGTGTCGCCGCGTCTTCGCCAGCGACTCCCGGTGGACCGTGGTGCGCGGAAGCTCCCTGGAGGAGGGCGAGAGCCAGGGCCTGCCCGTGTGGAGCCGGCACGTGGGCGACCCGGTCCTGGCCAGCGATCTGACGCGCCGGGTGGACTTCGCGCTGTTCATGGTGGAGGCCCTCACCGACGACGCGCTCGTCCAGGAGGCACCGGCGATCGTCGGCCGCCTCTCCCCCAGTGCCCTCGCCCACGCCGGCGGCGCCGCCGGCTCGGATCACTGACGCTCGGTCCGCCGGAGGAGCTTCGGGAGGCCGAGGTTGTTGATCAGTGGCCCCTCGACGGTGACGCCCTCGGCGTGCGAGGGGCGCTGCCCGGTCCTCAGACGAACAGGTACGCCGTCGCCGTCGCCGCCCCCAGGCACGCGCCCGCGACCGTCTGGGCCGTCGTGTGGTAGCGGAGTGCCACGCGGGACCAGCAGACGGCGAGGGTCATCGCGTACGCCAGGAGCCACCACGCCGAGTGGACGCAGGCGAGGAGGGCCACGACCGAGGACGCCACCGCCGAGTCGACCGAGATCTTCCACACCGTGTTGACGGCCAGCAGGCCGACCGTCATCACCCACAGCGCCAGCATCGCGGCCAGGATGCCCCCAGGGGCATCCCCCAGGACCATCAGCAGCGAGCCCGTACCGATCGAGCCCAGGATCACGAAGAAGATCGGTGCGCGTTTCGTGCGGTCCACGACATGGCGGTCGCCCCACTTGCCGCGGCCGCGCTCCCACTCGATGTACGCCGCCGGGACGATGCCCGCGCACAGGGCGCCCAGGAGGCCCCACAGCAGGCCCGTCCAGTGGCCCGACGCCGCCAGGCCGATGGACAGCATGCCGACCAGGAGGACGTTGCGGGGCTGGAGGGTGTCGGTGACCCTGCGGGCGGTCGCGGCCATGTCCGTCATGACAGGAGCTGCCTCGCGTTCTCCTGACGGATCGATCTGTACGCCGCCGCCACCCGCACGAGCCACGCCACCTCGTCGTCCTGGTCCGTCGCCTGACGGGTCTCGAAGGTCGCCGCGTCGCCCGCCTCCGCGCCCGCCGCCTTCGCCGCCAGCGCGGCCTTGATCCAGTACGCGTCCGCCAGCGGGCCCGCAGAACCCGCCACGTCCCGCGCCGCCGGCAGCAGCGCGTCCGGTACGTAGTGGCGGAGTTTCTCCACCGCGTCCGCTATGTCCGCCGCCCACCGGTCCACCCGCAGGTCCGCGGGGGTGTCGAACCGGGTCAGCTCACGTGCCAGCGACGCCGGCGGGGCGAACGGCTGGTCCGGGAACGCCGTCATCAGCTCCCGCCACATCGGGTGCAGCGCCACCTGGGCCCGCCACAGCCGCACCCGCCGCCAGCCCTTGCTGAACGCCGGGATCGACGCCCCGAGCGCGAAGAAGGCGAAGAGGATGATCTGGGCTGTCTCGGTCGTCTTGTCGAAGGTCTTCGCGAACTGCGCCGACGGCTGTTCCACCACGCTGATCCACAGGAACAGCGTCCGGCTCACCGTGTACCCCACCCCGATGAACATCGCGAACGTCATCATCCCGAGGCCCACCCGCAGATGGCGCAGCCGCGCGTTCGCCGTCGCCAGCGCCCACTGGTACGCGCACACCGCCGACGCCGCGCCCAAGTACAGGTAGAACACGGTCATGTAGAGCGACGCGCCCCACTGGCCCGCGTGGTCCGACACGAAGCGGTCCGACGGGACCGAGCGGTCCACCACCGTGAAGAACAGGACCGTGAGGAGGATCAGGGTGGCCGCCGAGGCCTTCGCCGCCACCTGCTGGATCAGGCGCGCGAAGCGCACATGGCGCGGCACCGCCCCGTCCGCCGGGTACGAGCCGTAGATGGCCACGATGTAGCTGAGGATCGCCAGGATCGCGATGGTCGCCGTGTAGTGCTTGATGAGCACCGCCAGGTCGACGACCGGGCTGTTGTTGAGGCTTGTCCGTACGAACCGGGTCTTCGTCCACAGGGCGGCGGCGAAGCCCGCGTAACAGCCCCACAGGGCCCGGCGGCGTCTGTCCTCCTCGTCGCCCCACAGCGCCGCCGGCATCCGCCACAGCGCCACGGCCGTCATCAGGGCGGCTATGAGGTAGCCGGCCAGGTCCAGGGGGGTCAATGGAATCCGTCCTCGGGGGGTGGGGGTGAGGGAGGGGAGATCCGGGTCAGCGGGGGCGGAAGATGCCCTTGCGTCTGTGTGCCACAGGTCTCGACAGCGAGTTGGCCAGTCGCCCCACCATGTCGTCGCTCGACACGTCCCGCGCCAGCCTCGGGATCAGCGACGCGCCGAACTCCGCCACCCGCTCGTCGTGCGTCTCGTACTGCGCGCGCGCCTGGATCGTCGTACCCGACTCCATCACGCGGTTGATCAGCGATGTGTCGAAGACCGGGAGGAGGCGGCGGAGTTGCTCCGCGTCGAGGGACGTGCCGTGGTCGAACCACTCGTGGCACAGCTCGTGCAGGATGACGTGCTGAGTCTGGTACGTGGTCGGGCGCCGGCGGTACAGGACGAAGCTGGTGTCGCCGGACTTGAGGCGCAGGCCGCAGGCGGCGTTGACGCGGGCCAGCCGGTCCGGGAGCTCCTGGAGGACGATCCTGCGTCCCCGGGCGGCCTCCATGTTGGCGACCAGCTCCGGGATGCTGAACGGTGCGGGGATGGGGAGGTCGGCAAGCCCGGCCTCGCACTCTTTCCGCAGTTCGCGCATGGACCGCTTGGACATGGAGACCTCTTGATCGGAGTCACGCGTGTGAGTGACTTGCGATCGGCGAGTTTAGCCAACCGGTGCGGACGCGTGTTCGTCAGTGGTTCTTGCCTTCGGGGGCCGGGTGTTCGTCCTGGGGCGGTCTGTCGCCTTTGGTCTGCTCCAGGAGCGACATCGCGAACTCCAGGAGTTCCGGGGGCAGTCCCGCCTCGTCGACGCCCCGGCCGGCCAGTCCGCTGATCTCGCCCGTACGGCGCTTCGCGAGGAACTGCAGGCCCGCGACGACGTCGTCGACGACCTCCGACTCCTCCTTGAAGAACCGCCAGTCCACGCCGAAGCCCAGGCCCAGCGCCTTGAGGATCTCCTCCGACGGCTGGGTGACCTTGCCCGCGAGGATGTTGGAGAAGTAGCTGTGCGAGAGGGAGCCGCCGCGCTCCCTGACCAGTTCGGCGAAGGCCCGGCCCGAGACCTTCTGGCCCGGGAAGGTCTTCTCCACCATGTACTCGACCTTCTGCTGCAGCGTTCTCAGCTCGGATGCGGTGCGCTCGCCGCCGTTGCCGTCGTCCATCCCGGTCCCCACGTTCGCGTCCGCCGCTTCTGCGCGGTACAAGTCAACGGGCCCGTACTGTACCGACTCCGTCCCGGGCGGTTCCGGGTCGGAGCGGGCTTGCGTAAACACTCTACGCCACTGTTAACTCGAAAAAACACGGACAGGGGGCCACGAGGGGAGTCCCTTGTCCGTGCGGGAATTCCGTGTGCCCAGTGGCGCCCGGAACGGGGTGTAGCCCTTCGCGACGGGGGATGCGCGAAGGGCTACCTCGGCAGTATGGCACCTTGGCGGTACGGGGGTGCGGCAGTGGCTCCGTGCGGGTCGAGGGCGGAAGGACGAGCGGGATGACCGACCGGGCAGGCTCCTCGGGTGGCCGCAGGCGCGCCCAGGGCCAGTTGGAGGCGCAGGTGCTGGCCGCGCTGCGGGAGGCACCGGGGCCGGTGAACGCGGCGTGGGTGCAGGAGCGGCTCGGCGGCGGGCTCGCGTACACCACCGTGATCACGATCCTGACCAGGCTGCACGGCAAGGGCGCCGTCGCCCGGGAGCGCGCCGGGCGGTCCTTCCAGTGGATCCCGACGGCGGACGAGGCCGGGCTCGCGGCGCTGCGCATGCGGCGCGTCCTGGACGCCGAGGCCGACCGGGAGGCCGTGCTGGCGAGCTTCGTGACCGTCCTGTCGCCCGGCGACGAGCGGCTGTTGCGCGAACTCCTCGGGGAGGACGCCGACAGAGCGGAGGACCGGGGAGGGGACGACGGGGAAGGGTGACGTCGTGGGGTTCTTCGTCTTCCTGCCGCTCGTACTGCCCCTGACCGCGTGGCCGATCGCCCGCCTCGCCGAACAGCATCTGCACCCGCGTACCGCGACGCGGCTGCTGTCGGGCGTCGCCGGGGTGTTCGCGCTGTGCAGCACACTGTGCCTGGGTCTGCTGATGGTCGTCGGCACCGCGCAACTGCCCGGCAATCCGCTGCCGGACGGCTGGTCGGACCCCGAGGTGCGGGCGGCGCTGCCCTACGACGAGGTCGCCGGCCGACTGGCCATACCGGCGCTGTTCGCCGTCGTGGTGGCCTGCACACGCACGCTGTGGCGCCACGCCGCCCGGCACCGGCACGCCCATCAGGCGCTGTCCGGCCTCCGCCCGACCCTCGTCGCCGTACTCCCGGACCCGGACCCGTACGCCTACGCCCTGCCGGGACGGCGCGGCGGCCGCCTGCGGCGCACGGGCCGGCGGCCGGCCTGGCCCGGGCGGGTCGTCGTGTCGGCCGGGATGCTCGACCGGCTCGCCTCCAGGGAGCGGCGGGCTCTGTTCGCACACGAGCGGGCGCATCTCGACGGCGCCCATCACCGGTACCTGCTGGCCGTACGGCTCGCCGCGCGGGCCAACCCGTTCCTGCGGCCGCTGTGCACCGCCGTCGCCTACACCGCCGAGCGATGGGCCGACGAGGACGCCGCCGACGCGCTGGGTGACCGGCGGGTGGTCGCGCGGGCGATCGGGAGGGCGGCGCTCGTGTCGCGGGGAACGCGCGTGGGGCTGCCGGGGTTCGCGGTGGGCGGGCCCGTGCCGCGCAGGGTCGCCGCGCTGCTCGGGCCCGCTCCGGCCGCTCGGGTGTGGCCGCCCGCGTTCACGTCGGTCGGGCTCGCCGTGTGGAGCGCGGCGGCCGGTACGGCGGTCTCCGCGCTCTCCTCCGCCAACTCGGCCGTCGCCCTCTTCACCGTCCTGCGGGCCGCCACCGCCGTATAGGCGCCCGTCGCCCTGTACGGGCCGTCGCCCTGTACGGGCCGCCCCCAGGGACCGGCGAGGGCGTGTGTCTACAGGTCGAACTCGTGCGGCGGCAGGTCCAGCGTGAAGCACGCCTCCCGTACGACCGCCTGCTCCGTCTTGTCGAAGTCGCCGTCGGCGCCGCCGATGACGATGCCGATCTGGATGACAGCCCGCGCCTCCGCCGCGTTCTTCCTCGCCTTGGCGATCTCCTGCAGCACGCTCACCTTGCCGAACGCGAAGTCGGCCGTCAGCTTGTCGAGGTTCTCCTCGAAGCGGCGGCGCAGATCGTCCGCCGGGAAGTTCCGCAGGACGTCGTTGGTGGCGATCAGCTGGGCGACGCGCTGCCGCTCGGACGGGTCGATGGTGCCGTCGGCGGCGGCGACCAGCGCGCACATCGCCATGCTCGCGTCCCTGAACGCACCGCTCTTCAGGTCGTTCTTCTTCGCCGTGAGCTGCGTCTGCATCGTCGACGCGGACTCCTTGATGCGGTCCCACAGGGCCATTCGAGCGCTCCATCCGTGCGGTGGGGGTGTCTGCCGGGGGACGGTCGGGCCGAAGGGGGGCCCGATCGTCCCGGCAACTTCTACAGGTATGTAGAAGTTATCAGGGTGCCTGTCTCACCCCTCCTTCTCCGAGCCCTCCTCGCCTCGGAGAAGTCGCCGATCTCGGCCACGGCCTCGGCGGCGACCGGGTGTGCGAAAGGCCCTCGGACCCCTACTTGGCGGACGTGTCCAGCGCCGCCAGAGCCTGGGCCCGACGTACGTACTTGAGATCGGCCAGGTCGGCGACCGTCTTGACCCCGAACGCCTCCTGGAGCAGCTCGCCGTCCCGGTCCGAGACGCCCTTCAGGGCGGAGACGGGGGCGGCGAGTATCTCGGACAGGGTCTTGTCCGCGAACGCCTTGTCCAGCACCTTGTCCAGGTCGATCGAAGCCATGGCGGCCCTCCTGCGGGTCAGTGGTCATCTACATGCGTGTAGAAGCCTAGGGTGGCGGCCTGCTCCATGGGGGAAGTCGGCGGGAACCTGTGGAAAACCGGCCGGAAACGTATGTGTGAACGCCCAATGGTGGACAATCGGGGCATAAGACCCTCCATGGTGGAAGGTGTCGGCGTAGGAGAAAGGCGTGTCATGTCAGCGTCGCGGACCCACTCGCGCTACGTCCCCGACAGGGGTCTCACCACCCGCATGGTGACGACCATGTTCCTGATCGGGCTGCTGTACGTCGTCTTCGTCGGCGTCCTCATGGCCTTCCTGCGGGGCTCGTGGCCCCTGATCCTGCTGATCGCCGGCGCGCTGTTCATCGCGCAGTTCTGGTTCAGCGACCGGATCGCGGCGTACAGCATGGGCGCACGGGAGGTCACCCCGGAGCAGGCGCCCGAGCTGCACGGCGCCGTCGACCGGATCTGCGCCCTCGCCGACATGCCGAAGCCCCGCGTGGCGATCGCCGACACCGACGTACCCAACGCCTTCGCGACCGGGCGCAGCCAGAACACCGCGCTCGTCTGCGCCACGACAGGGCTGCTGCGGCGGCTGGAGCCCGACGAACTGGAGGGCGTGCTGGCCCACGAGCTGTCGCACGTCGCGCACCGGGACGTCGTCGTGATGACCATCGCGGCGTTTCTGGGCGTCCTGGCGGGCGCCATGGCGCGCGTGGCGCTGTGGGGCGGCTTCGGGCGGGCCGGGCACAGCCGGGACGGGGGCGCGGCGGTGGCGGTGCTGCTGATCCCGGTGATCAGCGCGGTCGTGTACATCATCGGCTTCCTGCTGACCAGGCTGCTGGCCCGGTACCGCGAGCTGTCCGCCGACCGCGCGGCAGCCCTGCTGACCGGGCGCCCCTCGTCGCTGGCCTCCGCCCTGACGAAGGTCACCGGGCAGATGGGGCAGATCCCCACGCGGGACCTGCGGAAGGCGGAGCCGTACAACGCCTTCTGGTTCGCGCCGGCGTTCTCCTCCAAGGAGAGCCTGGGGCGGCTGCTCTCCTCGCACCCGCCGCTCGAGCGGCGGCTCGACCAGCTGGCGCGGATCTCGTCCCAGCTGGGGCGGTAGGAAGGGGCGGGTGGTCGGCCGTGGGGTTCCTCGATGTGCTGCTGGGGCGCAGCAAGCCGGTACGTCCCGACCTGGACCAGCTGTTCGGCGTGCCGGGTGCGGCGCTGACTCTGGAGGCGGCGACGGGGTTCATGCCGACGGGAGCCGGGTCGGTGTGTTTCGCGGGGGTCGAGGGCGGGGCCTTCGCGCGCGTACGGGACGAGGTGCGGGACCTGCTGGACGCGGACACCGGGCGGGGCGGGGTGCCGGTGGAGTTCAGCCGTGACGCGTACGGGTACAGCTGGCTGCTGGCGCGGCACGCGGGGGACGACGTGGTGTCGGTCGTCAATGACCTGCACGCGGTCAACACGCTGCTGCAGGACGGGGGGTTCGGGCCGCATCTGCTGTGCTCGCTGACCGGCTTCCGGCACCCGGACGATCAGCGGGTGCTGGCGCTCGTGTACCTCTACAAGCGGGGCTCCTTCTATCCGTTCGCGCCGGTCACGGGGGTGGAGCGGCGGGACAACGCCCTGGAGTTGCAGGTGCGGGCGCTGCTGGCGGACGAACTGCGGATGGAGCCGGACCTGAGCCGGTGGTTCCCGGTGTGGGGCGCACCGGGGCTCTGACGGCCGGCCCGGCGGCGCTTCGGCCGCCGCGCCCCGAGCCGACCGGGGATCCGTGCAGCTGTACCGGCGGGGCGTGGGGAGGCCGGCGGGGGTAGGGTGACCACCCGCCGGGCCGTTGACCTGCTGTCGACGCGGACAGGACCGGACAGACCGAGACACGTACGGGAAGGCCCGGAGCAGCAGTGGCAGGACGCGCGACATGGGTGTGGCAGAAGCTGTTCACCACACACCCGGCCCGCACGGTCGTCATGGCCTTCGCCGCCGTGATCCTCGGCGGTACGGCCGTGCTGACGCTGCCCCTCGCCTCCGAGGACGGCGGCGCCACCGGCTTCGTCACCGCGCTCTTCACCGCCACGTCCGCCGTGTGCGTCACCGGCCTGGTCGTCGTCGACACCGGTACGTACTGGAGCGGCTTCGGCGAGGGCGTCATCCTGGCGCTCATCCAGGTCGGCGGCTTCGGCATCATGACCCTGGCCTCGCTGCTCGGCATCCTCGTCTCCGGCAAGCTGCGGCTCCGCATGCAGCTCACCGCGCAGGCCGAGACCAAGAGCCTCGGCATCGGCGACGTACGCAGGGTGCTGATCGGCGTCGGCAAGACGACCGCCGCCGTCGAGCTCGCCGTGGGCGCGTGGCTCGCGCTGCGCTTCCGCCTCGGCTACGGCATGCCGATCGGCGAATCCGTCTACCACGGGGCCTTCCACGCCGTCTCGGCCTTCAACAACGCCGGGTTCGGACTGCGCCCCGACAGCCTCACCATGTTCGCCTCCGACCCGTTGGTGACGCTGCCCGTGTCGGTCGCCGTGATCCTGGGCGGTCTCGGCTTCCCCGTCCTGCTGGAGCTGCTCCGGCACCGCGACCGGCGGCGTACGACCGGTCGGCGCGGCTGGTCGCTGCACACCAAGCTGACCCTGGTCACGACGGCCGGGCTGCTGCTCACCGGCACCGTGCTGACCTGCCTGCTCGAATGGGGCAACCCGGGCACGCTCGGCCCGCTCCACTGGGGCGAGAAGCTGCTGAACGGCTTCTTCCACTCCACGATGAGCCGTACCGCCGGCTTCAACGCCATCGACATCGGCGCCATGGAGGCGTCGACGCTGCTGATGACCTGCACGCTGATGTTCGTCGGCGGCGGCAGCGCCGGTACGGCGGGCGGCATCAAGGTGACCACGTTCGCGGTGCTGGCCGCCGCGATGGTCGCCGAGGCGCGCGGCGAACCGCACTCGATGGTCATGGGTCGCCGCATCGCCCCGCACGCCCTGCGCCAGGCCCTGACCGTCGCCCTGCTCGGCGTGGGCTTCGTGACAGCCGCCACGCTCGCGCTCCTCACGGTGGTCGAGGCACCCTTGCAGGCGGTGCTGTTCGAAGCCGTGTCGGCGTTCGGCACGGTCGGTCTGTCCACCGGTATCACCGGTGACCTCCCGGTCTCCGGAGAGCTCATCGTGATTCTGCTGATGTTCGTCGGCCGGCTCGGACCGGTCACACTCGTCTCGGCGCTCGCACTCCGCGAGCGGACCCGCCGGTACGAGCTACCCGAGGAGCGACCTGTCATTGGGTAACTACCTGCACAACCTGCGCCGCAGGCGCCGTAAGCGCCTCGCCGAACTCGAACCGAGCGACCAGCGCGTCGCCGTCATCGGCCTCGGCCGCTTCGGCAGCTCGCTGGCCTACGAGCTGACCCGGCGCGGCTGGGACGTCCTCGGCATCGACACCAGCCACCAGCTGGTCCAGCGGGTCAGCGACGTCCTCACCCACTCGGCCGTCGCCGACTGCACCGACCCCGAGGTCCTGCAGCAACTCGGCGTGCACGAGTTCACCAGCGCGGTCGTCGGCATCGGTTCGGACATCGAGGCGAGCATCCTCATCGCGTCGAATCTGCTGGAGGCCGGCGTGCCCAACATCTGGGCGAAGGCCATCAGCCGCCAGCACGGCCAGATCCTGGAGCGGCTCGGCGTCCACCACGTGGTGCTGCCCGAGCACGAGATGGGCGAGCGCGTCGCACACCTGGTGACGGGCCGGATGCTCGACTTCATCGAGTTCGACGACGACTACGCCCTGGTGAAGACCGTCGCCCCGGAGATCGCTACCGGCGTCCCACTGGGGGAGAGCGCGGTGCGCAGCAAGTACGGCGTGACGGTCGTCGGCATCAAGCGGCCGGGGCAGGACTTCACGTACGCGACGGCCGAGACGGTGATCGAGAAGGGTGACGTCGTCATCGTCACCGGCAAGACGCACGCGGTGGAGTCGTTCGCCGAGCTGAGCTGAGCCGAGCTTAGACGAGCTGAGCCGGGCCGGGCCCGGCCTGGCGGACTCCTGGCGCGCGTGGTGCCCGTCGGGTGGATAGCGTGGCAAACCGGACAGGAAATCACTCATGAACCATTGAGGGGATCGTCATGGCCGGACAACCCGAGGGCATGCCCTGCTGGGTGGACGCGATGTTCACCGACATCGAGGGCGCCAAGAGTTTCTACGGGGACGTGCTGGGCTGGACCTTCGGCGAGGCGCAGACGGAGTACGGCAACTACACGCAGGCGTACGCGGACGGCAAGGCGGTCGCCGCCGTCGTACCGCCGATGCCGGGCCAGGAGGGCCAGGCGCCGCAGTCCGCCTGGTGCCTGTACTTCGCGTCGCCCGACGTGGAGGCCACCGCGCGCAAGATCCGCGACAACGGCGGCCAGGTGCTGATGGAGCCCATGCAGGTGGGCGACTTCGGATCGATGCTGCTCGCCCGCGAGCCCGGCGGCACGACCTTCGGCGTCTGGCAGGCCGGCGTCCACGAGGGCTTCGAGGTGCGGGCCGTGCCGGGGGCGTACTGCTGGGCCGAGGTCTACACGCGGGAGCCGGGGAAGGCGGACGCGTTCTTCCGCGCGGTCTTCCCTTACAGGGCGCAGCGCATGGAGGACGCGAACATCGACTTCAAGGTCTTCAACCTCGGCGACGCGCCGGTCCTCGGCCGGATGACGATGGACGAGAACTTCCCGCCCGACGTGCCGCCGTACATCAACGTCTACTTCACCGTCGACGACGTCGACGCGGCGATGGGGCGGGCGACGGCCCGCGGCGCGAAGGTGCTCTTCGGACCCATGGACAGCCCCTTCGGCCGGTTCGCGGCGCTCCTGGACCCGCAGGGCGCGCCGTTCTCGCTGATCGACGTCAACAGGACCGAGGGCGAGATGCCCGCCATGACGGAAGAGCCCTGAGCGGCGGTCCCGGCGAACCCGGCCTACCGTGAAAGTATCCGAAGGCTCCGACCACAGGAGGCGGACGTCATGACGTTTGTGCAGGTCATCGACTGCCGGACACAGCAGGCCGATGCGCTCAACAAGCTGATGGACAACTGGGTCGAGGCGACCCGGGGCAAGAGGACCGCGACTCACTCGATCGTCGCGAAGGACCGCTCGGACTCCGCGCACGTCGTCGAGATCGTGGAGTTCCCGTCGTACGAGGAGGCGATGCGGAACTCGAATCTGCCCGAGACCGACCGGATCTACCAGCAGATGGTCGAGCTCTGCGACGGAGAGCCGTCGTTCACCGACCTCGACGTCATCCGCGACGAGCAGCTCAACAAGGCACTGGCCCGGGACTTCCTGGAGACCATGGTCAACCGGGGCGACCTGGAAGCGGCGTACCAGTTGTGTACCGCGGACTACCGGGAGCACGATCCGTCGCTGTCCTCGTACGACCTGAGCGTCGACGAGGTCAAGCCGGAGAACAAGGAGATCCTGGACGCGTTCCAGCCGCAGATGACGCTGCACAGCCTGATCGCCGAGGGTGACGAGGTGTGTGTGCGCTTCTCCTTCCGCGGCCGGCACGTCGCGGCGTACCAGGGACTCGAGGCCACCGGCCGGGATGTCGCCGGCACGGGCCACGCGACCTTCCGCTGCTCGGGCGGCAGGCTCGCGGAGAGCTGGTGGAACGTCGACGACCTCGGCCTCATGAAGCAGCTGGGCGCCGTCGAGGCGTGAGGGCGGGCACCGGCCCCAGGGGGTGTACGCCACACGGCGGCGCCCCCTTCGCCGTGCCCGCCCGGGTGGCGGCCCGGCGCGCGTCGTCGTGGGGGCCGATCGGCATGCTCCAGGGGCCCGAAGGGCCTGTCCGCGACCCACGGCACGGGCTTCGCTGGAGGTGCGGGCCCGTACACCTGGGCGCGCGAGCTGCGGAAGCGGAACGCGAGGAGATGAGCCCCATGCGCACACCCAGGACAGTCTGCCGCGACGTCGGCGAGGGCGGTGCGTCGCGATGATCCGCGTGCTCGTCGGATACGCGACGGCACACGGCTCCACACTCAGCGTCGCCGAGCGCGTCGCCACCCGTCTGGCGGAGGCCGGGGCGGAGGTGGAGACCAAGGAGCTGACCGCCGTGTCGGCCGGGGACCTGGCCGCCAACGACGCGTATGTGATCGGCAGCGCAGTGCACGACATGGCCTGGCTGCCCGAGGCACGGGACTTCGTCGACGCCCACACGGACGCGCTCACCGGCCGTGCCCTGTGGATCTTCAGCGTCGGCATGCCGGACGCCCTGCCGGGCCCGCGCAGGACCCTCGCCGGAATGGAGGAGAAGAAGATCGTCGGGGCCCTGCGGGAGCGGCTGCGCCCGCGCGGTCACCGTCTGTTCTCCGGTGTCATCCGCCCGGAACACCTCTCCGGGCCGGCCCGCCTGAAGATGAGGGCCATGGGCGTGCGGTACGGCGACTACCGTGACTGGGCCGCCGTCGACGGTTTCGCCCACGAGATCGCCGAGGCCCTCCACACGGTGGACTCGTCCTAGGCTAGGCCGGGGCCCGCGGCGGGGTGCCGCTCGGCGGACTCACCGCGTCCGACGCTTCGGTGAGCGCGTCATGTGCGATGACGCCGCACCGACCGGGGCGCTGGCGTGTGCGCGCCGGAGTGCGCGATCGGGCGATCAGGGGGAGGGCGGCGATGCGGACGGTGCGGAGTGTGCGGAGGGTGCGGGACGTGGCGGGCGGGTGGCTGGTCACGGCGGTGATGATCACGGTGGCGCTGCCCCTCGCCGGTGCGTCGTGGGGGCAGGCCGTCGTCGTCGCGCTGCCCGTGGCCACCGGCATGGCGGTGGTGTGGGCGGTGGTGGACGCGCTCCGCGAGCGGCGACGCCCGGCGGACCCGGACGGCGCCGCCGAGGCGGTGCCCGCGCCATGGGCCCGGGACCTGCCGCCCGCCGGGCCCCCGCCGCCCCTCGACGTGACCGGCAGCCTCGGCGGGACCGGCTTCCGCGTCCGCAGGGCGGACGGGCGGACGGTGCTGGACATCGGAGGGCGGGAGTTCGCCGTCGGACCGGACATCCGGCTGCGGTACCGGCAGCGGGTGCTGCGGAGGTCGGTGCTGACCGTCGAGCGGCCCGGGGAGCCACCGTTCGTCCACCGCTACCGGCTGCCCCGGGCCGCCCGCACGGGCCTGTTGTTCGACTTGACGTACGACGTGTTCACGGCCGAGGAAGACGACGACGGCCTGTGGCTGGTCCACACCCTCGGCGGTACGTCGAACTGGTGCGACACCGAGGACTGACCCGCAGCCGCAGGACCGCCGCGCCCCGGTCAGACCGCCGGGCCGAGGCCGCGCCGCAGGGCCGTGGCGAAGTCCTCGGCCGTCTCCAGGTGGACGCGCAGCGTCTCGCAGCGGGCCTCGACGACCTTCCGGTACGTGTCCAGGCGCTCGCGCAGCCGCCGCCGCTCCTCGTCCTCCGGCGGGTCTTCGGTCGCGGCGAGCCGGTCGGTGATCGCCAGCAGGTCCCGCATCTCGTCCAGCGAGAAGTCGAGCGGCCTCATACGTCGGATGACCATGAGCCGCTCGACGTCGGCGGCGGTGTACAGCCGGAAGCCGCCCTTGCTGCGGGCGGACGGCGCGGCGAGGCCCATGACCTCGTAATGGCGGATGGTGCGCAGCGAGAGACCGGTCCGCGCGGCCACCTCGCCGATCCGCATGTGCCGCCACCGGTCGTCCGCCGTCGCCCGGTCCTCCGCCGTCGCCTGGTCGTCCGCCATCGCCGCGCCCGCCTGCTCTCTCCGCCGTTCACGCGTCCGTGCTGAGGCTCCTCACCTTACGTACGCACATGGCCTGCTTCGCGGCGTTCACCGCCCGCGTGCCGTCCGCGCCGCTCAGCGGTGCGTCCGGCATCCGGTTGCGAACGTAGTTCGAAGAGCGGCAGCGCTCGTCATACGTCCACGGTCACGGCGCACGACCATCCGTAGGGGTCCGGCGCCATGTGCAGCTCGTTCCAGGAGACGGCCTTCGGTACGGACCCGGTGATCCGCACCCGCGCGAGCCGGGCGACCGCGAGGCGTACGTCGAGGTCCCCGTCGGTGGTCTCGACCTCGACGTCCACGGGCACCTCGCCGTGGACGTCGAGCCGGAACACGACCTCCTCCAGGAGATCGGCGAGGAGGTCGTCGTCGCTGACCTCGGCGAGGCGAAGCCGCCATACGGCGTCCGCGTGCGCGGCCGACACGTCGGCGAAGCACTCCACGAGCCCGAGCACCGCCTCGCCGAGACACTGCTCCCGGCTGCCGCCCCACGCCTCGATGCGCACGTCGGCGGTGTGCGGCACCGACCGGTGTCCGCCCTCGCCCGGGAGCCGTACGGGAGTCTCACCGCCCATGGCGACGCACGTCAGCGCTGGTACATGCCCACGAGGGTGCCGCTGGCGAGCTCCCGCCGCTCGACGGCCTCGTGCACCTGGTCCGCGGTGGGCGCGTCGGGCAGTACGACGGGCTCCCGGAGGGCGTAGAGCCGGAAGAAGTACCGGTGTGCCTCGTCCCCGGGCGGCGGGTGCGGCCCGCCCCAGCCGCGCTGGTGGAACCCGTTGACCAGCTCGGTCCCGCCCTCCGGGACATGCCCCTGGTCCATGCCGTCGGTGTGCGGGTCGATGCCGACCATCACCCAGTGGACGAAGGTGCCCGACGGGGCGTCGGGGTCCTCGCAGAGAAGCACCAGCTCGCTGGCGTCGTCCGGCACTCCGGACCAGGTCAGCGGAGGGTGCTCGTTCTCGCCCTCGAACGCGTAACGGCGCGGGATGGGCGTGTGGTCGCCGAACGCGGAACTCATCAGATCGATACCGGCCATGTCGCCCGCAGTACCCGCCACATGGACCGGTATGCGCGGAGATTCTCCAAAAAATCATGATTCGACATGGTTCGTATCACTCTGACGGAGGTAGCCTACTTATAGACCTACGGGATGAGCGAGGGAGTTCAACCGGAGTAGCCGACTTTGGCAGGAAGCCTCGGTTTCCGCTGGGGCCGACGTCGACGGTTGGGCTGAGAGGCCCGAAGGCCGGGAGACCGGCTGGAAGGCGACCCCCAGAACCTGATCCGGACAATACCGGCGCAGGGAGCCCGTCTCGTAGGTCGCCTCATGCCTTATGGCTCATCACTCGCGCCACCGCCGTGCCCTCCTGGCCGACGGTGGCGTTGTCGTCGGCGACGTATCGCAAACGCGGGCCGCACTGCCGCTGCCCGCAGTTACTGCCGCACCCGCTCCAGCCATCCGCCCGGGTGGCACGTCAGCCCGTACCGCTCCAGATCGCGCCGCTGCCGGAAACCGGCCCCCTCGGGCGTGCCGAGCCAGTTCCGTACGGCGGGCTGGACACCGCCCGGCATGTCCGGCGGCCGCAGCTCCGGTACGTCCACGATGCCGTCCTCGACCACGAAGAACCCGCCGACCGGCACCAGAGGCGCGAAGTGCCGCAGTGCCGCCGTCGTCGTGTCGTACGTGTGCAGGGTGTCCTCCACGACCAGGCACCGCGCCCCGGCCGGGACCGCCGCACCCGCGCGCCGGGCCGTGCCCGGGTCCGTGATGTCGCCCTCCAGCAGTGTGATGTCCCGCTCGTACGCCGGGTCGGCGCCGGCCAGGGCCTCGCGCGCCTTGTCCTGGCGCAGGTCGAGCGTGACGACCCGGACGTCCTCCGGGACCCGGCCGTACCCGGCGAGGGCGCGCAGCCGGTCGCGGAACCACAGGGCGGACCCGCCGAAGTGCGTACCCAGCTCCACGACCACCTGGCTGCGCGACAGCCACATCAGGTGCTCCATGAGGCGCAGGTCCTCGGGGAACTTCTTGATCCGCACCCCGGCGTAGACGTCGCGGACGTGTTGCCGCTCCCTCGCCCTCCAGTACGCGCCGACGCTGTCGTCCAACGCCGCCGCCACGCGTGGCGGCAGCGCTTCACTCTCATGGGCGTCCTCCACGCAGACGAGCGAACCACGCTCCGGAAGAGGTGTCTACGGGACCGGCTGGAGGGTCCACCCCCGTGGGTTCGCCGGGTCCGGCGCCTGGAGCTGCAGGGGCGCGCCGTTCTCCGGCCCTGCCGTACCGAGGACCAGCCCGTGGTCCTTCAGCGCGAAAGTGTGGCCGGCGGCGTCGGCGGAGGCGGTGGGCTGCCAGCGCTGCGCGTCGGTGCCTGTGCAGGGCCGCTGGACCACCACGGCGCCCGGGCCCAGCGGGTCGGTGCCCTGGAGACACAGGCCCGAGTGGGCGGCCTTGATCTGCACGTGGCCGTCGCCGAGGTCGTCCAGAAACCACTGCTGGTTGGGCTGACCGTGGCGCTCCCAGGCGATGACGGGCGCTGCGTCGTTCACCGAGGCGGCCTCCACGTCGGCGGCCCTGCCGGTGGCGGGGTCGAGGAGGACGTACTGCCCGGTGGGGACGGGCGGCGGCTCGGTCGCGCCGGTGGACGGCGTGGGGCTCGGGGGCGGCTCCGCCGGGGCCGGGGTGGCGACGGCGGTGCTCTGCCGGGCGGCCACCACGTCGCCCCTACGGTCGCCGTCGCCACCCCGGTCGCCGTCACCGCCGCCCAGGAGGGCGCCGATCCCCAGGCCCGCCGCGGCGCACGCGGCGATGGCCACCGCGACGAGCACCCCCTTGGGCGGCCCGCCCCGCTTCTGCCCGCGCGTGGCGGGACGCCCGGGCGGCGGCGCGTCCTCGATCCGCGGCAGCGTCCTGGTCGGCTCCAGTGGCGGCGGGTACGCGTCCGGGGTGGGCGGGAGGACCTCCGTCGCATCCGGGTCCCACATCCGCGGGTCGCCGCTGTGCCCTTGGTGATTCACCCCTGCTGCTCCTCACGACCATGCCGTCACGCCGTCCGGCGACGGTACAGTGCGACGATCGTAGGAATCGATGCACGGGGGGACTCTCATGGCACTGTTCGGCAACGCGCACACCGTCGACCCGGCGAGCGCGCAGCAGGAGTACGCACGGCTCCTCGGCCCCGGTGAGCGGGTGCACGCCGCGTATCTGCTGATCCGCGACACGATCCTGTTCACCGACCGCCGCCTGATCCTCGTCGACAAGCAGGGGATCACCGGCAAGAAGACCGAGTACCACTCCATCCCGTACCGCAGCATCACGCACTTCGCGGTCGAGACGGCGGGCACGTTCGACCTCGACGCCGAGCTGAAGATCTGGATCTCCGGCAACCCCGCCCCGGTCCAGAAGACCTTCACGAAGGGCGTCGACATCTACGAAGTGCAGGCGATCCTCACGCAGTTCGTGGCGCGCTAGACGGCGGGAACCGGGAACCCCGGGCGGAAGCCCGGAGCGGGAGCCCGCCGGGAGCCCGCCGGGAGCCCGCCGGGTGCAGACGCGGAAGCCCGGCGGGGCACTACTAGCCCTTCACCACGCCCAGCGGCTCCAGCCGTGCCACCTTCCGGCACAGCCCCGCGCCCTCGCTCGCCGCCACCACCTCCGCGACGTCCTTGTACGCCTCGGGGGTCTCCTCCGCCAGGCTCCGCAGCGACAGCGGGCGTACGGCGATGCCCGCCGCCTCCAGCCGCGCCCGCAGCTCCCCGCCGGTGACCGTGCGGGCGGCCTGGTGGCGGCTCATGACGCGGCCGGCGCCGTGGCAGGTGGAGTGGAAGGCGTCACCGCCCGGGACGCCGGTCAGCACATAGGAGGCCGTGCCCATCGTGCCGGGGATGAGCACCGGCTGGCCCGCGTCCCGCAGGTCCGGCGGCAGCTCCGGATGGCCGGGCGGGAACGCGCGCGTGGCGCCCTTGCGGTGGACGCACAGACGGCGCGGCCCGCCGCCGTCCACCGGGTGCGTCTCGATCTTGGCGAGGTTGTGCGACACGTCGTACACGAGACTCAGCCGTACGCCCGCCCGCCGGCGGAAGATCCCGCGGGTCGCCTGAGAGAGCAGCTGGCGGTTGGCGCGGCCGTAGTTCGCGGCGGCGGCCATCGCGCCCAGGTAGTCGCGGCCCTCCGGCGAGTCGACCGGGGTACAGGCCAGTTGCCGGTCCGGGACCTCGATGCCGTACCGGGCCATCGCGCGGTCCATCGCCCGTACGTGGTCCGAGCAGATCTGGTGCCCCAGCCCCCGCGAACCGCAGTGGATCATCACGCACACCTGCCCTACGGCGATCCCGAACGCGGCGGCGACCGCACCGTCGTAGACCTCCTTGACCTCCTGAACCTCCAGGAAGTGGTTGGCCGAGCCGAGGCTCCCCACCTGGCCCAGCCCGCGCTGCCGGGCCCGATCGCCGACCTGCTCCACGTCCGCGTCGTCGACCGCGCCGCCGTCCTCGCAGCGCCACAGGTCGCGCTCCTCGCCCTGCCCCTGCTCGACCGCGTACCGGGAACCGCCCCGCAGCACCCGCTCCAGCTGCCCGACGCCGCTCAGCCGCCACACGCCCCCCGGCCCGGCGCCGCGCGGAATCACCCGTCCCAGGCCGTCCATCACCGCGCGCAGTGTCTCCGGGTGCAGCGCGCGGCGGTCGCAGTCGGCGGCCAGCAGCCGCACCCCGCAGGAGATGTCGAAGCCGACGCCGCCGGGTGAGATCACCCCGCCCGCTGCGATGTCGGTCGCGGCGACGCCGCCGATGGGGAAGCCGTACCCCCAGTGGATGTCCGGCATGGCGTACGAGGCGCCGACGATGCCCGGCAGCGTCGCGACGTTCCCGACCTGCTGGAGCGACTGTTCCGCGTCCCGCAGCAGCGCGCGGGACGCGAAGACCACGCCGGGGACGCGCATGCCGGGACCCGGCTCGATACGGAACCGGTACCGGCCTTCCTCCACGACGTCCATGACCACCATGGCTGCCTCCCGTTCCCGCCCCGCTCCGTCCCGTCGCCCGGTACCCGCGGGGCGGCGGGTCACACCGCCCGGTGCAGGAGGAACACGGCCAGCGCGTCGAGGTCGCGGGCCGCGACCTGGGCGAGCGGTACGGAGCGGAGGCGGGCGCGGGCGGTGGCGAGCTGTCGGCGGGCCTCCTCCAGGGTCGCGGCGCGCCCGCCGGCCCGGTCGACGAGCGCGGCGGCGCGGGCGGCCGTGCGGCCGTCGGTCCCGCCGGGTGCCTCCAGGAGCGCGGCCAGCTCGCGCGCCGCGGGTCCTTCGGAGGCCAGGGCGGCGAGCACCGGGTACGTCTTCTTCCGCTGCCGCAGGTCGCCGTGGACGGGCTTGCCGGTCACCGCGGGGTCGCCCCAGATGCCCAGCAGGTCGTCGACCGCCTGGAACGCCACGCCCAGGTGCCGTCCCGCCAGGTCGAGCGCGGTGACCGTTCCGTCGGGCGCCCCGCCCAGCAGCCCGCCGAGCGCGGCCGCGCAGCCGAGGAGGGCGCCGGTCTTGTGCTCGGCCATGGCCCGGTACTCGTCGGGCCGCACCGCGCCGGGTCCCGTCCAGGGCCGGTCCTCGAAGCACAGGTCCTCCGCCTGGCCCCGCACCAGGGCGCTGAGCGCGTCGCACAGGCGCCGTACGGCGGGCCCGGTGTGGACGTCCGGCGCCTCGGCGAGCGTCTGCACGGCCAGCGCGAACAGGGCGTCGCCGGCCAGGACGGCGGGCCCGGTGCCGTACGCCTTCCACACCGTCTCGCGCTGCCTGCGCATGGCGTCGCCGTCCATGATGTCGTCGTGCAGCAGGGAGAACGCGTGCACCAGCTCCACGGCGACCGCCCCCGCCACGGCCACCCTGCCCTCCGCCCCGGCGGCCTCGGCCCCCAGCACGGCGAGTGCCTGCCGCACCCCCTTCCCCTCGGACGCACCCGGGTCGGGCGTACCGCCCGCGTCCCGCCAGCCGAGCGAGAACGCCGCCATCTCGCCCGTCCAGGGGTGGAGCTGCCCGACGGCTTCCGCGAGCGCGGGCCGTACGAGCGTCCGGCAGCGGAGGAGGACCCCGGAGGCGTCCGGACCGGCCACCGTCGCGGGGTCCGGGGCGGGGGCCGTCGGGGCGGCGGCAACGGGGTCGGACGTCAGGGAGCCGGAGGCCATCGGGGCGGAGGTCATCGCCGTACCCCCTCCTCGCCCGTCGGCAGTGGTCCGACGCCCAGCTCCGCGGCGGCCTTCTCGGTCATGTCGCGCGCGTGCCGCAGCCCGATGCGGTCGAGGGTGTCGCGCAGCTCGCCCAGTTCGGCCGCGGTCTCCTCGGGGTCCCGCCCGAGCCGGGCGAGGGCCTTGGCGAGGCCCAGCCGGGACAGGGCCGTACCCCGGGGCTCGTCCATGGCGCGGAACTCCTCCAGCGCCCCCGCGTACGTGTCCCGGGCCTCCTCGTACCGGCCCGCCCGGTACAGGACGTTGCCGCGCATCTTGTGGTTGTACGCCAGCGCGCTGGACAGCTCCATCTCCCGGCAGGCCACCTCGGCCTCGGACAGCAGGGCCAGCGCCCGCTCCACGTCCCCGTCCCGTACGGACAGGACATCGGCTATCCCGCGCAGCGCCCACGCCCGCCCGCGCCGGTCCTCGGCCCGTGCGGCGGTCTCGGCGGCCTCCTCGAAGAGCGCGAGGGCCTTGTCGTACGAGCCGGTGTTCCGGTGCATCTGGGCGATGCCCTCCAGCGCCCACACCGTGTGCCGCGCCTCACCGCGCCGACGGGCCTCGGCCAGCAGCTGTTCGTGGAGCTCGCCGACGGCCTGGTAGTCGCCCTGAATCCGCCCGGTCTCGGCGAGTCCCGCGAGCGAGTACCCGCGTACGACGATGTCCCCGCCCCGCTTGCCGAGCTCGGCGGCCAGCCCCAGCAGCCGGTACGCGAGCGCCAGCGCGCCGCGCTGCCGGGCGAGCGTCCCCCCGCTCCACATGGCCCACGCCATCGCCCCGACGTCCCCGGCGTCACGCGCCGCCCGGTAGCTCGCCTTCCACGCCCGGTCGGCCTCGTCGATCCGCCCCAGCCGCCGGCACGCCTCCGCCACCGCGAGCCCGCACCGCGCCACCTCCCGCCGCTCCCCGGCCGCTTCGGCGGCGCGCAGCTCCTCTACGCCTCTCTCCAGGACATCGGTCAGCGACGAGTTCACCGACAGCGAGCCGAGAGGCCCCTGGTACTCGGGAGCGAACGCCTTCCCGCGCGGCCCGCCCCCGCCCCCGTCCTCGACGTGGCCGGGTTCCTGCCGCACCTCCGACATCGTCCGTGCCGCCGCGCGCATCGCCGTCTGACTCACTGTCACACCCGTTTCCGTATCCGTTCGTTACCGATCAAGACGGTATGAGCGGAAGGAGGTTCCACGAGTCCCTCTGCGTGCTGGTCGTGTGTCCTACCTGAGTGCTACGGAGACGGCCGGCGGTCGTCGGCTGGACGTACGGGGAGCCGGCCGGCTACTCGGCGTCCAGCCGCCGTACGCGTTCCGCGTCGGGGGTGCGGGGGCAGGTGACGCAGGCCGCGTCGGGCCGCAGGGTGTAGTACAGGCAGCAGGACACCCGGGTGCGCGTCGGGTACCGGCGGCCCTCGTGGCCGACGAGGCGGCGGAAGTCCGCGCCGCCGGGGAACGGCGGGACGGCCGTCGGCAGCAGGTCCTCCGCCGCGCGTACCGCCCGTTCCTCCTGGCCGAGGACGCGGCCGAGGTACCAGATACCGGAGACCAGGTCGTCGCCCACCATCCCCCACAGCGCGCGCGGCCCGCGCCGCAGCCGCGGGCCGATCGCCGTCAGCAGGGGGCGTACATGGTCGGCGACGGCTGCCCGCAGCTCCGCGCGGAGCGCCTCCTCGTGGCCCAGGGCCCGTACGCCGGGGGCGTCGGCCGCCGCGGCGGGGTCGTGCGGGAGGCATGCGAAGCCCGTGCCCGGGACGACCTCGAAGGTGCCCGTCGCCAGGTCGACGCGGATGTCGCGCGGCCGGATGCGCGGTACGCGGCGCTCCAGGTACCAGGAGCCGCTCATCAGGAGGCTGACGGACCAGAGATAGTCGTGCAGGGCGCGGGAGGCGGCGACGTCCGGGCGCGGGGTCGTGCCGTGGCGTTCCCGCGCGGGCGGACTCGGCCTCCACGAAGGCGTCGAGGGCGTCCTGGTCCTCCGTCAGCTCGGCGCCGTCGACGTGGTGTGCCGTCGGGGAGGGCGTGACCCGCACGTTCAGCGCCTCGCAGGAGGCCACGACCCGGCGGTACGTGTCGGCGAGCGCCGGCGCCCTACGCAGGCCGGCGCGGGCCCGCGCGGTGTCCGGGGCCAGGGTCATGGCGCTCCTTCGGCGAGATCGAAAAAGGTTAGGCTTACCTTAATCACATCTGGTCGGGGTGTGCGGTGCGGGGCCATGGGCGTGTCATAAGGCGGCAGTTGAGAAGTAAGGATTGCCTAACTTAGGCTTCGACGCGCTGGTGTGGCCAAAAGCGTTCGGCGGCACTCACCTGCCGTCTCCTCGACTCGGAAGGCAGCCCCATGCGGTTGTACCTGCTCGCACTCAACCCCACGGACTCGGTCACCGAAGGCTTCCTCCCCGCCGCGGCCCGGCTCGGCCTCGACGTCACCGTGCTGACCGACCAGCCGGACGCGCACCGGGGCGCATACGCCCCGGACGTCGAGATACTGAAGTGCGACGTACGTGACTTCCGCGCCGTCATCAGCCGTGTCGCCGCCCACCACACCCCCGACGCGATCTTCACCAACAGCGACCACCTCCAGACCCAGGCCGCCCTCGCCGCCGACTACTTCGGCCTCCCCGGCAAGGACTGGCGGGCCGCCCTGCGCACCAAGGACAAGGCCCAGCTGCGGCGCCACCTCGCCGCGACCGGCGTCGACACGGTCTGGGCCGCCGAGCTTCCGAGCGGCCACGACCCGGCCACGCTCATCGGTCCCGAGCCGGGGGCCGGGTCCGGTCCCGGCGCCGGCCGCGGTGTGCCGTACCCCTGCGTCGTGAAGCCCCGCGAGGGCGTGGCCAGCGAGGACGTGGTCCTGGTGGACGGACCCGAGCAACTCCTGCTGCGCTGCGCGGAGATCCAGGCGCGGCGGCCCGAGGCCGCACTGGTCGTCGAGGAGTTCCTCGCCGGCGAGCTGTACACGCTGGAGACGCTCGGCGACGGGCGGGTCCGGCACGTCCTCGGCGGCTTCCACACCGAGATCTCCCCGCCGCCGTACTTCATCGAGGAGCGGCTCACCTTCGTCCCCGCCCACCCGGAGCCGGTCGTCGCGCGGATACTCGCCCAGCTCGACGCGCTCGGCGTCGGGTTCGGGGCCTGCCACACCGAGTTCGTCGTCCACGAGGGCCGCGCCCGCATCATCGAGGTCAACTACCGGGCCGTCGGGGACCAGTGCGACCTGCTCCTGGCGCAGCTCCTCGACGTGCCGCTCTTCGAGCACATCCTGCGCACGCACCTGGGCGAGCCGCTGCCCGCCGACCTCGGCGCCCGTACGGACGGCGCGGCCCGCCTGGAGTACCCGTGCGCCGACCGCGCCGGTACGCTCACGGCCGCACCCGAGGCCGCCGACCTCACCGTGGACGGCGTCCGGCTCACGTACCGGCCGCTGCGTGCCGTGGGCGAGCGGCACGAGCTGCACCACACCAACCGCGACTTCCTCGGAGTGCTGCGCGCCACGGGAACCGGCCAGGAGACCGTCGACCGTGTCGTCGCGGACTTCCTCGCCGCCCAGCGCTGGGAGATCATCCCGTGATGAGCGCGACGGACACGGGCACGGATGCGGGCACGGGCACGGATGCGGGCACGGCCGAGGGCGAGTTGCTGCTGCGGGTCCTCGGGGCCCTGCTGCGCGAGGACGTCGTCGGGCTGCGGACCCGTTCCACAGCTGTGGACAAGGAGGACGGCCGCTGGCTGCGGCTCTCCACCGGCGACGGTGACGCGCTGCTGCTGCCGGTCGCCGACGACGGGTTCCAGGGCGCGTACGCCGCCCGTGAGCCCTTCCTCGTACGGGAGTCGGACGGCACCCGGCTCGCCACGTACGAGGCGGTCGTCGGCACCCTCGCCGCGCTCGCGGACCCGGTCGACCGGGACGGCTTCGACGCGTTCGCCGAGGAGTGCCGGCAGACCCTCGCCACCATACGGCTGCACGACGCCACACGCGCGGAGACCGTCGGTCGGCTCACCGAGCGGTACGGTCCCGACCCCGCCTACTGGACCGGACCGGCCGCCGGCCTCGCCCACGACACGCTCGCCGCCCGCCACGACCACCCGGTCTACCCGACCGCACGCGGCCGCGCCGGGCTCGATGAGGCGGAACTGCGCGCGTACGCACCCGAGTTCCATCCGCGGCTCGCGCTCCGCTGGCTGGCCGTGCCCAGGGAGGCCGTCACCCTCGCGGGCGGCCCCGACCGGCTGCCCACCCGCTGGCCGACCCCCGCCGTCCTGGGCCTGCCCGAGCGGTTCCACGGCCACCTCGCCCTGCCCGTCCACCCCCTGACCGTCGGTGCCCCGCTGCGGGCCGCCCTGCGCGCGACCGGCCTGGAAGGCGAGGCGGTACTCGCCGAGCGCGCACACCTCCGAGCCGTACCGACCCTGTCCATGCGTACGGTCGCCCTCGCCGCCGAGCCGGACCTCCATCTGAAACTGCCGCTCGCCACCGCGACGCTCGGGCTCCGCAACCGCCGCACCATCAAACCCGGCACCCTCGTGGACGGCGCCGCGGGGCAGCGGCTGCTCGAGACCGTGATCGCCCGCGAGCCGCGCTTCCGGGACACCGTCCTGCACGCCGACGAGACCGTGTACGCCCACGTCGGCCACGAACTGCTCGCCGTACTGTGCCGCCGCCTCCCCGCCGGGCTCGACGGCGCCGTCGTCGTCCCCATGGCCGCGCTCCTGAGCGAGGCGCCCGGCGGCGGCCTGGTCGTCGACCGACTCGCCGACCGCTTCTACGGCGGCGACCCGGTCGCGCTGCTCGACGCCTGCCTGACACTCCTCCTCGACTGGCAGACCACGCTCTTCGGCTACGGCATCGCCCTGGAGTCCCACCAGCAGAACGTCTCGCTGGTCCTCGACCGGCGGGTGGCGTCCGGCGGCGGCGGCGGCGGCGGCGGTGGCGACGGCGGTGGCGGCGGCGCGACGCGGCTGCGGCTGCTGCTCAAGGACAACGACGCGCCGCGTATCAACACCGCGCGCCTGCGGGAGACCCTGGGGACCGACGCGCCGGACCCGTCCGCGTTCGAGGACACCCGGATCTTCGGCGTGGGCGTGGGCGTGGGCGACGGCTGCGGCGACGGTGACAGCGACGGCGACCGGCCGTTGACGGACCTGTTCACCACCATCACCGTCCACCTCTGCGCGGGCGCCTACGCGTTCGGCCTCGCCCGCCACGGCCGTGCCCCCCTCGACACGCTGATCGGCCTCGTGCGCGACCGCCTCGCCGAGGCCGCCGAGCGCCTCGGCACGGCCCCGGGGGAACCGGGCGCGACCCTGCGCGCCCATGTCCTGGACGCGCCGGAGCTGCCGGTCAAGGCGATGGTCACCGCCGGGACCCTGCTCTCGAAGGCCCGTTCGGGCGCCGCCGACATCAACAAGCACTACACCAGAGGGCCCAACTACCTGCTGGACAGCCCTCGATGACGACCGCCACGGCGACGCGGACGGGGCCCGGCGGCACCGCCGGTACCGTCGCGGGGCGCGCCACCGACCCGCGGTCCGGTGCGGCGCCCGGCCGGGGGCCCGCCGCTCCCGGAGGCCCGCGCCGCGCTCCTTCCCCTGATCACCGCTCGCCCTCTCCACTCTCTCTCCGCACCCGCTGGAGCCGTTGATGCCCCCGCTGAACAAGTCGCTCGCCCAGCCGCTCGACCCGTCGCCCTGCACCGCCGCGACGGCCGGCCTTCCCACCGCCGACGCGGTCGTCGCCCATACCCTCCTCAACTGCCTCCTGCGCGAGGTGTCGGGCCCCGAGCACGAGACCGCCGTCAGCGAGGGCCGGCTCCTGCTGCGTCTGCCCCGCCGCGGCGTCCGGCTGCGGATCGCGCTGCGCCGTACGTCGCTGCTGGGCGCGCACCGGTTCGCGGGCCCCGTGCTGGAGGACGCCGGTGGCGGCACCTGGCAGCCGGTCGGCTGGCGGCGGCTGGCCGAGTACGTACGGGACGAGCTGTCGCTCCGTACGGGGGTGCGCAACGACGAGTTCCTGGACCAGGTCGCCTCCAGCCACCAGGCCGTCTCCGCCGCGCTGGCCGTACGCGCCGAGGCACCGGGGCCGCAGACCACGACGGGCGACGGGCTCGCCACGTATCTCGCCTCCGAACAGTCCCTGCTGTTCGGGCACCGCTTCCACCCGACGCCGAAGGCCCGTGGCGGGGACGCCGCGTCCTGGCTGTCGTACGCGCCGGAGGCCGGGGCGTCGTTCCCGCTGCGGCACCTCGCGGTCCGGTCGCATCTGATCGCCGAGGAGGCGGCGGAAGCGGGGGCGTTCGACGCCCTGGACGGGCTGCGGGCCGACCTCCCGGGCGGCTACCGACTGCTGCCCGCGCACCCGTGGCAGTACGCCATGCTGCGCGACCACCCCCGGTTCCGCGCCGCCGTCGACCGGGGAGACGTCGTCGACCTGGGGCCCTGCGGGAAGCCGTTCGCGGCCACCGCGTCGGTCCGGACGCTGTACGACGGGGAGACGTTCCTGAAGTTCAGCCTGAACGTCCGCATCACCAACTGTCTTCGCAAGAACGCCGGTTACGAACTGTCCGGTGCGGTCGCCCTGACCCGGGTGCTGGAGCCCGTACTCGCGGACCTGGCCGCTCGCTTCCCCGGCAGCGCGATGCTGCGCGAGCCGGCGTACCGGAGCCTCGCGCTGCCGCCGCCCGGCACCGATGGCGCGCCGGGCGGCTCCCACGACGGCGGCCCGGCCGGCACCCCCGACCGGGCCCTGCTCGAAGGCTTCGGCGTGATCGTCCGCGAGGGCCTGTCCCGGCGGCTGCTGCCCGGTACGACCCCGCTGCTCGCGGCTGCCGTCGCCGACGAGTACCCCACGGGCCCCGGTCACATCTCCCGTCTCCTCCACGGCACCGGCCCGCGGACCGCGCTCGACTGGTGGGCCGCGTACCTCAAGCTGCTCGTCCCGCCCGTGCTGGCCGCCTACTTCGACCACGGCGTGGTCCTGGAGCCGCACCTCCAGAACGTCGTCGTCTGTGTCGACGACGAGGGCCTGCCCGCGCAGGTCCTCTTCCGCGACCTTGAGGGCACCAAGCTGGTACCGGAGCACCACGCCGACGCCCTGGCGGCGCTGCCCGCCGAGGTGGCCGGGCCCATGACGTACGACGCCCGGCGAGGCTGGGACCGGGTCGTCTACTGCCTGCTGGTCAACCACGTCGCCGAGGTCCTCGCCGCGCTCGCCGACCTGCACCCCGGGACCGAGCCCGCTCTGTGGGCCCGGGTCCACGCGACGCTCCGCGCGTACGCCGACCGGCACGGCTGCCCGCCCCGGCTGGCCGCGCTCCTCGCCGGGGTGCCGCTGCCCGCCAAGGCCAACCTGCTCACGCGCTGGGCGCGCAGGGCCGACCGCGAGGCCGGCTACGTCCGCCTGCCCTCCCCGCTGGCCGAGGACTTCCTGTCCACCGCGACCCCCGCATGGAGCGAGACCCGATGACCCACCCCACCCCGGAGGCGAGGAACCACATCCTCACCCTCCCCCCGACGGAGCTCCCGGCCTATGTCTACGACCTGACAGCCCTGCGCGAACACGCCGCGGCGGTACGAGCCGCCCTGCCGGAGCGCGTCGAGCTGTACTACGCCGCGAAGGCGAACCCGGAGCCGGAGATCCTCAGGGCCCTCGCCCCGTACTCCGACGGGTACGAGGTCTCGTCGGGCGGCGAGCTCGCCCACGTGGGCCGCGCGGTCCCCGGCCACCCGCTGGCCTTCGGCGGCCCCGGCAAGACGCCCATGGAGATCAGCACGGCCCTGGAGCTGGGCGTGGAGCGCTTCCATGTGGAGAGCCTCCACGACCTGCGCATGCTGGGGGAACTGGCCGCCCAAACGGACTCGGAGGAGCGGGTGGGCGTCCTCCTCCGCTTCAACCTCCCGCTCGCGGCGGCTTCCCTGGAGGGCAGCTCGCTGGCGATGGGCGGCCGCCCGACCCCGTTCGGCCTGGACCCGGCAGAGGCCGACGAGGCGGTCCGCCCGCTGACGGACGGCACATACCCGAGCCTGGAACTCCTCGGCGTCCACGCCCATCTGGCGAGCGGCCTGGACGCGGAGGAGCAACTGGCGGTGGCGGCGTCGATCGTGACGTGGTCGACGGATCTGGCCGCCCGCCACGGCGTCCACCTCCGCGAGGTGAACGTGGGCGGCGGTATGACGGTCGACTACGCCGCCCCGGAGTCCCGCTTCGACTGGACGTCCTACGGCAAGGGCCTGTCCGCCCTGCTGGCCGCCCACCCGGACCTGACCCTGCGCATCGAGCCGGGCCGCGCCCTGACGGCGTACTGCGGCTGGTACGCGACGGAGGTCCTGGACGTGAAGCCCAGCCACGGCGAGGAGTTCGCGGTGGTCCGCGGCGGCACCCACCACCTCCGGACCCCCGCGACCAAGGGCCACGACCAGCCCTGCTCGGTCCTGCCCGTCGCCGCCTGGCCCCACCCCTGGCCCCGCCCCGCGGCCACCGGGGGCGAGGTCACGCTGACCGGCCAGCTGTGCACCCCGAAGGACCTTCTCGCCCGGCACGTACCGGCCCCGGGCCTGCGGGCGGGCGACCGGGTGGCGTTCGCCCTGGCCGGGGCGTACGCGTGGAACATCTCGCACCACGACTTCCTCATGCACCCGAGGCCGGGCTTCCACTTCCTGGACGGTGGTGGCCGGGCCTGAGGGTCAGTCGCTCTCGCAGCCGATGCCGATGCCGATGCCGATGCCGTCGCCGTCGCCGTCGAGGCCGTGCGGGTCGGCGAAGGCCGACGGCCACCGGGTTCGGCTCAGCCGTTCTCGGCCTCCGCCGTGGCGGGGGCGTCCGCCAGCCAGTGGTAGCGGCGTTCCGGGCGGCCAGTGGTGCCGTAGCGGAGGGTGACCTGGGCCTGGCCGGTGGAGACGAAGAACTCCAGGTAGCGGCGGGCGCTGACGCGGGAGAGGCCGGTCGCGGTGGCGCACTCCGAGGCGGAGAGACCCTCGGGGCGGCCGCGGAGGTTGGTGCGGACCAGGCCGGCGGTCTGTTCCGTGACGCCCTTGGGGAGACGGACCGCCTCGGCGGGTTCCGGGGGCTGCGGGGGCGTGGGGCCCGGGTCGGGGGTGGCGAAGACCCGGTCCACGTCGGCCTGGGCAGGGATCGCGATGGCGGCCAGTTCGCGGCGGCGGTGCGCGTACTGCTGGAGGCGTTCATGGAGGACGGAGCTGTCGAAGGGCTTGATCACGTAGTGGACGGCGCCGCCCCGCAGCGCGCCCCGCACCGTCCCGGCGTCGCGGGCCGCCGTCACCACCAGGACGTCGACCTCCGACCCGCCGGCCGTACCGGCGCGCAGCTCGCGCAGCACGTCGAGGCCGCCGATGTCGGGCAGGTACATGTCCAGCAGAACGAGGTCGGGACTGAGCTCGCGCACCGCGCGCAGGGCCTCGGCGCCCGTACGGGCCTCGCCGACCACCGTGAAGCCGTCGAGCCGCTCCACGAGCTTGCGGTGCAGCCGGGCGACCATGAAGTCGTCGTCGACGACCAGCACTCTGATCACGGTGGTTCCTTCCGCACCCTCGCCTTGCCCGCATCCCTCCTGGCGCGAAGTGTGCATGAGCGGGACCGTCCAGTCACCCGCATCGGCGGAAGTGATGCCGCACCGATGCCTGGCCATGAACAGAATGAACAGAAGATTCGTTACAGCCAATAGCTGCACAACGCTCCCATCCCTTTCCGGCCGTCTCTCGCGCTGTTTGCATAACGCCGCATCGACGCAGCACCCCCGAGAGCACAGCTGGAGGAAGCGTGTACCGCTCAGCCCCCCGAGCAGTCATGGCGGCCCTCGCCGCCGGTTCGGCCACACTGCTGCTCGCCGCGTGCGGCGGTCAGCAGACCACCGGCGCAGGCGACAGCGGCGGCGACTGGAAGCCGACCAAGCCCATCGAGTACATCGCCCCCGCCGGCACCGGCGGCGGCTGGGACACCCTGGCCCGTACCAGCGCCCGCGTCCTCGACGAGGCGAAGATCATCGACAGGCCCATGCGCGTGGTGAACAAGCCCGGCGGTGGCGGCGCCATCGGCTGGTCGTACATCTCGCAGTACCCGGCCGACGCGCACAAGCTCTTCGTGACCAGCCCGCCCATCCTGCTTGTGCCGCTCGCCGGGAAGTCCCAGCAGACGTACGACGACTTCACGCCCATCGCCCGGCTCAACACCGAGCCCCTCGCGTACGTGGTGAAGGCGTCCTCGCCCTTCAAGACCTTCGGCGACCTGGCGGCCAAGCTCAAGTCCGACCCGAAGAGCATCAGCATCGCGGGCGGCTCCGGCCCGGGCAGCCTCGACCACGTCGGCCTCGCCGGCGCGGTGAAGGCGGCCGGCGCGGACGCCTCCGAGGTGAAGTACGTGCCGTTCGACGGCGGCGGCGAGGCGCTGACCGCCCTCCTCGGCGGCCACGCCGAAGCGGCCGTCGCCGGTGCCTCCGAGGTGACGGGCCTGGTCAAGTCCGGCGACCTGCGGGTCCTGGCCGTCTCCACGAAGGAGCGGTCCGAGATCCTGCCGGACGCGCCCACCCTCACCGAGTCCGGCGTGAAGTACGTCTTCGACATCTGGCGCGGCGTGATGGGACCCAAGGGCCTCAGCCAGGCGCAGATCGCCTACTACGAGAAGGCGTACAAGGAGATGACCGAGCACGAGGCGTGGAAGAAGGAGAGCGAGAAGCTCGGCTGGACGAACGCGTACCTCGGCAGCAAGGACTTCGGCAGTTTCCTGCACGAGCAGAACAAGGACCTGAGCAGCATCCTCGCCGACGTCGGTCTGAAGAAGTAGCGGGCCCGGGAGCAGGACGATGCATCACTTCCGTTTCTCGCAGCGCACGCTCGCCGTCGTGCTCGGCCTCGTCGCGGTGGCGTACACCGTGCAGGCGTACCGCATCCCCGAGTTCACCGCGGTGCAGGTGCCGGTCCAGCCCGGCACCCTGCCCCGCGGGCTGGGGCTGCTGCTGATCGTGCTGTCGGTGGCGCTCTTCTTCCAGAAGCCCAAGCGGCAGGAGAAGGAGCAGGACGAGCGGCAGGGGCAGGAGCAGCAGGGGCAGGGGCAGGGGCAGGTGCAGGGGCCGGAGCGGCAGTCGGCGCCCGCGGCCGCGCGAGGCGGCACCAGCGGCCGGTTCCGCGACACGCGTCTCGAGCCCGCCGTCCTGCTCCTCGCCATCTGCCTCTACGTGGCGCTCTTCGTGCCGCTCGGCTTCGTCATCTCGACCACCCTCTTCGTGGTCGGCACCGCCTGGTTCCTGGGCTTCACCCGGCACTGGGTGAGTGCGCTGGTGGGCGGTGGCGTGGCCCTGGCGCTGTACCTCGCCATGTCCGAGGGGCTCGACGTGGCCCTGCCGACCGGGCCGCTGCCCTTCTGACCTGGAGACGGCATGGACGCTCTCAACGGACTCATCGACGGCTTCGGGGTGGCCTTCACCCCGGCCAACCTCCTCTACGTCTTCCTCGGCGTGCTCATGGGCACCGTGATCGGCATGCTGCCGGGCCTCGGCCCGATCAGCGCGATCTCGCTCATGATCCCGATCGCGTTCACCATGGACCCGGTGTCGGCGATCATCATGCTCGCCGGTGTCTACTACGGCGCGATCTTCGGCGGCTCGACCTCGTCGATCCTGCTCAACGCCCCCGGCGTGGCCGGTACGGTCGCCACGTCCTTCGACGGCTATCCCATGGCCCGCCAGGGCAAGGCCGGCAAGGCGCTGGCGGTCGCCGCGATCGCCTCGTTCGTGGGCGGCACGGCCGGCGTGATCGGGCTGATGCTCATCGCGCCCTCGCTCTCCGCGGTCGCGGTCAGCTTCGGCCCGGCCGAGTACTTCTCGCTGATGGTCCTCGGACTCACCGCCGTGGTCTCCCTCTCCGGGAACAACCTCACCAAGGGCCTCATCTCGGGCACCGTCGGCGTGATGATCGCTCTGATCGGCATCGACTCGCAGACCTCGACGCAGCGCTTCACCTTCGGGCAGATCGAGCTGTTCGAGGGCGTGGAGTTCCTGATCGTGGCGCTGGGTGTGTTCGCGCTCGCCGAGGTGTTCGTCATGCTGGTGAACGGCGGCAAGGGCAGCGGCAGGGAAGGCACGATCACCACGCTCCGGCTGAACCGCCGCGAGCTCAAGGACATGAGCGGCCCGACCGGGCGCGGCTCGGTCCTGGGCTTCTTCATCGGCGTGCTGCCGGGCGCGGGCGCGACGGTCGCGTCGTTCCTCTCGTACTCGTTCGAGAAGCGGCTGGCCAAGGACGGCAAGACCTTCGGCAAGGGCAACATCAAGGGCGTCGCCGCCCCCGAGTCCGCCAACAACGCGGCGGCGGTGGGCTCCTTCGTGCCGCTGCTGACGCTGGGCGTGCCGGGGTCGGGTACGACGGCGGTGCTGCTGGGCGCGCTGCTGGTGCTGGGTGTGCAGCCGGGTCCGCTGCTGATGACCGAGAACCCGGACATGTTCTGGGGTGTCGTCGCCAGCATGTACATCGGCAACATCGTGCTGCTGATCCTGAACCTGCCGCTGATCCCGCTCTTCGCGAAGGTCCTCAAGACCCCGCAGAAGCTGTTGCTCCCGCTGGTCGTGGTGTTCTGTGTGGTCGGCGTGTACGGCCAGTCGTTCAGCGTCTTCGACCTGTGGCTGCTCGTCGCGTTCGGCGTCGTGGGCTTCCTGATGCGGGCCAACGACTTCCCCGCGGCGCCGCTCATCCTGGGGCTCATCCTGGGCGGTCTGATGGAGAAGTCGATGCGGCAGGCGCTGCTGATCTCCTCCGGTGACTTCAGCGCCTTCGTCACCAAGCCGATCTCCGCGGCTCTGCTGGCCGTGGCCGTGCTCTCGATGACGGCCCCGCTCTTCGGGGCCTGGCGCCGACGCCGCAAGGCCGGCCGGGCCGCGACGACCCCGACTCCGGCACCGGCCCAGGCGCCGGACGAGCGGATCGACGCCTGACGGGGGGACACCACGAGGGACACCATGCGGAAAGGGCGGCGGTGCCGGGACGACCCGGCACCGCCGCCCTTTCGCCGTCGCCGGGCCGCCCGTGTCCCGGCCCCACCCGTGCCGGCCCTTGGCCGGGCGGCCCCTGGCTCAGTGGCCTGCGGTGAGCTGTCCCGCGAGCTTGTCGTGCATCTCGGCGCTCGGCTTGTTGAGGCCGATGATGGTGACCTTCTTGCCTCGCTGGGCGTACTTGTTCTCGATCGCGTCGAGGGCCGCGACGGAGGAGGCGTCCCAGATGTGGGCGTCGGACAGGTCGATGACGACGTCGTCCGGGTCGTCCTTGTAGTCGAACTGGTAGACGAGGTCGTTGGACGAGGCGAAGAACAGCTCGCCGGTGACCGCGTAGACGACCTGGTTGCCGTCCGGGTCGACGACCCCGGTGACCTCGGCGAGGTGCGCGACCCGCTTCGCGAAGATCACCATCGCGGTGACGGAGCCGACGATCACACCGATGGCCAGGTTGTGCGTGGCGACGACGACCGCGACGGTCACGGCCATCACGAGGGTCTCGCCGAGCGGCAGCCGCTTCAGGGTCTTCGGCTGGATGGAGTGCCAGTCGAAGGTGGCGGCCGACACCATGATCATCACAGCGACCAGGGCGGCCATCGGGATGTCGGAGACGACGGGTCCGAAGGCGATGCACAGCACCATCAGGAAGGCACCGGCCAGGAACGTCGACAGCCGCGTCCGGGCACCCGACACCTTCACGTTGATCATGGTCTGGCCGATCATGGCGCAGCCGCCCATGCCGCCGAAGAAACCGGTGACGACATTGGCGATGCCCTGGCCGACCGACTCGCGGGTCTTGTTGGAGTGCGTGTCGGTGATGTCGTCCACCAGCTTGGCCGTCATCAGCGACTCCATCAGACCGACCAGCGCGAACGCGAAGGCGTACGGGGCGATGGTGGTCAGCGTGTCCACCGTGAACGGCACGTCGGGCAGGCCCGGGACCGGCAGCGAGGACGGCAGGTCACCCTTGTCGCCGACGGTCGGCACGGCGATACCGGCACCGATGGTGATGACGGTGAGGATGACGATGGAGACCAGCGGCGCGGGCACGACGCTGGTCAGCTTCGGGAAGAAGACCATCATCAGCAGCCCGCCGATGATCAGCGGGTAGACCACCCACGGCACGTCCCGCATCTCCGGCACCTGCGCCATGAAGATCAGGATCGCGAGGGCGTTGACGAAGCCCACCATCACGCTGCGCGGGATGAACCGCATGAGCTTGGCCACCCCGAGCGCCCCGAGGGCGATCTGCATCAGACCGCCGAGGATGACGGCGGCGATCAGATAGCCGAGGCCGTACTGGTGGTTCAGCGGGGCGATCACCAGGGCGATGGCGCCGGTCGCGGCGGAGATCATCGCCTTGCGGCCGCCGACGACCGCGATGACGACCGCCATCGTGAACGATGCGAACAGACCGATGGCCGGGTCGACACCCGCGATGATCGAGAACGAGATCGCCTCGGGGATCAGCGCCAGGGCCACCACCAGGCCGGCCAGCACCTCGGTCCGGAAGACCTTGGGGGAGGCGAGCCAGTCGGGCTTGGACAGCTTGATCTGCTTGGGCGCAGCGGACAGCGGAGAGGACATACGACCGTTTCTCGTTCCGGAGATTCCCCGGCGGCCCGGCCACGACGGGGGCCCTGCCGGTGGGAGGTGGCGGCCCTGTCGGACCGCCGGTCGGGCATCATTGCCCGGAAGCCATGGGGCGCCGCCCGGCAGACCGTGTGGGGTCCGTTCCGGGGGCGAACGCATCCGACTCTACCCTGACGTGAGGGCAGAGTGTGACGTGCGGCTTGTGAAATGCAGGTGAACCGGCGCCCGGGACCTGTGATTCAAGCCACGTATCCTGGGCGGCTTCGAACCTTCGGATCTCTGATGGCGGACGCGGAATGGAGCAGGCGGGGCGATGACGGACCAGCGGCGGCAGATGCAGATCGGCGAGGTGGCCGAGCGGACCGGGCTGTCGCTGCGCACGATCCGCCACTACGAGGACGTGGGTCTCGTCATGCCGTCCGCACGCAGCAAGGGCGGCTTCCGGCTCTACACCGAGCTCGACGTCGAGCGGCTCATGGTCATCCGCCGGATGAAGCCGCTGGACTTCTCGCTGGACGAGATGCGTGAACTGCTGGAGATCACCGACCGGCTCGCGGCGACGGAAGAGCCGCCGACGGGCGAGGAGCGGGAACGGCTGCGGGAGCGCCTGGACGCGTACCGGATGGTTGCCGACGCGCGCTGCGAGAAGCTGCGCGCGCAGCTCATGGCCGCCGAGGACTTCGCGACGACACTGCACCGGAAGCTGGACGCGGCACGCTGAGGGCTCCCGCCACCCCGGGCGCGGGGCGCGGGGTTGGCGCGGGGTTGGCGCGGCGGTGGGCTCGGCCGAGTGCGGGCTTGTCGCCGGACTCCACGGCGAATTCCCGGCCCCGGTCCGTCACCTCCCCGTAAGACCGGTCCTGCCGCTCAGAGGAGCCCGCGCCCCCCACTCGTCGGCCGGGGCCCGTGGTACACGAGGACCGCGCCCCCTCCCGCCCGTACCGCCTCCACGGCGACCTGGTGCAGGGCACGGCTCTCGGCCTCCGACCGGCAGGGGACGGGGCTCCCCGTGAGGGTGAACCAGTCCGAGCCGCCGCTGTACTGGACCGCGACGTCCGCCTCGGTGTCGTGCCAGGTGGTGTGCACGGTCAGGTCGCCGGTCACGATGCCCACCTCGTCGGTGCGGACGCCGCCCGCGCCCGCGAAGACTTCCACCGTCGTCCAAGAAGCCCATGCGGTCATGGCCGCACCTCTTTCCGCTGCGGAGAGTGCTCGTTCGTCCTTGGATCAACCATGCGCCCGGTCATCGCGCCACGTCGAGCCGTGTGACGTGCGGGGCGTGCATAGCCCTGGGTATCGAGGGAACCCGTCACGGCTACGGGCACGAGGAGGAGGACGGGGTGTGCACATGACGACCCGTCACATGACACCAGCGGAAGACGCCAGGATCGGTGTCCGCGCGGTGTCGGAGGTCGAGTCGGCGTACCGAAGTCTCACGGCGGAGGACGTCGCGGACCACAGGTCAGGCAGCACGGCCAGGCCCGGCCGGTCCTTGCCGACCGAGCTGTCCCAGGGGGCGGCGGACGCCTACGAGTGGGCACTGGGCCGCAGTCGCCACGGGCCGGTCACGGGAGCGCCGTCGCGCGAGGTGCCCGCTCTGTGGGCCCTGACCGCCGAGGTGGACGCGGCGGCGGTCCTGCTGGACGATCCGGTCTGCTCCGGCGACACCTGGCAGTACGCGCGGGGCGCGCATGACGCCCTGGCCTGGATCTGCGGGCACAGCGACCGGCACGTGTGACCACCCCCGGTCGGCGGGCCGGTGTCCCCGCCTCAGCCGGGCGGAACCCTGTCCCCGGCTCAGCCTGGCGGGACCGCGTCCCCGGGGTGCTCCCGCCGCTGCCGCAGCTGCTCGTTGAGGCGCTGGGCCTCCTCCAGCTGGTCCTCGAGGATGATGATGCGGCAGGCCGCCTCGATGGGAGTGCCCTGGTCGACGAGTTCGCGCGCCCTCGCGGCGATTCGCAGCTGGTAGCGCGAGTACCGTCGGTGACCCCCCTCGGACCTCAGCGGGGTGATGAGCCTCGCCTCGCCGAGCGCCCGCAGGAAGGCGGGCGTGGTGCCGATCAGCTCCGCGGCCCGCCCCATCGTGTACGCGGGGTAGTCGTCGTCGTCGAGATGGTCGGCGGGGGTATGTCGCGCTCCGGGAGCCATGCGCGCCTTTCGTCCTGGGCGTCGGAGGAACGGTAGCCGCCGCCGGTGACGCATGTCTATTCCGGCCGATGCAGATTCAGGGGGGCCACCCGCCCCGTGCACAGGGCCTAGCCGCCCTCCGTCCCGGTGCGTGCCCGTAGGAATGAGCAGAGAAAACCTGAAGTCGCCGATGGAGAAATGCCCGCATGTCGCGTGGGCCGCTTTTCCCCCGTAGGTGTGAAGGTGGCGCGGAAAATTCTGTACCAATGCGAAATCGGCGTGGTACTGTCGGTGTCAGTTGCAGTTGTGGTTCCCAGAGCTTTATGTGCTCCCATCGCCGTACGAGCGGTGGAGCACTTTTGTGTGGCCGGGTTTTTCCGGACGGGGCATCATCGCGGCGACGCGAGGCTCGCGCAGTGCGGGTCCGAGAAATTCCCCGTGAGGAGAAAAAAATTATGGCTACTGGCGTAGTGAAGTGGTTCAACGCTGAAAAGGGCTTCGGCTTCATCCAGCAGGACGGTGGCGGCGCCGACGTGTTCGCCCACTACTCCAACATCGCGACCTCCGGCTTCCGTGAGCTCCAGGAAGGCCAGAAGGTCACCTTCGACGTGACGCAGGGCCAGAAGGGCCCGCAGGCGGAGAACATCCTCCCCGCCTGACGTCAAGGCGTTCCGACGCTTGCCGGGGCCCGCACCTTGGGGTGCGGGCCCCGGCGTCGTGCTACGGCGCAGGCCGTACGCCGGCACCGTCCTGCGGTGCCACTTCTCGCGAGGCGCACGATCGCCCGCCCGGCTGAATCGAGGGCCGTGAATTCCTCGATCTTTTGATTGAGGAATATTCTCTTGGCTCGTACGTCCCGCTCCCGGGGCCACTACTCGCGGACGCGTTCGGCTGCCGCTGAGCCGGCCCGGCGCCCGAAATCCACGAAGAACGGGAAGTCCGCCGAAACGCCCAGGCGCCGTGGCTCCGGCCAGTCCGCGCACCGCGATTTCGCCCTCCCCGTCACCCACACCCCGCCGCTGCCGCCCGTCGAGGCCTTCGCGGACCTCGACCTGCCCGCCGCCATGCTGGAGGCGCTCGCCGCCGAAGGGGTGACGGTGCCGTTCCCCATCCAGGGGGCGACCCTGCCGAACTCCCTGGCTGGCCGTGACGTCCTCGGCCGTGGCCGCACCGGCTCCGGCAAGACCCTCGCCTTCGGGCTGGCCGTGCTGGCCCGACTCGCGGCCGGCAGGCGTGCCGAGCCCCGCCGTCCGCTGGCCCTGGTCCTCGTCCCCACCCGGGAGCTGGCCCAGCAGGTCACCGACGCCCTCACCCCGTACGCGCGCGCCCTCGGGCTGCGGCAGGCCACGGTGGTCGGTGGCATGTCGATCGGCCGCCAGTCCGCCGCCCTGCGCGACGGCACCGACCTCGTGGTCGCCACCCCCGGCCGGCTGCGCGACCTCGTCGACCGCGGCGACTGCCGCCTGGACGACGTCGCCGTCACCGTCCTCGACGAGGCCGACCAGATGACCGACATGGGGTTCCTGCCGCAGATCACCGGGCTGCTCGACCTGACCTCGGCCGACACACAGCGGCTGCTCTTCTCGGCCACCCTCGACCGGAACGTCGACGCCCTCGTCCGGCGCTATCTGCACGACCCGGTCGTCCACTCCGTCGACCCGCCGGCCGCGGCCGTCACCTCGATGGAGCACCACGTCCTGCACGTCCACGACGCGGACAAGAACGCCACGACGACGGAGATCGCCGCCCGTGACGGGCGCGTGATCATGTTCCTGGACACCAAGCACGGCGTGGACCGGCTCACCAAGCACCTGCTGAAGAGCGGTGTACGGGCCTCAGCACTGCACGGCGGCAAGAGCCAGCCGCAGCGGACCCGGACCCTCGCGCAGTTCAAGGAAGGCCACGTCAACGTCCTGGTCGCGACGAACGTGGCGGCCCGCGGCATCCACGTCGACGACCTCGACCTCGTCGTGAACGTCGACCCGCCCGGCGACCACAAGGACTATCTGCACCGCGGCGGCCGCACCGCCCGCGCGGGCGAGTCCGGCAGTGTCGTCACGATCGTCCTGCCGCATCAGCGGCGTGAGGTCGACAGCCTGATGGCGACCGCCGGGATCAAGCCCCGGACCACCGCCGTCCGCTCCGGCGACGCCGAGCTGACCCGCATCACCGGTGCCCGGACCCCCTCCGGCATACCGGTCGTCATCACGGCCCCCGTCCCCGCACAGGGCGCGAAGGCGGCTCCTGGACGCCGTCGACGCGGCGGCGCCGCACGACGGCCCCGACGTCCCGCCCGCGGCGGAGCGGCCCGCCAGCAGTAACCGCGCCCCGGCGGGCCGTACTCCTTCCTCCCCACCGCTCCGACGACCCTGTGAGGCACCATGCGCTGTGTGATCGCCCGCTTCCCCTTCGACTTCGTCATGAGCGAGGTGGAGGGCCTGATGTCCGGCGTCCGACCGGAGCCGGCCGTCGGCCCGTGCGCGGTCATCGGCCGCCGCACCTACCCCGTCAAGCAGGTCGGAGAGATCATCACCAAGCAGGACCGGCGCGACTTCACCGCGCTTGAGGTGACCCGCGCCCTGCGACGCCTCGGCTTCACCTGTGTCACCAACGTGGCCGAACCGACGACGGAACCGCACGCCTGACGCGTACGGCACGCGCGACGCAGCACACGCGCTTCGCGCGGGGCACACCGATGCCCGTGGCACCCCGGGACGCGGCCCCGCCCCACGCCGGCGGCCGCCGCCCCGTACGGTCGGCGGCCCGGATGTCTCAGCCGTCCGTGTAACTGAAGTCGCCCACCGTCCAGCCGCTCACGTCCTCGATGGCCACCCGGTACATCCCGCCGGTCTCGGGGATCCCCACCGTGCCCTGCAGGATCCTGGCGACATGGAAGTGCAGGTGTGTGGGGGCCGCGTCCCGCCCGGGGTGCGTGCCCGCGTCCGGCGCCGCGAACACCTTCGCGAACGCGCCGAGCCGCTCCGAGTCCCGGAGGACCTCCGCCACCCGCTCCCGCCACACGGACTCGGGTGCGAGCCGCCCGGTGATGACGGCACCGTCGACCACGACGGTGAGCGACATCTGATTGGACTGCTCCGACTCCACGGTCGCCGCGACATTCACGAGCAGGGCATCAGGCTTCGTCATGCCCCGAACTTACAAGCCCTCGCGCCGAACCGGGGCCCTTCCTGCCCGAACCGCGTTCAGGCGGTGTCCGAAACCGTGCCAAGGGGCCCGTCAGAACACCGGCATGGCCACGACGGTGCCCTTGTTCAGCAGGAACACCCGGTTGCCCGCCCCCGCCAGGTGCCAGGGGCCGTCCGACTCGGGTTCGTAGGTCCACATCAGGCGGCCGTCCGACTCGCCGCTCGTGACGTTCCCGAAGGCGGACACGCCCGACGAGTCGCCGCCCTCGACGGCCCAGATGGTGTTGCCCTGGATGAGGGGAGGGGGCCCGGGCGGGAGGGTGTCCTCCGGCCACGAGACGCCGATCACCTCGCCGGTGTTCCGGTCGGCCCGGTAGAGGCGGCCGTCGTCCGCGGCGACCAGGCGGTCGTTGTCCACGGTGGGGGCGCCCCAGCCGTTCTGCCGGGGCGTCAGGGACTCCGACGCCGTGGTCCATGCCTCCTCGCCGCTGCGCAGGTCCAGGGCCACGAGCTGGGACCCGCCGAGGTAGACGAACCCCTCCTCGATCGCGGGGGGCAGGGCCGTCATGGCATGGCCGGTCAGCTGCCACACGTTCTCGCCGTCGTCGGAGGCCAGGGCGAAGTACTGGCCCTGGGCGGTGCTGACGACCAGTCGGCCGGGTCCGGCCGCGGCCGTGGCCGCCGGGTCGACGGGGAGTCCCCTGGGGGCGTCCCTGGTCCAGGCGACCTCACGGGCCCCGGTGTCGACCGCGGCCAGCTCGCCGTCCTTCGTCACCACGTACACCAGCCCCCCGTCGGGCGAGGCCGCCAGCAGCCTGTCGGCCTTCGCCGGGACGCTCCACCGCTGCTCGCTGGTGGACGCGTCGAAGGCGAGGACGTTCCCGTCCGCGTCCGCCGCGGCGAAGTCACGGGCCGTGAGGCGTACGAAGCCGGCGGCCGGCGCGACCCGCGGCAGCGCCCACTTCCGGCGGCCGTCGGTCACCTTGTGCGCCACGAGCCCACCCGACAGGCCCGCGAACAGGACGACGTCCCGCATCGGGAGTAGCAGGGACGCGCCCTGGGCGGCCGCCTTCACCGGCCCCCACAAGGGCTTGGGCGGGCTGTCGCGTTCGTACTCGGCCGGCGTCAGCAGCTTCGCCGGCGGGGCGTCCGCGGCCGCGGGCAGGGCTGGCCCCCTGGACAGCCACCAGGCCGTGGTGCCTCCTCCCGTGGCCAGTACGGCTCCGCCGGCGGCGAGCGCGGCGAGGAGGCGGCGCCGCGACGGCCTGGCCTCCGGGACGACGGCGGCGGTGTCGGCGGTGTGAGCCGCGTCGGCGGTGTGAGCCGTGTTCGCGGTGTTCGCGGTGTTCGCGGCGTTCGCGGCGTCGGCGGTGAAGGTGGGCGGTGACGTGAAACGCTCCGCCTTCGCCTCGTGTTCCTTGATCCGGCTTCCCAGCGCGCCCTGACTCCACAGGCTGTGCGCACCGCGCGGCGGCGCCGACGCCTCGACGACCCGGGCGGGGAGAGGACGCTGCGCCGGGTTCTTCGCCAGACACGGCGCGACGAGCGGACGGAGCGCCTCCGGTACGGCGTCGAGCGCCGGGCTCCCGTGCACCACCTCGTACTGCACCGCCGCGACATGCGCGCCCTCGTACGCCTGCCTGCCGCTCGCCGCGTACACGAGTACGGCGCCGAGCGAGAACACGTCCGCCGCCGGGCCGACCCGCTTCCCCAGGACCTGTTCGGGCGCACCGTACCCGGGGGTGGCCGGGGCCTGGCCCGTGGTGGTGAGGGTGAGGCCGTGCTCGGGGCGGGCGATGCCGAAGTCGATGACGCGCGGGCCGGTGGACGTGAGGACGATGTTGTCCGGCTTGAGGTCGCGGTGGACCAGGCCCGCCCCGTGGATGTCCCGCAGCGCCGACGCCAGATCGCGGGCCAGCGCGCGGACCCCCGCCTCGTCCAGGGGGCCGTGGTCCCTGACCGCCTCGGTCAGGGTCGGGCCGGCCAGGTACTCGGTGGCGATCCAGGGCCGCCCGCCCTCCGTACGCGACGCGACCACACGGGCCACGCCGGGGCTCGTCACCGCCTGTGCGGTCCGGGCCTCGCGGACGAACCGCTGGGCGAGGTGGTCGTCGTGCGCGAGTTCGGGCCGGAGGACCTTGACGGCCGCGAGGTGACCGGAGGCGTCATGGCCTACGTACACCTTGCCCATGCCGCCCTCGCCGAGCACTCCGGTGATTCGGTACGGCCCCAGCCGGATCGGGTCGCCGGGACTGAGAGGTCGCATGGTGTGAGCCGTGCCTTTCGGAGCTGAGGGGCTGGTTGGGGTGGTTGCTCGAGGGAGCCGGTTCAGGGCCGGTCGGCAGGGTGGTCGAGCGGGAGCGCCGCCATGGTTCCCTCACCGACGCCGATGAGCAGCCCCTCCGTCGTCAGCGCGGTGAACCGGTCGAGGCTCTCCGTATGGCGCCAGGCGGTCTCATGGGTCCGCCGGTCGATCGCGCTCAGCCCCGCCGCGCCGTGCTTGTAGACGTACGCGCCGTCGACCGTGGGGGCCACCTTCAGCTCGTGTCCCGACGCCGCGGGGTCCTTCTCCCGCCACCGGAGGGTGCCGCTGTCGGCGGCGAGGGCGACGAGGGCGCGCGCTCCCGTCCCCTCCACGGCGTAGACGGCGCCGTCCTCGACCGCGGGCGCGCCGTACGAGGTCCCGTCCGTGCCCCGGTGCGTCCACGCCTCCTCGCCGTCGGACAGGCGCAGCGCCCGTACCGCGTCCGAGGAGACGTAGAGGTGGTCGTCGTCCACGGCCATGGGGCTGCGGGCGGCGTCGTCGGGGTTGAAGCCGAGGGGGGTCCGCCAGAGGGCGCGCCCCGTGCCCGTGTCGTAGGCGACCGCGTCGGCCCCGCCGGAACCCGTGCGGAAACACAGGACGAGCCGGGAGCCCCTGGTGCACGCCCCGGTCACCCACGGGTACTCCTCGGGCGTGGCCTCGTCCAGGGCGACCTCGGTGCGACGCCTGCCCGTCGAGAGCGAGTACGAGGCGATGAGCCAGCCGCGTTCGGGGCCGATACCGCTCGACTCGTCCGTGTCCTCCTTCCGCACCCGCGCCGTCAGCAGCCATGCGACGTCGCCGTCGACGGCGAGCAGCTGGTTCCGCAGCAGCTTGCCGTTGTACGTCTTGTCGGTGACGGCCGGGTCCCGCAGAGAGCCGTCGGCGAGGTCCATCTCGGCGATCCGCAGGCCCTCGCTGGGGAGGGTGTAGTCCACGGCGTAGAGCTTCTCGCCGTCCGTGGCCAGGTCCCAGGGGCTCAGCACCTTGTTGCCGGACCAGAGGGTCCGCCCGGTCGACGGTTCGACGGCGCTCACCCCGCCGTCGCCGGTCACGATCAGCTTGCCGCCGACCAGCAGCGGGCGCCCCAGCTTCTCGGGCGGTGCCGTATCGATGCGCCTCCGCCACAGGGGCGTGGGCCCGCCGCCGGGCCCGGCGGATTGCGGGGCGTCACCGCCGCCCGAGCCCTGCCGCCAGGCCCACACACCCGCGCCGGCTCCGGCGACCGCCAGCAGGGAACCGCCGCCCAGGGCGAGCAGCTTGCGGCGGCTCATGCGGGAGGGCGGCGCGGAGGCGGACGCGACGGTGCGGGCGGCCGCGGCGGCCGCAGCGTTTCCGGCGGTCGCCGGGGCCCCGGCGGTCTCGGCGGTCTCGGCGGTCTCGGCGGTCAGGTGTCCGGCCGGGGCGGGTAGCCGCTCGGGCTCGTACCGCCAGACCTCCGACGCCCGCCGGGCGATGTCCGCGAGGAGCACGTCGGGCAGGTGGTCGGCGAAGTGGCCGTGGCCCGCGTGGAACCGGGCGACCAGCTGCCCGGTGGTGGGGCGCAGCGCCGGGTCCTTCGCCAGGCAGGGGCCGAGAATCCGGGCCAGGGCCTCGGGGAGGCCGGTGAGGTCCGGGTCGGCGTAGCGGACGCGGTAGAGGAGGTCGGCCGGCCGCCCGGTGCCGAAGGGCCCGTGGCCGGTCGCGGCGAAGACGAGGACCCCGGCGAGCGCGAACACATCGCCCGCGGGCGTGTGTTCCTGGCCCGTGGCCTGCTCGGGCGACATGAAGGCGGGGGTGCCCGCGGCCGTGCCGGTACGGGTGAGGCGGTCGCCGCCCGCGGCGTGCGCGATACCGAAGTCGATGATCTTCGGGCCGTACGCGGTGACCATCACGTTGGACGGCTTCAGGTCACGGTGGACGACATCGGAGCTGTGCAGCTGCCCGAGGGCACCGGCGAGGGCGGCGCCCAGGGCTCGTACGGACTCCTCGGGCAGGGGGCCGCCGAGGCCCACGGCGGCGTCGAGGGTCGGCCCGAGTACGTACTCGGTGGCCAGCCACGGGGTGGGTGCCAGGGGGTCGGCGTCGACGACGACGGCGCCGTGGTGGCCGCCGATGATGCGGGCCGCGTCCGTCTCCAGGCGGAACCGGGTGCGGGCCGCGGCGTCGGCCGCGATGGACGCGTGCATGGTCTTCAGCGCGACGGTACGGCCGCCCGCGGACCGCGCCAGGTAGACGGTTCCCATGCCGCCCTGGCCCAGACGGGCGAGCAGCCGGAAGTCCGCGATGCGGGCGGGGTCGTCGTGGATGAGGGGGGAGAGCATCGCGTCAGGACCTGGCCGTCGGTGAGGTGGGCGTACGGGCGTCGCCCCCGGCGGGGGCCTGGGCGTCGAACCCGGCGGCGGTCCCTGAGGGCACCTCGACCGCCAGGACCTCCGCCGACTGGCGTGCCAGGGCGGCCACCACCCGGTTCGGCAGCCAGCCGGGGCCCAGCAGCGCGCCGGCCGAGTCGATGACCGTCGCCACCGGGGTGGAGGGCTCCACGGGCAGTGCGCCCAGCACCTCGGCGGCGGTGGGGCGCGCGGCGGCGTCGCGCGTCAGACAGCGCGCGACCAGCGGCCGCAGCGACTCGGGCAGTTCCGTGGAGTCGGGCACCGAGTGTCCGGTCGCCGCGTAGGCCAGCACCGCCCCCAGGCCGTAGACGTCGCCGGGCGGCCGGGGCCGGCCGCCCGTGGCCTGTTCGGGCGCCAGGCTGCCGGGCTCCAGACCGGGCAGTCCGGTGCGGGGCACGCCGTCCTGGGCGGCCGCGCGGGCCGTGCCGAAGCAGGTCAGGCGCGGCCCGTCCCAGGCGAGGAGTACGGAGGCGGGGGACAGGCCCGCGTGCGTGACACCCTCGGCGTGGGCGCCCGCCAGCGTCTCCGCCAGGGCCGCGCCCAGTGCCCGTACCGTACGCAAGGGCAGCGGACCGCCGTGCACGGCGAGCGCCACCGGGAGGGGCAGCACGGGCAGGTACGGCGAGGCGTACCAGGGAGTCTCGGACGGGGCGGCCAGCTCGGTGACGGGCAGCACCCACGGGCCGCCGAACCGCCGCGCCGCCTCCGCTTCGACCCGGAAGCGCCCCGCGTCGGCGCCGTCGAGCGGCGCGCCGACCAGCACCGTACGGTCACCGTCCGCGCTGCGCGCGATGAACCGGCGTACGGGCACGGGTGGTTGGCCGGGCCCGGCCGGGTCGAGCCGGGTGATGAGGTGGTACGGGCCGATCCGCCGCGCAGCCCCGTCCGAACGCCGCCGCGGGCGCTCCCCCTGTACCCGTTCCATCCGCGAATCCCCCCGGCCACGTCAACAGCCACGTCAGCAGCCAGATGAGCGTACCGGCGCCCGGGCGCGGGCCGACGGCAAGGTCGCCCGTCCGCGCAGACCCGCTACCAGAGCTGGAGCTACGGGCCCACTGCCGCGCCCAGCCATCGCCCGCTGCCCCTCCTCGGCATCATGGTCCGGCCCCGCGCCGCAGGGGGTGACACACGCGGCGTTGGTCGTGGGCCGCGCGGTCGCGCCACCCGCGCCGGCCGCCCCCCGGTTCAGTCGATGACCGCGGTGGCTTCGATCTCGACCAGATGGTCGGGTACGTCCAGGGCCGCGACGCCCAGCAGTGTGGCCGGCGGGACCGGGGTGGTTCCCAGCTTCGCGGCCGCGCGCGTGATGCCCTCCATGAGCAGGGGCATCTTGTCGGGGGTCCAGTCGACGACGTAGACGGTCAGTTTCGCCACGTCGTCGAAGGAGGCACCGGCCTCGGCCAGGGCGGTGCCGATGTTGAGGTAGCACTGCTCGACCTGAGCGGCGAGGTCGCCTTCGCCGACCGTGGCTCCGTCGGCATCCCAGGCGACCTGCCCGGCGATGAAGACCAGCTTCGACCCGGTCGCTGTCGAGACCTGCCGGTAGGCATCGATCTCCGGCAGTCCCCTGGGGTTCATCAGGGTGATGGTCATGCTGCCCGCCTTCTTCTCCGTGTCATGAGAGCCAGGAGAGCCATGGGCTCCCTTGGGTCTCTTGTGGTTACTGAAGAACCGTAGGAGAGTGAGCGCTGACGTGGAAGAACGCACTTTTCAGTGACTGGGGAACCTGATGGTGACCAAGCAGGTCGGGGACTCGCCCGAGGAATCGGACCTCAGGCGCGCGGACTCTCTGGCGCGGGAGATCTTCTCGGACGTCGCCAACAAGTGGGCGCTCCTGATCATCGGCGCTCTGGGGGAACGCACGCTGCGGTTCAGCGAGTTGCGGGACGAGGTCGAGGGCATCAGCCACAAGATGCTCACCCAGAACCTGCGCATGCTGGAGCGCAACGGCCTGGTCGAGCGGAAGGTGCACCCCACCGTGCCGCCGCGGGTGGAGTACACGCTCACCGAGCCGTGCCAGGCCCTGCTGGAGACGGTCCACAGAATGTGCGACTGGACCAGCCGGTACCTCGGTCACATCGAGGCTTCCCGCCGCCGCTTCGACGCCTGACGGGTGGAGCGTACGGCGCACGGCGCGTCGGCGCCCCCACGTGGGGGCGCCGACGGACTGCGGGTCAGGCGGGGGTGACGTTCTCCGCCTGGGGGCCCTTCGGGCCCTGGACCACGTCGAACTGGACCTTCTGGTTCTCCTGGAGTTCGCGGAAGCCGCTGCCTGAGATGGCCGAGTAGTGCACGAACACGTCAGGGCCGCCGCTGTCCTGGGCGATGAAGCCGAAGCCCTTCTCCGCGTTGAACCACTTCACCGTGCCGGTAGCCATGTCGATCTCCTTCTGGGGCGCGTCGAGTCCCCCTGCGGTTGCGTTGAGATCGTCACGGCTGACGGGCCCTTTGGGACGAAGACACGCCCATGGCGTGGCCCGCAAGCGTTCGACAGCCCGTCACGGGACGCCCTTGATCACCTGTATGGGTGATACGGCGTATGGGTGTGCAGAGGGTGTCCGTACGACGCGTACGGCCCCTCGTCGATGTCACGGCCGCCTGCCCAGGGCCGCGGTGAGTGCCGTCCTGCCGCGGATGCCGAGCTTGCGGTACGTGCTGGTCAGGTGGGTCTCGACGGTGCGTCTGGCGAGATGCAGCAGTTCCGCGATCTCCGTGTTCGTGAGGCCGTCGGCGGCGAGCGCGGCTATCCGGTGCTCGCTGCCGGTGAGCGCCCCGGTGCCCGTGAGCGTCGTCCCGGAGCGGCGGGCGCCGCTCTCGCGCAGGGCGTCCTCGGCCATGGCGCGCAGACGTACCCAGCCCAGCCGTTCGGCGCGTTCGGCCGCCTCCCGCAGGGAGTCGCGGGCCCGCGCCCGTTCCCCGGCGGCGGTGAGCTGCCGGCCGTGTGCGACGAGGGCCGGGACCAGCTCGGTGTCGACGGACGCGTCCCGGAGCGTCCGTACGGCCCGTTCGGCGAGGTCCAGGCCGGGCCGTCCGCCGGTCGCCGAGCCCAGCACCCGCAGGGCGCGGCCCACCACCCGGGGTGTGTTCCACACCGTGCCGAGGCGGAGTTCCTCCTGGGTGGCGGCGAGGGCCTCCCGCGGCCGGTCGAGCAGCAGACGGCATACGGCGGCGGCGGTCCGCCACGGGGTGACGACGGGGCTCACCACTTCGCGTGCAGACTGACGGCGTCCGCACTCCAGGAAGTCGTCGAGCGCACCGGCCGGGTCGTCGCTCGCGGCACGCAGGACGCCGCGCGCGTACAGGAACCGGTTCAGCTCCCACGAGTCGTGCGAGTCGCGGACGTCGAAGCTGTCCGCCAGCAGGCGGGCCTCGCCCGTGCGGCCCGTCTCGACGAGTGCGACGACGGCGTGGGCGTGCGCGTTGGAGGGATCGGTACGGACCGCCCCCGCTTCGGGGACCTTCCACACGTCCGGGTCGGCGAGCAGTTCCGCGTAGGCGCCGCGGGCGGCGGCGATGTCCAGGCGCACGTTCAGCAGCGCCTTGTGCATCGGATGCAGCAGTGACGGGCTCTGCCGGGCAAGGCCGCGGCGGACGAGCCGCTCGGCCTCGTCCAGTTCGTCGGCCCACGTCGCGACGGCGGCCGCCGTGCCCAGCAGGAACGGTTCCCCGAGGGCGTCGCCCGGTTCCTCCAGCAGGGCCCGGATCTGCCCCATGGCGGCGTCCGCGGAGGTCAGCCCGGCTGTCGACGCGTACCGCACCAGCAGGGCCTGGCCGGCCGTGCCGACCAGGTGCGGTGACCGCCGGGCGGTCTCACGGAACCAGTGGTACACCTCCTGCCGGACCCCGCGGTCGTGGTCCGACAGCAGCGCCGAGGCGGACCGGGCCGTACGGATCAGGTCCTGGTCGCCGGCGAGGTGCTCGTCGAGGTCGCGGAGCACGTCGATCGCGGCCCGCGCCTCGCCCCGGGAGGCGAGCGCGGTGCTCAGCGCCACCGACGCGCGCATCCGGTCCTGCGGCGTCTCCGAAAGCCGTACCGCCTCCGCGAGCCGCGGAATCCCGGCGGTCGGCCGTACGACGGCGAACTCGAGGGAGCCCAGCTCGACGAGGACGGCCGCCCGCCGGGCCGACGGCATCGGCTCGTCGAGCGCCCGGTGCAGGAAGCCCATTGCCTCCTCGGCCCGGCCGTCGCGGAGGGCGACCGCGGCGGCGTCCAGCAGCACGTCGGTGGCCCACACGGCGCCTACCGCCGGAGTGCGCAGCAGCTGCCCCGCCACCGTCTCGGCGCGTTGGCCCCGCCGCAGCAGCACCTCGGCCGCCGCGCGGTGCGCCGCCTGCCGCCGGTCGCTGGACCAGCCGTTCAGCACCGCGTCACGCAGCAGCGGATGGGCGTAGCGGGGCCGCCCGTCCGGGTCCTGGACCAGCAGCCCCAGGCGGGTCATCGCGGTGAGCCAGCCGGGCACCCTGGCGGCGTCGGCGCCCGCCATCTCGGCGAGCAGCTCGGCGTACTCCGCCCGCCCGTCGCACCACGGGTCGCCGTCCACGGCGGCGAGCGCCCGGGCGACGGCCGCGGTGGCGGGACCGGCGCTGTCCAGCCACCAGGAGACGGCGGCCGGGTAGGCGCCCGGGTACAGGGCGGCGCAGGTGTCCGGCACGGTCGGGGGAGCGCCATCGGCCGGCTCCCACGCCCGCAGGTCGTCGAGCAGGTCCTCCAGCAGCGCGCCCAGCAGCAGCGGGCTGCTCGCCCCCGCCCGTACGCAGCCGTGGACCCACTCCCGCGGGGCGGAGCGGCCGGGGCCGGTGGCGGCGCGCACCAGGTCAGCGGCGGCGTCCGGGCTCAGCGGGGCGAGGGTGTGGGAGCGTACGAGGGCGGGCGAGAGCGTGTGGGCCAGGCCGGGCGGCGGCAGATCGATGTCGTACTGGCTGCGCTCCGTCACGACGAGCAGCACCGGTAGCCGGTCGATCCGCCGGGCCGCCTCGGAGAGCCAGCGGTGCGAGGCCGCGTCGGCGAGATGGACGTCGTCCACGGCCAGCAGCAGCGGCGATCCGGCCGCGTACGAGCGGGCCAGATCCCACAGCCGGGCGGCGTACTCCCGTTTGCGCGGCGTGCACGGCGGGCCCGGGAGTTCGTCGGTGAGCCGGCTTAACTCCGGCCCTGGATCGATGAGTTTGAGTACGGCGGCGAAGGGCGTGGCGTGGTCCTCGGGGGAGCAGCGGGCCCGGCGCACCCGCATGCCACGCGCCGACGCTTGCTCGGTGACGGCTTCCAGGAGGGCGGTGCGGCCGGTGCCGGTGGCGCCTCTGAGCAGGACCAGGCGGCCTCCACCGGTCCTGGCGGCGCGTTCCGCTTCGGCGGCCACCAGTTCCAGGGCTTCCCGGCGTTCTCGAAGCGGTCCGGTTCCGGTTCCGGGCATCACCGTCTCCTGTCGTGGGTGTGCGGGGCAGGGCGGGGTCGCGTGGTCGATTTCGTGGTGTGTCTCGTGGTTCTCCGCGATTGCGTACGGCGCCCGTGGCGCCGGAGGGTGGGGGGAGTGTGCCCGCCGGTTGCGGTCACGACAGGAGTGGCGGGCACATGACCGGGGGGAGGGCACTTGCTCGGTTCACACCGGACCACGAACACCGGGCCGGGCCCCGGCCCGGGCCCCGGTCCGGCGGAGTCCACACCTCGCCGCGTACCGGTGGTGGTCCATACGCCGGACCCGATCTCCCGCGCGGGCGCGGTCAGCCAGCTGCGGCAGCACCCGGTGATCGAACTCGTCGACGAGGCGTGCGGCGGGCCCGGAACGGTCGCCGTCCTGATCATCGACACGCTCGACGAGACCGCGCTGTCCTGGCTGCGCAGGCTGGCCAGGAGCGACGGCACCCAGGCCGTACTCGTCGCGAACGCGATCCGTGAGGCCGAGCTGCTCGATGTCATCGAGTGCGGCGTCGCGGCCATCGTCTGGCGCCACGAGGCCACCGCCCACCGCCTGGTGCAGGCCGTGCTGGCGGTCTCGCGGGGCGACGGCGACCTCCCCGCCGACCTGATCGGCCGGCTCATCACGCAGGTGGGCATTCTGCGGCGCGGCGCGGCCGACCATCCCGGGGCTCCGTCGAGCGGGCTGACGCGGCGCGAGGTCGACGTACTGCGGCTGGTCGCCGAGGGAATGGACACCGGGGAGATCGCGGGCAAGCTGTCGTACTCCGAACGGACCGTCAAGAACGTCGTCCACGGCCTCACCACCCGGCTTCACCTCCGCAACCGGGCGCACGCAGTGGCCTATGCCCTTCGGGAAGGTTACCTCTGACCGCACGGGCATTCGAAGGAGCCACGCGGGCAACGACGTTGCCCCCGCCCGGTCTCCGCCGTGCCCGCGGCACCGGCCACAAGGCGGACATCGGCGGTACGGAGCAGCGGCGCGCCGGCGCTCCCAGGCACGTCAGCGGCGGGGCAGGAGAACGACTCTGATCCACGAGGTGTCAGCCCGGCGGTGGTCCGGTGCCCAGGAGGCCCGCCGTGAGGGCGGCGGTGGTCCGGTGCCAGACGGCCGCTCCGCGCAGCATGCCGTGGCCGCCCCTGGGCATGGGCAGGCTGTGCGCCTCGGCTCCGGCGGCCGTGGCCCGCCGCGCGAGGTCCCAGGTGGCGCGGGCGTCGGTGACCCCGTCGGCCTCGTCGTGCAGCAGGAACACCGCCCTGCCCGCCAAGTGCGTCACGGGCTCGCCGGGCGGGCACCACGGGGCGAGCGCCACCACGCCCCTGACCTGTGGGTGCCCGGCCGCACGCAGGGCCGCCCGGCCGCCCATGGAGTGGCCCACCAGCACCACGGGCACGGGCCCGGCGAGCCGTTCGAGTTCCGCGAGCGCCCGCTCGGCGTCGCGTGCGGCGTCGGCACGGTCACCGTTCCAGCCCCGGTGGCGGTAGCGCACGGTGCCGACCAGGACGCCGTTGCCCCCGGTCGGTACGCCGGTGCCTGCGGTCGCTGACCGATCTGCAGCGCCAGGCCGTGACGCTCGCCTACTACCGGGGCTACACCTACCGGGAGGTCGCCGCTTCCCTCGCGGCGCCGCTCGGCACGGTCAAGACGCGGCTGCGGGACGGGCTGATCCGGCTCCGGGACTGCATGGGAGTGACCGCGTGATCGAGGACCACCTGCACGCGCCCACGGGCGCCTACGCGCTGAACGCGCTCCCGGAGGACGAGAGGGAGGCGTTCGAACGGCATCTGCGGGACTGCCCGGCCTGCGCCCAGGAGGTCGGGGAGCTGGCCGCCACCGCCGCCCGGCTCGGCCTGGCCGTCGGGGCCGTACCCCCGCCCGCCATGAGGGCGCAGGTCCTGGACCGCGTCCGGACCGTGCGCCAACTGCCCCCGCGCGTACCGTCCGACGCGCCCGCCCGGGTGTCGCGCCGGACGCGGGCCGTACCCCGTCTCGTCCTGGCCGCCTGCCTGGCGGCGGTCACCGCGCTCGGGGGCGTGGCCGTCCGGCAGTACCAGGACGCGCGGCAGGCGGAGCACCGCGCCGAGCAGGCGCGACGGCAGGCCGACGACATGGCCCGGGTGCTGGCCGCGCCCGACGCGCGTACGGCGACGGGCACCGTGGACGGCGGTGCCCGGGCCACCGTGGTCGTCTCCCGCGCCGAGGACCGTGCCGTCTTCCTGGCGTCCGGGCTGCCGGAGCTGCCCAGCGGCAGGACGTACCAGCTCTGGTTCGCGGACGGTTCCGCGATGCGGCCCGCCGGACTGGTCCACGACGACGGCGCCGTCCTCATGGACGGCAAGGTGGGCAGGGCCACCGGCATGGGCATCACGGTGGAACCGTCAGGCGGCTCGGCGCAGCCGACCACCACACCGCTCGCGGTGATGGAACTGCCGTCCTGACGACCGTCACATGATCCGGCGTCACTCGATCGGGAGAGCGACCGAGCCGTCCCGCCAACGGTGCCGCATACGGGGTGTGAGCAACCTTCGACGGAGCCCCGGCCGCGGAGCCCCGGCCGCGGAGCCCCGGCCGCGGAGCCCCGGCCGCGGCGCACTCGGTGCGGACAGGCCGCGGCGGCGCTCAGGCCGACGGGGCGCCCGGCGGGTCGGACATCACCGTGGGGCCGGGGCGCGGCGCCGGATCGTCGCCGCCCAGGTCCAGCCGGAACGGTGGATACCTGTCGGTCATCAGTGCCGCGTAGGCGGTCACCCGGAGCACCCACCGGTTCAGACCGAGCACGAAGTCGAACACATCGCGCGGGTACCTGCCGGTGAAGGCCAGGACGACGGCGGCCACCAGCACCAGGAAGGCGATCAGCCCCGGATACCACCAGCCCCCCTCGGAGTCGCCACCGCCGCCGCCCGTGAAGATGCCCACCACGATGTAGTGGGGGATGGCCAGCAGCCACCACTTCACCAGTACGAGCCCCCGGGACAGCCGCTCCGGACGCTCGACGTCCAGGCGCGCCGGGTAGTCGGGCTGCTCGCCGAGGCTGAAGGGCGGGTAACGGTCCGTGCCCAGCGCGCTGTACCCGTAGTACGACACGCGCCAGGTCCAGCGCAGTACACCCAGGTTGTAGTCGAACAGCGCACGTGGATACCGCGCGGTGAACAGGATCGCGAAGAACGCGACCAACCAGGCGATGACGAAGCCGATCCAGAGGAAGGCCAGCACGATGTAGTGGGGAATCAGCAGGAGCCACTTGACCAGCCACAGCCAGCGCGACAGCCGGGTGTCGAGGGCCGCGACGACGCGGACCGGCATGGAGGGGCGCATCTCGGGCGCCATGTTCATCGGTTCTTTCCTTCCTGCCGTCCCGCTTGCGATCCGGACGCTCTCAGGGTGACGCGAGGGCCCGCGCTTCTCCTGTTGGGGGTGGCAGTCGTGTGTACTCCGGCCCGCACCGCACGCCACCCGGGTGATGACCTCATGAAGCGCGACGAGTTCCCGCAGGTCGTTCCCGGCGGAAGACACCGGGCACCCGCCACGGCAGGTGCGAGGCGCTCCCGAGGCGGGCGGACTCGGCCGGCTCGCTCCCGCCCTTTCTCCCCCTCCCGGGCGCCCGACCGGGGCTTGGTAGTGTCCCGGCACCACCGACGACATGAGGTGCACCACCATGGCCGCCTTCAGGAACCCGCGCACGGCCGCCTTCACGACCCCGCGCCGCCGCCCGCGCCGCCGCCCTCTCGCGGCCATGGGCGCCCTCGCCGCCGGGGCCCTGCTCCTCACCGCGTGCGGCGAAGGCTCCACCGGCGGCACCTCCGCGGCGGGCCACGGCGCGGAGCACGCCCCCGCCGTACACAGCCATATCCATGGCGTGGGCATCGACCCCGCCGACGGGCGGCTCTACGTGGGCACCCATGAAGGGATCTTCACGGTGGACGAGTCCGGGACGCCGCAGCTCGTCGGCGACCGCGAGGACGACTTCCTGGGCTTCACCGTGGCGGATGCCGGGACGTTCCTGGCCAGCGGCCACCCGGCCCCGGCACCCGGCGGTGACCTGCCCGCCGACCACGGCCTGGTCAGGAGCACCGACGCCGGGAAGTCCTGGCAGACGGCCTCGCTCCAGGGCGAGGCCGTCTTCCACGCCCTGGACCAGGCCGAGGGCACCATCTACGGCTACGACAGCACGGGCGGCCTGCTGCGCGTCAGCGAGGACGGTGCGACCTGGCAGGACCGGGCGCGGCTGCGGGCCCTGGACATCGCCGTCAATCCCGCCGACCCGGACCGGGTCGTCGCCACCACGGCGGACGGCGTCGCGCGCAGCACGGACGGGGGCGCGACCTTCGCCCCCGGCGAGGAGCCGGCGATGGAGTTCGTGTCCTGGGCGTCGCCGGGCGCCCTGTTCGGCGTCGACTTCACCGGGACCCTGAGCGTCAGCCCGGACGGCGGAGCCACCTGGCGGCGGCTGGCCACCGTGCCCGGGGGCCAGCCGCAGGCCCTGACGGCCGTCGACGAGCGGCACGTCCTCGCGGCCACCCAGGACGGCGTCTACGAGTCGAAGGACGCCGGAAAGACCTTCACGAAGCGTCTCGCCGTAGCGGCCGGCGACCACCACTGACACCCGTGGGGGTCGACCCGGCGGCACCCCGTCGCGGAGGGGCGCCGGTCCCGACGCGGTAGTACGCCGGAAATTTCGCACACGCACCCTCGCCGCCGTCGGTCGCGCTCTTAGATTCGATGAGTGTCTATGTTGACCCCTGTCGAATCAGCTGTCATGCTGGCGGCACAGTCCATCGACGGATGTCGAAACAAGCAAGGAGTCGCCGTGAACGCGCCCGCCGCCGAGCTGCCCGTCGTCGTGATCGGAGCCGGACCCGTCGGTCTGGCCGCCGCCGCCCATCTGATCGACCGGGGCATCGAGCCCCTGGTCCTGGAATCCGGGCGGGCGGCCGGAGCCGCCGTGCGTGAGTGGTCGCACGTGCGGCTGTTCTCCACCTGGGGCGAGGTCACCGACCCCATGGCCGAGAAGCTGCTCGCCCCGACCGGCTGGACCAGGCCCGACGCGGCCACCTACCCGTCCGGCGGCGACTGGGCCGAGCGGTATCTCCAGCCGCTGGCCGACGTCCTCGGGGACAAGGTGCGCTTCGCCACCACCGTCACCGGTGTCTCCCGCGCGGGCCGCGACCGCGTCGTCGACGCCGACCGCGAGGCACAGCCCTTCGTCGTACACCTCACCACCGCCGACGGCGGTGAGGAGCGCGTCCTCGCCCGCGCGGTGCTCGACGCCTCCGGCACCTGGACCACGCCGGCGCCGCTCGGCGGCAGCGGTCTGCCCGCCCTCGGCGAGAAGTCCGCGGCGGACCGGATCTCGTACCGCGTCCCCGACCTCAAGGACCCCGCCGTACGGGCCCGTTACGCGGGCAGGCGCACCGCCGTCATCGGCTCCGGCGCCTCCGCCTTCACCGCCCTCGCGTACCTGGCCGACCTCGCCAAGGCCGACGACGGCACCGGTACGCACGCGGTGTGGGTGCTGCGCCGCGGCATCTCCGGCGCCACGTTCGGCGGCGGCGAGGCGGACCAGCTGCCCGCCCGCGGCGCGCTCGGCCTGGCGGCGAAGAAGGCCGTCGAGGACGGCTACGCCGACGCGGTCACCGGTTTCCGTACGGAGGGGGTCGAGCGCGCCCCCGACGGACGCCTGGTCCTGGTCGGTGCGGACGGCCGACGCCTCGACGCGGTCGACGAGGTCGTCGTCCTCACCGGCCTCCGCCCCGACCTGTCGTACCTCTCCGAACTCCGCCTCGCCCTCGACGAGCGCCTTCAGGCCCCGGTCGGACTCGCCCCGCTCATCGACCCCAACCAGCACTCCTGCGGCACCGTCTACCCGCACGGCCACCGCGAGCTGTCCCACCCCGAACAGGGCGTCTACCTCGTCGGCATGAAGTCCTACGGCCGCGCCCCCACCTTCCTGGCCATGACCGGGTACGAGCAGGTCCGCTCCGTCGCCGCCGCCATCGCCGGCGACACCGTGTCCGCCGACCGCGTCGAACTCACCCTCCCCGAGACCGGCGTGTGCGGCGGCGCCGGCCTCTTCGACCAGCCGGAGGCCACCCCGGAGCAGGAGGGCGGCGGCTGCTGCGCCGCCCCGGACACGCTCCGGATCGGCGCCCCCGCACGGTCCGGTGGCTGCTGACCGGCGTGACCGAGCTGCACGCGGGCACGGCCTCGACCGGAACGGGGGACCGGTCGGGGCCGCGCGCCGCACTTCCCGCGCTCTGCCTGACACAGATCACGAGTTGGGGGGTGCTCTACTACGCCTTCCCCGTCCTCAATCCGACGATCACCGTCGACACCGGCTGGTCGCCCACCGCCACGACAGCGGCCTTCTCGGCGGCCCTTCTCGTCTCCGCCCTCGCGGGAATCCCCATCGGCCGGGTCCTCGACGCCCGAGGGCCCCGCAGGGTGATGACGGCCGGCTCGGTCCTCGCCGTCATCTCCCTCCTCGTGATCGCCTCCGCGCCCGACCCCGCCGTCTTCACCGGCGGTTGGCTGCTGGCCGGGGTGGCCATGGCGGCCACCTTCTACCAGCCGGCCTTCGCCGCACTGACCCGCTGGTGGGGCGAGCGCCGGGTCCGTGCCCTGACGATCGTGACCTTGGCCGGCGGCCTGGCCTCCACGGCCTTCGCCCCGCTCACGGCCACCCTCGCCGACCACCTCTCGTGGCGCGCCACGTATGTCGCGCTCGCCGCGATCCTGGCCGTCGTCACCATCCCCGCCCACGCCCTCGCTCTACGCGGCCCCTGGCCACCGGCGCCCGCCGCCACCGGCGCCCGGACCGCCACCGGCGCCCGGACCGCCACCGGACGGACCGCCACCGGGCGGGGCACCACCGGGCGGGGCACGCCCGTGGCGCGCAGCCGCCCGTTCCTGCTGCTCGCCGCCGCCTTCACCCTGTCCGGTTTCGCGATGTACGGCGTCGTCGTCACCCTCGTACCCCTGCTGATCGAGCGGGGCGCCTCCACCACCGCGGCCGCCTGGGCCCTCGGCCTCGGCGGCGTCGGCCAGACCCTCGGCCGGACCCTCTACGCCACCCTCGCCGGCCGCACCGGCACCACGGTCCTGACGGCCGCGCTCATCGCCGCGGGCGCGGCCACCACCGCGGCGCTGGCCGTCGTACCCGGCCCGTTTCCGCTGCTCGTGGTCATCGCCGTGGTCGCGGGCACGGTCCGCGGCAACCTGACGCTCCTCCACGCCACCGCCGTCACCGATCGCTGGGGCACCGCGCACTACGGCCGCCTCTCGGCGCTCCTCGCCCTCCCCGTGGCGGTCGCTGCGGCGCTCGCACCCTTCGCCGGTACCGCCCTCGCCGCCCTCCTCGGCGGCTACCCGGGCCTGTTCGCGCTGCTGGCCCTGACGTCCCTCTGCGCGGCGGCTCTGGCGCTGGGCACGGCCCCGCGCGACGCCGTGGAGCGAGGATCCAGGATTTCCTGAATTCAGGAAATCCTGTACTGTCAGTCCCGTGCTCACTCTCGCCACCGACATCGAGGTGCTGGCCCGCTTCGGGCGCGCGCTCGCCGATCCGATCCGCTGCCGTCTGCTGCTCGCGCTCCGCGAGGCGCCGGCTCACCCCTCCGATCTGGCGGAGGCGCTCGGCGTCTCCCGTACACGGCTCTCGAACCACCTGGCGTGCCTGCGGGACTGCGGCCTGGTCGTCGCCGTACCCGTCGGGCGGCGGACCCGCTACGAGCTGGCCGACCCGCGGTTCGGACACGCGCTCGACGACCTCCGTGTGGCCGTCGTGGCCGTCGAGACCGACCGCGCGTGCGCGGAGGCCGCCGAGAAGGGCTGCTGCTGAGATGGCCGCCCTGTCCCCGGGGCCGTCGGCGGCTCGCCGCGACGCGCTCACCACGCGTATACGGCTGCTGGTGGCGGCCACCATCGCCTACAACGTCGTCGAGGCCGCCGTCGCGATCACCGCCGGGACGGTCGCCTCCTCCGCGGCGCTGATCGGCTTCGGGCTCGACTCCGTCGTCGAGGTGTCCTCCGCCGCCGCGGTGGCGTGGCAGTTCTCCGCCCGCGACCACGCGGCGCGCGAGGCCCGTGAGAGGACCACGCTGCGGATCATCGCTGTCTCCTTCTTCGCGCTCGCCGTATACGTGACGGCCGACGCCGCCCGCGCGCTGGCCGGTACCGGCGAGGCCGAGCGTTCCATCCCGGGCATCGCCCTGGCCGCCGTCTCGCTGGCCGTGATGCCGTTCCTGTCCGCGGCCCAGCGCGGGGCGGGTCGCGAACTCGGCTCCGCCAGCGCCGTCGCCGACTCCAAGCAGACGCTGCTGTGCACCTACCTCTCCGCGGTGCTGCTGGTCGGACTGATCCTCAACGCCACCCTGGGATGGTCCTGGGCCGACCCCGCGGCCGCCCTCGTCATCGCGGCCGTGGCCGTGAAGGAGGGCCGCGACGCCTGGAAGGGCAAGGGCTGCTGTGCCGCCCCGCCCGCACCCGTCCTCGGCTCCGGTGAAGCCTCCGGCTGCTGCACGGGACGTGACCGCCCTTGCCCGGGCTGCAGCTGAGGTCGGCTGTACGCGCGGAACGCCCCGCGCGTACTCGACGCCTTGATCACGCCCTCCGGGGCCGGTCGAGCAGGTGGTCGAGCACCGCCTCGATCTCCCGGGCGTCCGGCGTCGCGCCGGTGACCAGGGCCTGCACCAGCAGGCCGTCGACGCCGGCGCGGAACGCCCGGATCGCGACGGGATCGTCGGTACGGCCGCGGGCGAGCGCCGCCAGGTCGTCCACGCACCGCTGCGCCACGGGCCGCAGGGCCGGTTGCCGCGCGGCCAGCAGGTACAGCTCGTACTCGGCGATGAACGGCAGGCGGCCCTCGGCGAGTTCGGCGGCGAGACGCCTCGCCAGGGCGGCGACGGGGTCCGGCGCCGCGGCCGCTTCGCGCAGCAGCGCGGAATAGCGGTCGGCGGACCGGGCGAGGGCCGCCACCAGCAGCTCGTCGACGGTGGCGAAGTAGTAGGTGGCCGAGGAGGGCGGGAGCCCGGCCTCCTTCGCCACCGAACGGTGCGTCACACCGGTCACGCCGTCGCGTTCGACGATCCGCAGGGCGGCCTCCAGCAGCTGCCGCCGCCGCCGCTCACCTTTGAGGCGCCGCCCGTCGGTCGGCCCGTCGGCCGGCCCGTCCGTGGGCCCGCCGACCGGCCCGCTCGACGGCTCCGCCGTCCCTCCCGCCCGGTTCAATGCGACGCCCCCGTCTCGAGCACGAACACGCCGGCCGCCACGAGTCCTATGCCCCCGACCTGGGCCCATGTCAGCCGGTCCTCGAAAAGGACCGCGCCCAGGACGGCCACCAGCGTCACGCCGACCCCTGACCAGATGCCGTAGGCCACGCCCAGGGGCAGTCCCCGGCCGAGCACCTTCGAAAGCAGGTAGAACGACAGCGCGTACCCGGCGACGACGAGCAGGGACGGCCCGACACGGCTGAAGCCCTCCGCCCAGCGCAGCGCCAGGGTCGCGCTCACCTCAGCGGTGATCGCGCCTGCCAGCAGCAGCCACACCATGCCGCCTCCCGGAGGCCGGAACAGAACAACGAACAAGAACCCGGACGAAAAACCTGAACATCTGCTCCAGATTCTCCAGGCCCCGAGGCCCCGCAGTCAAGGCGCCTCCGTCGAAGCAGGCGCCCGTGTGCCGACGGGTCTTCCACCGCCCGTCGGATCGCCTCCGCGAGGCGGCCGTAGGCGAGAGCGGCCACGGGTACGGCTTCGGCTCCGGCGCCGCGGGCGGTGAGGTGCCGGGCCCGGAACGGCCGGTCCGCGGTGAACGGCACCGGAGCGGACGGCACCGCTGGCCGCCGTCGTCGTACCCGCACCGGCGTGGTGGACCACCGCGGCCGTACGGCGAAGGAGCAGAGCATGCGGAGCAGCGCATGGCGACGGGGCTGGAAGCCTGGAACGTACAACCCTCCGCTCGGCCGGAAGGTCCGTATACGCATGAGCGCCACGGACCTGTATGTCACCGCCTTCGCGGACCTCTTCGGCCCACCCCCGGCGGACGCCGCCGTCCCCGTCGACTGGGAAGCGGTCGAATCCTGGCTGGGGCTGCCCCTGCCCGCCGACTACAAGGCCATCGCCTCCGCGTACGGCCCGCTGGACGTCGGCGAGCATCTGTGGCTGCACACCCCCTGCGCCAACAGGGGCTGGTTCGACTACGGAACCTGGGTCCGGGAAGGCCGGCGGGCCGCCCCCGGCGTCATCCCCTTCGGCGCCACGCGCACCTCCGACACCCTGTACTGGGACACCACCGCGTCCGACGACCCCGACCAGTGGCCGGTCGTGATGCACCACCAGGCCGCCGAGAACGCGGGCCGTGACCCCTGGCTCAGGTTCGGCACGCCGCTGCTGCCCACCCTGGCCCGTCTCGTGGCGGACGGCCTCCGGCCCACCCTCGCCCGGAGTGGCATGCTCACCGACCTGGAGCCCTGCGCGTGGACCCCACCGCCCCGGCGACCGGAGCCGACCCCGCGGCAGCGCGCGGCTCTCGCCGAAGGCAGCGGCCTGGACACCCTGACCGCCCTCGTACCGCCGCCCGCCGCCCCGTTCCTGGGGACACACACCTGGGAGTGGCTGTACGAACGGCTCGGCACCCGGCTGCCCACGGAGTACGTGCGCCTGATGGAGACGTACGGGTCCGGCTGCTGGACAGGCTGGCTCCGCTGCGGTGCCCCGCTCGGCGCGGACACCTACGCGGTCGCGCCCTGGGCCGAGTGGTACGGCGACACCTACCGGGGGCATCGCGCACGGTTCCCGGAGTACAACCCGCTGGCAGCCTGGCCCGAGCCGGGCGGCTTCCTGCCGTTCGCCGACTCCATCGACGGCGACCAGCTGTGCTGGCTCACCGAGGGCGACACGCCGGACGACTGGCCGCTGATCGTCGTACCGCGCCACGCCCCACAGGGCCCGCCGCTGACGGGCACGCTCACCGAGATCCTGCTGGAGTGGCTGCGCGGCCGGTTCGACGCGGAGGGCCTGCCACGGCTCGGGCGACCGGACGAGGACCCGCTGGACTACATCGGCTTCGAGCCGTTCGGCGACGAGCCCGGTACGTAGTCGAACGCGGTCATGGACGCGGTGGCCGAGGCGACGCGTACGGGCGGTGTCCGAGGTTCCGCGCACTGGCCGGGGGCCGGGGGCCGGGGGGCGACGCCCGCGGCCCGGCCTGTCAGGCGGAAGGGGGAACTTCCGGCCCGTTGTGCGCGCCGTCGCACCGGTGAGGGGCATCGGCGGGACGATGGCGGGCGACCCTCGTCCGTTACCGACGTACTACCGCCGCTGTGGGTGCCGATGCCTCAGAACACTCCCGATGTCACTGTCGTCATCGGGGCCTACGACGCCATGCCGTACCTGGTGAAGTGTCTGGAGTCGGCGGAGGCCCAGACGATCGGCCGCGAGCGTATGGAGATCGTCGCCGTGGACGACGGGTCGACGGACGGCACGGGGGAGTATCTGGAGAAGTTCGCCGCCCGCACCCACGTGCCCATGCGCGTCGTACGACAGGCCAACTCCGGTGGCCCCGGCGGCCCGCGCAACACCGGGCTCAGGCTGGCCCGGGGCCGGTATGTCTTCTTTCTCGACGCGGACGACTACCTGGGCGAGCAGGCCCTGCAGCGCCTGGTCGCGATGGCGGACAGGGCGGGTACGGACGTGGTGCTCGGCAGGACCGTGGGCGTCAACCGCAATGCCGCCACCTCGATGTGGGGCCGTACCGTCGAGCGCGCCGACATCTTCACCTCCAACGTGAAGTACACGCTCAGCGCGCAGAAGCTGTTCCGGCGCGAGCTGCTCGTGCGCTACGGCATGCGGTTCGACGAGTCGCTGCGTACGGGCGAGGACGCGCTGTTCACGCTGGAGGCGTATCTGCGCGGCAGCGGCGTATCGGTCGTCGCGGACTACGTCTGCTACTACCTCGTGGGCCGCGAGGACGGCAAGCACGTGACGAGGACCGGGGGTTACGCGCCACGCTTCGACTCGGCGAAGGCCCTGATGGAGCTGATCGCCCGGCATGTGCCGAAGGGCAGGAGACGCGACCTGCTGATACTGCGGCCGTTCGCCGTCACACTGCTGCCGCAGTTCGGGTCCGTCCTGCTCCGCCAGTCCGACCAGGTCCTGCGCCACAAGATGGAGCTGGCGGCACCGCTGATGGCCGCCTACTGGACGCCCGGCGTCGCACGCCGCCTGAAGCCCGAGGCCCGTCTGCGCCTCACCTGCGTGGCCCTGAACAAGCCGGACGTGCTGCGGGACGTGGTCGCCTTCCTCAAGGCCGGCACCCCACCGCGACATACCCGCCGCCTTGGCCGCCGCTACGCGGCCTACCCCCACTTCCGCGACCCGTCGACGGGCATCCCGGACACCGCCTACGAACTCCGCGAGCAGGCCTGGCCCCGCACCCTCCCGCGCCGCGCGGCCCGCCGCCTGCTGCGCGCGGCCCGCCACACGAGGGACCGGACCCTCCGACGCCTCAGCCCTCTGATCCCCAGGAGAGGCTAGGACCCGTCCTCCCCGCCCGAACGCCCCCTGGTCCGAACCGGCCGCGGAAGCGGTCCGGATGGCCGCCGCTCAGGACAGCGAGCTGACGACCTGCTGCACCGCGGCGGCCAGTTCGGCGGGCAGCGGCGCGTAGTGGATGCCCCTCAGGCCGTTCTGCCCCTCCGCCCCCGCCATGTAGGTCAGGAACGACTTGAGGGCGGGCAGGGAGTCCGGAGGGTTGCCCCGGTCGCACACGATCTCGTATGTGACGAGGACGATGGGCCAGGCCCCGGCCGCCTGATTCCGGTAGTCGAACCGGAGCGTCATGTCGTTCCCGTCACCGGCGACGCCGGCCGCGGCGATACCGAGCGACGCGGACTCGGCCGAGACCTGGACCGGCTCCGGCCCGCCCGTGTCCAGCCGTACGGTGGGGATCTCGGCTCGCTTCGCGAAGGACAGCTCGAAGTAGCCGATCGCGCCGCTCGTCGTCCGGACGTGCGCCGCCAGTCCGTCGGACCCGGCCGCGGAGACGCCGCCCTTGGCCCGCCACGCCTTGTCCTCCTCGTACGGCCAGTGCCGGGGCGCTGCGCCCGCGAGGTAGGCGTTGAAGTTCTGCGTCGTACCGGATCCGTCGGAGCGGTGTACCGCGCTGATCGGAGTGGGCGGCAGCTTGACGCCGGGGTTCAGCCGCCGGATCGCCGGGTCGTTCCACACCGTGATCTCGGAGTCGAAGATCCGGGCGAGCGCGGCGGCGTCGAGGACGAGGCCGTCGACGCCGTCGAGGTTGTAGCCGATGGCGATGGGCCCGCCCACCATGGGCAGGTCGATGGCACGTCCGCCCGGGCACACCTCCGTGGAACGTGCGACCTCGTCCGGAGTCAGAGCACCGTCCGTGCCGCCCAGCTGGGTCGCACCGCGCAGGAACTGCGCGACGCCCGCGCCGGAGCCGTTGGGCGTATAGCGGATCTTCACGCCCGGGCAGGCCGACTGGTACTCCTCCGTCCAGTGTGCCATGGCGTTCTGCTGCGCCGTCGACCCCGACGCGGCCAGATATCCCCGATCGGCGCACACGATGGAACGGGACGCGGCACGGCTGTCCGGAGCGGTCTCCACACCGTCCGCGACGTCCGTGCGGAGCCCGCACGCGGACAGCGAGAGCAGCAGGGTGGCGACGCCGGCGGGCCGTACGACTCCCCCCGCGAAACGCCTGCCACGACCGCGTCGTCGATGCTGCATCTGTCGCCCTCCCCGCTCGCTCACGCCCCCGCTGGGGAGATGCTCGGCCATGCGGCCGGACCGGCGGTGAAGCCGGGGCGAACATCGGGGGACGCCGCGCGGTCGGGGAGGCGTACGGCGCGGCGCCTCCGCTGAGCCGGGTGGCCGGTACGCTGCCGGAACCGCGGGCCAGGGCCTCGCGCCGGTACCGCGCCGCGACTACTCCGCGACTACTCCGCGACTACGCCGCCACCGCGCCGGTGAGGAGCTTGCCCATCGCGGCGAGTACCGACGGCTCGACCCGGTAGTAGACCCATGTGCCGCGCCGCTCCGAGGTGAGCAGTCCGGCCTCCTTGAGCTTCTTCAGGTGGTGGGAGACGGTCGGCTGGGACACGCCCACGTCGGAGATGTCGCACACGCACGCCTCCCCGCCCGCGTGCGAGGCGACCGCCGAGAACAGCCGCAGCCGCACCGGATCACCCAGCGCCTTGAACATTCGCGCGGCCGTCTCGGCCTCGTCGGCGGTCATCGGGCGCTCGGTCAGCGGCGGGCAGCACGGGGCCACGGTCGCACCCGGGCCGGATTCCAGCAGCGGCAGCACCTTGGCATTTGACATACATCTATGTTGACACATGTCGAACCAGTGGGAGGTGGGCGGTCATGGCGTCGTCCATCTCGTCGGGCGGCAGACAGCCGGTGCCCTCGTCGAGTGACTCTGTGAACCTTTCCGCCTCGAACCCCGACTGTCTCGATGACGTAAGCCGGAACGCCGGAATGCCGGAACGAAGACGACGGACGACGGACGACGCATGGCGCATGGCGCGGGACAGGGAGGTGCGAGTGAGCGCCGACGGGCGTGACGGGCGTGACGGGCTGCTGGTGGTGCGCTGCCAGCTCGGGGAGCGAGAGGCGTTCCGTGAGCTGGTGGGCGTCTGGCATGTCCCTCTGTGGCGCTATGTGCGCGGCATGGTCGACTCGCCGCACCTCGCGGACGATCTCGCCCAGGAGGCGTGGGTCGCGGTGATGCGCGGACTGCCGTGTCTGCGGGAGCCCGAGCGGTTCGCCCCGTGGCTGTTCACCATCGCCCGGCGCACGGTCGCCGACCACCTGCGGCAGAGGTACCGGGCTTCGGAGACGCCCGTGGAGGAGGTGGAGGAGGCGGACGCCGTCGTCGTCGCCGACGACGGGCTCGGCGGCGTCCTGACCACCATGGAGATCGAAGCCGGCCTCAGCGGGCTGCCGCCCCTGGAACGCGAGGTGCTGATCCTGTTCCACCTGCAGGACCTGCCCCTGGCGTCGTGCGCGGAGGTGCTCGGCGTACCGCCCGGCACGGTCAAGAGCAGGCTGCACCGCGCGCGACGCATGCTGCGGGACATCCTTGACGAGAGGGGATACGAGGCATGAGCGAGCAGAACCCCGCGGCTCGGCGGGATGTGCCCGAGGAGTTGGAGCGCGCCCTGGCCCAGGAGGTCTCGCTGCGCTCCCGGATGCGCTACGTGGCCGTGGGGCTGGCGGGCGGGTGCGCGGCGGCACTGATCGGAGTGCTGTGGGCGACCGAGCCGCGCTCCCTTCCCGTACGCACCCAGGCCGCCTTCGCCGGACTGATCGCCATCGGGCTGGCCTGGACCGCCGTCGCCGGTTGGGTGCTGACCAGGCGCCGACCGCTGTTCGCCCGGGACCGGGTCCTGGGGGCCGGGCTCGCCCTCGTGGCCGGTGTGGTCACCGGCGTCGCCGGGACGGCGCTGGCAGCGGCGCGCGGCACCCCGGCCGAGGCCCTGGCCACGGCCCTGGCCGGTGCCGTACTCAGCACCGCCGCGGGACTCGTCCTGGTGCGCGCACGGGCCCGCCGACGCGAACTGCTCCGGCTGCGGGACACCCTGCGGCGGGAGAACTCCTGAAGGCCCGCCTACGTACCGTCCAACCCATCCACATCACCAGAAGGAGATTCGCCATGAAAAACAAGATCCTTCCCATCGGCCCTCTCGCCCTTGCTCTCCGCCTCCACGACGCGGGCAGGCGCACGGTCCTCCTCGTCGCGGCGCTGGTCGGCGCGGCGCTGCTGGCAGGGGTCGGCCTGCTCCTGACCTGAGCCGTCGGCTCCGGAGCGCGCCGACGACGCCTTCGTCGTGCGGTGACCATGGCTCGTAGGGTGGCCGGGACACCGCATCCGATGAAGGGAAGCGCGCCGTGGGCTGGGACACCGGACTGTTGCAGCAGCTCAGTGCCCATGACGACCTGCCGGGAATGCAGCGGTGGCTCGCCGAGCGTCAGCCGTACGAGATCGCCGACGAACTGGCCCGTATGGATGCCGCCTTCGCCGTGGTGCCCTTCCGGCTGCTGGACAAGGACCGGGCGCTGGCGGTGTTCGAGGAGCTGGAGCCGGTCGACCAGCAGCAGCTGTTGCTCGGGCTGCGGGACCACACGTTCCGGGACCTCGTGGAGGCGATGGACCCGGACGACCGGGCCCGCATGCTGGGAGAGGCGCCGGCGAAGGTCGCCAAGCGGGTGCTGGCGGGCCTGAGTCCGCACGAGCGGCGGATGACGGCGGCGCTCCTCGGCTATCCCGAAGGGTCGGTCGGCCGCGTCATGTCACCGGAGACGGTGGCGCTCCCGCAGGGCCTGACGGCGCAGCAGGCGTTGGACACCGTACGGGAGAAGGGGGAGGCGGCCGAGACCGTGTACACCCTTCCGGTGGTCGACGCGGGCCGGAAGCTCGTCGGGGTCGCCACCCTGCGGGACATCATCCTGAGCCCGCGGGACCGGCCGCTGGCCGAGCTCGTGGACCGCGAGACACCGCGCGTCCATGCGACCGAGCCGGCCGAGGACGCGGCCCGCCTGATGCGGGAGACCAACATCCTGGGCCTGCCGGTCGTCGACAGCGAGGAGCGGCTGCTGGGCCTGTTGACCATCGACGACGCGGTGGAGGTCATCGAGGCCGCCGACACCGAGGACGCCGCACGCCAGTCCGCCGCCGCTCCCTGGACCGGCCACTACATGGTCGCGAGCGTCTGGCAGCTCGCCCGGGCCCGGGTGGTCTGGCTGCTGCTCCTCATCGTCGCCGCCACGCTCACCGTCAACGTCCTGCAGATCTTCGAGGCCACCCTCGAACAGGTCACCGCGCTCGCCCTGTTCATCCCCCTCCTCGTCGGTACGGGCGGCAACGCCGGCGCACAGGCCGCCACCGCCACCGTCCGCGCGCTGGCGGTCGGTGAGGTCCGCGGCAGCGACCTGCCCAAGGTGGTGTGGCGGGAATGCCGGGTGGGGCTGCTGCTCGGGGTGATGCTGGCTCTGGTCGGCATGGTGGTCGGAGCCCTGCTCGTCGACGCCCGCATCGCCCTCGTCGTAGCCGTCTCGCTCGTACTGATCTGCTCCTGGGCGGCCGGCGTGGGCGCCACGATGCCGCTGCTCGCCAAGCGTCTGCGCATCGACCCCGCGGTCGTGTCCGCCCCCATGGTCACGACGCTCGTGGACGCCACGGGCCTGATCATCTACTTCGTCACCGCGAGGGCCGTTCTCGGCGTCTGAGGGCACCCGGGTGCACCGCAGGGCCGGGCGGCGGACAGTGGCCACCCGTTCCTCGGTGAGGGTGCCGCACAGGGCGGCGAGGGCCCGGCCACCGCGTGACGTCTCAGCGGACGAGGACCCCTTCTACGCCCAGGGGCACTCCGCGGCCGCGTGGCAGGGTTCTCATCGGGGTCGTCGCCGGTGCTCGGCGAGTTTCTTACGGGCCTCGGAGTATGTGTCGGCGTCGATCTCGCCAGAGGCGAAGCGCCGGTCGAGGACGTCTTCCGGGGTCTCCCCCGGAGTCTCATCGCGATAAGTGCCGCCACCGCGAGAAGGGTGGTGCTGCGTGAGACGGACCACCGCCCACACGACCAGGCCGATCACCGCGATCCACAGCAGCGGCATGAAGGCCATCCATGCCCAGCTCCCATTGTCATCCCAGTGCATCCCGTTCACCTCCTCTCACCTCCTCGGATCACCTTCTCGGAGGGTTCTACTCCCAGTGTGTGCCCTCGGCGCGGCAGGCACGATGGGCCGTTCGGCCCGCCGTGCGCTGTGGTGTCCGCGGGTCACATCGGGTCGGGTGCCGCGTGGGGTGGGTGCGGAGGGGCTGTGGCGGGTGTCGGGGTGAGGGCGCCGTCGTAGAGGCGGAACAGGCGCAGGCGGCCGGGGGCCTGGTCGGCCTCGGCCGCGAGGGCCTCCCAACACTGTGCGGCCAGGGCGCGGGCGCGGGTGCCGGCCCAGGGCTGAGGGAGCAGTTCGGGGGGCAGCAGCGGGTCGGGTTCCATGGCGGTGGTGAAGGCAGCCGCCAGCTCGATCGCGTACGTCAGGCGCTCGGTGCCCGTGAGGCGGTCCGGGCCGGACACCCGGGCCAGGCGGGCTGCGGCGAGGGCGGCGAGCGCCTCGTGGCGGTCCGCGATCTGCTGGAGCGGCCAGAGCAACGCGGCCAGCCGGGCCGGGGCGGCCTCGTCACCGACCCTCAGATCGCGGCTGGTGAGGCGGGTGAGGGAGGGCAGGACGCCCAGGTGGCGGGTGTGGGCTTCGACGATGTCGCCGATGGCGTTGGCGCTGACGTAGAGCCCGCCCTGGAGGGGTGCCGCGCCGAGGTGGAGGAGCGTGTCGCGCAGCGTGTCGCGGGCGTGGCGGGCGGTTTCGGGGATGGCGAAGGCGAACAGGTGCCAGGTCCCGTCCCAGGGGGCGAGCCCCCGGTCCTGCCGGTAGGCGTGGCGGACGTACTCCACGTCCGGCGCGATGGCGCCGGTCGCGTCGGCCGTGGCGTGGAGCAGGGCCTTGCGGCCGCGGCCCTCCTGGGTGAACCGGCCCTCGGCGACGAGCCGTTTGAGGCAGAGCCGGACCTGCTGGTCGGTCATGCCGAGGGCTCCGGCGACGGCGTACAGCTCGCCGGCGTCGACGCTGCCGTCCTCGCGGACGAGGGCGAACACCAGGGTCCTGGTGCCGATCCCGGGCGCGGCGGCCTCCGCGGCGGGCTCCGCCGCGGGGGCCGCCGTCGGCCTGCTGGTCATCGCTGCTGCTCCAAGGGGTCGCCGGATACGCCGTCGCCCGGGTGGGCCGGGACGGCGCGATGCATCGTAGTCACCGCACCGAAGCCCATCAGGTGCCTGAGGTACGGGGTCCGCCCGGTGCGTACGGCGGTGAACCCGCGCCGCTCGTAGAGGGCGCGGGCACGCGGGTTGACGTCGATGACGTCCAGCCGGACCCGGGAGCAGCCGTGTTCGGCGGCGACAGCGGCGATCTCCGTGAGCAGCAGGCCGCCGATGCCACCGCCCCGGTGGGCGGGGTCGACGGCGATGCCGTCCATGACGAGTTCCCGCGGCTCGGGAGTGCGCTCGAGCAGCGCCAGCACGGCGAGCCGTGGCAGGCCGCGGAACAGCCCGTAACTGGAGAGCACATCGCGCACCCCACCGCCGGTCAGGCCGCGCCCGCCGAGCTGGTAGCCGGCCACCCCCACGATGTGGCCGCCGGGGGCCAGCGCGACCGCGGCGCGGTCGTGGTGGAGGTGGCGGGCGATGAAGGCGCGGCCGTGCTCGGCCGGGCCCAGGGCAGCCCCGAGCTTGCGGCCGAAGGCTTCCCAGTACAGCTCGGCGACCCTCTCCTCGGCGCCCCGGGGCACACCGCGACGGATGACTGTTGCTGCGTCCATGACTCTCCTCGCGTACTCGCTCGCATCCTACGAACAAACATAATACGGTCGAAATAAGAACGAGCGTTTTTGAGTCGATAGTTTTCCTTGGGGGACGGATGCCGACGAGACCGCGACGCAATGCATCGACGCGCCGCCGCCGGGTGGTGCGAGCCATGCTCGCGACCCTGTCCGCGCTGGTGGTCGTGGCGGCCGGCCTGGGCGGGCTGGTGCTCTGGCAGAACACCTACGAGCTGCGAGAAGAGGCCGTGACCGTGCGGCACGGCGGCCGGACCCTGCACGGGGTACTGGCCCTGCCCGAGCAGGGGAAGGGACCTTTCCCCCTGGTGGTCTTCGTCCACGGGGACGGCCCGGTGGACGCCACGCACGAGACCTTCTACCGGCCTATGTGGGAGGCATTCGCCCGGGCCGGATACGCCTCCCTGTCCTGGAACAAGCCGGGCGTGGGCGGAGCGCCGGGTGACTGGCTCGACCAGACCATGGAGGACCGGGCGCAGGAGGCCGTCGACGCGATCGCCTGGGCCCGGCAGCGGCCGGACGTCGACGGCAGCCGGATCGGCTTGTGGGGTGCCAGCCAGGCCGGCTGGGTGCTGCCCGAGATCGCCGCCCGGGACGGCCGGATCCGGTTCGCCATCGCCGTCTCACCCGCCGTCAACTGGCACCGGCAGGGCCGCTACAACCTCCTCGCCGAGCTGCGTCGCGACGGTGCCTCCGACGCCGAAGTCGCCGCCGCCCTGCGCCGCCGCGCGACCGGGCTGGAGCTGCTCGGGCGGGGCGCCACATACGAGGAGTACGTGCGGGCCGTCGGGGACCCGCAGGGCATGACGGCCGCCCGCTGGCGGTTCGTCTCCAAGAACCACACCGCCGACGCCGGCGCCGACCTGCCGGCCCTGCGCGGCGTTCCCGTCCTGCTGGTGCTCGCCGGACACGACGTGCACGTGGACACGGCGGAAACCGAGGTCGCCTACCGGCGGCTGCTTCCCGGACAGTCGCTGCGCGTCGTCCGCTACCCCGACGCCACCCACAGCCTGGTCAGACACGACCTGGAGACCTCGTCGCTGCGCCTGACCCTGACCGCGCTGTGCGCGCCACGGGCCCTCTTCGCCGAGGGCTTCCTGGCCGACCAGCGGCACTTCCTGTCCGCCCTCGACACCGAAGAAGCGAAGCGATGACCACCAGACCCACGCCCACGAGGGGCGCCACGACAGGCCCCGCGGCCGGCGCCACGACACGCCCCGCGACCGGCCCGGGCACCGGGCCGGCGGCCGCGTCCCGCTTACGCGACATCGACGCCCTGCGCGGCTTCGCGCTCCTGGGCATCCTCCTGGTCAACATCACCTTCATGGCCTCGGCGTACCAGGGCACCGGTGTCGCCGATCCCGCGTTCGGCTCAGCCCCGGACACCGCCGTCCGGTTCCTCACCGAGGTCTTCTTCGAAACCAAGTTCTACCTGCTCCTCTCCTTCCTCTTCGGCTACAGCTTCACCCTCCAGCCGGCCTCCGCCGACCGTGACGGCGCGGCCTTCCTGCCCCGCTTCCTGCGGCGCTGCGCGGGCCTGTTCGTCCTCGGTCTCTGCCACGCCGTCCTGCTCTTCCCCGGCGACATCCTCACCACATACGCCGTGCTGGGGCTGGTCCTGCTCGCCGTGCGCCGGATCCCGCCGCGTACCGCCGTGCGCACCGCCGCCGTCATACTCGCCGTCACCGCCGTCGGGTACCTGCTGCTGGCGCTGGCCCTGGCGGTCGCCGGCACCGGCGGGATCGACACCGCCGCCGTCGCCGAACACGGCCGCGAGGCCACCGAGGCGCTGCGCGGCGACCCCGGTTCGGTAATCGCGGCCCACCTGCGGCAGTTGCCCGACGTGCTGTTCATGCTGGCCTTCTTCCAGGCGCCGGCCGCCTTCGCCGCGTTCCTGCTGGGCCTGGCGGCGGGCAAGCGCGGCATGCTCAGCGATCCGGCCCGCGACGAGCGGTTGCTGCGCCGCCTCCAGTGGATCGGCTTCCCCGTCGGCATCGCCGGCGGTCTGGTCTGGGCGCATGCCGCCGAGGGGTACTCCGGGACGGCCTACCAGCTGGTGGCGGTGGCCGTGGATGTGGTGACCGCGCCGCTGCTGGCCGCCGCGTACGCCGCGACGGTGTTGCGGACACTGGCCGGACCGCGGGGCCGACGGCCGGCGGCGGTCCTGGCCCCGGCGGGCCGCATGACGCTGACCAACTACCTCACCCAGTCCCTGGTACTGGCCTTCGTCTTCACCGGTTTCGGCGCCGCGCTGGTGGGCCGCCTCGCGCCCGCGTATGTCACCCTCACCGCCCTGGCCCTGTTCGCCGCCCAGGTGGTCTTCAGCCGCTGGTGGCTGGCCCGGTACTCCTACGGGCCCGTGGAGTGGGTGCTGCGCGCGGTCACCCTCGCCCGGCGCCCGCGCCGGCGGGAGAAGGCGACATGACGGCGACGCGCCGTGGCCGGCCCCCAGGCCCGCCCCGGCCGATCCGGACGCCAGTACGCTCCGTCCCGCCTGCCTCGAAGGCGCCGGCGCGCGCGACCGGTGCCGGTACGCCCGCCACGGCTTCCGCCGCATCCGCGAGTCGTTCGGCGACTCAAGAGAGGCAGAAGGGACGGCGGTGCGCGAGACGGTGTCCACGCCTGGGGCGGGCTCACCGCCGATCACCGGGACTGCCCTAGTAGACCCTAGAGACGGACGACCAGGACCGCGGTGTCGTCGGTGTTACCGCCGGGAGGCAGCAGCTCGTCCAGGAGGGTGTCCGCGAGGGTGTCGGGGTCGGCCGACGTATGGCGGCCGAGGCAGTCGGCGAGCCTGCGCAGACCTGTGTCGATGTCCTCTCCCCGCCGTTCGACGAGTCCGTCGGTGTAGAGCACCAGGGTGCTTCCGTCCTCGAAGGCGGTCTCGGACTGGGGGCGGGGGACGTGCTCGGGGCGGACGCCGAGCGGCGGGTCCGTGGCCTGGTCGAGGAACGTGACGGTGCCGTCCGGGTGGAGCAGCGCGGGCGGCGGGTGGCCCGCGCTGCTGTAGACCAGACTGTGCGCCGGGCCGTCGACGACGACCTGGGCGGCGGTCGTGGACTCCGCGCCGTCCACCGACCTGGCGTACAGGCCCAGCACATCCAGGGCCTGCGCGGGCCCGGCGGCGACGCGGACGGCGGCTGCCAGTGCGCTGCGCAGCTGGCCCATCACCCCGGCCGCCGCCAGCCCGTGCCCCACGACGTCGCCGACAGCGACCGCGAACCGTTCGCCCGGCAGGTCGGCTATGTCGTACCAGTCGCCGCACACGTTCAGCGCCCCCACGGCCGGACGGTAGCGGACGGCTGCCCGGTGGTCGGAGAGCTGCTGGGGTGCGGGCAGCATGGCCTCCTGCAGGGCGAGGGCGACCTCGCGCTCGCGGGAGTGCGCCTGGCGCAGGCGCTCGTTGAGTTCCTGCAGCTCCCGGGCCCGGGTGTACAGCTCGCTCTCCATGAGGCGCAGACGGTCGCCCCGCCGGGCCTCGGTCCGCGCCCGTATCAGCTCGGTGACCTCCTCGACGCGGTGCACGATAAGCGCCACCCGCCCGTCCTGACCCAGCACGGGCGCGTTGACGGGACTCCAGTACCGCTCTTCGAAGACCCCCGGCCGGTCCGGCGCCTCCACGTCGTAGCGCTGCAGCGCCATGCTGTCCCGCATCCGGTGGTCGACCACCCGCTGGAGCGACGCCCGCAGGTTCCGCATGCCCGAGGCGCGCGGGTCGTTCGGATTGTCCGGGAAGACATCGAACAGATACCGCCCCACGAGTTGGTCACGGCCGCGACCCGACAGCAGCACATACGCCTCGTTGGCGTCCACGATGATCAGGTCGGGCCTCAGCAGCAGCACCGCACCGGGCAGCGCCTGAAAGACGCCCTCGTAGTCGACATCGGATCCGCTCACCACACACCGCCCGCGCGATCCCCCACCGGCCTGCCGTCCCACTGTACGCAGCGTTGTACGTCTGCGCTGGTCGAACGCCTGCCTGCTGCCTGCCCGACCGCAGAGCCGGGAGCTGAGGGCCGGGAGCCGAGGGCCGGGAGTTCAGGGCCGTCGGTCAGGACTCCGAGGACGACGCGGTGCGAGCCGGTGCCGTCGGCGGGGACGCCGAGGTCCTTGGCCAGACCACGGCGCTTGTACAGCGCCGCCGACGTCCGCCTGGAGGGTCGCCGACGGCCTCGGCGGGGGAACGGACCAGAGCGCGGCCCGGTGCCTGGGCGCATGGGCATCCGAAAGGAGGTCGGCTACCCGGGCCCTGCCGATGTGCGGCCGCTGATCTCTAGGCGGGTTCGTAGGTGAGGCAGTCGACCTCACTTTGCACATAGCCGACGGTGATGCCGGGGGCGCGGCATTCGAACTGGGTGTTGTGCCTACAGGTGGACACCTTGCAGGCGCCGACGCGGCCGGTGGTGGCCGGGTCTCCCCCTTTGCGGGCGGAGGTGAAGAAGGTGTCGCAGTGTGCCTTCTGGGTGTCTCCCACGGTGATGGCCAGGGCGTGGCAGGCGCTGTCCCGGTTGTATGCGCAGTCCTCGACCGAGCATTGGTTCACGACGGGCATGTCCATGGTGGAGCTCTCCTCGTACGGGGGTCCGCCGCGTCGTCCGACGAGCGGTCGCAAGGCCCGAGCATGGGGCCGCGAGGCCGAGTGAAACCCCCGACGGGGCCGACGGCGAGTGGACCTCCGCCGATCGGAGCACCGCTGCGGAGCGGTTCACCCGTGGATGCCGAGGAGGGTGGTGAAGGCCGCCTCCGGTCCGGCGGGGCTCGTCAGGCAGACGCGCCGTACCGGTACGCGACCGCACGATCGCGACGGGGCAGGCGGAGAGGTGAAGCAGGTGGTGGCCGGCGGAGCCGAGGGCCAGGCCGTGGAAGCCCCCACGCCCGCGCGAGCCCAGGACCAGCAGGTCGGCCCGGTCGGAGGCCCTGGTCAGGGCCGGGGCGGCACTCGTACCTCAGCCGCTGTGCCGAAAGCCCTTGCCCGTGCGGTCGAGGGGGTCGGGCGACAGGCCGAGGAAGCGGTCGCGGAGGGAGTCCCAGGCGCTGAGGCGGGTGAAGTCGGGGGTGTCGAGGACCTCCTGGCGGTCGGTGAGGAAGGGGTTGGGCAGCAGGACGGTCATCATCTGTTCGTCGCGGCCGTTGAACAGGCGGACTCCCCAGCTGACAGGAGCTCCGTCGGAGCCGAGGCCGCGGTAGAGCTCGACGCGGGAGCAGCGGCGGATCCGGCCGAGCTCGGGGCCTGATGCGGTGTGCTCGCCGATGCAGAGGTGGAAGTGCCAGGCGCCGAAGTCGACGGTGACGTAACCGTCGTTCATGGTGATGGCCGTGGGGGCGCCCGGGGCGCCGACCTCCCAGGCGGCGCCTTCGATGATGGGCCCGAAGTGGATGTGCTGCCAGTGGTCGGTGAAGACGGTGGTGACGAGGTCGAGGAGGGTGGCTTCGTCGGCCGGGATGGGCCAGACGTGCTGAGTGCCGCCGCCGGGGGTATCGATGACGGTCGGCTCGGTGGTGGTCATGAGGTCTTCTCCTTGGGATCGAGGACGCAGTCGCCGCAGATGCCCGCGCCGGGCACGCGGTAGTACAGGCAGCAGCTGCGGCGCCGGAAGGCGAGCGGCCCGTCGGGGACGGTGCGGCAGGTGCCGGCGCCTGCCAAAGGCGGACGGTCCAGCAGTCCGCGGACGAGGGGTACTACGGGGTACGGGGCGTGCGGTTCCCTGGCGAGCAGTACGCGGTGGGCTCCGATGAGCGCGGAGGCGGCGTTGCCGCGCAGAGTGTGCGGGGAGACCCCGGAGACGCGCCGGACGGCGTCGGCCCATGGGGTCAGGTTCTGGACGGCGACGGTGTGGTGCAAGGCCGGGAGCGGCTCCTGATCCACCTCCCGCAGGTCGGGCAGCCACAGGTCGAGGGGGCCGGAGACGGGCAGGCGCCACCACAGCCGGTCGGGTCCCAGATCGGGTACCCGGCCGGTGAGCGTGGCGCAGGCCAGGGCGATGGACCAGAGCCGGGAGGCGGTTCCCAGGTGCAGGGTGGACGCGCCCACCCTGGACGCGCCCGCCCTGGACGCGCCCGCCCCGGGCAGGCCGGTGCCCAGCCGCCCGGAGACGGCCCGTACGGAGTCCTCCAGCGCGCCAGGGTCGGCGTACAGATCGGTCAGCGGCCGGAAGCCGTCGGCCTCGGGGCGGGGGCCGGTGGCCACCGCGAAGTACGGTCCGACAGCGGAGATCCGCGCCAGGGCGTCGGGGGTGATGGCCGCGTTCACCATGTCCGTACCGTCCGCGTCAGCTCGTGGAAGCCGTGGGTGCGGACGACCTGCCCGTCCGGTCCGGTGAGGGTGAGCCGATCCGCTCCGTCGCAGCTCACCTGTGTGGTGGCGTCCGGGTCGCCCGGGGCCGTGACGGCCAGCCCTTCGCGGGCGAGAGCGCGTTCGAGCAGCGGGAGCACATCGGCCGGCGCGTCCACCGTTACGTCGGCGCGCGCGGCGCGGCGCAGACCGAAGGTGCCGGAGACCGGGTCGAAGGCGAGGTTGTCGGCGTCGAAGGCGCCCGCGACGGCACCGCTGCGGATCAGGTCCTCGGGCGCCCCGGAGTGGACGTGGGAGTCGCGGTCGACGAGCCAGACGGCGTCTGCCACACGCAGGGCAAGCTCCAGGTCGTGGGTGCTGACCACGACGGTGAGGCCCTTGTCCCGGGCGAGGTCGCGCAGCAGCACGGTGAGCGCCACCCGCGAGGGGACATCGAGGAAGGCGGTCGGCTCGTCGAGCAGGACGACCTCGGGCTCCTGGGCGAGGGCGCGGGCGGTCAGGACGCGCTGGCGTTCGCCGTCGGAGAGCTCGGCGGCCGGCCGGTCCGCCAGATGCCCCGCGCCCACCGCCTTCAGCGACCACTCGACCGCCGCGTGGTCCGCGGCCGTGAGGCGGCCGGTGAACCCGGTGTGCGGGTGGCGGCCGAGCCCGGCCAGCTCCCGTACGGACAGCAGCCCCGGGTCCACCCGGTCGGTCAGGACAACGGCCAGGCGGCGGGCGAGAGCGCCCGGCGGCTGGTGCGCGAGGTCGGCCCCGCCGATCCGGATCCCGCCGTCGAGCGGTGGCAGAAGCCCGCACAGGGTGCGCAGCAGCGTGGACTTGCCCGCGCCGTTGGGGCCGAGGAGTACGGTCAGTTCGCCGGCCCGCGCCTGAAGGTCGAGCCCCGACAGCACGGCCCGCCCTCCTCCGCGCCCTCCTCCGCGCCCTCCTCCGCGCCCGCGCCCGCGCCAGCGCAGCGGGCGGGTGCGGTAGCCGACGGCGAGCCCCTGGGTGGCCAGTCCGCCGGGGCGGTCCGGTCCGTCGGCCGTGTCCTGGACGGGTTCGGTCATCGTGTCGGTCACGAGGCCACTCCTTGTACGCCGCGACGGCTGCGGATCAGGAACGCGATGACGACGGGGGCACCGAACAGCGAGGTGATGGCGCTGAGCGGCAGCACGGAGTCCGTGCCGGGCGGCTGGCTCAGCAGGGCGCACGCCAGCGCGAGGAACGCCCCCGCGAGCATCGACGCAGGGATCAGCGCCCGGTGGTCCGAGGTCCCCAGCGCCACCCGCGTCAGGTGCGGGACGGCCAGGCCCAGGAAGGCGACGGGGCCGCAGAACGCGGTCGCCGCGCCCGCCAGCAGCGAGGTGCCGACCAGCGCCAGATTACGGCTGCCCCGTACGTTCAGGCCCATGGTGCGGGCGTAGTCCTCGCCGAGCAACAGGGCGTTGAGTCGTTTCGCGGTCAGCAGCGCCGCCAGCAGGCCCGCGCCGATCACGGGCAGCATGACCTGGATGTCGGGCCAGGTCGTGGCGCTGAAGCTGCCCAGGCTCCACATCACGAACTGCTGGGCGCGCTCGGGCCGCGCGTACACGAGCATCACGCCGACCACCGCGGTGACCGCCGAGCCGATCATGACACCGATGACGAGCAGGGTGACGGCCGACTTCACCCATTGCGAGAGGAGCAGGACGAGGGCCAGCACGGCGCCCGCGCCGAACGAGGCGGCCAGGACGACGCCCAGGCGCCCCAGCCCGGCCAGGTTTCCGGTGAAGCTTCCGGCGAACCCGCCGGTGCCCACCACCACGGCGGCGACGCCCAATCCGGCGCCCGAACTCAGCCCGAGGGAGAACGGGTCGGCCAGCGCGTTGCGGAACAGGGTCTGCATCTGTACGCCCGCCACGGCGAGGGCGGCGCCGACGGCGGTGGCGGTCAGCGCGCGCGGCAGCCGTACCTGCTCGACGATCACGGACCATCTCGGGTCGGCGCCGTCGCCGCCGAACAGGATCCGCACCACCTCCGCGACCGGCACCCGGTGGGAGCCGGTCGCGATGGTGAGGACGAACAGCGCCGCGGTACCGGCCGCGAGGGCCACGACGACGGCGAGGCGCCGCCGCCCCGGCCGCACCTTCGGCGGGGTGTCCGGGGCAGCGGACGGCGCGATTGCCATGGGCGCTGTCACGCCTTGGGCACCGGCTGGTAGAAGGTGAAGGTGTGGTCCTTCGCCCAGTCCGGGTGGATCAGCGCGAAGAGGTCGGCGAGCACCAGGTCCGGGCGCAGCACACCGCGCTCGAAGTAGTCGTTGCCACCGCCGGGGCCGAGCGCCTTCGTGTTCGTCCAGACCGCACCGTCGGAGAGGGCCTTCAGCTGCCCGTACCGGCTGTCGGCCTTGACGGCGTCGGCGGTGGACCGCCACTGCTGGTCGGCGATCCAGACGGGCGCCTGGCCGCCCTTCGCGTACACGGCCTCGAAGTTCAGCCGGAGGCCACCGGTGCCCGGCTCGCCGGCCCAGGGGTAGGTGCCGCCCGCGTCCTTGATCAGCTGGGCGGCGTAGCTGCCGCCGGCGGGCATGGACCAGGTGCCCTGGTACATCGTGCCGGGCAGCACCTCGACGGGCCTGCCCGCCTTGACCGCCTGCGCGCCCTTCTCGGCGACCTTCCGGTAGTCGCCCTCGATGGTGTCGAACACCTCGCCCGCACGCTTCTCCGCTCCGGTGAGCGCGGCCATCGCCTTGACCCACTCGGCGCGGCCGAGCGGGCTGGACTCCAGCCACTCGGCGTTGGCGACGACGGCGATGCCCGCCTGACGGAGCTTGGGATACTGCGGGTCGTCGGTGCCCTGGGTCATCAGCACGTCCGGCTTGGCGCCGATGACCGTCTCGGCGTTGAGAGTGCGGTCCTTGGCGTACTCGGTGACCTTGCCGGCCTTCACCCGCTCGATCACCTGGGCGGAGGAGACGCTCGCGGCGCTCGCGACACCCGTCAGCACGTCCAGGGTGCCGGTCTCGGTGAGCAGCGGCAGATGGGTGGTGGAGGCGGAGTACAGGCTCTTGACGGGGACGGTGACCTGCTGCGCGGACGCCAGCCCACCGGACAGCTCCGGTTTCGGCGCACCACACTTGACCAGCACGTACGACTCCGGCTTGCCCTTGGGGAAGGGCTCGTTGACGGTGAGGACCTGGTAGCTCTTCTCGTACCGGAGCGTGAAGTTCTCGGCATACTTCACCGTCGACTTGACCGGGAAGTAGTCCTTGGCCGGGTCGAAGTCCTCGATGCAGCCCTCCCCGGCGGCCCGGGCCTTGGCATCGGTGGGCGGGCCGGTGTCGCCGCCGCACGCGGTGAGCGTGAGAGCGGCGGCGAGGAAGGCCGCCGCGGCGGCCTGACGACGGCCGGTCATGACGGATCGTACGGTCAAGGTGACTCCTGGTGGCATGCGTGGGCAGCGCGCACCGGCACTCCGGGGCGCGTGATGCGGCGTACGGGAGGGAAGCCGCTGAGGGAGAAGGCCGTCAGAACCTGAGGGAACGGGCCCGTGCGTCAAGCCGGGCAGGTCGGCCCCGCAGGGCCATGGGCAGCGCAGAGCGGCCGCCGTACATACGCAGGCACACGGGTGCCACCGCCTCTCCTGGGGAAATCCGCCCCATACATCGAGGTGCGACGGCGTGAGTCTCCTGACTCGGGATCAACGCTTCTCCGGCCTTCCCGCCCCCGGATGGGGCGGTGGCCATGGCGGAGTCGCTCCCCCTACACAGTGGCGGTACCGTGCCGGAATCTCACCGGCTTCCTCGTTCCGCCGTCGCTTGTCGGACGGAAGCATCGCAGAACCGGCCACGGCACCGCCAGACCCACAAATGTGCGAACAGCCACAGACGGCGGGCGCCTTGAGGCGACGCCGGACGGCCGGTGCGCGGTGTGCCGAGTCCGACGGGCGACGGGTCAGGTCAGGTCAGGTACGTACGCTCCCGGCCGGTGAGGTGGCGGGACGCCCCGGTGCTCCCGTCCGTCCAGGGTCCCGAGCACCGTCCGGCCCGCGGGCAGGGGCGTCGGTGCACCGTCGCGGGCATCCTGGGCGTCTCAGGCCCGCGAACTCCACCCCGACGGGACTGCGCGGCAGATCGAGGATGCCGTCAAGTCTCCGCGAAGGCGCACTTCACGAAGCCGGCGCTCCTGTCCCGCTGTCGAACCGTCACCTTCTCCGAAGCCGCTCTGGACGCCATCCGACCGCGCCGTCGTAGGCCGTCGTGGGCACTGCGGGTCGCGTCAGCGGAGAGGTCGCCGACCGGAGCGTCGGGACCAGCGGACGGCGGCGAGGATCACGTCGACCACGAGGACCGCGATGCCGATGATCAGCAGGTAGCCCAGTCCTTCCGCGACTACGCCGATGATCCCCAGTACGACGGCCACCAGAGCCAGAAAGAAGAAGACTGCCATCGTGTGAACGCCTCTCCGGTCGAGGTCCTGCGGTCAGCGGCGTGCGAGCTGGCGTTCGCCGCCTGTGCCCGGCTGGTACGGCATGCCGTAGTGCTGGAAGATCGACTCTTCCTGCTCGATCGGCAATACGTCGTCCGTGCCGACCCATGGGGCCTTCCGCACCAGGCTCTTGGCGTAGGCGGTCTTGACGTAGCCCGGCCCGAGGATCGCGTCGTCGAGGGGGACGAAGACCAGACGCTGCCGGGTGGGCAGCCCGGTCCGGACGGTGGCCATGGCCGGTTCATCGGTTGTGGTGTCCACGTAGACCGCTTCCAGTCGGCCGATCTTGTGTCCCTTCGGGTCCACGACGTCGCGATTGCGCCACTCACGGATATCGGCTGAACGGATCATGTCCTCTCCCTCCTTGACGGGGCACCGGCCGGTGCCGTCCGCTCACCGGGGATCGTTTCGTCGCGGGAATCCGGAGACCCTCAGTCCTCAGCCTGCCCCCGTTCACCCGCTGTCGCCACTTGTCACCGTTTGTGCGCCGCGCTGCGCCGCTCCGACCGCGCCGCGCACAACGGCCCCGGCGTATACACACCGGGGCCGCCCTTCCGGGCGGTCGCACGTGAGAGTGCGCCAACCCATTTGCCATAATATGCCCGTTTCCCTCTTCTGGCTCACAGTGATTCGAGTCGGTGGGTGACGCGGCCTCCGGGCCCCGGAACCGGCCCGCAGGGCGTGTCAGCCGCGCTCCTCGTCCTCGGATTCCTCGGACTCCATGAGCCGGATCCCCTGATGTGTCAGCGTGACCGCCGCGGGCGTGCTGTGAGTTGTCCAGTCGACGAGGATCAGACCCTCGGCGGCCAGGTAGGTGCAGGCAGCGGCCATGTCCTGATCGGGCAGGTGCAGGTCGTCACGGAGCTTGGCCCCGGTGACACCCGGACGATTGCCTTCCATGGCGTCGTACAGGGCCTTCATGATCGCCATACGGTAGTTCTGTCGCTCGTGCAGTGTTGCCATGACTGCCGCTCTCTCGTTCCGGCACCGATGCGGTGCGAAGTGTCGGTAAGGCCGCCACGCTGTCCCGGCCGCTGTCAGACCGCCGGCGGTGAGGCCACCGCAGGTGGCAGCGACGGACATCAGCCGAGCGGTGGGAGGCCGCTCCGGTCTCCGGCGGGATCACGGGCCGGCACGCAGGGCTGAGGTCGGGGAGTTCGCGGGAAAGGTCGCGGGAGCGAGCCCGCCATGCGTCATCCAGGAGGCCGGGTCGGGTGTCCACGGGGGGCACCGGCAGCCGGGCCGGTGGCGTGAGGACGCGCTGACCGGCGGTCGTACGTTCCGTGGTCGCGGTCATGGCACGGACCTGTCCCCGGGGCTTCTCCTCGGCCCCCGGCGTCGTTGCTCGCCGAGAACGGCACCGGCGGCGTGAGCCGGTGTGCGCAGGGTTTCCGGTGCTTTCAGCCTACTCCGGTCCGAGCGCCGGGAAAGGTCTGTGACCAGGCATTTTCCGATACGGAACCGCGGGCGCGGGCGCTCGCGGGCGCGGCATGCGGAGTGCGGAGTACAGTGGCATGGCGAGGCTGCTTCACAGTATGGAACGCACTGCCTCGCGGATGGGCGTGCACCATGGCCGACTCCGACCCCCTCAGCACTCCCCGGCCCCTGCCGGATGCCACCCACCATTCCGTGAGACCCGGGACGGCTCTCCTGAGGCTGGAAACGACACATGCCCGTGAGGGAATCCTGGACGGCGCGTGGTGGCCGCGGTCCAGGGACATAGGCGCCGAGCTTCCCTCACTGATCAGCGCGTTGACCGAGTACCTGGGACCCGTCACCCGCGTCGGTCTGGACGCCGGTGCCTGGGCGGAACTGCCGACACGGTTGACGGTCGACGACCGGGTCGTGCATGTCGACTCCTTCCCGGTCGGTGACGACACCGTCCTGATCACCCGAGGCGATCGGGACCACTTCGCCCTGCTGGTGGTCCCGCCCGACACGACTCCTGACGCGGCACGCGCCGCCATGGCCAGAGCCGTCCGGGCGGACAACGTCACCCAGGCCGGGCAGATCCTCATCGAAACCGGCGCCGACACGGCACCTCCCCCGACGTGACTTCTGGATCGGGCACGCGAAGCCTGATCCGGTCGAGACAGCAAAGAAGCCCCGGGCCGCCGACCTGGGGCTTCACTGCTGTGGGCGCTGCTCTGCTGTCAATGACCGGTTTGCCGGACGGGGCAATGGGACCGGCCATCGCGGCGCCGGCACCGTGCGCCGTGGCACTGGTCCACCGGCGACGCGCTCTGAGGATGCTCGAGATCCTCCCTGTTCCGTTCGACGAGACCGTCGACACCGCCCGGTTCTGGGAACGGCACCTCGCCTGGTGGACGAATGACGCCGACCGACGCGGATACACTCCGCGGCCACCCGAGGACGGCCGCTGAGGCGGACGGCAGGGGAATTGACTGCAGCGCCGCGGAGATGGCCCGCGACCCCACGGTGCCAACCCATGCGCAGGGCTGGACGCAGGTCCTGGCCGCGTACGTCGGACGGGCCGCAGACGAGCAGGTCCCCTACAGCGCGGGGCACCTCGTGTTCCATCAGGAGCACATGATGTGCAACCGACTGGGCGTACTGCCACGGGAGGAAGCCCTCCTCGGAGTCATGGCTGCCGACAACCCAGGCCATTGGAGGCCTAATTGGGCACTGATCAGGAGCTGCCTACCGACTCTGGCACAATGCGTGTATGGCACATAATGAGGCATCCGGGACGCGACCCATAGGCATCGGACTGGCGGCAGGCATGGCGCTCGGGGTCGTCATCGGACTCTTGCTCGGGCTTTACGTCCTCGACAACGTCGGCCTCGGCGTGGGCCTGGGCATCGGTATCGGCAGCTCCGTCGGTATCGGTATTGCCACGGCGCGCCGCTCTCGCCGCGTGCCCTCGTCAGGGGTCGGCTGACCCGAGACTCGATCGGTCACCGCGGAGAGTGGCACGGTGAGACCGGAGCGTCGGGCGGCACTAAGGCCCAGGTCCATGGCCTGGGCCTTCCGCGTGGGGCGGGTGACGGGAATCGAACCCGCGCTTTGAGCTTGGGAATCACTGATCGTTCAGATCATGGACTGGTCTGAGCTGGGAATATGCGCGATACGGAAGTGAGAACACGGGGGACGGTGTGGCCCGCGCTGACCGTTGGTTGACCGTCGCGTCCGGTGCACTTCTGGTGCGGTGTGGTGCTACGAACCAGATCTCGACCGGCCGGATTCAAGGCCGGCGAAAGTCTCCCATTGGAGGCGCAGTTCGCCTCCCAGTGCATGACCACAACCACCCCGAGGAGATAAGGAACCCGTTACGGTGACGGGCATGCCTGGCACCGACTTCTGGACCTTTCCACCCGACCGCATAACCCATGGCAGCGGCAACCGCTACGAACTGACCGTCCTGCACCCGCCATTCACCGTGGACGCGGCCGACCTTCCTCCCAATGACCCCGAACGGGCCGCGGAGTTCGCTCGCTGCCTGGACACGATCGACGACGTGATCGAGGACCTCAGCCCCCGTAAGCAGAGCGACGCGATCACGGTCGCCACGAGAGCCGATCTGGACCTCGTGCAGGCGGGGGCATGGGGAAACCTCATGTCGATCTCCGATCCGGCGTTCGCGGACGACGGCAACGACATGCCGCTGCTGGCGGAGGCCACTCGGCTGCGGAAGCGCTTCCCCGACGCACGGATCGTGGGCCGGGTAGAGGTGCACTGCGGCGCCGAGCACACCGAAGACCTCGTGTGGCTGCCGGACGGCACCATGTTCCATGCCTGCGGCTGGCCCGGTGACGAACCGTTCGTCGTGACCGGCGACCCGCAGGCGGTGATGTCCGCCCTCGGGATCACGACGGAGTTTCTCGAAGACATCGACGTGTACTTCGACCTCGACGACGAACCGAACCAGAACGACTGGGGCGCCCTCGCCACGGCCTGCCTCGGCGGCGCGGACCTGTGGGGGAGGGCCGACCTGGACGCCTCCTCGCTGCGGGTGCGGCACAGTGAGCACGCCACCAGCCACATGGAAGCCCTGTACTTCAACGGCTGACGGTAGCTCAACTCCCCTGTGGTCAAGTCGGGTTGACACGCCGGCATTCTCGACGCGCCCCCGAAGGTGTCTGCTGAGTGGCTCGACATCGAGTGGGAGGCGCCCGGCAGCACTGAGTGCAAGGGCCTGACCGACGCGGAGAAGAAGTCGATGGAAGCGAGCGTTCGCGTCAACATCGTTCCCCTCATGGAGGAGAGGGTCGACAACGACAAGCGCTACGCCGATCTGCGTCGCGCCGTCTACACCGCGCGTGTCGCGGCCGAATACATCCGCCAGCAGGATGCCAAGGCGCCGACCGACTTCCGCGAGATCATCGACTCCAGCGACGTCGCCGCGTGGCCGCTGCGCGCCCCGCACGACAAGTGGACCCGCGAAGACGTGTACCAGAAGTACATGAAGTCGCCGCGTGAGGGCATCGAGTGGTTCGAGCTGGAGTACGGCGGCCAGGTCTTCAACCAGGGCGTTGGCGGTGTGGACTTCTCCAAGCAGCCGAAGCGGAACATCACCCGGACCCGGTTCAACGTAGAACACCGCACCCTGGACACCACGACGAAGACGTCTCTCCAATCGGATGACGTGTCCGACCGGGACACCGACACCCTCTACCTCGGCGGCAGCGGCAACATCGAGGCCGACGGCGAGGACCCGGGCCCGGGCCCGAACCTGGGTCCCACTCCGACCCCGACGGACGACCCGAAGCCGACCGCCCCGCCGTCGACCCCTGCCCCGGACCCGTCCACCCCGGGCGACGACGGGAAGCCGACCCCGTCGGCAAACAGGCCGGACCCGGACGGCGACCTCGCCGACACCGGCTCCAACACCCCGATCGGGCTGATCTCCGGCATCGCCGCGGCGGTCGTCGCCGCCGGTGCGGCCCTGGTGTGGTGGATGCGCCGCAGGCGACAGGACGCCACCGGCCAGGCCGACCGGCGGCGATTCGCACGCGGAGCACGAAAGGGCCCCCGCCCCGGGGGCCCTGGGTTCCATTGGGCGTCGCAACTCCCCGGTTCAAGGGGTGCGACGGACTTCGAGACCCGACCGGAAAGCTGTTCCGGGAGCGGGAGGCTACTCCCGGCTCGTGCAGGCAGGGATCGTCGGCGTTGATCACCGGACGGGCAACAAGTGGCGCAACGGCCGCTCCGGAGAACGGAACCGGAAGCCGGTACCACCACCGATCCATGTGGTGGTACCGGCTTCCCGGCCCGTCCCGGTACCTGCGCGAAGGCGAGCGCATCCACGCCAAGGCGTACCGGCTACCGAAAGCCATCATGGAGACCGCCGAGGAGCGTCCGAACCGCGACCGTGGCCCAGGTCGACGCGCGCCGCCGCCCTCGGTCCCCGATGGTCCGCGCGGGGCAGTCCTCCGAGCGGGCCGCGCCGGTCTATCGGCACTCGAACTTGGAACGGCAGCGGGAGGTGGCCGACGGGATCGACGCCCGTGTCCGCGCCGAGCGCGAGAAGGCTGCCGATGCCTGCTGATCAGGGATCGAGCACGGACCGGGCACGCGAAGCCTGATCCGGTCTGGACAACAAAGCAGCCCCGGGCCGCTGGCCTGGGGCTTTTGCTTGGAGCGGGTGACGGGAATCGAACCCGCGCTCTGAGCTTGGGAATCACCCGGCACTTGGCTCAGGACATGAGCCTTGACCTGCGAAAACGTCCGCCAGTCGGGATGTGACGGTCGGCCTCTGCGACCCTGTGTTGACCGCTGTTCACCGCCCCTACTGGCACGTTGTGGCACGGCAGTCGACGGCGAAGGGGGGCACGAGACTCCGGAGGTCATGCCGGTCGGCTCGCGACTCCCGCGAGGGTGGCCGACGGAGGGGCGCACCCGCGAGTCCTTGGTGGGTTTACCGCCGACAACTGGTTCGGGCGGGGAGATCGTGCTTGGGCAGGTGAACCCGTCAGGACCTTCACCTCGCCAGTGTCCAGTGAGTAATAGGCGCCGACTGGCCAAGACGGCCCCTCTTCGCGGGGGAGCCCATGTCGGCGTTGGCCCTCAGGCCGCCCCCAGTGACCTTGATCTGGTTGCGGGTCCCGGTGCCAATGGCCCCGGCCGGGTTCGGCCGGCAGTCCGTAAGCGGCTTCACGGCCGCCCCGGCGATCGCCTAGAGGTGCCGGGCAAGGGAAGCCGCCTTGCCCAGAGACCCGCACTGGGCGCACCGCTGGCGTGAGGTTTGTTCTTAACTCAGTCGCCGGCCGCCGGATGGTGGTCACTGGGCGCTGCGATCCGGCAGCGCCCGCGCTTGGCGGCTCATGAACTAAACCCCCAATGCAAGAAATGCAAGATCAACTAAAGTCTGAGGTGTATGGTATCGGGCAGACCGCAAGTTCTGATGGGAGTGGTAGGTGGACAGCTCGACCCCCCAGTGGGCACTCAGGCAGTATGGCGATGACGCTGACGCGATCGGCGTTGCCGCCTGGAAGGCTCTGGAAGACACCGAAGAAGCCGTGCTCGACGTACGCGCTGTGGCGCGATCAAAGCACGGCTTCGCGTCCGGTGGCGCTCGCATGACCAATCAGTACGAGCGGCTCATCGAGCACATCCTCGACCTGGGGATCGAGGGCACCGAGATCGTAAAGACGGGCTCGTGGTACCGGCTTCCGCTGGTTCACGACACCGTCTTGTTTCCTGTTTGTGCCGAGGTGGACGGCACAGAGCCGCCCAGTCACTGGCCTCGCGGTCGGGACCTGTCGAAGCTCGTGCAGGAGATCTTCGCCGCCACGAGCCCTGAGGCGAAGTTCTGGATCTCCGACCCCATTCCCGGGCTGGACGTCGCGGAGCTGGTGCTGCGCCCGTCCCTGGCCGAGCTCGCGGCCCGGGACCCGCGGCCGGAGCTGGTCCTCGTCTGGTACGAGATGAACCGTTCCGGCCTCAAGCGTGCCTGGTGGGGCAAGGCCGAGCTCCTCGACGAGTCTGGGAACCTGAGGTGGCTCACCGAGCGTTCGCTGCTGACTGCGCCGGAACGCACCCCCCTGTTCGCTATCCCTGACCGGGACGCGGATGATCGCTTCGACTCCGGTGACCTGCCGGAGGTGCCGATGACTGGTCGTAGCGACGAAGAGCGGAAGCTTGGGACTCCGCCGACGACTGAAGTGGCCGAAGCGACTGAGGAAGACTCTGCTGAGAGCGATGAGGGCTGATCATCCAACACTCCCCGGACTGGGCCTGGACGACGCGAAGCTGAAAGCCGTATGGGACGGCTTTCATCCGCCCAGGCTCACTCAAGCGCGTCATCTTGCAGGCATGACAAAGAAGGAGGTGGCGGAGGGGATTGGGGTGTCGCCTGCGGCCATTGGGCAGTACGAGACAGGTAGCAGCAAGCCGCGCGTGGGGTTGATTCCCAGCCTTGCGGAGGTTCTCGGCGTTCCTGTCCAGTTCTTCCTTGCTGGCCGCCCGATGGGCAAGCTAGATACCTCTATGGCCCATTTCCGTGCGTTGCGCTCGACGAGTGGAGCGCAACGCAATAGAGCTCTGGGATTTGCTGGTCAGACTTGGGAACTCGCCTACGCGCTCGAGAAGCGCGTGCAGCTTCCGCTCGTTGACCTACCAGGGTTCGCCGGCGGCGAGATTCACCCTGGGACCGACCTCTCCTCGGACCCTGCCGAGGCGGCGCGTGAGCTGCGGAAGCGATGGCAGTTGGGCAGGGGCCCGCTTCGCCACCTCGTCCGGCAGATGGAGGCGCACGGCATCGTCGTCGTGCTCCCCTCAGAGGCGGATCAAGCTACGGCGAAAATCGATGCTTTCGCGAGTGGAGGGCTTCCACGCCCCCTGGTGGTGTTGACGCCGAATCGAGCGGACGACGTGTATCGGCATCGGTTCAGCGCCGCGCATGAACTGGGGCATTTGGTGCTGCATTCGGCGTCTACCGGCGACATTCGCCAAGAGCGGGAAGCCGATGCGTTCGCAGCCGAATTCTTGACCCCTCGAACCAGCATTCTCCCACTTTTGCCAAAGCGTATGGATTTGGGCCAGCTTGCTGATATTTCGCGCACGTGGGGGGTGTCAGTAAAATCCTTGATCTACCGATGCCGGGAATTGGGGCTGGTATCTGAGGCCACGGCTAGTCGGGCCTATCAGCGGTTGCATGCCCTAGCCTCACAGCCCGGTTTCTCGACGGAACCTGTGACGGGCTTCCCGGGGGAGCAACCTGTGATGCTGCGTCAAGCTTTTGAGTTGGCGGAGCGAGACCAAGGGTTGACGATGCATGAACTAGCGCGCGAGCTCGCCTGGACGCAAAGCCGTGTAAGCGAACTTCTTGGCGTTCGTGATCGACGTCCGGTTCTGCGTCTGGTATGACGCTTGCTGCGAGGGGTGGCCGGAGCGCCGGCCCCCCTCGCAGAGGCGCCCTGCACTTCCGTCCGCTCCTTTTAGCTCCGCCTCTCGCCGGGATTATCGGTTTACCAGGTGATGGCAGCCGAATAGGCCCCGTAGATCTCACTAGGCCCGGAACTGTGCGGGACGAGGGCACCTCAGATTCCGCGCTCTCCCATCGCCTTCCACTTCCGCTTAATGGGGAGCAAGGTGTTAGCTGCACCTGCATCAAGGTCGAACGGTTCGCCGCAAATCGTCTCTCCGGTAGGGGTTCGCTCCACGAAGCACACCAGGTTGGCCTGACGGCCATCGCGGGTCATCGCATAAACGGTGAGAGCTTCCCGCTTGTCGACTCGATCCCGAGGAGGGAGAAGGATAGTTCCAATCTTCTTCTCAATCTCCGTCGGGGATCCCATCCAGGTTTCGCCGATAATCAGTACGCCGTCTGCGCGGTGTGATTCGACCAAATCCGCCAACCGCTCGAAACTGAGCATTTTGGTTCGCTGGTCTGGAAACTCCATTCCCTGGATGCTGACGATGGCATCGCCCTTAAAGCACATGGCCATCGTGGCGTGAGCCCCGTCCTTCTGCATGAGCTTGCGGGCGACGGCCATAAGGCCAGGAACGCGAGCTACGGCATCACCTTCTGGGAACTCAGAAATACCGTACCCCTCGAAGGCTGCCCTTCCCTTTTCTTCGTCCACTTCGTACTCTTCAGAGAGCTCTTTGAAGATCGTTCCGTCGCTTACAGAGAAGTGCCCTGAAAGCTCAGAGCGCGCAGCAGGTGTGATGCGTGCTCAGCCCGTGAGACCGAGTTCGCGTAGAGCGTCGGCCGGGTGGTTGCGGTAGTGGTCGTGTGCGGCGGCGTTGTTCTTCCATCCGGCGAGGTGGGCGAGGCTGATCGCCAGGCTGCGGAAGGTGGCGAGGGCTCGGGGCAGACTGCCGGTGCGGGCCCGACAGGCGTCCTCTCCGAAGGTCACGTCTCTGATGAAGTGCTGGGATTCGATGGCCCATTGGTCTCTCACGCAGCGGGCGAGGATGGCCGCGTCGGCGGTCTGGACAGGTGCGGTGGTGATGCCGAGTTCGGCGTCCGCGTGGGTCTTTCCGTCGCCCCGGCCGGTGGTGTACCGCTCCACCAGCAGGGCATGGGTGGCGTGCGGGAAGTTGACCTGGCCGTCTTCCAGTGCCTGGACGCGGACGATGCGGGTCTCGTGGCGGCCGCTGTTGGTCTCCTCGGTACGGACCATGCTGATCTGCGGGTTCGTGGTCTCGTCCCAGTCGAGCGCGTCGAGCCGGGCGAACAGGGCGGCGCGGTTCTCCTTGACCGGGAAGAGTCCGAAGGCGCCGCGTCGGTGCAGGTAGCGGGCGTGATCGGCCACCGTGTGCAGGGCGTCGGCGGTCACGATCGCCCCGGTGATGTCGGCGATCAGGTCGAGGGCGGCGGTGAAGTGCACGGTCTCGTGGGGCTTGTGGCGCATCTCGCGCTGGGCGAGCATCACGCCGGGATCGACCTGGTAGACGCCGAGCAGGTGAAGCTGCAGGCCGTCGGCGTCGCGGGCGCCGCGAACCGTCTTGCCGTCCGCGGCCAGCTGCAGCAGGGGCGGATCTCCCGCGATTCCGGCCAGCGGGTCGGCGGCGTGGGTCTGTACGAAGGTGCCGACGGCCGCATCGAGTGCGTCGGCGTCGATCCGGGCAAGGGTGCGGGTGAGCGTGGTGGCCACCGGCAACTGCGCCGGATCACCGTCGGGGACTTCGAGTGCGGCCAGGATGCCGGCGCCCTGACCGTTCGCCCAGCGGATCACACCGCGCACCGAGCGCGCCCCGCACAGCAGGGCGCAGGCCACCAGGCCGAGCAGCATCGGGAGGGGGTGCGTGACCAGGTGCACAGAACGCGGGTCGGGCACGGCGTCGACCGCCTCCAGGAGCGAGGGGAGTTTCGCGGGCGTGCACAACTCCCCGACCCCGACGCCGAGTTGATCGGCGAGTTGACGAGAGGTGGGCAGGGTCGGGCAGGATGGCATACGGGCGCGGCCTTCACGATCTTGCGAGTGGAATCACATGATCATGACGGGCCGCGCCCTTCGACGTTCCCCTGCCCCCGTCCAAGATCCGAGCACGCATCACGCCTG
>NZ_VSRY01000141.1 GCF_008271805.1 Streptomyces sp. TRM49041
AGGACACCGCCGAACTATTTTTGAGCCTCAGCCCTGAGAATGCGAATTCTCGGGGCTGAGGCATTTTTGCGTTCAGGGCCAGCTAGCGTGGGGTCATGCGCTACGACCTGGTCATATTCGACAACGACGGTGTCCTTGTGGACAGCGAGCCCATCTCGAACGCCATCCTGGCCGGCTACCTGACCGAGCTCGGGCACCCCACCACGTACGAGGAGTCCCTGCGGGACTATATGGGTGGGGCGATGCACCGGGTCCATGACACCGTGTTCGAGCGGACCGGGCAGCGGTTGCCGGGGGACTTCGACGAGACGTTTCATGCGCGCGTGTTCGCCGCCTTCGAGCGGGAGCTCACCGCTGTCGCCGGGGTGACCGAGGTACTGGGGAAGCTGGTGGCCGGCGGAGTGCCGTACTGTGTGGCGTCCTCCGGGAGCCATGAGCGGATTCGCGTCGGGCACCGGAAGACCGGGCTGGACCTGTGGTTCGCGCCGGACGCGGTGTTCAGCGCGCAGGACGTCGGCCGGGGGAAGCCGGCGCCGGATCTGTTCCTGCACGCCGCCGAGCGGATGGGCGTCGCGCCGGAGCGGTGTGCCGTGGTGGAGGACAGCCCCCTGGGCGTACAGGCCGCCCTGGCCGCCGGGATGGATGTGTACGGGTTCACCGGGATGGCCACCGCCGAACAACTGGCCGGTGCTCATGGGTATTTCGGAGATATGGGGCAGCTGCCGGGGCTCGTGCTGTGACAAGGCTGTCCTTGGACTGACCACGGACGTACTCTTTCCCGCCATGACCGATGCGCGACTGCGGCTCGGGCGGGGTGCGCTGGCCTTCTCCTTCCTCGCGCAAGGCATGGCGTTCGCGTTGCTCGTGACGCGCATTCCCGCCATCCAGAGCCGTTACGGCGTGTCCGACGCGCTGCTGCCCGCCTTCCTCGCCGGTGTGCCCGTGCTCGCCGGAGTCGGGAGTGTCGCCACCGGGGTGCTCGTCGCCCGCGTTCCGCCCGGGATCGTGCTGCGGTGGGTCCAGCCCGTGGTGCTGCTGGCGCTCGTGGGCGTCGGTGTCGGCGACCGGGCGTGGCACCTGGGCTTGGCCCTCGGGGTGTTCGGGCTGGCCGTCGGGGGGCTCGACGCGTCCATGAACATGCTCGGCGTGAGCCTCCAGCGCGCGTACGGGCGGAGCATCATGCTCGGGTTCCACGCGGCGTACAGCCTGGGCGGTATCGCCGGGGCGTCGCTCGCCTGGGGCGGGGCCCGGCTGGGCCTGCCGCTGGGGATCTTCTACGCGCCCGTGGTGCTGGTGCTGCTTCCCGCCGTGCTCGTTCTCGGTCGGTGGTGTACGGGTGGGGCGGCCGCACTCGAGGCGGGCGCCGCTCCGTGTGGTGAGCGGGGGCTCGCCTGGCGTGTACTTCTGCCGCTCTGTCTCGTCATGGCCTTCGCGTACATCGGCGACTCGACCGTCTCCAACTGGAGCGCGAAGTATCTCCAGGACGTCCTTGGCGGCTCCGAGGCGCTCGCGACCCTGCCGTACAACGCATACATGGTCACCACCCTCCTCGGACGTACCGTCGGCGACCTGGCCGTGCGGCGGTTCGGGGCCGTGGCCGTGGTGCGGGGTGGGGCCGTGCTCGCGGCGGCCGGGTTCGCGGTGGTGGCGGCGGCGCCGGGGCCGCGGACCGGGCTGGCCGGATTCACGGTGCTCGGGCTGGGGCTCAGCGTGCTCGTGCCGCAGACCTTCGCGGCCGCGGGAAGGCTGTTTCCTGGGGCCAGTGATGCTGCTGTGGCGCGGCTGAACGTCTTCAACTACGTGGGGTTTCTTGTCGGGTCGCCATTGGTCGGGGCCCTCGGGGAGGCGTGGAGCTATCGGGGTGCGATGGGCGTGCCGCTCGTGTTGGTGCTGGTGACGCTCGTGTACGCCAGATCGTTCGGGGGCGCCGCCGCCCGATACGGTGGCGGTCATGAGCGGCCGCGCACTGTTGATGTGGGATGACGCAGTAACCGGGTACGACTTCGGGCCGAGCCACCCGATGGACCCGGTGCGGCTCGGGCTGACCATGGGGTTGGTGCGGGCCTTCGAACTGGACCGGGCCCTCGATGTCGTCTCGGCCAAACCGGCCGGTGACTCGACGCTGCGACTCGTGCACCGCGAGGACTACGTGGCGGCCGTGCGGGCCGCGTCCGCGAACCCGGCCGCCGCCGACCAGACGTATGGGCTCGGCACGCTCGACGACCCGGCGTTCGCGGGCATGCACGAGGTGTCCGCGCTGATCGCCGGCCTGTCGGTGGGCGCCGCCGAAGCCGTGTGGCGGGGCGAGGCCACGCGTGCGGTGAACTTCTCGGGCGGGCTCCACCACGCCATGCCGGGCGGCGCCGCCGGATTCTGCATCTACAACGACGCGTCGCTCGCCGTCGCGCGGCTCCTGGAGCTCGGCGCCGAGCGCGTCGCGTACCTGGATGTGGACGTGCACCACGGGGACGGGGTGCAGACGGCGTTCTGGGACGACCCCAGGGTGCTGACCATCTCGCTGCACGAGCACCCGCGGACCCTGTTCCCGGGCACCGGGTGGCCGGAGGAGACCGGAGGCCCGGGCGAGGCCGAGGGCAGCGCGGTGAATCTGCCGCTGCCGGCCGGCCTCGGCGACGCGGGCTGGCTGCGCGCGTTCCACGCCGTCGTACCGGAGCTGCTCGCCGGCTTCCGGCCTCAGGTGCTGGTGACCCAGCACGGGGCCGACACGCACTTCGAGGACCCGCTGGCGCACCTGGCGGTCTCCCTGGACGCCCAGCGGGCCGTGCAGTTGGCCTGCCGGGGCCTGGTCGACGAGTACGTCGAGGGCGGCCGGTGGGTGGCGCTCGGCGGTGGCGGATACGCGGTCGTGGACGTCGTACCCCGGTCGTGGACGCACCTGGTGGCCATCGCGGCCGGGGCCGACGTAGCGCCCGAGACGGTCGTCCCGTCGTCCTGGCGGGATCAGGTGTACGCGCGGACGAGGCAGTCGGCGCCGCGGCGGATGACGGACGGGCGGTGGCCGGTGTCGTACCGCTCCTGGCAGGACGGGTACGACCCGGAGGACCGGCTCGACCAGGCCGTCCTGGCCACGCGTCGGGCCGTGTTCCCGCTGCGCGGACTGCTCGTGTAGCCGTCGGCCGCCGGCCTCCGGACGTCCGCCGTGGGGGCGCCGGTGTCGCCGGATACCGCAGCCATGTGGCGTTACGCCAACGGTGCGTTCCCCGGCGGGTTTTGGCGCGTGCGGCGGGCCGGTGCGGCAGCATCGGCGGGGTGCTGAGTACCGGGGCGCTGCGCGCGCATCTGCTTGCGGCCAGGCTGGCCGGACCCGTGGCCACCTCGCGGGAGAGGAGCCTGCGCAACTACCGGCTGTTCGCGGCCGGGGATCCGCGGGTCACGCTGGGGCTCGAACCGGACTGGCGGTGGAACGAACGGGACCTGCTGCGGCTGATGGCCGACAAGTGCGGGGTGTCCGAGGACCCCGAGCACCGGTCGGGGCCCGACGTCATCGACCCCGAGCGGACCCTGACCGCGCTGGACGCGTTCGCCGAACGGCTTGGGGAAGCTGCGGCGCGTGGGGCTCCTGTGCTGTTCGGGACCGGTCACCCACACCGGTTACTGGGGTTCTACGCCACGTTGGCAGACGCGATGTCGGCAGCAGGATGTCTCGTTCTCACCCCGGCGCAGGGGAGATGTATCGACATAACGACCCGGTTTGGCCTACGCACGTACAACCTCGACTACGTACGGGGAGTCGCGCTCGTGAGGGAACCGCAGGTCGAAGGCGCCGGTTGTGAGCCGGGCGCACATACCCACTCGCCACTGCCGGTCAGGGTGGCTCTCGACGCTGCGGCGGAGGGCGACGGGCCTCTTCCGGAGCTGGTGGTGGGAGACCACGGATGGGTCTGCGGGGCAGGTCAGCTGGGCATTGAGGCCATCGGTCTGGCCGACACGGACGACCCCGCACTGTTCGTGGGAGAGGCGGAGGGGCGTGTGGCCGTGGCCGTGCCCCTCGATGACGCCGTGCGGTCCGATTACTACCGGCCGCTTACTCGCTATGTACTCAATCGGGCGTGTCTGTCACAGTAGGCGGCGGATGGCTGCTCCTCTTCCCCACTCGTATCACCCGCCCCTAGTCTGGGCAGTGAGCGCACAGCGACGAAGAGTCACCGGAGGGGAAGCCGGTGGCGTCATGTGCGGAAGGTACAGGTGGGTCATGGTTGCTGCTGGCGAGACGCCTCTCAACGAGGTCAAGTTCCTGACCGTGGCGGAAGTTGCCTCGGTGATGCGCGTATCGAAGATGACCGTGTACCGGTTGGTGCACAGCGGTCATCTGCCGGCGATCCGGGTGGGGAGGTCCTTCCGGGTGCCGGAGAAGGCGGTTCACGAGTACCTCCGCGAGTCCTTCGTGGGGGTGGAGACCGCATAGTCCGGAGCCCTTCACCGCCCTCGGATTACAGGCTCCGCTCTCTGCCGGGTAGGCTAGGCCGACGTAGGTCGTGTGGGCCCAGACGCCCCGCACCGAGTGAGAAGAAGTGAGCGAGGGTAGTCGTGGGCTCTGTTATCAAGAAGCGGCGCAAGCGGATGGCCAAGAAGAAGCACCGCAAGCTTCTCAAGCGCACCCGTGTTCAGCGTCGCAACAAGAAGTAAGCGGCGGCTGTACGTGCGCCTGGCGGCCCTCCCACCGGTTCCGGTGGGAGGGCCGCTGCCTTTTCTCCACCGGTTCCGGTGATTCTGTTGGTTCCGGTGGCTCCGCTTCCGGTCGTTCTTCCCGCCGTGGTCGTCACAGCGCAACACCGAACCGCTACGGTGGCAGCCACACGCGCGGGACCGAACGGAAGGCGCTGATCTTGGGCAAGGTCGTGCTCGTCACCGGGGTGGCCCGGCAGCTCGCCGGCAGGTTCGTAAGGCGTGTCATGCGCGACCCCGGCGTCGACCGGGTCATCGGTGTGGACGCGGTCACCCCCGGGCATCCGCTGGGCGGCGCGGTGTTCGTACGGGCGGACATCCGGCAGCCCGCCATCGGGCGCGTACTGGCCGAGTACGGCGTCGACACCGTCGTCCATATGGACGTCTCGGCGACCCCGCTGGGCGGCGGCGGCCGGACCGCGGTCAAGGAGGCCAACGTCATCGGCACGATGCAGCTGCTCGGCGCGTGCCAGAAGTGCCCCACGGTCAGCCGGCTCGTCGTGCGGTCCAGTACCAGCGTGTACGGCTCCGCGCCGCGCGACCCGGCCGTCTTCACCGAGACGACACCGCCCAAGTCGCTGCCGAGCGGTGGCTTCGCGAAGGACGTCTCCGAGGTCGAGGGGTACGTACGGGGCTTCGCCCGGCGCCGTCCGGACGTCGCGGTGTGCGTGCTGCGATTCGCGAACATCCTCGGGCCGGACGCCGACTCGCCGCTCGCCGAGTACTTCTCGCTGCCGGTCCTGCCGACGGTCCTCGGATACGACCCGCGCCTGCAGTTCGTCCACGAGGACGACGTCCTCGACGTACTGCGGATCGCGTCGAACGAGCCACGGCGGGCCACGCTCAACAGCGGCACGTTCAATGTGGCCGGGGACGGGGTGCTGACGCTGTCGCAGTGTGCGCGGCGGCTCGGCAGGCCGACGGTCCCGGTGCTGCTGCCGGCGGTCACCTGGGTGGGTACGGCGCTGCGGACGGTCGGTGTGAGCGACTTCTCGCCGGAGCAGGTCCGGCTGCTGACACACGGCCGTGTGGTGAGCACGGCGGAGATGCGCCGGACCCTCGGGTTCGAGCCCAAGTACACGACGGCGGAGGCGTTCACCGACTTCGCCCGTCACCGGGGCCCCGGCCTGCTGCCACCGTCCACACTGACAGCGGCGGTCGACGGCCTGGCCGCCCGGCTGGGCGACGGGATCGCCGACCGGCTGGCCGAGCGGACGTCGGGTACGGCGGCGGGACGGCGCTCGTGAGGACGTCGCTCGTGAGGACGGCACCGTTCGGCGGTGGTGACGCCGGCCGTGACGCCGGCCGTGACGCCGGCCGTGACGGCGGCCGTGACGGCGGATGTGACGGCGGATGTGACGGCGGATGTGACGGCGGATGTGACGGCGGATGTGACGGCGGATGTGACGGTGGTTCGCGTCGCGATGCGCGGGCGACGGGTGTGGCAGACGCGGCGGGTGCGGCGGGCGCCGGCCGGGTGGGAATTCGGTGCGCGGGAGAGCGCGGGACAAGGAGCGCGGGCTAACGATGGCGGACGCCAAGGTCATCCCCTTCGACGAGGACCGGCCGCGCGGCAGCGCGCCGCGCGCGGGCCGCCGGCGGTCCGCACAGGGCGGCGGCAGCGGACGGGTGACCCCGCTGCCGGGTCAGCCCACGCCCGACGCGGAGGCCGACGCGCCGCGGCGACCCGCCCGGGAGGCCGGGGACGACAGCTGGGAGCGGCGCGTCGCGGGCGGCCTGGCGTTCCTGCGGCGCCGTATCACCGGTGAGTACGAGGTCGACGAGTTCGGGTACGACGAGGAGCTCACCGACCAGGTCCTGATGTCGCTGCTGCGGCCCCTGTACGACAAGTACTTTCGCGTGGAGGTGCGGGGCGTCGAGAACATCCCCGCCGAGGGCGGCGCCCTGGTCGTGGCGAACCACTCGGGCACGCTGCCGCTGGACGGCCTGATGATGCAGGTCGCCGTGCACGACCACCATCCGGCGGGCCGTCACCTGCGGCTGCTCGCCGCGGACCTGGTGTTCATGCTGCCGGTCGTCAGCGAGCTGGCCCGGAAGGCGGGACACACCCTGGCGTGCGCGGAGGACGCGGAGCGGCTGTTGCGGCGCGGCGAGGTGGTCGGGGTGATGCCGGAGGGCTTCAAGGGCATCGGGAAGCCGTTCAGCGAGCGGTACAAGCTGCAGCGGTTCGGGCGGGGTGGCTTTGTGTCGACGGCGCTGCGCGCGGGGGCGCCGATCGTGCCGTGCTCGATCGTGGGCGCGGAGGAGATCTACCCGATGGTCGGCAATGCCAGGACGCTGGCGCGGCTGCTGGGCTTCCCGTACTTCCCGCTCACGCCGACGTTCCCGTGGCTTGGCCCGCTCGGCGCGCTGCCGCTGCCGACGAAGTGGACGATCCAGTTCGGCGAGCCGATCCGGACGGACGGGTACGCGCCGGAGGCGGTGGAGGACCCGATGCTGATGTTCAATCTCACGGACCAGGTACGCGAGCAGATCCAGCACACGCTGTACAAGCTGCTGGTACGGAGGCGGTCGGTGTTCTTCTAGGGTTTCCGGCACCGGCGGGGCGGTCGGCCCGAAGATCCCCGGCGGGCACGGAGAGCACCGCGAGGGCCGTGGTGATCGCCACGGGCACAGGGCTGTCCGGCTCCGGGCCCGGCCACGCCGATGGGCGCCGCTCCGGGGAGGGCGCCCATCGTGGGGCTCTGCGTCGGGTCGCTAGGGTGCGTCCTCCTCCTGGATGCCGAGGCCCGGGAGGATGCCGGGCAGGACCGGCGGGAGGGTGATGTCGGTGTCTGGTGCGGGGCTTTCGGCGGTGCCCGTGGCCGTGGGTGACGTTGTCGGCCGGCTCGGGTCCAGGAGGCCGCCGGTGTTGCCGCCGAGCAGGCCCTCTTCGGTCCTCGCGCCGGAGCCGGACGGGTCGGGGCTGCCGGAGGTGCCTGACGGCTGGGACTCGGGGCTGGACGGGGTCTGCTGGGACGGGTCCGAGCGGGTCGGGTCGCTGGAGGTGCCGGGCTTGCTGGAGCCGGGTGCACCCTTGTCCATGGTGCTCGGCAGCTGCGACTGGAGCGGCGCGACCTGTTCGTCTATGGCGTCGAAGACCGAGGACACCTGGTCCCGGACGTCGGTCAGCTGGGGCGGGAGCTTCGCGCGCAGGCCGTTCCACGTGCCGCGGTGGTTGCGGGCGAACGAGTCGAGCGTGGCCATGGGGCCGATGCGCCCGTCCCGCTCGTATGCGAGGCGGAGCAGCCGGTGGCCTTCGGACACGTCGTGCCGCATACCGCTGAGGGCGCGGCGGATCTCGCTGAGCGATTCGTGGTCCAGCTCGCCGAGGCGTCCGCGTTCCATCAGCCTGCGGGCCTCGCTGAGCCGGGTGGAAGCGTGGTCGAGGTAGATCTCGCCGCGGTCGGCCTCGTCGTCGGCCAGACCGAGCTTGAAATCTTCCATGCCGCGTTTCAGCCCGTACAGCGAGTCACCGGGGAGGGCGTCGGAACTGGCAGCGGCGACTCCGCTGAACGCTCCCGCTGCCACGCCCACGGTGAGGCCGCCTGCGGCGAGCCCCTTCGACCAGCGTGTGCGGGGCCGCAATTTCCGGAGGGCGGTGGCGCGGTGGGCGCCCCTCGCGCCCGACCTCCGCTGCTCCGGCACCGTAGGGTCCGCGGACGCACCGCCCGCGGCCGTTCCCTCCTGAAGCATCGCTTCCATGGCGGCGACGAGCTGTGCTCGCTGTACCACCTTCACTTCGGGGTCCAACTCCGGCTTCGGCAGTTCGCCGATGCCGTTCGCCAGGGCCAACAGCCGACCCTGCTCGTTGGGTTCGGCCGACGCCTCGGGCTGCTGGGCCGCCTGATCTTCCAGGGCCTGGGCGAAGGCGTTCGCCCGCCGGTGCGCCGATACGTTCGCGATCACTGGCGGCACCTCCTCTCGTCATGACGGTCGACTCCCCAGGGGGTCCGGAAGGTTGCACACCTTGAGCACATCCACACGAAGGGGTGAGTGGCTGTGGACATGGCGTGACCACAGGGAGCCTGCATCTCGCACAACGAGCGTCGCGGCACTTGGGTTACGCACGAAGGATGATCGGACCAGTGCGTCATGAGGTCGTTGCCGAAGGTGAGTTGGGTGAGGGGCTGGGGGGTTCGGGGTTCTGGGCTCGGTCAGCGGGCGTCTTCGGGGAGCAGCCGTGCCAGCGTGCGCACGGCCCGGTACTGGAGTGTCTTGATGGCGCCCTCGTTCTTGCCCATCACGCGCGCGGTCTCGGCCACGGACAGGCCCTGCAGGAAGCGGAGCGTGACGCACTCCTGCTGCTGCGGGTTCAGCTTGCGCACGGCCTCGACGAGGGCGGCGTTGGAGAGGGACTCCAGGACGGAGTCCTCCGGGCTGCGCTCGACCTCGTTCGCGTCGAGCATTTCGCCGGTGGTCACTTCCAGCCTGAATCGGCTCGACTTGAAGTGGTCGGCGACCAGGTTCCGCGCGATCGTGACCAGCCAGGCGCCGAAGTCGCGCCCCTGCCAGGTGAAGGTGGAGATGCGGCGCAGGGCGCGCAGGAACGTCTCGCTGGTCAGGTCCTCGGCGGTGGCCTTGCCGCCGACGCGGTAGTAGATATAGCGGTAGACGGTGTCGCTGTACTGGTCGTACAGGCGGCCGAACGCCTCGGCCTCGCCGGCCTGGGCGCGCTCGACCAGCTCCATCATGCGGGCGCTGTCGCTGTCGGCGGTGGGTCGGCGAGCGGCGGTCGAGGTGCCCGCGCGGCCCCGCCCGCCCCGTCTTCCGACAGCGGCGGCACCGCCATCGGCCAAGGCGTAGCAGGGACCGGCGGGGGCCGGTGCGGCGAATGCGGGGACGGCGTACGCGGTGGGGACGAAGCCGCGCAAGTGGTCGAGGACCGTTGCGCGGAGCGTAGCCAGGCCCGAGGTGTCAACCCCGACGTGTGGGTACACGGGACTCCCAGAGGCAGAGCTTCCATCACGTGCAGTGCGGGACCTTTCACTCGTCGTGACGACGTGTGGGGGGTTCCGTATGCGTCTGAGGAGAATAACGCTTCGTGCAGGGAGCGCTACACCGAGTTGCTCAAATCATCGATTCAGTCGCTTCTGTTACAGCTAAGAGACGGATCAAGTCGCACTTGGTGACCGTCTATTGATCGGATTACTTCGGGATCTGTCTGCCCGCGCGATCTGTTGTGGTCGAGTGCGCCGGGGGTGACTGGCGGCGGCACCGGGCGGGTATGACGTGTGATTGGCCCCGTTCGCGCTCCGGTGCGCCCCTGGACGTCACCTGGACGGCCCTGGTCGGTGGCGTGGCGCGCCTTCTGTGACCCGTGGGGAGTGTGCGGGGGCGCGCGGGAGTACGAGGGCGTGCGGGGGAGTGTGCGGAAGCGTCTGATCGCCGCGAGAGCTCGAAAGAATTTACTGATCAGCGGCGGCGGCGGTGCAGGGCCACCGCGGCGGCCGTGCCGCCCGCCAGCGCGCCCACACCCGCGGCGGCCGGGATGCCGACCTTCGCCGCCTTGCGGCCCGTCCGGTAGTCGCGGAGCCGCCAGTCCCGCTCCTTGGCGTATCTGCGGAGCTTGGTGTCCGGGTTGATCGCGTACGGGTGGCCCACCAGCGACAGCATCGGGATGTCGTTGTGCGAGTCGCTGTAGGCGGCGCAGCGCTCCAGGTCCAGGCCCTCGGCGGCGGCCAGCGCCCGTACCGCCTCCGCCTTGGCCGGGCCGTGCAGCGGCTCGCCGACCAGCCTGCCCGTGTACACACCGCCCACCGACTCGGCGACCGTGCCGAGCGCGCCGGTCAGCCCGAGCCGCCGGGCGATGATCGTGGCGGTCTCCACGGGTGCGGCGGTGACGAGCCAGACCTTCTGGCCGGCGTCCAGGTGGGCCTCGGCCAGGGCGCGGGTGCCGGGCCAGATCCGGTCGGCCATGTACTCGTCGTAGATCTCCTCGCCGATGGTCATCAGCTCGGAGACGCGGTGGCCCTTCACGATCGACAGGGCGCTGTCGCGGGCGTCCTGCATGTGCTCCGGGTCCTCGACACCGGCCAGCCGGAACCACGTCTGCTGCCAGGCGAACCGGGCCAGCTCGCGCCGCTGGAAGAACTTCCGCTTGTACAGGCCACGGCCGAAGTGGAAGAGCGCCGCGCCCTGCATGACGGTGTTGTCCAGGTCGAAGAACGCGGCGGCGTGGACATCGCCGGCGACCGGGAACTCGGCCTCCGGCTCCACCTCCGCCGGTACCCGGGCCTTAGCCTCCGCCTCGGCGTCGGCGAGCAGCTCCAGCTGCCGGGACGTCTTGCGCGCCGCCTCCGCCGCGGCCTCGCCGGCCAGCACGCTGCGCGCCGTGGCGGAGCGCCTACGAGGGGTGAGCCATCCGAGAGCGGCCATGACGTGAGCATAGCCAGTGTGTTCGGTCCTGCCCGACTCATGGGGATGCCTTCGCGTGAACTCTCGGCGGCCGAGGTGTTAAAGCGCGGGCCGCGGGGGCCGACAATGGGCGCATGTTCGGACGTACGAAGAAGAAGGCGGCCGGTCCGCGGACGGTCACCCTCATCGGTAAGCCCGGGTGTCATCTGTGCGACGACGCGCGGGCGGTGATCGAGCGGGTCTGCGCCGAGACGGGCGCCGTCTGGGAGGAGAAGGACATCACCCGGGACGAGGCGCTCCACCGGGCCTACTGGGAGCAGATCCCCGTGGTGCTCGTCGACGGGGAGCAGCACACGTTCTGGAAGGTGGACGCGGCGCGCCTGCGCCGGGAGCTGCTCGACTGACGGTCCGCTGACCGGGAAAGGACGGTTACCATCGAGTGCGTTTTGTTCGGTTTCGGGGGCGTCATCGTAGGGAGTGTGTGCGGTTTTGCCCCATCCAAAGATCGAACGCGCCGAGGTCGTCGTTGGTTCCGCGATGGCGCGATGGACTCGCGTGACCCCGGTCACTTTGCTCGGACAAAGTGGACATCATCTTTGTGCACGCGTTCACAAAGACATAGCCTGCTGTCGACGGGGCGGTCTCGGGACAGGCCGCCCGCAGCCCCGCTCATCCCGCAGGAGCACCGTGGCAACTGGCCGAACTCACCGACCGGCGACCCGTAGCCGAGGCATCCCCGAGGCCACCGTCGCCCGGCTTCCGCTGTACCTGAGGGCGCTCACCGCACTGTCGGAGCGCTCCGTACCCACGGTCTCGTCCGAAGAGCTCGCCGCCGCGGCCGGGGTCAACTCCGCCAAGCTCCGCAAGGACTTCAGCTATCTCGGCTCGTACGGGACGCGGGGCGTCGGCTACGACGTCGAGTACCTCGTCTACCAGATCTCCCGCGAGCTCGGGCTCACCCAGGACTGGCCGATCGTCATGGTCGGTATCGGTAACCTCGGCGCCGCCCTCGCCAACTACGGAGGGTTCGCGTCCCGAGGCTTCCGGGTCGCCGCGCTGATCGACGCCGACCCCGCGATGGTCGGCAGGCCCGTCGCCGGCATCCCCGTCCAGCACATCGACGACCTCGAGAAGATCATCGAGGAGAACGGCGTCTCGATCGGCGTCATCGCCACGCCCGCCGGAGCCGCCCAGCAGGTCTGCGACCGGCTCGTCGCCGCCGGGATCAGCTCCATCCTCAACTTCGCGCCGACCGTGCTGTCCGTCCCCGAGGGCGTCGACGTGCGGAAGGTCGACCTCTCCATCGAGCTGCAGATCCTCGCCTTCCACGAGCAGCGCAAGGCCGGTGAGGAAGCGGGCGTCGCCGAGGCCGTCGTCCCGCCCGCCGCCGTACGCGGAGCCGGCACCGCCCCGGCCACGGGCCCGGGCCGGAAGGGACCCGACGGGGATCTCCCCGCCGTGATGCCGGCATGAGTCTCCTCGTCGTCGGCCTCAGCCACCGCAGCGCACCCGTCAGCGTGCTGGAGCGGGCCTCCCTCGCCCCCGACACGCAGGGCAAGCTGCTCCAGGACGCACTCGCCGCCGAACCGGCCGTCGAGGCCGCCGTTCTGGCCACCTGCAACCGCATCGAGCTCTACGCCGACGTGGACAAGTTCCACGCCGGTGTCGCCGAGCTGTCCACGCTGCTCGCCCAGCACAGCGGCGTCGGCCTGGAGGAGCTCACCCCCTACCTCTATGTCCACTACGAGGACCGGGCCGTCCACCACCTGTTCTCGGTGGCCTGCGGGCTCGACTCCATGGTGGTCGGCGAGGGCCAGATCCTCGGCCAGATCAAGGACTCCCTCGCCCGCGCCCAGGAGCTGCACACCGCGGGACGACTGCTGAACGACCTGTTCCAGCAGGCCCTGCGGGTCGGCAAGCGCGCTCACAGCGAGACCGGCATCGACCGCGCCGGACAGTCCCTCGTGACCTTCGGCCTGGAGCAGCTGGCGGTGGGCAGCGCGGACGTGGACAGCTGGGCCAAGGGCAAGCGCGCCCTCGTCATCGGCGCCGGCTCCATGTCGTCGCTCGCCGCGGCGACCCTCGCCCGCGTCGGCGTCGACGAGATCGTCATCGCCAACCGGACCGCGGAGCGCGCCGAGCGCCTCGTCCAGATCCTCACCGAGCCCGGCGGTACGGGCGTCGCCGCCCGCGCCGTGCGCATGTCCGCCGTCGGCGCCGAGCTCGCCCGCGCCGACGTCGCCGTGTCCTGCACCGGCGCCACCGGCATCGTCCTCACCGGGCAGGCCGTCGAGACCGCCATGACGGGCCGCACCGGGCCGCTCGCGCTGCTCGACCTGGCCATGCCGCGGGACATCGACGCCGTCGTGCACCGCATGCTGGACGTACGGCTCGTCGACATCGAGTCGCTCGCCGAGGCATCCGCCGACGCGCCCATGGCCGCCGACGTCGACCAGGTCCGGGGCATCGTCTCCGACGAGGTCGCCGCCTTCGGCGCCGCCCAGCGCGCCGCGCACATCACGCCGACCGTCGTCGCGCTGCGCACCATGGCCGCCGACGTCGTGACGAGCGAGATGGCCCGCCTCCAAGGGCGGCTCCCCGACCTCGACGACAAGCAGCGCGCCGAGATCACCCAGACCGTGCGCCGCGTGGTCGACAAGCTGCTGCACGCACCCACCGTGCGTGTGAAGCAGCTCGCCGGCGAGCCCGGCGGCGCCGGGTACGCCGACGCGCTGCGCACACTCTTCGACCTCGACCCGGAGACGGTCGCCGCCGTCTCACGGGCGGACCTGAATGACGCCGACGTGAAGAACCGAGGGCGAGTATGACCGAGAGGGCCCAGAGCACCCAGAGGGCACTGAGGCTGGGAACCAGGCGCAGCAAGCTCGCCATGGCCCAGTCCGGGCACGTCGCGGACGCCGTGAGGCAGCTGACGGGACGCCCTGTGGAGCTCGTCGAGATCACCACGTACGGGGACACCTCCCGCGAGCATCTCGCGCAGATCGGCGGCACCGGCGTCTTCGTCACCGCCCTGCGTGACGCACTGCTCGCCGGTGAGGTGGACTTCGCCGTGCACTCGCTCAAGGACCTGCCCACCGCGCAGCCCGACGAGCTCGTGCTCGCCGCGATCCCGTTCCGCGAGGACCCGCGCGACGTACTCGTCGCCCGCGACGGGCTGACGTTCGAGCAGCTCGCCGCGTCCTCCCCGAAGAGGGCTGTACGCGTCGGCACCGGCTCGCCGCGCCGTATGGCGCAGCTCAACGCGTTCGCGCGCAACCACGGCATGCGGATCGAGACCGTCCCCATCCGGGGAAACATCGACACCCGCATCGGATACGTCCGCGCCGGTGAGCTCGACGCGGTCGTCCTGGCCGCCGCCGGGCTGAACCGTATCGGCCGGATCGACGAGGTCACCGACTTCCTGGCGGTCGACACCGTCCTGCCCGCTCCGGGTCAGGGCGCCCTGGCGATCGAGTGCCCGGCCGGCGACGCCGACCTCGTCGCCGTACTCGCCCGGCTCGACCACGAGCACACGCGGGCCGCAGTGACCGCCGAGCGGTCCCTGCTCGCCGCCCTGGAGGCCGGCTGTTCCGCGCCCGTGGGCGCACTGGCCGACCTGCTGGCCGGCGACAAGCAGGATGTTCATGAGATGCGCCTGCGCGGCGTCGTCGGCACGACCGACGGCTCCACGCTGGTGCAGTTGTCCACCACCGGTCCCGTACCCACGTCGCACGCCGACGCGGTGGCACTCGGTCGCGAACTCGCGTCCGAGATGCTCGCCAAGGGCGCGGCCGGTCTTATGGGGGAGCGAGCACTTTGAGCCCCACCACTGCATCCAAGGCTTTCTCGGCGTTCTCCGCGTGCGGGCACGTCACCTTCCTCGGCGCCGGACCCGGTGATCCGGGGCTGCTGACACTGCGCGCCGTCGAGGCGCTGGCAGGCGCGGACGTACTGATCGCCGAGCCTGATGTGCTCGACGTCGTACGCGGCCATGCGCGGGCGGGGGTGAGCACGCCCGAGCTGACGGTTGTTGACGATGCGTCAATAACCGCCGGAGTCCCCGTGTTGAGGGATGCCGCCAATCTTGTCATGGAGGCCGCGCGGAGCGGCAAGCGGGTGGTGCGTGCGCTGAGCGGCGACCCGGGGCTCGACGGCAACGCGGGCGCCGAGATGCTCGCCTGCGCCGCCGAGGGCATCCCCTTCGAGGTCGTCCCCGGCGTCGCCGCCGCCGTCGGCGTGCCCGCGTACGCCGGTGTTCCGCTGCGCGACGCCCAAGGCGCCGACGTACGGTTCGTGGACGCCCGTACCGCCGGCGACCGCTGCTGGACGGAGGTCGGCGCGTCGGACGGCACGGTCGTCGTGTCCACGTCCCTGGACTCCGTCGCCGCGGCCGCCGGTGAGCTGGTGGCCTCCGGCCGCAAGCCGGACACCCCGATGACGGTGACCGTCGCCGGTACGACGACGCGCCAGCGCACCTGGACGGCGACGCTCGGCTCGATCGCGCAGACCCTCAAGCAGGCGAAGGTGCTGCCGTCCCCGGAGGGCCACCAGCCCGTCATAGCCGTGGTCGGTGAGCGCAGCGCCGCGGCCCAGCGCGACCAGCTCGCGTGGTTCGAGTCCAAGCCGCTCTTCGGCTGGAAGGTCCTCGTGCCGCGCACCAAGGAGCAGGCGGCGTCGCTCTCCGACCAGCTCAGGTCGTACGGCGCCGTGCCCAGCGAGGTCCCCACCATCGCCGTGGAGCCGCCGCGCACCCCGCAGCAGATGGAGCGCGCGGTCAAGGGCCTGGTCACGGGCCGCTACGAGTGGATCGCCTTCACCTCGGTCAACGCCGTGAAGGCGGTCCGGGAGAAGTTCGAGGAGTACGGGCTCGACGCCCGCGCCTTCGCCGGGATCAAGGTCGCGGCGGTGGGCGAGCAGACCGCGAAGGCCCTCGTCGACTTCGGCGTCAAGCCGGACCTGGTGCCGAGCGGCGAGCAGTCCGCGGCGGGCCTGCTGGAGGACTGGCCGCCCTACGACCCGGTCTTCGACCCGATCGACCGCGTCTTCCTGCCGCGCGCCGACATCGCCACGGAGACGCTGGTCGCCGGGCTGATCGAGCTCGGCTGGGAGGTCGACGACGTCACGGCCTACCGGACCGTGCGCGCCTCGCCGCCGCCGGCCGAGACCCGCGAGGCCATCAAGGGCGGTGGCTTCGACGCGGTGCTGTTCACGTCGTCGTCGACGGTCCGGAACCTGGTGGGTATCGCGGGCAAGCCGCACAACGTGACGGTCATCGCCTGCATCGGCCCCGCCACCGCCAAGACGGCGGAGGAGCACGGCCTGCGGGTGGATGTCCTGTCGCCCGAGCCGTCGGTGACGAAGCTGGCGGAGGCACTCGCGGAGTTCGGCGCGAAGCGGCGGGCCGCGGCGGTGGAGGCCGGCGACCCGGTCACACGCCCGAGCGAGCGGCGCCCGGGCGCGCGGCGGCGTCGTACGACGACGTGACCCAGGACGTGACGGAGTGCTGACGGAGTAACGGTTCGCCCCGCCGGTGGCGGACACGGCCCAGGGGGCTGTGTCCGCCACCGGTCGTGTCGGGACGGGCTCCGGATCCCCTCGTCCCGGGCCGACAGGGTGTCGGCATTCGCCCGTGCCGGGCGGGCGTAGCGTGGGTTCATGACTGTGTACGGATCCTTTCCCGGGGCGCGGCCGCGGCGGCTGCGTACGACGCCCACCATGCGGCGGATGGTCGCGGAGACGCGGCTGCATCCGGCCGACCTGATCCTCCCGGCGTTCGTGCGCGAGGGGGTCGCCGCGCCGGTGCCGATCCAGGCCATGCCCGGGGTCGTGCAGCACACCCGCGACACGCTGCGGAAGGCCGCCGTGGAGGCGGTCGAGGCAGGGGTCTCCGGAATCATGCTGTTCGGCGTGCCGGAGGAGGCCAAGAAGGACGCGGCGGGGACGGCGGGCACCGACCCGGACGGGATTCTTCAGGTCGCCGTCCGTGATGTGCGGGCCGAGGTCGGCGACGAGCTGGTGATCATGTCCGATCTCTGTCTCGACGAGTACACCGATCACGGACACTGCGGGGTGCTCGACACCGACGGCCGGGTCGACAACGACGCCACGCTGGAGCGGTACGCCGAGATGGCTCAGGTCCAGGCCGATGCCGGGGTCCATGCGGTGGGGCCCAGCGGCATGATGGACGGCCAGGTCGGGGTGATCCGGGACGCGCTGGACACCATCGGCAAGGAGGACGTGTCGATCCTCGCGTACACCGCCAAGTACGCGTCCGCCTTCTACGGTCCGTTCCGCGAGGCCGTCGGCTCCTCCCTGAGCGGCGACCGGAAGACGTACCAGCAGGACCCGGCCAACGTCCGCGAGTCGCTGCGGGAGCTGGCGCTGGACCTGGAGGAGGGCGCCGACATGGTCATGGTCAAGCCGGCGGGCCCGTACCTGGACATCCTGGCGAAGGTCGCCGACACGGTGGACGTGCCCGTGGCCGCGTACCAGATCAGCGGCGAGTACGCGATGATCGAGGCCGCCGCCGAGAAGGGCTGGATCGACCGCGACAAGGCCATCCTGGAGTCGCTGACCGGCATCAAGCGCGCCGGTGCCCAGATGATCCTCACCTACTGGGCGACGGAGGTCGCGCGGGGGCTCGCCCGCCGCTGACGCCGAGCCGCCCGGCGGATACGCGGCTTGGGGGTCCGGCTCGAAGCTGTGGGGCGGGATCGTCCAGCGTGGTAGTCCGCACACACGATCACCTGGTACCGATCACGGCCGCGATCAGGCCGAGCCTCGCTCCACCACCCAGCGCCAAGCCCCTGACCTGCGAATTCATGGGCCTGCCTGATCGGTGAAGCGAGGCTCGGCTTAGTATCGGGCGGTCTTGAGATGACGGGGGATCAAGCGTGGAAGCACAGGATGCGCCACAGGGCGCGGATGACGGCATAGACGGTGGCGTACGAGGCTCATGGCTGCGGCGCCGTCGCAGGACGGTCGTCGCGGTGACCGTGGTGGCACTCGCGATCGCCGGGGGCGGTGCCTGGGCGGCCGGAATCGGACCGTTCGCCAAGGATCAGTACTGCTGGGGTGCTTGGGAGCAGGACAGTGGCCCCCGGCTGCTCGGCGACGACGAGCTGGGCAAGTCCGGGAGTGAACGCACCGCCGAGGAGTCCGCCGCGCTGTCGGCCGACAGCCCGGAGGGCGTCTGCACGCTGCGGGTGACGTCCAGCGTGCCGGACGACCACGGGTCCTCGGGCGCGGGCACCCACGGCTCCGAGGACGACGCCGACGACCCCGACGATGCCGAGACGACGAACACCATCGAGTTCAAGAAGACGGTCAAGGTCGGCTATGGGCCCGTACCGGCCTCGGAGAAGGAACGTCTGAGCTGGCTTGAGAAGTTCCTCGACGGCTCTGTGGGGCCGCTGCCCGACGGAGTCCCCGGACTGGTCAGCCGGGCCAAGGGCATGGTCGTACTGCCCGAGGAGTGCGATGTCGACGGGCGACCGACCGTGGTGACCATCACCGGGGAGGAGACCGGGGACGGCCATCTGGGGCTGGTGAACCTGCCGGTGTCGATCGGCAGCCAGGGGGACGTGGCCCAACTGCTGGTCGCCGTGGCCAACGAGGGGATGCGGCGGACGGGTTGCGCCGCCAAGGGCGCTGCTCCACTGCGGGTCACCTCTCCGGTCAAGCCCGCCCGCGAACGGGAGACCGGCGGCGTCGGCTCGACAGCCACCTGCGGCATCCGTGGTTTCGGCTTCGCGACTGTCAAGGGCGATCACTATGACGCGCAGGCCGGTGCCGTGGAGGACGGTGTCCAGCTGTGCACGATGACCAACACGGACAGTGTCAGGAACCCTGTCGCCGTGGGGCAGTTCATGATGGTGGCGCAGCCGCGTCTGGCGGCGCTGTTCCAGGGTCTTGCCGGTGACCGGCCACCGGGTCCCGGCTGGCGTGGCAAGGGGCGGCTGGCCGGCTCGTACAACATCGTCCAGGCCGACTGCGAGAGCGGTCCCACCGTCTTCGCGCTCAGGCTCGACAGCGCCTATCTGCAGCAGATCGCCATCCCGGACGCGGGCGGCGCGTTCGCCCGGGCCGTGAACGCTGTGGGAGACCGTATCGGCTGCTCAGACGTGGCGCCGCGGCGATGAGCGGCGCACCGGAGTCGACGAGCGACACAGCGGAGACGGAGAGCGGGAGCGGCGCGATGCCCGAGGACACCCACGAGCAGGACCTCACGTCGGCGACGCCGGCCACGACCGCCCCTTCCTCGCCACCGCCACCCCCGACGCCCTCCCCTGGCGGCCGACGGCGGCTGCTGCGCGGCAAGCGGGGGGCGGCGCTCGCGGGTGTGCTCGCCGGTGCACTGCTCGGCGCGGGCACGGTGGCCTGGCAGACGGACACCCTGCCGTTCGTACCGAGGGACCTGTGCTGGGGGTCGCTGTCGGAGGACGTCGCATTCGGCATGTTCAAGCGGGAGGGGCGCCTGGAGGCACGGGAACTCCCCCTCGAACATGCCCGGGGAAACGACGCGCGGGTCCGGGGCGAGTGCAGGATCACGCGCATCGAGGACGGCGAGCGGCGCTGGGAGGTGACCGCCAGGGTCCGCGACCTTGACGAGCTGTACGGGCTCGACATGAGGGAGTGGCCCGACGAGTTCCTCTCCCCTCGGATGGTTCCGCTGGGCGGCGAGATCACCGGAATGGCCTCGCCCAACCGCGCCTGGGCCGCGCTGCCCAAAAGCTGCACGAGCTCGTCGGGCCGGGCCCACGCGCCGATGGTGGTGGACCTGTCCGCGGGCGTCGACTGGATCGAGCGCGACGACGACCAGGCCCGCCGGGCCGCAATGGCGCGCACCGTCGTCCACATGACCAACGGGCTGATGGAGAAGTGGGGTTGCTCGGGGACGTACGCCGATCCCGGGGAACTGGCGCCGCCCGCCGAGACGCGCGAGGCAGGACCGGGTGATCTGTGCGGGGTGAAGGGTCTGCGTCTGCCCGAGGCGGCCCCCGGGGCGAAGGGGGACAAGGTCTCGTACCTCGAACGCGTCACTCCGGGGCCGGGTGAAGGCGTGCGCGGCTGCGAGATAGGCACACGCATGGAGCACCCTGACATCCGGTTCATGACCGTCGAGGACCCGGATCTGGCACAGATCTTCATGCCTCGCACGCTCCAAGGCGGCGGCGAGCGCCTTGGGGGCAACGGCTACGGTGTGCTGGGCGGCGACCTCTCGATGTTCAGGACCAGCTGCCAGACCGGCGAAGTCGCTTTCGTAATGCGTGAGTTCGACTCTTCTCACAGCGACTGGGCGCGTCGGCTCTTCCCCGCCTACGTGAAGTCCGAGGCCAAGCGGATCGGCTGCGGGGAGGTGTCGGTGGAGATGCCTCGCCGAGCCGGATCGAGCTAGCCGGGGGGTGCGCCCCGCAGCTCGGCGATGAGGGCGCCGGTGGTGTCGTGGAGAGTGACGCCGGGGCTCTCGTCTGACGCTGTGGGCGGGGTGTTCACGTACCAGGCGCCCCAGCCCGGTTTGCCCGGGAGCTCGATCAGGATGGCGGGGGTCTTCCTTCCGTCGGAGTACGTGAGTTCCACGCGGGCTGCGTTCTTCGTGCCGTAGTAGACGCCGGAGTGGAACGATCCGCTGCGGTCGGACTCCGTCTGGTGGCTGACGCCGGGCCGCGAGAGGTCGATGTTGCCGTCGACGACGCTGCGGAAGTTCTCGTAGCCGTCGGGGCCCGACCAGTGCTTGCCCTCTTCCGTGAGCCAGACCTTCCAGCCGCGGCCGGCGTCCACCTGCTCGTTCGGCTCGACGATGCGGATCGGGGCCGTCGTCGGGGACGGCTTCGCGGCGGGTGCGGCCTTGGCGGGTGCGGCCGCCGCCGGGGTGCTCGGCGGGGCGACCGCGTATGCCACGGTCGGCACCGCCACCAGCGCGGCGGCCACGGACGCGGCCAGCACGTACTTCTTCATCCGGTTGCTCCTTCGTCGTGCGGTGCTTGACGGGTGGAGTGGCGCCTCTCCACTCCTTCTAACGCCGCCTGCCCCGGAGCCGGATGACATGAAGTGGCGGTGACTTTCAGTCCCACCAGAAGCTCCACTCCGTCTGATTGAGCACCCACTCCGTGGCGTACTCCTCCAAGGAGTCGGCGCCCTGCCAGACGTTGTCCGGGCAGAACGCGTGGTGTTCCGCCGCCACCGCCAGCGCGTGTTCCCACGTGCGGGGCGGTGCCGCGACCGACAGCGACATGATGTCCGAGCCCAGACCCACGAGCCGTATGCCGAACCGGTCCTCCCACGAGCGCAGCACCGTCGCCAGCGCCGCCGCGTCCGCGTGGTTGAAGGCCCCGCCCCAACCCAGGGCCGTCACGATGTCCGCGCTGCGGCGCGCCGGTACGAGGGCGGCGTGTGTGCCCTTGAAGTACCTGTCGTCCGTCGCCAGTTCGGCGGCCAGGAGGACCGCCTGGGCATCCGGCTCGCGGGCCGGTGTGCCCGGCGGGGCGAGGCCGGGCCACGGCTGTGCGTCCTGGCCCTCCTCGTCGATCGGCTGCACGAAGTCCCACAGCTTCGTGAGCGTCTCCAGGAGGTCGCGGTCGTCGGCGTCCTCGCCCGACTGACTTGCGCTCAGGTGCTGCCGCTCGGTGAGCAGCACCGGCTGCAACCCGGCTGCCTCACGCGCGGGCAGGAGGCGGGACCAGGTGTCGTGCGTGGCGGGCTCGTCCGCGAACCAGTAGGACGGGTGTACGCGGACGGTGCCGGGCGGAAGGTCCAGGCCGAGTGCGTTCGGGTTGATCACCATGCGACCCACGCTAAGGGCCGCCACTGACAATCAGCCCGGCGTGCGGGTGAGCGCCGCCCAGGTCGCCGGCGCGACGCTGAGCATCGGGCCGTTGGGCGTCTTGGAGTCGCGGATGTGGATTGCGGAGGCCGGGCCATGTGGTGTGGTGAGAGTTCGCCGAGGGCGACACCGGGCCCGTGCGGCCTACGCGGGCCCTTCGACCAGGGACTTGATGCCCTGAAGGGTGGCCCCCATGTTCGTGCGGAGCTGTTCGAGGCGCCCGGCCACGATCTCCTCCTCGTGGTCCGGGGCCCGGTCGATCATGAGGCTCACGCCCGAGCGGGCCGGGCCTATGCGCGCGGAGTGGCGTAGAAGGGTGCCGCCGCCGGGCTCCGGTGACAGGTCGAAGCGCCAGGTCGCCAGAGGGCGGTCGGGGTCGGGCCGCTCGTCGCCGAACCGGGCGTCCGGGGCGGTGACCGCCCAGGCGAACGCGCGCTCCTCGACCAGTTCCACGACGTACGAGTGGGTGCGCCACTCGCCGAGCAGCGGGTGTGTGTTGAGTCCCTCGAAGCGGGCGCCAAGGGCTGGGGCGGTCGCCCCGTCGAGCCAGGTGGCGCGCTGGAGTTCGGGGCTGAGGCGGGCCGGGAGGCCGATGTCCGTCACCAGCTCCCAGACGCGGGCGGGCGGTGCGGCGACGGATGTCTCGGTGCTCGTGGTCGGGCCGTCTGCGTAGCGCATGAGGGGAGCGTAGGGCGGCGCGCCGGGCCCGGAAGCCGCTTTCGCTGCGAATGTGCTGGGGGTCACCGCCGACCGGAGGCGCCGCCTGCCGGTACGGGCTCCGGGGCCGTCGAATCTCGGGGGCGGGTGCGAGGTCGCGGTCTCCGGCACCAACTGGCGCGTTCTGGTGGTCAAATTTGAGTACCCGGGTGGAGGAGCGAACTCAGGCCGTTCGGAGCACCCTGGAAGGGAACCACCGGAGGTGAATCGCCATGCACACACTCGTCGGATGGCATGTCGACATGGAGTTCAAGGAGGAGGACAACCGCACCAAGGCCGCCGCACTGGTACGGCTCACTGACGGCACCGAGGTGCGCGGGCACGGCCAAGCCCAGCGCCACCCCTCCGACCACGAGCAGCTGCGGGTCGGCGAGGAGATCGCGGGTGCCCGCGCGCTGATGGACATCGCCACGCAACTGCTGCAGAAGGCCCATGTCGAGATCGACGAGGAGAAGGGGAAGCCCTCGCACCCGTTGATCTGAGGGAGCGCCCAGGAAGGGGCGGCGCGACGCGCGCCGCCCCCCGGTACCCCTGTGCTCAGAGTCGCTCGGGCGTACGGATGCCCAGCAGCGCCATGCCCTGGCTCAGCGTCCGCGCGGTCAGGTCGCACAGGAACAGCCGGTTCTCGACCTGCTCCGGGGTGGGCGCCTTCAGCACCGGGCACTCCGCGTAGAACGTCGTGTACAGCGACGCCAGCTGGTACAGGTACGCGGCCAGCTTGTGCGGCTCGTACGACTCGGCCACCTCGGCCAGCGCCTCGCCGAACCGGTCCAGGTGCAGGCCCAGCGCGCGCTCGGCCGACGCCAGTTCCAGCTCCGGATGCGCGACCGGCTTCGCGTCGCCCGACTTGCGGATGATCGACCGGATACGCGCGTACGCGTACTGGAGGTACACCGACGTGTCGCCGTTCAGCGACACCATCTGGTCCAGGTCGAACTTGTAGTCCCGGGACGCGGACGTCGACAGGTCGGCGTACTTGATCGCGCCGATGCCCACCTGGGCGCCGCGCTCGGCGATCTCCTCCTCGGACAGCCGCTCGTCCTCGGGGAGGCCTTCGGCCTTCTCCCGGACCACCGCCGACGCCCGGTCGATCGCCTCGTCCAGCAGGTCCACCAGCCGCACCGTCTCGCCCTCACGGGTCTTGAACGGCTTGCCGTCCTTGCCGAGCACCGTGCCGAACGCCAGCTGGACCGCCTTGACGTCGCCGTCCAGCCAGCCGGCCCGGCGCGCGGTCTCGAAGACCATCTTGAAGTGCAGGGCCTGCCGCGCGTCCACCACGTACAGGAGGGTGTCCGCGCCCAGGTTCCGCACGCGGTCGCGGATCGCGGACAGGTCGGTCGCCGCGTACCCGTACCCGCCGTTCGACTTCCGTACGATCAGCGGCACCGGGTTGCCGTCCGGGCCCTTCACGTCGTCGAAGAAGACGCAGAGCGCCCCCTCGGAGCGGACGGCGACGCCCGACTCCTCCAGGAGGCGGCACGTCTCGTCGAGCATGTCGTTGTAGCCCGACTCGCCGACCACGTCCGGGTCGTCGATCTCCATGTCCAGCTTGTTGAAGACCGAGTAGAAGTAGATCTTCGACTCGTCGACGAACCGCTGCCAGAGCTTCATCGTCTCCAGGTCGCCGGACTGGAGGAGGACCACCCGGTCCCTGGAGCGCGCCTTGAACTCCTCGTCGGAGTCGAACAGCGCGCGGGACGCCTTGTAGAGGCGGTTCAGGTTCGACATGGCCTCCTCGCCGGAAGCATGCGTGTCGCTCGTGTCCGCCTTGTGGTCCAGCTCGTGGGGGTGCTCGATCAGGTACTGGATGAGCATGCCGAACTGGGTGCCCCAGTCGCCGATGTGGTGGCGCCGGACGACCTTCTCGCCCGCGAACTCCAGGATCTGCACCATCGCGTCGCCGATGACGGCGGACCGCAGGTGGCCGACGTGCATCTCCTTCGCCACGTTCGGCTGGGCGTAGTCGATGACCGTGGTGCCGGGCTTCTGCGCGTACGGGACGCCGAGGCGGTCGTCGGCGGCGCGGGCCGCCAGCGTCTCGACGATCGCCCGGTCGCTGATCGTGATGTTGAGGAAGCCGGGGCCCGAGACCTCGACGTCCTTCAGCACGTCGTTCGCCGGGAGAGCGTCCACGACCTTCGTCGCCAGCTCGCGCGGATTGCCCTTCAGCTGCTTCGCGAGGGCCAGGATGCCGTTGGCCTGGAAGTCGGCCCGGTCGCTTCGTCGCAGCAGCGGGTCGGCGGAACCGGCCTCCGGCAGGGCTGCCGAGAGGGCGTCCGCGAGGCGCTGCTGCACGGTCGAAGCGAGGGAAGGGACCGAGGCCATGAGCTTCCGTTCCTGAGTCGGGGTCTGTGTCGTGTCGGAGTGATGCTTTTCCGGTTGTCAAGTGTCCCATGGCCGAGCAACCTCTTTATCGCGACCGCCCCGAGCCTCTCCCCGGTGCGTTCGCCGGTCTCCCGCACGGTCTGTTCCACGGCCTGTGGACAACCTCGGGTCCGGTTGTTCCGTCTGGGAGAATGGCGTGGGGCAACACCCCGCACCAACCCTTCGAAACCCGCATAGACACATCAAGGACGTGCCGATCGTGGCTCAGAGCAGCACCGAGACCGACTGGGTCTCCCGTTTCGCGGACGAGGTCATCGCCGAGTCGGAGCGACGTGCGCCTGGCAAACCGGTCGTCGTCGCCTCCGGCCTGTCCCCGTCCGGCCCCATCCACCTCGGCAACCTCCGCGAGGTCATGACGCCGCACCTCGTCGCCGACGAGATCCGCCGCCGGGGGCACGAGGTCCGGCACCTGATCTCCTGGGACGACTACGACCGCTATCGCAAGGTCCCGGCCGGCGTCCCCGGCGTCGACGAGTCCTGGGCCCAGCACATCGGCAAGCCGCTGACGTCCGTCCCGGCCCCGGCCGGCTCCCCGCACGCGAACTGGGCGGAGCACTTCAAGGCCGCCATGGTCGCCTCGCTCGCGGAGCTGGGCGTCGAGTTCGACGGCATCAGCCAGACCGAGCAGTACACGGCCGGTGCCTACCGCGCGCAGATCCTGCACGCCATGAAGCACCGCGGCGAGATCGACGCGATCCTCGACCGGTACCGGACGAAGGACAAGACCACCGGCCGGCCCAAGGCCAAGGTCCAGCAGAAGCAGAAGCAGCAGAAGCCGGTCGACGAGGCCGAGCTGGAGGCCGCCGAGGGCTCCGGCGCGGCCAGCGAGGACGACGGCTCCGGCGGCGCCGGGGGCTACTACCCGTACAAGCCGTACTGCGGGCGGTGCGAGCGCGACCTCACCACGGTCACGGCGTACGACGACGAGACGACCGAGCTGACGTACACCTGCGTGTGCGGCTTCTCCGAGACCGTGGCGCTCAGCGAGTTCAACCGCGGCAAGCTGGTCTGGAAGGTCGACTGGCCGATGCGCTGGGCCTACGAGGGCGTGATCTTCGAGCCCAGCGGCGTCGACCACTCCTCGCCCGGCTCATCCTTCGTCGTCGGCGGCCAGATCGTCCGCGAGATCTTCGACGGAGTCCAGCCCATCGGCCCCATGTACGCCTTCGTCGGCATCTCCGGCATGGCCAAGATGTCGTCCTCCAAGGGCGGCGTCCCCACCCCGGCCGACGCGCTGAAGATCATGGAGGCGCCGCTGCTGCGCTGGCTCTACGCCCGCCGCAGGCCCAACCAGTCCTTCAAGATCGCGTTCGACCAGGAGATCCAGCGCCTCTACGACGAGTGGGACAAGCTGGAGGCCAAGGTCGCCGACGGCAGTGCCCTGCCCGCCGACGTCGCCGCCCACTCCCGGGCCGTCCGCACCGCCGCCGGCGACCTGCCGCGCACACCGCGCCCGCTGCCGTACCGGACGCTGGCCTCGGTCGTCGACATCACCGCGGGCCACGACGAGCAGACCCTGCGCATCCTCGGCGAGCTCGACCCGGCCAATCCGCTCAGCACGCTCGACGAGGTACGGCCCCGGCTGGACCGCGCCGAGAACTGGATCACCACGCAGGTCCCGGCCGACGCCCGCACCATCGTGCGCGACGAGCCCGACACGGAGCTGCTCGGGTCGCTCGACGACGAGGGCCGCGAGTCGCTGCGGCTGCTCCTGGAGGGCCTCGACAGCCACTGGTCGCTGGACGGGCTCACCACGCTCGTCTACGGCGTGCCGAAGGTCATGGCCGGGCTCGACCCGGAGGCCAAGCCGACGCCGGAGCTGAAGGTCGCCCAGCGCACGTTCTTCGCGCTGCTGTACCGGCTCCTCGTCAGCCGCGAGACCGGGCCGCGCCTGCCCACGCTGCTCCTCGCGGTCGGCGCGGAGCGGGTGCGCAAGCTGCTCGGCGCGTAAGACGCACGCCCGCGCCTGTGCGGCGCCTGTGCTGTGCCGGTGACCGAGGGCCTCACCCTGTGGGTGGGGCCCTCGGCCGTTCCTGCATCGTTCGGATGAGCCGGGGTTCGGCCCCGCGCACGACGCGACGGGGGGACCCGGCACGAGACCGTGGAGCCATGAAGGAACTCGTGGCAGTGGTCGGCTGGGTCGTGGGCATCCAGGGTGCCCTCGGAATCGCCGGAAAGGTCTTCAGCGAAGAGCCGTGGGGCCTCCTCCACAAGTGGTGGGAGATCCCCACGGCCGGATACGCCGTCATCGCACTCGTCGGCGCGGCCATCGCCGTGTACGGGGAGACGAGCAAGCGGCGCGCCTAGATCGTCTCCGGCGGGTCCTTCCCCTGTCCCGCGCCTTCCCGAGACTGGGGCTCTGCCCCCAGCACCCTCTTTCGCGCCTGGACGGCGCTCGACACTGCCCGGCGTCGCGGGTGCCGGAACGCCGGCCCGGCGTCAGGCGATGTGCTCGGCCTCCAGCTCCGCCTGGTACCGGCTCTTGAAGTCGGGCAGCAGCCGGCGCAGCAGCGCCGCACTGCGCGGATGCTGGAGGCCGTACGTGTCGGCGAGGTGTATGTCGAGGACGTCGGCGCTCGGCCAGTCGCCGTTCTGCCCGACGTACGTCCGGAAGATCTCGTACGCGGCACGGCCGAACTCGTCCTCCTCCGCGTCCGGGACCGTGGCCTCGGCCTGCGTCTGGGGCCGCGCCTCGGGGTGGGCCTGGGCGGGCAGGGAGGGCGGGGCGGGCTCTTCGGCGTACGTGGTGGGGTCGTACGTGCCGGCGTAGCCGCTCTCCTGCGGCGGCTTGGGCGCGGAGAACCAGGGGCTCACGTGGCCGGAGGGCACGTACTGCTCCGGCTCCGGCCCCGGCGCATGCCCGGTCGGCTGCTCGGGCTGGTCCGGCTCCGGGTGGACCCGGGGCTGCTCGACCGGGGAGCCGTGCTCGGGCCGCGGCGCCCGCCCGTCCCGCGGTATGGGGGCGGTCCGCGCAGCCTCCGCGGTCTGCGCAGCCTCCGTGGGCTGTGCCGTCTGCCCGGGCTCCTGCGCCTGCGGCTGCCGCCGGGGCTGCTCCGGCGTGGCCGACTGGGGCAACTCCGCCGCGGCCGGAGCCGGGGCCACCGCCACGGCGGCCGCCGTGGCCACCTCCTGCACCTGCACAGGCACCGCCACCGTCGGGTCCGGCGGGAGCAGTACCGGCTCGATGCCCGCCGCCGCCAGCCCCGCCGGGGCCGTCTCGGCCAGCGGCACGCCGTACTTCGCCAGGCGCAGCGGCATCAGCGCCTCGACCGGCGCCTTGCGCCGCCACGCGCGCCCGAACCGGGCCTGCAGGCGCGCCTGGTAGATCATCCGGTCCTGCTCCAGCTTGATCACCTGCTCGTACGAGCGCAGCTCCCACAGCTTCATCCGCCGCCACAGCCGGAACGTCGGCACCGGCGAGAGCAGCCAGCGCGTGAGCCGCACGCCCTCCATGTGCTTGTCGGCCGTGATGTCGGCGATCCGGCCGACCGCGTGCCGCGCCGCCTCGACCGCGACGACGAACAGCACGGGGATCACCGCGTGCATGCCCACACCGAGCGGATCCGGCCATGCCGCGGCGCCGTTGAAGGCGATCGTCGCGGCGGTCAGCAGCCACGCCGTCTGCCGCAGCAGCGGGAACGGGATCCGCATCCACGTCAGCAGCAGGTCCAGGGCCAGCAGTACGCAGATGCCCGCGTCGATACCGATCGGGAACACCAGGGAGAAGTCGCCGAATCCTTTCTTCTCGGCGAGTTCACGCACCGCGGCATAGGACCCCGCGAAGCCGATACCGGCGATGATCAAGGCGCCGGCGACGACGACACCGATCAATACGCGGTGCGTCCGTGTCAGCTGCATCGCGGCCACCCGCGGTCCCCTCCCCTGTCCGAAAGCTCGACCTCGAGGGCACAGCCTGGCACACGCGTGCGAGAACCGGCCCCCGGGGAGGCCGGATCGTATCGTTCTCCTGCTGCCCGCGGGTTACTTGTTGGCGGCGGCGACCGCGGCGACGGCCTCCTTGACGGCCTTCACCGTGCCCTCCATCAGAGTGCCGGCCGCCGGGGTCTTGGCACCCGCGTAGCCCGTGCCGTTGTACGAGACGGTGATGACCACGTTCTCCGTACGGGTCACGATCACGCCGTACCGGAAGGTCTCGCCGGTCTTCTTCAGGGAGTAGCTGATGGCCCGCGCCTCGTTGCCGACGCCCTGGGCGGAGGATGTACGGACGTCGATGGCGCCCTCGGTGGCCTTCACCTCGGCGACCTTGTCCGCGTATTTGTCCTGGGCCCGCTTCTCACCGCTGCCCAGCGTCTGGTCGGACTCGAAGCGGAGCAGCGAGATGTCGATCCAGCGGTAGTCGGAGCCCTTGACGCCCTTGTCCTCGAGGCCGTTCCAGGAGCAGCTGCCCCGGCTGGACAGGTCCGAGGACTTGCCCGGCGTACCGGCCTTCGCCTTCACCTCCGGGACGAGCTCGTCGATCGTCTTCGCGGTGATGGCCTTGCACGCGTCGGGCAGCTTGGGGAACTTCGCGGGCGCCACGCTCGGCGTGGGCGTGGGCGACGCGGAGGGCGCCGCCGAGCCGGCCGCGGTGGACGCGGAGGCCGACGTGCCGGAGCCGGAGCCGGAGTCGTCCGACGAGCAGCCGGTGGCGACGAGCATCGCCGGGACGGCGGCACAGGCGAGTATGCGGGTGAGACGCGGGGCTGATCGGTGCATGGTTCCTTCAGTCGCTCTGTCGCTTTTCATGCGGTCCGGTTTCGTACGGTCCGGTTTCGTACGGTCCGGTTTCGCACGGTCCAGTCGTATGGTCCGGTCGTACGGCCGGGCGATCCGGCCCGGCCACGGTAGCCCGACTCGGCACCGGTCCGGCGCCCGGTCACACATCACGGTGCCCGGCCGGGCACCGGGCGACGGTGCCCCGGGCACCTGTCACTCGTCGAACCGATCGGCCAGACGCCGGGCCAGCTGCCGCGCCCTCTCCTGCAGTTCCTCACTGTCCGGAACCTCGCCGACACGCATGGGCTGGGCGCCGTACCGCACGGTCACGATCACGTTCGATGTGCGGAACACCACGCTCACGGTCCGCTGCTGGGCGGCCGAGCCGGCCGGTGCGAGGACGTCGTCGAGGAACGCCGCGTCGCCCAGGTCGGTCAGCAGGCGGGGCTCCAGGCCCTGGGGCGGGGCGGAGGGGGCGGGCGGCGCGGAGGAGGGCGGCGCGGAGGGCGGCGGGACGGGGGCGGAGGCGGGTGCGCCCGGAGTCGCGGGTGCGGGGGAGACGGTCTGCGCCTCCTGCCCTGCGGCCGGGGTGGTCGTCCCGGGTGCGGCGGGCGTGCCGGGCGTGCCGGGTGCGGTGGTGCCCGTGCCGGTGCTCGCGGTGGCGGTGGGCGTGGCCGGGGTCAGGCCGGCGCCGGCCTCCTTGCCCGCGTACACCTCCTGCGCGCGGGTCTCGTCGCTGACGGTCGGGTCGTACGAGACGACGCGCTCGAAGTCGAGGGTGAGGTGGTGGATGGCGTCCAGGCCGTCCGCCTTCCAGCTGCACCCGGCGCGCCGGTCGGTGTCGTATGTGACGGCCGCGGTGCCGCGCAGGACGCGGTCGCGCTGCTCGGGCGAAAGCCGGGTGACGCCGGGCAGCATCTCCTGGAGGGTGGCGCGGGCGACGGAGCCGCAAGGCTCGTAGAGGGTGCGGTACCGGCCGGGGGCCGCGACGGAGCCGGCGGCGGTGCCGGACTTGGCGTCGGCGCCGGAACCGCCGGTCCCCGAACCGGAGGTGCATCCGGCGAGGGTGGTAGCGGTGAGTGCCGCGAGGAGCGCGGACAGGCCGGATGCGTACGCCCTTCGCTGCACGGTCCCGGGCTCCCTTCCCTGCGGTCACGGTGAAAACAGCTTGCCGGTGGTCTGCGGCCGGTGGACACAATGTGTATCGCACGCGCAGCCGTCGCTGCCGGTCCTCTGTCAGTTATGCGGACTATGGCACCGGTTTTGCGCTATGAGACTTTTTGTGGGGGACAGGGAAGCATGTCGTACGTCGAAGTGCCCGGGGCGAAGGTCCCGATCAGGATGTGGGCGGATCCCGGGTCCGTGGAGGAATCCGCGATGCAGCAGCTGCGGAACGTCGCCACGCTGCCGTGGGTCGAGGGCCTGGCGGTGATGCCGGACGTCCATTACGGCAAGGGCGCCACGGTCGGCTCGGTGATCGCCATGCGCGGCGCTGTCTGCCCGGCGGCGGTCGGCGTGGACATCGGCTGCGGTATGTCCGCCGTCAGGACGTCCCTCACGGCGAACGACCTGCCCGGGGACCTGTCCCGGCTGCGTACGAGGATCGAGCAGGCGATCCCGGTGGGCCGGGGGATGCATGACGAGATGGTGGACCCCGGCCGGTTCCACGGCTTCGCGCTGACGGGCTTCGAGGACCTGTGGGCACGGTTCGACGGGGTCGCGGAGGCCGTGAAGTTCCGCCAGGAGCGGGCCGCGAGGCAGATGGGTACGCTCGGCGGCGGAAATCACCACTTGGAACTTCTGACGGATTCCGTCGGTTCGGTGTGGCTCGTTCTGCATTCAGGGTCGCGGGGTGTCGGCAAAGAACTGGCCGACCACCACATCGGTGTGGCGCAGACCCTGTCGCACAACCAGGGCCTGGTCGACCATGACCTCGCGGTCTTCGTGTCGGACACTCCTGAGATGGCGGCCTACCGCAACGACCTCTTCTGGGCGCAGGAGTACGCGAAGTACAACCGCGCGATCATGATGGCGCTCCTGAAGAGCGTGATTCGCAAGGAGTTCAAGAAGGCGAAGGTGACCTTTGAGCCGGAGATCTCCTGCCACCACAACTACGTGGCGGAGGAGCGCTACGAAGGCATGGATCTGCTGGTCACCCGTAAGGGAGCGATCCGAGCCGGCGGCGGCGAGTACGGGATCATCCCGGGGTCGATGGGCACCGGCACCTACATCGTGAAGGGCTTGGGAAACGAGAAGGCTTTCAACTCGGCCTCGCACGGTGCGGGCAGGCGCATGAGCCGAAACGCCGCCAAGCGGCGTTTCACAGCACTCGACCTGGCGGAGCAGACGCGAGGCATCGAGTGCCGCAAGGACTCCGGCGTGGTGGACGAGATCCCGGCCGCATACAAGCCGATCGAGCAGGTGATGGAGCAGCAGCGAGACCTGGTCGAAGTCGTTGCGAAGCTTGAGCAGGTCATCTGCGTGAAGGGCTGAGACTGCGCCAGGCCCCGGAGTCTTCCTCAGGGGCCAGGCGGCGGGTCTCAGCACGTGGCGTCTTGCCGGGGAGGCATGGGCACCCGCCCGGTCTTCAGACGCCAGAGCCGAAGGCTGCGGCTCTGCTCCGTGCGGCCGAGTTCCACAGCGGCGTCGGTGGGCCTGTCGTGCTTGAGGAGGACTCGGTCCTCCCACGCCTGCCAGCGGCGCCGGGGCGGTGCGATCTTCATGTCCGCAGGGCGCACCCAGCCGGAGAGAGCTGCGGCCGCTGCGCGCTTACGCTCCAGGCTCAGGCAGCCCGGATAGTACAGATGCGCGCCCAGTTCCTGGGCCGCTTCCTTCGTGTAGAGGACGTTGTAGATGCTGTCGCGGGCGTTGCGCCTGATAGTGCGCTCCGCACCCGTCACCTTCTTCGCGTAGTGGCAGAGATAGGCCCCGATGGCCGTGCTCGCGGTGGCGAGGGAGATGAAGGGCAAGCCCTGGCTGGTGTAGCCGACGGAACCATCGGCGTCCACAACGCCACGCAGGTAGTCCGGTCGGGAGAAGGGCACCCGAGGGGGTGTGATCTTTGTCGACTTCTTGCCGTAGGGCAGCCCCAGAGCGTTGAGACGCGTCCTGGCTTCCAGTGAGCAGAGGTTCCATGTGGCCGAGTGGTGAGTATCGGCGAAGTTGGTCGAGCGGGTGCGCTGCGTGATGGACGTGTTGTACGGCGTAAGCCGTTGGAACTCCCGCAGGAGGTGGAGGTCCCGCGCGTTGATCTCAACGGTCAAGCGCCCCTTCTGGCCCGCCCCCAGGCTCAGGTGTCCGTCGGCTTGCAGGAAGCCGAACATGTACGCGTAGTCGGGGTCTTCGAGGTCCATGAAGGGCGCGCTAGGCTCGCGTTCAGCCAGGGGAAGGTCTCTTCTTCCTGTGGTGAGGCCCATGGTTGGGAATGCCGTCCCGGCCATGGGCCGTTTGTGTGTGGTTGTCCGCGAGCCTAGGGCGGGGGTTCGGGTGTCGTACGGGTGACGGGGTGGATTCACCCGGTTGGATCAGTGTTCGCGGTGCACCTTGGTGTTGGACGCCTGGGCGCGGGGGCGGACCACCAGGAGGTCGATGTTGACGTGCGGGGGGCGGGTGACGGCCCAGGTGACGGTGTCGGCGACGTCGTCGGCGGTGAGCGGGTCCGGCACGCCCTGGTAGACCTTCGCGGCCTTCTCGATGTCGCCGCGGAAGCGGGTGGCGGCGAACTCCTCCGTCTTCACCATGCCGGGGGCGATCTCGATGACGCGGACCGGGGTGCCGACGATCTCCAGGCGGAGGGTCTCGGCGAGGACGCGGGCGCCGTTCTTGGCGGCGACGTAGCCCGCGCCGCCCTCGTAGGTGGCGTGGCCCGCGGTGGAGGACAGTACGACGACCGTGCCCGCGCCGCTCGCGGTGAGGGCGGGCAGCAGGGTCTGGGTCATGTTCAGCGCGCCGATGACGTTGACCTCGTACATACGGCGCCAGTCGTCGGGGTCGCCGGTGGCGACCGGGTCGGCGCCGAGTGCGCCGCCGGCGTTGTTGACGAGGACGTCGCAGCGGTCGAGGGCGGCGGCGAAGGCGTCGACGGCCGGCCGGTCGGTGACGTCGAGGGCGTGCGCGGTGGCCTGGTGGCCGGCCTCGGTGAGCTCGGCCGCCAGGGCCTCGACGCGGTCCTTGCGGCGGGCGGTGAGTACGACGTGATGACCGGCCGCGGCGAGCCCGCGGGCGGTGGCGGCGCCGATGCCGCTGCTGGCTCCGGTGACGACGGCGACGGGCAGGGCGGCGGCGGTCATGGTGGTGCGAGCTCCTCAGGCCGGTGAGCGGTACGTCGTCAGCATAGGCGGGCTCAGTGGCCGCGTGGGGTGTACATGATCACTGCCATTCCGGCGAGGCAGATCAGGGCGCCCGTGACGTCCCAGCGGTCCGGGCGGAAGCCGTCGGCGACCATGGCCCAGGCCAGGGAGCCGGCGACGAAGACACCGCCGTACGCGGCGAGGACGCGCCCGAAGTCGTGCTGCGGCTGGAGCGTGGCGACGAACCCGTAGGCGCCCAGGGCCAGGACGCCGGCACCGATCCAGAGCAGGCCGCGGTGTTCGCGAACGCCCTGCCAGACGAGCCAGGCGCCGCCGATCTCGCAGAGCGCGGCGAGGAGGAACAGTGCGGCGGAACGGGCGACAAGCATGCGGTCAGCGTCGCACGGCCCGCGTGGCTCACCGAATGCGAGAGTACGAAATCGGAATCCCCGCTACGCCGGCGCGCCGCCGAAGTCGCGGAGGGCGTCGCGGACGATGGCGTCCAGGCGGGCGTGATGGGCGCCGCGCCAGTAGACGCGGTCGCAGTCCGTGCACCGGGCGAACACGTCGTACGTGCGCCGCGTGCCGTGTTCCAGGCGCTCGCGGACGGAGTCCTTGTCCGCCTCGGTCAGCCGGCCGTTGCAGGCGGTGCAGCGGGTCCACGGGGCGAGCGCCGGTGCGAAGCGCTCCAGTACGTCGCGCAGTTGGTCGTCCGGGCGGTGGCTGTAGACGTACGCGCCCGCCCACAGCTCCCGGCGGCGCAGCAGCCCGCGGTCCCGGGAGAGCATCACGCGCCGCTCCTTCGCCGACCGGGTGGCCAGCGCCGCGTCGCCGATGTCCTCGCTCTCGTACGCCGCGTCGACGCCGAGCAACCGCAGCCGCCGGGCCAGCGTGCCCAGGTGCACGTCGAGCAGGAACCGGAGCGGAGCGCCCGGGACCTCCTGCGGGCGCTCGACACCCCGTACCTCCACGTCCTCGCCCGCCGACGGGACGTGCGAGGCGGGAACCGGCTCGCCGTCGGCCAGCAGGGCACCGACCTCGGTGAGCGGCACGCCGAGCGACTCGACGACATGGCCCAGCGTCGAAACGCCGTCGGTCACCAGGGCGGTCCGGCCGGCGCGGCGCGGTGCCGCCACGAACAGGTCCAGCTCGGGCGGGAAGCTGATGTGGATCTCCGGTCCGTTCACGCCGCCAGGATGCCACCGCGCGCCCGCGACGAGCGAGATCATTTCCCGGTCGGCCCGTCGGGCAGCAGGTCCAGCCGCCAGACGTTGCTGCGCAGCAGACGCCCCACCGGGTACTCGAAGAGCCGCTCGCCCAACAGCTCGAACCCCGCCTTGCGGCACACCGCGTTCGACGCGCCGTTCGCGATGGACGGATAGGCGTGCAGGTACCGGCGCGCGCCCACCGCGCGGGCCCGCTCCGCGACGGCGACCGCCGCCCCGGTCGCCGCGCCCCTGCCCTGGAAAGCCGGCAGGACGCTCCACCCGGTCTCGTACACCGGCTCGTCGTCCCACATCGCCTCCCAGAAGCCGATCGTCCCGACCGGCACCTCCTCGGGGAGCAGCACGATCCGGAACATCCGCCCCGCCTCCGGGGGGCCGTCGGCCATCGCCACGTACCGCTTGTGCCGGCGGAGCAACTGCTCCTCGGTCTCGGGTCCGCCGAGGTGCGTCATCATCTCCGGCGCGTTGACCGCGGCGAGGAGGTCGAAGTCCTCGGGTGACCAGACGTCGATCCGTACGCGGGGGCCGGAGCGCGTCACGGCCAGACGAGGCAGTACGGCTGGTGCCCCGCCTCGTGGAGCCGCACGGAGAAGTCCTGCCACTCGTGGAGCAGCTGGTAGACGTTGAACGCGTCGCGCGGACCGCCGCGGTCCGGGACCGTGGACCATATGAACGCGGCGGCGCCCACGGATTCCTCCCCCACGCCGCGCAGCGGGTCGACGACAGTCATCGGCAGCTTCACCACCGCGTAGTCGGGGTGCAGCACCACCAGTTCGAGCGGTGGCACCTTGTGCAGCGGCATGCCCTGGAGGCCGGTGAGCACCATGGCGGCTATGGTCTCCGGCTTGATCTTGCTGAACATGCCGCCCATGCCCAGCTCGTCGCCGCCCAGCTCCTCCGGCCGCATCGAGATCGGCACGCGCGCGGCGGTGGCACCGTTGGGCGCGCCGAAGTACTTGTATGTCACCCCCATGCGGCCACCCCTGCTCCCCGGCGGATCAATCCCCATGGGACGGCCTCCCACAGGGTCCTCCCGCTGCACGGCATTGTCCCGCTGCAAGGCGCTGTCGCGCTGTACGGGTTTGTCCCTCGGGGCGGGATTGTCCCGCTGTCGTCGGTGCCTCCCCCGCCGGGCACGCTCGGGACCCAGATCGCCGGTCCCCTCGCCCAGTCCGCCACCGCGATGCATATCTCCACCCGACTGCTTGCTGGGTGACGCGGCCCCCGCCGCGCAACCCGATCATCGTGTCAGTGACCTCCCCCGCGAGCGGATGGTGAAACACCTGTCCGCAAGAACGTCCGGGCCTCTGACACCATGGTTTCCGTGAGCTCTCCCTATGACGCCCCAGTTTCGCAGACGCGGACGACTGGCGCCTTGCCCAAATGAAGATCCTGAAGTGTCTTCCGAAACAAGATCGTGAAGCAAGGCGTCATGACGAGGCAAGGCCGTCGCCCCGTTGTCGTGAAACCGTTGCCGTGAAATGGAGCACGGCTCACCCGACCTCCGCCGGACCGCTCCGCCGCACCCCGGCGGCAGCGCCCGCACCAAGCCGTCCGTCCACTCGTACTCGCAGGTCAGGACCCAAGTGTCGTACTCATACGAAGCCCCAGTCTCACAGTCGCTCTTCGACCGCGCGTCCCAGGTGACGCCCGGCGGCGTGAACTCGCCCGTCCGGGCCTTCCGCGCCGTGGGCGGCACGCCCCGCTTCATGGTGTCCGGTACGGGTCCGTACCTCACCGACGCGGACGGGCGCGAGTATGTCGACCTCGTGTGCTCGTGGGGGCCGATGATCCTCGGCCACGCCCACCCCGAGGTGATCGCCGCCGTGCAGGACGCCGTGGCGCGCGGCACCTCTTTCGGTACGCCGGGCGAGGGCGAGGTCGCGCTCGCGGAGGAGATCGTGGCGCGGGTGGCCCCGGTCGAGCAGGTGCGGCTGGTGTCCAGCGGCACCGAGGCGACCATGTCCGCGATCCGTCTGGCGCGCGGCTTCACCGGCCGGAGCAAGGTGATCAAGTTCGCGGGCTGCTACCACGGCCATGTCGACGCGCTGCTCGCCGCCGCCGGCTCCGGCGTCGCGACCTTCGGCCTGCCCGACACGCCCGGCGTCACGGGCGCGCAGGCGGGCGACACGATCGTGCTGCCGTACAACGACCTGGAGGCCGTCCGGGAGGCGTTCCACCGCCACCCCGGCGAGATCGCCTGCGTGATCACCGAGGCGTCCCCCGGCAACATGGGCGTCGTCCCGCCGCGCCCCGGCTTCAACCAGGGCCTGAGGGACGTCTGCGCGAAGAACGGCGCCCTGTACATCTCCGACGAGGTCATGACCGGCTTCCGTACGTCGAAGGCCGGCTGGTTCGGCGTCGACGGCGTCACGCCCGACCTGATGACGTTCGGAAAGGTCATGGGCGGCGGCTTCCCGGCCGCGGCGTTCGGCGGCCGCGCCGATGTGATGGCGCACCTCGCCCCGGCCGGCCCCGTCTACCAGGCGGGCACGCTCTCCGGTAACCCGATCGCCACCGCCGCGGGTCTGGCGCAGCTGCGGCTGCTGGACGACGCCGCGTACGCCAAGGTCGACGCGGTCTCGGCGGAGATCCAGGGGCTGGTGACGGACGCGCTGGCCAAGGAGGGCGTGGCGCACCGTCTGCAGACCGCGTCCAACATGTTCTCCGTCTTCTTCCTCGACCGCGAGGTCATGGACTACGAGGACGCCAAGCGGCAGGAGTCCTTCCGCTTCACCGCGTTCTTCCACTCGATGCTGGAGCAGGGCGTCTATCTGCCGCCGTCCGCGTTCGAGTCGTGGTTCGTGTCGACCGCCCACGACGAGCGGGCCGTCGAGCGGATCGCCGCCGCCCTGCCGGCCGCCGCGCGCGCCGCCGCGGAGGCCGCGGAGGCGACGGCATGAGCGAGGCGCACGACGTGAAGCCCGAGGACGTCACCGTCGTCCACCTCATGCGCCACGGCGAGGTGCACAACCCGGACGGCATCCTCTACGGCCGCCGCGCCGGCTACCACCTGTCCGAGCTGGGCCGGCGGATGGCCGACCGGGTCGCCGAGCACCTGGCGGGCCGGGACGTCACGTATGTCGTGTCGTCGCCGCTGGAGCGGGCGCAGGAGACGGCCGCGCCGGTCGCCAAGGCGCACGGTCTGGACCTGGCGACCGACGAGCGGCTGATCGAGGCGGCCAATGTCTTCGAGGGCAAGACCTTCGGGGTCGGCGACGGAGCGCTGCGCAAGCCGGCCAACTGGCGCCATCTGACCAATCCGTTCCGGCCGTCCTGGGGCGAGCCGTACATCGACCAGGTCGTACGGATGATGGGCGCCCTCGACGCGGCGCGTGACGCGGCCCGTGGCCACGAGGCGGTCTGCGTCAGCCACCAGCTGCCGATCTGGATCGTGCGGAGCTTCGTCGAGCGGCGCAGGCTGTGGCACGACCCGCGGCGTCGGCAGTGCACGCTGGCGTCGCTGACGAGCTTCACGTACCACGGCGACACGATCGTCTCGGTCGGTTACAGCGAACCGGCGCGCGATCTGGTCCCGGTGCATCTGCTGGCCGGTGCGAAGCCGGTGAAGGGAAAATCGAAGGCATTCGGCGCCTAATCGATCAGTAATGATCATCGGTTACCGAGTAACCGTTTCATCACGACGGTAATCGTGTGATTATCACGGGAACCCGCGACTTCTTCCCCGCATCTCCCTGTATGCCGGTCCGGACTTTCTGTCCGGCGAACGCGAGCGCGGATGGGGAACGATATGCGCGGGATCAGTCGAAGGGGTTTGCTGGGAGCGGGAGTTGGGACCGCGGCCGCTCTCGGGGCGAGCGGCTGCGGCGCCTTCGGCGGTGACCGGAGGGGCGGCGACGGGCCCGGCGCGGGCGGATCGGGCGGCGGCGGGAACGGCGGCCAGGGCGGGGGGAAACCGCAGGGGCGGCCCATAGGCGACGGCTCCACCGCCGACACCGGCAAGCAGCCGCACCAGCCCGCCCGGCCCACACCCCTCGAACCGGGACAGACGCCGCCGCAGTTCGTGGTCTTCTCCTGGGACGGCGCGGGAGAGGTCGGAAACGGCCTCTTCCCGCGTTTCCTCGACCTCGCCAGGAACCACGGCGCGGCGATGACCTTCTTCCTCTCCGGGATCTATCTCCTCCCCGAATCGAAGAAGACTCTCTACCGGCCGCCGAACAACCGCGTCGGAGCCTCCGACATCGGATATCTCACCGATGACCACATCAAGGACACCCTGAAATACGTCCGTCAGGCGTGGCTCGACGGACACGAGATCGGCACCCACTTCAACGGCCACTTCTGCGGCGGTTCCGGTTCCGTGGAGAAATGGACGCCCGAGGAGTGGCGCAGCGAGATCGACCAGGCGGTGAGGTTCGTCACCGAATGGAAGACCAACAGCGGCTGGACCGACCTCGACCCGCTGCCCTTCGACTACCGCAAGGAACTCGTCGGCGGCCGCACCCCGTGCCTTCTCGGCCAGGACAACCTGCTGCCCACCGCCAAGAAGCTCGGCTGGCGCTACGACGCCTCATCGCCCGGCGGCCGCCAGATCTGGCCGGCCGAGCGCCAGGGCGTATGGGACCTGCCCCTCCAGGCCATGCCGTTCCCCGGCCACTCCTTCGAGGTCCTCTCGATGGACTACAACATCCTCGCCAACCAGTCCAAGAACACCACGAAGGGCATGCCCTCGCGCTATCCCGGCTGGAAGAAGCAGGCCACCGAGGCGTATCTCGCCGGATTCCAGCGCGCGTACGACTCGAATCGCGCACCCTTCTTCATCGGCAACCACTTCGAGCAGTGGAACGGCGGTATCTACATGGACGCCGTCGAAGAGGCACTCAAAGGCATGGCCGAAAAGAAGGACGTACGGATCGTGTCGTTCAGGCAGTTCGTCGACTGGCTCGACGTGCAGGACCCCAAGATCCTGCGGAAGCTCCGCGGCCTCGGGGTCGGGGAATCACCGGCCGGCGGCTGGAACACCTTCCTGGGTCAAGGGGCCTAAGCGGCCTTAACCAGGCTTCACAAGGGGCTTTACGGGCACCCAGGGGGGTGCCCAAGATCCGCGAAACCGCCATGCGAAACTTTTCACATGAGCCTCAGCCGCGCCCCCAGAGGGTTCCTGCTCACCGCCGGCGCCATGGCGGCCGCTCTCGCGCTGACCGCGTGCGGCGGCGAGACCAAGGGCACGTCCGGCGGTGGCGGTAACACCAACTTCGTCACCAACACCGGCGGCATCACCACCATCGCGAAGGGTGAGCGCCCGGCCCCCGACACGCTCGCCGGGGACACGCTGGACGGCGGGAAGCTCGACGTCGCCGACCTCAAGGGCAAGGTCGTCGTCCTCAACGTCTGGGGCTCCTGGTGCACGCCCTGCCGCGCCGAGGCGCCGCACTTCGCGAAGGTCGCCGAGGACCTGAAGCCGAAGGGCGTCGAGTTCGTCGGGATCAACACCCGGGACCCACAGAAGACCAAGGCCATCCGGTTCGAAGAGGAATTCGGGATCCCCTACCCGAGCCTCTACGACTCGTACGGCAAGCTCATCCTGAACGGCTTCCCCAAGGGCATCGTCCACCCGCAGGCCATCCCCTCCACCATCGTCCTCGACCGTGACGGCAACATCGCCGCACGGTCGCTGAAGGCGGTGTCCGAGAAGGAGCTGCGCTCGATGATCGACCCGGTCCTCGCCGAGAAGGCCGGCGGGCAGTAGTCCATGAACGAGACGGTCTTCAGCGGGGCCCTCCTGCTGGCCCTGCCCGTCGCCGTGCTCGGCGGCCTGGTCTCCTTCTTCTCCCCCTGCGTACTGCCGCTCGTCCCCGGCTACCTCTCGTACGTGACGGGGGTCACCGGCACCGACCTGGCCGAAGCACGGCGCGGCCGCCTCGCGCTCGGCGCGACCCTCTTCGTCCTCGGCTTCTCCGCCGTGTTCATCTCCGGCGGCGCCCTCTTCGGCTACTCCGGCCAGTGGCTCCTCGACCACCGCGAGACCCTCAGCAGGATCCTCGGCGTACTGATGATCGTCATGGGCGTCCTCTTCATGGGCCTCATGCCGTGGCTGACGCAGCGGGAGTTCCGCTTCCACAAGCGCCCGGCCGCCGGCCTCGTGGGCGCGCCCCTCATCGGCGTGCTGTTCGGGGTCGGCTGGACCCCGTGCGTCGGCCCGACCCTCACCGCCGTCAACGCGCTCGCGCTCAGCGAGGCCAGCGCCGGGCGCGGCGCGGTGCTCACCCTCGCGTACTGCCTGGGCCTCGGCGTGCCGTTCATCGTCGCCGCCGTCGCCTTCCGCAAGGCGCTCGGCGCGTTCGGGTGGGTCAAGCGGCACTATGCGTGGGTGATGCGGATCGGCGGCGGCATGATGATCCTGACCGGCCTGCTGCTGCTCACCGGCGTGTGGGACGTACTCGTGCAGGACATGCAGAGCTGGTCCAACGGCTTCCAGGTGGGGATCTGAGTTCACCATGAGCAACACCGAACAGACGGGGCGGGCCGAGCAGGCCGGGCAGGCCGAGCGGGCCGGGCAGGCCGAGCGGGCTGAGCAGGCCGAGCTGGCCGAGCAGGCGGGGGAGTCCCAGGCGGACGGCCTCGGTGCCGCCGGGGAGCAGCTCTCCACCGCCCCCTCCCAGGAGCCGGAACCCGGGTCCGACTCCACCGGCCCCACCGGCACGCCCGGCCTGCCCGCGCTCGGCCTCGTCGGCTGGGTCCGCTGGTTCTGGCGGCAGCTGACCTCCATGCGGGTCGCGCTGATCCTCCTCTTCCTGCTCTCCCTCGGCGCGATCCCCGGCTCTCTCGTCCCGCAGAACGGCGTGGACGAGACCAAGGTGCGCGCCTTCAAGGAGGCCCACGAAACCCTCGGGCCGGTCTACGAGAAGCTCCAGCTCTTCGACGTCTACAGCTCGGTGTGGTTCTCCGCGATCTACATCCTGCTGTTCGTCTCCCTCATCGGCTGCATCCTGCCCCGCACCTCGCAGTTCGTGGGCCAGCTCCGCAGCCGCCCCCCGGGCGCGCCCAAGCGCCTCACCCGGCTCCCCGTCTACACCACGTGGCGCACCGGGGCCACGCCGGACCAGGCCCGTGAGGCCGCGCTGCGCCTGCTGCGGAAGAACCGGTTCCGTGCCCATGTGGCCGGGGACGCGGTGGCCGCCGAGAAGGGCTACCTCCGCGAGGCCGGCAACCTCCTCTTCCACGTCGCGCTGATCGTGATGCTCGTGGCGTTCGCCTGCGGGCAGCTGTTCAAGTCCGAGGGCGGCAAGCTGATCGTCGAGGGCGACGGCTTCGCCAACACGCTCAGCCAGTACGACGACTTCCGGTCCGGGTCGCTGTTCAGCCTGGACGACCTCGGCCACTTCAGCTTCGAACTGAAACAGTTCACCGGTACGTACGAGGCGAGCGGCCCCCAGCGCGGCACGCCCCGCACCTTCGAGGCCGACGTCACGTACTCCGAGGGCGGCGGCCCCGACAAGAAGGCCGTCATCCGGGTCAACGAGCCGCTGAAGGTCGACGGCGCCAAGGTCTATCTGATCTCGCACGGGTACGCGCCCGTCGTCACCGTCCGGGACGGCCGCGGCAAGATCGTCAGCCAGGGCCCCGTACCGCTCCTGCCGATCGACGCCAACGTCACCTCGCAGGGCGTCATCAAGGTGATGGACGGCTACCGCGACAAGAACGGCGAGAAGGAGCAGCTGGGCCTCCCGGCGTTCTTCGTGCCGACGTACGCGGGCAAGGGCAAGGGCGAGATGTTCTCGCAGTTCCCGGGGCTCGTGTACCCGGCGCTGAACCTGTCCGCGTACCACGGCGACCTGCGGGTGAACTCCGGCGTGCCGCAGAACGTGTACCAGCTGGACACCAGCAAGATGACCCCGTTCAAGGACGAGAACGGCGACATCTTCAAGAAGACCCTGCTGCCCGGCGAGACCATGACACTGCCGGACGGGGCCGGGTCGGTCACCTTCGAGAACGAGATCAAGGAGTGGGCCGGCTTCCAGATCTCCCAGCAGCCCGGCAACGGCTGGGCGCTCGCCGGTGCCGTCGCCGCGATCATGGGCCTGATCGGGTCGCTGTTCATCCAGCGGCGCCGGATCTGGGTCCGGGCCGTCGAGGGTGAGGACGGCGTGACCGTCCTCGAGATGGCGGGGCTGGGCCGGAGCGAGTCCGCGAAGCTCCCCGAGGAGCTGGCCGAGCTGGCGGCCGCGCTCCACTCCGTGACGCCGACGGCGCCGCCTGCGCCGGAGCGCGACACCGAGAACCACGACGCCGAACCCGCCGACAAGGCTGTTCCTGCCGAAGGGGCAACGCAGTGATCATCGCCGCCTCCACCAACGAGAACCTGGCGCACATCAGCAACGTCCTCGTCTACTCGGCCATGGCCGTGTACACCCTGGCGTTCCTCGCGCACATCGCCGAGTGGGTGCTCGGCAGCCGCAGCAAGGTTGGCCGTACCGCCGCCGCGCTGACCACCGCCGCCGCGGCCCCCGCGTCCGGCGCGCCCGTCGTCCAGGTGCGCGGCGAGCAGCAGGGCGGCGCGACCGCCGTGCTGGACAAGCCCGAGATCGTCACGCGCGGCGCCGCCGGGGCGCGGAACGTCCCGGACGGCCCGGGTGCCGCGGGCGGTGACGAGAAGGGCGACCTGTACGGGCGGATCGCCGTGTCGCTGACCACGCTGGCGTTCCTGCTGGAGGCCGCCGGTGTCGTGGCCCGCGCCATGTCGGTGCAGCGGGCGCCCTGGGGCAACATGTACGAGTTCTCGCTGACCTTCTCGACGGTCGCCGTCGGCGCGTACCTCGCCTTCCTCGTCGCCGGGAAGAACGTCCGCTGGCTCGGGCTGCCCCTGGTCACCACCGTCCTCCTCGACCTCGGCCTGGCCACGACCTGGCTGTACACCGAGAGCGACCAGCTCGTCCCCGCCCTCGACTCGTACTGGCTGTGGATCCACGTCTCCACCGCGATCTTCTGTGGCGCGGTCTTCTACATCGGCGCCGTCGCCACGCTGCTGTACCTCTTCCGCGACGCCTACGAGAGCAAGGTCGCGCGGGGTGAGACGCCCGGCGCGTTCGCGCGGTCCGTCATGGAGCGGCTCCCGGCGGCGGCGACCTTCGACAAGCTCGCCTACCGCGTCAACGCCGCCGTCTTCCCGCTGTGGACGTTCACGATCATCGCCGGTGCGATCTGGGCGGGCGACGCGTGGGGCCGCTACTGGGGCTGGGACCCGAAGGAGGTCTGGTCCTTCATCACCTGGGTCGCGTACGCCTGCTACCTGCACGCCCGCGCGACGGTCGGCTGGAAGGGCCGCAAGGCGGCGTACCTGGCGCTGGTCGCCTTCGGCTGCTGGCTGTTCAACTACTACGGCGTGAACATCTGGGTCGACGGACTGCACTCGTACGCGGGCGTGGAGTGAGGTAGGTAGCGCCTCGGGGCGGGCCGCGCGACGCTGGACGTATGGACACGGACGCCGTCATGCATGCCGCGGCCGGCGAGACGCACGGTGACACGCACGTCCTGCGTTTCGTGGTGCCGCTCCCGCGCCCGGAGGGCGAGGTGTGGCCGGCCGTCGCCACCCGCGAGGGGCTCGGCGCGTGGCTGGCCGCCGTCGATGTGCTGGAGCCACGGCTCGGCGGCGCGGTGGTGGTGCGGTGGCTCGACGAGCCCGAGGCCGGGTCGGTCTCCGGGACGGTCACGGCGTGGGATGTGGACCGGGTCGCCGAGTACTCGCTGGTGGGGGCGGCGGGGCGGATGCGGTTCCACTTGGAGCCGGGGGAGCGGGGGGACCCGGGGGCGACGGTGCTGCGCTTCACCCACACCTTCCAGGGGCCTGAGCACCTGCGGCGCGCGCGGCTCGCGATCTGGCCGACGCGGTTCCACCACCTGGTGACGTCGCTGTAGGCACCTGGTGACGTCGCTGTAGGCGTGGGTGGGTGGATAGGCGGGTGGCGCCTGCGGCCCGCTTGTCCCCCACCCCGCCCCTTCCCGGAACCGGGCTCCGCCTCGGGGGCCACTTCGGCGAAGCCGTGCGGGGTGAGGCCGGTCAGGCGGGTGACGAGACCGGTGGGGTCGAGGACCGACTCACGGCCGTACGGCTCTCTGTCCATCCGCCGCCCCCGCGCAGCGTCAGCGCCGCAGGACACGTCCTGTCACACCTTCAGGTGCAGGACAGCCAAGAGTGGTTGACATGTCGCGGAGAGTTCTCGAACCGGTGCCGTGACCGTCATCCCGCCGTGGGAGCGGTGACGGCGTCCGTCACTTCCCCGACGGGGGCTGCGCGTCGCCGTCGCCCTGCTCGCGGCGCTTCAGCTCCTCCTCGCGGCGGCGCAGGTCCGCCTCCCAGTCCTTGAGGAGGGACTCGTCCTTCTTGTTCTCCTCGCGCAGGGACTTCAGGAAGTCGGGGTTGTCGTCGGGTGCGACCCACTGCGTGCGGTGGTTGCGGTGCCACTCGCTGGGCGTGCGGCCGCCCGCCGGGGTGTGGCGCATCTTGCCGGCGGCGAACCAGACGATCGGGCCGACGATCCAGAACAGCAGGATGATGAAGACCCACGCCACCTTGGGCAGGTGCTTGGCCTCGTCCTCGGGGGTGTTAAGGCAGTCGATGAACGCATAGATCGTCAGTGCGATCGGCAGGATGTACATCAGTGCCCTGAGCATGTGGGACAGCCCCCTGGATGCGACGGCGGGCCGCGCTTCGACAGCCCCGGTGACCACCTCAGAGTATCCGGTACCCCTCCGGCGCCTCCGGGCCAGTACGGCGACGGCCGCGCTGTCCCGGGCGGGGCGACCCCCGGGACCCGGCGGCAAACGCCCGGGGCGCGCGCGGCGACGAGAGCACCCTCCGCGATACTGGGGCGCATGGCTTACGACGATCTCCGCTCGTTGCTCCGGGCGCTGGAGCGAGAAGGCGACCTCAAGCGCATCAAGGCCGAGGTCGACCCCCATCTGGAGGTCGGGGAGATCGTCGACCGGGTGCAGAAGGCCGGCGGCCCCGCCCTTCTCTTCGAGAACGTCAAGGGCTCGTCGATGCCCCTGGCGATGAACGTCTACGGCACCGACCGGCGCCTGCTGAAGGCGCTGGACCTGAAGTCGTACGACGAGATCAGCGACAAGATCGGCGGGCTGCTCAAGCCCGAGCTGCCGAGCGGCTTCGTCGGTGTCCGTGAGGCGTTCGGGAAGCTCGGCGCGATGACGCACGTGCCGCCGAAGAAGGTGAAGGACGCGCCCGTCCAGGAAGTCGTCCTGCGCGGCGACGACGTGGACCTCGACCGGCTGCCCGCCCTCTTCACCTGGCCCGAGGACGGCGGGTCCTTCTTCAACCTGGGCCTCACACACACCAAGCACCCCGAGACCGGCATCCGCAACCTCGGCCTCTACCGCCTCCAGCGCCACGACAAGCGCACCATCGGCATGCACTGGCAGATCCACAAGGACAGCCGCAACCACTACCAGGTGGCCGCGCGGCGCGGTGAGCGGCTGCCGGTCGCCATCGCCTTCGGGACGCCGCCCTCCGTGACGTACGCGTCGACCGCCCCGCTCCCGGAGGACATCGACGAGTACCTGTTCGCGGGCTTCCTGCAGGGCCGGCGGATCGAGATGGTCGACTGCAAGACCGTGCCGCTCCAGGTCCCGGCGCACGCCGAGGTGGTGCTGGAGGGCTGGCTGGAGCCCGGCAGGACACTGCCGGAGGGCCCGTTCGGCGATCACACGGGCTTCTACACGCCGCAGGAGGACTTCCCGGCGCTGACGATCGACTGCGTGACGATGCGCCGGAAGCCGCTCCTCCAGTCCATCGTGGTGGGCCGGCCGCCCACGGAGGACGGCCCGCTGGGGAGGGCCACGGAGCGGTTCTTCCTCCCCCTCCTCAAGATCATCGTCCCGGACATCGTGGACTACCACCTGCCGGAGCCGGGCGGCTTCCACAACTGCGTGATCGTCTCCATCGAGAAGAAGTACCCGAAGCACGCCCAGAAGGTCATGCACGCGATCTGGGGCGCGCACATGCTGTCGCTGGAGAAGCTGATCGTGGTCGTCGACGCGGACTGCGACGTGCACAACTACCACGAGGTGGCCTGGCGGGCCCTCGGCAACGTCGACTACTCCCGCGACCTCACCGTCGTCGAGGGCCCGGTCGACCACCTGGACCACGCCTCGTACCAGAAGTTCTGGGGCGGCAAGGCGGGCATCGACGCGACCCGGAAGTGGCCCGAGGAGGGGTACGTACGGGACGGCGGCTGGCCGGAGATGATCGAGTCCGATCCGTCGACGGCCGCGAAGGTCACGCGCCGCTGGAAGGAGTACGGGCTGTGAGCGCCTCGGCGGCCGCGGCCGTACCGGAACGCGGCCGGACCCGTACCTTCCTCCGCCTCGTGATGATCGAACACTCGGTCTTCGCGCTGCCCTTCGCGTACATCGCCGCACTGACGGCGATGTACGAGCAGGACCGGACCGTCCACTGGTGGACGCTGCTCCTCGTCACCGTCGCGATGGTCGGGCTGCGCACCTTCGCGATGGCCTGCAACCGGATCATCGACCGGGAGATCGACGCCCGGAACCCCCGCACCGCCGGCCGCGAGCTGGTCACCGGCGCCATGTCCGTACGGTCCGCGTGGACCGGCGCGCTGGTCGCGCTCGTGGTCTTCCTGGGCGCCGCGGCGCTGCTGAACCCGCTCTGCCTGGCGCTCGCGCCCCTCGCGGTCGTGCCGATGGTCGTCTATCCGTACGGGAAGCGGTTCACGAACTTCCCGCACGCCATCCTGGGCCTGGCCCAGGCCATCGGCCCGATCGGCGCGTGGCTCGCGGTCACCGGGGCGTGGTCGTGGGAGGCCGTGATCCTCGGCTTCGCCGTCGGCGTGTGGATCGGCGGCTTCGACCTGATCTTCGCGTGCCAGGACGTCGACGCGGACCGCGCGCACGGCGTCATGTCCGTCCCGGCCCGCTTCGGCATCCCGGCCGCGCTGTACGGGGCGCGCGGCGCCCATGCCGTCACGATGGGCCTCTTCGTCTGGTACGCCCTCGTGACCGGCGCGGGTCTCTGGTTCTGGGCCGGTCTGGTGGTCGTCGCCGGGGCGTTCCTCTATGAGCACTCCATCGTGAAGCCGGGTGACCTCTCCCGGCTGAACAGGGCGTTCTTCACGACGAACGGGTTCATCGGGATCGCGCTCTTCGTGTGCGCGCTGCTGGACCTGGCGGTGCGCGGCCTCACGGTGTGAGCGTGGCGGCGCCGGAGCGTGCCGGCCGGCGCCGGAACACGAAGGCCGCCGCGACGCCCGCGACCAGTCCGAAGAGGTGGCCCTGCCAGCTGACCTCCGTCTGCGTGGGGGATATGCCCAGCAGGACCGTCGACCCCCAGATCGCCCCGATCGCCAGGCCGACGCCGATGTCCAGCGGCTTGCGGTCCACGAAGCCCCGCACCACCAGATAGCCGAAGAGGCCGAAGACCAGGCCCGACGCACCGGCCGTGTTGCTGTACGACGGGGAGACCAGCCACACGCCGATGCCGTCCAGGACCACGATCAGCGCGGACACGGCCAGGAACCGGCGTATGCCGCCGAGCGCGGCGAGGAAGCCGAAGACGAACAGCGGGACGGAGTTGGCCGCGACATGACCGAAGCCGAAGTGCAGGAACGCGGCCGGGACGACGTCACGCAGTTCGGTGAACTCGCGCGGTGTGATCCCGTACGGATCGAGGGCGTGTCCGCTCAGCAGGTCGACGGCCTCCAGGACCCACAGCAGGGCGATCCAGCCCAGCATCAGCCCGGCGGCGGCCTTCACCTGCTCGGCCCCGCTCCGTTCGGTCGCCGCTCTGCCGTCCATCGCACCCCCCGCGTGTCGCGCGTGTCCACCCGGAAACGTCCGGGGCACCCCGCCGAGTTCCGCACCCCGGGGCCGGGCGGGCTGCCGCACGGGGGCGGGCGGATAGGCTCAGCGGCGTGGAGCCGGTAGAAGAGCAGCGTCGTCGTCCGTGGGTGGTCGGGGTGTCCGGGGCGTCCGGGACACCGTACGCGGCAGCCGTGCTGCGCGCGCTGCTCGCCGCCGGGGAGAGCGTCGATCTGGTGGTGTCCCGGGCGTCGCGGCTGACGCTGCTGGACGAGACCGGCATCGCCTTCCGCGACGCGCACTGGCGCGAGGACCTGGAGGAGTGGCTGTCCCGGGGCGCGGACGGCAAGCCGCGGAGCTTCGACGTGGACGTGGCCGGGGCGGACATACGGCACTGGGCGGCGGGTGACCTGGCCGCGGGGCCGTCGTCGGGGTCGTACCCGGCGAAGGGGATGCTGATCGTGCCCGCGTCCACGGCGTGTGTGGCCGGAGTGGCGCTGGGCCTGTCGAAGGACCTGCTCCAGCGGGCGGCGAGCGTGGTGCTGAAGGAGCGCCGGCCGCTGGTGGTCGCGGTGCGCGAGACGCCGCTGAACGGGCAGACGCTCAAGCACCTGGTGGCGCTGGACGAGGCGGGCGCCGTGGTGCTGCCCGCCTCTCCGGCGTTCTACGCGGGGGCGACGCACATCCAGGACCTGGTGGACTTCGTCGCCGGGCGGGTGCTGGACGCGGCGGGGGTGCCGCACCAGCTCTACCGCCGCTGGAAGGGAGAGCTCGGTGGCTCCCGGAAGGACTGACGACCGGTGGTCTTCGCGGCCGCCGAAGACGCTCGGCGTCGGCTCAGCGCTTCTTGGAACGGAACGGCGTCGCGCGCCGGGTCGTGCCGGCCGCATCGTGCCGGGCGGCGACGGCCGCCTTGCGGACACGCGAGCGATGGGCCTGCTCCTCCATGGAACGCATGTGGGCGTAGGCCATCTCGATCGTGTACACGGTGAGTGTCATCTCCTGAGGGATCGTCGTTGATCAACTGAATTAATCACAGGGCTTCACCCCTGTGTGCCTTAGATTCTACAACCGAACTTGCTAGATCGCTGAATAATGGAAGGCTTCAGGTATATGGACGCCGTGGATAGGCAGCTCATCCAGGCTCTGCGGGAGAACGGCAGGGCCTCATACGCCGAGCTCGGCCGCCTCGTGGGGCTCTCCGGGCCCTCCGTCACCGACCGCATCAACCGCCTCGAAGCGGCCGGCGTCATCACCGGCTACCGCGCCACCGTCGACGCCGCGTCCCTCGGCCTCGGCGTGACGGCCCTGATCGGAATCTCCCTCTCCGACGCCGCCGACCACGAGGACGTGGCGCGCAGGCTGAAGGACCTGACGGAGATCGAGGACTGCTGGTTCATCGCGGGCGACGACTCGTACATGCTCAAGGTGCGGGCGAACGACGTGGACGGCCTGGAGAAGATCATCCGGAGGCTCTCCGGTACGAAGGGCGTGTCCCGGACCCGTACCACGATCGTGCTGTCGACGAAGTGGGAGAACCGGGTCGGCGAACTGCCGGACCAGATGTGACGCGTAGCGGTAGTGCGGGTCCCCTCGCCCGGAGGGTGGGGGAGTACGGTGGTGCAGTCCGTTTTCAGTCGTAGTGGGAGGCAGAGCCGTATGGACGCGGGGCTCAAGCGCGAGCTGGAGGAGAAGGTCCGGTCCGGAGAGCGGCTGACCCGCGAGGACGGCATCGCGCTGTACGAGTCGGACGACCTCGCCTGGCTCGGCGGCCTGGCCCACGAGGTGCGCACCCGTAAGAACGGTGACGTCGTGCACTTCAACGTCAACCGGCACCTCAACATGACCAACGTGTGCACGGCGTCGTGCGCGTACTGCTCGTTCCAGCGGAAGCCGGGCGAGAAGGACGCGTACACGATGCGCATCGAGGAGGCCGTGCGTCTCGCCAAGGCGATGGAGTCGGAGAACCTCACGGAGCTCCACATCGTCAACGGTCTGCACCCCAACCTGCCGTGGCGCTACTACCCGCGTTCGCTGAGCGAACTGAAGAAGGCGCTGCCGAACGTCTCCCTGAAGGCGTTCACGGCGACGGAGATCCACCACTTCGAGAAGATCTCCGGTCTGCCGGCCTCGGAGATCCTCGACGAGCTGATCGAGGCGGGGCTGGAGTCCCTGACCGGCGGCGGCGCGGAGATCTTCGACTGGGAGGTCCGCCAGCACATCGTCGACCACGCCACCCACTGGGAGGACTGGTCGCGAATCCACCGCCTGGCGCACGAGAAGGGCCTCAAGACGCCGTGCACCATGCTGTACGGCCACATCGAGGAGCCCCGGCACCGCGTCGACCACGTGCTGCGCCTGCGTGAACTGCAGGACGAGACGGGCGGCTTCCAGGTCTTCATCCCGCTGCGCTACCAGCACGACTTCGTGGACATGAAGGACGGCAAGATCCGCAACCGCCTTCAGGCGCGGACGACGATGGCCACGGGCGCGGAGGCGCTGAAGACCTTCGCGGTCTCCCGGCTGCTCTTCGACAACGTCCAGCACGTCAAGGTCTTCTGGGTCATGCACGGCGTCCAGACCGCCCAGCTGGCGCTCCAGCACGGCGCGGACGACATGGACGGCTCGGTCGTCGAGTACAAGATCACCCACGACGCGGACAACTACGGCACGCCGAACAAGCTGACCCGCGACGACCTCCTGGACCTGATCCGCGACGCGGGCTTCCGCCCCGTCGAGCGGAACACCCGCTACGAGGTCATCCGCGAGTACCCGGGCCCGGACGCGGCCCTCCGCGAGTCTCCCCAGCCGATGCGCCTCTGACGCACCGGGGGCTGGCCCCTGGCCCATGGCCCCTGGCCTCTGGCTCCTGACCCCGGTTCCGGCCCGTGGCCCCGGCCCGTGGCCCCGGCCCGTGGCCCCGGCCCGTGGCCCCGGCCCGTGGCCCCGGCCCGTGGCCCCGGCCCGGGCCCCGGCCCGGGGCCCACGTCCGAGGGCGGTCGCGCGCCCAGAGCTGTGGGCAGTCGTTCCGCTGTGGCGGAACGGGTGGGCACAGCGGAACGGCGCCCCGCCCGGGGGCGCGCACGCGGGCACAAGCCAGGCGCACGGTGCCTGCCTTGGGGTTGCCCACAGGGGCGGCAGGCACGACCGTACGGCGCCCCGCCACGGGGCACGAAGGACCCGCAGGCCTGGCGTGGAGCCAGTCGGGTACCCGCCCGGCATGGCCACCAAGAGCAGGGTCGCGCCCGAGGAGGCGTACACCGCCACACCGTTCCTGCCGGAGCGCGGCGGCCTGAAGGCGGTCCGGGAGGCCGCGGCCGGCTGCAGGGGCTGCCCCCTGCACGAGGCCGCCACGCAGACCGTCTTCGGCGCCGGAAACCCCCACGCCCGAGTCGTCCTCATCGGCGAGCAGCCGGGCGACCAGGAGGACCGCCAGGGCAAGCCCTTCGTCGGTCCCGCGGGCCGCGTCCTGACCCGGGCCCTCGATGAGGCGGGCATCGACCCGGACGACACGTACATCACCAACGCCGTCAAGCACTTCAAGTTCGCCTACGTCCCCGAACGCGGCAAACGCCGTATCCACAAGGCCCCCAGCCTCCGCGAGATGACCGCCTGCAGACCGTGGCTCGACGCCGAGGTCCGGCTCGTCGACCCCGACGTCCTCATCGCCCTCGGCGCCACCGCCGGGAAGGCGCTGCTCGGCTCCTCGTTCCGGGTGACGAAGCAGCGCGGCGTCCTCCTCCCGTACGAGGAGCGCGGCGAGTGCCTGGTCGCGACCATCCACCCGTCCGCCGTCCTCCGAGTCGGCGACGAGGACCGCGAGGCGGCCTACGCGGGACTCGTCTCGGACCTCCGGGTTGCCGCCCGGGCGCTGGCCTGAGCCCCCTATCGTCGAGGGCATGGCGCTGAACTTCATACTCGACCCGCCCGTCGGCCGGTCACTCCGCGACGGTGTCCTCACTCTGTGGGCGGATGTCAGCAACGCCGGCGGCGCCGTCGGCTTCGTTCCGCCCGTGACCCCCGAGGACATCCACCCGCAGTGGGTCCAGCACCTCACGGCGATGAGCGAGGGCCGTATGCGCCTGCTCGTCGGCCACGACGAGGACGACGGCTCCGTCGCCGCCACCTCCTTCATCACCCTCAACAGCCACCGCATGATGAACCACTGGGTCTGGCTGTACACCGTCATGGTCCACCCCCGCCACCACGGCAAGGGCTACGGCCGCGCCCTCCTCGAAGCCACCGAGTCCGCCGTGCGCGGCATGGACGGTATCGAGGCGATCCGGCTCACCTGCCGCGGCGGCATGGGTCTGGAGCGGTTCTACGAGTCGTGCGGCTACAAGGAGGTCGGCCGGATTCCGGACGGCATCCGCCTCGCCGACGGCGTGTACCGCGACGACATCTTCATGCTCCTCCCCCTGAAGTGATCCATTCCGCCCGTGCTTCACTGGTCGGGCAGAACCGTGGAACCGCAGTACGCAGTACGCAGTACGGAGAAGGAAGAAGGCCCACCGTGACCGCCACCACCAGGTCGAGCGCCACCCTCAAGTACACGCTCATGCGCATCGGCGTCTTCGCCGGCTGCTTCGCCGTCCTGTACGGCCTGGTGTACTACGGCCTGATCCCCCGCGGCCTCGGCGACTCCAACGTGCTGTGGGTGCTGCTGCTCTCCATCGTCGTGTCGGCGCCGCTCAGCTTCGTCCTGCTGCGCCGACAGCGGGACGCGATGTCGCAGCAGATCGTCGAGAAGGTCGGCAGCGCCAAGGCACGGCTGGAGGCCAACCGCTCGCAGGAGGACGGCGTATAACGTTCGTCACACGCTGCGCGACACCACTCACCACCCCAGGCTCGGAACGGTCGTTCCATCCTGGGGTGTTGTCATTCCCAGGTGTGACCGGCTTTCCGCCTGTCAAAGTATGGCTTTGGGTTCCTCAAAGCTCAGGTGTTAACGTTCTTGGCATGAAGACCGCAGTGCGCCACCGCCACACGACCGCGAGCGTCCCGCTCGTGGCGCGCCTGCACGTCGACCTCTGTCGCGCGATTTCCGCGGCCTGTCGCCGCGAGGTCTGAGCCTCTCCGCTCCTGCCCGGCATCACGCGGCGGCGCCGCCCACGCGCGCGGGCGCCGCACCTCGCACCCCGTAGCCCCAAGTCCGTACCCCCTCACGCCCTTCTGGAGTGTGTCCGTGTCCGCGCAAACGTCCGCGCCCACGCCCTCGCCCGCGCGCCGCATGCCCAAGGTGCCCTTCTGGGCCCAGATCGTCGCCGGTCTCGTCCTCGGTGTGATCCTCGGCTGGATCGCCCGCAGCTACGACGTCCAGTGGCTGTACACCACCCTCGACAAGGTGGGCCACATCTTCGTCCAGCTGCTGAAGCTGGCCGTCGCCCCGCTCGTCTTCTTCGCGATCCTGGTGTCCATCACCAACCTGCGGAAGGTCAACAACGCCGCTCGGCTGGCCTCCCGCACCCTCCTCTGGTTCATGATCACGTCGCTGATCGCGGTCGTCATCGGCCTCACCATCGGCCTGCTCACCAACCCGGGCGCCGGCACCGGCCTCACCCCGAGGGACGGCAAGAAGCCCGAGAACGCGGGTTCCTGGCTCGACTTCCTCACGGGCATCATCCCGACGGACGTCATCACGCCCTTCACCGAGCTGAACGTCCTCCAGATCGTCTTCATGGCCGCCGTCGCCGGTCTCGCCGCCCTCCAGCTCGGCGAGAAGGCCCAGCCGATCCTCACCCTCGCCGAGTCGGTCCTCGAACTGCTCCAGAAGGCCCTGTGGTGGGTCATCCGCCTCGCCCCGCTCGGCACCGTCGGCCTCATCGGCTACGCCATCGCCGAGTACGGCTGGCACCTCATCGGCAAGTACGCCACCTTCACCGCCGACGTCTACATCGGCTGCGCGCTCGTGATCTTCGGCGTGTACCCGCTGCTCCTGGCGACGGTCGCCAAGGTCAACCCGGTCCAGTTCTTCAAGGGCGCCTGGCCCGCCATCCAGCTGGCCTTCGTCTCCCGCTCCTCCGTCGGCACCATGCCGGTCACGGTCAAGGTCACCGAGCGCCTCGGCGTACCGAAGGAGTACACGTCGTTCGCGGTCCCCTTCGGCGCCACGACCAAGATGGACGGCTGCGCCGCGATCTACCCGGCCCTCGCCGCGATCTTCATCGCGCAGATCTTCGACGTCCAGCTGGGCATCAAGGAGTACGTGCTCATCGCGCTCGTCTCCGTCATCGGCTCGGCGGCCACCGCCGGTCTGACCGGCGCGACGGTCATGCTGACGCTGACCCTCTCCACGCTCGGCCTGCCCCTGGAGGGCGTCGGCCTGCTGATGGCGATCGACCCGGTCCTCGACATGATGCGTACGGCCACGAACGTCGCCGGCCAGGCGCTCGTCCCGGTCGTCGTCGCCGCACGTGAGAAGATCCTCGACCTCGACGCGTACAACACGGCGTCGGCCTCCCCGGTCGACGGGTACGAGGTGCGGGAGGCGGAGCAGAAGGTGACGGCACCGCCGGTCGCGGTCTGACGCCCTTCGCCCCGCCCACCCGGCCTGTGCCCCCTGTCGAACTCCGTCAGGGGGCACGGATGTTCGGTGGTGAATCGTAGGCTCGTAGGCTTACGGGCTCCCGAGTACGAGGAGGCTGGCGCCGTTGAAGAGCATGGGTGGCACGGGCACTGCGGGCACCGACGGCCCTACGGGGGCCACAGGCATCACGGGTGCCGCGGGTGCCACGGGTTCCGCAGGTGCCACGGGTTCCGCGGGTGCCACGGGTTCCGCCGGTGCGCGGGCGAAGCGCCTGCCGCGCGCGGAGCGCGAGCAGCAGATGCTGGACGCGGCCGTGCGGACCTTCGGACGGCGTGGGTACCGGGCGGCGTCGATGGACGAGATAGCCGAACTGGCGGGCGCGTCCAAACCCTTGGTCTATCTCTATCTGAACTCCAAGGAGGACCTGTTCACGGCGTGCATCCGGCGTGAGGCGGCGGCGCTGCTGGAGGCGGTTCGGACGGAGGCGCTGCGGACGGGGGCGGGGCAGGCGGAGTCCGGGATACCGGCCGACCGCCGTCTGTGGGCGGGCCTGACGGCGTTCTTCAGACACACGTCGGGGAACCCGGACGGCTGGGCGGTGCTGCACCGTCAGGCCCATACGCACGGGGAGCCGTTCGCGGCGGAGGTGGCGACGCTGCGGGAGGAGGTCGTCGCGTTCGTCACGGAGCTGATCGGCGAGGCGGCCCGTGAGGTCCACCAGGACGCGGATCTCGCGGACCGCGATGTGGCGGGGTTGGCGCACGCGCTGGTGGGAGCGGCGGAGTCGCTCGCGGACTGGGCGAACGGCACGCCGGGGGTGTCGGCGCGGGAGGCGGCGGGGACGCTGATGCACTTCGCGTGGTCGGGGCTCGGGAACTTGATGCGGGGCGAGGGCTGGTCGCCCGCGCGCTGAGCGGGTAGCTGACCTGGCGGTAAGTTGACTTGACTGTCAGCAGCGGCCCGAGCGCAGCCCGATGGCAGCCGGCAGCGCCCCGCGGCAGCCTTACAGCGGATCCCCCACCACACCCCACGCCACACCACACCCGCAGACAACGCCTGCGAGGAGCACACAGGAACGGCCAACACGCGAAGGCCCCGCCCGAGACATGCTCGGGCGGGGCCGTCAGGGCCGGACTCCGTCATCCAATGGCGGTGTGCCCCGACCAGCTCGTGCTGACATTGCTCATCACGACGTAGAAGACGTCCGCCGCGGAGAGCCCGCCCACCCGGCCCGGGTAGACCGCCACGTCGCCCCCGGCGAACAGGGCCCACACCTCGGGCAGCCCGTCCCCGTTCACGTCCGGCGTACCGGCCAGCACCGGGATCGCACTGCGCCGCCAGCCGGAGGCGCCATAGGTGTCCAGCTGCCCGGCCGACGCGGCCTTCGTGGCGTACGACCCGAAGTCGAGCCCGCCGGACGCCGCGTTCCTGCCGTACCGCAGCTGCAACTGCCCCGTCGCGTTCTCCCGGAACACGAGGTCGGGCGCACCGTCGGCAGCGATGTCGCCCACCTGGACGAGGTCGCGTTCGGCCCACGCCTCACCGGAGAGGAACGTCGCCTTGGCGAAGCTGGCCCCGGTGTAGCCGGTGAACGCCCACAGGTCCTGACCGGCGATCGCCAGCAGATCCGGGCGGCTGTCGCCCGTCACGTCACCGACGGAGAGGACCTGCCGGATCGTGGACGGGGCGGGCGAGCCGGTGGGCAGCAGGATCTCGACGCGCTTGCTGACGTCGAACCCGGAGTACCCGTCGCCCGGATAGACGTACAGCCTGCCGTCGGACATGCGTGCCACCAGGTCCTGGATGCCGTCGCCCGGGAGCCAGTCGCCGTTGTGGCTGATGGACGCTCCCGTCCAGTAGCCGTCCGGCACCAGCTTGGCCGCACCGCCGGCGGTGGTGTACGCGGCGGGCATGCCCCGGTGGAGCCGATCGGTGCCGGCGGTCTTGGGGTACAGCTCGAGGTTGCCCTCGGGGGTGATGGTGTAGACGTCGGGCACGTTGTCACCCGTCACGTCCATCGGTGTGTCCATCACGGGCGCGGGCCGGACGTAGAAGAAGTACACCCGCGCCTTGCCCACATTGCCGGTCTTGTCCATGGCGCGGACGTACAGCACGCTGGGCCCGGCGTGCGGCGGTGACAGCGACACGATGGCGCGGCCCTCGCGCAGCGGGTTGGGGGACGCCTTGAGGTTGAAGGCCGTGTTGAAGCTGTACTGGTACTCCTTCACATCGTCCGAACCACCGGTCGAGAAGGTGAACAGCCCGGCCGTGCCGAACTCCACCGTGGACCAGACGGAGCCGTCGTCGTCGGCGGCCGGGAACGCGGCCGAGGAGACTCCGGGAACCTGGGGCGCGCTGTGGTCCACCGTGAACTGGCACGGAGCGGTCGTCCCCGCCGGCCCCCAGGCGGAGGCCAGCCCGTCGGTGTCGATCGTGCGGGCCTGCCAGGAATAGGTCGTGCCGTTGGTGAACGTCGTCCAGGGGATGGTGGCGCCGGCGGTACCGCCGCTACTGGGCGTGAGGTTCTGGTTGGTGACCGGGGTGCCGGGGCTGCCCGTCGGCCAGACGTGGAGGTTGACGTACTTCAGGTTTCCGTCGGGGTCGGAGCCGGTGACGGTGAAGGTGAGGTCCGACTTTCCGAAGGCGGGGAAGGGCGACACCGTGTCGCATGTGCCGCCGGGTGACATCTTCATGGCGGCCGCGGTGGGCTCGTTGGGCGGGTCGTTGTGGTAGATCTCGATGTACGGGGCGTTCTCACCGTTCGCCAGGAACTTCTTCCAGGCGGCGGTGTCACTTTCGTTGGCGGCCCGCAGTCCCAGCGTCAGGACACCCCATTCCTTCCGCGACGCCTCCTGCGCCGCGGAGGTGACGTCCATGCCTATCCACTGGTCCGGGCAGTTGGTGGTGTTGTAGCCGTGCCCGTTGACCTGGTCGTCGAGGAACCGTATCCAGCTCGGCTGGGAGTTCCATGTCGTGGTGGGAGAGATCGTGCTGGTCAGGTAGATGTTGTACTGCCGGGACGCACAGCCCCAGGAATAGGTCTGAAGGCCTCGGAAGTACGCCTTGTGGATGGTGCTCCCGTGCAGCACCTCGTCGTAGTCGAAGCTGAACACGGACCGGGAGAGGCCGCCGGAGTCCGACTCGTAGCCGACGCGTGCCTCGTTCGTACCGTCGTTGAAGTTCTGACCGTTGTAGAAGCTGGAACTGGCGTACTTCTTGTAGAGCAGAGTCCAGTTGGCCTTGTGCACCTTGAACGACGGATCGATGAAGAGCGGGTAGACGGTCGCCGAGTCGGTCAGCATTCTCCGGTCGACGGTGACGTCGAGGAGACCGCCGTCGCCCAGGCCGGCGCCGAGTACGGCGTCGCGCGAACCCGGTTGGGGGCCTGCGAGCCCGGGCAAGGCGAGCGACGTGTCACGGGCGGCGGGATCGAGGCTGGGGGTCGGCTCCCCGATGGTGACCCTGACGTCCCCGGCGGAATCCCACATGTACGGCGTGGGCGCTGCGGCGACTTCCCTGCCGGCGCTGTCGCGGGCGCTGACGGCCTTCGACGCCGGGTCGAGGTCGAACTTCAGCGTGGGGGACGCCAGGCGGTAGCGGAGCCGGTCGAGCAGCGGGTCGTCCGCCGCCGCACGGTTCTTGACGATGAGCACGTGCGAGTAGCCGCTGTCGCGTGCGGTCAGCAGCAGATCGATGCCGGGGCGCACATCCTCGTACAGGGCGCGAGGCCCGACGACGACAGGCGCGGGCAGCCTGCCGGGCCAGCGGACCACCATCTCGTGTCCATCGGTCCTGAGCCGTACGAGGTCGGTCCAGGTGCCGCTGTCGTCCGAAGCCCCGCTGCTGGTGAGGGAGGTGCGCGCGACAGCGCGTGAGGCCCTGCCGCCGTTCTCGCCCGCCGTGCCCGCGCTGAAGAGGAGCGGGTCGTTGACCGCCTTGGGCGCGTAGCCGTCGTCGACGCGCTGGAGCGTCGTGTCGATGGGCTTCCACTCGCCGCCGACCCTGGCGCGGATCGTGTCGCCGTACGTACGGGTGCGCAGCCGGCCGTCCGGCTGCGCCCAGGTGGTGGAGCTGGCGGTGTGCCGAGCCGTGACCACGACGTCCTTGCCGGTACGGCGAGCCTCCCGCATGGCCTCCGGGGCGGTCACGGGCCCCTTGGGCGCGCCCTTCGCCTCCGCGCGCGGGTCCTGCTCCTTGGCGGGGCCCCGATCGAGCTGCAGGCCGACGGGAACGGCGACCGCCACGGCGAGGAGGGCGGCGAGCGCCGCGTACCGCCGACGCTTGCGTGAGCGCTTCAATTCCCCTGCGGGCGGGGCGGGTAGAGGAGACGCAGGCGCTGTCTCCGCATCGCCGGGTGGCGAATTCTCCGTGCTGTCCGCGGCCTTCGAGGCGTCCATGACTTCCTTTCCCCCCGCGGGCGCCTGGATGCTGAGCTGCCCTCGGAATTCCCGCTACGCGCATATGTGTGCGAGCAGAGCATGGACCATCTTCACGTTTTCGTCACCCGGCTTACGGGGAACCGCCGTCGGGGCTCGGTGCGTCCAAGAGGTGACCCGTCTGCGCCCACCTGGTTCGGTATCCGGGCAGTAGGGCCGACCGGATCGCCATGTACTGGATGAAAACGGTCTACTCGATGGTGGTTCTGGATGGTTTGGTGGCGTAATAGTCGATCTTGCATGTGATCATTGTCGACAGCCCGACTCCTGATTGATTGAGTGTCAAATACCACTCGAACTCAGTTGAGTTGATATGCCTCGTGATTGATGTCACAGCCATCCGTTTGCTGTGGATTTCCTGTTCACCACCCCTGCACAATCACCGGGCTATTTGTCGATTTCCCTGCGGCCCTTCTCTCTCGCGGCCCGCAGTGGAAGTGGGGGGTCTCATGTCCTCGTCCGATTCCGGACGCACCTTCCGCGTGCCCGGAAAGCTCAACCGGCCTACGGGAGCGCGGATTTCACGTTCGACGGGACGGTCGAGCGCCGCGGCGCACCGCCGCGGCCGCGCGGCACGCGCCCGCAGCCTCGGCGTCACGCTGTCCGTCACGCTCGCGGTGACCCTGCTGCCCGCCGAGGCGTGGGCGATCGCACCCCCCGCCCCCCGCACCGGTCCGACGCTGATGGACCTGCAGCAGGAGACGCCCGCCGATCCGGACCAGCCCAAGATGGACGAGCTGAGCAGCTGGTCCGGGGCCCTGGTCGAGCCGCCGGCCGACTTCAACCCGACGGAGGCCACGCCTCCGGCCGGAGGCGTGGCCTCCGTGCCCCTCGACAGCGCGGGCGAACAGCTCGTCCAGGCCGGCACCCTGCCCGTACGCATCGGCCAGGCGTCCCCGACCGAGTCCGAGCCGACCCCACCCGCCCCGAGCGGCACCTGGGACGTGGCCGTCGAGCCGCGCACCACCACCGAAGCGGCCGCCGTCGACGGCGCGATCATCAAGGTCACGCCGCCCGAGACCGGGTCCACACCCGTCGACGTCGAGCTGGACTACGGGCAGTTCGAGGACCTGTTCGGCAACGAGTGGTCCTCCCGGCTGAAGCTCACACAGCTGCCCGAGTGCTTCCTCACCACCCCCGAGCTGACGGAGTGCAACACCCCCGTCGACATCCCCAGCAGCAACGACCCCTCCAGCGAAACCGTCCGCGCCACCGTCGACCCGGCGGCCGGCCAGGCCCAGGGCCTTTCGACCCAGTCGGGCGGCGGCCCGGTCGTCCTGGCCGCCACCGACTCGGCGTCCGGCGCCGGCGGCACGTACAAGGCGACCTCGCTCTCGGCGACCGGCTCCTGGACGGCGGGCGGCAGCGGCGGCGGCTTCTCGTGGTCGTACCCGCTCACCCTCCCCGAGCCCCCGGCGGGCCCCACGCCGAAGATCGCCCTCTCGTACTCGTCCCAGTCCGTCGACGGCCGCACGTCGGTCGCCAACGGCCAGGCCTCGTGGATCGGTGACGGCTGGGACTACCACCCGGGCTTCGTCGAGCGCCGCTACCGCTCCTGCAACGACGACCGCTCCAGCACGCCCAGCACCCCGAACAACTCCAACAGCACGGACAAGAAGAAGTCCGACCTGTGCTGGGCCACCGACAGCGTCGTCATGTCGCTCGGCGGCTCCTCCACCGAACTCGTCCGCGACGACAGCACCGGCAAGTGGGTCGCGCAGAACGACACCGGCGCCAGGATCGAGTACAAGGCCAAGGACGGCAGCACCAAGACCGCCCAGACCGCCGCGTACGACGGCGAGCACTGGGTCGTCACGACGCGCGACGGAACCAAGTACTGGTTCGGCCGCAACACCCTGCCCGGCCGCACCGCGGCCACCAACTCGGCCCTCACCGTCCCGGTCTTCGGCAACCACAGCGGCGAGCCCTGCCACGCCGCCGCGTACGCGGACTCCTCCTGCAACCAGGCATGGCGCTGGAACCTCGACTACGTCGAGGACGTCCACGGCAACGCCATGATCGTCGACTGGAAGAAGGAACAGAACCGCTACGCCAAGAACGAGAAGTTCAAGCAGGCGGCGTCCTACGACCGCGACGGCTACCCGACGCAGATCCTCTACGGCCTGCGCTCCGACAACCTGAGCGGCGACCCGGCCGGCAAGGTCGTCTTCAAGACCGCCCCGCGCTGCATCGGCGACCCCACCACCACCTGCTCACAGGCCAAGTTCGAGTCCAAGAACTACGAGGACAAGCAGATCTGGTGGGACACCCCGTCCACCCTCCACTGCAAGACCGGCAGCACCGAGAGCTGCTACGTCACGTCCCCCACGTTCTGGAGCAACATCCGCCTCACGGCGATCGAGACGCACGGCCAGCGGACCCCCGGCTCGACGGCACTGTCCAAGGTCGACACCTGGAACCTCCACCAGTCCTTCCCGAAGCAGCGCACCGACACCCACCCGCCGCTGTGGCTGGAGTCGGTCACGCGGGTCGGCTACGGCAGCCCCGACTCCACCGGCAAGCAGTCGAACAAGGCCCTGCCCGCCGTGTCGTTCCTGCCGAACAAGGACGACATGCCCAACCGCGTCCTGAAGAGCACCGCGGACCAGACACCCGACTTCGACCGGCTGCGTGTGGAGACCATCCGCACGGAGACGGGCGGCGAGATCCAGGTCACCTACTCCGCCCCCTGCGCCGTCGGCGCCACCCGCCCCGCCCCGGCGTCGAACACGTCCCGCTGCTTCCCGGTCCACTGGGCGGCCGACCCGGCGGCCTTCTCGGACGAGAACCTCGCCAAGAGCGGCTACACACCGCCGGTGGAGTGGTTCAACAAGTACGTCGTGGAGAAGGTCACCGAGATCGACCTCGTGGCGCAGCAGCCGCACGTCATCACGTACTACGACTACGAGGGCGGCGCCGCCTGGGCCAAGAACACCGACGAGTTCAGCAAGCCCGCGCTGCGCACCTACGACCAGTGGCGCGGCTACGCGAGCGTGCTCACAAAGAAGGGCACCACGAGCGCCGACCCCACCGCCACGGACGCGACGGAGCAGTCCCAGACCCGCACCCGCTACTTCCGCGGAATGTCCGGCGACGCGGGCCGGGCCACGATCACGGTCAAGGACTCGACGGGGGCGGAGACGCTGGGCGAGGACCTGGCGCCGTACCGGGGAATGGTCGCCGAGACGATCACGTACACGAAGGCCGACGGCAGCGTCGCGTCCCGGGCCCTGTCCTGGCCCTACGTGAAGGAGACTGCGTCCCGGGCACGCTCCGGCCTCCCGGCCCTGAAGGCGTACCGCATAGCCACGGTCCGCAGCGAGTCGATCCAGTCGATCAGCGGCGGCAGGACCCGCACGGGCCGCACCACCATGACGTACGACGACACATACGGCCTGCCGCTGACCGCCGCCACCCTCACCCTCACCCCGAACGACTCGGGTGGAGTGACGACGGGCGACCAGAAGTGCACCGTGACGTCGTACGTCCACAACACCGCCAAGCACCTGATCGGCCTGCCCCACCGCGTCCGCACCACGGCCGGCACCTGCGCCGAGGCGGCTGCGGCCTCCGGCAGCCAGGTCATCTCCGACACCCGCACCTCGTACGACGCCCTCTCCGCCTTCGGCACGGCCCCCGTCAAGGGCCTGCCGTTCCAGGTGGACACGGTCAACGGCGCCGGCACGGGCTGGATCACCTCGGCGCGTTCGACCTACGACGTCCACGGTCGCCCGACCAAGGTCACGGACGCGGCAGGCAACTCGGCCACAGTCGCCTACAGCCCGGCCACCGGGCCGGCCTTCGAGGTCACCACCACCAACGCGATCGGCCACTCCACCACCACGGACCTGGACCCGGCACGCGGCACGGCTCTGGCCGCCACCGACGCGAACAGCCGCAAAGTCACGAGTACGTACGACGAGCTGGGCCGCGTCACCGCCGTGTGGTCCCCGTCCCGCCCGGTCAATGCCGACCCTTCGGCACGCTTCGAGTACCAGATCGAGAACAACAAGGCCCCAGCGGTACGCACCCGCATCTTGCGCGACAACGGCACGTTCCAGGACTCCGTAGCGCTGTACGACGGCATGCTCCGCCCACGCCAGACGCAGACGGAGGCGCTCGGCGGCGGCCGGATCATCACGGAGACCATCTACAACGTCAGCGGCGCGCCAAGGGAGACGAGAAACGGCTACCTGACGGAGGGCGAGCCGGATACTCAGCTCTTCGTGCCGCAGTCCATCACGCAGGTGCCGAATGCCACGCAGGTCGCCTACGACGGGCTCGGCCGACCGATCCGATCAACGACCCTGTACGGGGGCGACCCCCAGCACTCGACCACCATGCGGTACGAAGGCGACTGGACACTCACCCGCACGGGCATGTCGAGCGACGGCACGACCCCCCTCTCGGGCAGCCGCTCCGTCAAGACCTGGACGGACACGCTCGGCCGCACGTCCCTGATCCAGCACTACACGGCCACCGACCTGACCACGAGCATCGACACCTCGTACGGCTACGACCCCCGAGGCAACCTCGCCGAGGTCTCGGATGCCAAGAACAACAAGTGGACGTACACGTACGACGCCCGCGGCCGTAAGACGTCCTCCACGGACCCGGACATGGGAGCGGGGTACTTCGGCTACAACTCCCTCGACCAGCAGGTCTGGAGCCGAGACGCCCAGGACCACGCCCAGTACACGTCCTACGACGTACTGGGCCGCCAGACGGAGCTCCGCGACGACTCGGCGACGGGCCCTCTGGTCGCGAAGTGGACCTACGACACCCTTCCCGGCGCCAAGGGCCACCCGGTCGCGTCGATCCGCTACAACGACGGCGCCGCGTTCACCAGCGAGGTCACGGGCTACGACACGGAGTACCGCCCCACGGGCTCGAAGGTCACGATCCCCAGCACCCCGCTGACGACGGGCCTGGCCGGCACATACGCGTACACCAGCACATACACCGAGACGGGCAAGCTTCAGTCGGTCAGCCTCCCGGCGACTCCGGGCGGCCTGGCCGCGGAGAAGGTGATCAACCGCTACGACGGCGAGGGCTCACCGACCACGATGTCCGGCCTGGCCTGGTACACGGCCGAGACGGTGCTCGGTCCCTTCGGCGAGGTCCTCCGCACGGCCTCGGGCGAGGCGCCCCGCCGGGTGTGGACCACTAACTTCTACGACGAGAACACCGGCCGCAACACCCAGTCGATCACCGACAGGGAGACGGCGAACCCGAACCGCATCTCGGCGCTCACCTACGCGTACGACACGGTCGGCAACATCACCTCGATCACGGACACCGAGTCACCTACCCGGATCGACCGCCAGTGCTTCGCCTACGACCCGATGGGCCGCCTGGCACACGCCTGGACCGCCAAGACGGCCGGGTGCCCGAGAACTTCGACAGCTCCGGGCTCCGGTCCGGACCGCACCGATGTCTCGCCGAGCATCGACGGCGCCGGGTACTGGCACTCGTACGAGTTCGACGCCATCGGCAACCGGACGCGCATGACGGTCCACGATCTGACCGACTCGGCTCTGGACGATGTCCACGACTACACCTACGGCAAGGTCCTGGAGGGTCCGTCACAGACGGCCCAGCCGCACACCCTCGCCAAGGTGGACTCGACGGTACGAACCCCTGGCTCGACGGTGACGGCCCAGTCGACGTACGCATACGACTCGTCCGGCAACACCACGCAGCGCGTCATCGACGGCGACACGCAGACCCTGAACTGGGACCGCCGCAACAAGCTGACCTCCGTAGACACCGACAACGACGGCACGCCCGATGTGAAGTACCTGTACGACGCATCAGGCAACCGCCTCATCGAGGACAACGGCACCACGCGCACGCTCTTCCTGGGCGAGGCCGAGATCGTGGTCAACACAGCGGGCCAGGCCCTGGACGCGCGCCGCTACTACACGAGTCCGGGAGCACCGACCACAGTCCGCACCACAGGGGGCAAGACGACGGGCCACAAGCTCACGGTCCTCCTCTCGGACCACCACAACACGGCCACCAACGCCGTCGAGCAGACCGCCGGCCAGGCCATCCTCCGTCGCAAGTACGACCCGTACGGCAACCCTCGCGGCACCGAGCCGGCCAACTGGCCCGACCGTCGCACCTTCCTCGGCTCCGGCGTCGACGACCCGGTCACCGGCCTCACCCACATCGGCGCCCGCGAATACGACGCATCGGCCGGCCGCTTCATCTCGGCCGACCCGATCATCGACATCACGGACCCGCTCCAGATGAACGGGTACACGTACGCGAACGGCAACCCGCTCACCTACTGGGACCCCACCGGCCTACGCCCCATCACCGACTGCGAACGCGGCTGCACGATCAACGGCACGCAGGTCAGGGACCACATGACCATGGGCCCCAATGGCCAGTGGATCTACAACTCGACTGAGACGACCGTCAAGACAGGCCACGACAGTCGAACCACCGTGACTGTCACGACACGTTATGGCGCGGGAACACACGAGGAGCGCGTAAGCGTCAAGCAGGAGAGCAGATACTGCAGCCAGAAGGAGGGCGTCTGCGGCGGTTGGGTCCCCACCGAGAAGGCCAATCTCGAAGAGATCCATCTCGCCCTCGACGCAGCCGGCTTCGCCCCCGGCGTAGGGGCCGCTGCCGATGGCCTGAATGCCGTCCTCTATGCCTCTGAGGGCAACTGGTCGGAGGTGGGCTGGAGCCTGGTGGCGTTCGTCCCCTTTCTCGGTGACGCGGTAGCAGCTAAGCGCAAGGGCGGGAAGCTCTTCGAATGGATCTTCAAGAAGGGTCCAGGTGACTGCGTCCGCAAGGACAGCTTCGTCGCAGGTACCAAGGTCCTGCTAGCCGACGGCACGGCGAAGCCCATCGAGGACCTCAATGTCGGTGACCAGGTAATGGCCACCGACCCGGAAACGGGTGAAACCGAGGTCAGGACGGTCACGGCCACGATCCACACCGAAGACGACAAGTCCTATGTGGACCTCGCGGTCTCCACGGAAGACGGCGTCAAGGTCATCGTCACGACAGACCACCACCCCTTCTGGTCGGAGTCGGAGCAGGCATGGCTGGACGCCGGCGACCTCAAGCCCGGCATGACACTCCGCACCGACGACGGCTCGACCGTCTCGCTGGCGGCCACCCGCACGTACCTGTCCCAGCAGCCCACGTACAACCTCACGGTCTCAGACCTCCACACGTACTATGTACTCGCTGGTCAGACACCGGTGCTCGTTCACAACAGCAACTGTGATCTTCCTGAGGGGTACACCTCCTCCCCGGCGCTCAAGGGTGATCCGTATCATCCGGACTCGGTAGCCGGGCGGAGTGCGCAGAACCGGGAGTTGTACGCCGGAACCGTACGGGATAGGGCGGGAGCCCTTGGGTATGGGCAGAGAATCCCTGCGCAAAAGGCTCCGTTCAATTCGCACGGTCAGGTGGTCTTCTCGAACGGGAAGAACTACATCACGCCGGATGTTGACGGGCATAATGTGTCGGGCGGCTGGAAGATGTTCAATCGCAAGGGCCAACGGATCGGTACTTATGACCCAGACCTCAACTACCTCAAGGAATAATCGATTCGCGATCGAAGTGATCGGTGATCCTGCCTCGGAGGGCGGCGTCTCGTCGCCTTCCGAGGCCGCCGGTAGGGTCACAGTCGGGGATTTCTCGGAATCATTCCCGATGGATCTGAGCTTCTGGACTGTGAGTGACTACTCTCGAAGTTGGGAGAGAGCCCTGAGGGAGCTTGAGGCGAGCAAGAATTCGACCTCGTGCCTCATCTCTTCGATCACGGACCCGGAGACCGCTAACTTCATCTTCTGCTGGCCTATTTACCGGGAAGGGGAAGATGTCTACGTGCAAAACTCGATCATCTTCCTGGATGGCCTCGAAGAGCAGTTCAATCCGCAAGAGCCTTGGCGATATGTCGAGGCTCGGAGTTTGGTTGACGAGGACGGGAACCAAATTTCTGAGTGGTCGACGACCATCTCTCAGGTGCGGCGGTTCCGCGAGTCCATCGGGGGCCAGTAGCTCACGTGCACACGCGAATCTGAAGTCCCGTCAGGCGGTGCCTGGCGGGACTTCAGCGTGGCGTGACGCTGAGGTTGAAAGGGTGGGGTGACAGCGGGCGTTGGCGGTGCTACATCCTCGTCATGAGGTATGCGGATGGCGGCGGGTTGACCGCCGTGGGGCGGGCGAAGCGTGAAGCGGTGCGCTTCGAGGCCGCGGAGATGTTCAAGCAGGGGGTGCGGCCGCCGGAGGTGGCCGGCAGATTGCGCGTGTCACGGAAGTCAGCGTATGCCTGGCACGCCTCCTGGCGTGAGGGTGGCAGAGCAGCCCTGACGTCCAAGGGGGCCGGCGGCTTTCCGTGCCGGCTGGGCGATGTTCAGGCGGAGCGGCTGCAGGCCGAGTTGGAGGCCGGGCCAACGGCGCATGGCTGGATGGAGGACCAGCGGTGGACCCTGGCGAGGGTCGCGGAGCTGATCCACAGACTGTTCGGGTACCGGTACACCCCGCGCGGGGTGTCGTACCTGCTGCACAGGCTCGGCTGGTCGCCGCAGGTCCCCGCGCACCGGGCCGTCGAGCGGGACGAGCAGGCCGTTGGGCTGTGGCGGACGGAGCAGTGGTCACGGGTAAGAGGACGGCCCAGCTCCTGGGCGCGTGGGTAGTCTTCGAGGACGAGGCCGGGCAGGACCTGAAACCCGGAAAGGGCCGGACCTGGTCGCGACGCGGGCAAACGCCGCTGGTCAGGGTCACGGGCAAGGGTTCCGGCCGGGTCCTGATGGCCGGGATGATCTGCATCAGACCGGGACGCGAGACCAGGCTGATCTACCGGACCCAGACGTACCGGGGCCGTACCGGCGAGAAGAAGGGCTTTCGCGCCCGCGAGTTCGCGGACCTGCTGACCTCCGCCCGTCGGCAACTCGGCGGTGCCCCGCTGATCGTGGTGTGGGACAACGCCAGCACCCACCACGCCAAAGCCTTGCGGAAGTTCTGCGAGCGCAACAGCGAGTGGCTGACCATCGTCAAGCTGCCGCCATACGCACCCGACCTCAACCCCGTCGAAGGCGTGTGGGCCCACCTGAAGAAGTCCCTGGCCAACCTCGCACCCCACACAATCGACGACCTCACTCCGCTCGTGAAGAACCGCTTGCGCGGCATCCAACGCCGCCCCGAAGTCCTCAACGGCTTCATAGCCGAGACCGGACTGGCACTGGAGCCCCCGTAGCGTCACCCCACCCTTTCAACCTCAG
>NZ_VSRY01000142.1 GCF_008271805.1 Streptomyces sp. TRM49041
CGGCGAGCGCGCCGGCGGCGGCCGTCACAAGGCCACCCAGGAGGCCATCGAGAACGCCGTACGCGCCGGGGCGCCCGGCATGCTCGCCCAGGCCCGGGACCGCCACGGCGTCTGGAACGGCCGCGCGGGCGTCGCCGACCGCACCACCGGCCGCAAGCGCCTGCCGCACGACCGCTACCGCATCGCCTCCATCACCAAGACGTTCGTCGCGACGGTCGTGCTCCAGCTGGAGGCCGAGGGCCGCCTCGACCTCGACGACAGCGTGGAGAAGTGGCTGCCCGGCGTCGTCCGGGGCAACGGCCACGACGGCCGGAAGATCACCCTCCGGCAACTCCTCAACCACACCAGCGGCATCTACGACGTCACCTCCGACCCCGGCTTCCAGGCCAAGGTCTTCGGCCCCGCCTTCCTCCGGCACCGCTACGACACCTGGACCCCCGAACAGCTCGTCGCGATCGCCATGAAGCACGAGCCGGACTTCGCCCCGGGCGCGGACTGGAGCTACTCCAACACCAACTACACCCTGGCCGGGATGGTCATCGAGAAGGTCACCGGCCGGCCGTACGGCACGGAGATCGAACGCCGCGTCATCGAGCCGCCGAAGCTGCGCGCCACGACCGTCCCCGGCACCGACGCCCGCATGCCCAGGCCCAGCGGCCGCGCGTACTCGACCCTCGGCCTCGACCCGGCCGACCCGTCGACGGAGATCCACGACGTCACCGACTTCAACCCGTCCGTCGCCGGCTCGGCGGGCGAGATGATCTCGGACAACGCGGATCTCCAGCGATTCCTGCGGGCGCTGCTCACCGGACGGCTGCTGCCGCCGCGGCAGATGAAGGAGCTGACGAAGACGGTCCCGGTCGACCGGGACGGCGTCCCGAACGGCTACGCCTACGGCCTGGGCCTGGTGAGCCAGAAGCTGAGCTGCGGCAAGGAGGTGTGGGGCCACACGGGCGGCATCCACGGCTCGTCATCGGTCGTCGCGGCGACGCGTACGGCCGACCACACGATGGCGGCCAACATCAACGGGGACTGGACGGGCGGCCTCCAGGAGACGGTGGAGGCGGAGTTCTGCGGAAGGTGACGGACCGTCGTCACCTGGGCAGGACGACCACATAGGCGGCCGGCGCGCGGTCTTCTGCCGCCATCAGGGCCGTACGCACCACGATGGCCTGCTGCTCCATGGCGTCGCGCAGCTTCCGGGGCGTGATGTGGACGACCGTGACGCCGAGCCGCTCCAGGTACTCGCGCTTGCGTGTGTACTCCGACCACATGGCGTCGTCGTCCTGGCGGGGCGCCCGGGTGTCCAGCTCCACCGCGACGGCGTGGCCGGGCCAGTAGGCGTCCACACCGCCCAGGTGCGGGCCCCCGGGCAGCCGGAGATCCACGTTCCACAGCGGGTCGGGCAGCTCGTGCTCCCGCACCATCTCGTAGAGCCGCTCCTCGGCCAGCGCCCGCCCCTCCGCGAGCAGCGAGTCGACGGCGTCCACGACGTGCGGCCGGGACAGCAGCCGGGCGTGGCTCAACTCCCTTACGACGGTGGCCGGCTCGCAGTGGCCCTCGCGCACCGCCTCGGTGAGCAGCCGGCGCACGGTGTGCGGGTCGGTCAGCTGCGCCACGGCGTCCGCGAGGGCCCGCGCGACGGGTGCCACGGGCAGCGAGGTGACCTCCCGCGGCACGGGAAGCTCGTGCGAGGCCCGCACGATCCGGACGAACCCGGCGGTCCGCAGCCGCCGGGTGCGCGGCACCAGGACGTCGATACGGTCCAGGGACGGCAGCGGGGGAGCGGCCGTGAACCGGTACAGCGCGAGCGCCGCCAGCCCCGTGATCATCGAGTCGCCGAACCCGGGCGCGTCGGCCGGCGCGGGCCGCCGCCCGGTGTACAGCAGCGCGGCCCGCAGCCGCTCGTCACTGGTCGGCGCCCCCCGGTGCAGCAGGTAGACCCCCGGCAGCAGCTGCTGCCAGGGCCCACCGGCCCGGCTCTGCGCGCTGACCTCGGCCGCGGGCACACCGTGCGCCCGCAGCTGTGCGGCGGTCAGCACGCGCCGGGGTGCGTCGGAGGGGTGGGACAGGGGGCGGGGGGAGAGCGGGGTGTTCTTCATGCTCCGGAGGTGCCCGCCGACGCCCACCTCCCTAACGGCTGTTACAAGCCTGTCGACAATCAGGGACAACACCGTCCTAAAGTACGGACGTTCGATTGCCGATGATGGAAGCTTTGCGCCTGATCGCGACCCCTCAGGCCGAGGCGACGCCCGCGTCGCGCTCCTGGGCCCGCAGGGCCCGGGCCAGGTCGTCCCGTGCCTCCAGCACCAGCCTCCGCAGCGCCGGCGCGCCACCCGCGTGCTCGGCGAGCCACGCGTCGGTCGCCTCCAGCGCCCCGGGACCGTCCTGCAGAGCCGGGAACAGCCCCCGCACCACATCCATCCCGATCTGGATCGACCGCTCCGCCCACACCCGCTCGATCGCCTCGAAGTACTTCCCGGCGTACGGCGCGATCAGTCCCCGCTGCGACGGCTGGACGAACCCCGCGATCGTCGCCTCCACCAGCGCGTTCGAGAGCTTGTCCGACTCCACGACCTGCGCCCACGCCTGCGCCTTGACCGCCGCGGACGGACGCGCCGCCAGACACCGCACCTGGTGCCGCTTGCCCGACGCGGTGTCGTCCCGCGCCAGCTCCGCCGCGATCACCGCCTCGTCGGCCCGCCCGTGCGCGGCGAGCGGCTCCAGGAACGCCCAGCGCAGCTCCTGGTCGACGTCAAGCCCCTCCACGGCCTCCGTACCCGCCAGCAGCCCCTCCAGGAACCGGAAGTCCGTGTCCACCGCCGCGACCGCAGCGAAGAACCGGGCCCACGTCAGCTGGTGCTCACTGCCCGGCTCGGCCTGCCGCAGCTCCCGCAGCGCGCCCTCGGCGACCAGCCGGCCGCCCTCCTCGCGCCAGTCCGGCGCCACGTAGTGGACGAGCGCGGTACGCGCCCAGGCGTGCAGCATCTGCAGCACCCCGATGTCCGACTCGCGCCCCGCGAAGTCCAGCACCAGCGCCACGAACTCCCGCGCGGGCATCAGCGCGTCCCGCGTCATGTTCCACAGCGCGGACCAGCACAGCGCCCGCGCGAGGGGGTACCCGCTGCTCGAACGAGGCTGAGAGCTCGGCGGAGGGTCGGCGATGTCCCCGAGGTGCGCCCGCAGCGTCGCCAGGGAGCCCTCGTCGAACCGGACCTTGCAGTACGTCAGGTCCTCGTCGTTCACCAGCACCAGCGCCGGGCGCTCGACACCGGACAGCTCCGTGACGACCGTCCGCGCCCCGGTGATGTCCACCTCGGCCCGCGCGTACCGTACGAGCTCGCCGCCCTCCAGCCGGTAGAGACCGACGGCCGCCCGGTGCGGACGCGCCTCCGCGCCCTCCTGCTCGACGACTAGCTCGGAGACACGGCCGTCGTCGTCATGGGTGACGACCGGCGTGAGCGCGTTGACCCCCGACGTCTCCAGCCAGGATCTCGACCACGCCTTCATGTCGCGCCCGGAGGTCTCCTCCAGCACGGTCAGCAGGTCGCCCAGCGTCGTGTTGCCGTACGCGTGCCGCTTGAAGTACCGCCGGGCGGCCTCCAGGAACGCCTCCCGGCCCGCGTACGCGACCAGCTGCTTCAGCACCGCCGCGCCCTTGGCGTACGTGATGCCGTCGAAGTTCAGCTTGGCGTCCTCCAGGTCACGGATGTCGGCCGTGATCGGGTGGGTGGAGGGCAGCTGGTCGGCGCGGTACGCCCACGCCTTGCGGTTGTTGGCGAAGGTGACCCAGCCGTTCGTGAACCGGGTCGCCTCGACCATCGAGAACGTCCCCATGAAGTCCGCGAACGACTCCTTCAGCCACAGGTCGTCCCACCACTTCATGGTGACGAGGTCCCCGAACCACATGTGGGCCATCTCGTGCAGTATGACGTTCGCCCGGCGCTCGTACGCCGCCCGCGTCACCTTGCCCCGGTAGATGTACTCCTCGCGGAAGGTGACCAGCCCCGGGTTCTCCATCGCGCCCAGGTTGTACTCCGGCACGAACGCCTGGTCGTACTTCCCGAAGGGGTACGGGTAGTCGAAGACGTCGTGGAAGAAGTCCAGGCCCTGCTTGGTGACGAGGAAGACGTCGTCCGCGTCGAAGTACTTCGCGAGCCCCTTTCGGCACATCGCGCCCAGCGGGATCTCCAGGTCGCCGCGCCGGTAGCTGTCCGTGACGTAGTGGTACGGACCGGCGACGACACAGGTGATGTAGGTGGAGACGGGCCGCGTCTCCGCGAACCGCCACACGCCTCCCTCCCGCGTCTCCTCCGCGCCGTTGCTCCATACCGTCCACTCCTCGGGCGCCGTCACCTCGAAGCGGTACGGGGCCTTCAGATCGGGCTGCTCGAAGTTGGCGAAGACACGGCGGGCGTCGGCCGGCTCGTACTGCGTGTAGAGGTAGACCTCGCCGTCCTCCGGGTCCACGAACCGGTGGAGTCCCTCGCCGGTGCGGCTGTACGCGCACTGGGCGTCCACGACCAGGACGTTCTCGTCGGCCAGGCCGTCCAGCGCGATCCGCGCCCCGTCGAAGACCGCCGCCGGGTCGAGCTCCCGCCCGTTGAGGGTGACCGCCGTCACGGAGGGCGCGACGAGATCCGCGAACGTGCTCGCCCCCGGCGTGGCGCAGCGGAACCGGATCGCCGTCACCGACCGGAACGTACGCTGCTCCGCCTCGCTCTCCCCGGTCGCCGACCGCAGGTCGAGCGCGACCTCGTACCCGTCGACGGACAGCAGCGCAGCCCGCTCACGGGCCTCGTCGCGGGACAGATTCTCACCGGGCACGGGCACTCCTTCGTGGCTCGTTGGTATGTCCGCGATCCTCCCACGGGCCGGATCGCGGGATAAGCGGGAATGCCCTCGTCGTCCCCTGGTGTTGTCCTGTTCGAGGTGCGCCGCGCGCACCATCGCACCCATCGCCCCGAGGAGAGACATGCCCGAGACGAGGACCACCGCAGACTTCTGGTTCGACCCGCTGTGCCCGTGGGCGTGGATGACGTCCCGCTGGATGCTGGAGGTCCGGAAGGTCCGCCCGGTGGATGTGCGCTGGCATGTGATGAGCCTCGCCGTCCTCAACGAGGACAAGCTGGACGAGGTCCCGGAGGAGTACCGGGAGATGCTCGAGACGACCGCCTGGGCCCCGGTCCGTATCGCCGTCGCGGCCGAGCAGCTGCACGGCCCCGAGGCGCTGGGCCGGCTGTACACGGCGATGGGCACCCGCTTCCACAACGAGGGCCGGGGCCCTACCCGCGAGGCGATGGCCGACGCCCTGGCGGAGGCGGGCCTGCCGGCCGGGCTGCTGGAGTACGCCGAGCGGGACACATACGACGCGGAGCTGCGTGCCTCCCACAAGGAGGGCATCAACAAGGTCGGCCAGGACGTCGGCACGCCCGTCATCTCGGTGCCCGGCCCGGACGGCACGGAGGTCGCGTTCTTCGGCCCGGTCGTCACCCCGGCCCCCCGGGGCGAGTCGGCGGGCCGCCTGTGGGACGGCACGCTGCTGGTGGCGGCGACACCCGGCTTCTATGAGATCAAGCGCACGCGCACGGAGGGGCCTCGCTTCGACTGAGGCCGCGGCGCCCCGGCGCGCGACAGAACAGAACGGCCCCCGCGAGTCCTGTCCTCGCGGGGGCCGTTCCTTTCTCCGCCTGCCACGTGAAGGGTGAGAAGACGATCACGAGCAGGGCGACCGAGGGCCCGTCAGGGCGCGGTCGTCAGGGCGCGATCAGCGGCGTACGGTCCTTGGCCTCGGCGTAGCGCTTCGCCACGTCCTGCCAGTTGACCACCTGCCACATGGCCTCGATGAAGTCCACCTTCTGGTTCCGGTACTGGAGGTAGAAGGCGTGTTCCCAGGCGTCGAAGACCAGGATCGGCACCGAGCCCTGGCCGACGTTGCCCTGGTGGTCGTAGACCTGCTCGACGATGAGCCGGCCGCTGACCGGCTCGTACGCCAGAACGCCCCAGCCGGAGCCCTGCGTCGTGGCGGCGGCCTTGGACAGTTGCGCCTTGAAGCGCGCGAAGGAGCCGAACGACTCGGCGATCGCGTCCGCGAGCGCGCCGACGCCGTCCTTCTCGAGCGGCTCGCCGCCGCCGTCACCGGTCATGTTGTGCCAGTAGATGGAGTGCAGGATGTGGCCGGAGAGGTGAAAGGCCAGGTTCTTCTGCAGGCCGTTGACGGAGCCCCACGACTCCTTGTCCCGCGCCTCCTCCAGCTGCTCCAGGGTGTCGTTCGCGCCTTTGACATAGGCGGCGTGGTGCTTGTCGTGGTGCAGCTCGATGATCTCCGGGCTGATGACGGGCGCCAGAGCCGCGTAGTCGTAGGGAAGTTCCGGAAGGGTGTAGATCGCCATGGCCGAGCCTCCGACTGCTTATTGCGAGCTATATGCAAATGCAGGCTAACAGCAGGAGGCTGTGGAGTTGATCAGCCCTTCGACCTAGGACGCAAGAAAAGGGGAGGCCCTGGCGCGTCACCGCGCCGGGGCCTCCCCTCAAGGCCGTGTGGGATCAGGCGTCGGCCTTCCCCGCCTTCGCCCGCTGGTGGGCGTACCCCGTCAGCCCGAGCATCAGGACGAGACCGCCCGTGTAGTACAGCTGCGTCCGCGTGCCGTCGTCGCGGGCCATCAGGATGAACACGGCCGCGATGCCGGCCAGCGCGGCCCACGTCAGGTACGGGTAGGCCCACATCCGCACGGCCAGCTTCTCCGGGGCCTCCCGCTCCAGCCGACGGCGCAGCACCAGCTGCGACACCGCGATGAAGAACCAGACGACCAGGATGATCGCGCCGATCATGTTCAGCAGCCACATGAACAGGTCGTCCGGCCGCCAGTAGCTCAGCAGCACGCACAGGAAGCCGAACACGGACGACGTCAGCACCGCGACGCGCGGCACACCGCCCGAGATCTTCCCGAGCCCCTTCGGGCCCTGGCCGCGCGCCACCAGCGAGCAGGCCATACGGGACGCGCCGTAGATGTTGGCGTTCATGGCGGACAGCAGTGCGATCAGGACGACGACGTTCATGATCTCACCGGCGGCGGGCAGTCCCAGGTGTTCCAGCGTGGCGACGTAGGAGCCCTTGGCGAGCGACTCGCTGTTCCACGGGATGAGCGTGACGATGACCGCCATGGAGCCGATGTAGAAGACCGCGATACGCCACATCGCCGTACGGACGGCCTTGGCGACACCCTGCACCGGGTGCTCGGACTCGGCGGCGGCGATGGTGACGGTCTCCAGACCGCCGTACGCGAAGACGGAGGCCAGCAGGCCGACGATGAGTCCCTCCGTGCCGTTCGGCAGGAAGCCGCCGTGGCCGGTCAGGTTGGCGAGGCCGGGGGACTCCTTGCCGGGCAGCATGCCCAGGATGGCCAGCACGCCGACGACCAGGAACAGCGCGATCGCGGCGATCTTGAGAGCGGCGAACCAGAACTCGAACTCGCCGAAGTTCTTCACCGCCGCCAGGTTGGTCACGCAGAAGGCCAGCATGAACAGGGCCACCAGCGACCACTCGGGTACGCCCGGCAGCCATCCCGTCACGATCTTCGCGGCACCGATCGCCTCCAGGCCGACAGCCACACACAGCAGGAACCAGAAGGCCCAGCCCGCCGTGAAACCGGCCCACGGGCCGATCGCCCGCTCGGCGTGCACCGAGAAGGAGCCGGACGCCGGGTTCGCCGCCGACATCTCGCCCAGCATGCGCATCACCAGCATGACGAGCAGACCGGAGATCGAATACGCGACGATGATCGACGGGCCGGCGGCCGCGATGGCGGCGCCCGAGCCGACGAAGAGGCCGGCGCCGATCACACCGCCCAGGGCGATCATCGACAGATGGCGTTGCTTGAGTCCGTGCGAGAGCGGCGCGTCGGCGGCCGTCGTCGACGGAGTGTCGACGGCGGTCGGCTCGGCGGGCGCGGGCGCGGAGGTCCGAGGCATGCGAGGGCCCTGTTCCGTATCGGGGGAGGGGAAGGGATCGCCCAAGTCTCGATGGGTGCACCGACCACGAGGGACACGATTCCGATATACGGACACCGTGCTCACACATCGTGAAGGATCACACACGAGAAGGCCGCAAGCGGAACCGGAAGTGTCGACTGTCCGGAAGTGATCGCGACCCGTACGGACAAGGGCTCTTTGGTGAGACCCCACAGTCTCCCTGCTGACTGTCGTTCCGTGCAAAACGGACGGTTCGGCCGAGCTGCCCCAGTGACACGTATCACGTCTGCGGAGGGTTCGCGGCCGGTGTTTGTGCGAAGCCCACCAAGGCCGGGAGTGGCTCTTTGTCATCGGCTGACGGTGATCGCTCGTTCGCTCCTGGGCTACGGTCGGGCTGCCCCACCGTCCCACCGTCCGGACATCCGCGGACCACCGCGGAGTGCCGGAGTACCGGAGTACCGGAGTCCCGATGAGCACTGCCGCCGCCCCCGCCCGCACCGGAGCGGTCCTCGCCGACCTGCTGCCGTCCACCCGCGCCCGGGACATCGCGCTCGTCGCCGGCGGCGCCGTCCTCACCGGCTTCGCCGCCCAGATCGCCGTCCTCGTACCCGGCTCGCCGGTCCCGGTCTCCGGCCAGACCTTCGCGGCCCTCCTCGTCGGCACCGCGCTCGGCGCCCGCCGCGGCTTCCTCTCCCTCGCCCTCTACACGCTGGTCGGCATGGCGGGCGTCCCGTGGTTCGCGCAGGGCACCGCCGGTTACGCGATGCCGACCTTCGGCTACATCGTCGGCATGCTCCTCGCCGCCACGGCCGTCGGCGCCCTCGCGCGCCGCGGCGCCGACCGCTCGGTGCTCCGCATGGCGGGCACGATGGCCCTCGGCTCCCTGATCATCTACGCGGTCGGCGTGCCCTACCTGGCCCTCGCCATGGGCATGACGCTGTCCGAGGCCGTCGCCGTCGGCATGGTGCCCTTCCTGATAGGTGACGCGCTCAAGGCCGCCCTCGCGATGGGCCTGCTGCCCGCCGCCTGGAGGCTCGCCGGCCGCCGAGGCTGACCGGCCGGGTGTCCTCGCCCGTACGGTGCGGAACACCACCCCGCTGCCCACCCGGCGCCCCGTCCCGTGCCACACTCGGACCCATGCGCGTGTACCTCGGCTCGGACCATGCCGGCTACGAACTCAAGAACCACCTCGTCGAGTGGCTGAAGGCCCATGGCCATGAGCCCGTCGACTGCGGCCCCCACATCTACGACGCCCAGGACGACTACCCGCCGTTCTGCCTGCGTGCCGCGGAGAAGGCGGCCGCCGACCCGGATGCCCTCGGTATCGTCATCGGCGGCTCCGGCAACGGCGAGCAGATCGCCGCGAACAAGGTGAAGGGCGTCCGTGCCGCCCTCGCCTGGAGCGAGCAGACCGCCGCCCTCGGCCGCGAGCACAACAACGCCAACGTCGTAGCCGTCGGCGCCCGTATGCACACGCAGGACGAGGCCACCAAGTTCGTCGAGGTGTTCCTCAACACCCCCTACTCGGGCGACGAGCGCCACACGCGGCGCATCGACATGCTCGCCGCGTACGAGACGACCGGCGACCTCCCGCCGATCCCGGCCCACCACCCGCAGCAGGACTGACACCATGCCCGAGGGGCATACGATCCACCGGCTGGCCGCCGACTACCGCGAACGGTTCGGCGGCCGGTCCGTTCGGGTGACCAGCCCGCAGGGCAAGTTCTCCGACGCCGCCGCGCTGCTCGACGGCACGGTCCTCGAGACCACCGAGGCCCACGGCAAGCACCTGTTCCTCGGCTTCGGCGCGGGCGAGTGGGTACACATCCACCTCGGCCTGTTCGGCAAGGTGAACTTCGGCGCCGCGCCCGTGCCGCCGCCCACGGACACCGTGCGGCTGCGCATCGCCCGCACCGACGCGTATGTCGACCTGCGCGGCCCGACGACCTGCGCGCTCATCACCGACCCCGAGAAGCAGGCGATACACGACCGGCTCGGCCCCGACCCGCTCCGCGACGACGCCGACGACGGCGAAGGCGAAGGCGAAGGCGCGGTCCGCGCGTGGCGCCGCGTCTCGCGCTCCCGTACCACCATCGCCGCCCTCCTGATGGACCAGAAGGTCATCGCGGGCGTCGGCAACGTCTACCGCGCCGAGGTCCTCTTCCGGCACGGCATCGACCCGTACCGCGCGGGCAGGGACCTCACCGCGGCCGAGTGGACGGCGATCTGGCACGACCTCGTCGCGCTCATGCGCGAGGGCGTCCGGAACAACCGCATCGACACCGTCCGCCCCGAGCACACCCCCGAGGCGATGGGCCGGCCCCCGCGCGTCGACGACCACGGCGGCGAGGTGTACGTGTACCGCAGGGCCCAACTCCCCTGCCACATCTGCGGCGGCGAGATCCGCACCGCCGGTCTCGCCGCCCGCAACCTCTTCTGGTGCCCCGTCTGCCAGTCCGCGTGACGCACGCCTCCCGGACCGGCCGGACACCCGGACGTGGCGTCCGCCGCCGACCGGGCGCCCCCTGTGTGCTTCAGCACTACCGTGACCTGACGATCGACCGCGTACCGTCCCCCGCGGCCGCTCCGCGACGGGCGGAGAACCCGTAACTCAGTTGTCATATGCCGTGCATAACGGCCTGTCGGGCCGTCTCACGCCCCGATTTCGAACGCAATGTCACGGGGGTCCCCCTGCGCGGCCCCCGACCGGGTGGATAGGGTCCAGGCCAATGGCTCGTAGCGCACGACGAATGGACGCGTACTCGGCCCGGTACCGCAAGGCGGTCCGCCGGGCCCGCGTCGCGCTGCGCAAGTCCGCCGTCGACTACTTCCGCGGCGACGGCTCCGACTGGATCGCCCTGGCCGGGCTCTTCCTGACCATCCCGGCGATCATGTTCGCCACCATCGCCGCCCCCGTCTGGTGCGCACCCGAAGCGCTCGTCCTGCCCATCGTGGCCGGTGGCCTCCTGCTGCGACCGGCGAGCCTGCTCGGGCTGTACGCCGCGGCCGCCGCCGCGCTGATCGTCGAGTCGGCCGTCCTCGGCCCGTACACCGAGGGCGCCGCCCGCGTCACCCCGGGCACGGTCCTGGTGGTCGCCGCATGCGGGCTCTTCGGGCTGCTGATCGCCCAGTTCCGGGCCCGGGTCGGCGTGCCGTGGCGGCGCGGCGGCACGATGCTCTTCGACCTGCGCGAACGCATCCGCGCCCAGAGCGCGCTGCCGGCGCTGCCCAAGGGCTGGCACCGCGAGATGGCGCTGCGCCCGGCCGGCGGTCAGTCCTTCTCGGGCGACTTCGTGGTCGCCTCCCGCACCCACGGCGGGCGCACGCTGGAGGTCGTCCTCACCGACGTGTCCGGCAAGGGCATGGACGCCGGGTCGCGCGCCCTCCTCCTGTCCGGCGCCTTCGGGGGCCTCCTCGGCTCGCTCCCGCCGCACGGCTTCCTCCCGGCCGCCAACGGCTACCTGCTCCGCCAGGACTGGGAGGAGGGCTTCGCCACCTCCATCCACCTCGTCCTGGACCTCGACTCCGGAGACTACGAACTCCTCTCGGCCGGTCACCTCCCCGCCCTCCAACTGCACGCGGGCAGTGGCCGCTGGGAGGAGACGACCGGCGATGGCCCGCTCCTCGGTGTCTACGACGGCGCCGAGTTCCACCCGGTCAAGGGCACCCTGCGCCCCGGCGACGTCCTGATGCTGTTCACCGACGGCCTGGTCGAGTCGGCCGACCGGGACATCGCCGAGGGCATCGACCGGCTGACCGGCGAGGCGGACCGCTATGTGTCCTCCGGCTTCCGCGGCGCGGCCTGGCACCTGATCGAGGCATGCGCCAAGGACGTCAACGACGACCGCGCCCTACTCCTGCTCTCCCGCGACACCTGAGCCCCCACCCGCGACAATCGGCCACCGCACCCGGCAGACGGCCACACCGCCCGGCAGTCGACCGCCGCGCCCGGCAAGCGTCCGCCGCGCCCGGCGGCGTACGTCCGGCAGGCCGGGGTATGGGCCCCGGCCTGCCCCGTTATGTTTTTCGCGGTCCTGCAAGAGGGCCGCTGGCCTCCGGGCCCGGCATGACTTTTGCCCCCTGTCGCACGGATGACCGGGGGGGGTGGTGTCACCGGGCCCGGGAGGTGCCGTCGGAGACGCTGATGAGAGGTCCGACCACCGCCTGGCCGGGCGCAATGCCCAGCCATCCGCGGGCGGCAGGTCTGCATAACGTGGATGCGCGAGAACGGCCCCGATGCCCAGGCCAGCACGTAACGAACGAGTGGGGGCACAGTGATCGACACTGACGGCGTGGGCGTCTTCCTCGGCTTGGACGTCGGCAAGAGCACGCATCATGGGCACGGGCTGACCCCGGCCGGGAAGAAGGTCTTCGACAAGCCGCTGCCGAACAGCGAACCGAAACTGCGGGCCGTCTTTGACAAGCTGCGCGACAAGTTCGGCACTGTCCTCGTGGTCGTGGACCAGCCCGCCTCGATCGGCGCCCTCCCGCTCGCGGTGGCCCGTGACGCGGGCTGCCAGGTGGCCTACCTGCCCGGACTGGCCATGCGGCGGATCGCTGACCTCTACCCGGGCGAGGCCAAGACCGACGCGAAGGACGCCGCGGTGATCGCGGACGCCGCCCGCACCATGCCCCACACCCTGCGTTCGCTGGAACTGACCGACGAGATCACCGCCGAGCTGACCGTGCTCGCGGGCTTCGACCAGGACCTCGCAGCCGAGGCCACCCGCACCTCCAACCGGATACGCGGCCTGCTCACCCAGTTCCACCCCAGCCTGGAGCGCGTTCTCGGGCCCCGCCTCGACCACCAGGCCGTCACCTGGCTGCTGGAGCGCCACGGCTCTCCGGCCGCCCTGCGCAAGGCAGGCCGCCGCAGACTCGTCGAACTGATCCGCCCGAAGGCCCCGCGCATGGCCGCCCGGCTCATCGACGACGTATTCGACGCGCTCGACGAACAGACCGTCGTCGTCCCTGGCACCGGCACCCTCGACATCGTGGTCCCCTCCCTGGCCCGCTCGCTCGCGGCGGTCCACGAACAACGCCGGGCCCTGGAAACGCAGATCAACGAACTGCTGGAGGCTCACCCTCTTTCCCCGGTCCTGACGTCGTTGCCCGGCGTCGGCGTCAGGACCGCCGCAGTCCTCCTGGTCACCGTCGGCGACGGCAGCTCGTTCCCGAGCGCCGCCCACCTGGCCTCCTACGCCGGCCTCGCGCCGGCGACCAAGTCGTCCGGGACCTCGATCCACGGCGAACACGCACCCCGAAGCGGAAACCGGCAGCTCAAACGCGCGATGTTCCTCTCCGCGTTCGCCGCTCTGCATGATGCCGCCTCCCGCACCTACTACGACCGCTGCCGAGCCCGTGGCAAGACCCACACCCAGGCACTTCTGCGCCTCGCCCGCCATCGCATCAGCGTCCTGTTCGCCATGCTCCGCGACGGAACCTTCTACGAACCCCGCACACCCGACGACGTCGAACTCGCCGCATAACCTCAGCAAGCACCAACCACCCCAAACCCGACAGGGGCGCCTTGACGAAAGACATAGAGGCACCCCC
>NZ_VSRY01000143.1 GCF_008271805.1 Streptomyces sp. TRM49041
GGGGGCGGAGAGCCTGTCGGCTCTTAAGTTGGCCTGGCGGCCAACTACGGGCCTGGCGGCCCGTAAGATGACGCGTCGTCATGCCTGGCGGCATGACTGTGTGTTGCCTGAGTTGGCCCTGACGGGCCAACAGGAATAGACAGGGCGGGGCCTGGCGGCCCCGCTGTCGCGTGTTCGAGGTGTCATGCCTGGCGGCATGACAGTGGGGTTCGGGTGGTTAAGATTCCCTGCCCTGGCGGGCAGGGGTTGGTGTGTGTCGGCGCCTGCGGCGCCGCGATGTCGTAAAGGTTTGTTAGACAGTTATCCGGTTCCCCTCCCCCTTGGTGTAGGCCGGGGCCAGGGGGCCCTCGGCCCTGACGGGCCGACAGAACCGAGTGAGGCGGGGCCTGATGGCCCCGCCTCATATCTGACGGCATGTCCGGTTCCTTGCGGTGCCCCGCTGTCGCGGGGCCCATCTTCGTTGGTTTTCGGGGGCGTTGTCAGACCCGGCATGTAGGTTCCCGGAGTTGTTGGCCCGTCTGGAATGGCCCCGAATACCACTGGTGGGGCGTGGAGGGGTGATGAGCTGTGCCTGAAAGTCAACATGTTGCCGCTCGGAGGATCATTACCGCTGCTCTGCGGGCCGGTGCGGCGTGGATCAACCGAGTTGAGGAGCCTCGTGCGTGGCGGGAGCTGTCGCGTATGCACGGGGTGCTCTTGTCGAGTCTGCCGGTGGGGGCCGGTCCTTCGACGCCTGCCGAGATGATCGACTTGCTGCCGGTGCGCCTGCGGGAGTGGGTGCCTTTGGCATGGGGCGAACTGCCTGCGGCGATGGGCGATTTGGTTGTCCTGACGGACAACGGTGAGCTGACCGAGGAGGCCTTCGAGGCGGGGATGAACTATCTGGAGGCCCTGTACGGGGACGACGGGTACTTCGATCTCGGTGGGACGTGGCTTCCGGCGTGGGTTCGGCAGACGGCTGAGCAGACGGAGCGGGCTGCCTTTCGGCACATCCGCTCCGGCGGGCAGGCCGGTTATGTGGCAGCGCGGACGATGCTGACCGAGGTGTCGTACGGCACGGAGCGGGCGTTGGTCGAGGAGTACTCGCGGCGTGGCGTGGCGCGGATGGACGTGTATCGGCCTGTTCCCTCGGACCGGGTGTGGGTGGGGGCGTCGTCGTGGTTGTGGCCGTGTCCGCAGTGCCGGTATCCGATGGTGCTGCGGGGTGGGCAGTTGCGGTGTGAGTATCCGCCGCATCAGAGCCGGTTCGGTCTGGTCGCGGGCAGTGGCAAGCGGGGTGGGCCGCCTGTACTGGCCGGTGGGCGGGGCCGGTTGGTGACGGCTGCGGAGCCGGCGGAGGGCGTGTTGTGCCTGGACTGGGGGGTGTGGCGGTACATCACCTGTCCCGGGCTGAGTGAGGTGGACCTGATGCAGTGGCTGGAGAAGCAGGAGGGGGTGCGGGTCGAGCGCTGGGAGAACCTGGATGAGTGGGATATCGGCGTCTACCTGGCGGATGGGCACTCCTGGCGGGTGGACGTCAAGGACCACCAGGACCCGCAGACGATCATCGACCGGCCACCGGTCGGGGAGACGGTGGTCGTGCCCAACTACCGGCGTAGCCAGGTGAATCAGCTGCAGTCCGGGCTCGATGCGCTGCGGACTGCTGACGGGCAGCACTACAGCGTGTTCACGGTCAGCCGTTTCAAGGCGGTCGTGACGAAGCGGCTGAAGGGGATGGGTGCATGACGTCGCCGAAGAACGCGCGGTATTCCGTCAGCGTGCCGCTGACTGTGCGGGTGGCGGTCCTGTTGGCCGCGCGGGTGTTCCCCAACCGGGCGCCGCAGGAGCAGGCGGCGTGGCGGCGTGTGGTGGATCTGGGGGATGCGCACTTCCTGGCCACGGGGCAGATGCATCTGTGGGACGGCTGGCCCGATCTTGCTCTGCCTGATCAGGTGCGGATCACGCGGATGCTGCGGCAGCGGCCGGCGGTGCTGGCTTCCCACGCGGTGTTTGTCACCGAGGTGGCAGCGGTCCTGGAGGGCGGTGAGGCGGTCGAGTTCGCCCCAGGCGACGGGGAGGAGCAGGTGCTGATCCTGCCCGCGGGCGACGAGGAGGCCCTCATCGATGCCTTGCTGGACGAGCTGGAGGACAACGCGGCTAAGGGGCAGTCTCAGCCCAAGCCTGCGCCGCCCGGCTCCTACGTCAGCGACCTGCGGATCCGGGATCCGCTCAGCCCGTCGGGCCGGGTGGTGGACGTCTTCTACGACCTCGACTATCAAGGGTCTCCTGCTCCCAGTGTGGTGCAGGAGCTGGGTGAGGCCCCGGTCGCGGACGAGGTGGTGATCCCCTTCGCCGACCTGGACGAGATCGCGGGCCGGCTCGATGCGCTGCGCGGGCAGGACTACCGGCGCAAGGCGGTCGCGGATATCCGGCGGTACGCCCGCGGCCGCGACGGCACCAGCGTGGGCAAGTTCCTGCGCGTTGAGGCCGGGCCGCTGCGGGTCTTCCACGCCCCCACCGGCATGGGCAAGAACGTCCTGAGTGAACTCGTCGCGGTGTGGTGCGCCCGGCAGGGCCGGGTGATCTCGCTGGTCGTTCCGCAGAGCGCTCAGGTCCTGGCCACGGTGTACCGGCTGGAGCAGGACCTGGCCGCTCTGGAGATCTCTGCACAGGTCACGCCGGTCGTCTCCCCCGCATCCATGATGGAGCTGGCCGAGCAGGCGGCCGGCAACCCGCAGGACGACGCGGACTTCAGGACCTGGGCGTACCGGGAGATGTCCTACAGCTGCCCGCTGACCGGGCACGCCACCACCTCCTCCGAGGCGGTGGATGCCTGGACGCCGGGCCAGGAGCCGTGCGACCAGCTCAAGCCCAACGGGCCCACAGCGGACAAGACTTTGGCCTGCCCGTGGCGCGGTGGCTGCGGGAAGTTCCGCCACCACCGGGCCGCGGCTTCGGCGGACATCCTCGTCACCAATCATGCGAACTTCCTCACCGGGCACATCCATGCGCCGGTGACGGGCCGTCCCGCCCCGGGACGGCGCATGACCACCGAGCAGCTCCTGCTGCACCGCAGTCATCTGGTCATCATCGACGAGGCCGATGCTTTGCAGGCGCAGGCCTTCGACCGGGCGGCCCGTCAGGTACTGCTGGCGCAGGACGGTGCGGAGCACACCCCGGTACGCGATCTCGACAGCCAGTTCCGGCGCCACTGCCACCGGCTGCCGATGAGCCTCGAACAGCACCTGCGGCCGCTGATCAACCACCTGATGTGGCTGGCCGAGTCCTACGTGTCCCACCTCGTCGGCGGCGTCATCCAGCCCGACCGGGAACGGCGCAACATGGTCGTTCCGCGCCGCTGGGACGCCATGTTCGCCTCCCGGATCTTCCATCTGGAGGCGGGTGAACGGCCCACCGCGCAGCAGATGCAGGCGGTCAACCAGCTCTACAAGAGGGAGGGGCCACTGGAGTACGCCGATGAGATCGAGGGGCTGGCCGAGCTGAGGGGGCTGCTGTCCTCGGTCACGGACCTGGCCGGCGGTCTGGACCGGCTCACGCACACCACCTTGCAGCGCATCGCGGAAGCGTTCTCGGCGATCACCGGTGAGACAAGCGACAAGCGGCTGTCCTCCCTGGCGCTGCTGGCGGCCCGGCGGGCCTATCTGGAGGAGATGGCCAGCATCCTGCACCGCATCGTCGGAGTCGCGGCGCCGCTGCAGGGAGCGGGGATTTCCGCCGGCAACAGCCTGGTGGACGCCCTGGCCTCGCACGTGCCGTGGCGGGCCGCTCCCTACGGCCCTTTGGGGCGTGCGCTGTTCGCGTTCTCCGAGACGTTCGACCCGGCCGACCGGCACCAGACGGCGCTGCGGCTGAAGTCCTATGTCGGGGACCCGCACGCTCACCTGGCCTACCTGGGTGAGGTGACGGCGCTCGCCCATACCGGCACCCGCCGGGCGGTGATCGGGATGTCTGCCACGGCGTTCATGCCGTACGCGCCGCGTCATCATCTCCTGCCGGAGCCGGCCTGGTATGTGCCGGACGACGTCAACGGAAGCCTCACCGTCGAGTTGCAGGCCGGCCAGGACGACGGGGCGGGCATCGTGGTGTCCGGCACCGAGGGAGCCAATCGGCAACGCGCCTACACGGCGATGGGGCGCAGCGTCGGCAAGGACCTTCCCGCGCAGCTCGATATGGTGGCCGCCGATCCGGCGACCGCGCACCGTGCGTATGCGCTGCTCGCGCCGACCGCATATGCCGCCGGTCCGGCGCTCGCCCGCGGCATGATCGACGCGGGGGTCGCGGCATCCGAGATCTGTGTGGCGGTGCGGCCGCAGGAGATGGCTGCGCTGGAGCGGATGCCGCCGGGCTGGGTGCCCATCCCCAGCAACCGGCTCGAGCAGTTCCCCCACGCCGTGGGGCACGGCCGGTGCCGGTACCTGATCGCCCCCATGGCCCGGGTCGAGCGCGGCCTGAACATCGTCGACCGTGACGGGCGCTCCCTGCTGCATGTGGCCTGCCTGGTCAACCGGCCCGTCCCAGCGATGGAAGACCCTCCGGTGCTGTTGTCCCTGGTCAACTCCCTTGCCTACCGTCGGCGGCGGCCCGGGGCGGATCCTGCGGCGGAGCTGGAGCGGCTGCGGATCGCGGCGGGCCAGATCTTCGACGACATCCGCAGCGGTCAGGGCTACTTCAAGTCGCTGGGTGAGGACGTCAAGCTCGCCGTCGTCGCGGAGATCCTGACCCGGCTGGTCCAGCTGGGCGGTCGCACCCGCCGCGGCGGCGACCACGGGCGGCTGCGGCTGCTGGACGCCGCCTTCACCCACACTGCCACCGACTCGACCCTGCCCGCCCTGCTGAAGCAGCTGCGCGGGAAATGGCAGGACGAGGACCACATGCCGCTGATCGACGCCGTCTACCGCACCACCATGACCGACGCCCTGCTGGGCCTGGCGGAGCACTCCCCTGCCGGATACGCGAACGAGATCGAGGATGAGGAGTTGGGCGAATGGTGAGTGACGAGCGCGGCCGCCTGTTCACCCTGTCCTTTCCACTGGATGACCGGCTGCTGGGCACGGTGCATGTCTATCCGCAGGACGAGGCATTCGCGCCGGCCTGGCGGCGGCTGCCCCGGCCGCGGGGCAAGGACGCCGTGCAGCCGATCGCGTCCCTGCAGACGGCGGCGCGCGCCGTGACCGGTGAGCGGCTGGTGTTCACCAACCCCGACCGGCCCGCCCGGACCGGCCGCTGGGCCGGTCGGAGCGTGATCGTCACGCCCGGGCCGCTGGACGGGGCCGTGGTACGCACCCTGATGCGGGAGTGGGAGACACGGCTGGACGGGCACGACGGCCGCGACACCCTCGCCGCCCTGCTGCAGCTGGACGACGACGGGCCCCAGCCGCTCAGTTCGCTGCTGCACCGCGACCCCATGGGGCGGATCACCGGTCCCCGCTGGGCGTTTCGGGTGGCCGGGTGGCGGCTGGCGGGCATGCTGGCGGCCCAGCCTCTCCCCCTCGACGAAGCCCTGCCCGCGCTGCAGTTCCACCTCGACAGTGAGGGCGACCTGCTGGCGTGGCAGGCCCCGCTGGTCCACGAACGGACGTGGATCGACGAGGAGAGCGGCAAGCGCCGGCGCATCGCCGGCTACGCCATGGAACGTATCCACATCGAGGTCGAACCCACCCCGGGCGGAAAGACCCTGATCGCGCATCTGTCGGCCCGGATCTCGCGCGTCGCCACCCACTACAAGGGCATCCGCAACGTCCTGCTGCGCCATCCCGTCAACCCGGACATCATCCTCAAAGCCCCGATCACCACCCGGTGGGAGAAGGGCCCGGACGGGTTCATGCAGCCCAAGGAAGTCCGCTACCGCGGGGCAACGGCACAGATCGTCGAGGCCTGCGGTGTCGGCCGGCTGCCCCAGCCGCCCCTGACGGGCCTGGACGAACTGACCGAGGTGCGCGGGGTGCACCGCACGGGCAAACACCCGATCGACAAGGGCGCCGGGGCGATGTTCCACGCCCGGCTCGAGGAACACGCGACACACGTCCTCGGCCAGGAACCCGTCGTCTACACCGGCACCCCCATCAAGATCAGCAAGCCGGGCGGGAACCTGCCGCCCTACGTGCCGGCCAGCAAGATGGCCGACGCCATGGCCGCCGCACGCCTCGATACGGTGCGCACCGTCGTGCTGTACGAGTCGGCCGAGTGGCGTACGCGGGTGATGGGGCAGCTGGCCCGCGATTACGCGCGGCCCGACCTGGCCGATCTGCCCGACGAGCAGCCGGTGGTCCTGGCGCCCGGCTACGAGCTCGTGGCGGTGCGGCTGCCCGAACTGGTGCGTCACGGCAGCCACGACCGCAGCCTGATCCTGAACAGCCTGCCCTGGTTCAAGCCCGGCGCCGGGCGGGCGCTGGTCACCGCCTTGTGCGAGACGCGTTATCTGAGTGAGCAGGAGAAGGAGGCGGGGGTGACGGACGCCAAGCACGCGCTCAAAGGGCTCTTCGCCGAACGCGGCATCCCCTCGCAGTTCATCACCATGGACTCCGATCCGGGCGATCCCTACCGGCTGAACACGCCCGAGAAGGTCGCGCGGGCCAGGGCCCGCAACGCGGGCCTGCCGGAGCCGGACGTCGCCTACAAGGACGACCACGCGGTGCAGATCGGACTCGGCAGCCTGCACTCCGACTCCGGCATCATCGACAACCGCCTGGCCGCCACCGCCTTCCACCGCAACGCGCGTGACACCGCCCTGGACCGGGAAGCCGTGGCCGTGGGCCTGTGGACCCGCTACCACCGCTTCGCCGAACGCCCCGGCCGCCCCCGCAAACCCGCCGTGCTGGCCATCACGCTGGTCGCCATGCGCATCCCGCTCGGCGAGGACGCCTACTGGCCCACCCTCATGTACAGCGACCAGGGCTGGCTCCCCCTGGCCCAGGCCCGCGCCCTGCACCATGCCGGTCCCATCGGCAAAAGAGGGCATCACCTGCGGGACGACCACGGGGGCCCGGACAACGTGCGCACCTATGTGGACGGGGCTCTGGCCGCGCTCAGGAACCAGTTTCCGATCATCGTGTTCGCCGAGGAGCGGGAGCGGATCTGGCCCGGGCTGTGCAACGACCGGCTCGGGGACGGCGCTGTGCCCGGGCAGAGCCTGATCACCCAAGGGTGGGATGTGGCGGTCGTCCGGGTCGGCAACGGGCAGGGCACACCCCAGCCGTCACGGCGCACCGGCGGCGGGGGCAAGCTGCCGGCCAACCCGCTGCAGCCGGTCATGCCGGAGAAGATCCTCTACCGCCACGACCGCGGGGACGCGGTGTCCTGGCTGTTTTCCGGGCAGTCCCGCCAGCACGCCGGCGGCCAGCGCACCGGCACCCAGTACACGCGCCGCACCCTGCCCAGCGGTCAACTGGTGCAGATGGGCGCCCCGTTCCACACCATGACCCGCACCGAATACGTCATCGCCCACCCCGGCGGCTGGCGCGAGGAACAGCTGGCAGGCCTGGCCGCACGGACCTCCGAGCAGGCCGCCATGTGGGACGGGCGGACCAACCTGCCCGCCCCGCTGCACCTGGCGAAGAGCGCTGATGAAAAGCATCCCCGCTTCGTCGACCAGGAAGGACTGAGCGAATAGGCGCGGTGACGGGCGGGCACGGCGGCTCCAGGCTCGGTGCTGGCGCAGCTGGTGGGCAGTTGGCTGCTGCCCGTGCCCCGCCCGGGCTCAAGGTGGGCGGGGCCGGTCTACTGTGCTGCCGCTCCCCTCACCTGTCACGATCCGAACAGGCCGCCCAACTGGGGTGTGCGCCTGCTCACTTGGAGTAGGTCTGTTTCCAGCGTGCTCGGTGGCGGGCTTCTCCCTGTCCGTGTCCGTTGACTTCGGCCAGGGACAGCAACGGTGTCCCGTTGTTCCACAGACCGAAGAAGTCGCGGTGCAGGGTGAGGATGTGGTGCTTGACCGCGAACGCCTCGGCCTGGGGGCTGATGCGTGTGGTGGCGACGAAGATGGCCACGTCCGCAGCGAAATGCACCTTGGCTCCCAGCAGATCGCGCACTTCGCGACTGGCGATCGTCCGGTGCGGTGCGTACCGCTTGCACTGGATCACCATGGTCCGGCCATCGGGCAGCCGGCCGAGCACGTCGGCTCCGTTGTCCCCGGTTCCACCCACTCGGCGCACCTGCGTACAACCGTCACGGCGGCATAACTCGGCGACCACTTCCTCGAACTCGGTGCCGGACATCGCGTCGATGGCAGCCAGCGTCCGTTGTCCCGCTGCGATCTCCTCCTGTCGCCTCCAGTCGTCGTCCTTGCTGCGCAGCAGCCGGTCGGTACGCCACAGCCGCCACACCATCCAGCCGATTCCCGCGGCGGCAAGCAGGGCGCCGAGGTACAGCAACAACATCGGCCGCAGCAGACCTAGCAGGACCAGCGCGGCGAGCGCGCCTACTGCTGCTTTGTTCCGGGCGGTGCGTCGTCTACGCATCGCCTTGCCCTTGCGTTTGGCCGCCATTTCTGCCCCCTCTTGCACCGGCCGGGATGGATTCCTCCCTGCTGTGCAGTGTGGGCATGCCGAGCAGACCCGCCAGGGCGCAGTCAGGCCATTGGCTTGAACTTCCCGCCCTTCTGCCTGCTGGCGTCTGGCCGTTCTCCTCGAGGAGGTGCGTTCGCCTGCTTACAGGCCCAGTTCGGCCAGGGCTGCTTGCCTCCGCGGGCTGAGGCCAGAGCGGCGGCGGCGCAGGTTGCTCAGCCACTGGCCCAGACGCACGGAGTCGCCTTCGATCTTCTCGATGTGGCGCTGGGGGACGTTGAGATGGCCTTCGCGTGCGCGGAAGGCACGTGCGGCGGCCAGTCCCCGCTGGAAGGCCCGCTCGCGCGCCGGCAGGCGGCTCTCCGTCGCCGGACAGGCGGATGTGTTGGGCAGGCCGACCAGCCCCAACTCAGCGAGCAGTGACTTCTGTTCAGGGTGTAGGTGGTCGGAACGGGCGCGCTGTGACTCAAGCCAGCTCTCTGCCTCGGAGGCAGTCTCGTAGGCTGCCCGGCTCTGACGGGCGGCGTGGTAGGCCCGTTGCCATGTGATCGGCCAGGGCGGGTTCCACCACCGGTCCAGGGCGGTGAGGGCGGTGGCGCGCTGGCCGGTGAGGGTCTCGGCGCGGGTGCGCTGGGTGGCCAGCCAGCGGCCGAGGGGGAAGCCGTCGTGGATCTCGTCGACGGGGGCGGCGAGGTGGCCGTGGCGGGCGGCATAGGCGGCGGCGTGGGCCAGTGCGCGGTCGAAGGCCTGCTGGCGGGGGTCCCAGATGATGCCGAGACGTTCGAGGGCGTGGACGCGTACGGCGTCGAGCGTGTCTTTGGTGTGCAGGTGGCGTTGCCAGGTCAGCCAGCACCCCAAGGGATAGCCGGTGGGGTCCTCGTAGTTCTGGGGGACGTCGAGGTGGCGGTGGGTGTGGCGGAAGCGGCGGGCCGCGGCGAGGCCGCGGCGCCATTCGGCGCTCTTGGGAGCCAGGACCCGCAGGGACAGAGCGAGGGCGATCTCGTCGGCCTGGGTGGGACGGTCGAAACGCAGCCAGGCTTCGGGGTCTTCGGGGGGCATGGTGGGACGGTGGGTGCGCGGGTCGGACAGGCGGGCATCGAGGCGGTCGTCGTGGGCACGCAGAGCCTGGATGGTGCGCCACAGCGGGGTGTAGGCGTCGGCGCCGAGGAGATCGTCGGGGTCTTCGTCGGGGGTGAGGTAGACGGGGACGACGAGGGTGGCCTTCTTGCCAGCGCCAGGGTGCTGACGCAGGGCGCGGCCAACGGCCTGGACGGTGTCGACGGGGCTGTTCTTGGGGTCGACGAAGACCACCGCATCGATGTCAGGCACGTCGATGCCCTCCCCCAGCACGCGGGCATTGGACAGGACGGCCGGTGTGTCGGGGCTGGTGTGGGAGGTGAATTCGAGCAGGAGGCGGCGGCGGATCTGCGGGGTGTGGCTGCCACTGACCCAGTCCGCCCACAGCCCCTGGGGGCGCAGGGGTGCGGGAAGAGCGGCGGCCGTCTGCGCCAGGGTGGTAGCGAAGGCGCGGGCGTCGGCGACACGGTGATGGAAGGTCAGGATGCGGCGCAGCTTGTGATCGTGGATGGCGCGCAGGGCGGCAACCTGGCGGCCGGCCAGGCGCAGGCCGTCGACACCCGCGCCGGCTCCGGTGGCCAGCCAGTCACGCAGGTCCGCGTCGGTGACGACGGGGACGAGGATCTGGTAGTCGGCGAGCAGCCCGAGATCGATGGCATCGGAGAGATTGAGGTGGTAGGCGACAGGACCGAAGAGGTCCTCGTCGTCCATGGAGGCCACCGCCTCTTCTCCGTCGCCGTCCGGGGCGTCGTCGGGATCCCAGATGCGAGGGGTGGCGGTCAGGTACAGGCGGCGGGCGGCCGGCACCTGGTCGTCGTGATGGACGGCCGCCCAGACCTTGCCCAGACGGCCCGCGGTGCGGTGCGCTTCGTCGACGACCACCAGATCCCAAGGGGGCAGTCGGTGGTCGCGGTGGGCGGCAATGACGGCGGGCAGGGAAGCGTAGGTGGCGTAGACGGTGACCGGCCCAGGGCGAGGTGTGGTGGTGAGGGCGGTCAGTTCGGCGGGGTCGGTGGTGAGCGGGATGTCGGTGCCGACCGGTTCGTGGTCGAGGGCCTGGCGGGCCGAGCACACCGCCACGGTGGTGCCCTTGCGGCCGGCCAAACGCCAGGAACGGATCGTCTGCGACAGCAGGTCCAGTGTCGGCAGCAGCACCAGCACACGGCCACGGGGGGCAATGCGGGCGGTGGTACGGGCGGCAATGAGGGTCTTGCCGGTGCCGCAGGCCGCGATCACGCTCGCGCGGGCGTGGTTGCCGAGGACACGGGTGGTCGCCGAGACGGCTTCCCTTTGGTGGGGGCGCAGTTCGAGGGGTGTGGTGGCCATGGAGAGGTGCCGCTCCGGGACATGAACTGTTGAGGCGGTCATGGGGCGTTGCAGGGAGATCTTTTCGGCGATGTGGGCGATGGTTTTGCGGGTTGGGAGCTGCGGTTCAGCTTGCCGATGCCACGCGTAGGGCGCGGCTGAGCAGGATGGGGTTGCCCAGGTGGCGGCGTAGTTCTCTCTCCAGTCCGGCGACCGGCACCAGGTTCTGCGGGGCCCGGGTGTCTTTGTACTCGATGCTGGCGTACCGCGGCAGGAGTGCCTGGGAGAGGTTGGCCAGCTCGATCGCCGCGGCCGCAGGGATGTCGGCGGCGCATTCCAGCCGCACAATCCCGGCCCATGGGGCACCGGGGGTGCACGGGAGGCGCAGGTACCAGGCGTGGCGGTCCCAGGATGTGCCCATCAAGAACACCGGGCTGCGTTCGCCGGGGGCCAGGGTGGCGATCATGGCGTGCAGGTCGGGCGGCAGGTAGGCGGTGCGGTGGGACTTGATGAATCCCAGTGCGCGCGGTAGGTGGGTGCGGCCGCGCAGGGGGCCGTCCACGACCAGGAGGTCCGAGTCTTCGGGGATGCCGTGGCCGGTCAGGGCGGTGCGGGCATGGGTGGCGACGAGGACCTCGAGTTCGGTGAGTTGGCGTTGCAGCGCCGTCGAGAGCAGCACGGCGAGGTTCTGTTCTTGGTCGTCGGGGGTGATGGTGGCCTTGTAGGTTCCGGCGGTGGTGGGCACGTCGGCGGCGTTGGTGGCGGTGGTGAACAGGCCACGCCGGTAGTCGATGGTCAGCAGATGTGCGCCGCGGTCGGGGCAGCAGCACACGGTGCCTGCCGCGTAGGAGGCGCACAGCGCCATCCGGGCGTCCCGGACTGCGTTGCTGGGGCTGGTGGCCGGTTCGGCGGAGGGGGGCTGTTCGATCCAGATGCGGGCCTCGACGCGACGGACGCCGTCGACGAACAAGACCGCTCCTGGGGCAGATACCTGGGAGGGCGAGACGGGCTTCCAGTCGGCCGGGGCAAGTTCGATGTGGGGAGTGACCTTGGCGGTGGAGTCGGCGATGCCGTTCTCGGCGTTCTCGACGCTGGAGCCGTAGGTGGGGTCCCAGCCGTCGACGTGGAACCGCATGCGGGAAGCCTGTGCTGCGCTGGTCATGTGCCCTGCCGGGTGACGGTGGAGGTACGGGTGTCGCGCTGGACGTGGAACTGGACCGGGATCTGTTCGGCGAGTGCGATGACGTGGGTGATCACTCCGACCATCCGCTCTCCCAGAGAGAGGTTTTGCAGGGTGTCGGCGACGGTCTGGAGCGACTCGGCGTCGAGAGTGCCGAACCCTTCGTCGAGGAAGATGGACTCCAGTTTCGTAGCGCCGCCCAGGCCGGCCAGCTGGTCGGAGAGGGCCAGTGCGAGAGCCAGGCTGGCCTGGAATGTTTCGCCGCCGGACAGGGTACGCACCGAGCGCGAGGAATCGGCATCGAAGTGATCGATGACGTAGAACTCGCCCTTTTGGTGGCTGAGGTCGAAGCGGTCGCCTGACAGCTGGCGTAGTGACTGGGAGGCGCCGGCGACCAAGGTGTCGAGGGCTGAGTTGGCGAGCCACTGAGGGAACTTGGTAGACCGCATCAGCCGGGCCAGCTCGGCGGCCACCTTTTGCCGGGTGCGGGCGGCGTCGATCTTGTCTCGCATCGAGGCGGCGTCGGCGAGGCTGCGTTGGATCATTTCCACCTGGCCTCGGGCGCGTTCGGCTGCGACCGCCACCACTCGCGGAGCCTGCGCGGCACGCCCCAGGCCGTCGCCGAGGTCGTGGGGATCCAGGCCGTTATCGCGCAGGAGAGCCTCCAGGCGGCCCAGGAGCTGGTCAGCTTCGTCGTGGGCGGTCTGGGCGTCGGAATCTGCACGCACGGTGGCGACCTGCCGGTCGCTGACCCCACGGTCGGCCCAGCCGGTCAGGGTGGCCCAGGCGGCGGCGAGGTCGGCGGTGTCGAGGCTCGGTGGGTTGAGTGCCGCCACCGCGTCCCGGGCGGCTGTCAATGCGGATCGGGCACTCGTGGTGCGCTCTTCCCACTGTTCCTGCTCGGCCGCCGCTGTCTTGGCTGTCTCGCGTGTGCGGCCGGCCTCGGTGGTGGCTGTCTTCACGGCCTCTTCGAGGCGGGTGCATTCCTCGAAGAGGGTCGGCAGCTTGTCTTCGGGCGGCGCCTGTCCCAGGAGTGTGTCCAGTTCGCTCAGGCGGTCGGTCAGGGTGGTCTGTTCGAGGTCTGCGGTTGCGGCGTCCCGAACGGCTGCGGTGTGGGCAGCCTGGGCGGCGACCTGCGCGCGGTCGGCTGCATCCAGCGCATTGGTGGCGTCCGAGTGGGCCTTTTCGGCGTCGGTTGTTTCGGCTGCGGTGGCTGCGAGGTCGCGGTCTGCGGTGGCGGTCTGGGTGCGGGCCCAGGTCTCCAGATCGGTCCAGGCCGCGGTCAGGTCGTCGGTGTCGAGGGCCGACGGATCGAGAGCGGCCACCGTGCCCAGTGTCGAGTGCAGGGTGCTGCGGGCCCGGTCGAGTTCTCGCTGCAGTGCGGCGGCCGCCGACGCGGCGGACTCGTGCGCGGTTTCGGCTTTCTGTACTGCGTCACGCGCCTGCTGCTCATTTGCAGTCACCTGGTCGCGAGATGTGGTGAGTTCGTCGAGGTGGGCGCGGTCGGCGTCGCAGTCGCGGTCGGTGCCGGCGGGGCGGTCGGGCAGCAGCGTGCTCAGCCTCTTGTCGTGCAGGGTGCGCTGCGTGGTCAGTCCGTCCATGGCCCGCTGTTTGTCGGCGACCGTGGCCTTGGCGTCCTCGTATCGGGTCAGCAGGTCACGGTGTTCGTCTGCGGCAACGGCACGCGCCGCCTGGGCTGTGTGGAGAGCGGGGTCGGACAGCGGGGGCGGGAGGGTGGTGACGTTCTGCTCGCAGACCAGGCAGGCGTGGCCCACCTGAAGCTGGGGGCGCAGCTGCGCGGCACCAGCAAGGGCTTGGGCCTTCTCGAGCGCGGCTGTGGCCGCGTCCAGGCGCACTTGTGCGCCAGCCACCGACTCTTCAGCTCGGCTGGTCACCTCGGCACAGTCGTCCAGCTCGCTGGTGGCGTCCGTGAGCAAGGCGATGACGTCGAGGAGTTCGTCGAGTGTGTGGTGCGCGTCCGTGAGCCGGCTACCGTCGCCGGCGGCGGTAAGCGCGCGGGAGGCCTGTTCGTGCCGGTCCCGGGCCTCGGCCAGCTCCCCGGCGGCGGCTTCGGCCTCGCTGGAGCGAGCTGCTGCGCGGCTGGTCAGGTCGGTGACGCCGTCGGGGGTGCGGACGGCGGCCAGCAGTTGTTGGCGATGCTGCAGTTTTTCGTGCGTCTGCCGGATCTGATCGCGGCGCTCACGGGTTTTCTCGGTACTGCGCCGGGCCTTGGAGACGGCGTCCGCCGCTGCCTTCCGCCGGTCTTCGCATTGCACTAGCTCGTCTTGGGCGCGCTGGACATCGGCGATCACGCCGTCGCGGCGCGCGACCAGGCCTGCCTTCTCGGTGTACCGGTCGCGGGTGAAGGTCAGGTCGGTGCGCTGGGGGCCGGACTGAGCCTCTTTGGTGGCGTCGGAGAGGGTCTGAGCGGCTGCGTCGGCGGCGTCACGGGTCTGCCGGGCCTCTATCTGTGCCTGTGTGGCCTGGCGTTGCAGCTCTTCGATGCCATCGGGGGTGCGGATGGAGGTCAGCAGACCGGTCTCGCTGCGTAGCTTGTCGGCTCGAGCGTCGGCATCGTGTGCTCGGGTGTGTGCCTCGGTGACACGGGGCACGAGTTGGTCGACGGTGACGGCCAGATGTTCGAGCGCCTCGACACGCGCCTGTGCGGTGGCCTCGGCTTCGGGAGTAGCGTCAGCATGGCGGCTCAGCTGGTCGTTGAGGACCTCGATCTCTCTGGCTGCTTGGTCTGCCTGGGCGCCGGCGCGTTTGCCGATGCCTTCGTATTGGGCGGCGCCGAGGAGTTTGAGCAGGATTTGCTGGCGGTCGCGGGCGCTGGCGGACAGGAACCGGGCGAAGTCGCCCTGGGGCAGGACGACGCACTGGCAGAAGTCGTCGAAGGACAGGCCGAGCAACTGCTCGATGGCGGGATTTAGTTCTTTGATCTCCCCGGCCAGTACTTCCGGCTGTGGTCCGTCTGCCTCGACGGCGACTGCGGTGGGGTCGGTGAACTGCACCAGGCTGACGGCCTTCTGCTGGATCTGCTGGCCGGTGCGGCGGACCTCGCGGGCGACCTGGTAGCGCTGTGATCCGACGTCGAAGGTGAGTGAGACCGTGCAGCGGTTGCTCGTAGGGGCGAGTGCGTAGGAGATGGCGTTGCTGCGTCCCCACCGGTAGGCCGAGCCGTACAGGGCGAACGTCAGCGCGTCGAGGATGGTGGACTTGCCTGAACCGGTGGGGCCGACGAGGGCGAAGTAGTCGGTGTCGGTGAAGTCGACCACGGTGGGGGCACGGAAGCCGGCGAAGCCGTTGAGCTCCAGACGAACGGGACGCATCTGAGGATTCCTTCGGGCGGGTAGGCCTGGGGCTTCAGGGTCGGGTGGTCGAGCGAGTGAGGTCGTCGTGCAGCTGGTTGAACAAAGCCGTGACCCGATCGTCGCTGACGCTGACGCTGTGGCAGTAGTCGGCAAACAGCTGCGCAGGCGTCTTGACCGGCTGGTCGACGCCCATCCCTGCCGTGGCGCCAGTGCTCGCATGATCGGGGTGGATGAGGATCTGAAGGGCGTTGGGAAGGGCTTCGTACAGGTCGTCGCGCATGCCGGCGTAGGCGGGCTGGGTGACGACGAGTCTGAGGTAGTCCTCGCCGTAGCCGGCGGGGTCGGCGGTCAGCTGGGCGACGGTTCCCTCGACGGTGCGCAGTCGGCGGCCGGTCGTGACGGGGATGTCGGTGATCTCTGCGGGGGTGCCGGGGGTTGCCTCCACGAGGCAGACGACGTGAGTGCTGTTCTGCTCGCCGAAGTCGATGGCGTACGGGGAGCCGCTGTAGTGCACCGGGCAGGCGGCGGGGATCTGCTGCCGGCGGTGCAAGTGCCCCAGGGCCACGTAGTGGGCCTCGACGGGGAAGATGGCGGCGGGCACGTGGTATTCCATGATCGATTGGGCGGGTCGCTCACCGCCGCCGAAGGCGCCGCCGGTGCAGGTCAGGTGGGCCATGATGATGTTGACGGCGTCCGGGGTGAACGCCCCGGTCAGATTGGCGAGGACATCGCGGACGAGTTGGTCGTAAGCGCCGACGTTCTGCGACGGGGTGTTGGCGATGATCTCCGCGGCACGGACGGCGTAGCGCTGGGAGAGAAACGGCAGGACGGCGACGTTGACGGCCTCGTTGGTGGACTTGGCGCGGAAGGTGTGCACGCCGCCCTTGGTGGCCGGTCTGGCCTGTCCGTAGACGTGGATGCCGGCGACGTCCATCAGCGGCCGGTAGGCCTCGAATGTGGCGCCGTGGTCGTGGTTGCCGGCGATGACGACGACTTCGATGTTCTGCTTGGCCAGGTGCAGCAGGGTACGCACGATCAGCTTCTGGGCGTCCGCGGTCGGCGCGGCGTTTTCGTAGATATCGCCGGCTATGAGGACGGCGTCGACGTCGTTGTCGATCGCGATCTGGGTGATCTCTCGCAGGACGCGTGTCTGCTCCTCGAGCCGGTTGCGGCCCTTGAGGGTTTTACCGACGTGCCAGTCGGAGGTGTGAAGGAACTTCACGGCGTGGGTCCTTTTCGGGTGGCTGAGGCAGAGCAGCGTGGCGCGTTGGCGCACCGAGGAGGGAGGTGGCGGACGTCAGTAAGGCGGCTCGTCGATGGCGCCGTCGTCGGTGTCGTCGGGCCACGGATCGCTCTCGGCCTGGGGCAACCTGCTGAACGGGTCCGGTCGCGCCGCGCTGCTGATGGCCTGGCCAGCTGCGGGGATGCTGGTGGTGAAGGTGGGGGCGGCTACCTCGGAGAGGCGGGTGGCCCAGGCGGGGAAGGGGAATTCGACGGCCAGGGGCACCGGGATCTCGGGTTGGGAGACGAACATGGTGCCGGGCCTGGCGAGCGTGGCGCGCTGGCGCTGCGAGGCGGGCAGGAAACCGTACTCGGGCCGCCCGGCCTCGGCGGCGTCGAGCCGGCCGACGATCTTGATCGAGGAGTTCGACACGATGCGCCGTTCCACCTCGGAGGCGGTCTGCTGGGCGCCGATGAGGATGATGCCGAGTGAGCGCCCGCGTTCGGCGATGTCCAGCAGTACGTCCTTGATCGGGGAAGAGCCCTCGCGGGGGGCGTACTTGTTGAGCTCGTCGACCATTGTGAACAGCAGCCCGCCCGGGCCGGCTTGCTCCTTGCGGTCGGTCTCCGCGGCCAGCACGACACCGACGACGAACCGTTGGGCCCGTTCCGGCAGGTTATGCAGGTCCACCACGGTGACCTGTTGCTGCGAGGTGTCGATGGAGTGGCCAACCGGGTGGTCGGTGACCGTGCTCAGGTCGCCGCGCAGCAAGGGCCCGAGCGGCCTCTGGGACGACCGCAACCGTCGCACGAACGCATTCACCGTGCCCAGGCCGATGGCCGGGCCTGCCCAGTCCGGGCGGGTGAGGTCGTCGGTGACCTTGTCGCAGATGAAGTCGATCATCTCCGCCCAGGTGCGGAGGATGGTTCCGTCGATGGCGACCGCGCCGTCGTTCCCGGCGGCCTGGGCCTCGCGGCGCAGCCGACTGGTGACCTGGTGCACGACGATCGTGTACTGGTTCTTCTCGTCTTCGGTGTCCGCGAACACGTAGGGCAGCAGCTCGCGTTCGGAGAACTCGGCCAGAGTCCACCAGAAAGCGGTGACGCCGCTGGTCCTGCCGGTGACGTGGGGGCGGCCGGTGGTGTCACCAGGCAGTGGCGGGGCGTAGAAGCCAGCCGTGGCGAAGGGGCGGGCGGGCAAGCCGAGTTGGGCGTACGCGGCGCGCAGAGTGTCGTCAAGGCGGGCGTTGGGCTGGTCGACGAAAAGCAGGTCCTCGCCCTTGACCGAGAAGATCAGGGCCTTGGCGTTGACCGCGCGGGCGCCTAGGGCGCCCGAGGTGAACAGGGAGTGCAGCAAAAACAGCGCGAAGCTGGTCTTGGTTGCCACCCCTGAGATGCCCGAGATCGATACATGGGCGCCGCGGGTGCCGTCAAGGAATTCGAGGTTGAGATAGATCGGTTCGCCGTCACGGCCGATGCCGGCGGGGACGCGCGCGTCCATCCGGTCGAAGTACAGCGCGGCGTCCCGGGCAGTACCTGCGGCCCGGATCGCCACCTCGCCGGGGCGTGGCGGGACGTAGCACTCGGGGTCGACCCGGGTGGTTGTGACTTCGGCGATCTCTTGCACGTTCGCCGGCAAGATTCCGTCGGCGATGAGAAACACATCTGAGCCGAACGCGGCCCCTTCGTGGCGGGCAACTACCTCGGTCACCACGCCGGAGGTGACGACCGTGCCGCGGCCGGGGATCTCCCGGCGGGTGCTGACCACGTCGTCGAGCTGCAGATATGCATCGGGGAAAAGGGCAACGTGGAACCTCAAAGGAGTGGAGTCTTCGGTGCCTGCTACCTTCCCCACCTCGTTTTCGGCTTCGCCACCGGCGAGGAGGCCTGCAAACGGCTGACGGCTGGTCACGGGTGCGGAACTACGGCCGAATACGGTGCTGTCAGCGCTGGGGGGCTCGGAGGCGGTGTTAGTCATCGGCCGTTCCCTGTGTCGGTCCTACGGTGTCGAGGCGACCCTGCCGACCGACGGTGGACGCCGTACGCCGGGGCGCCGAAACTCCTGGGCAGCTCTATGAGCACAAACCGTAATCAACGGGCCTCGTGTTGCGGGCGGTTTTCCCGATACTGAGGTTGAACTCGTGGTGTCGTAGGGGCTGACGGCTCGTCGCCTGTGCGGTATCACCGAAGGCATGCGGTATCCACAAGGGGGCGGGCTGACCGCCGAACGGCAGCAGTTCCGCGAGGAGTTACGGCTAAAGGCGGCCGAGAGGTTCGCCCTGGGCGAGGCGAGCTCGGTGATCGCGAAGGACCTGCGGGTCAGCGTCCGTTCGGTGCAGCGATGGCGGCAGATGTGGGACGAGGGCGGTCCCCGGGCTCTGCGGTCGCAGGGGCCGGCGTCGCTGCCGAGGCTGAGTCAGAAGCAGTTCACGCAGCTGGAGGCGGAGCTGGCCAAGGGTCCGGCCGCGCACGGCTGGGAAGACCAACGCTGGACCCTGAGCCGTGTGAAGACGGTGATCGGCCGGCGCTTCCACCTGACCTACACGGTCCAGGGCGTGCGGAAGCTGCTGGTGCGCAATGGCTGGTCCTGCCAGGTGCCTGCCCGTCGGGCCGTGGAGCGGGACGACGATGCGGTCGCGGGGTGGGCCAAGGAGGTGTGGCCCCGCGCGGAAGGTTAGCGGCGGCCCGTGGGGCCTGGCTCGTCTTCGAGGACGAGGCCGGCTTCTCCATGACGCCGCCGCACGCGAAGACTTGGTCTCGGCGCGGCCGGACCCCGGTGGTGCGGGTGCGGGGCCGTTCCCGCAGACGGATATCCATCGCCGCGCTGACCTGCTACAAGCCCGGCCACCGGTCGCGGCTGATCTACCGGCCGCGCAGGGACGACGGTCAGCGCGACGGACGCAAGAGCTTCTCCTGGCGCGATTACCGGGACCTGCTGATCGCCGCCCACCAGCAGCTCGGGGGCCCGATCGTGCTCGTCTGGGACAACCTGAACGTTCACAAGGCCGCCGGGCTGCGGGAGTTCGCCGAAGCCCGGGACTGGCTGACCATCTACTACTTGCCGCCCTACGCACCCGACCTCAACCCCGTCGAAGGGATCTGGTCACTACTGCGGCGGGGCTGGCTCTCCAACGTCGCCTTCAATACCCCCGAACACCTCGTCCAGCGCATCCGACGCGGCCTCCGGCACATCCAGTACCGCAGCCACCTGATAGACGGCTGCCTCGCCGAGACCGGCCTGACCATCAGACCCACCTGAACGACCCAGCGACATCACGAGTTCAACCTCAGTA
>NZ_VSRY01000144.1 GCF_008271805.1 Streptomyces sp. TRM49041
GCCGGGCCTTCGGCGCCGCGTCGCCGGCCCCCGCGCTGAGCGGCCCGCCGGGCCTCGGCACGACCGTAGGGTCGTGCCTCGCCATACGGGTCGGAGGAAGATCCTGAACTGACATCCCGCGCCGGGGCCGACCGGCGGCCGGGCTGCTGGGCAGCGCGCCGGGCCGCGGCACGGCCGCCATCCTGCGGCTGCGACGGTTTACGACGGTGCTCGCTCATCGAACGACTACTCCTCGGGCAGGCGAGTACGCCTGAAAGCGGCAGCTGAGTTCCGGTCCCCCCGAAATGGATCGGACGAGCCCACCGAGCCCGTCCGCCATGCACCCACGACGATGACGTCCCCCGTCGTCACGTGGTTCCCGGTGGTGTGCATGCCGCACAGACTACGCACGGACAAAACCACCCTTGAGTCGAAGTTCACCCCAAATCAGGCAACGCGCCTACTGCGAATTGGGGATGTGACGCCGTTCACCACGGCCCCACTTGTCGGCACAGGACAGCCGTTCTATCGTCGGGATGTATCGAGCCGATACATCAGGGCGGCATAACGAGCGGAGTGAAGGAGGAAGCGGCTCATGAGCAGGCGCTCCGGCATCCTCGAGTTCGCCGTCCTAGGTCTGCTCCGAGAAGCTCCGATGCACGGATACGAGCTGCGCAAGCGGCTCAACACCTCGCTCGGCATCTTCCGCGCCTTCAGCTACGGCACGCTCTACCCCTGCCTCAAGACACTGGTCGCCAACGGCCGGCTCATCGAGGAACCGGGCAGCGCCCCGGAGGACGCCCTCGCCGCCTCGCTCTCAGGACGACGCGCGAAGATCGTCTACCGGTTGACCGCCGAAGGTAAGGAGCACTTCGAGGAACTCCTGTCCCACACGGGACCGGACTCCTGGGAGGACGAGCACTTCGCCGCCCGCTTCGCCTTCTTCGGGCAGACGGAGCGCGAGGTACGGATGCGGGTGCTGGAAGGCCGCCGCAGCCGTCTCGAGGAGCGGCTGGAGAAGATGCGCGCCTCCCTGGCCCGGACGCGCGAGCGTCTGGACGACTACACGCTTGAGCTCCAGCGGCATGGCATGGAGTCCGTGGAGCGCGAGGTGCGCTGGCTGAACGAGCTCATCGAGAGCGAGCGGGCGGGCCGCGATCAGCGACGATCCGGCTCGGAGAGCCCTTCAGGGCCCGCGGAGCAGAACAACACATCTGGAGACACGGGCGGCCTGCCCCGGCACGGGGGCAGTACCCGGCCGGATCCGTCCGACGACACCACCAAGTGAAACCCTGCGTACTGCAGGGCTTCGTCGAGAACAAACAGGGAGCAACCGGAATGGGTTCGGTTCGCGTAGCCATCGTCGGCGTGGGCAACTGCGCCGCCTCGCTGGTGCAGGGCGTCGAGTACTACAAGGACGCCGACCCGGCGGGCAAGGTGCCGGGGCTGATGCATGTCCAGTTCGGCGACTACCACGTGCGGGACGTCGAGTTCGTTGCCGCCTTCGACGTGGACGCGAAGAAGGTGGGCCTCGACCTCGCGGACGCCATCGGCGCCAGCGAGAACAACACCATCAAGATCTGCGACGTGCCGAACAGCGGCGTGACGGTCCAGCGCGGTCACACCCTGGACGGTCTGGGCAAGTACTACCGCCAGACCATCGAGGAGTCCGCCGAGGAGCCGGTCGACGTCGTCCAGATCCTCAAGGACAGGCAGGTCGACGTTCTGGTCTGCTACCTGCCGGTCGGCTCCGAGGATGCCGCCAAGTTCTACGCGCAGTGCGCCATCGACGCCAAGGTCGCCTTCGTCAACGCCCTCCCGGTGTTCATCGCCGGCACCAAGGAGTGGGCCGACAAGTTCACCGAGGCCGGTGTCCCGATCGTCGGCGACGACATCAAGTCCCAGGTCGGCGCCACCATCACGCACCGCGTCATGGCGAAGCTGTTCGAGGACCGGGGCGTCATCCTGGACCGCACGATGCAGCTGAACGTCGGCGGCAACATGGACTTCAAGAACATGCTCGAGCGTGAGCGTCTGGAGTCCAAGAAGATCTCCAAGACCCAGGCCGTCACCTCCCAGATCCCCGACCGGGACCTCGGCGAGAACAACGTGCACATCGGACCCTCGGACTACGTGGCGTGGCTCGACGACCGCAAGTGGGCCTACGTCCGCCTCGAAGGCCGTGCCTTCGGTGACGTGCCGCTGAACCTGGAGTACAAGCTCGAGGTGTGGGACTCCCCGAACTCCGCGGGTGTCATCATCGACGCCCTGCGCGCCGCGAAGATCGCCAAGGACCGCGGCATCGGCGGCCCGATCCTCTCCGCGTCCTCGTACTTCATGAAGTCGCCGCCGGTGCAGTACTTCGACGACGTGGCCCGCGAGAACGTCGAGAAGTTCATCAAGGGCGAGGTCGAGCGCTAAGCGCTCAAGACGCTCGTACCCGCCAAGAGAGGCTCTCTCTCACGGCGTTGGGGCCCCCGTGGCGTACGCCCGGGGGCCTTCGCCGTATGTGACCCTTGCTGTCATGTCCGTCGTACGTGATCTGCGCGTACTCCTGCGCCTGACGAACTTCCGCCGCCTCCTCGCCGTACGACTCCTCTCCCAGTGCGCCGACGGCGTCTACCAGGTCGCGCTGGCCACGTACGTGGTCTTCTCGCCCGAGAGGCAGGCCACGCCTGCCGACATCGCCTACGCGATGGCGGTGCTGCTGCTGCCGTACTCCCTGGTCGGCCCCTTCGCCGGTGTGCTGCTCGACCGCTGGCGGCGCCGCCAGGTCCTGCTGTACGGAAATCTGCTGCGCGCCCTCCTCGCCGCAGGCACCGCGCTGCTCATCCTGGCGTCCGTACCCGACTGGCTCTTCTACGTCTCCGCGCTGTCCGTGACCGCCGTCAACCGCTTCGTCCTCGCGGGGCTCTCCGCCGCGCTGCCCCGCGTCGTCGACGCCGACCGGCTCGTCATGGCCAACTCCCTGTCGCCGACCGCCGGTACGCTCGCCGCCACCGCGGGCGGGGGTCTGGCCTTCGCGGTCCGGCTGTTCGCCGACGGCTCCGACGCCGTGGCCATCGTTCTGGGAGCCGCGCTCTATCTGTCCTCCGCACTGGCGTCCCTGCGCATGAGCCGCGATCTGCTCGGGCCGGACCCCGACCTCGTCATGCCCCGGATCGGTGCGGCGCTCGCCTCGACCGCCCGTGGCCTGTGGATCGGACTCCAGCATCTGTCGGAGCGGCGGCCCGCCGCCCAGGCACTGGCCGCGATCACGCTTGCCCGCTTCTGCTACGGCGCGCTGACAGTGACCGTACTGATGCTCAGCCGGTACGCCTGGTCCGCGAGCGAATCAGAAGGGCTCGCCCTTCTGGGGCTCGCGGTCGCCGTATCGGGCGCCGGATTCTTCACCGCGGCGGTCATCACGCCCTGGGCGACGGAGAAGCTGGGAACGGGTGGCTGGATGGCAGTGTGCGCCGGATCGGCCGCGGTCCTGGAGCCGGCGTTGGGGTTGCCCTTCGCCCCCGTGACGACCATGATCGCCGCCTATGTGCTCGGCCTCATCACACAGGCCACGAAGATCTCCACCGACACGGTCGTCCAGAGGACGGTCGACGACGCCTACCGAGGCCGGGTCTTCGCTCTCTACGACATGCTCTTCAATGTCGCGTTCGTCGCCGCGGCCGGTGTCGCGGCGCTGATGCTGCCTCCGGACGGCCGCTCCACGCCTCTCATCCTCACCGTCGCCGGCCTCTACGCCCTGTCCGCCACGGCACTCGCCCGTTGGCGTCCATGACGTCGGGGCGGTGTTTCACGTGAAACACCGCCCCGTCCGGTACCCCGCATCCCCGCGTCGTGTTTCACGTGAAACATGACGCGGTCGGCGTTCAGCTCTGGGCCGCCCACCACTCCTTGAGCGCGGCGACGGCCGCGTCGTGATCCATGGGGCCGTTCTCCAGCCTCAGCTCCAGAAGGAACTTGTACGCCTGACCCACGGCGGGTCCCGGGCGGATACCGAGGACCTCCTGGATCTGGTTGCCGTCGAGGTCCGGCCGGATCGCGTCCAGCTCCTCCTGCTCCTGAAGCTGCGCGATGCGCACCTCGAGCCCGTCATAGGCCCGGGACAGCGCACCTGCCTTCCGCTTGTTACGCGTCGTGCAGTCGGATCGCGTCAGCTTGTGCAGCCGGGTCAGCAGGGGACCCGCGTCGCGCACGTAGCGCCGAACGGCGGAGTCCGTCCACTCGCCGGCGCCGTACCCGTGGAACCGCAGATGCAGCTCCACGAGCCTCGACACGTCCTTGACCATGTCGTTGGAGTACTTCAGAGCGGTCAGCCGCTTCTTGGTCATCTTTGCCCCGACCACCTCGTGATGGTGGAAGGAGACCCTGCCGTCCGGCTCGAAGCGCCGTGTCCGCGGCTTGCCGATGTCATGCAGGAGCGCCGCCAGTCGCAGCACCAGGTCGGGACCGTCCTCCTCGAGGTCGATCGCCTGCTCGAGGACGGTCAGCGAGTGCTCGTAGACGTCCTTGTGCCGGTGGTGCTCGTCGCTCTCCAGGCGGAGGGCGGGCAGCTCGGGCAGCACATGGCGAGCGAGACCGGTGTCGACGAGCAGCGCCAGGCCCTTGCGCGGATGGGCGGAGAGCACCAGCTTGTTCAGCTCGTCCCGGACTCGCTCGGCGGAGACGATCTCGAGCCGCTCAGCCATCTCCCTCATCGCGGACACGACCTCGGCCGCCACCTCGAAGTCGAGCTGGGCCGCGAAGCGCGCGGCGCGCATCATCCGCAGCGGGTCGTCGGAGAAGGACGCCTCGGGGGTGCCCGGCGTGCGCAGCACACGCTCCGCCAGGTCCTCGATCCCGCCGTGGGGATCGATGAACTCCTTCTCGGGCAGGGCGACCGCCATCGCGTTGACGGTGAAGTCACGGCGTACGAGGTCTTCCTCGATGGAGTCGCCGTAGGAGACCTCGGGCTTGCGCGAGGTGCGGTCGTACGCCTCCGAGCGGTACGTCGTGACCTCGATCTGGTAGCCGTCCTTCTGGGCGCCCACCGTGCCGAACGCGATCCCGACCTCCCAGACGGCCTCCGCCCACGGCCGGACGATCTTCAGTACGTCCTCGGGGCGGGCGTCCGTGGTGAAGTCGAGGTCGTTGCCGAGTCGGCCGAGCAGCGCGTCCCGTACCGAGCCACCGACCAGGGCGAGGCGGAAGCCGGCCTCCTGGAACCGGCGGGCGAGATCGTCGGCGACCGGGGAAACGCGCAGCAGCTCACTGACCGCGCGGCGTTGCACCTGGCTCAGGGCAGTCGGGTTGTCTTCATTGGCGTTCGGCACAACAGAACAGGGTACGTGGCCCCGCCACGGGGAGCCTCCTTGATTTCGAGCGCCCTCCTGTACTCTCGCCCGATCTTGTGGACCACTCCGCAGCACTTCGCCGCACCGCGTCTCGTTACCATGCGTGGACGCAGGAACCGGCAAGGACCGACGGCACAAGACGACGAGGGACGGACGAGCGCGTGGCCGAGGCGGCAGACTTCCAGGGCACCGATCCCTCCCCTGCCCGCCGCTGGCTGCGGCGGGCGGCCGCAGTCGTCGCCGCCGTCCCCCTCCTGGCCGGGCTGGTGCACCTCCCGGCCGCGCCCGTCGCGTCGGCGGTCGCACCCGCCACGTCCACAGCCGCGTCGGCCGGATCCCGCACCGTCGATGTGTCTCTGGACACACTGGCCCCCGGCGCGCCGGTGAAGGGGGACACCCTCACGATCACCGGCACGGTCACCAACAAGGGCAGGGAGACGGTGAGCAGGGCGCACATCGACGTGCACCTCGGATCCAGGCTCTCCAGCCGGGGCGCGATCGAGGACGCCGCCCGCCGCACCGGCTTCTCGCAGGGCAGGGACGGCAGGCCCCTCGGTGGCGCGTACACAGTCAAGGTCGCGAACATCCCCGGTGGTGGCAGCCGTGAGTTCACCCTTGCCGTACCGGTCGAGAAGCTCGGTCTGGACGACGAAGGTGTCTACCAGCTGGGCGTCTCGCTGTCCGGGATGACCACGAGCGACCCCTACGAGCAGGTGCTCGGCATCGAGCGGACCTTCCTCCCCTGGCAGCCCGCCGCCGCGAAGAGCAGGACCCAGGTGACCGTCCTGTGGCCGCTGATCTCGTCCGTGTACCTGTCCGCCGAGACAGGGTCCGACGACCAGCAGACGCCGGTGTTCGAGAACGACCGCCTCGCGGCGGAGCTCGCCCCCGGTGGGCGACTGGAGCGGATGGTCACGCTCGGCGCCGAGCTTCCCGTCACCTGGGTCGTCGACCCCGACCTTCTGGCCACCGTCGAGGCGATGACCCGCGACTACCGGGTCAGGAGCGGGGACACCACCGTCGAGGGCAAGAACCAGGCCGTCGCGAAGCGGTGGCTCAACGCTCTCGACAAGGCGGTGCAGGGCGACAAAGTGATCGCGCTGCCGTTCGGCGACCCGGACCTGGCGTCGCTCGCGCACCGGGGCAAGCGCGTCTCCGGCTCCCTCAGCCATCTGCGGCCGGCCACGGAGCTCGCCGAGTCGACCGTGGAGACGATCCTCCATGTGAAGCCGTCGGTCGACTTCGCCTGGCCCGTGGACGGCGCGGTCGACCCGTCGATCGTCGATGTGGCGACGTCGGCGGGCGCCGACAAGGTGATCAGTCGCAGCGACAGCATGCGGGAGGACCTGCCGTACACGCCGAACGCCGCCCGGCCCATCGGTGGCGGCACGACCGCGGTCGTGTCCGACGCCACCCTCTCCACCGCCTTCGAGGGCGACATGGCACGGGCGGGCGACTCCACGGTGGCGATCCAGAAGTTCCTCTCCCACACGCTGGCCGTCGCCCTGGAGCGGCCCGGCAACGCGCGGAGCGTCGTGATCGCCCCGCAGCGGATGCCGACGGTCTCGCAGGCGGAGTCGATGGCGAGTGCGCTTCGGGTTCTCGGCGCCCAGCGCTGGTCGCAGCCCTCGGACCTGCTCACCGCCACCACGGCCAAGCCCGACCCGAAGGCGACGACGCACGTGCCGTCGGCCGGGAAGTACCCCAAGGAGCTGCGCCGGGAGGAGCTGCCGGAGACGGCTTTTCGGCAGCTGAAGACCACGCAGGACACACTGGACAACTTCAAGGTCATCCTCACCGCCGCCTACCGCGTCGTGACGCCGTTCGGCAACGCGATCAGCCGGGAGATGTCGACGTCATGGCGCGGCCGCCCGCAGGAGGCCGGCGACTACGGCAGGGCTGTGCAGGCCCATCTGGAGAGCCTCACCGACGAGGTGAAGCTGATCGAGAAGTCGGATCTGACGCTGTCGGGGCGGAGCGCCACGATCCCGGTGACCGTGCAGAACAAGCTGGTGCAGGGCGTCGACCATCTGGTGCTCAGGCTGGAGTCGACGAAGCCGACCCGTCTGAAGCTCAACGGCGGTGAGGCGATCACCGAGCTGCCGGTGCGGATCGACGGCGGTCACAGCCAGTCCGTGAAGTTCACGGCCTCCGCCAACGCGAACGGTCCCGTCCCTGTGACGGCGCAGCTGTTCACGGAGGACGGCAGGCGGTACGGCCGGCCCATGACGTTCACCGTCAAGGTCTCCGAGATCACATCGACGGTGATGCTCGTCATCGCCGGCGGCGTGCTGCTTCTCGTCCTCGCCGGTGTCAGGATGTACAGCCAGCGCAAGCGTGCTGCGGCGCGCAAGGGCGACGCCGACGCCCCCGAAGAGGCGGATTCCTCGCCTTCGGGGCCGGAGAGCGACGATCCGGTGCAGCCGAGTGACCCGGTGCCGGACACCGGACCGCAAAGCGCCGACCCTTCGGGCCCGGGTGAGAAAGTGGACCGTTGAGCGATGTCGTGGCCGGCCGGCCCGGGACGATGAGGTGGGGTAACCATGAACGCGCCGTACGACGGTGACCGCGGCCAGGGCGCGGGCGGCGGCAGTGCGCCTTCGGGCGGCACGCCGTCCACCCCCGGGCCGGAACAGGTACCGCCCGCCGCCCAGCCGGCCCCCCAGGCCCCCTATGTCCAGGACGCCTATGTCCAGGACGCCTACGACCACGACCCGTACCGGGCGCAGGACCTGTCCTCGCAGGACCCGGTCGACGAGGTCCTCTACGACCGGGCCGCGCATCCGCCGCCCCCGCCCGGCACCTACGAGAAGCCCCGCCCTCTCTACCAGCAGCCCGAGGCGACCCCGTACGCCCCCGACCCGCGCGTGTGGGCCCAGACGCCGCCGCCCGAGCCGGACGGGCCGTCCCGCCACCTTCCGTACGGCGACGACGCCCGGACCGTTCAGTTCACCGGCGTCGACGACCTGGTGACCCAGGCCGGTGAGGAGAGGCCCGCGCCCGATGTCTTCGCGCACCTCTACCGCGACCAGCAGGTCCAGGGCGATCCCCCGGCTCCTGCCGCGACCGCGGCACCGGCCGCGCCGCCCGAGCCGGCCGAGGTGGCGCCGCCACCGCCGCCGAAGAAGTCCGGCGGGAAGGCCGCCGGTCTGCTGAAGTCGAGCGCCGTGATGGCGGCCGGCACCCTGGTGTCCCGTCTCACCGGTTTCCTCCGGAGCCTGGTGATCACGGGTGCTCTCGGCGCGGCGACCCTCGGTGACGCCTTCACCGTCGCGTACACCCTGCCGACGATGATCTACATCCTGACGGTCGGCGGCGGCCTCAACTCGGTCTTCGTCCCGCAGCTCGTCCGCTCGATGAAGAACGACGAGGACGGCGGCGAGGCGTTCGCCAACCGGCTGCTGACGCTCGTCATGGTCGCGCTGGGCCTGATCGTCGCGGTCGCGGTGTTCGTCGCGCCGCTCCTCGTGTACGCGATGTCCCCGACCATCGCGAACGACCCCGACGCCAACAGCGTCGCCGTGACCTTCGCCCGGTTCTGCCTGCCCACGATCTTCTTCATGGGCGTGCATGTGGTGATGGGTCAGATCCTCAACGCACGCGGCAGGTTCGGCGCGATGATGTGGACCCCGGTCCTCAACAACGTCGTCATGATCTTCACGTTCGGCCTGTTCATCTGGGTGTACGGCTCGTACTCCGAGACGAAGATGGGCGTGGACGTCATCCCGGACGAAGGCGTCCGGCTGCTCGGCGTCGGCACACTGCTCGGCCTGGTCGTCCAAGCGCTGGCGATGATCCCGTACCTGCGTGAGGCGGGTTTCCGGTTCCGCCCGCGCTTCGACTGGAAGGGCCAGGGCCTCGGCAAGACGGTCAAGCTGGCCAAGTGGACGGTGCTGTTCGTCCTCGCCAACCAGGCAGGCGTCGTCGTCGTCACGCAGCTCGCCACCGCCGCGGGCAAGGCCTCCGGCACGGGCGGCGCGGGCATCCTCGCCTACTCCAACGCCCAGCTCATCTGGGGCATGCCACAGGCGATCATCACGGTTTCCGTCATGGCCGCGCTCCTGCCTCGCATCTCCCGCGCCGCACACGACAACGACCCCGGTGCCGTCCGCGACGACATCTCGCAGGGCCTGCGCAACTCGGCGGTCGCCATCGTCCCCGTCGCGTTCGGCTTCCTCTCCCTCGGCGTGCCGATGTGCACCCTGCTGTACGCCTCCAGCGGCCTCGAGGCGGCCACGGGCATGGGCTTCATCCTCATGGCATTCGGCCTTGGCCTGATCCCCTACTCGGTCCAGTACGTCGTCCTGCGTGGCTTCTACGCCTACGAGGACACCCGCACGCCCTTCTACAACACGGTCATCGTGGCGGCGGTCAACGCCGCCGCGTCCGCGATCTGCTACGTCGTCCTCCCTCCCCGGTGGGCCGTTGTCGGCATGGCCGCCTCGTACGGCCTCGCCTACATGGTCGGGGTGGGCGTCGCATGGCGCAGACTGCGCAACCGGCTGGGTGGCGACCTCGACGGGGCCCACGTCATCCGTACGTACGCCCGGCTGTGCCTGGCTTCGGTCCCCGCCGCGCTGGCCTCCGGGGTGGTCGGGTTCGGCATCCTTTCGCTGCTCGGCATGGACGCGCTGGGCTCGCTCGTCGCTCTGGTGACCGGGGGAGTCGTGCTCCTCGCCGTCTTCTACGTGGCGGCCCGCAAGATGCGTATCGAGGAGCTCAACGCCATGGTCGGCATGGTCCGGGGCCGTCTGGGCCGCTAGAGACTCGGGGCGGCCGCACAACCATCACCGGCCACCGCGTGTCGTGCATAGCGGCGGACTGTGGGCACAATTGGCATGGCTGTTGGATATGGCGCATCGGATGGGGAGGCAGGAACGACGGTGGCGGAACGTAGCACGGCTGCCGTCGACGTGGCCGACAACAGCGGTGACGACCCGCTGACCGCCAAGGCGGACGGGACCACGGCCGACGGGGCGGAAGCACAGGACGCGACGGACATGTCTTCCCGGAACACGGACGGCGAACGAGGAACCGAGGAAGAGCCCGCCATCAAGGCACCCGAGTTGCACAGCGGACACAAACTCGCCCGCCGTTACCGGCTGGAGGAGTGCGTCACCCGTCTGGACGGTTTCAGCAGTTGGCGTGCCGTCGACGAGAAACTCCGCCGCGCCGTCGGCGTCCATGTACTGCCCGCCGACCACCCCAGGGCGCGGTCGGTACTCGCGGCCGCACGCTCCTCGGCACTGCTCGGCGACCCCCGGTTCGTCCAGGTCCTCGACGCCGTCGAGGAGAACGACCTCGTCTACGTCGTGCACGAGTGGCTTCCGGACGCCACCGAACTGACCACCCTGCTCGCCGCGGGCCCCCTGGAGCCGTACGACGCCTATCAGCTCGTCAGCCAGGTCTCCCAGGCGATGGCCGCCGCGCACCGCGAGGGGCTCGCCCATCTGAGGCTCACGCCCGGAGCGGTGCTGCGCACCTCCACGGGCCAGTACCGGATCCGCGGGCTCGCCGTGAACGCCGCTCTGCGCGGGATCAGCGTGGACCGACCCCAGCTCACCGACACCGAGGCGATCGGCGCGCTGCTCTACGCGGCGCTGACGCAGCGCTGGCCGTACGAGAACGACGCCCACGGCCTGTCCGGCCTGCCGAAGGGCGTCGGGCTGATCGCCCCCGACCAGGTCCGGGCGGGGGTTCACCGGGGCCTCTCCGACCTGGCCATGCGCGCGCTCGCCAACGACGGCGCGACCGCGTCCCGCCAGGAGCCCGCCTGCACGACCCCTGACGAGCTCACCAAGGCCGTCGCGGCCATGCCCCGCATCCGCCCTCCGGAGCCGGCCTTCCCGTCCGCGCCGGAGTACCAGCGGACGACCTACCAACAGGGCAACTACGGGCGTCCGCACCAGCACCCGAGCGCAGCGGCCACCCAGCCGGTGCCCGCGCCGCCCGCGCCCCTGCAGAGCCGCACGGGCAAGGCGCTGAAGTGGGCGGTGTCCGCACTCCTGATCGCCGCCCTCGGCCTCGGCAGCTGGCAGATCGCGGACAGGCTGCTCGAGAAGGAGCCGCCGAAGGACGACCCCGGCACCAGCCAGCCCACGACGGCACCCCAGGACGAGAAGCCCCGGGCACCGGTCCTGCTGCCGATCCAGAACGCCAAGGAGTACGCCCCCGACGGCAATCCGCAGAACGCCGATGCCGCGGAGAACACCTACGACTCCGACGCGCAGAGCTACTGGCGCACCAGGAGCTACGTCGACGGCCCGGATCTCGTTCCGCTCGTGAAGGAGGGTGTGGGCATCGTCTACGACCTCGGGGCGGAGAAGGACGTGTCCGCCGCGTCCATAGCGCTGCGCTTCGTCGGTGACCACACCACGATCACCCTCTACGCCACCGACGGGCTGTCCCCGTCCGGCACGGTCGGCGGAATGCAGAAGATCGCGACGGGCCGGACCGACGACCGGACGCTGAAGCTGACCGCGGACAAGCCTGTGAAGAGCCGCTACGTGCTGCTGTGGATGACCGCGATGCCCTACGCGCCGGGCGATCAGTACAGCGACCCGGGCCACAAGCAGGCGATCACCGACGTCAAGTTCACCGGCTGATCCCAGCCGTCGCGGGAGAGGTCTCACCGTGGACGACGCCACACTCGGCAAGGCGAGCGATCAGGAACTGCTCGACAGGCATGTCGCCGGCGATCCTGACGCCTTCGGTGAGTTGGTGCGCCGCCATCGCGACCGGCTCTGGGCGGTGGCCCTGCGCACGCTCGGGGACCGCGAGGAGGCGGCCGACGCCGTCCAGGACGCCCTCGTCTCGGCGTTCCGCGCGGCCCACACCTTCCGCGGTCAGTCCGCCGTCACCACGTGGCTGCACCGCATCACCGTCAACGCCTGCCTGGACCGTGCCCGCAAGTCGGCGTCCCGCAGAACCTCGCCTCTGGACGACACCGAGCGGCTGGAGCAGCTTCTGGAGCCCCACGAGTCCGCGGAGGCCCCGGCCGAGCGGCAGGACCTCCACCGGCAACTGCTGGCCGCCCTGGCGAAGCTTCCCCCCGACCAGCGTGCCGCCCTGGTCCTGGTGGACATGCAGGGCTATGCCGTGGCCGAAGCGGCGAGCGTCCTGGGCGTCCCGACCGGAACCGTCAAGAGCCGGTGCGCCCGCGGCCGGGCCCGGCTGCTCCCCATGCTCACTCATCTGCGCGGTGACGCGGTGGATAACAGCGGCACCGACCGGGGAAGGAACCGGACGCCAGGGACATCCGTCCCACCGGCGTCGGGACCCAGGGACCCAGGACCAAATGATCCTGCTGCTGTGAAGGGCGGAGGTGGACGCGCGTGACATCCACGGCCGACACAACTCAGCACCCGGACGTCTCGGAGATCTCCGATCTCACGGAAGGCGTCCTCCCACCGTCCCGGACGGTCGATGTGCGCCGCCATCTCGACAGCTGCGTCCTCTGCGCCGATGTACGGAACTCGCTGGAGGAGATCCGCGGGCTCCTCGGCACCCTCCCAGGGCCGGCCCGTATGCCGGTCGACGTCGCGGAGCGCATCGATGCCGCCCTCGCCGCCGAGGCACTTCTGAACGCCACCACGCCGGACGACACCGCGCTTGTTTCACGTGAAACGGTGGCCGCAGAGCCCGGGCGCCGGCCTGTGAGGCGCAAGGCCGCGGAGCGGCCGCTCGCCCCGCCGGCCGGGCGCCCTCACGGCCCGACCGGCCCCGGACGGAATCCCTCACGCCGCCGTCGGCACGCCGTTCTGGGCGCTGTCTGCGGCCTGGCGGCGGTCAGCCTGAGTGTGGTGCTCTTCCAGGCGTCCCGGCCCACCGGGGACGATCCTGCGACCGCGAAAGCCGACGCCGCGGTCTCCGAGAGCCACGACGCCCGGTTCTCGGGGACGGTGCTGGCGGACAGGGTCCGATCGCTCCTGGTCTCCCCCGAGGGCCCGGGCGCCAAGACGCCAGGCCTCCAGCGCGAAGGAGGAGTGGACGCGCAGGACGTCAATCCGATGAGGAACCTGCCGGGAGCGGACATGCCGCTCTGTGTCCAGCGAGGACTGAACCGCAGCGAGCAGCCCCTCGCGTCCGAGCCCGGCGAGTACGCCGGCCGCCCCGCCTATCTGGTCCTTCTCCCGCACCCCGGCGCCGACACGCAGGTGGACGCCTATGTCCTGGACGCCACGTGTGCGACCTCCAAGGCCGCCACCGCGACCGCGGACGTGCTGCTGAAGCGGTCTTACGCGCGTCCCTGACAGACGCGCCTACAGCCGCACGGGCTCCACGGGAATGCCCGCCCCTTAGGATCCGTTGGGTGGGGTGAGAGTCTTGACCCGGCCCCCGTAGGCAGTAAGCAGTCTGCAGAGACGAGGAAGAAACCCGTGAGCGACGTCCGAAACGTGATCATCATCGGCTCCGGGCCCGCCGGTTACACGGCAGCGCTCTACACGGCGCGCGCGTCGCTGAAGCCGCTGGTCTTCGAAGGTGCCGTCACCGCCGGTGGCGCACTTATGAACACGACCGACGTGGAGAACTTCCCCGGGTTCCGTGAGGGCATCATGGGCCCGGAGCTCATGGACAACATGCGGGCCCAGGCCGAGCGCTTCGGCGCCGAGCTGGTTCCGGACGATGTCGTCGCCGTCGACCTGACTGGTGACATCAAGACCGTGACGGACACCGCAGGCACCGTGTACCGGGCCAAGGCGGTCATCGTGACCACCGGCTCACAGCACCGCAAGCTCGGCCTGCCGAACGAGGACGCCCTCTCCGGTCGTGGTGTCTCCTGGTGCGCCACCTGCGACGGCTTCTTCTTCAAGGACCAGGACATCGCCGTCGTCGGCGGCGGCGACACCGCGATGGAGGAGGCGACCTTCCTCTCCCGCTTCGCCAAGTCCGTCACGGTGGTGCACCGCCGGGACACCCTGCGCGCCTCCAAGGCGATGCAGGAGCGTGCCTTCGCCGACCCGAAGATCTCCTTCGCCTGGGACAGCGAGGTCGCGACCATTCACGGCGAGCAGAAGCTCACGGGCCTCACCCTGCGCAACACCAAGTCGGGCGAGACTTCCGAGCTGCCGGTGACCGGCCTGTTCATCGCCGTCGGCCACGACCCGCGTACGGAGCTCTTCAAGGGCCAGCTCGAGCTGGACGACGATGGCTACCTGAAGGTGGACGCGCCGTCCACGCGTACCAACCTGACGGGCGTTTTCGCCGCCGGTGACGTCGTCGACCACACCTACCGTCAGGCCATCACGGCCGCCGGTACGGGCTGCTCCGCCGCGCTGGACGCCGAGCGCTTCCTCGCCGCGCTCGCCGACACGGAGCAACTGGCCGAGCCGGAGAAGACCCCCGCGGTCTGACCTGCTGATCCCCCACCCACACCCCGCACAGTGAAGGAGCCCGCAGTGGCCGAGCTGAAGGAAGTGACCGACGCCTCGTTCGAGGAGGCCGTCCTCAAGAGCGACAAGCCCGTACTGGTGGACTTCTGGGCTGCCTGGTGCGGCCCGTGCCGCCAGATCGCCCCGTCGCTGAAGGCGATCGCCGACGAGTACGGCGACCAGCTCGAGGTCGTCAAGCTCAACATCGACGAGAACCCGGCCACGGCCGCGAAGTACGGCGTCATGTCGATCCCCACCCTGAACGTCTACCAGGGTGGCGAGGTCGCCAAGACCATCGTCGGTGCCAAGCCGAAGGCCGCGATCGTCCGCGACCTGGCCGACTTCATCAGCGAAGAGGCCACCAAGGCGTGAACCTCCGCCTCGGTTTCACGTGACACGCTGTTTCACGTGAAACAGCGAACGGCCCATCCCTTCGGGGGTGGGCCGTTGTCGTACCGGTGGTCAGAGCGGCCGCAGCGCCGGTTCCTTCTGCACCGCACCGAGCAGACGGTCCAGCGCCAGCTCGACGTCCTCCTTCCACGACAGCGTGCTGCGCAGTTCGAGTCGCAGCCGCGGGTACCTCGGGTGTGGGCGCACCGTCTTGAAGCCCACGGCCAGCAGATGGTCGGCGGGCAGGACGCAGGCCGGCTCCTTCCAACGGGCGTCACCGAAGGCTTCGACGGCCTTGAACCCCCGCCGCAGCAGATCCTTCGCCACGGTCTGCACCATCACCCGCCCCAGCCCCTGCCCCTGGTATCCGGGTGTGATCCACGCGGTCATCAGCTGGACGGCATCGGGGGACACAGGGCTGGTGGGGAACGCGGTGGAGCGCGGCACATAGGCCGGCGGGGCGTACAGCACATAGCCCACCGGGACTTCGTCCACATAGACGACGCGGCCACATGAGCCCCAGTCGAGGAGCACGGCGGAGATCCATGCCTCCTTCTCCAGCTCCGGCGTGCCCGCCTTCACCGCGGCTTCTCCGCTGACCGGGTCGAGCTCCCAGAAGACGCAGGTACGGCAGCGCTTGGGGAGGTCCGGAAGGTTGTCCAACGTGAGCGGTACGAGCCGACGCCCCATGAAGGTTGTTCCTCACTTCCTTCGTCTGCCGCACCACGGGCGGCGAATGCGCATACCCGAACGCATCGTATCGATCGGGTGATGACTCGCATACGGGAAAAGGCCAGAGGGCGGACCGCGCTCCGGTGGACCACCGGAAACCAGCCCGCCCTCTGGCGCTCAGCGACCTGTAGGAGTCAGCCCTCGTCGTCGTCCTCGCCGAGCGCCTCGGACAGACCTGTCTCCAGGACACGTCCCTCCCCCGGAGCGAGGGTGCCTAGGATCCGGTTCAGGTCCTCCATCGAGGCGAACTCGACGACGATCTTTCCCTTCTTCTGACCGAGGTCGACCTTCACCCGTGTCTCGAAGCGGTCCGAGAGCCGGGTGGCGAGGTCGGTCAGCGCCGGTGAGACGCGCGCGCCCGCCCGCGGCCCCTTCGCCTTGGCAGCCTTGCGGGGCTCGGAGCCCATCAGCGTCACGATCTCCTCGACCGCGCGGACGGAGAGCCCCTCGGCGACGATGCGGTACGCCAGCTTGTCCTGCGCCTCCGGGTCGTCCACCGACAGCAGCGCCCGCGCGTGCCCGGCCGACAGCACACCGGCGGCGACCCTGCGCTGAACCGGGGGCGACAGCCTGAGCAGACGCAGCGTGTTGGAAACCTGAGGACGCGAACGTCCGATGCGGTCCGCCAGCTGGTCGTGCGTGCAGTTGAAGTCCTTCAGCAACTGGTCGTAGGCGGCGGCCTCTTCCAGCGGGTTCAGCTGCGCTCGGTGCAGGTTCTCCAGGAGGGCGTCCAGCAGAAGCTGCTCGTCCTCGGTGGCGCGCACGATGGCCGGGATGCGCTCCAGGCCGGCCTCACGGCACGCCCTCCAGCGGCGCTCACCCATGATGAGCTCGTACCGCTCCGGCGCCACCTGCCGGACGACGACGGGCTGAAGCAGCCCGACTTCGTTGATGGAGGTCACCAGCTCCGCGAGCGCGTCCTCGTCGAAGACCTCACGCGGCTGGCGCGGGTTGGGCGTGATGGCGTCCAGCGGCAGTTCCGCGAAGTGCAGGCCGGCCGGTAGCTCCGTCGCCGGAGCGGGCTCGGCCTGCTCGGGGAGCGGGATGCCGCCGTCTCCGGGCGGCGCCCCCTGCGGCAGCGTCGCCACCTTCGCGGCGGCCACGCCACGCTCGGCGCCCAGCGCCGGGATCGCTCCCGGCGAGGTGGACGCCGTCCCGACCGAAGCTGTCTGCCTCTCCTGCGGAGCGGCGGGGATCAACGCACCCAGCCCCCGCCCAAGCCCCCTTCGTCTCTCACTCACTGGATCCCCTCCGACGTGCTGTGCCGACTGTGCTGGTGGTGCTGTCCGCCCATGTGGGCGTGCTGGGCGTCGTAGCGGACGCCGACCCCCCGAAGGGCCATCTCTCGGGCCGCCTCCAGATAGGAGAGCGCGCCGCTGGAGCCCGGGTCGTAGGTGAGCACCGTCTGTCCGTAGCTCGGTGCCTCCGAGATGCGGACGGACCGCGGAATGCTGGTCCGCAGTACCTCGCCCCCGAAGTGGGTGCGCACCTCGTCGGCCACCTGGGAGGCGAGCCTGGTCCGGCCGTCGTACATGGTGAGCAGGATCGTCGACACATGCAGGGCCGGGTTGAGATGACCACGGACCAGGTCCACGTTCCGCAGAAGCTGGCCCAGGCCCTCCAGCGCGTAGTACTCGCACTGGATGGGGATCAGTACCTCGGCGCCGGCCACCATGGCGTTGACCGTGAGCAGGCCGAGTGACGGCGGGCAGTCGATGAGGATGTAGTCCAGCGGCTGCTCGTACGCCTGGATCGCCCGCTGAAGCCGACTCTCCCGCGCCACCAGCGACACCAGTTCGATCTCCGCACCGGCGAGATCGATGGTGGCCGGGGCGCAGAAGAGGCCTTCGACGTCCGGGACCGGCTGGACCACGTCAGAGAGCGGCCTGCTGTCCACCAGGACGTCATAGATGGAGGGCACTTCCGCGTGGTGTTCGATCCCGAGCGCGGTGGAGGCATTGCCCTGCGGGTCGAGGTCGATCACCAGGACGCGTGCGCCGTGCAGCGCCAGCGAAGCCGCGAGGTTGACCGTCGTGGTCGTCTTGCCGACGCCACCCTTCTGGTTGGCGACGACCATGATGCGGGTCTGCTCGGGCCGGGGGAGACCTTCACCGGCCCTGCCCAGAGCCTGTGCCGCCAGCGGGGTGGCATGCCCGAGGGAGGTGTCGGCCAGCGGGGGCTGTGTTTCACGTGAAACATCGTCCCCGGACGTTTCGGTGCGGGGACCGGGGACCGGGTCGGTCATCGGTCCCGCGATGTTGGCGTCGGACCGCAAGGATTCACTCTCCTCGGCTTCAGGCTCGCGATGAACAGAGCCTGCCATGCTTTCGGGGTCGTGAACCAGCGAGGCCCGTGGTTCTGTGGAGGAATCCACTTCTGTGGACAACTCTGTGCCCCCGACGGGGGACGTACGGTGTCGTGGCGTGGCAGCCGCACGGCCGCGGCTGATGACTCCCTGCAGCAGTGAGCGACGTTTCACGTGAAACACGATGCACGGACCGCTGGGTCAGAACGTCACGACACACCGAAATAGGCACGTATGAGGATCGAACGAGACATCAGCGACGACGCCGAGACGTCCTCGCGGCCTTGGCACGCTTGGCCGCGAACCTGACGCCTCCAGGGCTCTCCCCGACCTCGACCCGGACCACGGTCGACATCGGGTCGACCACCCCCTCACCGACATGCAGCACCGAGGTCTGTACGACACCCAGTTTGCTGAGGGCCGCCCGGGCGCCCAGGAGTTCCTCCTCGGCGGTGTCCCCCTTCAGCGCCAGCATCTCCCCGTAGGGCCGCAGCAGGGGAACGCCCCAGCCCGCGAGCCGGTCCAGCGGTGCGACGGCGCGCGCGGTGACCACATGGACAGGGGGGAGCTTCCCCAGCATCTCCTCGGCACGGCCGCGGACGACCGTCACATGATCCAGGCCCAGCAGCTCGACGACCTCCTGGAGGAAGTTCGTCCGACGCAGCAGGGGCTCCAGCAAGGTGATCTTCAGGTCGGGACGCACCAGAGCCAGTGGGATACCGGGCAGACCTGCACCGGAGCCCACGTCGCAGACGGTCACACCTTCGGGCACGACCTCCGAGAGCACCGCACAGTTCAGCAGATGCCTCTCCCACAGCCGCGGCACCTCACGAGGGCCGATGAGTCCGCGCTTGACTCCCGCGTCCGCGAGCAGCTCCGCGTACCGGACCGCCTCCGGGAAGAACTCACCAAAAACCGTGTGCGCCTCCTGAGGCGCAGGGGGAAGTTCCTCTGCCTCCGACACGGGAACCGTCCTTCCGTACCGCACACCGCGGTGGTGGCTGACTATCAGGCTGACAAGGATCGGCCCCGCCTGCGAACAGACGGGGCCGACACTACGAGGGGGTCAGGCGGGGAGCACGACGACGAAGCGCTGCGGCTCCTCGCCCTCGGACTCGCTGCGCAGGCCGGCGGCGGCGACAGCGTCGTGCACGACCTTGCGTTCGAAGGGCGTCATCGGCTGAAGCTTCACGGGCTCACCGGTGTTCTTCGCCTCGTCCGCGGCCTTGGCGCCCAGCTCGGTGAGCTCGGCACGCTTCTTGGCACGGAAACCGGCGATGTCCAGCATGAGCCGGCTGCGGTCGCCGGTCTCGCGGTGCACGGCGAGACGCGTCAGCTCCTGCAGCGCCTCCAGCACCTCACCGTCGCGGCCCACGAGCTTCTGCAGGTCGCGGCCGGCCGAGTCGCTGATGATCGAGACCGCGGCGCGGTCCCCCTCGACGTCCATGTCGATGTCGCCGTCGAGGTCGGCGATGTCGAGCAGACCCTCGAGGTAGTCAGCCGCGATCTCGCCTTCCTGCTCCAGGCGGGTCAGGGTGTCGCCACCCTGGGCGGCGGACGTGGTGCCTTCCGTCACGGATGGACTCCTTCTTACTTCTTCGACGACGGGTGCTTGGGCCGCTGCTGGCCCTTGCGCTGTCCGGACTTGGCTTGGCGGGCGGAGCCGGAGGACGCCTTGCCCGGCTGCTTGGACGCCTCGGCATTCGGCTGCGCCGCCTTCTTCTCCAGGGACGGCTTCGCGGTGGTCGGCTGCGTAGTGGTGGCGGCCTGGCGCTTGGCCTTCGTCTGGCGCTTGGGCTGCTGGCGACGGGCCGCGGCGGCCTCGGCCTCGGCGACGGCCGGGTCGACCTTCTCCACCGAGCCGTCGACCTGGGCGGTGAAGCCGGCCTTGGCGAGGGCGCTGATGAAGCGGCGCTCGTTGTCGTTGCGGTCGGGGCCCTTGGCGACGATCGCCTGGACGACGTTCCGCTTGCGGCGGCCGCGCACCTCACCGTGGTGGGTGACGCCCTTCAGAAGCCGCTGCAGGTAGTGGTCCTGTGCCTTGCTGCCCGGCGTCGGGTTCTGGCTGATCACGTACATCTGCTGGCCCATGGTCCACACGTTGGTGGTCAGCCAGTAGATGAGGACACCGACCGGGAAGTTGATACCCATCACGGCGAAGATGACCGGGAAGATGTACATGAGCATCTTCTGCTGCTGCATGTACGGGGTCTTCACCGTCAGGTCGACGTTCTTCTGCATCAGCTGGCGCTGCGTGAAGAACTGGGACGCCGACATCAGAACGATCATGATCGCGGTGACGACGCGGACGTCGGTCAGGGACGCGTTCAGGGCCTCGACCTTGGCCGGGTCGTCCATGAACTTGGCGGCGATCGGGGCACCGAAGATATGGGCCTCACGCGCGCTGTCGACCAGGCTCTGGTTGAGGCTGCCGATCGTGTCGCCGGAGGCGATCTTGCTGAGGACGTGGTAGAGCGCGAAGAAGAACGGCGACTGCAGAAGGATGGGCAGGCACGAGGAGAGCGGGTTGGTGCCCGTCTCCTTGTACAGCTTCATCATCTCTTCGGACTGGCGCTGCCGGTCGCTCTTGTAGCGCTCCTGGATGGCCTTCATCTTCGGCTGGAGCGCCTGCATGTTCCGCATCGACTTGATCTGCTTCACGAAAAGCGGGATCAGGCAGATACGGATGACGATCACCAGGGACACGATGGACAGACCCCAGGCCCAGCCCGTGTCAGGCCCGAAGATCGCTCCGTACAGCTTGTGGAACTGGACGATGATCCACGAGACAGGTCCGGTGATGAAGCTGAACAGATTTCCAATCGTGTCCACTAATCAGGCTCCTTGAGCATTGGGCGAGGTCTCTGCGGCCGGGCTCGCCTCGGCGGAGTGCCCGCCCTTGCTTCCGCGCAGCCACGCGCGGAGCATTTCGTGCCAGCGGGGGCGCTTACGCGGCGGCACATGGTCCACGCCGCCGGGCGACCACGGGTTGCAGCGCAGGATGCGCCAGGCGGTGAGGGCCGTGCCCTTGATGGCGCCGTGCCGGTCGATGGCCGTGTATCCGTAGTGGGAACACGATGGGTAGTACCTGCAGACAGGGCCCAGCAGTGGGCTGATCGTCCACTGGTAGATCTTGATCAGGGCCAGCAGCGGGTACTTCATCGCGCGCCCCCTCCCAGTAGCCGCTGCAGGGCGGCGTCCAGGTCTCGGGCCAACTGTGCATGGTCGGCGTCACCCGCTCCGGGCAGCGCTCGTACTACAACCAGGCTACCGGGGGGCAGAGCGGCCAGCCGCTCCCGCATCAGGTGCCGCAGTCTGCGCTTCACCTGGTTACGGACGACTGCCCCGCCGACGGCCTTGCTGACGACGAAACCCGCACGCGTCGGGGGAGCGCTCTCCCCAGGCGCGTGCGGGTCCGTTGCACCGCTGCGTAGATGGACGACGAGGTTCGGACGGCCTGCCCGGCGGCCTCGCCGTACCGCGGTCGCGAAGTCCTCGCGCCGCCTCAGCCGATTCTCGGAAGGCAGCACGTCATGACCTGGCCGCGATCAGGCGGACAGGCGGGCGCGACCCTTGCTGCGGCGGGTCGCCAGGATGGCGCGACCGGCACGCGTACGCATGCGCAGGCGGAAGCCGTGGGTCTTGGCACGACGACGGTTGTTCGGCTGGAAGGTGCGCTTGCTCACTCGGGGGCTCCAGAAATGATTCGTGGGGTGGCGGGGCATCGCTTGGCTGTCACCGTGCGCCCACGAGTAGCTCGCAATACGCCCGAGTGCACCGCTACACGACCACTAAAAGTGATCTTTGCCCATCGGAGGCAGGCGGCAGCAGCCATCGACAACTCGACCTGGTTACGGTACGCGCGGCTACGCCATCCGGTCAAACCAGCACCACACCGAGGCCCGCTATACACAGGCTGTGGACAACAACTTGAACCGCGCGAGCCGCCACGACTACCGTGACTGAACTCGGATTCGTTTCCTGCCTGTCCTTCCATCCCGTCCCAGAAACACATCTTCGTGGGACCCGTGAGAGAGCGTGCCCCGTGGCTGATGTACCTGCTGATCTTGCCGCAGTGTGGCCACGAGTGCTGGAGCAGCTCCTGGGTGAGGGGCAGCAGGGCATCGAGCCGAAGGACAAGCAGTGGATCGAGCGATGCCAGCCGCTCGCGCTGGTGGCCGACACTGCACTCCTCGCCGTGCCCAACGAGTGGGGGAAGCGCGTCCTGGAAGGCCGGCTCGCCCCGCTGATCAGCGACACGCTCAGCCGTGAGTGCGGCCGTCCCATCCGGATCGCGATCACCGTCGACGACTCCGTGGGCGACCAGTCCGGCCCGCCGCCGGCCCCGGAGCGGCAGCAGCCCTCGCAGTCCCGCTACGACGACCGCGGTCAGGGCGAGCCGTACGACGGGTACGGGCGGCCCATGGCCGACGACGGGCTGCCGACCGTGCGCCCCGCCTACCCCGACTACCAGCAGCAGCGCCCGGAGCCGGGCGCCTGGCCGCGCACCCAGGAGGACCTGTCCTGGCAGCAGCCGCGCCTCGGCGGCTTCCAGGACCGCGACCCGTACGCGACGGCCCGCCCGCAGCAGCCGCACCACGACTACGGCGGCCCGCAGGGGAACGAGCGCAGCGCGTACGACGCACAGCGCGCGGAGCGGCGGGACCTTCCCGAGCCGCAGGGTCAGCACCGGCACGGCGGGCCCGGCGGCCACGGCGGCCCAACGGGCGGACCTGGCGGACCTGGCGGACCTGGCGCCCGAGGCGGTATGGGCGGCCCCGGCTCCATGGCGGGCCCTGGATCCATGGGCGGCTCGGCCGGGACGGGCGCGGGGCCCGGCGGCGCCGGCGGTCCCGGGGAGCAGCACGCGCGGCTGAACCCGAAGTACCTCTTCGACACCTTCGTCATCGGCTCGTCGAACCGCTTCGCGCACGCGGCCGCCGTCGCGGTCGCCGAGGCGCCGGCCAAGGCGTACAACCCTCTCTTCATCTACGGGGAGTCCGGCCTCGGCAAAACGCATCTTCTCCATGCCATCGGGCACTACGCGCGCAACCTCTACCCGGGCACCCGGGTGCGTTACGTGAGCTCCGAGGAGTTCACCAACGAGTTCATCAACTCGATCCGCGACGGCAAGGGCGACACCTTCCGCAAGCGGTACCGCGATGTGGACATCCTGCTCGTCGACGACATCCAGTTCCTGGCGAGCAAGGAGTCGACGCAGGAGGAGTTCTTCCACACCTTCAACACGCTCCACAACGCGAACAAGCAGATCGTGCTGTCCTCGGACCGGCCGCCCAAGCAGCTGGTGACGCTGGAGGACCGGCTGCGCAACCGCTTCGAGTGGGGGCTCACGACCGATGTGCAGCCGCCGGAGCTGGAGACGCGGATCGCGATCCTCCGCAAGAAGGCGGTGCAGGAACAGCTCAACGCCCCACCGGAGGTCCTGGAGTTCATCGCCTCCCGTATCTCGCGGAACATCCGTGAGCTGGAGGGCGCGCTGATCCGGGTGACGGCGTTCGCGAGCCTCAACCGGCAGCCGGTGGACCTGGTCCTCACGGAGAGTGTCCTGAAGGATCTGATTCCCGGTGGCGAGGACTCGGCTCCGGAGATCACGGCCGGCGCGATCATGGCGGCCACCGCGGACTACTTCGGGCTGACGGTCGAGGACCTGTGCGGCTCGTCGCGGAGCCGGGTGCTGGTGACGGCCCGCCAGATCGCCATGTACCTGTGCCGGGAGCTGACGGACCTGTCGCTGCCCAAGATCGGCGCCCAGTTCGGCGGGCGGGACCATACGACGGTGATGCACGCCGACCGGAAGATCCGTGCGCTCATGGCGGAGCGGCGCTCCATCTACAACCAGGTCACGGAGCTCACCAACCGCATCAAGAACGGCTGACGGCGGGCCACGACGCCGCGAGGGCGTCCTGGGACAGGGTCCCGGGGCGCCCTTCGCCGTTCCGCCGGAGCCGTCCACACCCGGTGCGCGCTCCAGGGGCGGTGCGGCGGTGTTCGAATACCGTCGCCGGTTGCGCCGTTCTCCACAGATGTGGGAAGGATCTTCCGTCCACAGCTTGGGGACTGTGAAGTTTTCCGGATCTTGTCCACAGAGGAGGCGGGGGCAGCATTGTCCCCGCAGGTCGGAGGGGTGTGGAATTGTGACTGAGCGCCCTCCACAGCCTGTGGACACAGAGTCGGCCCACAACCTGTGATCAAGGTTGTCCACCGGCGACCCACAGGGAAGCTCCCATGGTCCACAGCTTCTCCACACCGCTGTCCACTGTTCGGCAACAAAACACCCCCGCTCACCGGCATGAGTGAAAGCGGTCACATCAAGGGGCTGGGTTCGGCTGTGGGGAACCTGGGTAAAGCTGGGGACAGCACTGGGGAGAAGTCCGCCCGGCCTGTGCATCGGGTGTGCAGAACTTTCCCGCGTCCACAGCGGAGGCCACTTGTCCACGGCCTCCGCCCACAGGCGCGGTGGACAAAAAATGGGCTGTGACCTGCGCGGATGGCGTTATCCACGGTTTCCACAAGCCCTACTACTACTCCCACACAGAGTTAGCGAGGAATCCGGCTCGAAGTGGGCCCTGTGCACAACTCGGCCTCGGCACTCCGGCCGCGGCTCGACGCGACTTGACCCCGAGCCGCACCGAGTGTCGGTGGCGTGCGTCAGACTGGTCCCCGGCATCCACCCGTCCTGCCGCTGCGGCGGCGGAGGAACCGGATGCCGGACGAGGAAGGCCAGCAGGGCGAGCCAGGCAACAGCAGGAGGCGGCTTACGGTGAAGATCCGGGTGGAGCGCGATGTACTCGCGGAGGCGGTGGCCTGGGTGGCCCGTAGCCTCCCGGCCCGTCCGCCCGCGCCCGTGCTCGCGGGCCTTCTGCTGAAGGCCGAGGACGGTGCGCTGAGCTTCTCCAGCTTCGACTACGAGGTCTCCGCGCGGGTCTCGGTCGAGGCCGAGGTGGAGGAGGACGGCACGGTCCTGGTGTCCGGCCGGCTGCTCGCGGACATCTGCCGCGCACTCCCCAACCGGCCGGTGGAGATTTCCACAGACGGTGTACGGGCGACGGTGGTCTGCGGCTCGTCGCGTTTCACGCTCCACACCCTGCCGGTCGAGGAGTATCCGGCGCTGCCGCAGATGCCGACCGCGACCGGCACCGTCCCCGGCGAGGTCTTCGCCTCCGCCGCCGCCCAGGTCGCCATCGCCGCGGGCCGCGACGACACGCTGCCCGTGCTCACCGGCGTACGCATTGAGATCGAGGGCGACAAGGTCACGCTGGCCTCGACCGACCGTTACCGCTTCGCGGTGCGCGAGTTCCTGTGGAAGCCGGAGTCCTCGGACGCCTCGGCCGTCGCCCTGGTGCCCGCCAAGACGCTGCTGGACACCGCCAAGGCGCTGACCAGCGGTGACACGGTGACGCTGGCGCTGTCCGGCTCCGGGGCGGGCGAGGGCCTGATCGGTTTCGAGGGCGCGGGGCGGCGAACGACGACCCGGCTGCTCGAAGGCGACCTGCCGAAGTACCGCACGCTCTTCCCGACCGAGTTCAACTCGGTGGCGACGATCGAGACGGCGCCGTTCGTCGAGGCCGTGAAGCGTGTGGCGCTGGTGGCCGAGCGGAACACGCCGGTGCGGCTCAGCTTCGAGCAGGGCGTGCTCATCCTGGAGGCCGGCTCGAGCGACGACGCACAGGCTGTGGAGCGTGTGGACGCCCAGCTGGAGGGCGACGACATCTCGATCGCCTTCAACCCGACGTTCCTGCTGGACGGCCTGAGCGCCATCGACTCCCCGGTCGCCCAGCTGTCCTTCACCACGTCCACCAAGCCCGCGCTGCTCAGCGGCAAGCCCGCCGTGGACGCGGAGGCGGACGAGGCGTACAAGTACCTGATCATGCCGGTCCGGCTCAGCGGCTGACTGGCTGACTGAGCGGCCGACCCCACAGGTGTGCACCCGTGTCCGGGCGTAGTCTCGGACACGGGTACGAACTCGCACACAACGCGTAAGGAAGATCTGATGGAGCTCGGTCTCATCGGCCTCGGCAAGATGGGCGGCAACATGCGCGAGCGCATCCGCCGCGCGGGTCACACCGTCGTCGGGTACGACCGCAACGCGGACCTCGCCGATGTCCACAGCCTCGAAGAACTTGTGGGCAAGCTGAAGGGCCCGCGCGTCGTGTGGGTCATGGTCCCGGCCGGTGAAGCGACGCAGTCCACGATCGACCAGCTGGGCGAGCTGCTGTCCCCCGGCGACGTGGTCGTCGACGGCGGCAACTCCCGCTGGACGGACGACGAGAAGCACGCCGAGGAGCTCGCCGCCAAGGGCATCGGCTTCGTCGACTGCGGCGTCTCCGGCGGTGTGTGGGGTCTGGAGAACGGCTACGCGCTGATGTACGGCGGCGACGCCGAGCACGTCGCGAAGGTCCAGCCGGTCTTCGACGCGCTGAAGCCGGAAGGCGAGTTCGGCTCCGTCCACGCGGGCAAGGTCGGCGCCGGTCACTTCGCGAAGATGGTCCACAACGGCATCGAGTACGCGATGATGCAGGCCTTCGCCGAGGGCTGGGAGCTGCTGGAGGCCGTGGACTCCGTCACCGACGTCCGCGAGGTCTTCCGGTCCTGGCAGGAGGGCACGGTCATCCGCTCCTGGCTGCTGGACCTGGCCGTCCGCGCCCTCGACGAGGACGAGCACCTCGGCAAGCTGCGGGGCTACGCCTCGGACTCCGGCGAGGGCCGCTGGACGGTCGAGGCCGCCATCGACAACGCGGTGCCGCTGCCCGCGATCACCGCGTCGCTGTTCGCGCGGTTCGCGTCGCGTCAGGACGACTCCCCGCAGATGAAGATGATCGCCGCCCTCCGCAACCAGTTCGGCGGTCACGCGGTCGAGTCCAAGTAACACGCAGCACCGGAAGAGGTCCGCGCACACCATGCACGTCACGCATCTGTCGCTGGCCGACTTCCGCTCGTACGCCCGGGTAGAGGTTCCGCTCGACCCGGGCGTCAGCGTGTTCGTGGGCGCCAACGGGCAGGGCAAGACGAACCTCGTCGAGGCCGTCGGGTATCTCGCGACGCTCGGCAGCCACCGGGTGTCGTCCGACGCGCCCCTCGTCCGGGTCGGCGCCGAGCGGGCCGTCGTCCGCGCCGCCGTACGGCAGGGAGAGCGCCGGCAGCTCGTCGAGCTGGAGCTCAACCCGGGTAAGGCCAACCGCGCCCGCATCAATAGATCCTCGCAGGTCAGACCGCGTGACGTGCTGGGGATCATACGGACCGTGCTCTTCGCGCCCGAGGACCTGGCGCTGGTGAAGGGCGACCCCGGCGAGCGGCGGCGGTTCCTCGACGAGCTGATCACCGCGCGCTCACCGCGGATGGCGGGAGTGCGGTCCGACTACGACCGGGTGCTCAAGCAGCGCAACACCCTGCTGAAGACCGCCGCCATGGCGCGGCGGCACGGTGGCCGCGCCATGGACCTCTCCACCCTCGACGTGTGGGACCAGCACCTCGCGCACACCGGTGCCGAGCTTCTGGCCCAGCGGCTCGACCTCGTCGCCACGCTCCAGCCGCTGGCCGTCAAGGCGTACGAGCAGCTCGCCCCCGGCGGTGGCCCCGTCACCCTGGAGTACCGCGGCTCGGCGGGCGGTGACGACCAGCTGCCGGCAGGGCGGGAGGAGCTGCGTGAGCAGCTGCTCGGGGCGCTCGCCGAAGTCCGCAAGCAGGAGATCGAGCGGGGCGTCACGCTCGTCGGACCCCACCGCGACGACCTCGGGCTGAAGCTGGGGCCGATGCCGGCGAAGGGGTACGCGAGCCACGGCGAGTCCTGGTCGTACGCGCTCGCGCTGCGGCTCGCCTCGTACGATCTGCTGCGCGCCGAGGGCAACGAGCCGGTGCTCGTCCTCGACGACGTCTTCGCGGAGCTGGACGCCCGCCGCCGGGAACGGCTCGCCGAGCTGGTCGCGCCCGGCGAGCAGGTGCTGGTGACGGCGGCCGTCGACGACGACGTGCCCGGAGTGCTGGCCGGGGCGCGGTACGCGGTGTCGGACGGGGCGGTGGAGCGCGTATGAGCATCCAGCCCCGGCAGCCGTTTCCCCAGCAGCTGCCCACACAGCAGCCGGCACCACAACAGCCGGAACCGCGGACGCCCGCGCCCGAACCCTCCGGGATCGACCTGGCGCGGGTCGCGCTGCGCGCCGCGAAGGAGCAGGCGAAGGCACGCGGCGCCGCGGCGCAGCAGAAGAAGCAGGCGCGGCGGGGTGGTGGGCTGCGCTCGGGCGCGCGTGCCGACGGCCGTGATCCGCTGCCACTGGGCGCGGCGATCAACCGGCTGATCACCGAGCGCGGGTGGGAGGCGCCCGCGGCGGTCGGCGGGGTGATGGGACGGTGGCCGCAGATCGTCGGGGAGGATCTGGCGAAGCACTGCGTGCCGCTGCGGTACGACGAGGACCCGGACGAGCGGGTGCTCACGGTGCAGTGCGACTCCACGGTGTGGGCGACCCAGCTGCGGCTGCTGGCGCCGCGGCTGGTGGCGCGGCTGAACGAGGACCTCGGGCACGGCACGGTGCGGGTCATCCGAGTACTGGGGCCGGGTGCCCCGAGGCGGGGGTACGGGCCGCTGCGAGCCCCTGGGAGCCGGGGGCCGGGGGACACGTACGGCTGAGGGGGATCTCCACAGCCCGCGCCTCGCGGAACCGGGGGTGCGCCAGTCCTCGGGCCCCGGCCCCGGAGTACCGACCCCCCCACCACCGCCCCACCACCACCCACCACCCACCACCCACCACCGCGCCGACGGACCCCGACGCCCCGCGTGCGGCGCCGCCGTCGCCGCACCTCCCGCGATCAGCGCCCGCGTCGCACTCCTGTGAACCGCGGCGTGACCTGCTGCGTATGGGGTTCTGGAGGGATTTTCCGCCGCCCGGTGCGCCGGGGGTTCCTGATGTGTGCACGGCGGTAGCGGGTGGTTGACAGGCCGAAGCGCTGAGTGCCCGTGTGAGCCTCTTGAGCCCCCTTCCCGGATATGGGGAGTCGTTCGGCGCCGGTTCAGGGCGGCACATGCGGACTCAGGTACCGGCAAACCCCCATGAGTGTCAGCGCTACCGGTAGACTGGTAGGTAATCCCGCCCACTGCGGAACATGTCGAACGACGCAGCCACTCCCGGGGCCCCCGAGAAGTGGCTCGCGCTGTGCCAGAAAGGGCGCTTCGTGGCCGATTCCGGCAACCCCAACGAGAACATTCCGTCCACTGCCGCCGGCGAGAGCCGCGAGATCCTGGCGCCGGGTTCCCCGGCGTACGACGCCAGCGCGATCACCGTCCTCGAGGGTCTGGACGCGGTCCGCAAGCGGCCGGGCATGTACATCGGCTCGACCGGTGAGCGTGGACTCCACCACCTGGTGTACGAGGTCGTCGACAACTCCGTCGACGAGGCCCTGGCCGGCCACGCGGACACCATCGACGTGACGATCCTGGCCGACGGCGGCGTGCGCGTCGTGGACAACGGCCGCGGTATCCCCGTCGATGTCCACCCCGTCGAGAAGAAGCCGGCCGTCGAGGTCGTCCTGACCGTGCTGCACGCGGGCGGCAAGTTCGGCGGCGGCGGTTACTCCGTCTCCGGTGGTCTGCACGGTGTCGGTGTATCCGTCGTCAACGCCCTGTCGTCCCGGCTCTCCGTGGAGATCAACCGCGACGGGTACCGCTGGACGCAGGACTACAAGCTCGGTGTCCCCACCGCGCCGCTCGCCAAGCACGAGCGGGTGGAGGAGTCCGGGACGGCGGTGACGTTCTGGGCCGACCCCGACGTCTTCGAGACCACCGAGTACTCCTTCGAGACGCTCTCGCGGCGCTTCCAGGAGATGGCCTTCCTCAACAAGGGCCTCACCCTGACGCTCACCGACGAGCGCGAGTCCGCCAAGGCGACGATGAACGCCGACGACCCCGACGCCGCCGAGACGGCCGAGGAGGCGCCGGCGCGCACGGTGACGTACCACTACGAAGGCGGCATCGTCGACTTCGTCAAGTACCTCAACTCCCGCAAGGGCGACCTGATCCACCCGACCGTGATCTCCGTGGAGTCGGAGGACAAGGAGCGGATGCTCTCGGTCGAGATCGCCATGCAGTGGAACTCGCAGTACACCGAGGGTGTGTACTCCTTCGCGAACACCATCCACACACATGAGGGTGGTACGCACGAGGAGGGCTTCCGCGCCGCGCTCACCGGTCTCGTCAACCGCTACGCGCGCGACAAGAAGCTGCTGCGCGAGAAGGACGACAACCTCACCGGTGAGGACATCCGCGAGGGTCTGACCGCGATCATCTCGGTCAAGCTGGGCGAGCCCCAGTTCGAGGGCCAGACGAAGACCAAGCTGGGCAACACGGAGGCGAAGACCTTCGTGCAGAAGGTCGTCCACGAGCACCTCTCCGACTGGTTCGACCGCAACCCGAACGAGGCCGCGGACATCATCCGCAAGGGCATCCAGGCCGCCACCGCGCGCGTGGCCGCCCGTAAGGCGCGGGATCTGACGCGCCGGAAGGGCCTGCTCGAGTCGGCCTCCCTGCCGGGCAAGCTCTCCGACTGCCAGTCGAACGACCCGACCAAGTGCGAGATCTTCATCGTCGAGGGTGACTCCGCCGGCGGCTCCGCGAAGTCCGGCCGTAACCCGATGTACCAGGCCATCCTGCCGATCCGCGGCAAGATCCTGAACGTCGAGAAGGCCCGGATCGACAAGATCCTGCAGAACACCGAGGTCCAGGCGCTGATCTCGGCCTTCGGTACCGGGGTCCACGAGGACTTCGACATCGAGAAGCTCCGGTATCACAAGATCATCCTCATGGCGGACGCCGACGTCGACGGCCAGCACATCAACACGCTGCTGCTGACGTTCCTGTTCCGCTTCATGCGGCCGCTGGTCGAGGCGGGCCATGTCTTCCTGTCGCGGCCTCCGCTCTACAAGATCAAGTGGGGCCGGGACGACTTCGAGTACGCGTACTCGGACCGCGAGCGCGACGCGCTGATCGAGCTGGGCAAGCAGAACGGCAAGCGCGTCCGCGAGGACTCGATCCAGCGCTTCAAGGGGCTCGGCGAGATGAACGCCGAGGAGCTGCGCGTCACCACCATGGACGTCGAGCACCGCGTCCTCGGCCAGGTCACCCTGGACGACGCGGCGCAGGCGGACGACCTGTTCTCGGTGCTGATGGGCGAGGACGTCGAGGCACGGCGCTCCTTCATCCAGCGCAACGCCAAGGACGTCCGCTTCCTCGACATCTGAGTCGGTCTCAGCTGACCGTACGAAAGGATTGATGACCGGCAATGGCCGACGAGAACATCCCCTCCACCACCGAGGCCGCGACCGAGGTCGCGGCCGAAGAGGGCGCCCAGCTCCGCATCGAGCCCGTCGGGCTCGAGACCGAGATGCAGCGCTCGTACCTCGACTACGCGATGTCCGTCATCGTGTCGCGTGCGCTGCCCGACGTCCGGGACGGCCTCAAGCCCGTCCACCGGCGCGTCCTGTACGCCATGTACGACGGCGGGTACCGGCCCGAGAAGGGCTTCTACAAGTGTGCCCGCGTCGTCGGCGACGTCATGGGCACGTACCACCCGCACGGCGACTCCTCCATTTACGACGCGCTGGTCCGCCTCGCCCAGCCGTGGTCGATGCGGATGCCGCTGGTGGACTCCAACGGCAACTTCGGCTCCCCGGGCAACGACCCGGCGGCCGCCATGCGGTACACCGAGTGCAAGATGGCGCCGCTGTCGATGGAGATGCTCCGGGACATCGACGAGGAGACCGTCGACTTCCAGGACAACTACGACGGCCGTAACCAGGAGCCGACGGTCCTGCCGTCCCGCTTCCCGAACCTCCTGGTCAACGGCTCCGCGGGCATCGCGGTCGGCATGGCGACCAACATCCCGCCGCACAACCTCCGCGAGGTCGCGTCCGGCGCCCAGTGGGCGCTGGAGCACCCGGACGCCTCCCACGAGGAGCTGCTCGACGCGCTGATCGAGCGCATCAAGGGCCCCGACTTCCCGACCGGCGCCCTCGTCGTCGGCCGCAAGGGCATCGAGGAGGCGTACCGCACCGGCCGCGGCTCCATCACGATGCGCGCGGTCGTCGAGGTCGAGGAGATCCAGAACCGCCAGTGCCTGGTCGTCACCGAGCTGCCGTACCAGGTCAACCCGGACAACCTCGCGCAGAAGATCGCCGACCTGGTGAAGGACGGCAAGATCGGCGGCATCGCGGACGTACGGGACGAGACGTCCTCGCGGACCGGCCAGCGGCTCGTCATCGTCCTCAAGCGGGACGCGGTCGCCAAGGTCGTCCTCAACAACCTCTACAAGCACACCGACCTTCAGACGAACTTCGGCGCGAACATGCTCGCGCTGGTCGACGGTGTGCCGCGCACGCTCTCGTTGGACGCGTTCATCCGCCACTGGGTGACGCACCAGATCGAGGTCATCGTCCGCCGTACGCGGTTCCGGCTGCGGAAGGCCGAGGAGCGGGCGCACATCCTGCGCGGTCTGCTCAAGGCGCTCGACGCGATCGACGAGGTCATCGCCCTCATCCGGCGCAGCGACACCGTCGATGTCGCGCGTGAGGGCCTGATGGGGCTCCTCGAGATCGACGAGATCCAGGCCAACGCCATCCTCGAGATGCAGCTGCGCCGCCTCGCCGCCCTGGAGCGCCAGAAGATCGTCTCGGAGCACGACGAGCTCCAGGCGAAGATCACCGACTACAACCAGATCCTGGCCTCCGAGTCCCGCCAGCGGCAGATCGTCAGCGAGGAGCTGGCGCAGCTGGTGGAGAAGTTCGGCGACGACCGCCGGTCCCAGCTGGTGCCCTTCGACGGTGACATGTCCATCGAGGACCTGATCGCCGAGGAGGACATCGTCGTCACCATCACGCGTGGCGGCTATGTGAAGCGTACGAAGACCGTCGACTACCGCTCGCAGAAGCGCGGTGGCAAGGGTGTGCGCGGGACGAAGCTGAAGGAAGACGACATCGTCGACCACTTCTTCGTCTCCACCACGCACCACTGGCTGCTGTTCTTCACCAACAAGGGCCGGGTCTACCGGGCCAAGGCGTACGAGCTGCCGGACGCCGGCCGGGAGGCGCGCGGTCAGCACGTCGCCAACCTGCTGGCCTTCCAGCCGGACGAGAAGATCGCCGAGATCCTCGCGGTCCGCGACTACGAGGCGGCTCCGTACCTGGTCCTGGCCACCAAGGCCGGTCTGGTGAAGAAGACCCCGCTCAAGGACTACGACTCGCCCCGCTCCGGCGGTGTCATCGCGATCAACCTCCGGGAGACGGCGGACGGCAGCGACGACGAGCTGATCGGCGCCGAGCTGGTCTCCGCCGAGGACGACCTGCTGCTCATCAGCAGGAAGGCGCAGTCCATCCGGTTCACGGCGACGGACGACGCGCTGCGACCGATGGGCCGTGCCACCTCCGGCGTCAAGGGCATGAGTTTCCGCGAAGGCGACGAACTGCTCTCGATGAACGTCGTCCGGCCCGGTACGTTCGTGTTCACCGCGACGGACGGCGGGTACGCCAAGCGGACGGCCGTCGACGAATACCGCGTCCAGGGGCGTGGCGGCCTCGGTATCAAGGCTGCGAAGATCGTGGAGGACCGCGGCTCGCTCGTCGGCGCGCTGGTGGTGGAGGAGAGCGACGAGATCCTCGCCATCACGCTGTCCGGCGGTGTGATCCGTACGCGAGTCAACGAAGTGAGGGAGACCGGCCGTGACACCATGGGTGTGCAGCTGATCAACCTGGGCAAGCGCGATGCCGTCGTAGGTATCGCACGGAACGCCGAGGCCGGGCGTGAAGCCGAAGAGGTCGAGGAGACCCTGGCGGCGGAGGGCGCGGTCACGGACGCGGAAGAGACCGAGTCCGCCGCCGGAACCGGCGCGGCGGTCGAGGCAGCCGAGGGCACGGAGTCCTCGGCCGGGGAGCACGAGGAGTAAAGCGTGAGCGGAGCCACGGGCGCCGGATCGGCCGGCTCGGCCGCTTCAGCTTCAGGAGCGAACGGTGCCCGTGGCCCAGCCACGGACTCCCAGGGGGTTGCGGTGACCGACACCCGGGGGCCGAAGCCCCCCTACGACATGTACGACGACGGCCCGCTGCCTGCCGAGCGGCCGTCCGCCGCTCAGCAGGCGGCACAGCCGTACCACCCGCCGCAGGCGTACGCGGCGGGCGGCACCCAGGGCGGTGGTTCCGCGGGTGGCACCCTCGGCGGCGCTCAGGGCGCCGCCGGGGTACGCCGGCCGCGTACGGGCGCCAAGACCACGCCGCGTACGCGCAAGGCGCGGCTGCGGGTGGCCAAGGCCGACCCGTGGTCGGTGATGAAGGTGAGCTTCCTGCTCTCCATCGCGCTGGGCATCTGCACGGTGGTCGCGGCCGCGGTGCTGTGGATGGTCATGGACGCGATGGGCGTCTTCTCGACGGTCGGCGCGACGATCAGCGACGCGACCGGCTCCACCGACAGCAACGGGTTCGACCTCCAGGCCTTCCTGTCGCTGCCCCGCGTGCTGGTCTTCACCTCGGTGATCGCGGTCATCGATGTGGTGCTCGCCACGGCGCTGGCGACGCTCGGCGCCTTCATCTACAACCTGGCGGCGGGTTTCGTGGGCGGCGTGGAGCTGACGCTCGCCGAGGACGAATAGCGATTTGGGCAGGAGCCGTCCTGTGCGCTAATCTTCAGAGGTCAGCGCGCAGCGCGGAGGGGCTATAGCTCAGTTGGTTAGAGCGCATCCCTGATAAGGATGAGGCCACAGGTTCAAATCCTGTTAGCCCCACAGAAACTGAAGGCCCCGGTCGAGAGACCGGGGCCTTCGGCGTTGTTCCCTGGGTGGGCGGGTGCGGGTGAGGGCCCGGAGTGAGGGCCCGGAGTGGGGTCCTGGTGGGGTCGTAGTGGGGCGTCGGGACGGTGTCGTACTGTCGTCCGGACGTAGGTCACCGATTGATATCGGTTGGTGTGTATAGTCGGGCGCCATAAGGTCCCCTACGTCAACGAAAGACGAGGTCGCGCGGTGAAGAAGCTTCTCCTGGTCGCACTGGCCGCCATCGGCGGGCTCCTCGTGTACCGCCAGATCCAGGCGGATCGCGCCGAGCAGGATCTGTGGACGGAGGCGACCGACTCCGTGCCCGCAGGTTCGTGAGACGCGTCCCAGTTCGTGAAGGGCCCCGGCTGCTGAGAAGCGGCCGGGGCCCTGCGCTGTTGCGGGGCCGTGACGGCCTCGCCCTTGAGTTCGCCGTCGTGAATCTCTAGCTTGCATGCGCGAAGGACGCGGGCACCTCCCCTGCCGTGTACCGGACAAGTCGGGTCAATGGGGCTCCCTCGCAGACAGCGACGGGACGGGCGGGGCAGGATGGTTCGGCCATGGAGACAACGAGGGGAAGCGCGTGAACAGGCGGGGCTGGGGCTGTGGCGCGAAGACCGGCCGCCGGGCGACCGGGGTGGGACGGGTGACGTCGTCCGGGCGGACGTGGTCTGCCGGGCGGATGGCGGGTGCCAGGCGGGTGACGTCGGACTGGGCGGCGCGTACGGGCGTTGTGGCGGCGGTGGCCGGCGCGGCGGTACTCGCGGCGGGGCTGCCCGCGCCGTCGGCCTGGGCGGCCGCCGAGCCCGCCCCGTACGCCTTCGCCGAGGGCATCCTGGGCATCAAGGGTGCCTCGACCACCAGCGACGCCCAACGGCTGGCCGCGGACGCCGTCTACAAGGACTCTCTCAAGGCGGACGGCAAGCTGATCTACCGCGTCGACCTGGACGCCGGGAACCACGCGTACGTCTCCGCCGTCGCCGTGCCCCCGCGCGGCGCACGCGTCTCGTACCGGGACGAGCTGAAGGTCTCGCTCCAGAACCGGGACGGCGTCGACTGCAGCAGCACCACCACGCGGTTCGGTTCGGCCGAGTTCCCCCGGCCGCTGGCCGCGTACGCGCACCGCACGATCGACCCGGGCCGGTCCCTGTGCCAGGACGCCGGCTCGTACTACGTCGTCGTCGAGCGCGAGGGCAAGGAGACATCGTCGGCGGAGCCGTGGGACCTGGAGCTCCGGCACGTGGCGGAGCCGAAGCTCAAGGAGGCAGGCCCGAGCGAGGCGCCGGAGAGCTGGCCCAGCGCCTCTCCTCAGCCGCCCGCGGGCGGTCCGCGTGAACGGGCGGGCGGCAGCAGCGTCTTCGACGCACCGGGCCTCGCCGAGGGCGAGTGGACCGACCGGATCGAGCCCGGCCAGAGCCGCTTCTACCGGGTGCCGGTGGACTGGGGCCAGCAGCTCTTCGTCAGCGCCGATCTGGGCAGTTCGGCCGGCGACGGCTATGCGAGCAGCGCGCTGCCGATGTCGCTGTACAACCCGGCGCTCGGCCTGGTCGACAGCGCCGACTCGATGGCGTACGACGGCAAGCAGAAGTCGGCGGCGCTCGACCCGCTGCCCCCGGTGGCGTACGAGAACCGGTTCAGCTCCGACACGGAGACCCGCAACATGCGCTTCGCGGGCTGGTACTACCTGCGCGTCAGCCTCAACCCGAAGGTCGGGGAGAAGTTCGGCAAGAAGCCGTACGGGCTGACCCTGCGCATCAATGTGGAGGGCAAGGCCAAGTCGGCGCCGCCGTACGCCGGTCCGGCAGGGATCTTCACGGTGACGGAGGACGACCAGCGCGCGGCGGCCGACGGCGAGAGCGGCACGCAGGCGGAGCGCAGCGGCACGATGCGGCTCGTCGCGGCAGGCGGGCTCGGGGGCGGGACGCTGCTGCTGCTCGGGCTCGGGCTGTGGACGGTGCTGGCGCGGCGGCGCGCGGGGACGGGGGCGGGAGCCGGACCCGGAGTCGGCACGGGAGAGGTTCGGGCGGGGGGTGCCGCGGGGCTGCCCTCGCCCTCGCCGGCTCCTTCGCCGGACGCGTCCACGCAGTACGGTCCGCCGCCGGGGCGCGGCTGGTAGGTCAGCTCTGGGTGAGCGCCCAGAAGCCGACGGCGTAGCAGACCAGCGCCAGGAGCAGCACCGGGACCGCCACCGCACGGGGCGGTCCCGGCCGCTTCCGGGCCACGGGTACGGGTACGGGGGCGGCCAGGTGCTGCGGCGCCGTGGGGGCCGTGTACGGCGCGGCTGGGGCTGTGTACGGCGCGGTGGGGTACGGCGCGTACGCCTGCGGCTGGTTCGGCACGGCGGTGGGCTGCGTGCCGGGCGGCGGGGCCGTGGGCGGCGGCGTGCCGGGCTGTTGCGGCGGCGGTGCCAGATGGAAGCTGCCGGTCTCGGACGGCGAGGCCATGGCGGGCGCGGGCGCGGGCGCGGTGGGCGACGGCGTACCGGCCTGCGGCGCGGGCGCCTGGTGCGGTGCTGGGGCAGGGGCAGGGGCAGGGGCAGGGGCAGGGGCGGGCGCGGGGACCGGGCCCTCGGGGCCGTACCCGGCCGGCAGCGGGCCGAGCTGGTCGAAGACCTCGACGGGCTCCTCCTCGCCCGTCGGATCGGGCAGCAGCTCGACCGCCGACGTCAGCGCCTTGCGCGCCCCCGTGGCCGTACGGAACCGGGCATGCGGGTCCGGCTGCAGGAGACCCGCCAGGACCTGCCACAGCGGCTCCGGGAGCCCCTCGGGGGCGCTCGGTGTGCCGTGCGCCAGGAAGTGCTCCACGAGCGCCTGTGAGTCCGGCTTCCGGCCCTGCAGCAGGTACAGGGCGACGAGCCCGACCGCGAAGAGGTCGGCCGGGAAGTCCGGTTCGGCGCCCATCAGTTGTTCCGGGGCGAAGTAACCGGGCGTGCCGACCACGTAGTTGGTCTCGGTCAGGCGGGGCTCGCCCTTGCGCATGGAGATGCCGAAGTCGGACAGCCGCAGATGCGGCCGCCCGGTCCCGGTGGCGTCCAGCAGGATGTTGGCGGGCTTGATGTCGCGGTGCACGACCCCCTCCGCGTGCACCGCGGCCAGCCCCGACAACAGCTGGTCGAGCAGGGTGCAGACGAACCGCGGCGGCAGCGGCCCGTAGTCCCCGATCACATGGGCCAGCGATCCTCCGCCGACCAGGTCCATGGTGAACAGGACCTTGTCGTCGTCCGCGGCCCAGCTGGCCGGGGCGAGGACATGCGGATGGTCGATGCGCAGCGCCTGCTCGCGTACGAACCGCAGCAGTGTGTGCGCGTCGCTCTGCTGCAGCACCTTCGCCGCCACGTACCGGCGGCGGCGCTGGTCCCAGGCCCGCCAGACCGCGCCCACGCCGCCACGCCCGATCGGGTCGATCAGCTCGTACCGACCTGCGAAGACCTCACCCATCGCGCTGCGCCCGCTCCCCGTCCCGTCCCGTCCCCTGCCCGTGCCTGCCGCCGCCGTCAGCTCTGGTGCGACTCGTAGTGCGCGACCGCGTCCGCCGTGCGCCCGGCGCCGTACACCCGGAGGAACTCTGCCAGTTCCGGATGGGTGAGGGCGAGCGAGTCGGCGGCGTCGATGATGTCGCCGGCCGCCGCGACCGAGCGCAGCAGCGACTGGATCTCCCGGACGACGCGGCGCACCGTGGGCGCGCCGGAGCTGGTGGGAGTCTGGCTGGAGGCGGTCAGGACGGAGCCGCCCTGCGACCTCTTGATCTCCTCCATCCGGTCGGTCGCCTCGACCGCGCTGACACTGCCGTCGGCGACCTGGCTCGCGAGTTCCTGGAGGGCCTGGACGCGCTGGACGACAGCCGGATTGCCGATCTTGGCGCGCTGACCGCTCATCAGCTGCGACAGCATCGGTGCCGAGAGCCCGAGCACGGCGGCGAGCCGGGCCTGGTTCAGCCCCAGATCGTCGATGAGCCGACGGAAGAGCGCCCCCAAAGGCTCCCCGTACCAACTGCGCTGGAGCTCTCTGGCTCTGGCGGTCGCTTCCTGCTGTGCAGCATCCATTGCGTCTCCCCATCGCTTCGGTTCGCTGCTGCGAACCTCGCGGAGCATCTTACGGAGAGTGGTCGCCCACGGGGAGCCCCAATCCTTTTGCGGGATACCCGGGGTCACCCGGTACTCTGGTCTGCGACCGCCGCGACCAGGTGGTCTCCGGGGCCTTAGCTCAGTTGGTAGAGCGCTGTCTTTGCATGGCAGATGTCAGGGGTTCGACTCCCCTAGGCTCCACACCGAAGAGCCCCTCTGTCCTGTGGGAACACAGGACAGAGGGGCTCTTCTGCGCTGTTCGGGTGGTGTTCATCGGAAGATCTGCGCGGTGATGGCGTCGCTCCCCCGGATCTCGAGATGCGTACACATCATGAGAGAGGTATGCAAATCACCCGATCCGAACGTGTTGGGAAAGCGAGGGGCCGTGGCCGCCGTCAAGGTCGAGCACTTCTGGACCGCAATCGTCTCCTTCTTCTGTGTGCTCCTCGCCTCCCTCAGGCCGACGAAGCCCGCCGCCGGCCGGCATACCGGTGTTTCCGACGTGCGTGTGCCGGCGCAGCGGACCGCGGGTGTGGTCATGTCGACGACCGCGGCCGGGCCCGGACGGCGTGCGACGCGGGGGCGGGCGTTGCCGCCGACCATCAAGCAGCGCATCCGGGCGGAGGCCCATGGGACGTCGCCCGCCGTGCGGCGGGCGACCGCCGGTGCGGGGACGCCATCGAGGGGGGCGACGGCGCCCAGGGCCGCGACGGCGACGCCTAGGAGCGCGACGGCGCCCTCGGTGGCGAGCCGTCCAGTGTGACGACGGCCACCGGAGTCAGGTCAGCGGCGGTCGTCGCCGTTCTCCGTCGACTCCGTCGTCCCGGTGGTCTCCGCTCCGGCTTCCGCCCTCGCGGACTCCGGGCCGCTGCCGTCGACCGCGGTGAGCGGGGAGCCCTCGGCGACCTCGGTGGGCGGTTCGACCAGCCAGTCGGGGTTGGCCTGCTTGTCCCACCACTTCCAGACGGCCACGGCACCGCCGAACAGCACGCCCATGACGGCGACGCCCTTCGCGGCGCGCCCGACCCTCGCCCGGCGCTCGTGCCTGCGGACGAGCTTCCGGATCTCCTTCGCCGACACCTGGCCGCGCAGCGCGGCGAGAGCGGCGGTGGTACGGGACACGGTCTCGTCCCGTACGGGGCCGGCCGCGGCCATCGCCTTTTCCATCCGTGGTCCCGTGTACTGGGCCGCCTGGCGTGCCGCCCTGCGGGTCCGGTACGCGGCGCGGTGTGCCGCCGCGTCGACCTTGGGCGGTACGTGCGGGGCGACGTATTCCTCGTACTGCACGCGTGCCTGCTTGGCCGCCTGGTGTGCGGCCTTGGAGACCTTCGGCGCCATCTTCACGCGCGCGTCGTGCGCGTAGTGCGCTGCCTGCTCCCTGGCCGCGCCGGCGTAGGGTGCCACCGCGTCCGCGGCGTGCAGCACACTCTCCTTCGCCGAACCGGTCGCGGCACGCACGCTGTCCATGCGGGTCACGGGATCCTCCTCCTCGGTGGCGGGTCGGTATTTCACCTTTCCGACCTTTTGAAAATCATGCGCCCCGATGTCGTGCTCGGCATGCTGTGCTGGCATCCGGGGCAATCGTCCTCATTCATCCCGCCTTTTGTCCCCGGCAAGGGCTTCCGTGGGAGGATCGGTACACGTAAGAGGAGACCTAAGGAAGGCACATCGTGGCCGAGCAGCTTTACGCCACCCTGAAGACCAACCACGGCGACATCGAGATCCGGCTTCTGCCGGACCACGCGCCGGTCACGGTCAAGAACTTCGTCGAGCTCGCCAAGGGCGAGCGCGAGTGGACGAACCCGGCGACGGGTCAGAAGACGAAGGACCCGCTGTACAACGGCACGGTCTTCCACCGGGTGATCAGCGGTTTCATGATCCAGGGCGGTGACCCGCTGGGCAACGGCACGGGTGGCCCGGGCTACGAGTTCAAGGACGAGTTCCACCCGGACCTGGCCTTCAACAAGCCGTACCTGCTGGCCATGGCGAACGCGGGCCCGGGCACGAACGGCTCGCAGTTCTTCATCACCGTCGCGCCGACCGCCTGGCTGACCGGCAAGCACACCATCTTCGGTGAGGTCACCAACGACGCGAGCAAGAAGGTCGTGGACGCCGTCGCCGCCACGCAGACCAACCCGCGCACGGACCGTCCGGTCAATGACGTGGTCATCGAGTCGGTCGTGATCGAGAGCCGCTGACCCCGACGGGAACGGCCTCAGGTTCCTCCCGGGAACCTTTGCGCCCCGTCCGTCCGTAAGGATGGGCGGGGCGTTGTTACGCGCACGATGACGAGGGGATCCCCATGGAGCAGGACCAGGCGCCCAACGGGCTGTCGAGCTGCTACCGCCACCCCGGGGTGGAGACCGGTATCCGCTGCACCCGCTGCGACCGGCCGATCTGCCCCGACTGCATGGTCGAGGCATCGGTCGGCTTCCAGTGCCCCGAGTGCGTCCGGAACGGTTCGGGCACGGGCCACGGGCCGAATGTGGCGCGGCCGCGGAACATCGCGGGCGGCGCTATCACCGCCGGTGATCCGCACCTCGTCACCAAGGTCCTGATCGGGATCAATCTGCTGGTGTTCCTGGCCGCGGCCTTCGTCGGAGGCCTCGTCGACGAACTGGTGCTCGTCGGCCTCGCCTTCGACCCTGATCTGGTCCGGGTGGTCGGTGTCGCCGACGGCGAGTGGTACCGGCTGGTGACGTCGATGTTCCTGCACCAGCAGGTGTGGCACATCGGCTTCAACATGATCGGTCTGTGGGTGCTGGGCGGCCCCCTGGAGGCGGCGCTCGGCCGTGTCCGCTATCTGGCGCTCTATCTGCTCTCGGGGCTCGCGGGCAGCGCCCTCACGTATCTGATCGCCGAGCCGAACCAGGGATCGCTGGGTGCGTCCGGTGCGGTCTTCGGGCTGATGGGCGCGACATTCGTACTGGTCCGCCGGCTCAGGTACGACATGCGGCCGGTCATGGGCTTGATCGCGCTGAATGTGATCATCACGGTGGTCTTCCGCGACATCATCGCCTGGCAGGCGCACCTCGGCGGCCTGGTCGCGGGCGCCGTCATCGCGTATGGCATGGTCAGCGGCTCGCGGGAGCGGCGTCCTGTGTTGCAGTGGGGTGCCTGTGCGCTGATCCTGCTGGTGACCGTCGGCGTGACGGTGATGAGGACGGCCGCGCTCAGCTGAGCAGCAGCTTTCCCCAAAGTTGTCCACAGCCGGTGACCACGCTGCCGCAGCGCGTCGGGAACACCTGTGCCCCTCGTCGCTGACCTGGTTCTTCTAGGTGCGGCGAGGGGCGGGGCGGGAGCGCTTCAGGGAGTGGACGCAGTCACATCGGCGTCAACACCATGCAAGTTATCCACAGATCGTCTGACCTTTTCCACGGCTGTGCACAACGCTGTGGATAACCCAGGGCGGTGCTTGACGGACCAGGGGTCCGCAGCTACTTCCACTGCGTGGAGACGGCGAACCCGGCGGCGATGAAGCCGAAGCCGACGGCGACGTTCCAGTTCCTCAGGGACTCGACGGGCATGGTGCCGTCGGTGACGAAGAAGACGACGATCCAGGCCAGCCCGATGGCGAACAGTGCCAGCATGACCGGGGCGACCCAGCTCCGATTGGTCAGCCTGATGGCGGTCGCCTGCTTCGCGGCGGGGGGCGGCGTGTAGTCGGCCTTCTTGCGGATACGTGACTTCGGCACGAGGAACTCTCCTGTCGATGCGCTGCGTGACCGCGTGGAAACGGTGACTTTGGCTGGTACGGGCTGAGAGCGAGGTGGCCCGCCTCCTCGCCCAGGCGTCCGTTAGCGTAGTGCTTCGGCGACGCCTAAGGAGATAAGGGTACGTTGACCAGTTCCGGCGACTCTCCCATGGAGCCGGCCCGGCGCGGAAAGTGGCGGCCGGTACGGCTGCTCACCGCTGCCGTCTTCGCCCTCGCCGGTCTGATCTTCGTCACCAGCTTCAACACCGCCAAGGGCACCAACATCCGCACGGACGACTCCCTGCTGCGCCTCTCGGACCTGGTGAGGGAGCGCAGCGACAAGAACGCCGAGCTGGAGGAGTCCACGGCGGCGGTACGCGGTGAGGTCGACACCCTCGCCCGCCGCGACGCCGGCTCCAGCGAGGCCGAGGACGCGCGGCTCGGCACCCTGGAGAAGGCCGCGGGCACCACGGAGGTCGCCGGGGAGGGCCTCACGGTCACCCTCGACGACGCTCCGCCGAACGCCCGGGCCGCCCCCGGCTACCCCGAGCCGCAGGCGAACGACCTGGTCATCCACCAGCAGGACCTCCAGGCCGTCGTCAACGCCCTCTGGAAGGGCGGCGCCGAGGGCATCAAGGTCATGGACCAGCGGCTGATCTCCACCAGCGCGGTCCGCTGCGTGGGCAACACGCTGATCCTCCAGGGCCGCGTCTACTCCCCGCCCTACAAGGTCACCGCCGTCGGCGACACCGACAAGCTGCGCAAGGCACTCACCACCTCCCCGGCGGTCCAGAACTACCAGCTCTATGTGAAGGCGTACGGCCTCGGCTGGAAGGTCGACGAGCGCGGGGCGATGACTCTGCCGGGCTACTCCGGCACAGTGGACCTCCACTACGCGAAGCCCGTGTCGTAAGAGCAAGAGTCTGTCGGCGAGGCTACGGGAGGGCGCCCGTGCGACTGCTCCTCAGGACCCTCAGCGAGCTCTGCATCACCGCGGGCGCCGTGATCGTGCTCTTCGTGGCGTATGTGACGCTCTGGACCGGCGTCCGGGCCGAGGCGGCGAGCGACGCCGAGAAGGGCGCCCTCGAGCGGCGCTGGGCGGCGTCGCGGGAGGTGCCCGCGGGGGCCACGCAGGGGTCGCCGTCCACCTCGGCCCCGCCGCCCGGACCGGCAGCCCCGTCCACCACCACGGGGCCGTCTCAGGCGCCTGCCCCGTCCCCGTCCCCGGCGGCTGCGCCGTACCGGGACGGCGAGCCCTTCGCCGTCATGTACGTGCCCCGCTTCGGCAAGGGCTGGGAGTGGCCCGTCCTGGAGGGCACCGCGGCCGCCACCCTCAAGAAGGGCCTCGGCCACTACACCGGGACCGCGCCGCCCGGCGGGACCGGGAACTTCTCGGTGGCCGGACATCGTCGTACGTACGGCGATCCCTTCAAGGACTTCCCGCGGCTGCGCCCCGGCGACGCCGTGATCCTCAACGACGGGACGACCTGGTTCACGTACCGCGTCGAGAGGAGGCCGTACCGTACGGTGCCCGGCGACATCGCGGTCGTCGACCCCGTACCCGTACCGGAGAAGTCGGGGTTCACAGGGCCGGGGCGGTATCTGACGCTCACCACGTGCGATCCCGAGTGGGGCAGCAGCCACCGGCTCGTCGCCTGGGCGCGGCTCGCGGCGACGCGGCCCGTGACGCAGGGCGAGCCGCCGGCTTTCCACAGCTGACCCACCGGAACGGGATCGCCCCGTACTCTGGTGCGGTATCGAACGGAAGGGACAGCAGACGTCATGTACGGCTGGATCTGGCGGCATCTCCCGGGCAACGCATGGGTGCGGGCGCTCCTCTCGCTCGTGCTCGCCCTCGGGGTCGTCTTTCTGCTCTTCCAGTACGTGTTCCCTTGGGCGGAGCCTCTGCTTCCGTTCAACGATGTGACGGTGGACGGTTAGTGAGCGCGCGCATCCTCGTCGTCGACAACTACGACAGCTTCGTCTTCAACCTCGTCCAGTACCTCTACCAGCTCGGTGCCGAGTGCGAGGTGCTCCGCAACGACGAGGTCGAGCTGAGCCACGCCCAGGACGGCTTCGACGGCGTCCTGCTGTCGCCGGGCCCCGGCACGCCCGAGCAGGCCGGCGTCTGCGTGGACATGGTGCGGCACTGCGCCGCCACGGGCGTCCCGGTCTTCGGTGTCTGCCTCGGTATGCAGTCGATGGCCGTCGCGTACGGCGGTGTGGTCGACCGCGCTCCCGAGCTGCTGCACGGCAAGACCTCGCCCGTCCTCCACGAGGGCCGGGGAGTCTTCGCCGGGCTGCCGTCACCCTTCACCGCCACCCGGTACCACTCGCTGGCCGCCGAACCGGCCGATCTGCCGGACGTCCTGGAGGTCACGGCACACACCGAGGACGGGATCATCATGGGGCTGCGCCACCGGGACCACGCCGTCGAGGGCGTGCAGTTCCACCCCGAGTCGGTGCTCACCGAGCATGGACACCTGATGCTCGCCAACTGGCTGGAACAGTGCGGCGACACCGGGGCCGTCGGCCGCTCTTCGGGCCTGGCGCCGGTGGTGGGCAAGGCCGTCGCGTGACCGCCGTGCGCCCGGAGCACGACGCGACGGGGGCGGGGCGGGAGCAGTCGCCCTGGTTCCGGGCCACGAACCTGCCGCAGCAGCAGCCGTACGAGGCGCCGAGCGAGCCTCCGGTGGCCGACGGGGCACATGGGGCGTACGAGGCTCCGTACGAGCCGTACGAGCCGTACCAGGAGCCGTACGGGCAGCCGGAACAGCAGGCGGCGTCGCAACAGTCCTACGAGCCGCAGACATACGAGCCGCAGACACACGACACGTCCTACGCTGCGCAGGAGTCGGCCGCACCCGCACCCGCACCCGACGCCGAGGCACGCGCCGACGCCCTCGCCGACGCCGGGGTCGACGTCCACGCCGGGGTCGACGACACGATGGCGCTTCCCACGACCGATCCCGCGCCGCGACCAGGGGAGGACCGGCCCACCGGAGGTCGCGCCGAGCGGCGCCGTGCCGCCAAGGCCCGCGGCCGCCGCCGCGCCCCCGCGTCGCCGCCTCCCGCGTCGCCGCCGACGGCGTCCCCGACCGGCAGGCCCATGTCCCGGGTCGAGGCGCGGCGTGCCGCCCGTGCCGCCAAGGACAGCTTCGGTGTGATCGCCAGCCGGGTCGTCGGCGAGATGTTCATCACCTTCGGTGTGGTCATGCTGCTCTTCGTGACGTACCAGATCTGGTGGACGAATGTGCAGGCCGGTCTGGAGGTCGACCGGGCCAAGGACCGGATAGCGCAGGACTGGGCCATCGGTGACAAGGCCGAGCAGCCGGGCGCATTCGAGGCGGGGCAGGGCTTCGCGATCCTCCACATCCCCAAGCTGGACGTCGTCGTGCCGGTCGCCGAGGGCATCGACAAGGAGAAGGTCCTCGACAAGGGCATGGTCGGCCACTACGCGGAGGGCGCTCTGAAGACGGCCATGCCGTCCGACAAGGAGGGTAACTTCGCGGTCGCCGGGCACCGCAACACCCACGGTGAGCCGTTCCGCTACATCAACCAGCTGCGGCCCGGCGACCCCATCGTCGTGGAGACCCGGGACGCGTACTACACCTACGAGATGGCGAGTATCCTGCCGCAGACCCCGCCCTCGAACGTCTCGGTGCTCAAGCCGGTCCCGGACGGCTCCGGTTTCGAAGGCCCGGGCCGGTACATCACGCTGACCACCTGTACCCCGGAATTCACCAGTACCTACCGCATGATCGTGTGGGGGAAGATGGTGGAAGAACAGCCGCGCAGCAAGGGCGTACCGGAAGCGCTGGCTGGCTGACACCTCAAGACGGGACAGATGTTGTGGCACGTGTGCGCAGCCGGATCGCCGGCGCAGTCAGTGTTTTCGGCGAGCTGCTGATCACCGCAGGCGTGCTGATGGGGCTGTTCGTCGTCTACTCGCTGTGGTGGACGAACGTCCTGGCCGACCGCGAGGCGGGCAAACAGGGCGACGCCGTACGCGACAGCTGGTCGGTGTCCGACAGCGGCCCCGGCGCCCTCGACACCAAGGGCGGCCTCGGCTTCCTGCACGTCCCGGCGATGGGTGACGGCGAGGTGCTGGTCAAGAAGGGCACCAGCCCGGACGTCCTCAACCACGGTGTCGCGGGCTACTACACGGACCCGATCAAGTCGGCGCTCCCGCAGGACAAGACGGGCAACTTCACACTGGCCGCCCACCGCGACGGGCACGGGGCGAAGTTCCACAACATCCACAAGCTGAAGTCCGGTGACCCGATCGTCTTCGAGACGAAGGACACCTGGTACGTCTACAAGGTCTACGAGACGCTGCCGAAGACGTCCCGTTTCAACGTGGAGGTCCTGCAGCCGGTGCCCAAGGAGTCCGGCCGTACCAAGCCCGGCCGCTACATCACGCTGACGACCTGCACACCCATCCTGACCTCGGACTTCCGGTACATCGTGTGGGGCGAGCTGGTGCGGACGGAGAAGGTCGACCAGGACCGCACGAAGCCGGTGGAACTGCGCCAGACGAGTCATTCCGAATGATCAGTGGTCGTAGGTGATCAGCGATCGTGTGATGGACCGGCCGGTCTTGTGGTTGTGCCGGCGCCGTCCTGCGGGTGGTAGAGCTCTTGGGCGCGAGCCAGGTCGACAGGCCCGTCCTGGTGCAGGTGCAGGAAGAAGTCCAGCTGCCACGCCTGCGCACTGCAGGCCTGGCGGTTGGTGGTGGTCACCCAGGGCGGGTAGACGCGGAAGGCTCGTTTCCCACCGGAACCGTTCGCCGATACGACACCGTGTCGGCGGAGCGCGTCCACGGGAAAGACGAACTGGCCGAAGTGGTGATGGTCGCGGGTGCTGATGACGAAGAGGTCGACGGGGTCCGTGGCGTCGAAGGGCTGGATGGGCCCGGCCGGGGACCTCTTCCAGACGGTGACGAACTGGCCGACCTTGGTGGGGGTCGTCTTGGCTGCGCGGAACCGGATGGAGAGGCCGTCAAGGGCGAACTCGTGGGCGGCGTAAGCGGCACCCTCGGCCTCGGGTACCGGCTGCGAGCAGGTGAACCCGCAGGGGTCGTAGACGAGTGCCTTCGCCGCAATGAGATCTCCGTGGGCCGGGGCGGTGTTCAACCACGGTTTGAGGTGGAGACTGGATGAGTACTCGCGGTTCGTCGTCATCCGTCCACCCTGTCATGGTTGCTGGACGTAGTCGGCTCGACCTTGAACGGCACTCGCGGTCGGAGCTTCGATGGCGTCGCCGTCCGCGTCGCCCAGCGCATCCTGGCGATGGCCGCCGCGATCTGGCACAACCGCAAGACCGGCCGGCCCGTCACACGATCCCTGATCGCTCACGACCACTGACGATCGCATCGGAATGACTCGTCCAGGGCCCGCGCGCACGATGTGAGAGGAAGGCCCGGCACCCACTCGGGGTGCCGGGCCTTCCTCATGTCCTGCCGGGTGCCGCCGGGAGGGTCACTCCTGGTCGGTGCGGAGGACGGCACCTGATGTGCCGCCGAACCAGCCGGCGTTGTCGTTGTCGCCGTCGCCGTCGCCCCCGGTGTTCCCGCCGCCGAGACGCTGGGTCTTCACGTTGATCGGGGTGTTCGGGTCGACCCGCTTGCCCGGCTTGGGGTCCTGGTCGACGACGATGGCCGTGCCGTCGCTCGGGCCCTCGACGACCGCGATCTGGAGCCCCTGGGCGGCGGCGATCTGCTGCGCCCGGGCGAGGAACTGGTTCCTCAGATCAGGTGCCCGGGCCTGCGGCTGCTGCGGACCCTTGGAGACCTTCAGGGTGATCGCCGAGCCTTCCGCGACGCTCGCGTCCGGCTTCGGGTTCTGGTCGATGACCGTGCCCGCGGGCTTCTCGGAGTCCACGTCCTCGCGGAGCACCCGGAACTTCAGGGCCTCCAGCTGCGCCTTGGCGTTGTCGAACTGGTTGTCGATGACCCGGGGTACGGACACCTTCGTCTCGGACGCGATGGTGATCGTGACCTCGGTGCCCTTCTCGTGCTCCGAGCCGCCCTCGGGGTTCTGGTCGATGACCGTGCCCGCGGGCTTCTCGGACTCCTCCGTCTTGACCTTGACCTCGAAGCCCTCGCCCTTCAGATTCGTGGTCGCAAGGTCCTTGGACTGCTCCAGGACGTTGGGCACCTTGACCTTCGGCGCGCCCTCCGACACCCAGACGCTGACGGTGTCGTTCTCGTTCATCGTGGCGGAGCCGTCGGCGGCCGGGTCCTGGCGGCAGACCGAGCCCTTGGGCTGGTCGCAGCGCTCGACGCCCATGTTGGAGATCTTGACGCCCGTACTGGTCGCCGCCTTCTCCGCGTCCTCGTACGTTTTGCCGACGAGGGTCGGGACGGTGACCTGGCGGGGGCCGTCGGCGCCGAAGACGGACTTGCCGATGAGGATCGCGCCGACCAGCACCAGGATGCCCGCGAGGACGAGCAGGATCGTGGAGACGTTCGACTTCTTCTGCGGCTGGCGGCGGCGGCCGGCGCCGCGGTCGTCGTAGCCGTAGCCCCCGTCGTCCGGGTTGATGGGCGGCAGCATCGACGTCTGGGCGCCCGGGTCGGACGGGTGCATCGCGGCGGTCTGCTGGTCGGGGTGCGGGTAGCCGTAGCCGCCGGGAGCACCCATGGCGCCCATCGCGGCGGTCGCGGCGACCGGCTGGCCGTCCAGACACGCCTCGATGTCGGCGCGCATCTCGTCGGCCGACTGGTAACGGTAGTCCGGGTCCTTGACCAGTGCCTTCAGCACGATCGCGTCCATCTCGGGCGTGATCTCGGGGTCGTAGACGCTGGGCGGCTGCGGCTCCTCCCGTACGTGCTGGTAGGCGACCGCGACCGGGGAGTCGCCGACGAACGGCGGACGGACGGTCAGCAGCTCGTACAGCAGGCAGCCGGTGGAGTACAGATCGGAGCGGGCGTCGACGGTCTCGCCCTTGGCCTGCTCCGGGGAGAGGTACTGGGCGGTGCCGATCACGGCCGCGGTCTGGGTCATGGTCATGCCGGCGTCGCCCATGGCGCGGGCGATGCCGAAGTCCATGACCTTGACCTGGCCGGTCCGGGTCAGCATGACGTTCGCCGGTTTGATGTCGCGGTGGACGATGCCGGCGCGGTGCGAGTACTCCAGCGCCTGCAGGATGCCGACGGTCATCTCCAGCGTGCGCTCAGGCAGCAGCTTGCGTCCCGAGTGGAGCAGCTCACGCAGGGTGGACCCGTCGACGTACTCCATCACGATGTACGGAATCGAGACGCCGGCGCCCCCACCGGAGGCGCTGTCGTACACCATGTCCTCGCCGGTGTCGTACACCGCGACGATCGCCGGATGGTTGAGCGAGGCGGCAGACTGGGCCTCACGGCGGAACCGGGCCTGGAAGGACGGGTCACGGGCCAGGTCGGCCCGCAGCGTCTTCACGGCGACGGTGCGGCCGAGCCGGGTGTCGTGGGCGAGGTAGACCTCGGCCATGCCACCACGGCCGAGCACCGAGCCCAGCTCGTACCGGCCGCCGAGGCGACGCGGCTCTTCCATAACTGTTCCAGCCCTCTCCGTCAGTCCCGGCCGCAACCGTGTCTGTGGTCCGGCGGTGTGCTGTTCGCGCAAAGGCTACCGGGCACGGGAAGCTGTTCACTCCGTGACCGCAACCTGATACGGGACCGGTACACAGGCACCACAAGATCACTGCCGGGAGTCGAGTACCGCCTTCATCACATCGCGGGCGATCGGCGCGGCCAGGCCGCCACCGCTGATGTCCTCGCGGGTGGCGTCGGAGTCCTCGACGACCACGGCGACGGCGACCGGCGAGCCGCTGTCGGTCTTCGCGTACGAGATGAACCAGGCGTAGGGGCGGGCCTTGTTCTTCGGGCCGTGCTGGGCCGTACCGGTCTTGCCACCGACGGTGACGTCGCGGATACGGGCCTTCGAGCCCGTGCCGTTCTCGACGACGTTCTCCATCATCTTCTGGACGAGCTGCGCGGTCTCCTGGGACATCGGGCGGCTCATCTCCTCGGGCTCGTTCTTCTCGATCACATCGAGGTTCGGAGCCACGAGCTGGCTGACCATGTACGGCTTCATCAGCTTGCCGTCGTTGGCGATGGCGGCGGTGACCATGGCCATCTGGAGCGGGGTGGTCGCCGTGTTGAACTGGCCGATCGAGGACATCGCGTTGCCGGGGCGGTCCATGGTCTTGTCGTAGACGGACGCGGCGGCGCGGACAGGGGTGTCGATCTCGGGGTTGTTGAAGCCGAACTTCTCCGCCATCTCGACCATCTTGTCGCGGCCGACCTCGTCGCCGAGCTTGGCGAACACCGAGTTGCAGGACACCCGCATGGCCTCGTTCAGGCTGGCGTTCTCGCAGCCCTTCGCGTGGTTCACCATCGGCGTGGTCGACAGCGGCAGGATGTACGGCTCGGGCGTGTCCGTCGGCGCGTCGATGTCCCGGACCTTGCCGTTCTCCAGGGCGGCGGCGGCCGTGAGCACCTTGAACGTGGAGCCGGGCGGGTAGATCTCGCGCAGCGCGCGGTTCAGCTTCGGCTTGTCCTTGCTCTCCTCCAGCGCGATCCACGCCTTCTCGTCCGAGGCGTGGTAGCCGGCGAAGGAGGAGGGGTCGTACGAAGGGGTGGACGCCAGCGCGAGGATCTTGCCGGTCTGCGGGTCGATGGCCGCGACGGCGCCCTTCTTCTTGCCGAGCCCCTCGTAGGCGGCCTTCTGCGCGGCGCCGTTGAGAGTCGTGACGACGTTGCCGCCCTTGTTGGTGTCGCCCGTGAACATGGAGAGGGTGCGGTCGAAGAACAGCCGGTCGTCGTTGCCGGTCAGGATCGAGTCGTGCAGCTTCTCCAGCTGGTTCGCGTCGTACGCCTGCGAGGCGTAGCCGGTGACCGGCGCCCACATGGGGCCGTTCACGTACGTCCGCTTGTACTTGTAGAGCGGGTCCTTGGAGTCGACGGAGCCGGTGATCGGCTCGCCGTCGACGATGATGTCGCCGCGTACGGAGGCGTAACGCTCGATGGTCACGCGCTTGTTGCGCGGATGCGAGGTCAGCTCGTCGCTGCGGGCGAACTGTATCCAGTTGTCCCGCAGGAGCAGCGCGAGCACCAACAGGCCGCAGAAGATCGCGATATGGCGCAGGGGCTTGTTCACGGGCGGACCACCTGGGTCATCTCGGCGTCGGGGGACGGGGCGGGGGACGGCGCGGGTCGCCGTGCCGTGTCGCTGATCCGGATCAGGATCGCGATCAGTGCCCAGTTGGCGATCACGGAGGAACCGCCGTAGGCGAGGAACGGCATCGTCATACCGGTCAGCGGGATCAGGCCCATCACACCGCCGGCGACGACGAAGATCTGCAGGGCGAAGGCGCCGGACAGGCCCGTCGCGAGGAGCTTGCCGAAGGGGTCGCGGGCGGCCAGCGCCGTGCGGATACCGCGCTCCACGATCAGGCCGTAGAGGAGCAGGAACGCCATGACGCCGGCCAGGCCGAGCTCCTCGCCGACGGTCGCGAAGATGAAGTCGGAGTTGGCGGCGAAGCCGATCAGGTCCGAATTGCCCTGGCCGAGGCCGGTGCCGAGGGTGCCGCCCGAGCCGAACGACATGAGTACCTGGCTCATCTGGTCGCAGGCCTGGGACGTCTCCCAGCAGGAGAACGGGTCCTGCCATGCCTGCACACGCGCCTGGACGTGACCGGCGAAGGACGCCACTGCGACGGCGCCGCCGACGGACATCAGCAGACCCATGACGATCCAGCTGGTCCGCTCGGTCGCCACGTACAGCATGATCACGAACATGCCGAAGAACAGCAGCGACGTACCGAGGTCGTTCTCGAAGACCAGGATGACGAGGCTGAGGGCCCAGATGGTGAGGATCGGACCGAGGTCACGGCCACGGGGCAGGTAGAGCCCCATGAAACGGCGGCTGGCCAGGGCGAGCGCGTCCCGTTTCACCATCAGATAGCCGGAGAAGAAGACCGCTAGCACGATCTTCGCGAACTCACCGGGCTGGATGGAGAAGGGGCCGACCCTGATCCAGATCTTGGCGCCGAAGACGTCCGCGCCGAGGCCCGGGACGAGCGGTAGCAGCAGCAGCACGATGGCCGCCATCATGGAGATGTACGTGTAGCGCTGCAGGACGCGGTGGTCCTTGAGGAGCACCAGCACGGCCAGGAACAGGGCGACACCGATCGCCGAGTACATCAGCTGCTTCGGCGCGTCCGCGCTGTAACTGCCGTACCGGCGCATGGAGTCGGCGATGATTCGCGGCGACTGGTCGAGGCGCCAGATCAGCACCAGCCCGAGGCCGTTGAGCAGGGTCGCCAGCGGCAGCAGCAGCGGGTCCGAGTACTTCGCGAACCGGCGCACCAGCAGATGCGCGATTCCGGCGAGCAGGCCGAGGCCGATGCCGTAGCCGAGCATGCCGGCGGGGACCTCGCCGTCCAGGGCGAGGCCCACGTTCAGATACGCGAAGACCGGGATCGCGACGGCGAATCCGAGCAGCAGCAGTTCGGTGTTGCGGCGGCTCGGCGCGTCGATCGCGCCGATGGTGGTCGTGTTGGTGACAACGCTCATGGTGGTGAAAGGCCCCCTACGGGTGCTTACTGCTTGCCGCAGTTCGAGGCCAGCCTCTGCTCGTCCTCCGTGAGGGTGATGCTCGGGGAGGGGTCGGCTGTGGTGGGCGTGGGCGTGGGCTTGGTCGTGCCTGCGGCCCCCGTGGTGCCGCCGGCCTGCTCCTCGCTGGGAGGCGTGGTGCTGACCTCGTCGGCGGCCTCGCGGGCCTGCTCCTGCTTCTTGCAGGCGCTCGCCTGGAGTCCCAGCTCCTTGATCTTGGCCTCGGCCTTGGCCAGGCCGCCGCCGGCGATCGTCTCCTCCACCTGCTTCTGGTAGAAGGCGGGGAGGTACTTGAGTTCGATGTCGGGGTGGTCTTTCTCCACCTTCGACAGCGAGACCCACGCCAGGTCCTGGCTGATGCCGCGGTAGAGCGCGACATGGCCCTCGTTGGCACCGACGAAGTACTGAGTCTGGGTCCAGCGGTAGCCGCCGTAGGCGCCGCCGCCGAGGAGGGCCAGGACGAGCAGGGTGAAGAACAGCCGCTTGAACCACTTGCGGCCGCTGCGCGGCTTGGAGAGGTCGGCGTCGCTGTACGTGCCGTGGCCGCCGTCCTCCGGGGGCATGCCGCCGTAGCCGATGTCGTCGCCGCTGCCGGGCGGGCCGAAGCCACCGGCCTGGGGCGGGGCGGACCGGCCGAGGCCGGACGCGCGGCCGGCGGGGGTCTGCATGGCGCCGCCGTCGTTCAGCTGCTGCTGGTTCTCGGCGACCGCGCCGACGACGACCGGGGTGTCGCTGAGCTGGCCGGCCAGGGTGTCGCCGCCGTCGACGTCCAGGACGTCCGCGATGATCACCGTGATGTTGTCGGGGCCGCCGCCGCGCAGCGCGAGCTGGATGAGCTCCTGGACGGTCTCCTGCGGGCCCTGGTAGCTGGCGAGGGTCTCCTCCATCGTCTGGTGGGAGACGACGCCCGACAGGCCGTCGGAGCAGATCAGATAGCGGTCACCGGCGCGCACCTCGCGGATCGACAGGTCGGGCTCGACGTGGTCGCCGCTGCCCAGCGCGCGCATGAGGAGAGAGCGCTGCGGGTGGGTGGTCGCCTCCTCCTCGGTGATCCGGCCCTCGTCGACGAGGCGCTGGACCCATGTGTGGTCCTGTGTGATCTGGGTGAGGACGCCGTCGCGGAGGAGGTACGCGCGGGAGTCGCCGACGTGGACGAGGCCGAGCCGCTGGCCGGTCCACAGGAGGGCGGTGAGGGTGGTCCCCATGCCTTCGAGCTGGGGGTCCTCCTCGACCATCATGCGCAGCTGGTCGTTGGCGCGCTGCACCGCCGTGCCGAGCGAGGTGAGGATGTCGGAGCCGGGGACGTCGTCGTCGAGCGTGACGAGAGTGGAGATCACCTCGGAGGAGGCGACCTCACCGGCCGCCTGACCCCCCATGCCGTCGGCGATCGCGAGCAGGCGGGGGCCGGCGTAACCGGAGTCCTCGTTGCCCTCGCGGATCATGCCTTTGTGCGACCCGGCGGCGAAGCGCAGTGACAGACTCATGCGCACCTCACCCGTCGGCTCGGGGTACAGCCGGTCTCGAGCCACACTGCCCACCCTCCGGTCGGGAGCCCCTTCCGGTCCCCTGGGACCGCTGCGGCTCGCTCGCTCCGCTCGCTCATTGTCGTACTACTTCCGCAGCTCGATGACGGTCTTGCCGATACGGATCGGCGCGCCCAGCGGAATGGGGGTCGGCGTGGTGAGTCGGGTCCGGTCGAGATAGGTGCCGTTCGTGGACCCGAGATCCTCGACGATCCACTGGCCGTCACGGTCCGGGTAGATCCTGGCATGCCGACTGGAGGCATAGTCGTCGTCCAGCACGATCGTGGAATCGTGCGCACGGCCCAGCGTGATGGTCTGGCCCTGCAGCGCGACCGTCGTGCCGGTGAGCGTGCCCTCGGACACGACCAGCTTGGTCGGGGCGCCGCGCCGCTGGCGCTGTTGCGGCGGCGCCGTGCCGCCCTGGCGGCCCGTCTGCTGCGGACGGGCGCTCTCGCGGCGCGAACCGCGCTGTGTGACGCGCGTACCGAACAGGTCGCTGCGGATGACCTGAACGGCCACGATGACGAACAGCCACAGTACGGCGAGGAAACCCAACCGCATGACCGTGAGGGTCAGCTCTGACATTGCCCCCGCTTCACCCTTCGGCTTGCCGGAAAACGATGGTGGTGCTGCCCACGACGATCCGCGAGCCGTCGCGGAGCGTAGCGCGGGTGGTGTGCTGCCCGTCCACCACGATGCCGTTGGTGGACCCGAGATCCTGGATCGTCGAGGGCGTTCCGGTCCGGATCTCGCAGTGGCGGCGCGATACGCCGGGGTCGTCGATCCGCACGTCGGCGTCGGTGCTGCGGCCCAGCACGAGTGTGGGGCGGGAGATCTGGTGGCGTGTGCCGTTGATCTCGATCCAGCGGCGCACAGGTGCGCCCGGCACCTGCCCGGTGGCGCCCGCCGGGCGGTGCGCGGCGGGGCCCGGACGGTGCGCGCCGCCGGGGCCCGTGGCCGAGCCGGGCGGTGGCGCGGCGGGCATCGGCGGGGTGCCGACCGGCGGGTAGCCGTAGCCTCCGGGGCGGCCGCCCTGGCCGGACGGCGGACCCGCGGGGCCCGGCTGGCCGCTGTCCAGCGGCTGCGCCGACTGGGACGAGCTGGACGCGAGCGTGCGGCTGCGGACCCGGTACAGGCCGGTGTCGAGGTCGTCGGCCTTCTCCAGGTGGACCTTGATGGGGCCCATGAACGTGTATCGCTGCTGCTTCGCGTAGTCGCGGACCAGGCCGGCGAGCTCGTCGCCGAGCTGGCCCGAGTACGGGCTGAGGCGCTCGAAGTCGGGCGTGCTCAGCTCGACGATGAAGTCGTTGGGGACGACCGTCCGCTCGCGGTTCCAGATCGTCGCGTTGTTGTCACACTCGCGCTGGAGGGCTCCCGCGATCTCGACGGGCTGCACCTCGGACTTGAAGACCTTGGCGAAGGTGCCGTTGACCAGGCCTTCGAGACGCTGCTCGAACCGCTTCAGGACTCCCATGGGGCACCTCCTCCGTCGTTGCTGTCCTGGTACTGCTTACAGATCGTATCCACGCGTCGGGAAATCGGCTGGTTCCCCTTCTCTGTCCTGTGGACGAGTGTCACCTCTCACATCTCCCACACGGATCGTAGATGCGGCCTGTGGACAGTGTCCCGCACCCGGGGCACACCGGGGATGAGTGGGGGGAGAGCCGATCCGTTCCATCACGGTCCGCGCGCGGCGGGTTCTCCATATGTATGTCTCCGTACATCCCGTCTGCTCCGCCTGTCGTCGTGCGGCCGCCTACCTCTCCTCCTTGTTCGGCTGCCGGCCCCCCGAAACAAACGGATGTGAATCCACCCCCTGCGACGTGCTAATCTTCAGATGTCGCCAGGCGGTCGCACCCCAGCGGGTGGGGCGCAAGGCGACAACACCCAAATGCGCGGGTGGCGGAATAGGCAGACGCGCTGGATTCAGGTTCCAGTGCCCGCAAGGGCGTGGGGGTTCAACTCCCCCCTCGCGCACCACAGGAGATCGGGTCTCCATCAGGATGAAAGTCCTGATGGGGGCCCTTTCTCGTTGTGCGGTGCATGGTGTGAACGAGGGTTGTCCACAGGGGGCGACGGCAGGTGTGCGGGCGGGTACGGTCGTCGGACGGCTGTTGAGCGTCGGGGAATTGGGGGGCGCATGGACGAGATCCGGGCTGCGGTGCCCGCGCAGCGGACGGGCAGCGGCAGCGCTGTCGGCGGAGGTACGGGCGGCTCCCCGGGTGGCGCTTCGGGTGGGCGTATCCCCGTGGTGCCGGGGTTCGCGCGGCGTCGGGGCGGGGCGTACCGGCCGGGCGTGGACGAGGGGCCGAAGGCGCGGGGCAAGGCTCTGCGGGAGCGGGTGCCCCGGTCGTCGCACGACACCCTCGTGCCGGGCGCCGGTCGGCCGGACGCGGTGCGCGCGGTCGAGGAGTCGAGCCGGGACCGGGTGCCGGCGCTGGCGCCGATACGGGTCGGCCGGATGGCGGCCACACCCTTCGCGTTCCTGCGCGGGGCCGCCGGACTGATGGCGCACGACCTGGCGGGTACACCGGTGACCCGGGTGGCCGCGCAGATATGCGGGGACGCGCACGCGGCGAACTTCGGGCTCTACGGCGATGCGCGGGGCCGCCTGGTCATCGACCTGAACGACTTCGACGAGACCGTGGTCGGCCCCTGGGAGTGGGACGTCAAGCGGCTCGCGGCGTCGCTGGTGCTGGCCGGGCGGGAGACCGGCGCCGACGAGGACGTGTGCCGGGCGGCGGCGTACGACGCGGCGGGCGCCTACCGGCGCACCATGCGGCTGCTGGCCAAGATGCCGGTGCTGGACGCCTGGAACGCCATCGCCGACGAGGAGCTCGTCTCGCACGCGGACGCGCGGGATCTGCTGGGCACGCTGGAGCGGGTGTCGGAGAAGGCGCGCAGGAACACCAGCGCCCGCTTCGCCGCGAAGGCGACGGAGAGCTGCGAGGACGGCGTACGGCGGTTCATGGACGCCCCGCCCGTGCTGCGGCGGGTGCCCGACGCGGAGGCGGCGGCGGTCGCGGCGGCGCTGGGCCCGTATCTGGGGACGCTGCCGCCGGACCGGCTGCCGCTGCTCGGCCGGTACGCGATCCACGACGTGGCCTTCCGGGTGGTCGGCACGGGCAGTGTGGGCACCCGGTCGTATGTGGTGCTGCTCCTGGACCACCGGGGGGAGCCGCTGGTCCTCCAGGTGAAGGAGGCGCGGCCGTCAGCGCTGGTGCCGTATCTGCCGGCCGCCGGGTTCGAGGCCGAGGCGGCGGAGCACGAGGGGCGCCGGGTGGTCCTGGGCCAGAAGCGGATGCAGGTGGTCAGCGACAGCCTGCTGGGGTGGACGACCGTGGAGGGGCGGCCGTACCAGGTGCGGCAGTTCCGGAACCGGAAGGGCAGCGTTGACCCGGCGGCGCTGGCGGCCGACCAGGTCGACGACTACGGGCGGATGACCGGTGCCCTGCTGGCGCGGGCGCACGCGCACAGCGCCGACCCCCGGCTGATAGCGGCGTACTGCGGCAAGAACGACGAGCTGGACGCGGCCGTCGCGGGCTTCGCCGTGGCGTACGCGGACCGTACGGAGGCCGATCACGCAGATCTGGTGGCGGCCGTGCGGAGCGGGCGCATCGCCGCCGAACTGGGGGTGTGACGGGTGGGCACCGGTCGCCCGTAGTCTGGTCGGGTGACGACCCCGAGCGACGATGTGACCGGCGCCTCCGTGGACGAGGCCGCTGCCGCCGAGCAGCCTGAGCAGCCCGAGCAGCAGGGGCGGGCCGAGGCGCCCGGTGGTGCCGAGGCCGCCGAGGCGCCGGAGGCGCGCCTGGAGCGTGCGGTGCGCGCGGCCGAGCAGGCGCTGATCGAGTTCGAGATCGCGGTGGAGACCTTCCGCGTCGAGGTGGAGAACTTCTCCCGGCTGCACCACCAGAAGCTCGGCCCGATGTACGCGCGCCTGGACGAGCTGGACGCGCTGATCGCGGAGGCCCGCGCGGCGCGTACCGGTGACCCGGAGGACCTGCGGAAGGCGCAGGAGGCGCGGGCGCTGGTCCAGCCCATGCCGGGGGTCGACGAGCTCTTCCACAGCTGGATCGACTCCGACGGCCTGTCCCCGGAGGCCGCGGCGATGCTGAACGAGCGGCCCGTGCAGGCGCCCAAGCGCGTCCGCCCGAGCGACGAGGCGCGCAGGCTCTTCCGGGAACTGGTCCGCCAGGCCCATCCCGACCTGGCCGCGGACGAGGCGGAGCGGAAGCGGCGCGACGAGTTCATCTCCCGGGTCAACGCCGCGTACGCGCGGGGTGACGAGACGCTGCTGCGCGAGCTGACCGACGAGTGGGCGGCCGGTCCCGCCCCCGCCGTGCCCGAGTTCAGCGAGAGCGAGGAGCTGTACGCGCGCCTCGAGTGGCTGGCGCACCGCAAGGAGCTGCTGGCCGCAGTCGCGCGTGAGCTGGAGGAGAGCGCGATCGGTGCGATGCTGCGGATGGCGCCCGACGACCCCGACCGGCTGCTCGACGAGGTCGCCGAGCAACTGCTGGCCCAGGTGTCCGAGCGTGAGGCAGAGCTGGCCGGACTGACGAGCTCGCCCGAGTAAGAGCCTGGAGTGAAGAGCTCCCGTACCCGCCCCAGAGAGAAGGATTGATCGATGAACTTCGCACCGCTGCCCACCGTGGACGTCGCGTCCGTTCCGGGCGACGCGCTGGTCCTGGACGTGCGGGAGGCCGACGAGTGGGCGGCCGGGCATGTCGAGGGCGCTGTGCATGTGCCGATGAGTGAGTTCGTCGCCCGCTTCGGCGAGGTGACGGAGGCGGTGGCCGACGGGCGGCGCGCCTATGTGATGTGCCGGGTCGGCGGCCGTTCGGCGCAGGTCACGCAGTACCTGGTGCAGCAGGGTGTCGACGCGGTGAACATCGACGGCGGCATGCTCGCCTGGGAGGGCTCCGGCCGCCCGATGGTGGCCGAGCACGGCGGCCCCGCGGTCGTCGTCTAGTCCTGGTCGGTTCCGTACGCGGGGCGGTCAGCTCAGGGGGTGGGCGGCCAGCAGGTCGCCGAGGGCCTCCTCGTGCGCGGCGGCCGGGCCGAGCGAGAGCTCCAGGTGCTTGGCCCAGGCGTGGTAGCGGTGCAGCGGATAGTCCGTGTCCGCGCCGAAGCCGCCGTGCAGATGCTGTGCCGTCTGGACGACGCGCCGCACGCCCTCCGAGGCCCAGATCTTCGCCACCGCGACATCGGCGGCCGCCGGTAGCGGGCCTCCGGCGCCGGTGCTGAGCCGCCAGGCCGCCTGCCACAGGGTGGCCTCCATGGCCCGCAGGTCGATGTAGCGGTCGGCGGCCTGCACGGCGACCGCCTGGAACGTCGCGATCGGGTGGCCGAACTGGTGCCGCTTCCCGGTGTACTCGCTGGTCATGCTGAGCACGGCGGTGCCCACGCCCAGCGCCAGCGCGCAGGTGCCGGCCGTGAGCAGGGCGCGCAGCCACTCCCAGGCGCCGTCGGCGGTGATCAGCTCGTGCGCGCCGGTCCGTACGGAGTCGAGCCGCAGCTCCGCGAGCAGCTCGCCGTTCGTGGACACCTGGTCTGCCAGAGTCGTACCGTCCCGGTCGCGCGGCACCAGGGCCAGCACGGCGCTCCCGTCGTCCGTGGTGGCCGGTACGGCGATGCGGTCCGCGCCGCATGCCCACGGGACGGCCGTCTGGACACCGTCCAGCAGCCAGCCGTCGCCGTCGCGGCGGGCCGTGACGGCCAGCTCGGCCGGGTCGTGGCCGGTGCGGCCGTTCGCGCCGACGGTGAGCACCAGTTCGCCCCGGCCGACGGCAGGAAGGAGCTCGGTGGCCAGGACCCTGTCGCCGTACCGCTCGACGATCATGGCGACCGCGCTCGTCTCCAGCAGCGGTATCCGGGCCAGCACGCCGGCCGACTCGCGCAGCACCAGACAGAGGGCGATCGGGTCCAGGCCGGCGCCGCCGTGCTCGGGCCCGAGCACCAGACTCAGCAGATCGGCGTCCGCCAGCCGTGCCCACAGCGGCCGGTCGAGGTCCTCCGCCACCGCACCCGGGGTACGCGCCGGGCTGGGCACGCCGTCGGGCGCCACGCCCGAGAAGACCGCCCTGGCGGCCTCGGCCGCCGCCTGCTGCTCCTCGGTGAAGGTGAAGTCCACGGTCGCGCCCTCCAGTTCTTCCCGCTGCCCCGCTGCCCCGCTGCCGGGCAGCGGCGGTCCTGGATGTCTGACGGGGCGTCACCATAGAACAGGTTCTAGTGGAAGGGAATGGCGGGGCGCGCCACGGCCACGGCACAGGCACCGGCCATACGGCCCGCGGGACTCCGTCAGCGGTCGAAGTCGAGCTCAACCTCCGCCGTCATCGGATGCGACTGGCACGCCAGCACATAACCGGACTCCGTCTCCTCGGACTCCAGCGCGTAGTTGCGGTCCATCCGCACCTCGCCGGACACCAGGAACGCCCGGCACGTGCCGCAGACGCCGCCCTTGCATGCGTACGGTGCGTCCGACCTGCTGCGCAGCACGGTCTCCAGCAGCGACTCGCCCTCCTGCACCGGCCACGACCCGGAACGGCCGTCCAGCGTCGCGGTCAGCGTGGCGTGCGCCGCCTCACCCGGCAACGGCCGGCGGGCCGTCGACGAGCCGTCGTCCACATGGAAGATCTCCTGGTGGATGTGGTTCCGTCGGACGCCAAGCCCCTGCAGCGCCCGCTCGGCGCCTTGAACCAGCCCGAACGGCCCGCACAGGAACCAGCCGTCCACATCGTCCACCGCCAGCAGCACGGGAAGCAGCCCGGTCAGCCGCTCCTCGTCCAGCCGCCCGGACGGCAGCCCCGTCTGCTGCTCCTCCCGGGACAGCACCGTGACCAGTTGGAAGCGGTCCGGGTAGCGGTCCTTGAGGTCCGCCACCTCGTCCAGGAACATCGTCGAGGCGGCCGTGCGGTCGCTCCGTATGAGGCAGAAGCGCGACTCCGGCTCCCGGGCCAGCAGCGTGGCCGCGATCGACAGAACCGGCGTGATCCCGCTACCGCCGACGATCGCCGCGAAGTGACCGGGCCGCGGCGCCAGGACGAACCGGCCCATCGGCTCCATGACCTCGACGGTGTCCCCGACCGCGAGCTCCTTCAGGGCGTACGTCGAGAACTCGCCGCCGTCCACCAGCCGGATGCCCACTCGCAGCACCGTGTCCTCGCCGGGCGCGGCAGCGGGTGAGCAGATCGAGTACGTACGGCGGATCTCCTCGCCCCCCGTGGACATCCGGCGCATCGCCAGGTGCTGGCCGGGGGTATGGCGGAACGCCTCGCGCAGCTCGGGTGGGACGGCGAAGGTGACGGCCACCGAGTCGTCTGTGAGCCGCTCGACCTCGCTCACCCGGAGCGGATGGAACATCTACAACTCCTTGAAGTGGTCGAAGGGTTCGCGGCAGGTGACGCAGCGGCGCAGCGACTTGCACGCGGTCGACGAGAACCTGCTCAGCAGCTCGGTGTCGGTCGAGCCGCAGTGCGGGCAGCGGATGGCGAGGGTCAGCGGCACCGGGCCGTCCGTCCCCTGCCGGCGCGGCGGGGCAATGCCGAACTCGCTGAGCTTGCGCCGTCCTTCGTCGCTGATGTCGTCGGTGGACCAGGCGGGGGAGAGTACCGTGACGACGGACACCTCGGGTATGCCGTGGTCGTGGAGGACCTGCTCTATGTCGGAGGACATCGCCTCGATGGCCGGGCAGCCGGTGTAGGTGGGGGTCAGCTCGACCTTCACCTTGCCGGGGGAGAGGACACGCACGCCCCGCAGTACGCCGAGCTCCTCCAGGGTGAGCGCCGGCAGCTCGGGGTCGGGGACAGAACCGGCCAGGCGGCTCAGCTCCTCCTCGAGCGGCGTCATGGTCACCATGACGCCCCCGGGTGGCTGCGGTGAAGATGCTGCATCTCGGCGAGCATCCGTCCGAACGACTCGGTGTGCACACCCTGCCGACCCGCACCCGCGCTCCACGGGGTCTCCCGCCGCCCCTCGGGCACGGAGAGGGCCGCCCGGCCCAGCACCGCCGACACCGATGCCAGCCAGTCGGCCTCCAGCTCCCGCCAGTCGACATCGACGCCCTCGACCGGCTGGAACAGCTCGCCGGTGAAGCGCCACAGAGCGTCGCATGCCCGCTGCATCCGGTCGTGGCTCTCCGGCGTGCCGTCGCCGAGCCGCAGCGTCCACTGCTCGGCGTGGTCCTGGTGGTAGGCGACCTCCTTGACCGCCTTCGCGGCGAGCGCCTTCAGCGTGTCCTGCTGCTCGTCGCCCGCGCGCGACTCGGCAGCCGCGAGCCGGCCGTACAGCAGTCGCTGGTAGGTGGAGAAGTACAACTGACGGGCGATGGTGTGGGCGAAGTCGCCGTTCGGCTGCTCGACGAGCTGTGCGTTGCGGAAGGCCCGTTCCTCCCGGAGGAAGGCGAGCTCGTCCTCGTCGCCGGCGAGGGAGAGCAGCACCCTTGCCTGTCCGAGCAGATCCAGCGCGATGTTGGCGAGGGCGACCTCCTCCTCCAGCACGGGTGCGTGGCCCGCCCACTCCCCCAGACGGTGGGACAGCACCAGCGCGTCGTCTCCGAGGGCGAGGGCCGCGGTGTTCAGGGAGGTAGTCACAGGTGCTGCACTCCCTCGGGGATCTCGTAGAAGGTCGGGTGCCGGTACGGCTTGTCGGCGGACGGCTCGAAGAAGGGGTCCTTCTCGTCGGGCGACGACGCGGTGATCGCGGCCGAGGGCACTACCCAGATGGAGACGCCTTCGTTGCGCCGCGTGTACAGGTCGCGGGCATTGCGCAGGGCCATCTCCGCGTCCGGGGCGTGCAGGCTTCCCGCGTGGGAGTGGGACAGCCCGCGGCGCGAGCGCACGAACACCTCCCACAGCGGCCAGTCGCTGGTGGTCATGCCGTCGCCTCCCCGGTCTCCCCGGACTCGTCGCCCTTGATCCGATCGTTCTGCTTCGCGGCGTACGCGGCCGCCGCCTCCCTGACCCAGGCTCCCTCGTCATGGGCCCGGCGGCGCTGGGTGATCCGCTGTTCGTTGCAGGGCCCGTTGCCCTTGAGGACCTCGCGGAACTCGGCCCAGTCGATCGCGCCGAAGTCGTGGTGGCCCCGCTCCTCGTTCCACCGCAGGTCGGGGTCGGGGAGGGTGAGGCGCAGGGACTCCGCCTGCGGGACGCAGATATCGACGAAGCGCTGGCGCAGCTCGTCGTTGGAGTGGCGCTTGATCTTCCAGGCCATGGACTGCGCGGAGTGCGCCGACTCGTCGTCGGGCGGGCCGAACATCATCAGGGACGGCCACCACCAGCGGTTCACGGCGTCCTGTGCCATCTCGTGCTGGGCCGGTGTGCCGCGGGAGAGGGCGAGCAGCGCCTCGTAGCCCTGGCGCTGGTGGAACGACTCCTCCTTGCAGATGCGGACCATCGCGCGGGCGTACGGGCCATAGGAGCAGCGGCAAAGCGGCACCTGGTTGGTGATCGCGGCGCCATCCACGAGCCAGCCGATCGCGCCGACGTCGGCCCAGGTCAGGGTGGGGTAGTTGAAGATCGACGAATACTTCTGGCGCCCCGAGTGGAGCTTGTCCAGCAGCTCGTCCCGGCCGGTGCCGAGCGTCTCGGCGGCGCTGTACAGATACAGGCCGTGCCCCGCCTCGTCCTGCACCTTGGCCATCAGGATGGCCTTGCGGCGCAGCGAGGGCGCGCGCGTGATCCAGTTCGCCTCGGGCTGCATGCCGATGATCTCGGAGTGGGCGTGCTGGGCGATCTGGCGGACCAGCGTCGCGCGGTACGCGTCCGGCATCCAGTCACGCGGTTCGATGCGCTCGTCAGCGGCGACAGCGGCATCGAACACCGCCTCGTACGCCTCCTGCGAGTCCGCAGTCACTGCCGTCATCGGGCCCCCTACCGACCGATCGTTCGGTTGAATGACTTCAATGGTGAGTCGGCGGCCCGTATGGTGTCAACCCTGTGGATAACTGCGGTGGAGCGACGCGGATCGGGGCGGGATGGAGTCGTACGACGAGCAGCGCGGACGCGCTGGGCACGCTGTCGGCGGCCGGAGTCCCGATCCGGCCGGGATAACGGCACTCTCCCTCCCGTATCAGGCCGCCGCCGCTGTCGCGCTCGCGGCGATCGGATTCGTCGCCTGCTTCCATCTGGCCATGGTCTTTCTCCATGTCGCACCTTCGAACACGCTGACGAAGGAGCACGGCAGAGCGGTCGACGACTGGGTCATGCCGGAGTTCGAGCAGAACTGGAAGCTCTTCGCCCCCAACCCGCTCCAGCAGAACATCGCGGTCCAGGTCCGCGCCGAGGTCGTCGATGCCGGCGAGCGCCGGGTCACGCCGTGGATCGACCTGTCCGCCGAGGACGGTGCGGCGATCCGCGGCAACCCCTTCCCCAGTCATGTGCAGCAGAACGAGCTGCGCCGTGCCTGGGACTTCTACGTGAACCAGCACGGCAACGACGACGAGGGCAACGGCCTGCGCGCCGGGCTCTCCGAGCGCTACATCCGGCGCATCGCCCTGATGCGGCTGGAGCGCCACGACCTGGGCGGGAAGATCGAGCGGATACAGATGCGCTCCTCGACCACGGGCGTGAAAGCCCCGCCGTGGAGCGACGAGAAGATCGACGCGCGGCCATACCACCGGCTGCTGCCGTGGTGGACCGTGACCGCCGCCGACCTGGCGGGCGGCGTGACCGGCGGCCGCACGGGGGAGGAGGCCAGGTGAACCCGAGCAGCGTTCCCCCGCAGGCCGGGCCGCCCGGCGAGTCCCCCGGCGAACCCTCCCTCACCCCCCTCACGCCCTCGGCGCTGCCCGCACCCCTGGCGGCGACCGCGCCCCCCGCGGCCACCGCGCCGCCTGCCCCGCCCGTGTCCCCCGCGCCGTTCGCGGACCGCCGCGTCGCACGGGCGATCCAGCGGGTCACCGGGACCGTCCTCGGCCCGTATCAGACCGCAGTCGTCCGCATCGGCTTCGCCGCGACCTGGCTCTTCTTCCTCCTTCGTGAGTTCCCGCACCGCCATGAGCTGTACGGGCCGCAGGGGCCGTGGGGCTGGGGCATGGCCCGCCAGCTGATCGCGGACAACCACTCCTTCACCGTCCTGATGTGGTCCGACTCCACGCTCTGGTTCGAGATCGTGTACGCGGTCGCCGTGCTGTCCAGCGCGCTGCTGCTGGTCGGCTGGCGTACCCGCGCCACATCGGTGCTCTTCATGGTGGGCGTGCTGTCGCTGCAGAATCGCTCCGTCTTCATGGGCGACGGCGGCGACAACGTCATCCACCTCATGGCGCTCTACCTGGTCTTCACACGCTGCGGACATGTCTGGTCGCTGGACGCCCGCCGCCGGTCCCGCCGCCCCGCTCCGGCCGTCGATCCGGCCGGTGCGGCACTCTGGGTGGTCCTGGGGTTCGCCCTCGTGGCGGTGGTGCTCTTCCGCGACAGGACCGGCGAGCCGTGGATGTTCGTGCTGCTGTGGCTGCTCTGGCTGGCGCAGGGCGTGTGGTGGCTGGTGTGCCGCTTCGCACCCGGCGAGCCGCGCGTTCTGCTCGATGTCGTCGCGAACCTGCTGCACAACGCCGCCCTGGCGGTGATCATGGCGGAGGTGTGCCTGATCTACGCGACGGCCGGCTGGTACAAGATCCAGGGCTCGCGCTGGCAGGACGGCACCGCGCTGTACTACCCGCTGAAGCTGGACTACTTCACCCCGTGGCCCGCGCTGTCGGATCTCCTGGCGGGCGGCGGGGTGATGGTCATGCTCATCACCTACGCCACGGTCATCGTCCAGGTGGCCTTCCCGTTCACGCTCTTCAACCGGCGGGTCAAGAACGTGCTGCTGGCGGCGATGATGCTGGAGCACGCGGGCATCGCGCTCCTGCTCGGCCTGCCGTTCTTCTCCCTGGCGATGATCGCCGCGGACGCCGTCTTCCTGCCGACCGTCTTCCTGCTGTGGCTGGAGGCCCGGGCGCGGTGGGCCGGGGAACGGGTGCGCCCTGGTGGGACAGCCGGCCACGAGAAGCAGCCGGCACCGGAGGACCGGACTCGCCGTACCCTCGTCGGGTGAGCAGCGAGACCCCCACGAACACCCCCCTCCAGTACGACGACGGCTACGGCCCCGAGGTCGGTGTCGGACCGCACCCCCTGCCGTGGCCGCAGGACGAGCGGTACGACCCCGAGCTGCTCGCGGACGGGGACCGGCGCAACGTCGTCGACGGCTACCGCTACTGGAGGCGCGAGGCGATCGTCGCCGACCTGGACACCCGCCGCCATGACTTCCATGTGGCGGTGGAGAACTGGGGCCATGACTTCAACATCGGCTCGGTCGTCCGCACCGCCAACGCGTTCCTGGCGAAAGAGATCCACATCGTCGGGCGGCGGCGCTGGAACCGGCGCGGCGCCATGGTCACCGACCGGTACCAGCATGTGCGCCACCACCCCGACACCGAGTCGCTGACGGCGTGGGCCGACGACCAGGACGTGCCGATCATCGGTATCGACAACCTGCCGGGCGCGGTGCCGCTGGAGCGCACCGTGCTGCCCCGCCGCTGTGTGCTGCTGTTCGGGCAGGAGGGTCCCGGCCTCACCGAGGAGGCCCGTAAGCACGCCCGGATGGTCTGCTCGATCGCCCAGTTCGGCTCCACCCGCTCCATCAACGCCGGAGCGGCCGCGGCGATCGCCATGCACGCCTGGATCCAGCGGTACGCGGAGATCGCCGAACCTCCCGCCTAGGAGGCGTCGGCCCGGCACCGGGGACACCCCCCAGGCCGGGCCGGAAGCCACCGGGTCACGCCGGGCGGCGGACCTCCACCACCCGGAAGCGGTTCGCGACGAAGGCGCTGTCGCACAGGGCCGCGTTCGCGGCCGGGTTGCCGCCGGAGCCGTGGAAGTCGGAGAACGCCGCCGTCTGGTTCACATAGACGCCGCCCGTCAGGTTCAGCGAGAGCTGCGCCGACTCCTCCAGGCAGACCTCCTCGACCGCGCGCTCCACATCCGCCGAAGTCGTGTAGGCGCCGACCGTCATGGCGCCCTTCTCGCGCACCGTGCGGCGCAGCAGATCCAGGGCGTCGGTGGTCGAGTCGACGGATACGGCGAACGCGACGGGGCCGAAGCACTCCGACATATACGCCGCTTCCGCGTCCGGCTTGGAGCCGTCGAGCTTGACCAGGACCGGGGTACGCACGACGGCGTCCGGGAAGTCCGGGTTCGCGATCTCGCGGGAGGCCAGCGCCACCTCGCCGAGACCGGCCGCCGCCTCCAGGCGGGCCTTCACATCCGGGTTGACCAGCGCACCCAGCAGCGCGTTCGCCCGCGTGTCGTCGCCCAGCAGGCCGTCCACGGCGGCCGCGAGGTCGGCGACCACCTCGTCGTACGACTTGGGTCCGGCGTCCGTGGTGATGCCGTCGCGCGGGATCAGCAGGTTCTGCGGCGTCGTGCACATCTGTCCGCTGTACAGGGACAGTGAGAACGCCAGGTTGGACAGCATGCCCTTGTAGTCGTCGGTCGAGTCGACGACGACCGTGTTGACGCCGGCCTTCTCGGTGTACACCTGTGCCTGGCGGGCGTTGGTCTCCAGCCAGTCGCCGAACGACGTCGAGCCGGTGTAGTCGATGATCCGGATCTCGGGGCGGACTGCCAGCGTCTTGGCGATGCCCTCGCCGGGCCGCTCGGCGGCCAGTGCCACCAGGTTCGGGTCGAAGCCCGCCTCGGCCAGCACGTCGCGCGCGATCCGCACGGTCAGGGCGAGCGGGAGGACGGCGCGTGGGTGCGGCTTGACCAGCACCGCGTTGCCCGTCGCCAGGGAGGCGAACAGGCCCGGGTAGCCGTTCCACGTCGGGAACGTGTTGCAGCCGATCAGCAGGGCGACGCCGCGGCCGGCCGGGGTGAACGTCTTGCGCAGCTCCAGCGGGTCCCGCTTGCCCTGCGGCTTGGACCACTCGGCGTCCTGCGGCGTGCGGGTCTGCTCCGCGTACGCGTACGCCACCGCCTCCATGCCACGGTCCTGAGCGTGCGGGCCGCCCGCCTGGAACGCCATCATGAACGCCTGCCCGCTGGTGTGCATCACCGCGTGTGCGAACTCGTGCGTACGGGCGCTGATCCGCGCCAGGATCTCCAGGCAGACCAGGGCGCGCGTCTCCGGCCCCGCGTCCCGCCAGGTCCCCAGGCCCGCGCGCATGGCCGGCAGCAGCACGTCCATGTCGACGTGCGGATACTCCACGCCCAGCGCCGGCCCGTACGGGGAGATCTCACCGCCCGTCCAGCCGTCCGTGCCCGGCTGGTCCAGCTCGAGACGGGAGCCGAGCGTGGCCTTGTGGGCGGCGAGACCGTCGGCGGCGCTCAGTGAGCCGTTCTCGCCGTACGCCTTCGGGTGCTCAGGGTGAGGGGACCAGTAGGCGCGCGTACGGATCGCCTCCAGCGCCTGGTCGAGTGTGGGCCGGTGCCTCTCGGCCAGTTTGTCGGTGGTCAGCTGCGCGGCGGCCATGAGGGACCAACTCCTCGGTGAGCTGGGCAGGGACAGGCGAACAGAGCTAGAGTAACCGAACGATCGGTCGGGACAAGGGGGTCTCTCGGACATGTGGAAAACGCATCGGGGAGGATCACTGACATGACCGACACAGAGGCCAGGGCATCACTGGCGGCTCGCGGCGCCGTCGAACGCGGCAGCACCGTCGCCGTCGTCGGCACGGGCACCATGGGCCAGGGCATCGCCCAGGTCGCCCTGGTCGCCGGCCACCCCGTACGCCTCTACGACGCCGCACCCGGGCGCGCCGCGCAGGCGGCCGAGAGCATCGCGGGCCGACTCGACCGGCTGGTCGCCAAGGGGCGACTGACCCAGGACGAGCGGGACGCGGCCGCCGCGCGGCTCCACCCGGCAGTGAGCCTCGACGAGCTCGCCGACGCCGTGCTCGTCATCGAGGCGATCGTGGAGCGGCTCACGGTGAAGCAGGAACTGTTCGCCGCCCTCGAGGACATCGTCGACGACGACTGCCTGCTCGCCACCAACACCTCCTCACTCTCCGTCACCGCCATCGCCGGAGCGCTCCGCTCCCCGGGGCGCTTCGTCGGCATGCACTTCTTCAACCCGGCGCCGCTGCTGCCGCTCGTCGAGGTCGTCAGCGGCTTCGCGACCGACATCGCGTCCGCCACACGCGCGTACGAGACGGCCCGCGGCTGGGGTAAGACGCCGGTCGCCTGCGCCGACACCCCGGGCTTCATCGTCAACCGCATCGCCCGCCCGTTCTACGCGGAGGCGTTCGCGGTCCACGAGGAGCAGGCGGCCGACTCAGCGACCATCGACGCCGTCCTGCGCGAGTCCGGCGGCTTCCGCATGGGCGCGTTCGAGCTGACGGACCTCATCGGCCAGGACGTCAACGAAGCCGTCACCCACTCCGTGTGGGAGGCGTTCTTCCAGGACCCCCGGTTCCGGCCCTCGCTGTCCCAGCGCCGACTCGTCGAGGCGGGGATGCTGGGCCGCAAGTCCGGCCGCGGCTGGTACACGTACGACGACGAGGGCGGGCACCGCCCCGAGCCGAACACCGCCGAGCCCGCCGAGCCGCCCGCGTACCTGGTCGTGGAGGGTGACCTCTTCCCGTTCGGCGAGTTGCTCGGCATGATCCGCGAGGCCGGGATCAGCCTGCGCGAGGAGGGGGACGACAACGGTTCCCGGCTGCAGCTGCCCACAGGCGGCCAGCTGGCGCCCGCCGACGGCCAGACCTCCGTCGAGTTCCGCGACGTCGTCTACTTCGACCTGGCCTTCGACTACCGCAAGGCGACCCGTGTCGCGCTGGCCGCCGGGCCCGACACATCACCGGAGACCCTCAGCCAGTCGATCGGACTCTTCCAGGCCCTCGGCAAGAAGGTCAGCGTCATCGGCGACGTACCAGGCATGATCGTCGCCCGGACCGTGGCGAGAATCATCGACCTCGCGCACGAGGCAGTCGCCAAGGGCGTCGCCACCGAGGAGGACATCGACACCGCTATGCGGCTCGGCGTGAACTATCCTCTCGGGCCCGTCGAGTGGAGCCGGAAGCTCGGCAAGAACTGGGCGTACAGCATCCTTGAGGAACTCCACGAGCGCGACCCCTCCGGACGGTACGCGCCCTCGCTGGCCCTGTACCGCCACTCCTATGCCGACGACAAGCGGGAGGCCGGACAGTGACCACCGTGAGGCGCGACACCTACACTCCCGAGACGCTGCTCTCGGTGGCCGTCCAGGTGTTCAACGAGCGTGGCTACGACGGCACGTCCATGGAGCACCTCTCCAAGGCCGCCGGGATCTCGAAGTCCTCGATCTACCACCACGTGGCGGGCAAGGAGGAGCTGCTGCGGCGCGCGGTCAGCCGCGCACTGGACGGGCTGTTCGCCGTACTGGACGAGGCGCCCGCCTCGCGCGGCCGGGCGATCGAACGCGTGGAGTACGTGACCCGGCGCACCGTCGAGGTGCTGATGGCCGAGCTGCCCTACGTGACGCTGCTGCTGAGGGTGCGCGGCAACACGCGGACCGAGCGCTGGGCCCTGGAGCGGCGCCGCGAGTTCGACCACCGCGTCGCCGACCTGATGAAGGCGGCGGCCGCCGAGGGGGATCTCCGCGCCGACGTGGACATAAAGCTCGCGACCCGGCTGCTCTTCGGCATGGTCAACTCGCTCGTCGAGTGGTATCGGCCACAGCCCGGCGACGGCGCCGACCGCCAGCAGCTGGTGGACACGGTCGTCCACATGGCCTTCGACGGCCTGCGCACCAGCCACTGAGGCGCGCGGCGGCCGCTACAGCTCGTCCGCCGTCAGTCTGCGGTCGAGGTCCGTCTCCTCGAACACCAGCAGCGTGCGGGTCGACAGCACCTCCGGGATCGCCTGGAGCTTGGTCAGGACCAGCTCCCGGAGGCTGCGGTTGTCCGGTGTGTGCACCAGTAGCAGCACATCGAAGTCCCCGCTGACCAGGGCGATGTGCGCGGCGCCCGGCAGGGCCTGCAGTTGCTCGCGGACGGTGCGCCACGAGTTCTGCACGATCTTGAGCGTGATGTACGCCGACGCGCCCTGCCCGGCTCGCTCGTGGTTGACGCGAGCGCTGAAGCCGCGGATCACCCCGTCGTCGATGAGCCGGTTGATCCGTGCGTACGCGTTGGCCCGCGACACATGGACCCGCTCGGCCACCGACCGTATCGACGCACGACCATCCGTCTGGAGGATCCGCAGGATGTCTCGGTCGATGGCGTCGAGCGGGCGCGGCGGCAGAGCCCCGTCAGCGCCTTGTGGCGCTTGCTCCCAGCCGTCGGCCATTTGTTCAGCTGCCATGTCCCCCCACCTCTCTTCCGTGGACGACCTGCCTCTATCCCAGGCTGTGGAGAACCGTTTGTCCACAGGCTGAGGTCGCCTGTAGCCAAATTGGCTCCACGACCGAACAATCGGTAGGTGAGGCGCGCCACATCCGCGCCGCCCCTCGGGTCTTATGCCCACTCCCACGAGGAGGTGCTGTCATGACGGTCCAAGAGCTGCCCGGCGCGGCCTCTTATCGGCCCACCCCGCCCCCGGCGTGGAAGCCGCGCACCGACCCCGCGCCGCTGCTCCCGGACCCCGAGCCCTACCGGGTGCTCGGTACGGACGCCGCGGCCGGATTCGCCCCCGCCGTACTGCGCAGGCTCTACGCCGAGCTGGTGCGGGGCCGCCGCTACAACGCGCAGGCGACCGCGCTCACCAAGCAGGGCCGACTGGCGGTCTATCCGTCCAGCACCGGCCAGGAGGCCTGCGAGGTGGCCGCCGCGCTCGTGCTCGAGGACCGGGACTGGCTCTTCCCGTCGTACCGCGACACCCTGGCCGCCGTGGCTCGCGGACTCGACCCCGTGCAGGCGCTGACCCTGCTCCGGGGCGACTGGCACACCGGCTACGACCCGCGTGAACACCGCATCGCCCCCCTGTGTACCCCGCTCGCCACACAGCTCCCGCACGCGGTGGGTCTGGCGCACGCCGCCCGCCTCAAAGGTGACGACGTCGTGGCGCTGGCCATGGTCGGCGACGGCGGCACCAGCGAGGGCGACTTCCACGAGGCGCTGAACTTCGCGGCCGTGTGGCAGGCGCCGGTCGTCTTCCTCGTGCAGAACAACGGCTTCGCGATCTCCGTGCCGCTCGCCAAGCAGACCGCAGCCCCCTCGCTCGCCCACAAGGCCGTCGGTTACGGCATGCCGGGCCGGCTCGTCGACGGAAACGACGCGGCGGCGGTCCACCAGGTGCTCTCCGAGGCGGTGGCCCGCGCCCGGCGCGGCGGCGGCCCGACCCTCGTCGAGGCTGTGACGTACCGGATCGAGGCCCACACCAACGCCGACGACGCGACCCGGTACCGCGGCGAGGGCGAGGTCGAGGCGTGGCGCCGGCACGACCCGATCCAGCTCCTGGAGCGGGAGCTGACGGAGCGAGAACTGATCGACGAGGACGGCATCCGTGAGGCGGCCGAGGAGGCCGAGGTCATGGCCGCGCGGCTGCGGGAGCGGATGAACGCGGACGCCGAGCTGGACCCGATGGACCTGTTCGCCCATGTCTTCGCGGAGCAGACACCGCAGCTCCAGGAGCAGGCCGCGCAGCTGAGGGCGGAGCTGGCCGCCGAGGCGGAAGGTGACGTGCGATGACCACCGTGGCAGCCAAGCCCGCCACCATGGCGCAGGCCCTCCAGCGGGCCATGCGCGACGCGATGGCCGAAGACCCGTCCGTGCACGTCATGGGCGAGGACGTCGGCACGCTGGGCGGGGTCTTCCGGGTCACCGACGGGCTCACGAAGGAGTTCGGCGAGGACCGGTGCACGGACACCCCGCTCGCCGAGGCCGGCATCCTCGGCACCGCTGTCGGCATGGCGATGTACGGGCTGCGGCCGGTCGTGGAGATGCAGTTCGACGCGTTCGCCTACCCCGCCTTCGAACAGCTCATCAGCCATGTGGCGCGGATGCGGAACCGGACCCGGGGCGCCATGCCGCTGCCGCTCGTCGTCCGGGTGCCGTACGGCGGCGGGATCGGCGGCGTCGAGCACCACAGCGACTCGTCCGAGGCGTACTACATGGCGACCCCGGGACTCCATGTCGTCACGCCCGCGACGGTCGCCGACGCGTACGGGCTGCTCCGCGCGGCCATCGCCTCCGACGACCCGGTCGTCTTCCTGGAGCCGAAGCGGCTCTACTGGTCCAAGGCCGACTGGTCGCCCGAGGCCCCGGCGGCGGTCGAGCCGATAGGCCGCGCCGTGGTGCGGCGCACCGGACGCAGTGCCACGCTGATCACATACGGCCCCTCCGTCCCGGTCTGCATGGAGGCGGCCGAGGCGGCACAGGCCGAGGGCTGGGACCTCGAGGTCGTCGACCTGCGGTCGCTGGTGCCGTTCGACGACGAGACGGTCTGCGCGTCGGTACGGCGCACGGGGCGCGCGGTCGTCGTCCACGAGTCCACCGGCTTCGCCGGGCCGGGTGCGGAGATCGCCGCGCGGGTCACCGAACGGTGCTTCCACCACCTGGAGGCGCCGGTGCTGCGGGTTGCCGGGTTCGACATCCCGTACCCGCCGCCGATGCTGGAACGGCACCATCTGCCGGGCGTCGACCGGGTCCTGGACGCGGTCGCCCGGCTCCAGTGGGAGGCGCAGAGCTGATGGCGCAAGTGCTCGAGTTCAAGCTGCCGGACCTCGGGGAGGGCCTCACCGAGGCCGAGATCGTGCGGTGGCTCGTCGCCGTCGGGGACGTCGTGGCCGTCGACCAGCCGGTCGTGGAGGTCGAGACGGCCAAGGCCATGGTCGAGGTGCCGTGCCCGTACGGCGGAGTGGTCACCGCCCGCTTCGGCGAGGAGGGACAGGAGCTGCCGGTCGGCGCGCCACTGATCACCGTCGCGGTGGGCGCGTCGGAGGCCGCACCGGGTGGTGCTGCCGGTTCCGCGGCCGCTGCCGGGGAGACCGCCGGGGCGGCGTCCGCGGACGCCTCCAAGGGCGGCGCCGAGGAGGGCTCCGGGAACGTGCTCGTGGGCTACGGGACCAGTGCCGCGGCCGCCCGGCGGCGGCGTGTCCGCACGGGCGCACCCGTCGCCGCGGCGGCGCCCAGGTCCGCCGCCGTGACCGCACAGCCCTCACCGGCGCCCGCTCCCGCGCAGGCGCCCGCTCCCGATGCCGCGGCGCCCGCCGAGGGTCCCGTGCCGGTGATATCGCCGCTCGTGCGAAAGCTGGCCCGGGAGCGCGGTATCGATCTGCGGCAGCTGCGGGGCTCCGGGCGCGACGGGCTGATCCTGCGCGCGGACGTCGAGCGCGCCTCGGCCGCCCCGGCCCAGGTGCCCGCTGCCGCGCAGGCCGCCCCGGCCGTCGCCGGGACGGCGGGGCCGGCCGTCGGGGAGCGGGTGCCGCTGCGCGGCGTGCGTGGTGCGGTCGCGGACAAGCTGACCCGCAGCCGCCAGGAGATACCCGACGCGACGTGCTGGGTGGACGCCGACGCGACGGAGCTCATGGCGGCGCGTGCCGCGATGAACGCCGCCGGCGGGCCGAAGATCTCCCTGCTGGCGCTCCTGGCCCGGGTCTGCACGGCCGCCCTCGCCCGGTACCCGGAGCTCAACTCCCGGGTGGACCTGGAGGCGCGGGAGATCGTACGGCTGCCCGAGGTGCACCTCGGCTTCGCCGCCCAGACGGACCGGGGCCTGGTCGTGCCCGTCGTCCGCGACGCGCACTCACGCTCCGCCGAGTCCCTCACGGCGGAGTTCGCCCGGCTGACGGAGTCGGCGCGCACCGGCTCGCTCTCCCCGGCGGACCTCACGGGCGGGACGTTCACGCTGAACAACTACGGCGTGTTCGGTGTCGACGGCTCCACGCCGATCATCAACCACCCCGAGGCGGCCATGCTCGGCGTCGGGCGGATCGTCCCCAAGCCGTGGGTCCACGAAGGCGAACTGGCGGTCCGGCGGGTGGTCCAGCTGTCGCTCACCTTCGACCACCGCGTGTGCGACGGCGGCACGGCGGGCGGGTTCCTGCGGTACGTGGCCGACTGCGTCGAGCACCCGTCGGTCCTCCTGCGCACGCTGTAGCGCCAGGCCCCGGCCCTCTTCCCCGGGCCGGGGCCGGGGGCCCTTCCCGCTCCGGAGGGAGCGGCGACCATACTGGGCGCGTGACCCGTTTTGACGCCGTCGTACTGGCCGGAGGCGCCGCGAGGCGACTCGGTGGCGCCGACAAGCCCGCCCTGAGCGTGGGCGGGCGCGCACTGCTCGACCGGGTGCTGGACGCGTGCCGTGACGCCGGACGGGCCGTGGTCGTGGGTGGCCGGCGACCGACCGTCCGGCCCGTCGTCTGGGCGCGGGAGGAGCCGCCCGGCGGAGGACCGCTCGCCGCTCTCGCCGCCGGGATACGGCATGTCGACGCCGACGCGGTCGTGGTGCTCGGCGGTGATCTGCCGTTTGTGGACAGGTCGGCCGTGCGGCAGCTCGTCGACACCCTCACGGCCGGGAGTTCCGAGGCAGCGCTGGCCGTGGACGCCGACGGCCGTGACCAACCGCTCGTCGCCGCCTACCGGACCGAGCCGCTGCGCCGTGAGATCGCGCTCCTCGCCACCGAGCACGGCCGTCTCTCCGGGTTGCCCCTGCGTCTGCTGACGCAGGAACTGGACCTCGCCCGGGTCCCCGCCCAGCCGCTCGCCGCGTTCGACTGCGACACCTGGGAGGATCTTGCCGCGGCCCGGGCCCGCATCAGGGAGCATGGGAACGTGCTGGACGAATGGATCACCGCGGTCAAGGCAGAACTCGGCATCGAGCTGGACGTCGACACCGGCGTACTGCTCGACCTGGCCCGCGACGCGGCCCACGGCGTCGCCCGGCCGGCCGCGCCGCTGACCACCTTCCTCGTGGGGTACGCGGCCGCCAAGGCGGAGGACGACGGGCCCGAGGCGGTCGCGGAGGCCGCGCGCAAGGCCGCCGCGCTCGCCGACCGATGGGCGAAAGAGGCCGACGCCGGATGACCGACCCGGACGTCGACGGAGTCGACGAAGCCCTCGCCCTCGTCGGCAGGCCGCAGGCCCGCCCCTCCCTGCCGCACCCGCCGGGCCACCGCGAGACGGCCTGGGCCCAGGCCCGGGCCATCGCCGCCCGCGCCGGCCGGACCGCCTCCGCGCCCACCCGCCGCGTCCCGCTGGACGCGGCCCTGGGCGGCGTCCTCGCCGAGCCGCTCACCGCGCTCACCGATCTGCCGTCGTTCGACACCTCGGCCATGGACGGCTGGGCCGTCGCCGGGCCGGGGCCCTGGGAGATCCGCCCGGGCGACTCGGTCCTGGCCGGACACGGAGCGGTTCCCGCCCTGCCCGACGGCACCGCGGTACGCATCGCGACCGGCGCACGCGTCCCGGCCGACACCTCCGCCGTCATCCGCACCGAACACGCCCGCACCGAGCCCGCCCGCGGCGCCCGTACGGAGGAGAGCGGCGGCCATCTGTACGCGCGCCGCGAGGTGGTCCCCGGCCAGGACATCCGGCCACGCGGCCAGGAGTGCCGCACGGGCGACCGGCTGCTCCCGGCCGCCACCGTCGTCACCCCCGCCGTCCTGGGCCTGGCCGCCGCCGCCGGATACGACGAGCTGGTCACCGTGGACCGCCCCCGCGTCGAGGTCCTGGTCCTCGGCGACGAACTGCTCCCCTCCGGAGTCCCCCACGACGGGCTCATCAGGGACGCGCTCGGCCCCATGCTCGGCCCCTGGCTGCGCGCGCTCGGCGCCGACGTCCTCGCCGTCCGACGTGTCGGGGACGACGCCGACGCGCTCCACGCGGCGGTCACCGGCACCGAGGCCGACCTGGTCATCACCACCGGAGGCACCGCGTCCGGGCCGGTCGACCACGTCCACCCCGTCCTCCGCAGGGCGGGCGCCGAACTCCTGGTGGACGGCGTGCGGGTACGCCCCGGCCATCCGATGCTGCTGGCCCGCCTGGACGCCGCCACCACCACCGCCACCACCGCTACCCCCGCCACCACCGCCCCCGGCACACACCGGCACCTCGTCGGACTGCCCGGCAACCCCCTGGCGGCCGTCTCCGGGCTGCTCACCCTCGCCGAGCCACTGCTGCGCGGCCTCGCCGGGCGCAGGCCTCCGGAGCCGTACCTCGCACCCGTGCGCGACGACGTGCACGGCCATCCGCACGACACCCGCCTCGTCCCGGTCGTCCACCGCGCCGGGCGGGCCGTGCCCCTGCACTACACCGGCCCCGCCATGCTGCGCGGGCTGGCCGCGGCCGACGGGCTCGCCGTCATCCCGCCCGGCGGCGCCCGGCCGGGCGACGAACTGGAGATCCTCGACCTGCCCTGGACCGCTTCCGCCTCGGCCCCCGGTCCCGCCCCGGCGGCCCCCGGCGGGTGTTTCACGTGAAACCTTCCAGCCGGGACACCAAGCGCTATCAAGGGGGCGAGCAGCCGGCCACGGGCCGAGTGAAGCTGCCCCGCCCGATCGTCGAGTATCCGCTGCGGCAGGTGGTGAAGCGACTGTTGCTCGCCGGGCTCGTGCTGGCGGCGACTGTGCTGATCGTCCTGATCGACCGGGACGGCTACAGAGACGGCCTCGACGGGGACGTCAGCCTGCTCGACGCCGTCTACTACGCGACCGTGACGCTCTCGACCACCGGCTACGGCGACATCGTCCCGGTCACCGATACCGCCCGGCTGATCAATGTGCTGGTCGTGACGCCGCTGCGCGTAATGTTCCTGATCATCCTGGTGGGCACCACTCTCGAGGTGCTCGCCGAGCGCACCCGTGAGGAGTGGCGCCAGAAACGTTGGAGGTCCGTCTTGCGAGACCACACCGTCGTCGTCGGCTTCGGGACCAAGGGCCGCTCCGCGCTGGCGACGCTGCGGGCCACCGGGCTGAAGCAGGAACGGGTCGTGGTCGTCGACCCGAGCAGTCAGGTGATCGACGCCGCCAACGCCGACGGGCTCGTCGGGGTGGTCGGCGACGGTACCCGCAGCGATGTGCTGCTCCGTGCCGAGGTGCAGAGGGCCCGCCAGATCATCGTCGCCACACAGCGCGACGACACGGCGGTGCTGGTCACGCTCACCGCCCGGCAGCTCAACAGGGGCGCGAACATCGTCGCCGCGGTACGCGAGGAGGAGAACGCGCCGCTGCTGCGCCAGTCCGGCGCGGACGCCGTGATCACAAGCGCGAGCGCCGCGGGACGGCTGCTGGCGCTGTCCGTGCTGAGCCCCAGCGCGGGCACGGTGCTGGAGGGCCTGATCGAGCAGGGCACCGGGCTCGACATCGTGGAACGGCCGGTGACCAAGGCGGAGGCCGGCAGGGGCGTACGCGATACGGACGACCTCGTGGTGAGCGTGCTGAGGGGCCACCGGCTGATCGGCTACGACGATGCCGAGGCGAGCCCGCTCCAGCTGACCGACCGGGTCATCACCATCGTGCGGGCGGGGAACGGGGCGCAGAACAGACAGAAGAGCGGACCGAAGAGTGGTTCCTCGCAGGGCAGGTAGCCGGAGTAGCCTCGCGCCCATGCATGCGATCACGATTCCGGAACCCGGTGGCCCCGAGGCGCTCGTCTGGTCCGAGGTGCCCGATCCCGTGCCCGGCGACGGTGAGGTACTCGTCGACGTGGCGGCGAGCGCCGTCAACCGCGCCGACCTGCTCCAGCGGCGGGGCTTCTACGACCCTCCGCCCGGCGCTTCCCCGTACCCGGGCCTCGAATGCTCGGGGCGCGTCGCCGCGATCGGCCCGGGCGTCTCCGGGTGGGCCGTCGGAGACGAGGTGTGCGCCCTGCTGGCGGGCGGCGGATACGCCGAGAAGGTCGCGGTCCCGGCCGGGCAGTTGCTGCCCGTCCCGGAGGGCGTGGACCTGGTCACGGCCGCCGCTCTGCCCGAAGTCACCGCCACCGTCTGGTCGAACGTCTTCACGGCGGCTCATCTGCGCCCCGGCGAGACCCTGTTGGTCCACGGCGGCGCGAGCGGCATCGGCACGATGGCGATCCAGCTGGGCAAGGCCGTAGGCGCGCGGGTCGCGGTGACGGCGGGCAGCCCGGAGAAGCTGGCGCGGTGCGCGGAACTCGGCGCCGACATCCTGATCGACTACCGCGAGCAGGACTTCGTCGACGAGCTGCGCAAGGCGACGGACGGGGTCGGCGCGGACGTCATCCTCGACATCATGGGTGCCAAGTACCTGGAACGGAACGTACGGGCCCTCGCGGTCAACGGCCGACTGGCGGTCATCGGTCTCCAGGGCGGTGTCAAGGGCGAGTTGGACCTGGGGGCGCTGCTGCGCAAGCGCGCCACGGTGACGGCGACCTCGCTGCGGCAGCGGCCGCACGACGAGAAGGCGGCCATCGTCGCCGCCGTACGGGAGCACGTCTGGCCGCTGATCGGGGCGGGGACCGTCCGCCCCGTGGTGGACCGCACGTTCCCGATGGCGGAGGCGGCGGAGGCCCACCGGACGCTGGAGGAGAGCACCCACGTCGGCAAGGTCCTGCTGACCACCCCTTGACCGGTACGCCTTGACCGGTACGCCCTGACTGGTACGCCCTGACCGGTATGGCAGTGGCGCTGACCGAAACGGCGACGGCCCGGCACACCAGGCGGGTGTGCCGGGCCGCGTGCGGCGGACAACCTGCCGCGCGATACGTCCGTTACAGGTACGGGCCGCCCGTACGGGCCGCGCCGCGCCCCGGCTCGTCCTCCTCCTCGGAGGCCAGGCCGGGGGGAAGCGCGCGGCGCATCTGCTCCAGCTGGGCGCGGGCCGCCATCTGCTGGGCGAACAGCGCCGTCTGGATGCCGTGGAAGAGGCCCTCCAGCCATCCCACCAACTGGGCCTGTGCGATCCGCAGTTCCGCCTCCGAAGGCACCGCCTCGTCGGTGAACGGAAGCGACAGCCGTTCGAGTTCCTCGACGAGTTCGGGTGCGAGACCCTCCTCCAGCTCCTTCACCGAACTGTGGTGGATCTCCTTCAGCCGTACCCGGCTCGCTTCGTCCAGAGGTGCCGCCCGCACTTCCTCCAGCAGCTGCTTGATCATGCTGCCGATCCGCATGACCTTCGCGGGCTGCTCGACCATCTCCGTCACCGGCACCTCGCGCGACGCTTCGTCACCGTCGCCGCCACCGCCGAGCGCCATACCGTCCTGCCCGACGATGAGGACCTGCGGGCTCTCCTGCGACCGTTCATTCCTCGGCATCTCCATGCCGCCATTCTCTCGTACAGATGCGTCACCACACGGTGTGCCCCCGTGCGAAGGTGATCCACCCTCGCGCGGGGGCACAACCCGCTCTCGAACCCGCTTACGGTCGCGCTCACGAAGGCGCTCACGAAAGCGCGTGGACCTCGGCCGCGACCTCGCCCGCGTGCCGCTCTACGCGGCGGCGCGGCGGGCCACCGCCCGGCGCGACCGGGTGAGCAGGGCGGCGAGGAGCGCGGCGCCCAGCGGCACGGCGATCAGCAGGGCGCCGAGGGTCTCCCAGGGGACGACGACCGGCACGTGCGGCAGCTGGCCGACACCCGCCCAGCCGTCGTCGCGGGCCTCCTCGTACCACTTCAGGGCTTCGCGGCGCTCGGTCAGCCGTAGCCCGATCGCGGGCAGGACTCCCGCCGCCGAGCCGAGCACCACGCCCATCACGGCCACCACCCCGCACTGGAAGCCGCTGAGCGTACGGCGGACCCGGGGCGGCGCCCCGACGGCGGCCAGCGTCTTGAGGTCCGCCTCCGCGTCGGCCTGCGCCAGTCCGGTGGCGATCCCGGCCGCGCCGATCGTGATCAGACCGGCGAACACGGTGAGCGCGAGCAGCACGATGCTGTTCTTGCTGACGTAGCCCTCCTCGATGTGCAGATAGACGTTGCTGCCGACCTTGGCCAGCTCGTCGTCGAGCTTCTGCCGCTGCTCACTGCTGGGCAGGTGGTCGGTCGAGTAGTAGGAGCCGACAGGCACGGTCGAGAGTCCCGCGGCCTTGGCGGCGGCCGGGCTCAGAACGCCGCCGACACCGTAGGAGCGGGTGCCGTCCGGGGCCTGGTACGCCGTGAGCGTCTTCACCTCACCGGGCGGGTCCTGGCCCTTCTCGGCGGCGAGATCGGCCTTCTCGACGTCGGTGATCAGCCGGATGGAGATCTTGCCGGCCTCGTCGACCTGAGGCTTCCGGAAGGAGACGACGCTGCCCGTGGCGAGCGCCTTCTCCGCGGCGGGGTCGTCGATCCCGAGCACCTTCAGCAGCTTCTCGTCACCGATCAGGAGACCGTCCTCGGTGGGGACGTAGCCGTGCCCCCCCTCGGACGTGCAGCGCCAGTCGTCGGCGAGCTTGCGGCGCTCCTCCTTCGAGAACCTCTCCGCAGGGTCGGAGCCGTCCTCGGTGAATCCCCAGAGCGGGCACTCGTTGGCCTTGGGGATGACGATCTCGGACCGGCCGCAGCCCTCGGCGTTCTCCCACAGGCGGCAGCTCGGCTTGCCGACGCTGATCCGCGCCACGTCGGCCCGCGCCTCGACGGGTATGTGCTTCTGCACGGCCTCGCGGACGGCGGGGACGTCCCGGGCGCTGCCCTCCTCGGTGAGCAGGGTGGACACCGCGCCGTACGGGAGCCTGGCCTCGTACGCCGCCCGCTGCTGGGCGTCCGCGCTCGCAGCGTAGGTGGCGACGGCGACCGTGCCCGCGACGGCCGCCAGGACCGCGGCCACGGCGGGCGCCGTACGGCCGCGGTTGCGGACGGCGTCGCGCAGCGCCAGCCGGGGTGACAGCGGCAACCAGCGGCCGGCCCGCCCGAACAGCCCGACCAGCATCGGCGTCATCGCGACGACACCCAGCTCGGCGAGGGCGCTGCCGCCCGCGACGATGATGAACTGGTCGGAGAACAGCGACCCGTACAGCGCGATCGCGGCGCCGATCGCTGTGGCCACCAGGCCGATGACGGGCAGGACGCGGTTGCTCCCGCGCACGCCGCGGCGGCCGGTCAGCGAGGCCAGCACGGTCTCGCGGGACGCGGTGACCGCGGGGACGATCGCGGCCAGCAGGCCGGTCAGCACGGCCAGCAGGCCGATGCCGAGCAGTTCCAGCGGGCGGATGTCGAAGGCCCCGAAGCGCCGGCCCAGCGTGTCCTCCAGCACCGGCTGGAGGAGGAAGGTCAGGACCAGGCCGAGCAGCGTGCCGACGGCGGCGGCGGCGACACCGATCACCAGACCGCCTGCGAGGACGATCGACCGGATATGGCGGCGGTTGCCGCCGTTCGCGCCGACGAGACCGAGCTGGCGGCGCGACCGGCGGGCGCCGACGGCGAACGCGGGGCCGGCCAGCAGGCAGATCTCCAGCATCGCGAGACCGACGATGGTCGACGCGGCGATCAGCGCCTCTTTCCGGGCGTTCGAGCTGTCCGCGTAGGAGCCCCAGCCCTCGTGCTGGTAGAGCGGTACGTCCGAGTCGGCGGGCGGGTCGATGAGGACCGCGCGCGAGATGACGCTGACGCCCTTGGCGTTGGCCTCCTTGACCATGTTCCACGTGAAACCGGCCGCCTCCGGACCGGCGCCGGAACCCTTCAGCTTCACGAGGTGGGTCGTCGAGACGTCCAAGGCAGGCAGGCCGGACTTCTCGAGACCCTTGGCGAGCGGCGCCAGGAACGCCCCGGGCAGCGCGTTGACCTGTGTGGCCTCGAGTTCGTCGGGGAGCTCGTACGAGCCGACGATCCGGTACTCGCGCTCCAGCCCGCGCGCGGCGAGCGTCGCGCCCATCTTCAGTCCGCTGACCTCCAGGAAGCGGGACGAGACGGCGACCTCGTCCTCCTTCTGCGGAAAGCGGCCGGCCAGGAGCGTCATCACGCCCTGTGCGACGGGGTCGGCGGCCTTCAGCTCGCGGATCTCCGTGTGGAGCAGCCCGTGGGCGGTGCGCAGTTTTCCGTGGCCGCTGGAGTCCTCCAGGACGGTGGCGCCGGCCGGGAAGGCCTTCCGGATGTCGGCCGAGCCCTCGGGAAACTGACCGGAGATTTCCTTCGCCGGGCTGGACATCGCACCGTCCGGGGACTGGTGGACGGCCACGCCGCCGTATCCGGGGTCGGACATCCGTGCGTCGGCGGCCCCGAGGAGGCGGGTCGCCCGCTCCTGCGGGGACAGCTCGGCGCTGCGCAGTGTCAGGTCGGCGGCGCTCACGCCGAGGATGGGCAGCGCGATCATCGCGAGGACGAGGAAGCTGCGGCCCTTGGAGCGCCAGGCGTCGCGGCGGGCGATCCGCACCGCGGCGCGCCACGAGTGGAACCAGTTGTTCACCGCTCGCCCGCCTGGCCCGAGAGCAGGGACTCCGCGTCGGTGCGCACGGTCTGGTCGACGACCGCGCCGTCGCGGAGGAAGACCACGCGGTCGGCCCAGGCGGCGAACCGCGGCTCGTGGGTGACCAGGACCCCGGCGGCGCCGGCGTCGCAGCGGGCGCGGAGCAGGGCGAGTACGGACTCACCGGTCTCGGAGTCCAGGGCGCCGGTCGGCTCGTCGGCGAGGACGAGGCGCCGGTCGCCGACCAGGGCGCGGGCGATGGCGACGCGCTGCTGCTGGCCGCCGGACATCTCGTCGGGGAACCGGTCGGAGAGGTGGCCGAGGCCCATCTCCTCCAGCGCCGCGATGGCCTCGCCGCGCCCCTTGCGGGCGGATATGCCGTCCAGCTCTCGGGGCAGGGCGACGTTCTCGGCGGCGGTGAGGGCCGGGATCAGGTTGTAGTCCTGGAAGACATAGCCGATGCTGCGGCGGCGCAGCGCGGCGAGGGTCTTGCGGTCGGCGGTGGTGATGTCGGTGTTCTCGACGATCACGCGGCCGGATGTGGGGGTGTCGAGGCCGCCCGCGATGGTGAGGAGCGTGGACTTGCCCGAGCCGGACGGGCCCATGACGGCGACCAGCTCGCCCGGGAAGACGTCGAGGTCGATACCGCGCAGGGCGTGCACCTCGGTGGCTCCGGTGCCATGGACACGGGTCAGCTGCTGAAGTTGCAGGACGGGCTGACGTGACGTGAGTGACGGTTGTGGCGTCGGTGATGACATGGAAAGGTCCCCCCTTTGCGTACGCGCGCATCAGTGAGGCTGCTCGCGCACGGAGCGGTGGTTGTTCGGATGGTGGTGGTGTCGTACGGCCCGCGGCAGGCCCGCGGCATGCGTGCGGCATGCGTGCGGCACGCCCGTGGCGGGTCCGGTGGCCGGTCCGCGGCCGTACGGGTCAGCGGTCCGGAGAGCGGGTCAGACCTCCGGCCCTTTCGCCGACTTGTTCGTCGGCCTGTTCGTCGACCGGTGAGGCCGCCGGCGGCGTCACACGCGGGGGTGCGGCCTGCCGGGCGGTCGCCGCCGAGAGGCGGATCAGGCGGGCCTCGCAGTGGTCGAGCCAGCGTGCCTCGGCCTCGGTCTGGAAGATCAGCTGTTCCAGCACGAGGAGCCACGCCACGTCGTCGCGTTCCTGCGACGCCGCGTTCTCCAGGGCGGCGAGCGCCTGGGCCTTGAGGCGCGTGTAGTCCTGCATCGCCTTGACCGTGTGGCGGCGCTGGGCCTGGATCACGGCTCGGATGTCGACGCCCGGCGCGCCGACGGCCATCGCGAGCTTGATGGAGAGCTCGTCCCGGGCCGGGCTGGTGCGGTCGACGGGCCGCTCGAACCAGGTGCGGAGCTCGTCGCGGCCCACGTCGGTGATGGCGTAGAGGGCGTGGCCCGCGCCGTCCTCACCGTCCTGCGCGACCATGTCGTCCCGCTCCAGTCGGCTCAGGGTCGTGTAGACCTGGCCGACGTTGAGCGGCCACGTGGACCCGGTACGGGACTCGAACTCCGTGCGGAGCTGTGAGCCGTAGCGCGGGCCGCTTTCGAGGAGGGCGAGAAGCCCGTGGCGGATCGACATACTCAGTATGTATACCGAGTATGCCGACGCGGGCAACCGACTGGAGAGTGACCCTGGACGTCCCTCTTGAGGGGGATGTGACGGGTGGTGCGTGGGTCAGCGGCGGATCCGGACGCCGAGGAAGCCGATACCGAGGCCCACCAGGGCGAGCCCGACGCCCAGCGTCAGTACGGGAATCCGCCGGTCGGCTCCGGTCTCGGCGGTCCGCGCGCCCGGCTCGTACGCGGCGGCGGAGGGACTGCGGTGCGGACGGACGGCCGCCGGCGAGTCCTCCTCGGGTACCGCCTCCCGCGCCGTGCCCTCGCCGTCGGAGTGGTCGGGGGGCGTTGCGGTTCTGGTACGTGCGGAGCCGGACGGCGCGGCCGAGGCAGACGGTGGCGGTGAGGCCGACGGTGGCCGTGAGGCCGACGGGGCCGGCGGCGGCAGCTGGGTCCGCCCGGGCCGCGGCCGTCCCGCCCCGGCAGGCCGGCCGGCCAGCGACGGCCGCGTGGCCTTGGTCACCGGCTGCGACGCGGAGGACGACGCCACGGGCGAGGACGAGGCCGAGGACGAGGACGAGGGGGAGACACTCATGCCGGGCGTGGCCGAGACGCCCGGGGCCCTGCCGACCCCGGTGGACGGCTCCGGGGGTCGGCTCGACTCCTGGCCGACGCTCGGCTGGGGGGACCCGGTCGCCGCCGCCTGTGCGACGGGCGTGCAGTGGAGCCATGCCGCCAGCAGCGCGGCCGAAAGCGCCGGCGTCAAGGACGCGAGGGCGGCCGGGCGTCGTACGCCGCGCCGCGAACCGAGTGGTGGAGTCACCGCGTGACCCTCTCCTGTGAGCAGCGAGGTGTTCCGCTCACCGTTGCACGGGCGGGGGTGCCACGCACCCGGAGACGACGCCACGCGTCGCCCGGAAAGGTGAGGGAAACGTCCGCCGCCGCGGTCTGCTCGCTACTGGCCCGGGTAGCCCGTCGCGACCGTCAGCTCGAAGGTCTGGTTGCCCGGCTCCACCGCCGTGCCCTCCCGCGGGAACTGCTGGATGACCTGGTCCTCGGCGTACAGGGGGTCGTCGACCTCCTTGATCTGGTACTTCCAGCCCGCGGCCTGGATGCACTCCTTCACGGAGATGACGTCCTTGTAGATGAAGCTGGGAGCGCTGACCTTCGCCGTGTCGTTGGTGTCCTCCCGAGCGTCGGAGCACTCCGTCGTCTTCATCGTCCGGAAGCGCTCCGGCGGCTTGTGGCCCTGCGCCGCCTCGGACACCGTGGCGCTGGCCGTGCCGCCGCCCTCATAGGTGCTCGGGTCGTCCTCCTCATTGAGGGCGAGCGCCGTGATGACGCCGCCGACGGCGATCAGGGCGACCACTATCGCGCCCACGATCAACGGCATGTTCCGCCGACCGCCACCGCCGGCACCGCCTCCCCCGACACCGCCGTACGGGCCGGGGCCCGGCGCCGGGGTCTGGTAGACGGGCGCCGGGGTCGGGGCGGCCGCCTGGTGCGGGTAGCCGTACGCCGCCGGAGCCGGAGTCGGAGGCGGAGTGTGAGCCGGAGTGTGAGCCGGGCCCGGCGCCGGGGTGGGAGCGGGCGTCGGAGGGCCGTACGGGCCGGGCGTCGGGGCAGGGGCCTGGTACGGGGTCTGGACGCCGTGCGTGCCCGGGCCCGGGTTCGACTGGTCGAGCGGCGGGAACACCGCCGAGCCGACGCCCGCGCCGCTGGTGGGCGGGGTGCCCGGCACGATCACCGGTGCGCCGGTCTGGCCGGCGGACAGGACGCGCAGGCACTCGTCGCGCATGGCGGCGGCGCTGGGGAAGCGCTCGTTCGGGTTCTTCTTCAGCGCCCGGGCGACCAGCGCGTCCATCGCCGGCGTCACCGAACGGTTGATGGAGGACGGCGCGACCGGCTCCTCCTGGACGTGTGCGTACGCGATGGCCAGCGGCGAGTCAGCGTCGAAGGGGATGCGGCCGGTCAGCAGCTGGAACAGCATGATGCCGACCGAGTACAGGTCGGACCGCGCGTCCACCCCGCGCCCCAGCGCCTGCTCCGGCGACAGGTACTGCGGCGTGCCGACCACCATGCCGGTCTGCGTCATCGACGTGACGCCCGACTGCATGGCGCGCGCGATGCCGAAGTCCATGACCTTGACCACGCCGCGCTTGGTCATCATCACGTTGCCCGGCTTGATGTCGCGGTGGACCAGGCCCATCTCGTGGCTGGTCTCCAGTGCGGCCAGCACGTCGGCCGTCACCTTCAGGGCCCGGTCGGCCGGCATCGCGCCGTACTGCTGGACGTCCGCCGCGAGCGCCGAGCCGAGCGGCTGGCCCTCCACGTACTCCATGACGATGTACGGCATGACGCCGCCGTCGCCCATCGAGGGGTCGCTGAAGGTGACCGTGTCCTCGCCGGTGTCGAACACCGACACGATGTTGGTGTGCTGGAGCTTGGCGACGGCCTGCGCCTCGCGCCGGAACCGCTCTCGGAACGACTGTTCCCGGCCGAGTTCCGAGTGGAGCGTCTTGATGGCGACCTGACGGTCCAGCGCGCTGTCGTAGGCGAGATACACCGAGGCCATGCCGCCCTCGCCGAGCAGGTCGCGCAGCTGGTACCGGCCGTTCGCCACGGAACCGCCCGCATAGCGGCCCTGTGCGCCGTCCTGGCTCATCGTGCTTCCCCCTACGCGCGCACGTGCCCGCGGTGATCCGGATTTACGGGCCAAGTCTGCCCCAGGCCACCGACACGTCAAGCCAGGTGCCCGTTCCGTGACCGTACGCACAAGAAGCGTCTCGTAAGCGTTACGCGCCCGGGACGGGATTTGCACGGGTGTACGCGGAACCGATTGGATGGCCGGTCCATCCCGAACCGGCGCGTCCCGCGGAGGCTGTAGCGTGACGTGGCGAAGCACCCCTTAAGAGACTGCGGCACACCGCTCGCGGGCACAGCGCGCGCACAGCGGACGGAAATGACGGCGAGGACGATGGCACCCGGATCCGAAGCAGGTGGCGGCGGCGTGTCGGATGACGGAGCGTCGGGGCGCGGCGACGCCGTCGAGTTCGGTGTCGGCGGCCTGGTCGGCGACGGCCGTTACCGGCTGACGCACCGTCTCGGCCGCGGCGGTATGGCGGAGGTCTTCGCGGCCGAGGACGTGCGGCTCGGCCGCACCGTGGCCGTGAAGCTGCTCCGCGCCGACCTCGCCGAGGACCCCGTCTCGAAGGCCCGTTTCACGCGCGAGGCCCAGTCCGTCGCGGGCCTCAACCACCACGCGATCGTGGCGGTGTACGACTCCGGCGAGGACGAGGTCAACGGCCAGGCCGTGCCGTACATCGTCATGGAGCTGGTCGAGGGCCGCACCATCCGCGATCTGCTGATCAGCGCCGACGCCCCGCCGCCCGAGCAGGCCCTGATCATCGTGTCCGGCGTCCTGGAGGCGCTGGCGTACTCGCACCAGCACGGCATCGTGCACCGCGACATCAAGCCCGCGAACGTCATCATCACCAACAGCGGCGCGGTGAAGGTGATGGACTTCGGCATCGCCCGCGCCCTGCACGGGGCGTCGACGACGATGACGCAGACCGGCATGGTCATGGGCACGCCGCAGTACCTCTCCCCCGAGCAGGCGCTGGGCAAGGCCGTCGACCACCGCTCCGACCTGTACGCCACGGGCTGCCTGCTGTACGAACTGCTGGCCCTGCGCCCCCCGTTCGTCGGCGAGACCCCGCTGTCCGTGGTCTACCAGCACGTCCAGGACATGCCGGTGCCGCCGTCCGAGGTCGCCGAGGTGGCCCCTCCCGAGCTGGACGGGCTCGCCATGCGGGCGCTCGCCAAGGACCCGGACGACCGGTTCCAGAGCGCGGAGGAGATGCGCGGGCTCATCCAGTACGGGCTGCGCATGCTCCAGGAGCAGGGCAGCGGCGCGGGCACCTGGAGCACCGGCCCGATCGGTCCGCACGACGGCGGTCACACCCCGCACGGCGGCGTCGCCACGACCGCGGTCATGGGCGCCCCCATGGGGCCGGGGCCGGGTATGGGACCCGCGACACCGGGCCACCCGGGCCACCCGGTCCACGCCGGCCGCCCGCCGCACGGCGACACCCCGCAGGGCTCCATGCTGCCGCCGATGAACCCCGACGACGGCGCGTACACCGGGGCGTACGGCGGCCATGGCGGTGGCGGGCGCGGCAAGGTGTTCCTGTTCGTCGCGTTCGCGCTGATCGCGATCATGGCGGGTGTCGCGTACGCGATCAAGGCGGGCGACACGTCCTCCGGTACGGGTACGACGCCGAGCACCTCACCGACGCAGTCCGTCTCGCCCAGCACCACCCCCTCTCCGTCCGCGTCGCGGTCCGAGGAGGAGGAGCAGCCCGAGACGTCGAGCGGCGGCGGCGGCTGGGACACGCCTTCGTGGACCCCCCGGTCCCCCACGTACAGCCAGAACCCGTCCCCGTCCGTGAGCGACTCGGACGACGCGGGCACGACCGACGGCGGCGCCGACGAGGGCACGACCGAGGGCTCCACCGACGGCAACACCAACCAGGGCACCGACGAGGGCACGACGGACGGCACCACCAGCGACGGCACCACCAACCAGGGCACGACCGACGGCGGCACCGGCTCGACCGACGGCAGCAGCGGCGACAGCACCGGAACCACCACCTCCGGTCAGCAGGCCGGTACCACGCAGGGCACCACCACCACCGGCTCCACCACCGGGGGCTGAGCCTGCCCGCAGGAGAGGGAGCGCTCAGTCCGCGAAGGCGTCGCACACCGCCTCGTACTCGCGGGTCCACCACACCGCCAGGGCCGACGCCGCGGGAAACTGCGGGTCGGCCCTGCTGTCGTGCAGCTGGTAGCGCCACCGCAGTATCCAGAAGTCGTTGAGCCGTTCCCACCACACCCGGTGCACCGCCGCAGCCAGCTCCGCCGCGTCCGCCCCCGCCGTCCGGCGGTACGCGCGCGCGTAGGCCCGGACCTTCGCCAGGTCCAGCCGCCCCGTCGGCTGTACGTAGAAGATCATCGCGGCCCGGACCGCCTCCTCCGCCCGCGGCTGCACCCCCAGCCGGTCCCAGTCGACGATCGCGGCCGGCTCCGCGCCCCGGTACAGCAGGTTCAGCGGGTGGAAGTCGCCGTGCACCCAGCCGCCCGCGCCGGGCGCCGCCGCGGCCGGGCGCCGGTGCGCGTGCTCGGCCAGCAGCCGCCGCCGCTCCACCAGCCGGTGCTCGGCCAGCTCGTCGAAGGCGACCCTGCGCCGCCGCGCCCTGGCCAGCGCCAGCAGCTCGTCGATCAACCGGAACGTGTCCTCCGGGTCGGCGCTCCCGTACTCCCGCGCCCCCGTCCGGGCGCTCATCGACCCCATGACCCGCTCCAGGCATGTGTGGACGAAGCCGAGCAGCGCGCCGAGCCGACGGGACCCGCCCGCTGTGAGCTGGGCGCCGTCCCGGTGGCGTCCCTCGACCCACGGGTGCAGGGCGTAGCAGTGGTCGCCGAGGAGCGCGACCGTACGCCCCTCGGCGTCCGGCAGCGGTGGCGCGACCGGGACGCCCAGGTCGTGCAGGCGCTGCGTGGCCCGGTGCTGGCGGATGATCGTCGCCCGGTCGGACGTGGGGGCGTCCAGGTGCTGTTTCAGGAAGTACGTGCCGTGCGTGGTGGTGAGCCGATAGCCGCGGTTGAGGAGCCCCTGGGTGACCGGTACGCAGGAGAGCGGCTCGCCGTACGGCGGGTAACGGCGCAGCAGCGCGCTCACGGGAGGGGCGGGCGGGGCGGAGCGGCGGGGACGGGGGACCGAGAGGGCGAGGGCGGCGGGCGCAGCCGTTACAGATGAGCGCGGCACTCGACAGATGTTAGATCACTATCAGATGACCCGCGTCGCGCCCTTTTCCGCTGACTCTTCCCGTGCCCGGGGTGCGCGGGATAACGTGCCGGTGTTCCGGCGGCCTGCAAGGCTGTTACCAGTGCGTTATCAGAGCCGCGTCAGCGGTGTGACCAGGCGTTGGCCCCGAATTTCTCGATTTACTTGGAAATCCAAGCAAAATCGCAGGTCAAATGGGGTTTCGCAGGAATGCGGCGCACTGGGTAACGTGCCTATGACAGGGTGCTCGCCGGGGCACCTGTCACGCCTGTTCCCGGCCGAGCGCACCCACCCCGTGCACCCGTACGGAATCCAGGCGAGCCGCTCCCCCAAGCTCTAAAGGAGCACGGGGGAACCCCAGGCTTCCCGGCGGACCCCGGGGGCCGGACAGACGGAGGAGCACGCACGTGACCGTGGAAGGCACTGCCGCGCGCAAGCCGCGACGCAGCAGCGGCACCAGCACCGGCACCGTCGGTGCCAAGCGCGCCGCGCGCGCGAAGAAGCCGCAGAGTTCCAACTCCGAGCCGCCGCTCGTACAGCTGCTGACGCCCGAGGGCGAGCGCGTTCAGCACCCCGAGTACGACGTCGACCTGAGCCCAGAGGAGCTGCGCGGTCTGTACCGCGACATGCTCATGACCCGGCGTTTCGACGCTGAGGCCACCGCGCTCCAGCGTCAGGGCGAGCTGGGCCTGTGGGCCTCGCTGCTCGGTCAGGAAGCCGCCCAGATCGGCTCCGGCCGTGCCCTGCGCGACGACGACTACGTCTTCCCGACCTACCGTGAGCACGGCGTCGCCTGGTGCCGCGGGGTCGACCCGACGAATCTGCTCGGCATGTTCCGTGGGGTGAACCACGGTGGATGGGACCCCAACAGCAACAACTTCCACCTGTACACGATCGTCATCGGCTCGCAGACCCTGCACGCCACCGGCTACGCCATGGGCGTGGCCAAGGACGGGGCGGACTCGGCGGTCATCGCGTACTTCGGCGACGGCGCGTCCAGCCAGGGTGACGTGGCGGAGTCGTTCACGTTCTCGGCCGTGTACAACGCGCCGGTGGTGTTCTTCTGCCAGAACAACCAGTGGGCGATCAGCGAGCCCACCGAGAGGCAGACGCGCGTGCCGCTGTACCAGCGCGCGCAGGGCTACGGCTTCCCGGGCGTCCGCGTGGACGGCAACGACGTGCTGGCCTGTCTGGCAGTGACCCGCTGGGCGCTGGAGCGGGCCCGTCGCGGTGAGGGCCCGACGCTCGTGGAGGCGTTCACCTACCGGATGGGCGCGCACACCACGTCGGACGACCCGACCCGCTACCGCCACGACGACGAGCGGGCCGCCTGGGAGGCGAAGGACCCGATCCTGCGGCTGCGCCGCTACCTGGAGGCCCAGGGCCACGCCGACGCGGCCTGGTTCGACGGGCTGGAGGCGGAGAGCGAGGCGCTGGGCAAGCGGGTCCGTGAGGCCGTGCGCGCCATGCCGGACCCCGATGACCTGGCGATCTTCGAGAATGTGTACGCCGACGGGCACGCGCTCGTCGACGAGGAGCGCGCGCAGTTCGCCGCGTACCAGGCGTCGTTCGCGGATGGCGAGGTCAAGTGATCATGGCTGTGCAGAAGCTTCCCCTGGCGAAGGCGCTCAACGAGTCGCTCCGCAAGGCCCTGGAGACCGACCCCAAGGTCGTGATCATGGGTGAGGACGTCGGCAAGCTCGGTGGTGTGTTCCGGGTGACCGACGGTCTGCAGAAGGACTTCGGTGAGGACCGGGTGATCGACACCCCGCTCGCCGAGTCGGGCATCGTCGGCACGGCGATCGGGCTGGCCCTGCGCGGGTACCGGCCGGTGGTGGAGATCCAGTTCGACGGGTTCGTCTTCCCCGCGTACGACCAGATCGTCACGCAGCTGGCGAAGATGCACGCGCGGGCGCTCGGCAAGATCAAGCTGCCGGTCGTCATCCGTATCCCGTACGGCGGCGGCATCGGCGCCGTGGAGCACCACAGCGAGTCGCCCGAGGCGCTGTTCGCGCATGTCGCGGGCCTGAAGGTGGTGTCGCCCTCCACGTCGTCGGACGCGTACTGGATGCTCCAGCAGGCCATCCAGAGCGACGACCCGGTGATCTTCTTCGAGCCGAAGCGGCGCTACTGGGACAAGGGCGAGGTCGACGCGGACGCCATCCCCGGCGAGCTCCACAAGGCGACCACCGCGCGTGTGGGCACGGATCTGACGCTGGTGGCCTACGGGCCGATGGTGAAGGTGTGCATGGAGGCCGCGGCGGCCGCCGCGGAGGAGGGCAAGTCGATCGAGGTCGTCGACCTCAGGTCGATCTCCCCGGTCGACTTCGACACCGTCCAGGCGTCGGTCGAGAAGACCGGCCGGCTCGTCGTGGTCCACGAGGCGCCGGTGTTCCTCGGTTCGGGCGCGGAGATCGCCGCCCGGATCACCGAGCGGTGCTTCTACCACCTCGAGGCCCCCGTGCTGCGGGTCGGCGGCTACCACGCGCCTTATCCGCCGGCCAGGCTCGAGGAGGAGTACCTGCCGGGTCTGGACCGGGTGCTCGACGCCGTCGACCGCGCGCTGGCGTACTGAGGAGGACACCCCTGTGATCCGCGAGTTCAAGATGCCGGACGTCGGTGAGGGCCTCACCGAGGCAGAGATCCTCAAGTGGTACGTCCAGCCCGGCGACACCGTCACCGACGGCCAGGTCGTCTGCGAGGTCGAGACGGCGAAGGCGGCCGTGGAGCTGCCCATCCCCTTCGACGGGGTCGTGCACGAGCTGCGCTACCCGGAGGGCGAGACCGTCGACGTCGGCCAGGTGATCATCTCCGTGAACGTGGCGCCGGGCGGCGCCGCGCCCGCGCCGGAGGCCGCCGCCCCGGAGGCCCCGGTGCGGGAGGAGCCCGCCGCGGCGCCCGCTCCCGCCCCGGCCGCCGAGGAGGAGGCCGAGCCACAGGGCCGCCAGCCGGTTCTCGTCGGCTACGGCGTGGCCGCGTCGTCCACCAAGCGCCGCCCGCGCAAGCAGGCCACGGCCACCGGCCCCGCCCCGGCCGCACAGGCGGCGGTCCAGGGCGAGCTGAACGGCCACGCCCCCGCGCCCGCCGCCCCCACGCCGCAGGCCCGCCCGCTGGCCAAGCCGCCGGTGCGGAAGCTGGCCAAGGACCTGGGCGTCGACCTGGCCACGGTGACCCCGACCGGCCCGGACGGGATCATCACGCGCGAGGACGTCCACAAGGCGGCCGCCCCCGCACAGGCACCGCGGGCCGTACCGGCCCAGGCGCCCACCCCGCCCACCGCCGCGGAGCCTCCGGCAGCCACGCCGGCGCCCCCGGTGGCGGAGCCCGTCGCGGCCGGTGCCCGGGAGACCCGTATCCCGATCAAGGGCGTACGGAAGGCCACGGCGCAGGCCATGGTCGGGTCGGCGTTCACGGCGCCGCACGTCACCGAGTTCGTCACGGTCGACGTCACCCGCACCATGAAGCTCGTCGAGGAGCTGAAGACGGACAAGGACATGGCGGGGCTGCGGGTCAATCCGCTGCTGCTGATCGCCAAGGCCCTGCTCGTCGCGATCAAGCGAAACCCGGAGGTCAACGCCTCCTGGGACGAGGCCGCCCAGGAGATCGTGGTCAAGCACTACGTCAACCTGGGTATCGCCGCCGCCACCCCGCGCGGCCTGATCGTGCCGAACGTCAAGGACGCCCACGCCAAGACCCTCCCGGAACTGGCGTCGGCACTCGGCGAACTGGTCTCCACCGCGCGCGAAGGGAAGACGACACCCGCGGCCATGCAGGGCGGCACGGTGACCATCACCAACGTCGGCGTCTTCGGCGTCGACACCGGCACGCCGATCCTCAACCCCGGCGAGTCCGCGATCCTCGCGGTCGGCGCGATCAAGCTCCAGCCGTGGGTCCACAAGGGCAAGGTCAAGCCGCGGCAGGTCACCACACTGGCCCTGTCGTTCGACCACCGCCTCGTCGACGGCGAGCTGGGCTCCAAGGTGCTCGCCGACGTCGCGGCCGTCCTGGAACGCCCGAAGCGGCTCATCACCTGGGCCTGACGGGTCTCTCGGCCCAGGTCCGCCGGGGGCCCGGACGCGCCGTCGCGTCCGGGCCCTTCGTCCTGTCCGTCCGGCCCGCTTTGGCAGTCCGTCCGGAGTGGCCCAGCCGGCCAGGAGCCCGCATGCCCAGGCGCAGCCCGAGCGTGAAGCCGAGTGCGAAGCGGCTGGAGCAGCCGTGCTCCAGCATCAGATCCTGTACGCGGCGCTGGACGGTGCGCTTGCTGAGTGCCAGTTCGCGTGAGATGCGGTCGTCGCTCCAGCCCCGCACCAGCAGTTCGACGATCTGCCGACGTTCCGATGCGTCCTGCATCGTGTCCCCCTCCCTGGTTAACGAGTAACCCGGCCCCCTGAGGTCGCTGTCCGTAGCAGCACACCCACGGTAACCCTGCCGTCCGACGGAATCCCAGCCGAATCCCCGGGCGACCGCGCCCTGAACGGAAAGGTGGCGGGAAGGCGACACATCCACCCGGACTCCCTTCTGCGCGCGGTGTTTTGGCGGCTAGCTTCCAAGGTGCAAGGCGGTTCCACCCGGACCATCCCGCACGGTGAACGGTTGATGGAGGAGAGCACCTTGAAGCTTCGTTACGCAGCCGCGGTCGCTGCCGCAGGAGCTGCGGCCGTCATGAGCACATCACTTCCGGCTCAGGCGGCCGGACAGGGCGGAGGCGCCCAGGAGGCCAAGCCGGCGGGCGTCAGCACGCTGGCGGACTACACCCACTGCCGGACCGTCTACACGAACGGCACCAAGGCGGGCACCGGCTGCTTCAAGTCGTACGGCGACAAGTTCCTCATGGACGACCACAAGGGCGACGGGTACCGCGTCATCGCCCAGTGGTACACGGATTACGGCCGCTCCGGGGAGTGCCACTGGGCCGGCGGCGCGTCCGCGGGCTGGGGCGAGTGCAACTACAACATGAGGGAGAGCGGCAACCTCAAGTTCCGCGTCGTCCTGCGCAACGGCGCGACCGGCGCCAACGAGGCGACCGGGTCCTGGAGTGGCTGGCTGCCCATCGGCGGCTGAGCGGCCACGGTTCACAGGGCCTGTCCGCATCGCGGACGGGCCCTGCTGTTGCACCCCTCTTGTATCTATGCTGTGCACATGCCAGCGTCCGCCCCTCCGCAGCCCGCCGCCGAACGCGTCTACGCCCACGTCAAGGAAGCAGTCCTGGACCGCCGCTACGAAGGCGGCACCCTCCTCACCGAGGGCGAGCTGGCGCAGGCCGTCGGGGTGTCCCGCACGCCCGTGCGCGAGGCGCTGCTCAAGCTGGAGATGGAAGGGCTGCTGAAGCTCTACCCGAAGAAGGGCGCCCTCGTCCTGGCCGTCTCCGCCCAGGAGATCGCGGACGTGGTGGAGACCCGGCTGCTGGTCGAGGACTTCGCCGTACGCAAGGCCGCCGCGCCGCTGCCTGCGCACCTCGTCGAGCGGCTCGAGGAACTGCTGGACGAACAGCGGCGCCACGCGCGCGAAGGGGACCTGCGGGCGGTCGCCGTGTCGGACCGCTGCTTCCACGCCGAGATCGTCCGCCACGCCGGCAACCAGATCCTGTCGAAGTTGTACGACCAGCTGCGGGACCGTCAGCTTCGCATGGGCGTCGCCGTCATGGAGGCGCACCCCGACCGCATCGCGAAGAACATCACCGAGCACGCGGAGATCCTGGCCGCCCTGCGCGACGGCGACACCGACCGGGCGGCCCGCTGTGTGCACGCCCATGTGAGCCGCGTGAAGGTGCTGGTCCGGGGTGAGGACCGGTGAGCCCGCCCGCCGCCTCCCCCTCCACCCACCTCGCGCCATCGGACCCACCGGGCGGCCGCCGCGCCGCGCTGGTGTGGGGCGTCGGCGTCTCCGTGTACCTTGTCGCCGTCGTCTTCCGTACGTCCCTGGGCGTGGCCGGGCTCGACGCCGCCGACCGCTTCCACGTCAACGCGTCCGCCCTGTCCGCCTTCTCCATACTCCAGCTGCTGGTCTACGCCGGCATGCAGATACCCGTCGGCCTGATGGTCGACCGGCTCGGGACACGGAAGGTCCTGACCCTGGGCATCGTGCTGTTCACGGCGGGCCAGCTGGCCTTCGCGCTGTCCCCCTCGTACGGCATGGCGCTGGCCGCCCGCGCGCTCCTCGGCTGCGGCGACGCGATGACCTTCATCTCGGTGCTGCGGCTGGGCAGCCGATGGTTCCCGGCGCGGCGCGGGCCGATGATCGCCCAGGTCGCCGCGCTCTTCGGCGTCCTCGGCAACCTCATGTCGACGATCCTGCTGTCCCGGCTGCTGGACGGGCTCGGCTGGACCGCGACCTTCGCGGGCAGCGCGGCGGCCGGTGCCGTCGTCCTGGCCCTCGTCCTGGCCTTCCTGAAGGACCACCCCGAAGGGTACGAGCCGGCGCCCGTCCCGAAGGCGGGTGTGGCGTACATAAGGCGCCAGATCGCCGCGGCGTGGCGGGAGCCCGGGACACGGCTGGGCATGTGGGTGCACTTCACGACGCAGTTCCCCGCCATGGTGTTCCTGCTGCTGTGGGGGATGCCGTTCCTGGTCGAGGCACAGGGCATGTCGCGGGGGCGAGCGGGTGAGCTGCTGACAGTGGTGGTGCTCTCCAACATGGTGGTGGGCCTGGTGTACGGCCAGATCATCGCCCGGCACCACACAGCGCGCGCACCACTGGCGCTCGGCACCGTGGGGGCGACGGCTCTCATGTGGGCGGCCACCCTCGCGTACCCGGCCGACCGGGCACCGATGTGGCTGCTGGTGACCCTGTGCCTCGTCCTGGGCGCGTGTGGACCCGCCTCGATGATCGGCTTCGACTTCGCCCGGCCCGCCAATCCGCCCGAGCGGCAGGGCACCGCGTCCGGCATCGTCAACATCGGCGGGTTCACCGCCTCGATGACGACCCTGCTGGCGATCGGCGTCCTGCTGGACGCGACCGGGGACGACTACCGCATCGCGTTCTTGTCGGTCTTCGTCCTCCAGGCGCTGGGTGTCGCCCAGATCCTGCGGCTGCGCGGCCGTACGGCCAGGCTGGAGCGGGAGCGGCTGGTGGCCAGCCGCGTGGAGGCGGTGCACGTACCGGTGTGACGGCGCGTCACGCCACCGGGCGTGTACGACCGCCACGCGCGCGGAGTGCCCCGCCCTCCGCTACGGCGTGACCGCGAAGTTGGCGAGGATCACGGCTGCCAGGTCCTCGTCGCCCTCGACCTTGATGCGGTCCGCGACCGCGGCCGGCTTCACGCGCCCGCAGGCGAGGCGTACGTATGTCTCCCAGTCCAGCGCGAACGTCACCGCAGGCCCCAGCGACGGCGCCCCGTCGACCGTGCCACGGCCGTCGGCGTCGACGCGGACCGTACGCATGAACTCCACCGGGCCGCTCACGTCGAAGACGACCGCCGTGTGCGGCGGCGCGCCCGCGTCCTTGGCGATGACCTTGGGGAGGACGGTGAGGAGGTTGTCGCGGGCGACGAGCGCGCCCGGAGAGTCGAGGTTGCCCGGCTTGTTGAGCGCGACGCGCAGGTCCTGCTCGTGCACCCAGACGTCGAAGGCCCGCATGCGGTAGGCCACTTCGAGGCTCTGCTCGGCGCCCAGCGGGGCACGTACCAGGGTGTCGGGGGAGCGGCTCTCGTTGCGCAGCATGCGGGCGCGGCGGATCAGGATGTACTCCAGCTCGGAGGTCATCTCCGGCGCGGTGTGGTGGCGCCGCACATCGACCTGCATCTCCATGTAGCGGGAGAAGTCACTCTGTACGTGGTACAGATCGCGCGGCAGCGAGTGAATCGGCCGCGGGTCGCCCAGCATCTCGCACTCCATGCCGATCACATGGGAGACGATGTCCCGGACCGACCAGCCGGGACACGGTGTGGCGCGGTTCCACTCGCCCTCGGGGAGCGGCTGCACCAGCTCGGCTATCGCTTCGATGGAGTGGGTCCAGGCGTCGGCGTAAGTCTGGAGGCTGGGATGGACGGTCACGGGACCCCTCGTGCGGCTTGGTACGCGGGCTGGGTGCTGTGGCAACTGCCGGGGGTCCGGGGGCGGTCCCCCGGAAGAGAACAGTACGCTCCCGGCAGGCACCTCGGCAGTGCTTTCGTGTGACGATCGTAGGCCCGTATTGACGGCTTCAACGCCAGGACGGTGGTAGTGTGCGCGCCTCTCTGCTCCAGATCGCGGTCAACCCGGACGAAACGGTCGATGCGCGTCGGCGCCGGGCGGCCGCGCTCGTATGCGAACAGGCGGGGGCGGACCTGGTGGTCCTGCCGGAGCTGTGGACGGTGGGTGCGTTCGCGTACGAGTCCTTCGCGGCGGAGGCCGAGCCGCTGGAGGGGCCGACGTGCCGGGTGATGGCGGAGGCGGCTGCCGAGGCACGCGTGTGGTTGCACGCCGGGTCCATTGTGGAACGCGCCCCCGAGGGGCTGTACAACACGTCGCTGGTGTTCTCCCCGTCCGGTGAGCTGGTCCGTACGTACCGGAAGATCCACCGGTTCGGGTTCGACCAGGGGGAGGCCGTGCTGATGTCGGCGGGGGACGAGCTGGTGACGGTGCCGTGCCCCGAACTGCCCTTCGGCCTGGCGACCTGCTACGACCTGCGGTTCCCCGAGCTGTTCCGGGGGCTCGTGGACGCTGGCGCGCGGGCTTTCGTCGTCCCGGCGGGGTGGCCGGCGCGGCGCCGTGAGCACTGGACGCTGCTGGCGCGGGCGCGGGCGGTGGAGAACCAGGCGTACATGCTGGCGTGCGGGACCGCCGGGACGCACGCGGGAGTGGAGCAGGCGGGCCACAGCGTCGTCGTGGACCCGTGGGGTGAGGTGCTGGCGGAGGCCGGGCGCGGGGAGGAGGTCCTGGCGGTGGACCTCGACCCCGCGAAGGTCGCCACGACCCGGGAGCAGTTCCCGGCCCTCAAGGACCGGGTCCTGGGCGTCACGGCGCCCAAGCGCGCGTAGGGCCCGCCGCGTCCACGGGGCCCCTACGCGCGCGTAGTGCCGGACCGCCGGGCCGGGTGCCGGGTCGGCCGGGCGCCGGGCGGTCGGCCGGTCGGGCATCGCGGTCGGGCGCCGCGTTCGGGGCTCATCCAGGGATGGCACCCTTGACGCATGAACGCTGCCTCTCCCGCCCCGCGCCGTGCCCGTGTCCGTGCCCCAGAGCTGATCGGCAAGGGGGGCTGGATCAACACCGGCGGGAAGGACCTGAAGCTCGCCGACTTCCGAGGTCGCATATTGATCCTCGATTTTTGAAAATAGACAACAGAGCACCGAACTCTTCGCCACACTGAGTGTGTGCACCAAGACACGATCTGTGATCTCTACCTCCGCCTGTCCCTCGACCGGGACGGCAAGACCGCAATCGAACGGCAGGAAGCCGACTGCCGTGCCTGGGCCGAGCGCAACGGACTGACCGTCCGCAAGGTCCACATAGACAGAGGGCGCTCCGGTTACAAGACCGTTGAGCGCAAAGGCTTCGACGCCGCGTTGGCGGCTGTCACGGCGGGCGTCGTCGGCACGCTGATCGTCTGGAAGCTGGACCGTCTGTCCCGCAAGGGGATCGGCCAGGTGGGCAAGGTGCTGGACGACATCGAGAAGGCCGGCGGCCGTCTCGTCTCAGTCGTGGACGGCCTCGATACCTCGAACGACTCGGCGCGCATGGTCGTCGCGATGCTCGCTGAGCTCGCCCGGTCCGAGTCGAAGAATCTCGGCACGCGTGTCGGACACGCGAAGCGCTACCTCCGCAGCAAGGGTCAGTGGATCGGCGGACAGCCTCCGTACGGGCTGCTCATCGACCCGAAGACCAAGAAGCTCGTTCACGACCAGGAGCACGCCGTCTACGCCCGGCTGATCGCAGATGAGGCGCTCGCCGGAACATCGTTGGTCAAGATCGCCCGACTCCTCAACGAGTACGAGATCCTCTCGCCCCGGGGCGGGCAGTGGAACGCGGCCAGCATCATGCAGCTCCTGCGTTCCCCTGCGCTCGCCGGCCTGATGCCGGAGACCGAAAGCGTCGAGACGGATGACGGCGAGCGGAAGTACACAGGCAGGGTCTTCCCGTACCGCGATCCCGAGACGCTGGACACCGTCGAGATCGGCGAGGGGATCATCACGGTCGGAGAGCGTGAACAGATCATCCGCACGCTGGAATCCAGGACCTTCGTGCACGCAGGAAAGCGGCGGCCGAAGCCCGAGGGGACGGCGCTGCTCACAGGACTCGTCTACTGCGCGGTTCCTGGCTGCGGTCGCCGGATGCACCGTGTGGGCGGCAGCTACCAGTGCATGGCTCGCCGTGCGGGCAACCAGTGCATCGGAGCGTCGGCGCTGGCTGAGGCTGTTGACCAGTACGTGACGGAACAGTTCCTCACCAAGCTACCGGCGCTCGAACCGGATGATCCGCTGCTTGTCGCAATCGCGGATCGCTGGGTGCACCGCGTGGACCCGGAGACCTTCGCGAAACGTGATGCGCTTACTGCCGAGATCCAGGATGAGGAAGCCCGCCTCGCCGATCTGGAGGACGCGCGATACGTGCGCGGTGAGTTCCGTGGCGCCGCAGCCGTGGAGCGCTACAACCGGCTTGCAGAGCGCCTGAGAGGGCGCATCGAGGGGCTTCGCACCGATCTCCGAAAGCTTCCCATGCCGTCCGTGGACGTATCACCGATGCTTGACGGCCTCACCCTGCGTGAGGCGTGGGCTGACGCGACGAACGAAGACCGGCGAGGTCGGTTGTCACTTGCCATAGACCGGGTTGAGGTGAGCAAGGGGGTGCGTGGTCAGCGGATCATCCCCGAGCGGCGCATCCAGATCCATTGGGCGAAGCTGGCGGGCACTGACACCGCCGCCTGAGCACCCGGGAAAGCCCCCGCCAGCAGCGGACAGGCGTGACGAAGTGACGGAATGACGCTCCTGCCCGGTTACCCCTTATAGAAGTGTTGTTGTTTCTATGAGTGGATCAGAAGTAATCGTCATTCCGTCACTTCGTCACTCGGATGTGCGAAGTTCAGACGAAGCCCTCGCAGCGGCCCCGGCCCCAGCTCGGAAACCGCGCCCTGGGTGTGACGCCTTTTTGTGGGCCGTATGGGCCTTGGCCTGGGAATGCGTGCCACTAGAGGTTCGAGAACGGCCTAGTTAACGCCCCTCTAGGCCCGCTGAAGGTCCTGTGAAACCGCTCGGCGGGCACTTCAACATCCCCGAGCCCCCACGCTCGCCACCCTCACCGGGGCGGCAGGTGCGGGGGCTTTCTTGCATCCCGAGTCAGTTCAACCAGCTTGTCCGAAGGCCCTCTTGCACAGCCCAGCCGCAAGGGTGAAGCTCGTGCACGCTGGTGCAACCCACTCGACGGCGGGAGCGACCATGACCCTAAAGTTCCTCGGCATCATTCCGAACACGCCGACTGACGAGTCTCCGACGATCTGGCTCCACGAGGAGACCGGCGATCTTCTGATTCAGTCGTACAAAGCGACTGAGGCAGGTGTGATGCGTGCTCAGCCCGTGAGACCGAGTTCGCGTAGAGCGTCGGCCGGGTGGTTGCGGTAGTGGTCGTGTGCGGCGGCGTTGTTCTTCCATCCGGCGAGGTGGGCGAGGCTGATCGCCAGGCTGCGGAAGGTGGCGAGGGCTCGGGGCAGACTGCCGGTGCGGGCCCGACAGGCGTCCTCTCCGAAGGTCACGTCTCTGATGAAGTGCTGGGATTCGATGGCCCATTGGTCTCTCACGCAGCGGGCGAGGATGGCCGCGTCGGCGGTCTGGACAGGTGCGGTGGTGATGCCGAGTTCGGCGTCCGCGTGGGTCTTTCCGTCGCCCCGGCCGGTGGTGTACCGCTCCACCAGCAGGGCATGGGTGGCGTGCGGGAAGTTGACCTGGCCGTCTTCCAGTGCCTGGACGCGGACGATGCGGGTCTCGTGGCGGCCGCTGTTGGTCTCCTCGGTACGGACCATGCTGATCTGCGGGTTCGTGGTCTCGTCCCAGTCGAGCGCGTCGAGCCGGGCGAACAGGGCGGCGCGGTTCTCCTTGACCGGGAAGAGTCCGAAGGCGCCGCGTCGGTGCAGGTAGCGGGCGTGATCGGCCACCGTGTGCAGGGCGTCGGCGGTCACGATCGCCCCGGTGATGTCGGCGATCAGGTCGAGGGCGGCGGTGAAGTGCACGGTCTCGTGGGGCTTGTGGCGCATCTCGCGCTGGGCGAGCATCACGCCGGGATCGACCTGGTAGACGCCGAGCAGGTGAAGCTGCAGGCCGTCGGCGTCGCGGGCGCCGCGAACCGTCTTGCCGTCCGCGGCCAGCTGCAGCAGGGGCGGATCTCCCGCGATTCCGGCCAGCGGGTCGGCGGCGTGGGTCTGTACGAAGGTGCCGACGGCCGCATCGAGTGCGTCGGCGTCGATCCGGGCAAGGGTGCGGGTGAGCGTGGTGGCCACCGGCAACTGCGCCGGATCACCGTCGGGGACTTCGAGTGCGGCCAGGATGCCGGCGCCCTGACCGTTCGCCCAGCGGATCACACCGCGCACCGAGCGCGCCCCGCACAGCAGGGCGCAGGCCACCAGGCCGAGCAGCATCGGGAGGGGGTGCGTGACCAGGTGCACAGAACGCGGGTCGGGCACGGCGTCGACCGCCTCCAGGAGCGAGGGGAGTTTCGCGGGCGTGCACAACTCCCCGACCCCGACGCCGAGTTGATCGGCGAGTTGACGAGAGGTGGGCAGGGTCGGGCAGGATGGCATACGGGCGCGGCCTTCACGATCTTGCGAGTGGAATCACATGATCATGACGGGCCGCGCCCTTCGACGTTCCCCTGCCCCCGTCCAAGATCCGAGCACGCATCACGCCTG
>NZ_VSRY01000145.1 GCF_008271805.1 Streptomyces sp. TRM49041
CCGCGTGCCGGCCGCACGCCGCGCCCCGGCGCAGGCGCCGCCCGGCCTCCGCGAGCGCCTCCGCCGGCCGTCGAACGGCCGATTCGGACGGCTGTCCGGGCCATCCTGGCCGAGGCGCGCCGGCTCCTGACCGTGCCGGTCCAGGGCGTTCCTCGCACACTCACAGGCAGCCGTGCCGCCATGGCCTCGCCGGGCAGCCGCACCGCGCCCCGGCCCCGTCCCGCGGCCCGACCGCGCCCGGCGCCCCCACCCCGTACCGCGCCCTGACCCCGTACCGCGGCCCGGCCCCGTACCGTCCGATCACCCCGGCCTCGCCCCCGCGATCCGGGCTGCCCCGCCGTGCGCCCGGGGGAGGCGACTCCTGATGGTCTCCATGCCGTCCACCGCCGCGACCGACGCCGTCCCGCGCGCCTTCGCCCGGCCGCCGGTTGATCTTGAAGTGATCCTTCCGGCTTTCAACGAGGAGCGCCGACTGCCCGCCACCGTGGCCGCCACCATCGACTACCTGCGGGGACAGCCCTGGTCATCGGCCGTCGTCGTGGTCGACAACGACAGCGCAGACCGGACCCACGAGGTCCTCGGACCGTTCCGGCACGCGCCGGTCGGCGTCTACGCGATCGGCTGCAGCGACCACGGCAAGGGCGCCGCCGTCCGGCGCGGCATCGCCACCTCCTCCGCCCGGTACGTGGGCTTCGCCGACGCCGACAACGCCACCCCCATCGAAACACTCGACGCCGTCATGACCCTCCTCGCGGCCGGCAACACCGCCGTGATCGCCTCACGGCGGGCACCCGGCGCGCGCTACGAGGTCGAGCAGTCCGCGCTGCGCCGCTCCGGCGGCTGGGTCTTCCGCCGCCTCGCCCATCACGCGCTGCCCGGCGTCTCCGACAGCCAGTGCGGATTCAAGTTCTTCGAGGGCCCCGTCGTACGCGACACCGTGCGCGGCTGCCGCGTCGACGGCTTCGCGTTCGACGTCGAGATCCTCGCCCGCCTCCTGCAAGCCGGACACAGCGTGGTCGAAGTACCCGTCAACTGGTCCGACGTGCCCGGGTCGACCTTCTCGCCCGGCAGGGACGGACTGCGCTCCATGGCCGACCTCGTCCGGATCTCCCTCTCCAGGTGACCGACATGACCGCACTCGACCAGCTCGGCAGAGCGAACGTCCTGTTCCTCAACTGGCGCGACCCCTCCCATCCACGGGCCGGCGGCGCCGAGGCGTACTGCTACGAGATCGCCCGCCGGTTCGCCGCGGCCGGCGCCCACGTCACCCTGTTCGCCGCCCGCCCGCCCGGCTCCACCCCGGAGTGCGTCTCGGACGACATCAGGGTCCTGCGCGCGGGCGGCACTTTCGGGGTCTACGCCGCCGCGGCACGCCACCTCGTACGGCATCGTCAGGCGTACGACGCCGTCATCGACTTCCAGAACGGCATCCCGTTCTTCTCGCCTCTGTTCACACCCCGCTCGACCGCGGACGTCTGCGTCATCCACCACGTCCATCAGCACCAGTTCGACCTGCACTTCCGCTGGCCGGTCAACATCGTCGGGAAGGTGCTGGAGAAGCAGGCCGGCCGGCTGGTCTACCGGGGACGCCCCGTGGTCGTCGTCTCGCCGTCCACCCGCGAAGGAGCACGGCGCGAACTCGGCCTGCACAACCCGATCTACATAGTGCCCAACGGCAGCCCGCCGCACCCGCCGACCACCGCCGCACCGCCGCCGCGCAGCAGCACACCCGTCATCGCGGTCGTAAGCCGGCTCATGCCGCAGAAGCGGCTCGACCTCCTCGTCGGGGCCATGCCCGAGCTGACCCGCCGGGTGCCGGGCCTGCGCCTCGACGTCGCGGGCGACGGCGACGAACTCGTCCGGCTGCGCGACCTCGCCGAACGAGCCGGCCTCGACGGCGCGGTGCGCTTCCACGGGCACGTCACCGAGGAGCGCAAGCGGGAGCTCCTCGCCCGCGCCTGGCTCACCGTCGTACCCTCCGTCGCCGAGGGCTGGGGCCTCACCGTCATCGAGGCCAACGACGTCGGCACACCCGCACTCGCCTATGACGTGCCGGGCCTGCGCGACGCCATCTGCCACGGCCGCAACGGATGGGTGATACCCCCGGACTCGGATCTCACCAACGCGGCCACCGAAGCCCTGAGGGAGCTTCACGACCCCGCCGCCCGGGAGCGGACCGCGATCCGATGCCGGGCCTGGGCCGCCGCGTACTCCTGGGACGACAGCGCCGAGCGCCTGGCGACGGTCGTGCTGGAGGAGATGCGGCGCGCCCGTCGGCACCGCCGCTCGCGCCGCAGGCCGAGCGACCTCACCGTCGTCACCAGGTTCCGGGCGGCGGACGCCGACATCCTCGTCCACGCCCTCACCAGCTCACTGCGGCAGACCGACGGCTGGACACGGCACGGGGACGACTTCCGGCTCCTCCTGCACGGCTGCGACGAGGTCCGCGCCCTCGGCGCCCTGCGGCGGCTCGGCGTGCGGGCCGACCAGGCCGAGGTCGGGCTGGCGACCGGGCAGGACGAACTGCTCGGCCACGGGGAGAGCCCGCCATGAGCCTCGCCCGCGCCGCACCCCCGGCCGTACCGGTGGCCCCGTCGTTCACGGAACTCGCCGCACGTCCCGACGAGGTCACGGCGGTCAGCGGGGCACGGTGGATCACCGCCGCCTCACTCAGCGTCGGCGCCCTCAACTACGGCTACGCCCTCCTGCTCACCCGGCTGCTCGACGTCGACGCGTTCGCCACGTTCGCCGCCGGGCAGGGCCTGCTGCTGTGCGCGGCGACCGTGGCCGTCGTGGCCATACCCTGGGTGCTCGCCCAGACCCTCGCCCGCGCCACGTCGCCGGTCGCCCGTGCCGACGCCGTCCGGGTCGCCGTACTGATCGCCGTCGCGGGCGGTACCCTCGCCGCCGCGCTCGTCGCCACCGTGGCGGCACAGTTCGCCGGCGCGCCCACCACCCTGGTACTGGCCGCCGCCACCCTGCTGATCTACGTCACCCGCGTCACGGTCGGCTGGCTCCAGGGCACCGAACGGATGCGGACGCTCGCGGGCGTCACCACCAGCGAGGCCATACTCAAGATCGCCGTCGGACTGCTCCTGGTGTCCGCCCTCGGGCTCAGCGACACCGGAGCCCTGGCGGCGTTCGGCATCGCGGTCCTGCCCTTCCTGATCTGGTGGCCCCGCCGGGCCGGGACCGGCCGCCGGAGCCGACTCCACGCCACCGCCGACCACGACCTGTGGCGCCGCGCCGCGGAACTCGGCGCGATCCAGGGACTGGTGGCCCTGATGGCCGGGGCGGACCTGGTCCTGGTCGCGCTGCTGCCCGCCCAGGGCACCGAAGCGGCCAGCTATCAGGCGAGCGTCATGGTCGGCCGGGCCCCGCTGTTCCTGGCCGGCGCCATCTCCCTGGCCTTCTTCCCCGCTCTGTCGCGGCGTCGCGCGGGAAACCCCCTCGCCTCGAACGCCCTGCGGATGTACCTCATCGTGGCCCTGCCGCTGACGGCCGTGTGCGCCACGGCGCCCCCGCCGGTACTGAACACCGTGTTCCCCGCGGGATACGACCGGATGAGTTCCCTGCTGGCGTTCACCGCGATCTCCGGTTTCGCGATCGGCGGGATCAACCTCCTCGCGACCTTCTTCCAGGCCGTGAACGACCGTTCCTGCCTGCGTCGGCAGGGCATCGGGCTGCTTCTCTTCACCGTGGCCCTGCTGGTCGGCTGGCGGGTCGGCGGAATCCTGGGCGTCGCGATCGGCGGCACCTGCGGCACCGTCACCGCCCTGCTGCTCCTCGCCCACAGGCTGGTACGCGCGCAGGGGTTCGCCGTGTTCACCCGGCTGCCGCTGGCCGAGCCCCTTCTCGTCATCGGCGCCCTGCTCGTACTGCGGCCGTTTCCCGCCGTGTGGCTGGCCGCGGCCACGGCTGCCGGGACCCTGGCGGCCGTACGGTTCCTCCGCCACCGCGCGGACCGCGAGGCCCCGTCCCGGGACCGTGACGCCCCGTCCCGGGACCGCGAGGCCCCGCCCCCCGTCCGGGCGCAGGCGTCCCCCTCGGCGGGCGGCGTGAACGGTACGGCGCCCCCGCCCCGCACCCGAGTGAACGGCACCCCGCGCCAGGTCGCCCGGCCCGCCCGTCCCGACGCCGCGCCCGACGGTGGCGTCCGGCTGCTGGTCGACGCCGTGTGGCGGGGCGACGTACGGTCGGCGGGGGACGCCGAACTGCGCGGCGCCCTGGCCGCGGCCCGGCGCAACCAGGTCGAAGGGCTGCTCGCCCGCGCCTACCCCCGGCAGCTCGCCAGGACCCTGGCCGAGGTCGACACCCGCAACGAGCGGTTCCGCCACAACCTGGACGAGGTGACGGACCTGCTCCGCGCCGCCGGCATCCCCGCCGTCCTCATCAAGGCGGACGCGACGGGCGACCACACGTACACCAACTTCGACCTCGTCGTGCCCGACGGCCGGTGGCACGCGGCCGGCGAGGTACTCGCCGACTGGAGCGCGCACCGGTCGGTGTACTGGCTGGAGCGCTCCACCAAGGTGCTCGTGCACCCGCCGATCGGACCCGCCGCCCATCTGCACGCCTCGGTGTCGTGGTTCGGCGTCCCGGTGGTGCCCACCGACGGGCTGTTCGCCCGGGCGGTGCCCTCGCCCGGACACACCTGGCTGGTCCCCGGCCCGGCCGACCGGCTGCGGATCTGGCTGTCCCACGGCCTGTTCCAGAACCTCTCCCTGGACCTCTCCGAACTGCTGGCGATCCGGCCCCTGCTGCGGCCCGCCGTGGTCATCGAGGCCGGCCGGGAGGCCGCGCGGGAGGGCTGGGCCACCGGCGGACGTCTCGCGCTGAGCACGGCGCTCGACACCATCGGCAGGCTCGACCGCGGCGAGCCCGTCGAACTGCCCGTGCCGCTCCCGCTCAAGACCTCGCTGCGGGTGGCGGCGGAGCACTCCCGCCATCTGCTGCGCCAGGGCCGCACCGGTACCGCGGCCCGCGAAGCGGCACTCAGGCTGCCGCTCGTGGTCGCCAAGAGACGAAGGACGGATTCCTCATGACCAGGTCCACGACCGGCTCCCGGCCCGAGCCCCGCCCCCGGCTCCGGTCCGCCACCTCCAGGGACAGCATCCTCGTCGCAGTGTCGGGGCCCGACGGGGCGGGCAAGACGACACTCGTCGGCCGACTGGTCCCGCTGCTGCGCGCGAAAGGGTACGTGGTCACCAGGACCTACTGCTACGGCTGTGTCCTCTGCCGCCGCTTCCCCCGCCGCCGCGCGCGGTCGGCGCCGCCACCGGACGGGTTCGCCGCCCGCGCCCTCACTACGCTCGGTGCCGCACTGGACGCCGTGCACGCCCGGGTGGACGCCGCCGACCTGGCGCTGCGGCTGGCCGTGGCACGGCTGCTGTCGGCGATGCGGGGCCGGGACGGCGGGCCCACCGTGATCGTCTCCGACCGCGGACCGCTCGACGGCCTGGTGAAGTTCGACCCGCCCGCGTCCTCACGCACCGCCGCCCTCTTCAAGCGGCTCGACCGCGCGTACGACCTGACGCTGCTGCTCGACGCCCGCCCCGGCGCACGCGCGGACGGCGCCGTCCGGCACCGGCCCGGTGGGCGGCGCTCGGGCGACCCGCGCGAACGGTTCCGGCGGTGGGCACCGTCGCTGACCGGCGTCGTGCCGATGGGCGTCGGCGCGGACCCGCCTCCGGCGGCCGCCGAGACGGCTCTGCGGCTCGTACGGGAGTGCGCCGCCGCCGCGCGGACCGGCCCCGCCGCCGAGCCGGCCGCCCGTAGGCGTGTGGTCGTGTCGATCTACGACGACGCGACCAACGAGGACTACCGGGGTGGCGGAGCCGTCGTCGTCGACAAGGTCGCCCGCAGGCTCTCCGAGGAGTTCGACGTCACCGTCCTCACCGCCGGCCGGCACAGCGGCACATCGGTCCGCGACGGACTGCGCTACCGTCACCTGCCGGTGTGCTGGGCGGGCCCCCGGGCCGGGCAGCTGCTCTTCCAGGCCGCGCTGCCCCTCATGGCCCGCCGCATCCCGCACGACGTCTGGCTGGAGAGCTTCACCCCGCCGTTCACGACCAGCTTCCTGCCCCTGTTCACCAAGGCGCCGGTCGTCGGCGTCAACCAGTGCCGGGGCGGAGAGTCGACCTGGCGGAAGTACCACGTCCCGACGTTCCTCGTCGAGTACTTCGGGCTCCGCTTCTACCGCGACATCGTCGTCCTCAACGGAGCCGACGCCGCCGACACCCGGCGCCACAGCCCGCACGCCTCCATCCACCTCATCGAGAACGGCGTCGACCCCCGGGACGTGGACGACAGCGCGTTCGGCAACGGCGGCCACATCGTCTGCCTCGGCCGGATCGACGTGAAGATGAAGGGCCTGGAACTGCTGCTGCCCGCCTACGAGAAGGCGGCGCCCGACCTGCCCCTGCTCATCGCGGGACACGGCACCCCGACCGAGGAACGCAGACTGAAGGCCCTCCTGGCCAGGACGGACCGGGACGTCCGCTGGCTCGGCTACACCACCGAGGAGCGCAAGGAGCAGCTGCTGGCCGACAGCGCCTTCATGGTGATGCCCTCACGGCACGAGACCTTCGGCCTCGTCGCCCTGGAGAGCATGTCGTACGGCAAGCCCGTCCTGCACTTCGAACTGCCCTGGCTCCACTGGATGTCCGACAAGGGCAACGTCGGAGTGCCCCCCTTCGACGTCGACGGGTACGCCGAGCAGATCCGCCGCCTCGCCGCCGACGCAGGCGCCCGCCGCGACCTCGGCCGACGGGCCCACCAGGCCTCCCAGTACTACACCTGGGACCGGATGACCGGCCGCTATCTCGCTCTCGTCCGGCAACTGCTGACACCGCCGGCGCCCGGGACGCAGCCCGTACCCGAGGAGGTGGACGCGTCATGGCCCGTGACCCGCTGACCGCCCTCGTCGACCGGGGCGCCCCCCTGGTGGTTCTGTCGCCCCACCTCGACGACGCCGTCCTCTCCTGCGGGGCCCTGATGACGTACGCCCGGCACCACATCCCGGTCACCGTCCTCACCCTGTTCACCGAGGGTGCCCCGCCTCCTTACACCCTCTCCGCGCGCCGCTACCTCCATCAGACCGGGGCGTGCGACGCACAGCGGCTGTACGCCGACCGGCGGGCCGAGGACCGGGCCGTCCTCGACGGCATGGGCGTCACATGGCGGCACGCCGGGGTCCCCGAAGGGCTGTTCCGCCGCAAGCCGGACCGCGCGCCCGAAGGGACCCGGCGGGTCAACGGGCTGCTGCCCGAGCCTGCCCACGTCTATCCGACGTACCGGCGCCATCTCACCGCGAGCCGGATCTCCCACCACGACAGCGGCGTCCTGCGCCTGATCGCCGCCGTCCTGGACGCGCAGGCCCGCGCGGGACCCCTCGCCCTCCTCGCGCCCCTGGCCGTCGGGGGGCACGCCGACCATCTGCTGGCCCGTACGGCCGCCGAGCTGAGCGGCCACCAGGTCACGTACTACAGCGACTTCCCGTACAACCAGCACCACGAGATCGACACCGCCTTCACCCGGCGCAACCCGCTCACGGCCACCAGCTGGCAGCGCGGGCTCGACGACAAGGCCGCCCTGATCCGCGGCTACCGGACGCAGGCGGACGCGCTGTTCCCCGACGGGCACATCCCGCTCGTACCGGAGATCTACCTGGGACCGGAGCACGACCGATGACCGCCACCGCCCTCACCCGCATCCCGGACGCACCGCCCGGTACACCACGCCGCCGACGGGTACCCGTCGCCCTCCTGGCCATGGCCGCCTTCCTCCTGACGGGAGCGGTCCGGCTGGTGGGCGTCGGCCCGTCCGCGGACCTCTTCGTCGACGAGCTCATCTACCGCGAACTCGGCATGAGCGCCGCCCAGGGCGGCTTCCCCAGGAACGAAGACGGGCTGTTCTTCCTGCATCCGCCGGGCTTCTTCTACCTGCAGGCCGGCTGGGGAGAGCTCTTCGGCTTCGAGCCGGACGTCGTGACCGGCGTCTACGACATCCGGGTCCTCAACGCCCTGCTCGCGGCCTGCACGGCCGTGCTTCTCCTCCTGCTGGTGGTCCGCCTGGCGTCCCGCACGGCCGGGGCCGTGGCCGCGCTCCTGTTCGCTCTGGACCCCTACATCATCCGGCAGAACAACCGGGCGATGCTCGACACGGAGACGATGATGTGGACCCTGGCCGGCTACCTGGTGCTGTTCGGCCTCATCCGCACCCCCCTCCCGAAACGCGCGCGCACCCGGGCGGCCGGAGCCGGCCTGCTGTTCGGACTGGCCCTGCTCACCAAGGACCACTCCGCGCTGATCACCCTGCTGCCGCTGGGCTGCGCCCTGCTGCTGGGCTGGGGGCCACCGAGGAAGCTGCTGCTGATCACGGTGTCCACGGCCGTCGTACCGTACGGCCTGTACGTCGCCGCGGTCGCCGCGGCCGGTCACTTCGACGCGTTCCTGGACGCGAAGTCCGCCGGTGTGAGGCGACTGCTCGGACTGGTCCAGGAATCCGGGTTCAACGCGCCCGGCACACCGTCGCTGGCCGACAGGCTCGCCGACGAACTGACCCTCTACGGCTCCACGTACGTCCTCCTCGCCCTCGGCCCCGCCGCCCTGGTCCTCCTGTGGCGGAGCAAGGCCCCGGCCCGCCGGATGCTGGCACTCTTCCAGCTGTGCGCCGGCCTCACCCTGCTGTACGCCCTCGCCAAGGGCACCCTTGAGGAACAGGCCCTCTACCTGCTGATCGTGCCCAACCTCGCGGCGCTGACGGTCGCCTTCTCAGGACGCACCCGGCCCCGTCCACACCGCGCGCCCCGCCCCGCGCGCCACCGCACGGCCCGCGTGGCCGCCGTCGCCCTCCTCGCCGCCACGACGGCCTTCGCGAGCACCTCCTACGCCGCCGGCCGCCTCCAGGACGACGACGGCTACGCCCGGCTGCGCAGCTACATGTCCGAGCACATCCCGGCGGGCACCCCCGTCGCCGCCATCGACGGAGGAGCCACCCGCGGCATCTCCACCTGGGCGCTGCGGGACCGCTACCGCCTCGGCGAGTGGCTGACCCCGCAGGACAGGGCCGAGGCACAGGCACGCTACCTGGTGATCCCCTGGAAGGTGATCGAGGAGGGCTACGGCGGCCTCGACGAGCGGCAGGCACGGAGCCTCGCCGCCGAGGGGAAGCTGCTGTTCTCCACGCACGGCAGGACCTACGGCACGCTCGCCCTGTACGAGCTGCCACCGCTCGCCCCGGCCGCCCCGGGCACCCAAGGGGGTGGGCATGGCCGCTGACGGGCGCCGCCCACGCGTACTGCTGCTCACCAGCGGCCCGCTCGACGGCCGGCAGGGGGCAGACACCCAGCTGGCCACAGCGCTCGCACAGACCGTGCCGGACACCGAGTTCCTCTGGTTCGGGCAGCAGCCCCGGGGGCTGCCCATCGGTCAGACCTCCGGCCGCAGACTGCCCATCGTCTCCCGTCACGGCGTCCCCGACCTGCCCGTACGCCTCCAATCCGCCGCCGTCGGCGCGCTGGCCGCCCGCCGCGCCGACCTCGTCCACGTCGTCATGACCATCGGATCGGGCTTCCCCTCCTTCTCCCGGCTGTGGCCGCGGCTGGTCGGCCGCCGGCCGGTCCTCCACACCGTCCCCGGCGTCATGGACCCCGCCCTGCTCACCAGGTGCAGGCCGCTCGGCCCGACCGTCGCCCTGTCCGAGGTGACCGCCGGGGCACTGCGGGCGGCCGGCTTCCACGACGTACGCATCATCCGGCCCCTGGTCCGCCTCGACCACTGGCCCCGGCGCCCCCGCCCCGACACGAGCCCGCCGACCGTCCTGATCGTCGCCCACCACGACCCCGAGGGCGGCGCCGAGGACGCCATCAAGTCCGCCGCGGTCGCGGCCCGCGCCGGAGCCAGGTTCCATCCGGTCCTGGCCGTGCGCGCCCGGCCCGGCCAGAACGCCCGGCTCCTCGAGGCCGGGCTGCGCGCCCACGCCGAGAACGAGGGCCTGTACGACATCGAGATCCTCGGGCACGTACCCGACATGCACGGCCTGATCGTCTCCTCGGACGTCCTGCTCTTCGTACCCCGTGCCCTCGGTGGCAAGGCCGACGTGCCCCTCACCGTGCTGGAGGCGCTCGCCACCGGACGCCCCGTCATCCTCAGTGACCTTCCCCAGTTCGCGTCGCTGCGCGACACCGTGCTGCGCGCCCCCGCCGGCGACTGCCATCGCACCGGGCACCTGCTGCGCCAGCTGCTGGAGCGGCCCTGGTGGTGGGAGAACCTGGCTGAGCGGGGCCGGGCCACCGTCGAGGACCGGTTCGGGCCCGACCGGTTCAGGGCCGACTACGAGCGGCTGTACCAGGAGCTCCTGACGTGACACGCCACCGTCTGCCGTACGTCGTCGGCGCGACCGCCGCCGCCCTGCTTCTCCTGCTGTCCTTCGCCGTCCTCGGCCACGACAACCGCGAGCGGTACTGGTTCGGCACGCTCCAGACGGCACCGGCCCACGCGGAGACCGAGCACCGGCACGGCATCCGGGTGGCCCACCTGCCCATCTACTGGGACCGGTTCGAACGGACCGACGGCAGGTACGACCCGGAGTACATCGCCGAGGTGAAGGCGGCACTGCACGCCTTCCGCGCCGCCGGAATGCGAGTCGAGGCCGGCCTCGGCCTCAACAACCCGCCGCAGTGGTTGTTCGAGAAGCATCCGGACGCGGTCTTCGTCGACCAGAACGGCGCACGCTCCACCGAGAGCCCCGACATTGTGTTCAGCCAGGCCGTCCGTGACGAGGCGGAGGAGTATCTGCACCGGCTCGACCAGGAGTTCGGCCTCGAAGGGTTCTGGGCGATCCGGGCCGGAGTGAGCGAGACGGGAGAGTTCACCTACCCGCCCCCGGCCTCCGGGGACGACAGAGAGACCGCCTCCTACTGGGCCTTCGGCCGCAACGCCCAGGCGGCGGCAGACGACCCCGGCAGAGCCACGACCCTACCGCCGAACCCCTACCCCGGGTGGCGGCCGGGGCAGCACACCTACGAGGGCGGGACTTTCGCCCCACGCCAGGTGTCCGTCTGGTACGACTGGTACCTCGCCGCCCTCGCCGACGCCGTCGACTGGCAGATCGGCCTCCACCGGTCACTCGGCCACCAGGGGCTCGTCAAGGTGCTGGTGCCAGGCGCCGGCTTCCTCCCGCAGGACCACCGGGAAGCGGTCGGGAAGCATCTCGACCCAACGGCCGCCGCACGGCTCATGGGCCGCGGTGCCGGCTTCTTCAAGACAATCGGCTGGATCGAGCACAGGGACGACGTCCAGATCGTGTCCACCGCCCTCGTCGACGGAACGGGCACGCCCCGCGACAACGCCTGCCGCCCGGAGGACGACACCGTCCCGGTCGACGGCGGCGACGACACCGTACGGAACTGGTCGTCCGTGCGCTGGGTGTCCAGGATCGCCCGTGCCGGCGGCTTCCCGCTCGCCGGGGAGAGCGCCGGACCGCAGGTGGCCGCGTACCACCCGGGCGTCATGGACGACGCCGTCCGGCAGATGAGGACCTGCGGACTCGAGGGCATGATGTGGGCCTTCGACAGGAACCTGTACGACGGCACCCCTGGATCCTCCCTCCAGGACTATGCCCATGTGATCGGGCGGTCGGAAGGAGGGCGCACCCCGTGAGCATCACCGTTGCAGCCCCGCACGAGCTGGGCCCGTCGGAGCTCGCCGCCTGGCGGGACATGCAGGCCGGCGCCCCCGCCCTGGCCAGTCCCTTCCTCTCCCCGGAGTTCGCCCGGGCGGTCGGCCGGCAGCGCCCGTCGGCCAGGGTGGCGGTCCTCTCGGACCCGGACCGTCCGGTGGGGTTCTTCCCCTTCGAACGGCGCCCGCTGGGCCTCGGAGTGCCCATCGGCAGCGGCGTGTGCGACTGCCAGGGGCTGATCCACGCGCCGGGCCTCGACTGGGACGCGGCGGAACTCCTGCGCGGCTGCCGCCTCCAGCTCTGGCGCTACGACCATCTGGCCGAAGGGCAGCGCCCGTTCGAGACGCATGTCGTCGACCGCGCGGCATCACCGGTCATCGGCATCCGGGACGGCTTCGACAGCTACACGGCCGTGCTCGAGGCCCGGTCGGAGGCCCGGACGAGACAACTGCGGACCAAGGAGCGCCGGCTCCGCGAACGCGTCGGAGAGGTCAGGCTGGCCTTCGACGAGACCACATCCGCATCCCTCGACACCCTTATGCGCTGGAAGTCGGCCCAGTTCCGGGCGAAGGACCGGATGGACCTGTTCGCCCGGCCGTGGGCCGTCGCCCTCCTCCGGGAACTGCACCGCACCCGCGCCCCCGGCTGCACCGGCACGCTCTCGGTGCTGTACGCGGGGGAGCGCCCCGTCGCCTGCCACTTCGGGCTCCGCTCCCGCCACGTCCTGCAGTACTGGTTCCCGGCGTACGATCCGGAGGCCGCCCCGTACTCGCCCGGCCTCCTGCTGCTGACACGCCTGGCGGAGGCCGCCGCCGGCGAGGGCATCGGCCTCATCGACCTCGGCAAGGGCAGCGAACCGTACAAAGAGCAGTTGAAGACCGGCGACATCGGGGTGACGGAGGGCTGGACCGCGCGCCCCACCCTGCGCTCGGGTGCCCGCCGCGTCCAGGCGGAGTCGGCGGGCCGCGTACGGGCGGCGGTGGCGGGCAGCGCGGCGCTGCGCTCGGCCGCGCTCCGCACCGTCAACGCGCTGCCGGACGCGTGGAAGGGCTGCTGACGGTCGGCGCACCACCGCTGCCCGGGCCGCCGCGCCGTGCGGTGCGCAGCAGCACCATCCCGGTGTCGCCGTAGTCGGGCAGCGTGGGGTCCTTGTCGACCCTGGTGCCGTGGAGGTCCTCGGTGACGCTCTCGGCCACGAACGTCATCGACGCGACACCGTACGTCCCGGGCGGCACCGCGCCCGCGTCACCGTGGTTGCCGGCCCTCGGCTCCAGGGCGTCGACCCGGCGGCAGGCACCGGCGGCGACCATCAGCGGGTAGAGGTTGGGACCGGCCCCAACTCCAGGACCGCGTGACGCCGCCGGGCGGGAACCGCCGGTAGAACGCGGCGTGGTGCCGGACGACGGCGGCGTCCGCGCTGTGCAGGGTCCGGTGGTTGTCGGCCGGACAGGCGGCGACGGGGGCGACGGTCCGGCGGTTCCGTCGGCGTCGGTGTTGTGCCGCGGCGGGTTCCGGGGCCCCGCCCGGCCGGCGGGGCCCGGTGGCCGTGTCATGGCCCGCCTCTCCCCGAAGGCTCGGGCAGGCTCTGCCTCAGCGGGAAGCGGTCGACCAGGGCCGTGAGGGTGGAGTTGAGCTGGTCGATCTCCTCGTCCGTGTTGAGCGCGGTGAGCTGGATGCGGAAACCCACCTGGTGGCGTGGGACCAGCGGGTACGCGGCGAGCGTCACATAGACGCCGTGGTCCCACAGGAAGTCGCCGACGGCGTCGAGGTCCCAGCCGTCGGCGAGCATGACCTCCACGATCGGCAGCCCGTCGGTGTTGGGCGTGGCCACCCCCAGGTCGCGCAGATGGTCCAGGACGCGCCGCGTCTTGCGGTACAGATCCGCCCGGATGGCATCGCCGCGGCGCTCGTTGACGTCCATCCCGGCGAGGGCGGTCGCCAGGGACGCGGTGGGGGAGGGCCCGGAGTACAGGTACGGCGCGGCGGCGATCTTCAGATGTGCCTTGAGGTCGGGTGGCGCGGTGAGGAACGCCAGCAGCGATGAGTACGCCTGGGAGAAGCCACCGACCAGCACGATCCCGTCGTAGGACTCCCCGAGATGGCGGACGATGCTGTTGCCACGGGTGCCGTACGGGGAGGTCTCGGTCGGCGTGCGGTCTCCGATCACGCCGAACCCGTGGGCGTCGTCGACATAGAGCAGCGCGTCCCGGGAGCGGGTGATCCCGGCCAGCGCGGACAGGTCGGGCAGATTCCCGGTCATGCTGTTGACCCCGTCGAGGCACACCAGCCGGGGGGTGCCGGGCGGCGCGGCCCGCAGGAGCCGGTCCAGTTCGTCGGGCTCCTCCGCGTGGAAGCGCTGCAGCGCCGCGCCCTGGCCGCGGGCCACGACGCATCCGTCGTACATGGTGCGATGGGCGCGCGCCTCGATGAACACCTGGCCGCCGTCGGCGAGGGCCGGGATCACCGAGGAGTGGATGAGCGTGATCGTCGGCAGCAGCAGTGTGTCGGGGGCGCCCAGCAGGTCGGCCAGCCGTTCCTCGATCTCCGTGTACAGACGGGGGTTGCCGATGAGCCGGGACCAGCTGGGGTGGGTGCCCCAGCGTCGTACGTACGGGGCGATGGCGTCCATGATCTCGGGGTCGAAGTCGAACCCGAGGTAGTTGCACGAGGCGAAGTCGGTCAGCCAGTCGTCGCCGCAGCGGATCCGTCGGCCGTGGACCTCGTCGATCACCGCGTCGCACATCCGGCTGGTCCTCCGCAGCCGGGCCAGGTCGCTCATCCGCGGCTTGCTGCGGGCCCCTGTCCTGGCCATCGGGCGCCGCTGCCCGCGTCTGCTCGGCAGGGGGGTGGTCTGCCGTTCATGGCTGACGACGAGGAACCTCTGTGCCTCGTCCGGCGTCATGGGCCGCGCGAAGTGGTAGCCCTGGCCGAACCGGCAGCCCATGGCGGCCAGCAGGTCCCGCTGCCCGCCGTTCTCGATGCCCTCGGCGGTGACCTGCAGACCCAGGACGTCCGCGATGCGCACGATGCCCTCGACGAGCGCGACCTGCTGCCCGTCGGTGACGATGTCGTCGATGAACGACTTGTCGACCTTGAGGGCGTCGATGGGGAACTCCCGCAGATAGCTGAGCGAGGAGAACCCCGTGCCGAAGTCGTCGACGGCGATGGACACCCCGAGGTCCTTGAGGGTCCGCATGGCCGCCCTGACCTGTTCGTCATGGCGCATCAGGACCGACTCGGTGATCTCCAGGACGAGGGAGCCGCGGGCGAGCCCCGAGGTGTCCAGGACCCGGCGCACGTCGTCCACGAAGCCGGGGTCGAGGAACTGCCGGGCGGAGACGTTCACATTGACGTACAGCGGCTGTGCGCGGTGGCGCGCCCGCTGCCAGCGGGCGATGTCCGCGGTGGCGTTCTGCAGCACCCAGGAGCCGAGCGCCGTGATGTGCCCGGTCTCCTCGGCGAGCGTGATGAACTGGTCCGGCGGCACCAGCCCGCGGCGCCGGTGCGGCCAGCGGATCAGCGCCTCGAACCCGGCGACGGAACCGGTGACGAGCTCGACGATCGGCTGGTAGCGCAGTGCGAACGCCTCGTCGCCGATCGCCCGGTCCAGACCGGCGGTCAGTTCGTGCCGTTCCACCATGCCGGCGTGCAGATCGGGGCGGTAGTGCCGCCACTGGCGCTTGCCCGCCGTCTTCGCCGCGTACAGGGCGAGGTCGGCGTGGCCGAGCAGCTCCTCCGCCTCGTCGGAGTCGCGCGCGGTCGCCACGCCCACGCAGGCGGTCACCGTGGTCGCACCGCTGGCGAGCCGGAACGGACGCCCCATCGCCTGGACGATCTGCGCGGCGAGCGCATCCGCGTCGTGCGGCTCCTGGGCGCCCTCCATCAGCACGGCGAACTCGTCACCGCCCAGGCGGGCCGCGGTGTCGCTGAGCCGCAGCTCCGCCGTGAGCCGCCGGGCGACGGCGACCAGCAGCTCGTCGCCGACAGAGTGCCCCAGCATGTCGTTGACGACCTTGAAGTCGTCGAGGTCGACGAAGAGCACACAGGCGAGCGTCGGCTCGCGCCGTCCGCGCAGCAGCGCGTGCTGGATGCGTTCCAGGAGCAGGACCCGGTTGGGCAGCCCGGTCAGCGAGTCGTGGAACGCCCGGTGGGTGAGCTCCCGTTCGAGCTGGCGCTGCTCGGTGACGTCCCGGAGCGTCAGCACGATGCCGTGCACGGTCCGCTCCTTGCGGAGGTTGCTGCACCGTACTTCCACGTCCGCCCGGACGTCGTTGCCGCGCAGCACCTGCCAGTCGTCGTGCACGTCCCGCGCCTGCTCGGCCCGCACACGCGCGAGGGCGCGGAGCGCACGGTCCCGGTCCCGGGGGGCGACGAGCCCGGCCAGCGGCGTGGAGGTGAGCTCGGCGACGCCGAACATGTCCGTCGCCGAAGGACTGGCGTAGCGGACGGTGTCGTCGTCGTCGACGATCAGGATGACGTCGGAGGCGTTGTGAACGAGCGTGCGAAAGTACGCCTCGCTCCGGCGCCGGTTGATCTCCTCGCTGAGGCCGACGCGCTCCAGGGCCAGCGCCGCCTGCGAGGCCAGCGACTCCGCCGATCCGGCGAGCTGCTCCAGCTCCCTCTCGGGCCCGGCCAGCAGCAGGGCGCCGATCATCGGCTCGGCCGAGCCGGGGGCCGGGAGGGCGAGCGGGCAGACGAGGGCCCGGTACAGCGGTGCGAGCAGGGCCGGGCTGTCGGGCCCGAGATCGTGGGCGTCGACGATCCGAGTCCCCTCGGCCAGCAGCCGCGGCACCACGGGCTCCCGGCGCCCCGTGTCCTCGCCCTCACCACCGTCGCCGGTGTCCACGCCGCCGTGGCGGTCACCGTGGCCGGCGCCGTCGGTTTCGTGACCGTCGCCGAGGTTCCACGCCCATTCCTGGTCGAGCCCCGAGACGGGCCGCAGACGGCGCCGCTCGTCCAGGACGAAGAGGACGGTCTCGTGGCGCACCCCCTGGGGGAACAGCGTCGACGTGGCCACCTCGACGGCCCGGGCGACATCCTCCGAGTTGACCGCCCCGACGAGCGAGGCGGCGGCCACCCGCAGGCTCCGCTCACGGGTCACGGCCCTGCGGTGTTCGGAGACCAGCGCCCACAGCCGTGCCAGTACGAACCCGAACATGACGGCCGAGAACACCGCGATGACCGCCGCGTCCCGGGCGTTGCCCCGCAGCGACTGGGCCAGCAGCACCGCCGGCGCGACGAGGGACGCGACGGCGAGGACGGCCAGCCGGACCATGGCGATACCCGGCGACGGCGGGGTCACCCGCTCGGTGAGCCGCACCATCGACGGATGCAGCGCAGCGAGGCCCCAGGCGGTGAAGAACACCACCCAGCCCAGGTCCATGACGGTGCCGACCCGCCAGGTCCCGTGAAGCTGGCCCAGCCCGTACAGCACATCGGAGACGAGGATGCCCAGCGTCCCCAAGGTGAGCAGCTGGACCGAGCGGTCCCGGACACCGCCCAGGGCGAGCAGCCGGACCAGCATCGCCAGGATGAGCACATCGCCGAGCGGATACGCGATCAGGATCACGCGCTGGCCCCATGTCGGGCCGGCGACTTGGGCGACCGGGTTGATCAGATGCACCCAGGACAGCAGGGCGAGCCCCGACGTGAGGATCAGGGCGTCCAGCAGGCTGGCCAGGTCCCGCGCCCTGCACCGGTACCTGATGAACCCGTAGACGCCGGCGGCGAACAGCGGGTAGGCGGAGAGGTAGAAGACGTCCGCGAGAGACGGAAAGGGATTCTGCCGTCCGAAGAACGCCTCCAGTGCGTTGTACGTGGTGCCCCCGGCGGTGAAGGCCAGGTTCGCGGCGGCGAGCAGCAGCCAGGGCCAGCGCCGGGCGGGCCGGTGGATACGTATACCGACGAGGATGGCGACGACACCCGCCAGACCGATCGCCGCCCACAGCGCGGTGTGCCTGCTCGGCACGGTGAGGTACGCGACGGTGACGGGGACCACGAACAGCACATAGCCGATCATGATGCGGCGGGCCGATGCCGGGCGCGGCCGACCGGTCAGGAGGCCCTGTCGCCCGTCCGGCGTGTCCCGGACGCGTGGCGGTGTCAATGACCCGCACTCCCCGCGGGCTCTGCGCGCCGGACCGGTCCGGCGCCGGGGCTACCGCTCATGACCATCTCCTGGGGCCCACCGGGGCGTTTTTTCCAGGATGTGCCTGTATGTTCCCAATGTCACTTCGACGGGCAGCCCCGCGTCCCGACTGATGCGCAACGTCGAGAAGGGTCGTCTTGGCGATATGGAGGGCATCGCCGCCGTAGCGCATCGATGCGCCGCGGCACGGCCGAGGGGCGGAGCGATGCCCGTGTGACGGTACGCCGCGTGCGACGGCTGTCCAGGCGCTCGGGACACGTGACAGGGCGACAGCGGCGCAAGCCCCGGTCGGCCGCCGGGTGAGCGTCGGAAACGTCACGGTTCGGCTGAGACCTCGCCCCGGCGTAAGCAACTGCTTAGCATGGTGGCCGCCGGAAGGGCGCCGCCGGATTCACGGCCCCGCGTGGTGCTCGGTACGCCCCGTCCACCTGGAGGGTCCATGCACGCCAGTTCCATCCCCGGCAGCCGCCCGTGGCCCGGCGGCGCCGCGGACCCCTCACCGCAGCAGCTGTTCGACCGGGCCTGCAGGAGCCTCCTGCGGCACGGCCCGGAGGTCGCCGACAGCGTGGTGCGGAAGATCCGCGCCGAGGTGCCCTACTACGCGGACCCCGTGCTCGCGCCACCGGACCTGCGGCGGACCGTCGGCGCCGGTGTCCAGTACGGACTGGAGGCGGCTCTGGAACCGGACCGCATCGTGGACGTCGAGCGCTACACCCGGGAGCTGGGCAGAAGACGCGCCGAACAGGGCCGCCCCCTCGACGAGGTGCTGCACGCCTTCCGGGTGGCCGGCTCGGAGGTCTGGAACGCGATCATCCAGGTGGTGGACCGGGACGGCCTCGGTGACGCCCGCCAGCTCGTACACGTCGCCGAGCTCGTGTGGAAGAGCAACGACCGCGACGCCGTCCTGGTCGCCGACGCCTACCGGCAGGCCGCCGAAGGCGTCGCCAGCCGGCACGGCGAGCGCGTCCGGCTGATCCTCGGCGCGCTCCTGGAGCGCGGCAGCCGGCCGGAGTTCGTCCGCAACGCGTCGGCCATCCTCGACCTGCCGCTCGACGGACGCTTCGCGGTGGCCGTGGTGGGCGCGACACCACCGTACGGCCGCGTCCCCCGCGCCCTTCCCGAGGTGCGCGGCCTCCGGATACTCCGCCATGCCGGCGACGGACGCGACGTACTCGTCGCCCACCTGGGCGACCGTCCCCTTGACGCGCTCGTCTCCGTCCTGGAGGCCGGTGCCGGGCTCCGGATCGGGATCAGCCCGGTCGTCCACGGGCTGGAGAGCCTGGCCCGCGCCCACGACCTGGCCGCCCTCGCCCTGCGCACCTGCCACGCGGACGGCGAGATCGCCCGGCTCGACACCCGCCTGCCCGACGGGCTCCTCGTCTCGCGGCCCGACCTCTCCGCCCACCTCGCGCAAGGGGTGCTCCGGCCGCTGTACGATCTCGACCCCGCCGACCGGGAGACCCTCCTCGGCACCGTCGGCGTCTGGATCGAGAACGGCGGCTCCGCCGTCCGGGCGGCACAGCACATGTTCTGCCACCGCAACACCGTGCTCAACCGGCTCCGCCGCTTCGAGCAGATTACCGGCCTCACGCTGACCCGCCCCCGCGACCTGGTCCACCTCACCCTCGCACTCGACGCCCAACGCCTGCTCGGACCGGCCGCCGTACTCGGCACCGCCGACGGCGACGGCGGACACAGCGACCGGTCGATCACCTGACCGACGTACCGGCCGCACCAGCCCGTACCGGCCGTACCGGCGCACCGGGCCCAGTACCGCGCGGGCGTCCCGACTGGGCACCGGCACAATCGCGCGTCCCGAGGTTGGGAGCGCACAACGGCCCCGGCACAAGGCATGGACCGGCCGGACCACAGGTGCTCTGGTGAGCACTCGTCGGAGGCGATCCCCCACGTCGACCGCCCGTGTTCACGCCCGTACCCGCGCCACTACCGGCGCCCGTTGCGCGCCCGCACCCGCGCCCGCCAGGAGTCCGCCATGGGATACCCGTACGACCCCCTGCTCCACGATCCGCCACGGCGTCACCGACGCCCCGGCACGTCCTTCGCCGCGGTCAACGGAGCGACGTTCGCCGTCCACCTGCTTCTCGCCTGCTTCGCCGAGGAGTTCCTGGCCACCCGGGTCTGGGGGCAGACCACCGTCGGCGCCCTGGCGCTCTTCGCCCAGGGCGTCCTGCTGGTGTGGACGGCCGTACGGTACGACCGCCACGAGGACGCGGACCGCACCCCGCAGGTGCCCACGCCCTCGGCGGCGACGCCGGAGCAGAAGCCGGAGCAGCCGGGGTGGGAGTGGTGATGACCCCGGAGATCACGCTCGCCGCGTCAGGCACCGCGGCCGGCACCCTGGACGGCGGCACGCGCGCCCTCGTTCTCGTGGGCTTCCTGACGATCATCGTGCCCATCCTGCTCATCTCCGCCCTCAGCGGACCCGACCGGGAACAGGTCAACGACTTCTACACGGCGGGCCGCAAGCTGCGGCCCCTGCGCGGCGCGCTCGTCCTGTCCGGCGTCTATCTCTCCGCGGCCACCGTGCTCGGCACCACGGGCAGCGTCGCGGTCTTCGGCTACGACGGAATGTTCATCGCCCTGTCGACCGTGCTGTCGCTCGGCGTGCTCCTGCTGCTCGCCCGTCCCCTGCGCGAGCGCGCCGGCTACACCCTCGGCGACACCTTCGCCCTGCGTACGCCGGGGCCCGCCGTGCGGATCGCCGTCGCCGTCGTGACCCTGAGCGTGTGCGTCCCCTATCTCGTCGTGCAGCTCTCCGGCGCGGGCGTGACCACCGCGACCCTGCTGGGGCTGTCCGGCCCCGGCGCCGAACAGACCGCCATCGTCATGATCGGGGCACTGGTCGTCTGCGCCACGGTCTTCGGCGGCATGCGCGGCACGATCATGATCCAGCTGATCAAGACGGTCATCCTGCTCTGCGCCGCCGTGGCCGTCACCGCCGTACTGCTCCACCGGTTCGACTGGAGCACCGACTCCCTGATCGACGCCGCCGCACAGGGCAGTGGCCGACCCGCCGGCTATATGGCTCCCGGGCTCCGGTTCGCCGGGGGTACCGAGCCCGCGAGCACCCTGGACTTCATCGGCCTGATGGTCACCATCGTCCTGGGCGTGGCATGCCTGCCGCACGTCGCCGCACAGCTGAGCACGGCTCCGGACGCGGCCGCCGCGCGCCGTACCGTACGCCACACGCTCAGCATCGTCGCCGGCATCTGCCTCACCCTCGTCCTGATGGGCATGGCCGCCGCCGCGCTGGTCGGCGCCCCCGCGATCATCGGCGCGGACCCGGGCGGCAACGGCACCCTCCTGATGCTCGCCGACGAACTCGCGGGCGGCCCCTCCACCGCGATGAACGGTGCGTTCCTCGTCGTACTGGTCACCTCCGCCGCGTTCCTCACCACCCTGGCCGTCGTGGCCAGCATCACCCTCGCCGCCGCGGGGGCGATCGCCCACGACCTCTACACCCATGTCCTGCGCCGCGGCCGTACGAGCGAGGAGCAGGAAGTCGCCGCCGCCCGCTGGGCCTCCGCCGGCGTCGGAGTGCTCAGCATCGGCCTGGCCGTCCTGGTCCAGGGCTGGAACGTCCTGTTCCTCTCGGCCCTCTCCCTCGCGGTGGCGGCCTCCTGCCTGCTGCCGGCGCTGCTCTACTCCCTCTTCTGGCGCGGCTACAACCGCACCGGCCTCCTCTGGACGCTCTACGGCGGTCTCGGCTGCGCCGTCGGCCTTCAGATCTCCGGCCCGGTCTTCTCCGGCAGCCCCTTGGCGCTCTTCCCGGAGTGGCACCTCAACTGGTTCCCCCTCCAGACGGTCGTCCTCGTATCACTGCCCGCGGCCTTCCTCCTCGGCGGCCTCGGCAGCATCGCGGCAGGACGGCGCACACCGCAGCCCGCGGAGCGATGACCGGAGCACACCGGGACTCCGCCACAGCCTGACCGGTCCGCCTCCCGCGGAGACGCCCGAGGCGGACCGGCGTCCTTTCGACGGAATTCCGCCGTCGCGTGCGTGCGGCGTGCCCGCCACGCACGCCGGCCGGTGCGCATGCTGTTCCTCCGAGCCGGCCCGGACGAAGGAGCCTCATGGGCAACGGACACCGTACGGACATCCGGTGAACGCCGGCCTCACGACCGGGCCGGCGGAGGACGGCGCACGCCCGACGGGGCGGCGGTCGCGTCTCCTGGTGGCGGGCATCGGCAATATCTTCCTCGGTGACGACGCCTTCGGCCCCGAAGTGATCAACGCCCTGCGCGCGCGGCCCCTGCCCGCACCGGTGGACGTCGCGGACTTCGGGATCCGCGGCATGGACCTCGCGTACCGGCTGCTGGACGGGTACGCCGCCGCCGTGCTCGTCGACGCCGCCCCCCGGGGCGACCGGCCCGGCACCCTCCACCTCATCGAACCGGACGTCGGGGAAGCCACGGCGGTCCCGGAGGCCCACGGCATGGACCCCGTGAAGGTCCTGGCCCTGGCCGCGCGGCTCAGCGACGGCGCCCTGCCGCGCGTCGTCGTCCTGGGCTGCGAACCGGCGGTACGGCTCCGCGGCGACGAGGACGTCACCGTCGGTCTCAGCGCACCGGTACGGGACGCCGTCGGCCGCGCCGCGACACTGCTCCACTCGGTGGCACGGACGCTGCTGGCGGACCCCACGGCACCGATGCAGGCGGAGGACGCGACGGAAGCCCGTGACCCCCTGAGGTCCCGTGACCCCCTCCCGCACCGTCCCCCGTGGGCGGACGCCGGAGCCACCGGGTAGGAACAAGCCTGGAACACCGGCGGAAGGACGCGCGTCCGCCGACCCGGGCCGGGACGGCGGCGTGCCCGCCGTCCCGGCCCGGGACCGCGAGGGTCACCGGGGGTGGCGGGCTCCCGAGCGGTATCCGGCCATCCTCCAGATCCTGACTTCGCGCATCAGTCCCGGAATCTCTCGGATCAGGATCGCGAGCGCCAGTCCGCCCACGAGCACCGCCTCCGCCATCAGCACACGTCTGGCCATGTGCCTGCCTCCTCGATCGTTCCGTAGTGACGGGCCTGCGCCGCTCATCCCGGAGGGATGTTCGGCATGATCCTCATGATCGCGTTGTGCCCTCCGACATGGATGCCGGTGGACTTACGCGCGTCGGCGGTGCCGTCCTCGTGGTGGCCCGGCTGCGACTTGTACGGACCCTTGTTGCCCTGGTGCAGTCCGAAGACATGCGTCGGGGTGTCGGTCTTCACCTGGGCCTTCCCGACCCTGATCCTTCCCATCGTCCGCTCCTCACGTCCGTTCGGTCAGCTCCGCGAAGAACTGTCCGATCGCCGGCCAGACCTGGCCGCCGCCGGACATTCCCCGCCATTCCCGCCGGACGACGGCGACCATCCGGAGGCAGTCGTCCACCGGGACGATCCAGTGATGGCTCATGTCCCACGCCGTGTTGACCAGCAGCGCCTCCACGTCGGGCTCCAGGTCGGCCACCCGCGGGCAGCGGGCCACGAGGTCCTGCCACGCCGCGGGCTCCGGTTCCCATCGGGTGGGTCCAGCGGGGCTCGGGTAGTGGGCAGTGACAGTGCCGTCGGCCCGGGGTACGAAGAACGCCAGCCCGACGGGTACCCCGAGGGCCGTGGTGTCGACCGGCGGAAGCCTGATCCGGCGCGTGGGCACCAGCCGGTACCGCCCTTCGCCCGCCTCGTCCTTGACGAACAGCAGCGAGCAGGGCCGGCAGGCACACAGCACCTCCTCGCGGCTCGTGTCGCACAGATGCCGGTGGTCGTCCGGCACCCTCTCCCCGCACAGGTCGCAGTGGTCGCCGGGCCCCTGCCCCCGGTCGGCGGCCTCGCGGATGACACGGGCCAGCGCACCGGCCGTCATGACGCCTCCTGGGGCTGTGCGTGCCGGAGCGTCAGCGCGCCGAGGGGCACGAAGGCGGGGGCGGCCTCGGCCGGTTCCGCCACCCGCTCCACGCCCGACAGCTCCGGCGCGGCGGCGAGCAGCGTCTCACGGACCGCCTCCTCGACACCGGACCAGGAGGAGCCGCACCCCTTGGTACTCAGCCGCACCCGGGCGACGTCTTCGTCGATCCCGTCCAGCTCCAGGTCGCCGCCACGCTCGCGCACCGCCTCCCGCAGCCTCTCGACGGCACGCGCCACCCGGCGTTCCACCGGGTCCGGATGGATGGCGTGCAGTACCAGCAGATGACCGAGCAGGTCGTCCTCGGTCATGCGGCCGGCCGACTCCTCGTCGGCGTGGTCCAGGACGCGGGCCAGCGCCTCGCCGTAGACCTCGGTGAGGGCACGTACCGCCTCGACCGCCGACCGGGCGGTCGGCCCGGGCGCGGCCTCGACCTGTCCGAGCAGTTCGTCGATGCGGGACAGCCGGTCCGCGACCGCCGGGGCGTCGAGCCGGCCGTGGTCACTCATGACCGCCGCCGTACGTCGGCGTGTGGAACTTCTGCAGGGTGGTGCCGTTGCCCAGGTACATGTGCACACCGCAGGGGAGGCACGGGTCGAAGCTGCGGACGGTCCGCATGATGTCGACGCCCTTGAAGTCGTCGGGCCCGTTCTCCTCGAAGATGGGCTGGCCCTGTACCGCGTCCTCGTACGGACCGGGGTTGCCGTAACTGTCCCGTGGGCTGGCGTTCCAAGGGGTCGGCGGATACGGATGGTAGTTCGCGATCTTCTTGTCCTTGATCACCAGGTGGTGCGAGAGGACACCGCGGACCGCCTCGTGGAAGCCGCAGCCGATCGCCTCGTCCGGCACGTCGTAGTTCTCGAAGACCTTGGTGTCGCCGGCCCGGACCAGACCCATGGCCTTCTCGGTGAAATCGAAGGCCATGGCCGCCGCGTAGGCGATGAAGTAGGGCCTGGCGCGGTCGCGTTCGATGGTGTTGCTCCACTGGGGGATCTTCCACTCCAGTGTCATCTCGTCCAGCTTCTCGCTCTTCGGCAGGGTGATCCGCACGCTGTGCCCGGTGGCCTTGACATAGGGCGTGTCGACGATTCCGTTGAGCGCCGTCGACCACAGGCGCGCCAGGGGCCCGCCACCGGTGTCCAGGGCGAGGTGCTGGTCGGTGGCCTTGTCGTACCAGCGGGGGCTCATCACCCAGCTGTACTTGTTGTCGAAGTCGCGCTTCTGCGGCACGGGCACGGTGGTCTGGTTCCACGGGTGCCGCATGTCGACCGGGTTGCCGAGGGGATCGTGGGTGACGAAGGGCTCCTCGGTCTCCCAGTCCTCGTAGAAGGAGCTGCCGAGCAGGATCCGCATGCCCAGGTTGATGTCGACGAGGTTGTTGGTGACGAGCTTGCCGTCGACGATGACGCCGGGCGTGACGTACATCGCCTTGCCCCACTCGTTCATCGACGCGTAGCGGTAGTCGCAGACGTCCGGGTTCTGCCAGGCGCCCCAGCAGCCGAGCAGGATTCGTCGACGTCCCACCTCCTCGTAGCCGGGCAGCGCCTCGTAGAAGAAGTCGAAGATGTCGTCGTTCATCGCCACGGCCTGTTTGACGAAGTCGAGGACCTTCATCAGCCGCGAGAGGTAGTCGGTGAAGGTGGTCGGCTGCGGCATCGTGCCGACACCGCCGGGATACATCGTCGACGGGTGGACGTGGCGCCCCTCCATCAGACAGAACATCTCCCGGGTGACCCGGCTGACCTTCAGGGCCTGCTTGTACACCTCGCCCTCGAACGGGTTGAAGGCGCGCATGATGTCGGCGATCGTGCGATAGCCGTGGATGTCGCCGCGTGGCGCCTCGGTCCGCTCCGCCTTGGCCAGCACGCCCGGGTTGGTGACCTTGACCATGGCTTCGCAGAAGTCCACGAACACCAGGTTGTCCTGGAAGATGGTGTGGTCGAACATGTACTCGGCCGCTTCGCCGAGGTTGGTGATGTGTTCGGCCAGCCGCGGCGGCTTGACGCCGTAGGCCATCTGCTGGGCGTAGTTGGAGCAGGTGGTGTGGTTGTCGCCGCAGATCCCGCAGATGCGTGAGGTGATGAAACCCGCGTCGCGCGGGTCCTTCCCCTTCATGAATACCGAGTAGCCGCGGAAGAGCGACGAGGTGCTGCGGCATTCCACCACTTCGCGGTTGGCGAAGTCGATCTTCGTGTAGATGCCGAGATTGCCGATGATCCGGGTGATCGGGTCCCACGACATGTCCACGATCTGTGCGGGCTTGCGCTCCGTGGCGCGGACTCGATCCTCGGTGTCGGTCATATGAAGTCCCTGTCTCGTTGCCGGCTGTGTCAGAGGGGTGTCAGGGGCGCCAGTACGGGTCGTAGCCGCTGGTCAACGCAGGCTCGTTGTGATGCCACTTCGGTTCGCGGTTGACCGCGACGTTGGTGATCGCACGCATCCGCCGGATGAAGCTCCCGTACGGTCTGATGAGCGTCGACGACAGCCTGCCGCCGGTGGGCTCGTCCATGAACGGCATGAAGGCGTCGGGGAAGCCGGGCATGGTGCAGCCGATGCAGATGCCCCCGACGTTCGGGCAGCCGCCCACGCCGGACATCCAGCCCCGCTTGGGCACGTTGCAGTTGACGACAGGGCCCCAGCAGCCCACCTTCACCTGGCACTTGGGCGAGTTGTAGTCCTTGGCGAAGTCGGCCTGCTCGTAGTAGGCGGCACGGTCGCAGCCCTCGTGCACGGTCCTGCCGAAGATCCACTGAGGGCGCAGCATATGGTCCAGCGGAGGCGGCGGCGCCGACCCCGCCGCGTGGTGCAGCACCCACACCAGCGTCTCCATGAAGTTCTCCGGCTGGATGGGGCAGCCCGGCACATTGACGACCGGCAGCGCTCCCCGCGACTTGAAGTCCCAGCCCAGGTAGTCCGCCAGCCCCATGGCGCCGGTGGGGTTCCCGGCCATCGCGTGGATTCCGCCGTACGTCGCGCAGGTGCCGGCGGCGACCACCGCCCACGCCTTCGGGGCCAGCTGGTCGAGCCACCAGTTGAGGGTGAGCGGTTCGCCGGTCTCCAGGTCGTTGCCGAAGGATGTCCAGTAGCCGTCGCCCTCGATGATGTTCTGGTTGGGGATCGATCCCTCGATGACCAAGATGAACGGGGCCAGCTCCCCACGGGCGGCCGCCCGGAAGGGTGCGAGGAAGTCCTCGCCGCCCTCGCTGGGCGACAGCACCTTGTTGTAGAGGTGCACTTTCGGCAGGCCGGGTACGAGCCCCAGCACGAGGTCCTCGATGGCGGGCTGGCCGGCGGCCGTCATGGAGACGGTGTCGCCGTCGCAGCTCAAGCCCTCGGAGATCCACAGGATATGGATCTCCTCGAAACCCTCCCCTCCAGGGGGACGTTCGGGCTGTCGGCTGACTTCTGTGGTGCCGCTCTCCGTGGTCATGTCCTGGGCCTCCGCTGCAGTCGGTCTCGGAGTCGGTCGTATGTGGCCGCCACAGGCCCCGCGAGGGTCACCTCGACCACCGCCCGCCGCCGGGTGCCGGAGGCCGCGGCGTGGTGGTCGCGGAAGAGTCGCTCCGCCATGCGGTGGTCATGCTTCAGCACTTCGAGAGCGTCCATCGCACCTTTCCTTCTCCCGGTCGGCGTCCACCGGCTGGAGTTCGTCGGGGCGGAAGTAGAAGAACCGGCCGTACCAGCTGTTCAGCTCCGCGGCGGGATCGTCGTCGAGCGTGACGGCGACGTGCACGCTGCCGTCGACGTCGTGGAAGACCGCCGCGACCTGTGCGGTCCGGCCGGTGAGGAACATGTCGTGCGCGTCGGCGCCCCGGCCGCGCGGCCGCAACAGCACTCGCGCGCCGCTAGCCACCGGTACGCCGTCGACCAGCACGCTGTCCGTCGTGGGGCACAGGCCGTCGTCGCCGCCCTCCTGCCACCACGGGGCGGTCCCGCGCGCCGGGCCGGGAGCGGCTCCGGTTTCCGCTCCGGGCGCGGCCGGCGACGGTGTGACGAGCCGCTCCGGCATGACGAGCCGCTCCGGCTCCGGCCGTGGGTCCAGCGACCGGACGGTGCCGTGCAGCCGGGCGAAGATCTCCGGCGGCATGCTCTCGACGCGGTCGAGGATCTCGGCGGCACGCCGGTCCGTGGCCCGTGCCTCGCGCTTCTCCTCGTCCGTCAGGAGGAGCGTCCGCAGGGTCAGGATCTCGTCGATCTCCGCGGCGTCATGGAGGTCTCCGGGGCTCTCCGGCGCCACCTCGGGGTGGTCGGAGAGGATGATGGGCGACGACAGAACGGCCGCGCCGGAGCCGGGCGCGCCCGCGAGCACGGGGAACGTGTGCAGATTGCGGCAGTCCCGCGCGTGCGTCTCGCAGTCTTCGGGCGGGTCGGCCGACGAGACGAACTCCAGCCCGTCGCCGCCGATGAGCGTGTGTGTCGCGATGAGCGCACCGCGCAGCGCCTCGTCCCGCGACGCCGTGCCGCCACCGGGCGAACGGCCGGTGTTCTCCGTGCGTACCCGCAGCCGATGGAGACCGCCTTCCCCGGGAAGCCGCTCCGCCTGTACCAGCGCCACCGCCTCGACCGGCCATCTGCGGCGCACCACCCGTCCGTGCCCGTCGCCGAGCGGCTCCGTCTCCTCACCACCGGTGCGCCCCAACGAGAACGACCGTCCGTCCCCGAGGAGAGCGGCCAGCGGTGCGACGAGGTCCGTCTCCCGGGGCACGGCCTCGTCGAAGGTGAGATGGACGGTCCCCGCGCTCTCCGTCTCCTCGACGGGCCGCCAGTCGCCGTCCGTGCCCCGCCGCTCCACCTGCTTGCGCTGGAGCTGCAGGTAGCGCACCTGCACATGGACCGACGCGGTCGGCCCGGCCCGTAGGAGGCACTCGGTCTGCTGGTACCAGGAGTCGACGGACCCCGAGACGCCCGGCGGCACCGGGCCGCCCGCCTCCGCCCACTCCCGTGGCGTGAGGACACCGAACTGCCAGCGCACCCGGTTCTTCGGCGACGACCTGCGGTACGGGTACAGCAGATAGCCCTCGTAGAGGACGGCATCGGCCACGGCCCGCAGCCGCCCGAAAGCGGCACGGGCCACGGGCGGCGCGCCGTCGGTGTCCCCGTCGGCCGGGTCGGTCACCATTCGGCCTCCTCACACAGCCTGGCTCTGCGGCCTTCCACCAGGCTCACATCATTTGTCTGCTATCACCCCTTATAGGCCATCGGATGGGCGGTGTACCGTCGGCCCTCGGCCGCGCGCCCCGTGTCATCCCTCCGGCCGTGCGCGCGGCGGCTGCCCGGGGTACGTCGACATGGGGGGCGCCCCCCGCCCCACCGGCTCGGCCGAGGCGTGTCAGGAGGCCGTAGGGCGGGCCGCGGGCCGCGCCGCGCCGAGGAAGGTGAGCAGGCCGACCGGGCCCGGGCGGGGTCCCCCGACAGCGGACCAGTGGAGGTCGCGTACGGTGCGCACGGCCGCCCGGGTCACCACGTCCACTCCGGCCTTGCGCTCGAACCAGCGCCAGTCGCCGTGGGCGTTCATCTCCAGGAACACCGCTTCACCGCGGTCCAGCAGGAAGTCGAACGCCCCGTACCCGAGGTCCCACATCCCGGCCAGGGCACGCACCGCCTCGGCCACGCCGGGCGGCGCCTCGGCGGGACGCACCCGCACGCGGTCCGGACGCGACCAGATGTCGCGCGGGTCGTCCTTGGCCACCTCGAACGCGATGACTTCACCTCCCACGACGTAGACCCGGAACTCGGCGTCGTGGCCGACGTACTCCTGCAGCACCACCGGTGTGCCGTGGGGCAGCCCCAGCGCGCCGTCCAGCTGAGACCGCTCCAGGATCCGGGGCAGGAACCAGGCGAGCCGGCCCGGCTCGGCTTCCACGTAGTGCCGGTCGAGGGCCTTCACCACGTACCGCCCGCACGCGAGCCGCCCGGCGGCGGCCGCGGGATCGGTGGTGACCACGCCCCGCGGGGTACGGATGCCGAGTGCCGCCGCCTGGGCGCGCTGACGGAGCTGGCCGGGATCGGTGGCGCCGAGGGTGGTGCCGGACACGACGGCCAGCTGGCGCGCCAGCGCCGTCCACGAGTCGCGGTACAGCATCTGCCGGTCGGCGGGGCGCGTCGACGGCGCGGCACGCAGTGAGAAGTGGCGCAGCCAGGTCACGGTGGGGACGAACCGGTGTCCGTTCAGCGTCATCGGCGTCATCGGCCCGCCGGGTTCGCAGGTGGCCTCCACATCCTCCAGCCCGTCCGCGTCGAGGCGGAGGACGGGCACGCCGATCCTGCGTAACAGGGAGGCCACCTCGGTGGCCTCCCTGTCGCCGCGCCTGGTCAGCAGGAGCACGCAGTGCTCAGCCACGGGCGTTCTCCAGCAGCGACTCCGCCATCTCCAGCAGCCGAAGGGCCTTGTCGGACCGCTGGTCGGGCGCCGTGGCGCGCAGCCGCGTCAGCAGTTCCAGGCCGATGGCCGCCTGGTCGGCGAGCAGGTCCAGCAACTCCACATCGGCCATCTCCCGCACTCCGCCGGAGCCACGGTCGAGCACCTCCAGCACTCCGATGCACGCGTCGCCGCTGAACAGGGGAGCCGCCATGATGCTGTTGGGCACATAGCCGGTCGAGGCGGCGGCCGCGCCCGAGAAGTGCTTCGACTCGCGCAGGTCGTCGACGAGCATCGACTGTCCCGAGGCCGCCACCCACCCCGCGATGCCGGTCCCCGCCGGGAAGCGTGATCCGACGAGCTGACCGTCCCCCTCGCCGGCCACCGCCTCGAAGACCAGTTCCCCGGCGTCGGGGTCGATGAGGAAGATCGAGGAGGCCGCCGCCCCGAAGGCGTGCCGCGCGACTTCCACGATGGACTGCAGCAGGCGGCGCTCGGTGGGCGCCGCGGCGTCAACGGGGAGTGTCATGCCCGCCTCCGAATCGGCCGACCACATTGCCGGCGCACAGGAACAGAACCGTCTTCAGCTGGAACGGTGTGAGCCAGGGGTGCTTGCCGAGGACCAGCGCGCACAGACCCGAGACGTGCGGTGCGGCGAAGCTGTTGCCGGTCGAGCGGATGGTGCCGCCGCCGGGCCAGGCCACGGGGACGCGGACGCCCCGGGCGTGGAACTCCACGGGTGGAGCCGGGTTGTAGTAGTAGGTCATCGGATCGTCCTCGTCATGGCTGGCGACCGAGATCACCGACGAGAACGACCACGGATAGCTGGGCACGGGCCGGTTGTGCGCGGAGACGACGAGCGCGCACCGGCGGAAGTAGGCCCGGTCGGCCAGTTCGTGCAGCTGCGCCGACAGGGCCGTCCGGGTCGTCGCCAGGCTGAGGTTGATCACGTCGAACCCCTGGTCGATCGCCCAGGACAGCCCGGTGACGAGGGCCGCGCCGCTGCCCGTCCTGCCGTCGGTCAGGACCTGGACGGACGAGACGGAGGCCCTCGGGGCGAGGGAACGGATCACACCGGCGCAGGCCGTACCGTGTCCGGCCAGGTCCGAGGGGGAGCACTCCGCGATGTCCAACCCGCCGTCGCCGTTCTCGACGGTGGTCACCGACCGGTCGACCCCACCCACCAGCGGGTGGTCGGCCTGCACTCCGCTGTCCACCACACAGACGCGGACACCCGACCCGTCCGCACCGCCCCAGGCCCACTCGGGGGAGACCTCGCGCATGGGGACGGCCGCGAACTCCTCCAGGGTCTGTGTACTGGTCTTCGCTCCCCAGGCCGGCACACCCGGTGTGTAGGCCCTCGACGGCCGTCTCCAGGGCGGATCGCTCATCTGTTCTCCTCCGGGTCGGTGCGCACGGTGTCCCGGTCGGTCGGCTCTTCGTCCCGGCCGGCCAGCCATGTGCGGACCGCCCCGGCCGGGAGCACGGCCTCCTTCGCCGTCAGGGCCGCCAGCGCCCGCTCCGCCGCGCACCTGGCCCGTGCGGGCGCCCCGGCCGCGTGCAGGACCCGGGCGGCCTCGAACCACACATCGCCGATCAGACAGGGGTCGTCGGTGCGGTCCAGGGCGGCGGTGGCCCGGTCGGCCGCGGAGACGGCCTCGTCGAACGCGCCGACCCGCGCGCAGATCCGTGCCCGCAGGGCCAGTTCGACGGCCCGCCCGCGGGTCTCCGGCGTCACCCCCGTCGGCGGCGCGAGAGCGGCGAGGCCGCTGTCGTCGCCCGCACGAAAGCGTTCGCGGGCCGCGTACACCCGTAGCGTGGCCGCCGTCGTGCTCTGCCCCAGTGCGCCGAGCCGGTCCGCCGCCACCGTGTAGTGGCGGGCCGCGGCCGGGTGCGCGCCGCACAGCGACTCGATGAGCCCCGCGGTCTGGTCGGCGGCGACACCTCCGAGGGTCAGAGCCAGGTCCGCGGAGTGCCGCCGCGCCCGCGCCACGTCGTCGCGTGCCTCGTCGACCCGGCCCGACAGGGCCAGATGGCGCGCTCGGGTCAGCAGGATCGGCACGAGCAGACAACGGTCGCCGTCGAAGCGCCGGGCCAGTTCCTCGCAGAGCGCCACGGCCTTGCCGAGCGGGGTCGGCGACCACTGCGTCAGTTCGCAGATCGACACCAGGATCCGGTTCTCCTCGTACGTGTCGCCGAGCCGCCGGGCGTGGGCCAGGGCCTCGCGCATGGCGGACTCGGCCGCGCCGATCCTGCCTTCGGCGAAGCCGCGCAGGGACGACAGCTGATGGAGTCTGCACCAGCTCAGGTCGTCCTGCCGCTCCGGCAGGGCGGCCGGGGTGTCCGGGTGTGCCGGGTCGCCGGAGCGCAGCGCGATCGTCTGCCGCAGGACGGCGCAGGTGTGCCGCGTAGGCAGGTCGTGCCCGCACCTGTCCTCGGCCTCGGCGACGGCCTGCCGGGCGTCGTCCCACCGGCCGAGAGCCGCGTACGCGTCGGTGATGCGGACGGCGAGGACGCGATGGCCGGGGTCCCCGTCCGGGGTCAGTGCGCGTCCGCGTTCCATCAGCGACACGGCGGCGGGCAGGTCGCGGCGGTGCAGGGCCCGGTACCCGGTGGCCACCAGGGCACGAGCCGCCCTGTCGGTCAGAGCGGGCAGTCCGGGGTCGCCCGGGTGCACCTCGGCCAGCAGTCCGCACGCCGACTCCAGGTGGTGGGCGAGGTCCTCCTCGGTTCCCGGACCGGGGGACGGCGAATCCGGCCGCCGCTCCGAGAGCCGCTCCGAGAGCCGGTCCTCGAGTCGGTCCGCGATCCTCCTGTGCCAGTCGGCGCGCCGGGCCTTGGACGTCATCTCGTAGAGCGTGTCCCGGGCGAGCACGCGGGTGAACCGGTACGCGCCGGGCGGACCGGAGGGGTGGATGACGCGTGACCGCAGGAGCCGGTTCACCGCGCCGTCGAGTACGTCGTCGGTCAGCGAGGGCGCGTCGTCGGCGAGTGCCCGCACATCGTCCACGGTGAACGATCCGCCCACACCGGCCGCGCGTTCCAGCACCTGGCGGTCGGCGGCCGGCAGCCGGTCCAGCCAGGCGGTCAGCAGCACCCGGATCGTCGTGGGGACGCCCCGCACCGCGGACGGGTCGCCGGCCAGATTCTCCACGAGCAGCTCGGCGAAGAGAGGGTTGCCGTCGCACTCCTGGACGACCCGGGCCAGGGCGTCGTCGGTGCGGGCCGCCTCCTGGGCGGCGACCTCGGCGCGGTCCGCCAGCAGGCCGACGAGCCGTTCGGTCTGATGGAGCGGCAGCGCGTCGACGCGCAGGGCGAGGGCCTCGCCGAGCGTGCCGTCCCCGCCGGAGTACCCGGTGGCGCGCTCGGGACGCGCCACGCAGACGATCAGCACCTCGGCGTCGACCGCCCCCTCGACCACTTCCCCGAGCATGTCGAGGAGGGTCGGTTCCGCCCAGTGGAAGTCCTCCAGTACGAGGAGCAGCGGAGACCGCCGCCCCAGCGCCTCCAGCAGGCGGCGGAACGCCCACCCGATCTCGTCGACGCTCACCGGGAGCCCGTTCTCGGCCCGGACGCCCAACGCCACGGCGAGGGCGGTGACGGCGCGGTCGGCGCTCGGGCGGAGGGCCTCCAGGGCGCTCACCGCCTCCTCCCAGCCGCCGGGCAGGGACCAGACCGCCTCGGCCAGCGGACGGTACGCGAGCCCGGCACCGTAGGGCTGGCAGGTGCCGCGCAGGACGACGGCGCCTGCGGCCGAGCGGACGGCGGCGAACTCCCGTACGAGACGCGACTTGCCGATGCCCGTGGGGCCGGTCACGGTGACGAGACGGCAGCGGCGGTCGCGGCGTACCGAGTCGGATGCCGTCAGCAGGGCGCCCAGCTCCGCCTCGCGGCCGACCAGCGGCACCAGGTCCTCCTGGCCCGCACCGTCGAGGAGCCCCACGACGCGCCAGGCCGTGACGAGGTCGCGCTTGCCCTTCAGCCGCAGCGGCGCCACGGCCTCCAGGCGCACCGCGTTGCCCACCAGCCGCGCCGTCTCGTCGCCGATGAGGATCTCGTGCGTCTCCGCGCGGGACTGGAGACGGGCGGCGGTGTGGACGACGTCGCCCACCACGCGCGCACCCCCGCCGGCGGCCCCGGCCACCACGGCCTCGCCCGAGGCGATTCCGCAGTGGATGTCGAGCCGCACCGCGGGGCCGCCGCGCTCCGGGCCGGCGTCGGCCAGCGCCTCCCGCACCGCGTACGCCGCCTGCACGGCACGCAGGGCGTCGTCCTCGTGACTGACGAACGCTCCGAAGACGGCCATCACCGCGTCGCCGATGAACTTCTCGACGACGCCTCCGCGTTCGGTCACCGCCGACGTGCAGGCGCCGTAGTACCGGTCCATGGTCCGCCGCAGGGCCTCGGGGTCGAGCGACTCGGCCAGCACGGTGGAACCGACCAGGTCGATGAAGACCGCAGTGACGATTCTCCGGCTGTCCGAGGACGGAGCCCCGCCGGTGAGCGGCGTACCGCAGTCCGGGCAGAAACGCGCCCCCTCCGGCGCCGCCGTGCGGCAACTGCCACAACGCGCGGGCCCGCTCACAGGAGTTTGAGGTCCTGACCCTCCACCTCGCCCGCGGCGGCCTCCAGACGCCCCTTGACGGAGTTGAGGACCTCGACTTCCTGCTCGCTGAGCTGGGAGAGTACCGAGCGCTGTTCGACCGCCAGCAGATCCACTGGATGGCCGGCCTCGCGCAGCGCGTTCAAGGCGTCGAAGGTCATGGCTACCGGTACCTCGTTCCCGTAGTGCGGCCGGCGCGCCTGTCCCTCCGCGGGCAGTGGTGGCCAGGTTCCCTGGACCAGTACGCCCAGCGCGTACAGCCGCGCGATCATTTCAGTACGGTTCGACGCGCCCGTTCTTCGGAGCATGTTGCATAAATGTGCCGCCACTGTGTGCGGACTGATGCAGAGGTCTTTCGCGATACGGCGGTTCGAGGCGCCGGCGGCCACGAGCGAAGCGATCCGAATTTCACGACCGGTCAAATCTGCCACCTCGGATACGGCGCACGAAACATGGACCTGTGTGCGGAATTCGTCACCCACGGAGACAGGGTAGCCGTGGGTCATGTTCCGGACAAGAAGGACCGTCGAGCGGTTGACGCCGTCGGCCCGGACCTCCGTACCGCCGCCGATTCATAGTCGATTGAGGGATGTGAACCCGGCCGCGCCGAGAGCAGTCTGGCGTGCGTCAAGCGCATCACCCCCCGTGGCCATCGCCCGAAGGAGAGACGCATGTCCCATGAGCCCCTGGAAGCCCTGCGCCGTGCCGGCACCCCGGTCGACCTGCTGTCCGAGTCCGAGCGAGAGGTCTTCGCGTCCCTGAGCCCGGACGAGGTGTCCGTCCTCGGCTCGATCCAGGCACGGCTCAGCGCCGTGGCCGCCGCCGTCGAGGGCCAGGCGGCGGACTCCAACACGAACGTCCTCTGCTGACGGGTCCACGACGCCACAGGCGTTCCCGCCGCGGCCGGTCCGGCGGCACGGTCCGCCGGACCGGCCACGGGAACGCGCGGCCGGCGAATCGCCGACTGCCGGGACACGCAGCGCCGGAGGGTTGGATGGACCGAGTAAGCCGATACCTGGTGATGAGCGACCGCACGTACACCGACGTCACAGGCGTCCGCGCGCGCCTTGTGTACAGCACCCGCACCGCGAAGGTCATGGCGGTCGACGTCGCCACGGCACGGGCCCTGGAGGCCCGCGACGCCGCCGGTGTGGCGCCGGCGTGGCGCGACGCGCTGCGCGGCGCCGAGGTGCTCGTACCGGCCGACGAGACCGAGCTGACCGCGGTGCTCGACCGCAACCGGCGGGCCTCCGCGGACCGCTCGGCGGTCCAGATCTCCCTGCTGCCCACCTCCTACTGCAACATGGGGTGTGCCTACTGCGGCCAGCAGCACACCCGCGGAGGTCTGTCGCGCACGCACCGCGACCAGGTCCGCGACCGGGTCCTGCGCGCGGTGAACGCGCCGGCCACGCGACGCCTGCGCATCGACTGGTTCGGGGCCGAACCGATGATGGGATACGCGGTCATCCGCGACCTGGCACCCCGGTTCGTCCAGGCCGCGGCCGAACGAGGAGTCGAGTATTCCTCTTTTCTCGTGACGAACGGATCCCTGCTCACCACGGAAAAGGTGGACACCCTTATACGCGCCTGCGGGGTCACCCATTTCGAGATCACGGTCGACGGGCCTCCGGAGATACACGACAAACACCGACCGCTCAAGAGTGGCCGCGGCTCCTTCTGGAAGATCGTCCGCACTGTTCGCGCCGCGCTCGACGAACCGGAATCCCGATCGGCGCACTTCACGTTCCGTACGAATGTCGACCGGCACAATCAGGACAGCGTTCCCCGCTATATCGAGTTGATGGCGGAACTCGGATTCGGCCGGTCGAACGTGTCCTTCTCGATCGTTCCCGTCCACTCCTGGGGGAACGACGTCTCCGACATCGAGGTGTCCAAGCAGAACTTCGCGGACCGGGAAATGCTCTGGCTCCGGCTCCTGCTGCGCAACGGCCTGACCGTGCAACTGCTGCCGAGCACCGCGAAGAAGGTCGTGTGCCCGGCGACCACCACCGCGGCGGAGATCATCAGCAGTACCGGCAACATCTTCTCGTGCAGCGAGCACCCCCTCGTCCCCGACGCCGAGCGGAACCTCGCGCTCACGCACATCGACCGAGCCGGCCCGGAACCCGGGCGGCCACCGGGCCTCTTCGACGGCTGGAACGACGAGATCGAACAGGGCGGGAGCTGGTGCAAGGGCTGTGTTCACCTGCCGACCTGTGGGGGCTCCTGTCCCAAGGCGTGGCACGAGGGACATCCGCCCTGCCCCAGCTACAAGTTCAACTTCCAGGACCGGCTCGACCTCGTCGCCTCCCAGTGCGGCCTGGACTCCGCGGCCGGAGAGGCCACCGGGGCCCGGTGATGGCGGACGCCCACCCTTCAGCCCCGGACCCGGGCAGCGGTACGCCCCCGCGCCGCCTCCTCCTCGGAGTGTGCGGCTCCGGCAACGTACTGGTGCTGCCGCAGTACCTCATGACCCTCCGAGCCGGCCTCGACGTCGACGTCCGCATCGTCATGACCCGCTCGGCGGCGGCCCTCGTACCGGCCTCGACCATGCGGCTGGTCTGCGAGGAGGTGTACTGCGACGGGCAGGACGAGCTGACCACCGGCCATGTCTCGCTCGCCGTCTGGGCCGAACGGTTCGTGGTGCTGCCCGCGACCGCCAACATGCTCGGCCAGGCGGCGCACGGCCTCGCCTCCGGGCTGCTCAGCTCCGCGCTGCTCGCCCACGAATCCCCGGTGTTGTTCTTCCCCAGCATGAACAGCCGGATGTGGGAACGCCCGGCGGTGCGCCGCAACGTGTCACAGCTGCGAGCCGACGGGCACGTGGTCGTGGAACCGGTGCCCGCCCCCGCCTGGGAGATCGCCGGCCGCGAGATGCGGACGAACCACGGGCTGCCTCCGCCCGCGACCGTGACCGCGGTGGTGAGCGAGTTCTGCCGCCTCCCGGTCGGCCCGCGCGAATCCCCGGTCGCCTGACAGCCCCGCACCGCACACCCCACCGCGCACCCACCGCACCGCACACCGCACCCGCACACCGCGTATCCGGCGCCGCGACGCAGGAGGAGACGGAGACATGGCAGCAGCCGCGCACAGGTTCCGTACGGCACTCGCCGGCGGACCGATGTCGGTGCGCGGCTTCCGGCTGCTGCTCGCCGGACAGCTCTCCTCGACGGTCGGGGACTACTGCTACGCCGTCGCCCTGCCCTGGCTGATCCTGTCCCAGGACGGCGGCACCGTCCTGCTCGGCACCGTGCTCGCCTGCTACGGCGTTCCCCGCGTCGTCACCATTCCCCTGGGTGGTGTGGTGGCCGACCGGTACGGCGGCAGGCGCGTGATGCTCGTCGCCGACGTGGTGCGCGCCGCGGCCGTCGGCGTCCTGGCGGCGGTGGCCTTCACCGGGACCCCGACCCTCGCCCAACTCGCCCCGATCGCCGTCGTCCTCGGCGCCGGCTCCGGTGTCTTCATCCCCGCGTCGTACACCTTGCTGCCCGAGCTGCTGCACAAGGAGCACCTCGGTCGGGGCAACGCCCTGTCGACCATGGTCAACCAGGCCGGCGGCCTCCTCGGACCGACCGTCGGCGCCGCTCTGGTGGCCGGCTTCGGGGCGGGCCCGGCGCTCACGGTCGACGCCGTGTCCTTCGTGGTGTCGGCCGTGGTGCTCTCCCGCATCCGCACCGGCGCGGACAAGACTGCCGGTGCCCCACGCGCGACCCGGGCCGACAGCGCGCGAGCGGTCGCCGCCGAGGGACCGTCCTTCGCCGAACTGCTCCGCCACGGACGGCTGCTGCACGTCGTCCTCGTGGTCGCGCTGGTCTGCAACCTGGCGTTCACCGGCACGATCGAGGTAGCGCTGCCCGAGCTCGCCCATCAGGGCATGGGTGCCACCGGCTACGGCGTGCTGCTGACCTGTCTGAGCCTCGGCGGACTCGCCGGTTCGCTGCTGGCCGCCCGTTCCCGGACGGTGACGTCGCCCGCCTACCTCTTCGCGGCGCTCGCGGTCGTCATGGGCGTCTCCCTGGCGGCCGTACCGTACGCAGGCGGCCTGGTCGGCGCCGCCGTGAGCGTCGCCCTGTACGCCGCGGCCAGCGGCTGGCAGAACATCGTCGCCGTGACGATGCTGCAGGTGTGGACGCCTCAGGCGCTCATCGGCAGGGTCATGAGCCTGGTGATGCTGGCCGTCATGGGCACCTTCCCGATCTCCGTCGCCCTGGCCGGCTTCGGGGTCCGCCACCTCGGCGCGGCGCCCTTCTTCCCGGCGGCGGGCACGGCCATCGCCCTCGCCGTCCTGTGCGCCCTCACTCAGAAGGCGTTCCGCGGCTACCGGTCGGGCACCGAGTACACCCCGGGCACCCTGCCACCGGAGCCGGAGCCGGAGCCGGAGCCGGAGCCGGAGCCTGGGCCTGGGCCTGGGCCTGGGCCTGGGCATGGGCGTGGGCCTGGGCCGAACGCCGAACCGGCCGTCAGCACCACACGTCAGCGGCAGGACAGCAGCAGTCAGGAGTCACAGGGATGAGCGTGTTCGTTCCGCTGGGCAGGCCGGCACCCGACCGCGAAAGGGGAACCGGCGACGTCCCGTACCTGCTGATCAATCCACCCGTCACCGATCCGACCACCCCCTACCACTCGATCCCCTACCTCGTGGGCGCCGCCCGCGAGGCCGGCCATGCCACCTACGGCTGTGTGGACGCCAACCTCGACGCGTTCCAGTACCTGGCGCATCCCGACCGGTTCGGCACGGCGATCGAGTCCGCACGGCGGACGCGAGCCGAGACAGAGGGCCGGCCCGGGCCTCCCTCGCGACACGACGAGATCCGCTACCGGCTGTCCCTGGCCGCGGAGGGCCTGACCGCCACGTCGGCCCGCGACGCGATCTCCGTGTTCAAGGACCCGGAACTCTTCTACCACCCCCCGACCTACGCCCAGGCGGTCGCGGTGATGAGCCGCTGGTGGGACCTGCTGGCACTGGACATGCCGCCCGGCTCGCTCGACGGGTTCTCGATGCGCGCGAAGTCCACCGTCAACCTGTGCAGCACCGCGGACCTGTCCGACCCGGCGGTCGCCGCGGCCGTCTCCCGCCCCTTCGAGGGCTATTTCGCCGACGAGTTCGCCTCCCGGCTCCGCGAACGGCGCTGGGACCTGGTGGGCCTGTCCGTCAACTACACCAGCCAACTGCCCGTCGCTCTGCGGATGGCCCGGCTGATCCGGACCGCACTGCCCGGCACGGTGATCGTCTTCGGCGGCACCGAGGTCGGAGACGTGGTCAAGTACACGGCCGACCGCGAGGCGCTGTGGAAGGTCTTCCAGGACGCCGACCTCATCGTCCCGGGGGAGGGCGAGACGGCACTCGTCGGCATCCTCGACGCGATCAGGGACGGCACCGGCTTCGACGGCATCGGCGGGGTCATGACGAGGTCCCGCCCGAACCCGCACATCTCCTACGGCAGCGTGGCCACCCTGGCGAGTCCCGCGTACGACGTCTGGGAGTGGGACCGGTACTGGTCACCGGAGCCGGTGATCCTCTACAGCCCCACCCGCGGCTGCTACTGGAACAAGTGCACCTTCTGCGACTACGGCCTCAACACCGACCGGCCCACCTCGCCGTCCCGTGAACGCCCCGTGGCCGCCGTGATGGAGGACCTGCGCCAGGCCACGCGGTTCGGCAGGACCCTGTACTTCGCCGTGGACGCCATGTCCCCCCGCTACCTGCGCACCCTCGCCACCGCACTCGCCGAGTCGCCTCTCGACGTCCGATGGGCCGCGGAGCTGCGCCTGGAACGTACCTTCCCCAAGCGCGCCGCCGGCGCACTGCTCGCCGCCTCCGGCTGCGTCGCGGTCTCCTTCGGCTACGAGTCCGGCACCCAGCGGGTCCTCGACCTCATCGACAAGGGCGTACGGATCGACCAGGTGCCGGACGTCCTGACCGAGCTGGCACGCAACGGCATCGCGGCGCAGATGATGGGCTTCACCGGGTTCCCCACCGAGACCGAGACGGAGGCGCTGGCGACGTACGAGTTCCTCCAGGTCCATGAGGACCTCTGGACCACGGCCGGGATCGGGGTGTACTCGCTGACACCGGGGTCCATCGTCGCGAAGGACCCCGACCGCTTCGGCATCGAGCTGCTGCCCGCCTCGCCCTCCGACGACATCAGGCGGTACGTGCCCTGGCGGCAGCGCGACTCCGAGACCGTCCACTGGCCCGAGCCGACCGACCCCAGGATTCCGCGGGAGTACATCGCGAGCACCCGCAAGGTGAGCTTCGACCGGCCCTTCGTCGGCGGCATCGACTCCGCCCACAGCCTGCTCTACTACGCCCGCTTCGGCCGCGGACTGCTGCCCGACGTACCGCCGGAGGAACAGCCACGCGTCCGCCTGGTCGACGAGCCCGTGCTGAGAGTGCCGTTCGAGTCCGTCGAGGCGCTCACCGGCGTCGACGACCTGATGGCCGAGGTGAGCCGCAGAAGCAGACAGCACCGCGACACGACCGCCCCCTCCTACAGCCACTGGCTACGCGCCACGGGAGCGGCACGCCCCGGCTCCTCCGGAGTCCTGGTCCTCGCCCACGGAGACCTCGTGGAACTCCCCGCCGGAGCGGACTTCACCGCTGACAGCGCCCTGACCCACGCCCTGCGCCTCCTGGTGTCCGCCCAGACCCGGTCCGCTCTCGGTGAACCCACCTGACCGCGGGTCCGGGCGGTGCTTGGCTGTCGGGATGGAGATCCTGGTTCTGGGCGGAACGGCATGGTTGGGTCGGGAGCTTTCGCGGCAGGCCGTCGAGCGCGGTCACATGGTGACGTGCCTCGCGCGCGGGGAGAGCGGGGAGGTCGCCGAAGGAGCGAGGCTGGTGGCCGCCGACCGGCGCGACCCTTCGGCGTACGCACCACTTCTCGGCCGCGCATGGGACGCGGTCGTCGAGGTGTCATGGCAGCCGGGCCTCGTCCGTGGGGCGCTCGACGCACTGGGCGGGAGCGCGGGGCACTGGACCTATGTCTCCTCGATCAGCGCGTACGCCTCCCATGCCATGCCGGACGCGGACGAGTCCGGCGCGCTCCTCACCCCCACCGACCGGAGCGAGGTCGACCGCTCGTCGTACGGCGAGGCGAAGGTCGCCTGCGAGCAGGCGTCGACGGCCGTCGTGGGCGACCGCCTCCTCATCGCCCGGGCCGGTCTCATAGGCGGCCCGGGCGATCGCAGCGGACGCTCCGGCTACTGGGTGGCTCGCGCGGCACGCGATCCGCGCGAGCCGATGCTCGTTCCCGACACCCCGGACATGCCGACACAGGCGGTCGACGTCAGGGACCTCACCACCTGGCTGCTCGACGCCGCGGAGAGGGGGAGCACCGGCACATACGACGCGGTCGGTCCGGTCGTTCCGTTCGCGGAGTGGATTGAGCAGTCCCGCGCCGTCGGCGGGCACACCGGCCCGGTGCTCACCGCCGACTCGGCCTGGCTGCTGGCGAACGGCGTGGCCGAGTACATGGGCGCCGAGTCCCTGCCGATGTGGCTGGTCGAGCCGGGCTGGGAAGGGTGGTCGGCCCGGAAGGGTACCGCCGCCCGCGCCGCCGGCCTCCGCCACCGGCCCACGGCGGACCTGCTGGCCGACACACTGTTCTGGGAGCGTGAGCAGGGCCTGGAGCGCCTACGGCGCGCCGGCCTCAGCGCCCGGCGCGAGCGCGAGTTGCTCCAGGCCCTCGGCTGACGCCTCCGGCCCCCCGGTCCGTGCGGGTCGGGTGCCCTCACCCCCCAGGCTTGATCCTGCCCCGCCACGCCCCGGACTCGCCGCCCCGCCGTTCGATGTACTCCTTGAACCGGCGCATGTCGCCCTTGACGCGGCGGTCGATCGTGCCCGTCATGTCGGCGGCCTTCTCCTCCGCGCCACTCGGTTCGACCTCCATGACGAGCTCGACGCGGGTGTGCGTGTCGTCGACGCGCTGGAAGCTGACCAGGCCCCTCTGGTCCGTGTCACCACTCACCGTGCGCCACGCGATGCGCTCGTCGGGGAGCTGGTCGATGATCTCGGTATCGAACTCGCGCCGGACACCGCCGATCTTCATGGTCCAGTGGTTGTGCCTGTCGTCGACCTGCCTGACCTCCTCCACGCCCTCCATGAACTTGGGGAAGTCCTCGAACTGCGTCCAGTGGTTGTAGGCGGTGCGGACGGGCACCTCGACCTCGACGGTCTCCTTCACCTTGCTCATCGTGACTCCTTGCTCGCGCGAGGGAAGCGCGACAGCCTGTGCGCCGCGCTCGGCACGGTGCACCGGGTACCCGTTCCCGGGCGGCCATGCGTGCAGGCCCGTTCCCTCCAACACCACCCGCGGCGACCGGCTCGCCGGCAGCCGCCCGATGACGGTCGCGCAGACCGCACGCACCGCCATCGCCGGGACAGTGGCCCGGGTGAGCAGCACGGGCAGCCGCTCCCAGCCGCCGGGCTCACGGCCGCTCCAGGCCGGCACACCACACCCGACAGCGCACGGCCCGGTCCGCTGCGGGTGGAATCCCTGGTGCTGACGAGGCAGGCTGTACGCATGCGGTCGCTCTTCCGCTCCGCGCAGCCACCGGGAACGGGCGGTCACAGCCGGGTCCTGTTCAGACTCGCGCAGTTTGTGCCTTTCGTGCTCATACTGCTCGGGCTAGGAGTCGAGCTCTCACCCATACACGATGTGTACACCGGCCCCCTTCTCACAGCGATGCCGGCACTGGCTTCGCTCACGATGGGTCCCCGAGGCATCCTCGCGGCGGCGGCCGGGGCGCTGTCCGTCACCTCGATCAGTGCCACCCTGCACCATTCCTGGGGTGAGGGGCAGGCCTTCAGCAACATCGCGGGCCTGCTCGTGGTGACCGTCGCGAGTGTCACCACGAGCAGCGCCATGCACAGCCGCCGGCAGAGCGAGCTCAAGCAGGTCCGCCGGATCGCGGTGGCGGCACAGGAGTCCATCCTGCGGCCCGTACCCGCCCGGCTGGGCCCGGCGCGGACCGCCAGCATGTATCTCGCGGCCGAGTCAGGCGCACAGATCGGCGGTGACCTGTACGAGGCCGTGGCGACCCGCTACGGGGTCCGGATGATCGTCGGGGACGTCCGGGGCAAGGGGCTGCCCGCAGTGCGTGCGGCCGCGGCTGTGCTGGGTGCCTTCCGGGAGGCCGTGCACTACGAGGCCGAACTGGCGGAGGTCATGAATCACTGCGCGGCGGCGTTCCGGCGGGAAGACGCTGTGGCCCGCTCCTCCGGAGCGGGGGGTAAGGGCGAGGGCAGGGAAGACAGCTCCGTCGAGGAGGAGGCGGAGAGTTTCGTCACCGCGCTGCTGGCCGAGGTGTCGGACGACCACGTGGTCCATGTGGTCAACCGCGGCCACCCGCCCCCGCTGCGGTTGAGCCGGGGCACGGCCCAGGAGCTGATGCCCGCCGACCCCCTGCCGCCCCTTGGCCTCGAAGACTTCATCACCGGGCCCACAGCCAAGGCCGAGCGCTATGTGTTCGAACCCGGTGACCGTCTGTTGCTGCACACGGACGGCGTGAACGAGGCCCGCGACGCCGACCACAGATTCTTCCCCCTGCCCGAGGCCGCGGAGTCGGTGCGGAGAACCTGCACTCCGCAGGAGTTTCTGGAGGAACTGCATCTGAAACTGCTCCACCACACGGGGGGCCGCCTGGCGGACGACGTGGCGATGCTCGTCGTCGACCGGCTGGTTGAGGAGACCGACGGACGAGGCGAGGTCACCGATGCCTCCACCGCGCACTGACCGCACTGACCGCCGCCCTGCCGTGGCGCGTCATGCCGTCGTGTCTCCACCTGACGCCACCGGTCGCCGCTCAGTGGCTGACATCAGTAGATTTGTTCACCAGGGCGCAAGGCCGCAGACCTCGTCGGGCGTGCGCTGCTCACCGGCCTCGCAGGCGAGGAAGACATGTTCGACTTGAGCGCGCCGATCCTGGCCACCTTCGTCGTCTATGTGGCAGCCATGATCGGAGTGGGCATCTGGGCATACACCCGCACCCACACCTTCGCCGACTTCGCCCTTGGCGGCCGTAGGCTCAGCGCTCCGGTCGCCGCCCTCTCCGCGGGTGCCAGCGACATGTCGGGCTGGCTGTTCCTGGCGCTTCCCGGAGCCGTGTACGCGGCCGGCATCGGCGCCAGCTGGATCGCCGTCGGCCTGGCGGTCGGCACCTACCTCAACTGGCGCTTCGTCGCGCCGAGGCTGCGCACCTACACCGAGCGCGCCGGTAACGCCGTGAGCCTGTCGGCCTACCTGGAGGAACGGTTCGAGGACCGCACCCGGCTTCTCCGTACGGTCTCGGCGCTGGTCACCGTCGTCTTCTTCACCGTCTACCTCGCCAGCGGGCTGGTGGCCGGCGGACTGTTGTTCGAGTCCGTCTTCAATGTCGACTTCGAGCTCGCGGTGGTCCTCACCGCTCTGGTCATCGCGGTCTATTCGTGCCTCGGCGGCTTCCTGGCCGTGAGCCACACCCATGTGATGCAGGGCGTACTGATGTTCGTCGCCCTGCTGGTGCTTCCCGTGATCGGCATCTGGATGCTCGGGGGCTTCGGGGCGCTGGGCGACGCGCTCGACGACGAGACCCCCACACTGCGGGACATGGGGGCGGAGGCCGTCTTCGCCGACGGCCAGTGGTCGGCAGGCGGGCCGCTCGGCGCCGTCGCGATCGTTTCGCTGCTCGCCTGGGGCCTCGGCTATTTCGGTCAGCCGCACATCCTGGCCCGCTTCATGGGCATCCGCAGCACCCGCGCCATCCCCGCGGCCCGGCGTATCGGAACAGGCTGGGTGGTCGTCGTGCTCGCCGGGGCCGCACTCGTCGGCCTCGTGGGAATCGGGCAGCTCGACACGCCGCTCGGCAACCCGGAGACCGTGTACCTCGCTCTGAGCCAGACACTGCTCGATCCCTGGGTCGCCGGCGTGTTCCTGATCGCCGTACTGGCCGCGATCATGTCGACCGCGGACAGTCAGCTTCTCGTGTCCTCCGTCGCCCTCACGGAGGACTTCTACCGGGCGTTCCTCAGGCGGGAGGCGTCGGACAGGGCGCTGGTCTGGGTGGGTCGCGCCTCCGTGGTGGCGGTGACCCTGGTCGCCTGCGTGATCGCGCTCGGGGCGGACGGGGTGCTCAGCATCGTCGCCTATGCCTGGGCGGGCTTCGGCGCCGCCTTCGGGCCGGTCGTCCTGCTCTCGCTGTACTGGCCTCGCATGACCTGGGCGGGGGCCATGGCCGGAATCGTGTCCGGCGCGGCCACGGTGCTCCTCTGGGACGAGATCAATCCGCTCCTCGGACCGCTGGAGTCGGGCATCTACGAGATGGTCCCGGGCGTGCTGGTCGCCACCGTCGCCGCACTGCTCGGTGGCCGGTTCGTCGGCCGGCCACCGGAACGGGCGTTCTGGCGGATGCCGGGAGGCGGGGGGAGCCGGCTGATGCTGGAGCCGTTCCTCGCACAGGCTCCGGTCGGCGTGGCCGTCCTGGACACCGACCTGCGGTACGTCTGGGTGAACGAACTGCTGGAGCGTCTGCTCCCCCTCGACCGACGGCTGGGCCGGCAGGTGAGCGAAGTGCTGCCGAGGGATGAGGCTGAGGCGTTCGAGAAGAGGATGCGGGCGGTCCTGGAGACCGGGGCTCCGGTGCTGGACTACGAGTTCCGCGGAATCGACTACGAGGATCCCGGCAAGAAGCGCGCGTACTCGGCCTCCTTCTTCGTGATGAGGGACCGACACGGTCGGCATGTGGGCATCTGGTACATGCTCATCGACGTCACCGAGCGCTGGCGGGCCCAGGAACGCCTGGCGCTGCTCAACGAGGCCGGCGGGCGCATCGGGCGCACGCTGGACGTGACGGTGACCGCACAGGAACTGGCCGACGACACCGTGCCGTCCCTCGCCGACTACGTGGCCGTCGACCTCCTGGAATCCGTGATGAGCGGCGAGGAACCGGCTCCAGGGCCGGTGAGCGGCACGCCCGTCCTGCATCGTGCGGGGCAGAAGTCGGTGCGCGAGGGCCCGCCGGTGACGAGCCCGGCCGTGGGGGAACCGGTCTCGCGGGGGCCCTCGTCGCCCGTGGCCCGCTGCCTGCTGGAGGGCCGCACGGTGGTGGAACCGGTCCCGGACGGCCCCACCGGCGACCGGGTGGCCGAGAAGCCGTCCCTGGACGCCGCCATCCGCGACTTCGAGCTGCCCTCGGTGATGGCGGTCCCGGTGAAGGCTCGTGGTGTCACCCTGGGCGCGGCCACGTTCGTCCGGTCCCGGCGGCTGGGCCCCTTCGAGGACGACGACGTACGTCTCGTCGAGGAACTCGTCTCCCGCGCGGCGCTGTGTGTCGACAACGCGCGCCGCTTCACCCGCGAGCGCACCGCGGCCCGCTCGATGCAGAGCTACCTCCTGCCCCAGGAGCTGACGGGAGGATCCGCTCTGGAGGTCGCCTCGTGGTACTTCCCGGCGGACGCGCCGAGCGGTGTGGGGGGCGACTGGTTCGACGTGATCCCGCTCTCCGGGACGCGGGTCGCCCTGGTCGTCGGGGACGTCGTCGGACATGGCATCAACGCCGCCGCGACCATGGGGCGCCTGCGCACGGCGGTGCGTACGCTCGCCCATCTGGACCTTCCTCCCGACGAGCTGCTGGCCCGTCTGGACGACCTCGTCATCGGCCTGATGGAGGCGCAGAGCAGCGGCGGGCCCGCGGGGGCCGAGAACGACAACGTGGGCGGCGCGCTCATGGGAGCCACCTGCCTGTACGCCGTGTACGACCCGGTCGGCAGGCAGTGCACGCTGGCCAGGGCGGGGCACCTGCCGCCCGCGATCGTCGGCCCGGACGGCACCGTCGACTTCCCCGACCTGCCCGCCGGACCGCCGCTCGGCCTCGGGTCCCTGCCCTTCGAGTCCGCCGAGCTGGAGCTGGCCGAGGGCAGTCTGATCGCCCTCTACACCGACGGCCTCATCGAGACCCGCGACCGGGACGTCGACGTCGGGCTGTCCCGCTTGGCCGACGTCCTCGCGACGCCCGGGGCGTCGCTGCGGGAGACCGGCGGCAATGTGATCGACGCCCTGCTGACCGGTCCGCCGTCCGACGATGTCGCCCTGCTCCTCGCCCGGACCCACGTCCTGGGCTCGAACCAGGTGGCGTCCTGGGACCTGCCCGTCGATCCGGCCGCCGTCGGGCACGCCCGCAACCTCGCGTGCGGGCAGCTGTCCGACTGGGGGATGGACGACCTGATGTTCACCACGGAACTGATCGTCAGCGAACTCGTCACCAACGCCATCCGTCACGCGACCGGGCCGATCTGTCTGCGCGTGATCCGTGACCGCGCCCTGATCTGCGAGGTTTCCGACGCCAGCAGTACCTCACCGCGCCTGCGCCACGCCAGGACCACGGACGAGGGAGGGCGCGGGCTGCTGATCGTCGCACAGCTCGCCCGACGCTGGGGCACTCGCTACACGAGGACCGGCAAGATCATCTGGACGGAACAGGCTCTTCCCGCCGAAACGGACGCATGAGCCCGGGTCCCGCCGGGTGTGAGGCGCACGGCCTGGGTGCAACCATGGCCGGGGCGTTCCGCCTCCGAACCCCTCCGAGCCCGATGCGGCTCCGGCCGCAGACCCCGAGACAGGCGCTCGCGGCATGTGGAAGTTCTCCCGGACCGCACCCGCCACGGCGTCGGCGAGCAGGTCGTCGTCTTTCCGCCGGTCACCGGCGACACGCCGCCCGGCACGCTCGGTCACGTCACCTCACGACCACGTCTGCCCACCGACTGGTCCCGTCGGCGCGCTCTCGCACGCCGCACCTGGCGGACAGCGCCATGACGATGCCGATGCCTCGGCCGTGCTCGTCCGGGTCGAGCCCGGGAGCCGGCTGGCCGGCCGGAGTCGCGGGTCCCGCGTCCGTCACCTCGACGCGTACGGCTCCGAGCCCGTCCACCAGGACCTGCGACAGCCGCAGCGTCGCGGGCGGCAGGGCGTGGACGAGCGCATTGGTGAGCAGCTCCGAGGCCAGCAGGAGCACGTCATCGGCGACGTCCGCGGACAGGCGCCAGTCGGTGAGGACCGCACGCACGCGCCGACGCGTGATCGAGGCGGCCCCGGGGGCGTGTGGCAGCGGGAAGACGTGCATGACGTCTTCGGGAACCGCTGCGCTGAGCTGCGCCACTGTCATGGCCCTCCTCCTCCGGGAGCGCTGCCGGCCGGAGGCCGGGCGTGATGAAACGCTAAGGAGGGCGCGGCGGTCGGTCAATGAACAGCGGTCGGCATTACCGAACGCAGGTCCTGAGCCGGAGTCGAAGACTCGGACTAGGATCGTTCTATGGTCGGCCCGGTCCAGTCCATAGAACGGGCGGCGGCGATCCTGCGTCTGCTCGCCACCGGTCCCCGCAGGCTGGGACTGGGCGAGGTGGCGTCGTCGCTCGGACTGGCCAAAGGCACCGCCCACGGCATTCTCCGCACCCTGCAGCACGTGGACTTCGTGGAGCAGGACGCGGCCACCGGGAAGTACCAGCTCGGAGCGGCCCTGCTCCATCTCGGTACCAGCTACCTCGACGTCAACGAGCTGCGGTCGCGCTCCATCAACTGGGCCGACGCCCTGGCCGCCCGCAGTGGGGAGCCCGTCCGCCTGGGCACCCCCCTGGAGGGGAAGGTGCTCATCGTGCACCATGTCTTCCGGCCGGACGACAGCCTGCAGACCCTGGACGTGGGCGCGCTGCTGCCGCTGCACGCCTCCTCGCTCGGCAAGGTCCTGCTGGCCTTCGGGGCCGCACCCGTCGAGCCGTTGCTGAAGGCCGGACTGGAGGCGTACACCCGGCACACCCTGGTACTCCCCGAGGAGCTCAACCGGGCGCTCGGCGAGATCCGAGAGGTCGGCTGGGGCTCCGAGGTGCAGGAGATGAGCATGGGCGACGCCGGAATCGCCGCACCGATCCGGGGTCAGGGCGGTCTCGTGGTGGGCGCGATCGGCATATCCGGGCCGGTCGAGCGGATCTGCGACGCGGGAGGACAGCCCCGACCGGCCCTGATCACCTTGCTCCGGGAAGCCGCACGGGCGATCTCCAGAGACCTGGGCGCGGCCCGCTGGTAGGCACCCGCGGCACCGCGACACATCGGAAGGCAGGTCCGATCATGGTTGCACGGTATGTGATGTCCATCGACCAGGGCACCACCTCCACTCGATGCATCCTGTTCGACCACAGCGGGCGGCTGGTGTCGGTCGCCCAGCGAGAGCATCGCCAGTACTTTCCCCAGCCGGGATGGGTCGAGCACGACGCTGTCGAGATCTGGCGCAACCTGCAGCGCGTGGTGCCCGAGGCGCTGTCCCACGTCGGCGTGGACGCGGGGCAGATCGCCGCCATCGGGATCGCCAACCAGCGGGAGACGACCGTGCTCTGGGACCGGCGCACCGGTGCGCCGCTGGGAAAGGCGATCGTCTGGCAGGACACCCGCACCGCGCCGCTCGTCGACGATCTGAGGAACCGGCCCGGGGACGAGTTCTTCCTCGAACGCTGCTGCCTGCCACCCTCGACCTACTTCTCCGCGCCCCGGATCCGATGGTTGTTCGATCACGTCGACGGGCTGGAGCAGCGTGCCCGGGACGGCGAGGTGCTGTTCGGCACGATGGAGAGCTGGCTGATCTGGAACCTCACCGGTGGCAGGGCCGGCGGCCTGCACATCACCGACGCCACCAATGCCAGCCGCACCATGCTCATCAACATGCGGTCACTGACGTGGGACGGCGAGCTCATGGAGTTCTTCGGAGTCCCGCGCCAGATGCTGCCGGAGATCCGGCCCTCGGCCGAGAACTACGGCGAGGCCCGTTCCGTGCTCCCGGGAGTGCCGATCACTGCCGCCCTCGGCGACCAGCAGGCGGCCCTGTTCGGGCAGACCTGCTTCTCGCCCGGCGAGGCGAAGTGCACCTACGGGACCGGCAGTTTCCTGCTGATGAACACCGGCACCGACGTGGTCCGCTCCCGGCACGGGCTCCTCACCACCGTCGCCTACAAGATCGCGGACCAGCCGGCGGTCTACGCCCTGGAAGGGCCGATCGCCGTCACCGGCTCGCTGGTCCAGTGGTTCCGCGACCGACTGGGTCTGATCAACAGCGCACCCGAGATAGAGACCCTGGCGCGCACCGTCGAGGACAACGGCGGCTGCTACATCGTCCCCGCGTTCTCCGGTCTGTTCGCACCCCACTGGAGAAGCGACGCCCGCGGCGTCATCGTCGGCCTCACCTCGTACATCACCAAGGGCCACCTGGCCCGAGCGGTCCTGGAGGCCACCGGCTGGCAGACACGCGAGGTCGTCGACGCCATGAACGCCGATTCCGCGATCGCCCTGAAACAGCTCAAGGTGGACGGGGGCATGACCTCCGACAACCTGCTCATGCAGTTCCTGGCCGACGTGCTCGACGTTCCCGTCGTACGGCCCCTGGTCGCCGAGACGGTCTCGCTCGGCGCCGCCTACGCCGCCGGCCTCGCGGCCGACTACTGGCCCGACATGGAGGTCCTGCGCCGCAACTGGCACCGTGCCGCCCAGTGGCTGCCGGCCATGGATCCCGAACGGCGGGAGAGCGAATACGGCTGCTGGCAACGGGCCGTCGAGCGGTCCCTGGGGTGGATCCAACCGCCGAACCGGTCATGAAACCCCGCCCCTGCCGCCGGTCGCCCCGCACATCCGTCTGCCGGACGCCGCGGCCGGCGATGGCGAGGCCGTCGGGGTCCTGGACCGCGGCTTTGGCGGCCTCCTTGCCCTGCTCCAGCATGATGTGCGGCGGGATGGGGGCAGCCATTCGGAGTACGGGAACGACGTGCCCACCATGAGGAGGGTGTCGCAGCCGCGGATCATGTTGTCGCTGGCCTTGCTGCCGAGGAGGCCGATCGGACCGGTCACGAACGGCAGGTCGTCGGGGAGGACCTGTACACGCGGTCGCCCCCCCCATCCGCGCAGGGGGAGAAAAGGCCCGCGCGGTGCCTCGGCTGCTCGACGGCGAAATCGTCAACCAGCCGTCGCTGACGCGGACGCGCCGCACCCTCCCGGTCCGCGCCCTGGACGGAACGACGACGGTTGAGGCAGTTTCCGAGGCCACGACGCCACGGTCTGAAGGCCGGCGCGATATCCCTGACCCGGGCCGACGGCAAGCGACAGATGTCCGTCGCGGTCAACCTCGTGCGGTGGAACAAGCCGGACCCCTCGGGGAAGTCGCGGCACCACTCCATCGACAACGCGCTGTCGACGCTGTACCAGCAGGCGATGTGCTCAGAAGAACGAGCTGTCGCCACCGAACTGAACAGCCGTGTAGTACGCCTCGGCAGCGTTGACGCAGCTGAGGTGGGACATCGGAAGGCGATAGGTGTCGTCGCAGATGTGGCGCATCTCGGTGCGGAACCGCCCGTCGATCCAGTTCTTCGTCTCGCGTGTCGGGCTGAGCTTCAGCTCATGCCTTCCGCCGTAGTTCCGGTAGCCGAAGTCATGCTGCGCACAGGCGGGCCGGAACACCTCGACGTAGGGCGCGTTGCCCGTGGGAGCGGAGCAGCCGTCGTTCGTCCAGTTGAACGGTGGGATGCGCGGGGTCTCGGCGAACTCCCGGTAGGTGAGGTTCATGATGGAGTCGGCCTGCTCTCGCAGTGTCGGCTCCACCGCCGCGGATGCGGAGACCATGGCCGGGGTGTTGGTGCCGACGGCCGAGGCTGTGCCGGCGCCGGCGACGGATCCGCCGAAGGCGCCTGCCGCCAGGAAGGCCAGAGCGGCAGTGGTCGTCGAGAGCTTCGTACGCATGCGTTCTCCTTGCCTGGGCTTACTGGGCAGCCATCTCCACAGCAGGGAACGAAGCAACCGACGACCGGTTATTCAAGATCACCCGACTAGTGCAAGGCCTCGGCGGCGAAGCTTCGGTCTGGGCTCGATCTTCTTCGTGCGGTATGAAACTGTCTGGTTGTGTCAGAGGGGATGAGCGGGTTGCAGGCGGCCTTGGCTGACGCTTCATCACCTTGCTCTCGGCAGGGCGAGAGAGTGGGCCTCCAGCGCATGACCATCCGCCCGGCTCCGGCCGGGGGGCGGCGAGCTGCGCGGCGGGCGGCCGGTGCGGCACCGGACGTGTCGGTGGTGCGGTCCTCGGTCACCGGGTGTCGTCGTCGCACCAGGACGCTGCGAACCTGATCAGCACCTCGCTCGCGGGGCCGAGGAGGCCAGGACGTGGGACGTCGAGGTATGCGTCGCCGGACTGCCGGCAGGCCGGACGGCATGCCGGACCATCGGTCGCGCTGATGGGTGCAGCGGGGGACGCGGGGCCGCGATGCACCCGTTCAGGCCAGGGACAGAAACAGCTTCTCCAGCCGGGCGCGCATCTCCTCCGTGTCCTCGCCGTCCTTGCGGCCGGATTCGATGTCTGTCACGCACTGCTGCAGGCCGGTGGCGATGATGGTGAAACCTGCCCGGTCGAGTGCCCGTGAGGCAGCGGCGAGCTGTGTGACGACGTCCTCGCAGTCGCGTCCCTCCTCGATCATCCGGATGACACCGGAAATCTGGCCCTGCGCGCGGCGCAACCGGTTGAGAACGGCCTTCAGGTCCGCCCCCACGAGTTCCACTTCCACGATCACTCCTTCATAAATACCCCTTGGGGTATCTTACGTCCGGATTGGGGCGAGGTCGACCATTGAAGCTCCGCCATCTTGAAGTGGCTGGTCAGCGGGGTGGCGTGACCTCATTTCGGGGTGCTCGTGCTGGTCGTGGGCGGCAGTCTGTGTTGTAGATCGTCCGGCGGGGTGGTTTTGCCGATGAGTTCACCGTCCTCGAACGGTCTACCCAGCGACACGACCGTTCTCGACAGGAGTGCCATGTCCACCATCCAGCCAGTGATCGTGACTGCCGACCAGGACGTTCTGCTCGGCTTCTATACGAAATTGTTCGGCGCTGAGGAGATCTTCCGGGTACCGGCGGAAGGCCCGGCCTTCTACCTCGGCTTGCGCATCGGCGACACCGACCTCGGGCTGGTGGCCAAGGCGAACCCGGGGACTGGGGCGGCGTCGCGGATCCTGCTCAGCATCGGTGTCGACGACGTCGACGAGACCCTCGGCCGGGTGGAGGCGCTGGGCGGCTCGGTCCGCAGCGGCCCCAACGACATGCTGTGGGGACAGCGCGTCGCCCACATCCAGGACCCCGACGGCAATCCGGTGAACCTCACCCAGCCGATCCCGGCCCGGTGACGCTGTTCCGGGGGCATGTGCTGATCGTGGGCTACCTGCGGTAGAGATCAATTGTCGGTAGTGGCCTCGATGTTCGTCAGGACGAGCAGCGCGCGAAACAGGTGGGTGGCGCGGGCGGGGTCAGTACGGAGCTTGGTGAGGATCCGCCAGTTCTTCAGGTGGGCAAAGCCGCGTTCGACGGGGACGCGTCCGGCGGCCAGGACCCGGTTGGCCTCCTTCTCGGCGGATGCGAGCCTGCGGGCGCGGGTGGCCTTGAAGCCGGTGACGACCACGGGATCGTCCCCGTCGTCGTCCAGGCCGAGGAAGCCCAGGTCGGCCAGCGCGCCGAGGCCGGCAGCACGCAGGTGGGCCAGGATGTGGTCGCGGCGGGCGGCGGTGATGTCGTGGGTGCGGCCGGGCCGGGCGGCCGATATCCAGACGAGGCGGCCCCGCTCGTCGGTCAGGGCGAGGACGTGCAGGCCGTGGCGGTGGTGTTTGCCGGAGTAGTTCGGGCGGTTCGCTCTCCCGGTGCGGCGTTGGGTGGGGATGAGGGTGCCGTCGATCAGGACGACCTCACCGCCGCGCCGTGCGATCTTCTTCAGGGCGCGGTCCAGGCGCGGGGCCTTCGCGGCCAGCAGGGCGATCAGCTCGTCGCGCCAGCGGCGCACGGTGGTGGCGGAGATGTCGTTGCCGCCGGCCATGTCGGCCAGGCGCTGGTCGTGCCGGAGCACGGCCAGGACGATCACCGCGATCCTCCCGGGCGGCAGCGCCCGCCACCTCGACCGTATCGCTTTCAGATGGCGTCGCAGCAGGTCGGAGAGGTAGTTCAGGGTGCGCGTGGACAGCGGCAGGCGGCACTGGTAGACCAGGGACACGGTGTCCCCGGCGTGCCCTTTGGTTTTCGTCACACAATTCCAACAGCCGCCGGGGGTACCTCAGTTACGCCCCGCCGCCGTGCGGCCTGGTCACGGGCGGGCGGTGAACTTCCCGTTGGGTCGTTTGTGCAGCCAGCCGCGGTCGGCCAGCTTCGTGAGCTTCCCGCGCAACGGCTCCAGCTTGCCCCGTACGCCGGTGTCCAAGCCCAGCACCTCACCGATCTGCCGGGTGGCAACCGGGCCGGCGGCCTGCCGCACGGCGGTCAGGGTGCTGGTACTCCGCCGGCAGCGCGGACTCAGCCACCCCCGGCCCACGGTCCGGGACCAGCCGCACCGCCCGACCCGCCACCTGGACCACCGGCGACCCGGCCTCCGCACGCCGCGCGGCGATCCGCTCCAACACCTCGGGATCCATCATGCGCCGGAGCGTAGGAGCGGCACCCACGGACGGGAATCCACAAACCCACCCCTGCCCGATGATCTACACCCCAGACTGCCGCCCACGACCAGCACGAGCACCCCGAAACGACATCACACCAGCACCCTGACCAGCTACTTCAAGATGGCGCAGCTTCATTGAAGGTCGTAGTGGTCTTCAGGTCCCGGCGTACCCGGTATGGGTGAGGTCCTGTGTTCAGGGGCGATCCGCCGCGGTCTGGGTGGCCGCCCGGCGGACGGCGTCCATGTCGACGGCCCGGACCTTGCCGATGAGCTCCTCCAGTGCCGGTGGCGGCAGCGCGCCCGGCTGGGCGTACAGGATCGTCCGGTCGCGGATGGCCATGAGGGTCGGGATGGAGGAGATGTTGAACGCGGCCGCGAGTTCGGGCTGTGCCTCGGTGTCGACCTTGGTGAACACGATGTCCGGGTGTCGCTCTGCCGCCTTCTCGTAGACGGGGCCGAACACGCGACAGGGTCCACACCAGGCAGCCCAGAAGTCGATCAGCACGATCTCCGAGCCGGTGACGGTGTCCTCGAAGTTGTCCCTGGTCAGTTCGGTGGTGGGCATGACTGTCACTTTCCTCTCGTATACCTCCGGGGGTATGTGGTTCGTGGAACGGTGTCCGGGCCGGGTTTGTTCCGGCAGAGCGTGACCCCGGCAGCCGGTGTGTGTGCGGGGTGCGGGCTGACAGCCCGGCAGCCCGGCAGCTCGGCGGTGATCGGTGGCGGGTACACCCCTCGGGGTGAGCGGTCAGGGCTGTGTCCGCGGTTCGCGGGTGGCTGCCCGCGGCCCCTTGGCGGCAAGCCGCAGCCGGCGGCGTGCGCGAACGGTGGCCGCCGTCACCGCTGCCGTCGCGATGAGTCCGATGCCGGCCCAGGTCAGCGGGCTGGTCCACAGCGCGGGGTGGAGCTGGCGGCCGAGGACGAAGACGCCCATGGCGATGACGAACCAGCCGAACGTCTTGCGCAGTGTGTCCTGGGGGATGCGTCCGGCGAGGCGACTGCCGATCAGGCCGCCGATGACGGCCACGGAGGTGACGGCCAGCGCGAGGCCCCAGTCGATCTGGACCCCGGCGAGGTGACCGGCGAGTCCGGAGAAGGACTTCATGGCGATGACCAGGAGCGAGGTGCCGACGGCCACGCTCATGGGCAGACCGCCGAGCAGGGCCAGTGCGGGCACGACGAGGAAGCCGCCTCCGGCGCCGACCAGGCCGGTGACCGCGCCGACCGCGAGCCCCTCGACGACGATGAGCTTCACGGGAAGCTCGCCACGACCTGGGCTGTGCGGGGTGGTCTTGCGGGGCTTGCGGAGCATGGCGGCGGCGGTGGCGAGCATCATCAGGGCGAACGCGATGAGCAGGACCGGGCCTGGGATGTACTCGGCGATTCGGCCGCCTCCGTAGGCACCCACCATGCTCACCGCGCCGAAGGCCAGTCCAGTGCGCCAGCGGACACGTCCCGCGCGGGCGTGCGGGACGAGCCCGACCAGGCTGGTGACGCCGACGACGAAGAGGGACGTGGCGATGGCCTCCTTGCTGCCCTGCCCGGCCAGGTAGACGAGGATCGGGACGGTCAGGATGGAGCCGCCGCCGCCGAGGACGCCGAGACTGATTCCGATGACGACGGAGGCGGCGAGAACGAGGGCGATCACGATTGGTCCCGCAGGGAGGCGACGACGGCACGGATGTCGGTCCGCGGCCCGCGGTTGTAGGGCAGCTTGGCCAGGAGCATGCCCATGGCGCAGGTGTTGCTGAGCGCGGCGTAGGTCAGCCCGGCGCCGATGGCCGTGCCGATCAGATGGACTCCGGGCACCAGCAGGCCCACGACACCGGTGATGAGGACGACGGACCCGGCGATGAGGCGGACCTGCCGCTCCATGTCCCAGCGCTCCGGGCCCCTGTTGACCGGTGCCCCGGCGGCCTCCCAGGCCATCATGCCGCCGTCCAGGACGCGCAGGTTGGGCAGGCCGGCCTCCGCGAGTGCCTGCTCGGCCTGTGCCGCGCGGGCGCCGGAGCGGCAGATCAGGACGACATCCTCGTCCAGATGGGCAAGGAGTTCGGCGCGGTGCTCGCGCAGGGTGTGGAGGGGGACGTTGTAGGCACCGGGGATGTGGCTGGTCCGGAACTCGCCGGGTGTGCGCACGTCCAGCAGGCGGGGACCGCGCTCATCCTGGATCAGCTGCTGGAGAGTCGAGGGGGTGAGACCGGCGGCGCGAGAAGCGCTGTTCGTCATGGGAACTCCTTGATGCGTAGCGGAGGATGCGTAGCGGGGGATGCGAAGCAGGGGGATGCGGGGTGGGGCGGGTGGGGGTGTGCGCATGGGGGCCGAGTCCCGGCGGCCGGCGTACGGAGGTGGTCGGCCGCCGCTGTCGGCGCTGAGGGTCAGGCTGCGGCGGGGGCGTTCGGCAGCGTCCAGGCGGCGTAACCGCCGAGGATGTCGGAGACGTCGGTGAAGCCGTGGTGGCGCAGCAGGCTGGCGGCTATGGAGGAGCGGTGGCCGCCCGCGCAGTGGAGGACGAGGGGCCGGCCGGCGGGGATCTCGTCGAGACGGCGGGGGAGTTCGCCGAGCGCGATGTGCAGGGCGCCGTCGATGAAGCCGTTCTCTCCGCGTTCGCCGCAGTTGCGGACGTCGATCACGACCGGTGGGTTCTGGCTCTCCAGGGCGGTACGCACCTGGGCCGCGGTCAGACGGCTGGCCGGCGTGATGTGCTCGGCCAGGGCCGTCAGGGCGTCGTCGGGGGACCGCAGGTAGCCGACGACCTGGTCGAAGCCGATCCGGGCCAGGCGTGTGACGATCTCCTCCTCGCGGTTCTGGGGCGCGATGACCAGCAGCTCCGCATCGGGCGCCAGCACGGTGCCGGCCTGCTCCGCGAACCGGCCGTCGGCGGGCACGTTGACCGAGCCGCGCAGATGCCCCGCGGCGAACTCCTGCGGGTCGCGGGCATCGACGACGACGGCGCCGGCGGCTCGGCGCTCGGCGAACTCCTCGGCGGCCAGCGGCCGGGGCGCCGCGGCCGGGTCGAACAGCTGCCGTGCGCGGCGGTTGAGATCCGCGTCGTAGGAGAAGTACCCCGGCGCGGCGGACTGTCCGGCGGTGACGATCGCCACGAAGTCGTCCCGGCTCATGGGGGCGCAGGCGTAGTTGGTGGTCCGCTGCTCGCCGATGGTGGACTGCTTCTCGGTGGACAGGTTCTTGCCGCACGCGGACCCGGCGCCGTGCGCGGGGTAGACCCGCACCTCGTCCGGCAGCCCCATCAGCTTGTTCTGCACACTGTCATGCAGCATCGCCCCGAGCTCCTCGGCGGTGGCCCCGGCCGAGGCCAGCAGGTCCGGGCGACCCACGTCGCCGATGAAGAGAGCGTCACCGGTCAGCACTCCGTACGGCACCGTGTCGCCACTGTGCTCGTACACCAGGACGCTGATCGACTCCGGGGTGTGACCCGGCGTCTCCATGATCTCCAGACTGACGTCCCCGAGGCTGATGGTCTCGCCCTCGGCGAGCTTGCGGATGGGGTACTCGGTCTCGGCCCGTCGGCCGTAGCCGATCCACGCGCCGGTGCGCGCCGCCATCTCCAGGTGGCCGGCGACGAAGTCGGCGTGGAAGTGGGTGTTGATGACACCGACCACGGTGAGACCGTGCGCCTCGGCGTCGGCCAGGTACTCCGAGACGTCGCGGCGCGGATCGACGACCACGGCCCGGCCGGTGGTCGGGTCGGCGATCATGTACGAAGCCTGGGAGAGGCAGTCGAGGTAGTACTGGGCGAAGAACACGGAGACCTCCGGGAAGGGATCGGCTTCTATACCCCTTGGGGTGTGGGGGAAGGTGTGGTGGTTCCGGCCCCGACGGCGTCGGGTGGTGGTGGAGTGCGGGAGTGTCAGGCGAGACCGGGGGTGAGCCCGGTCGCCACACGACGGCCCGCGCTGATCCAGCCCTTGGTGCCTTCGGCGACGGACCGCGCGTCCACTCCGAGGGCGGTGAGCTGGTCCGCGGCCCATCGGCTGCGATTGCCGCTGGCGCAGATCACGTACACCGGCCTGTCCGTTGGCAGGCGGAGTGCCGGGTCGGCCAGGGTGGCCGGCGCGGACAGCGGAGTGAGCCGCGCGCCGGGTACGTGCCCAGCCCGGTACTCCGCCGGTTCCCGCACGTCGAGAACGAGGGCGCCGGCGGCCCACGCCGCGGCGAAAGTCTTCAGATCCACTTCACGTGCCATGGCGAGTTCACCTCCATATACCCCCCTGGGTATGTGTCATCGACGGTAAGGGCTGGATGTCGAGGATGTCAAATACCCCTAGGGGTATGTTTGCGGCCGGGCGATTCCGGGCGCTGTCCTGACACAGGCACGCCGGGTCGGCTGGTCCGGGCTGCTCCGCCGGAACGGGGATCACCACGCGGAACCCGCGCCTGCGCGGATGCTCGCGGATGGGCGCGAGGAGTACGCGCGCTCCCCATCCGGACGCGTTGGGCATGCCGTGGGCGGCGGGCGGCCGCCAGGATGGAGGGTGCCGACGCGCCTGCGTCGATCGGCGGTCGGCGATGCCCGGCGTGCCGCGTGACTGCCCGTGCCGAAGATCCACCCACGAGGGAGAGGTATGGCCGAGACAGACTCCGACGGCGCCGGAATCCTCGCTGATGGGGCGGCCAGGAGCGGTCAGCCCTCGCGGCACCGCGGTCCAAGGTCCGGCGTGGCCGACCTTCGGCGTGTCGGGGCGAACCCGGATTACTGGTACCCCGTCGCGCGGTCCGGGAGCTTGCGCGTCGGGCGGGTGCTGGGGACCGCGTTCGCCGGTGAGCGCATCGCGCTCTACCGCGGGGAGAGCGGCGCCGTCCACGCGCTGGAGGACCGGTGCGCCCACCGTCAGGTGCCGCTGAGCATGGGGGTTGTGGAGGGCGAGACACTCCGCTGCTGCTACCACGCGTGGGCCTATCGCGGCGACGGCCGCATCTCGCAGATCCCGTACCTTTCGAAAGGCGACGGCCGGCCGCCACGCGGCGTGCGCGGCTACCCCGTCCGCGAGGCGTACGGCCTGGTGTTCGTCTTCCCGGGCGACCCTGAGAAAGCGGCGGTCACCGCACTGCCCGAGCTGCCGACCTTCGGCTCACCGCGGTACAGGACCATGACCTTCTCCCGTACCGTGCGCTGCCACTACTCGTTCATGCACGAGAACCTGCTCGACATGAACCACCAGTTCCTCCACCGGGGCGTCGTCGGCAGGCTCCACCCCGAGCTGCTGGAGTACCGGACGGAAGCGCGGTCGGTGGAGGCCAGATACCTGTTCACCCACGCCGGGGGGAAGCGGAACCGCAGTGCCGACCTGCTGGCCGCCCAGCGAATCAGCGGCAGCGACTCCGACGACGTCATGACCATCCGCACCGAATACCCGTACCAGACACTTGACCTGGTCCCGGAGAAGGCCGAGCGTCCGGCCTTCCGCCTGTGGGCCGTGTACGTGCCGGAGGACGCAGAGCAGCGTACGTGTCGTGCCTATGGCCTGCTCATGATCGAGAAGCCCCGGATTCCCGGATCCCTTCATTTGGCATGGCCGTTCATCAGGCGCTTCACCGAGCGCGTGTTCGCCGAGGATCGCATGGCCGTCGAAGCCGAGCAGCGGGCGTGGGAGGAGCAGGGCGAGGACCGCAATCATGAGGTGTTCCCCCTGATCCTGGACGTCCGCGAGGTGCTGCGCGCCAACGGCGTACCTCTCCGGCCCCAGCCTGCCGCGAGCGGCGCTGCCCCGGTGCGGTGCGACGGCGCGGCGGCCGCGCACGGCCGCCACCCTGCGGGGCCGGGCGTCACCGCAGACCCGGAGGCTCCGCCTGGCCGGCCGGGCGGGTGAACGCCGGTCGACGCGCACCCGCGGGCTCTGGGCCTTCGACGGATCGGTCTCACGACGGCCCGGCCACCCCGGCAAGGTGATACACGGTCAGCCGGCCCGACGGCTTACCTGTGGTGTCGACGACGCCGGCGGTCAGCCGAAGCGGTTCAGCAACCGCCGGTACAGCCCGGGCGCCAGGCCGCGCACGCGGCCCGGGAGGGTCAGCCAGCCGGGGACGTAGAGGTCGTCTCTGCCGTGCCGGACGGCGTCCCAGACCGCGCGGGCGACACAGCCGGGCGAGGCGGGGCGTGGACGGGAGCGGCCGTAGGGCCTGCCGCGGAGGGTGAAGAAGGCCGTGTCCACCGGGCCGGGCACGACGAGTGTCACGCCCACCCCCGTGCCGCGCAGCTCCTGCCGCAGTGCCTCGGCGAAGGCGGCCACCCCGGCCTTGGCGGCGGAGTACACCGCTTCCTCCCGCACGCCCACGCACCCGGCCACGGAGCCGATCAGCACCACACGTCCCCGGCCGGCCGCCACCATGGCGGGCAGCACCTCGCGGACGAGGTGGAGTGTGGCGTTGAGGTCCAGGGACAGCACCCGGTCGATGTCGGTGGGCGGCATGCTGGCGAAGGGGCCCGCCCAGCCGATGCCCGCACCGGCGATGAGGACGTCGATCCGGCCGGTCGCGCGCAGCGCCGACTCGGCGAGCAGGCGTGGTCCTTCCGGGGCGGCGAGGTCGGCGGGCAGCACGATGGCCGACGTGCCGGCAGCCGTCTCCTCCAGGCGGCGCCGGTCCCGCCCGCTGACCAGCAACTGCCAGCCGCCCATGGCGAAGCACCGCGCCGTGGCGGCGCCGATGCCCGAGGAGGCGCCGGTGACCAGCACCACGTTCCGGTCCATGCACGGCGGCGGACCGTGCTCCCGCGCCGTGGACGGGGCGGGACCCCCGGGGCGGCGTGGGATGCCGTCCACCCGGGGGCCGTGGGCGGAGCCGGAGCCGGTGTGGGTCACGAGTCGATCTCCCTGCGCTGTCGGGTCCGGTTCGGCTGCTGGGGCAGGAGGCGATACGGCCCCGTCCTCCAGCACACCGCCACCGCGGTCACTCGCGCCAGTGCTGGGACGTCTGCCCGGACCGAGCCCATCCGGACCGACGCGCGCTGTTCGGCCCACGCCGTGCGCCGGCCGGGCGCTCCCCGGCCCCGTAGCCGAGGCGGCAGAACCACTCCTGCGTGCCGCGGGGTGCCGCCAAGCGGCGGTATGGCGGTACACGGTGAGCTTGCGCCGGGATACGAAGGGGACACCCCTTCGTATCCGGTACCGTCCTGCTCTCCGTGGCGAGGTGACCATGCGTGTGATGCTCGTCCACCCCAGCGCCCTGTCGTACTCCGCGGTCTTCCTTCGGCTCGAACCCCCGGGGCTCGAGCGGGTCGCCGGGGCCGCGCGCGAGGCCGGTCACGAAATCCGGGCCGTCGACCTCCGGGTGTCCGGCCGGGAGCGGTTGGGGAGGGAGGCGAGGTCGTTCCGGCCGAAGGCCCTCGGCATGTCCCTGAAACCGCCGGAGCGCTTCCACGAGGAGCCGGTCCGCACCCGGGCCGTCATCGACCGCGGGCACCCGGGCCTGGGCAGGGCCTTCGGCGCGCCGTGCGTCCTGCCCGGCAACCTGCCGCGTGGGCAGACGAACTTCGCCCGCATGCTGTGGAGGTTCAACCAGGTCTGCAACCCGCGCCGTCGGCTCTCCGTCCACACACGGGGAGCGACCCAGGTCGCGCCTACTCACCGTACGACCGACTAGCCGCCGGCACGAGGCATGCCGGTCGCCGTACTCGCCTCGCTCGCCGCGAGTGTCTGCTTCGCGGTCGGGGGCCTGCTCCAGCAGTGGGCCGCGAGCGCGCGACCGGACGCCGAGACGCTGTCGCCGCGCCTGCTGGGCCATCTGATCCGCGATCCACTGTGGCGGTACGGCATCGGCCTGGCCGTGCTCGCCTACGGGTTCCAGTCGCTGGCCCTGGCGTTCGGGCCGCTCAGCCTGGTGCAGCCGCTGATCGTCGCCGAGCTGGTCTTCGCGGTACCGCTGTCGGCACGGCTGTACCGCATGCGGCTGGGCCGCCGGGAATGGTTCGGCACGCTCGCGGTGGCCGCCGGGCTGGCGCTCGCCCTGCTCTCCGCCCGTCCGCACGGCGGCCGGCCGGAGTCGGCGGGCACGCTGTCATGGCTGCTGGTCCTGGGCGCGACCGGTGCCCTTGTCTGCTGCGCCCTGGCGGTCGCCCGGCACCTGTCCGGTCCCTGGCGGGCGTCGGTGACGGCCCTGGCCGCCGGGGCGGTCATGGGCACCCAGTCCGTTCTGCTGGCGGCGATGGTGGACCGGCTGCGGTACGGGCTCGGCGCCGTGCTCGGCGCCTGGCAGACGTACGCGTTCGTCGTGGCGAGCGTGGGCGGGCTGCTGCTTATCCAGAGCGCGTTCCAGCAGGGCCCGCTGGCCTCGAGCATGTCGGTGCTCGACGCCATGGAGCCGGCGGTCGCCGTCACCGTGGGCACGGCCGTGTTCGGTGAGGCGATCCGCACGGGCTGGCCGGTCACGGCGGTGACTGTGGTGGGGCTGGCCCTGGTGGGAACGGGCATCGTGACTCTGAACTCGTCGCCGACGATCGCGGCGTTGCGCGGGCGGCGAGCCGTCGACCCCGGGTGACCTCCGACCTGCCGACCGTCGTACGGCCGCTCCGCGCGCCCCGAGTCTTACGCCGCCGGGGCGCTGTCACGCCGCCGTGAGGGGCCGGACGGGAGCCAGACGGGGAGCAGGTCCTCGGCCAGGACCCGGTCCCAGGAGGGGTGGACGGCCCTGGCCGTGGCCGTCGCCCGGTGGCGCACCGCGTACAGCAGATCTGGCCGGTCGACCAGCGTGCCGAGGGCCTCCGCCCAGTCACGAGGGTCGTCACGGCGTACGACGATGCCGTCCCGGCCGGGCTCCGCGAGCCACCGCGTGGTGCGCGCGCCCTCGGGCAGCACCACCGCCAGGCCGCTCGCCATGGCCTCGGCGACGACGTTGCCGCAGGTCTCCGTGCGGGACGGGAAGACGAAGAGGTCGCAGCCCGCGTACACCTGGGCCAGCCGGTCCTGCGGGAGCTGGCCGAGCAGGGTGACGGCCGGGCCGAGGGACCGCCGCACCGCGCCCGCCTCCGCGCCCGAGCCCGCCATGATGGCGTGCACGGCCTGGCCGCGGTCGCGCAGCAGCCGCAGGCTCTCGGTCAGCAGTGGCACGCCCTTGGTGGCGTCCAGCCGTCCGGCGAACAGCACCAGAGGACGGTCGGCCGGCACGCCGTACTCGCGGGCGAGCCGAGCGCGGGCGGTCGCGTCGGGCCGGAAGCGTTCGTGGTCGACGCCGCGGCGGAGGAGGGCGACCCGGTGCGGGCCCAGCTTCCGGGCGAGTTCGGCGCAGCCCTCCGAGGTGGGCACCAGCACGCACTCGCAACAGTCCAGCAGCCGGTCGTACCGCCGACGCAGCCAGGTCTCGGCCCGGTCGGCGAGGATCGCGCCCGGCGCCGGATGGTCGCCGGGCAGCCACCGGTCGGCCAGGTAGCGGGTGTAGACGGAGGCCAGCAGCGGAACGTCCGTGTGCACGGAGCCCACGAGCCGTGGGCCCGGGGCGGGCCTCCGCGCCATCCGCCGGGCGAGCCGGACGGCGGTGGCGGCGTAGGCGAAGCTGTGCGTCAGATGCCAGACATCGTGCCGGGGCAGCAGCGCGGCGAGCCGCGGGTGGTACGGGGCCACGTCGGAGGTGTCCTCCGCGCCGTCGGCCGACATCAGGGAGGCCGTGCTCAGCACCGGGCGGAGCATGACGTACCGTACGCGCGGTGAGAGGACCTCGACCCGCTCACGCTCGCCGAGGAAGTAGACGGTCAGGTCGAGGTCCGGTCCACCGGTTGTGCGTTCGGGGAGGCGGGTGGCGCTCTCCGCGAAGCGCTCCCAGCACTTCACATGCCCGCCGGACGTGCCACTCCGCACCAACTCGACCAGCACCGCGACTGAGGACATGATCCCTGCGTACCACGGCGCCGGTGTTCCATTCGCGGCACACGCGCCGCGGGGGCACGTCTCCCGAATGCCGACCAGGAGCCGCCCGGCATGGACAAGTCTGCAAGGTCGACAACGGCCCGGCCATTCGCATGGAGCGCGCCGACAACAAGAAGCCGAACGGCGGAGGGTCTGTAGGACGACAAGAACTCTCAGGCGATGTATCGGACGGTTGGAAGGGACGGCGATGATTCTGGAGCTGCTGCCGGACGTGGGAGTTGCCACGCTCAGGCTCGGCATGTCGGCCGACGAGGCGGTCGGAGCCGCGCGCGAACTGGGATTCGCCCCGTCCGACCCGGACTTCGGCGACGCGCCTGGACAGGTGCTCTGCGAGCACGGTGAGTCCCGGACGGAGTTCAATCTGGGCTTCACCAAGGGCGCGCTGACCGACATCCATGTGTACCGGTTCCGCCTCGAGGACGCGGATGTGACGGTCGTTCTCGACGGGCTCGACGTCTTCCGGACTCCCAGCGACGAGCTGCTGGAGCGCCTTGAGGAACGAGGACACACGGTCGAGCAGAACGACGACGGAGTGGACACCCTTCCCGACCTCAAGGTGATCCTGTCGAACGAGAGCAGCTTCGAGTACCCGATGGACGAGGAGGGGGACCCGATCTACTTCGACTACGCCCTCGTCACCTCGGTGGACTTCCGGGGCCCGCGCGGGGACTGACTCCGGCGGCCTGACACCGCCGGCCCGCTCCCGACCAGGCCGCGACGCGGTCGCGCGGCAGGTTGCACAGCGCGACCCGCCGCTCTTCGGCGGGGCTGAACTGGCAGCGGGTTTCGGGGCGAAGCACGGTGCGTGTCGCGTCGGGCCGTAGCGCGGCACGCACCGTGGCGTCGACCGCCGTGGTCGTCGGGCCGGTTGCGTGCAGGTCAGTGGAGGATCTTCTCCTTGCCCCGCCGGAACTCTTCGTCGGTGATCTCACCTGTGGAGCGCATCTCGGAGAGCCGGGCGAGTTGATCGGCCTCGTTCCCAGGTCCTGCGGCGCTGCCGGCGGTCTCGCGGATGTAGTCGTCGACCGCCTGTCGCTGGGCCCTGGCGTGTTGGGCCTCCCGCCCGCCCATGCCACTGCCGCGTGCCAGCAGATAGACGAACACGCCGAGGAAGGGCAGCACGATCACGAAGATGAGCCATCCCGTCTTGGCGCCTCCACTGAGCGTGTCGTCCCGGAAGACATCGACGATGATACGAAAGAGAAGGACGATCCACAGGACCCACAGGAAGATCCACATGATCGTCCAGAACGCTCCGAGTACTGGGTAGTCGTAGGCCAGAGTCATGTCGCTGCTCCTTCGTCAGGGCAATTTCCGCCGATCAGTCGTTCATGAACCAGCCGCGCACCTCAGCCTCGTGATCTGCGTACAGGTCGCCGGAGACGTCGACCTTGTCGATGGTGCCTCCGGTGAACGGGAACGGCGTCCCTCCAGAGTCACCTCGGGGAGGTACGTCCGGCTTCACCCCTCGGGGGTGATTGCGCACCCCGCGGCATGCGGGCACCGGGCAAATCCCGCAGCCGACGAGCACCACTGCGGGTGACACCGGTGTCGACGCCGGCCGCCGTGAGTACAGCGCGTACGCGAGTACAGCGCGTACGCGGCCGTGCCCAGAGCACCAATCTCTTCCGGGGCTTCATGGCGATCGCCGAGGACGACGTGTACGTCACCACCCCGAACTACATCTTCCAGTTCGACCTGACCGGCTGGGGCTGGATCCACCTGGCTCTCGGGGTGATCGCCATCGTCATCAGCCTCGGTGTCTTCGCGCGCGCCGTGTGGGCCCGGGTCATCGGGTGGGCATCGCTGCGCTACTGGTCATCGCGAACTTCCTGACGATCCCGTACTACCCCGTCTGGTCGCTCACCCTGATCGCGCTGTACGCCTTTGTCATCCGGGCCCTGTGCGTCGCGCCGCGGGAACCCTGACGGAAGAGCACGGGACCGGCCTGCCACAGTGGGATCCACGTTCCACGCCTCGGGCAGATCGCTGCCGCAGAAGACGCAGAAGAAGTCGTCCTCGCGCACGATGTTGTGCTCCTGGCAGCCAGGACAGCGCCGGAACACCACTTCGTGGGTGAAGCCGGACGGACGCCCGAGCTGAATGTCATCCAGAGCACGGGCGACTGCCGGCCAGGAGCCGACGTCCGGGCAGTACCCGGTTGAGTGGTTGCTGACGTCCCCCACGGCCCATCGGCCCGCCTCGCGGATGAAGCTGATCTCGCCGGCGCTCAGGACCGTTTCTCCGCCGGCACAGGCCACGTGTTCACTACGTCGCGGCGCCAGCCGAAGCATGCCGTCCGTGCCGACCACGTAGGTGAACGGTTCGACCAGCTCCGCTGCCGATCGCTCAGCGGCCCAGCTGTCGAAGTCAGCCGCCGAGCTGATCCGGCAGCCACCGCTGCCAGGCCGAACCGCGGCCTTCAGGTCGACCGGTCCGACATATCGATAACTCCGCCCCCGCACGCTCATCCGAGCCAACCTAGAGCACTTCCGACACACCCTAGTACCGAACCGCGGTGCCTACCTCGGCCTTCACGTCGCCGGACAGCGTGCGGTTGCTGCGTGCGGTTGCCCGCTTGGTGGCGCCGTCGGCCACGTCGGTGACGGTGACGATCACGACGTCGAGCAGATTGCCCTGTGGATCGCGGAAATCGACCTGTACCGCGAAGGACTTCACCGAGTCGGCCGTGTTCCGGGCGGTGACCTCGACAGTGGACCGTCCGTCGTCGTCGGCGGTCACGTCGCCGAGCGTCACCTCGTCCTCGGCGTCTATCCCTCCCTTGATCTCCTCCAGCTTTCGGCCGGCCTCGGCCGTGGCGGACTCCAGGGCTTCCGCGGCCCCGGAGGCGAGGGACGCGGCCGTCGCTGTGGCTCTGCTCGCGAGGTCCGACGGGCTGCCCGTGTCGTTCTCGCCGCAGCCGACCGCCGTGGCCGTGAGGACCGTGACCAGTGCCCCGACCGCCACGTTCCGTGCCATCCATATCGCCATGGTTCCTCCGCGTATGCCGTGCCGGTTCCCTTCCACGAGTCAAGAGGCGCCGCTGCTCCGGCGCACGTCGGGTGCGCGCACAGGGGCAGCCACTCACTCGAACGGCTCCCCGCCCCTCTCCGCCCCTCTCTGCCGCTCCCCGTCGCTCCGCGAGGCGGCGGCCGCGCCTCCGGGCCCCGTCGGCACGGCGCGGTCGAGGGGGACGACCGTCCAAGGACCCGTCGAAGGACCCGCCACGGAGTCCGTTGATCCCTGTCCGACGCGCACATGACGGCCGAGACTGAGATCCTTGGTGGGAAGCGTTGACCGTGACCTGACGAGTGGTGGGTGGTGAGCGCTGTGGCCACGATCGACGGCAGTGATGCACAACCGGCTGTGACCGGCGTCGACCCGCTGGGGGCTCCCCTGCTGCGTACCCGCTTCGCCCTCCCGGCGAGACCCGGCACGTTCATGCGGCGTGAACGCCTGGTCAACCACCTGGAGCAGGCTCACCTGACTCCGCTGACGACGGTCAACGGAGCCGCCGGCGCCGGCAAGTCCCTGCTGGTCGCCGACTGGGCGGACGGCCTGCGCTGTCCTGTCGCCTGGCTCACCGCCGACCCCGCGGACCAGGCACCCGGCGTCTTCTGGGCGTACCTGCTGGAATCGCTCCGCACTTCGGGCGTGTCGCTGCCCGAGCACGTGGCGCGCCCGCCCGCCTCCGGGCAGGTGGACCGCACGTTCCTGACGCGGGTCGCCGCCGGCCTCAGCACCCTGGACCCGCCCGTGATCGTCGTGCTCGACGAGTACGAGCGGGTGACGGCCCCGGAGATATCCGAGCAGATGCACTTCGTCCTGAGCCACGCCGGGAACGGCCTGAGGCTCGTCCTGGTCGGCCGCAACGAGCCGCTGCTGCCCCTGCACCGCTACCGGGTCGCGGGCGACCTGACGGAGATAAGGAACGCCGAGCTGGCGTTCACGTCGTCGGAGGCGGCCGCGCTGCTGGAGGCTCACGGGCTGCGCGTGGCCGAGAACGCCGTATGCGCGCTGGTGGAGCGTACCGAGGGGTGGGCCGCCGGACTGAGGCTGTGTGCCCTGGCGGCGCGGCAGAGCCCGGACCCGGAACAGTACCTGAAGGAGTTCGAGGCGGGCCGGAGCACCGTCGCGGACTTCCTGCTCGCGGAGGTCCTCTGGCAGCGGCCGCCCGAGATCCAGGACCTCCTCCTGCGCGTCAGCGTCCTGGAACGGTTCTCCCCGGACTTGGCGAACGCCCTGACCGGGCGGGCGGACGCCGGGCCGCTCCTGACGGAGCTGCACCGGGAGAACGCGTTCGTCCAGGACTTCGGCGACTCCTGGTACGGGCTCCACCCGTTGTTCGCGGAGATCCTCCGCGCCCACCTGCGGGTCCAGCAGCCGTGCCCGGAACCCGAACTCCACCGCCGGGCCGCCCGGTGGCTGCGACGTTCGGGCTTCCCGCGCGAGGCGCTCGTCCACGGAGCCGCCGCCGACGACTGGGAGTTCGCCGCCGACACCGTCATCGACGACCTGGCGATCGGGCAGTTCTTCACCGGCGCGCGAACCGACGAGCTGTCCGATCTGTTCTCCCGCATGGCGCCCGAGACGACAGGCTCCTCGGCGAACCTCGTCCGCGCCTCCCTCGAACTGTCCCACCATGACCTCGACCGCGGCCTCGCCCACCTGCGACAGGCCGGGGAGGACCTGGCGGTGGCGGACGGGCAGGACCGGGCCGCGGCACGGCTGAGCCGCGCCGTACTGGAGGCCCTCGCGGCCCGGCTGACCGGCTCCCCGGACCGGGCGGAGGCCGCGGCGGCGGACGCCCGCGAGGCGAGACGCCACATCACGGGCTCCCTCCTGGACCGGCACCCGGAGATCACCGCGCTGCTCCGTACCCACGTGGGCTCCGCCCTCCTGTGGGCCGGCCGCTTCGACGATGCCCGCGCCGCCCTGGCTGCCGCGGCCGCGTCCCCCGCCGGGACCGCCACCGCACTGCCCCGGGCCGAAGCCCTGGGCCACCTGGCCCTCATCGAGCACCTGGACGGCTGGCCCGGCAGGGCCGAGCGGACGGCCGCGGCGGCGATCGCGGAGGGGGTACGCCACAGCCTGGGCCCGCGGGGCGGCAGCGGAGTGGCCTCGCTGGTCCTGGCCGCCGTGGCCGTCGACCGCGACGAACTGGACGAGGCACGCACCCTGCTGGGTGCGGCGGACGCCGCACCGCTGCCGGAGGACCCGGTGGCGTGGGCGGGAAGGGTCCTCGTCACCGCACGTCTCCACTGGGCCCGGGGGCATGCGCACGCCGCGCTGGAGGCGGCCGCACGGGAGATCCGCGCCGCCGTGCCCTCCCCCTGGGCACAGGGGCACCTGGCACTTCTCGCGTCCACCGTCCATCTGGCCGCGGGACGTCCCGAAGAGGCCGCGAGGACGCTGGAGACCGTACCGGCCGGGCGTCTCCCCGCCGTCACCGTGGAAGCCGCGAAGGCGTACCTCGGCCTGCGGAACCCGGCCCGGGCCCTCGGCATGCTGGACCGGCTGCCCCGCGAGGCCCCCACCGGCCCCGCCGTGACCGTACGGGCCACGCTGGTGCGGGCGCAGGCAGCCCACCACGCGGGGGACCCCGACGCCGCGGGCCGGCTCGTCGCCGCGGCGCTCGTCCAGGCCCGCCGCGAGCGACTCCGCAGACCCTTCCTGGAAGCCGGACCGTGGATCCGCCCCTTTCTGCGCAGCACACACCTCCAGCAGCTGGCCGAAGGCTGGCTCACTCCCGGCCCCCGGCACCATCACGAGCGGCCGACCCGGCCTCGGTCCCCCGACCCGTCGCTCGTCGTGGAGGAACTCAGCGAGCGTGAGCGTGACGTGCTGCGGCGGCTCGCCCGGGCGATGTCCACGGAGGAGATCGCCGAAGACCTCCACCTGTCGGTGAACACCGTCAAGACACACCTGAAGAGCGCCTACCGGAAGCTGGCGGTGAACCGCCGCAACGACGCGGTGCGCCGTGCACGGGAGCTGCGTGTGCTGTGAGAACGGCGCCTCGCCGGGTCCCCCGGCGCACTCGCGCACGCTTCACCACATACGTCGAGGAGGGCACCCGGCGGTCGGACGAGGGAGGCCCGCCGGCAGACGGTATCGCGCTGGAGGCCGGGATCACCTCAGTCCCGACCGAACAGGTGCGCTCCGCGGCCCAGCGCTCCGGACTGCCGCCCTCCGGGGTGGAAGCGATCACGGACTCGTACGCGGCCCGGGCGGCCGTGGCCCGAAGCGGTATCACCACCAGCGGGTGAGCAACCGGCAACCGCGGCCACAGACCTGCCGGAGCGCCTCGGGCGGAACGGCCGGCCCGGTGCGCTGGGGGTGCTTCAGAGCAGCTCGACGGCGACCCTGCCGGAGCGCGCCGCGGCGGCCAGCGCCTCGAAGTCCCGCTCGTTCTGGTCGGCGTACGACTGGGCGAAGCCGACGAGCGCCCGGTCGAAGTTGTCGCCTCCGCCCAGGTAGGCGCCGATGGCGACCGGATCGCCGGAACGTGCGTGCGCACGTGCCAGCGAGGCTCCGCACAGTCGGCCGAAGGTGGCGAGGAGACCCGGGTCCATGGTGTCGGGCCGCGCGATGCCCTTCCAGTCCCACAGCTGGCGCACGTAGAAGTCACGTCCCAGTCCGTCGAGGCCGACCACGTGCGTCCAGCCGAGGAAGATGTCACTGGTCGTCTGGATGAGCCGCTGCCCCTCCACGACCCTCCGGCCCTGGTTGTCGTAGGGCTCGGCGCCCGTGTGCGGAGCGAGTACCGACTCCTGCGCTTCCTTGGCCTGCAACAGGAGAGGATCGTTGTCGTCCCTCCCGAGCAGCAACAGCACCCAGCACCGCGTCCCGACGCTGCCGACACCCACCACCTTGCGGGCCACGTCCACCAGCCGGTAGCGGCCCAGCAGGAACCGTCGTTCGGACGACATGCTCCGCGCGTACTGGTCCACGATGTGCCGAAGCTCCTCCTCCTGCCGGCCGTCGGCCGACGCCGCCCGCAGATCGCGGAGCGGAGTCACCAGCGGGGGGTCCGGCACGATCCTGCGTCCCTCGGCCGTGACTCCCGTGAGCTTGGCGTACGCCTCAAGGTGTGTACGGGACCGCGCCCGCGCCGTCGCACGCCGCGACCGGCGGCGGGCCTCGCGGTCCCAGGACGAGGACAGGACTTCCCGGAGCCGGTCGGTGTCGTCCTGCGCGTACCAGACGTCCAGGGTCCGCATGCCGGCGAGCGCCCGTATCCGCTCGCGGTACGCCGCCAGACACGCGCGCACGGCCCGGTTCTGGTCCTTCACCGAGAAGCCGTTCGCACGGGCCGCCGTCACGAAGCTCGTCGCCAGCCGCTTGACGTCCCACTCGAACGGGCCGGGCAGTGTCTCGTCGAAGTCGTTGATGTCGAAGACGAGATGCCGCTCGGGCGAGGCGAGGAGCCGGAAGTTCAGCAGATGGGCGTCCCCGCACAACTGCACCGTCAGCCCCGTGCTCGGCAGCGCAGCCAGGTCCCCCGCCATGACGGCTGCCGCGCCGCGGTAGAAGCGGAACGGCGTCTCCAGCATCCGCCCGTACCGGAGGGGCACGAGCTCCGGCAGCCGCAGCTCCGACTGACGCTCCAGCACCTCGACCGGGTCGGGCCGTCGCGGCACCGAGTCGAACCGGCCGTGGCACGAGCGGGGAGCGTGTTTCCGCGCTCTCCTCCCGTACGCTGCCCGTTCGGCGGGTGAGAGCGCTGCCAGGGAGGTGCTCGGCAGGGTCATGGGCGGTCTCCTGGTTCGGTCTCGCCGCGTTGAGCGGCACCGGTGGACGAGCGGTCCACGCGCTGCTGCCGGAGACCCGTCCGTATCGCCTCCGTCAGAACGCGGGCCGCGACCCCCACGATCAGAAGGCCGCCCAGCATCTGGACCATCGTCACGATCCTCGCCGCCTGCGAGCTGGCGGCGATGTCGCCGAAGCCCACGGTGGCGAACGTGGTCAGGGCGAAGTACAGGGCGTCCGTCCTGGTCAGGGGTTCGCTGAACGAACCGGGGGAGAGGCGTTCCAGGATGTAGTAGACGCTCGCGAAGACGACCAGGAACAGGGTCAGAGTGGCGACCAGTGCCTCGACGGCTCTCAGGCGGGGGTAGGGCGAGCGGACGATCGTTCTCACCTCCCACGAGAAGACCAGCAGCACCGCGAGCAGTCCGCCCACGAGCACCGTGGTGGTCCGGGCCGTGCTCGGTCGGTCCATGGGCAGGAGGTAGTACGCCGTGACGAGGCCGACCGCGATGAGGGACGCGCGCACGAGAGCCAGCACCGCGACCCGCCGCCGCACGCGGGGCCGCTCCGGGTTCCCGGACGGCACCAGCGGGTTCCGGGCGCCAGCCGACTCGGGCATCTCATGTCCCTTCCTGCGGTGCGGTGTGGTGCCGCTACGCGTCGCGCTGCCCACCTTCGGTACCGGGCGGGTCGGCGCGTGTTGAGTCCACCTCACCGCCCCGGTGGCCGGCCCGGATCACCCGCCGCGGGTGATCCGGGCCGGCGGAGTGTCGCGACACCCTGGCCCGAGGACATGGACGTGGGTGCGCCACCGACGGCACGCACGAACGTCTGCGCACCCGGTGCACCGGTCTCCCCGCCCGCCCACGGCGCGGACCGGCACCGAAGGCCCGGGGCGCGGGAAGAACGTACGTGGAATGACGTGCGAAGGGAGCAGGCCATGACCGGCTTGACCGGCCCGACCGGAGACGGTGGGCACGGGCGACCGCCCGAGGGGGCCGCACCTGACCCCGTGCGAGACACGGCGGAGGTTCTGGCCGGGCTCGGGCGCTCCTGGACCTGGCTCCTGGGTTCGGCGCTGGCGACCCTGATCCCCGGCATCGTGGTGCTGGCCTGGCCCGAGGGGACGCTGCACGTCGTGGCGGTGCTTCTCGGGCTGTACCTGCTGCTGAGCGGCACCTTCCGCTTCGTGGCCGCCTTCGCTCCCCGCGAACCCGGGGAGCGGCTCACTGGGTTGTTGACGGCGGTGCTGTTCGTCCTGGCAGGTGTCCTGTGCCTGCGTGATCCGCTGCAGACCATCACGGTCCTCTCGCTGATCGTCGGGGTCATCTGGCTCGCCTCCGGCATGACCACCGCCTATGGGGCCCTCGTCGCCCGGGACCTGCCGCACCGCGGTCTCGTCCTCGGCGCGGCCTCGGTCGGCATCGTGGCCGGGATCGTGGTGCTGGCCATACCGACGCAGACCGCCACGGCCCTGGCCCGGCTGCTCGGCCTGTGGCTCGTGCTGCTCGGCGTGGTGGAGCTGGCGGTGGCCCTCGCCTGGCGGGCCGCCCGGCGCAGGGCGGCCGCCGGACACGGGTCCGGCACACCTGCTCCCTTCGTGTGATCGGGCGCGGGCACTTTCACCCGCAGAGGGCGAGGAAGCCGGGGCATGGCCGGCTCACGATGGAGAAGGCGCCGAACGGCGGATCGCTGCGGGCCCGGGACGGAGGAGAGCCATGAGCGCACCAAGGCCGGCGGGCTGCTGTTCGTGCTCGTGCCGCAAACGACCACGAGAAGAGACGAGGCTGACAGATGACTGCGACGCGCACCGCACAGCGAGAGACGAACAAGCAGGCATGGGCAGGTGGCCTCACCGCGTTCGGGGCGGTCGTACTCATGATCTCCGGCCTGCTGGGCGTCTTTCGGGGCATCATGGCGATCGCCGAGGACGACGTCTTCGTCACGACACCCGACTACGTCTTCGAGTTCGACCTCACCGGCTGGGGCTGGTTCCACCTCCTTCTCGGCGCGTTCGCCGTGATCGTCGGTCTCGGGTTGTTCCAGGCGGCGACGTGGGCCCGGGTCGCCGGCGTGGCCATCGCCGGACTGCTGATCATCGTCAATTTCCTCTCCCTCCCGTACTACCCGCTGTGGTCGATCGTCGTGATCGGACTCTTGGCAGTGGTCATCTGGGCTCTCTGCGTCGTCCGGACCGACACCTCGGACGGGTGGGCGCCGCGCGACGACTGACCTTCGGAGCACAACGCGCCGGCCTCGCGCCCCGCACGCGCATGGCCTGAGGCCGGGGCAGTTGCCGTACGGTCACCTGCTCGCGGCCCAGAGGGCCCGCCCCGGGCGGCAGGAACGGCAGAACACAAGCCTCACCCGCGACGCGCCGCCTGTACCGCCCACCGCAGGAACCGTCCGCGCCCTCCGTCGGGCACCGTCCACAGCGGGTGGCCGCGCAGGCCCCACCGGCGCAGCAGCGCGTTGGCGGCGAGGAAGCCGCTGGTGGCCGCCCGTTCCATCAACGCCACCGGCAGGCCGGTGCGCACGGCGTCGCCCGCGACGACGAGGCCCGGCGTGGGAGTGCGGACGCCGGGTCGGTCGCCGTACCCCCCCACCGCGAACAGCGGGCAGTCTGCGCGCCACTCGTGGCGGGCGTCCACCACCCGAGCCCGACGTGTCTCGGGGTGCACCCGGTGCAGCTCACCGAGGAGTTCCTTCTGCACGGTCTCCGGAGCGGCGTCGCCGGGCAGCGCGTAGGCGTGCAGTTCCAGCACGGACCCGCCGGTGCGACCGGCCCAGCGCGCGGCCTCCCCCTCCCAGCGGTTCAGGACGCTGACGTTGTCCAGGGAACCGTATCCGCTGGTGCCCAGGAAGCCCGGCCGGTGGCCGAGCACCGGGCGGTCCAGCCACAGGCGGGAGACCAGGAACGGGGGCGCGGTACGGAGCCGTGCGATCCGTTCACGCCACGGCTCGTCCCCGAGCCCGCCGGACCGGTCCACCAGGGCTCGCAGCGCTCCCGGATCGACGGCGAGCACCACGGCGTCGTAGCACGTCTCGGCGTCCCCCGTGGTCACGGCGAAGCCACCGCCGGACAGGGCCGTGACGGCGTCCACCGGGGTGGCGGCGCGCAGCTCGGCCCCCAGACCGGTCAGGTACCCGGCCAGCGGGTCCCACAGTGCCTGCGGGAACGGCTCGACGGGTACGTCGAACAGCAGGCCCTCGGACGAGCCGAGGAAGTAGATGTGGAACATCAGAGCCGTCTCGGCGGCCGACAGCCGGCACGGGTCCGCGAAGAAACTGCGCGAGAAGACCTCGAAGGCCAGGTGCCGTGCCGCTGCCGGAAAGCGGATCGCCTCCAGCAAGTCATGGGCGCTGACCCGGTCGAGCCGGTCGTACACCTCCGGCACGCGCACGTCGAGCAGCGGCAGCGCTGCCCGGGCGTCCATCCGGGCCAGGTCGCGCAGCCGGAACGAGCCGCTCAGCGCGACGAATCCGAGTGCGCTCAGCGGCGGAGTGCGCGGCACGCGCCGGAAGCTGTCGCGGCCGCCGTTCGCGTGGCGCAGGGGGTAGTCGGGCAGGCCCGTCAGCCGGGACAGAGCAGGATCGGTACGCCGCAGCAGGGCACGAAGGTTGTAGTACTGGCGGAAGAACGCGTGGAAGCCCCGGCTCATCGTCACCGTGCTGCCGTCGGCAAGCCGGGTGGGCCATCCGGCCAGTCGGCCGCCGAGTACCGCGTCCCGCTCGTACAGGACGACCCGTACCCCACGCTCGGCGAGCGCCGTGGCCGCCGTCAGCCCGGCGATGCCGCCGCCGACGACCGCGGCGCGGGGTGCGGAGGCAGGGTCCGCCCCGGAAGCTCCGGGCGGTGCGGGCAGCAGCCGGGCCAGCCGGTCACGGCCGGGGCGAGGCGTCGCGGGGCGGGCGTCGGCGGTCATCGTGAGCCTCCTCGGCCGTGGCCGGTTCCGGGCCGCCGGGTCCTCTCGCCGGCCGCGGCCGGCCTGCGGGCCACCACCGTGTGCGTGACGCCGGTCTGCCATCCCGGCAGCGGCAGGACCCGCACCTTCTCGAAGCCGGCGCGCTCCATCCGCCGACCGAGAGCGTCGGCGGTGTCGAAGTCGAGGACACTGCGCCACAGATGCCGGTACAGCCGCCCGTCTCCGAGCAGGGTGGCGACGGGCAGGACGAGGCCGCCGCACACCGCGTTCCACACCGCGCGGTGCGCGATTCGGCCGCTCAACGCGTACTCGTGCACCGCGAGCCGGCCCCGGGGCGCCAGCAGCCGGTACACCGACGCGAGCACGGCGTCCGGGTCGGCGGCGTTGCGCAGCAGGTACGCGGCGAAGACCGCGTCGAACGGACCGCTCACCCCGGCTTCGGGCAGGCGTTCCACCGGCGCGCGCACGAACCGCACCGGCCGCGCCCACGGCCGGGCGCCCGCCCGGCGCAGCATTCCCGCCGAGGCGTCGACCGCCGTGATGTCGGCGCCGGGCAGCACGGCGGCCAGGGCGGCGGTGGACGCCCCCGTGCCGCACCCCAGGTCCAGCACCCGCAGCCCGTCGCCGCCCGGTGGGAGCCCGAGCCGCCGGGCGGAGCGGCGCAGGTGGGCGTGGTATCCCGGATTGGCGGCCACGAGGGTGTCGTAACTGCGGGCGGCGTGGTCGAAGGCGTCTGCCAGGTCGGCGTCGCGCAGAAGAGGCATGCGGGTTCGGCTCCTTGGTCAGGCGGCGGGAAGGCTCCGGCGCGGGGCGAAGGGCAGGCTGAGCGCGGAGGCGACCATCGCGGCGACGGGCACGTGGGCGCCGATGCCGAGGTCCTCCGCCAAGCTGGTACGGCCGTCGAGGAATCGGAGGAGACGCGCTGCGGGCACCCGCTCGAACAGGCGGGTGAAGAACGCCGGGCCGTCCACCCGGCCGCCGTCCAGGGCACGGAGCAGCACCGCGTCCATGACGCGGGCGCGGGCGGAGTGCGGCCGCGGGGGCAGCGGGTGCCGTCCGGCGTGCAGGGCGGCGGCCACGGTACTCGCCTGCCGCTGCACGGCGCTGAAGGTGTAGCCGGTCGAGGGGCGGGTGGCGCCCGAGCAGGCCCCGATCCGGAACACACCCGGCGCGGTCTGCCGGGGGAAGTCGGCGTCCGTCATCGGGATCACTCCCTGCTCGCACGCCGTGACCTCGTAACCGTCCAGACCGATCACCCGCTCCGCGTAATGCCGCAGCGCGCTGTCGTAACCGGCGCGGCTGAGCACCCGGCGGGAGAACTCCGTGTACTCGACCAGCGCCTCGTGCGGGCCGACGGGCAGCACGTAGCCGAACGAGAGCCCGTGCGCGGGCTGCGGCGTGCGGAAGTCCATCAGGTCCACCACGGACGGGTCGAAGACCGGACGGGACGTGCGCACGAACCAGCCGCGGAAGTGCTGCAGCAGCGTCGTACGCGCGGGCGGGAGGCGGATGAGAGGACGCGAGTCGAACACCCAGCCGGCCCGCACGGTGACGCTGCGGCCGTCCACACGGCGGGCGTGCAGCAGGGCACCGCCCGCCGTGGGCTCGACCCGGCCGACGACGGCCTCGGTGCATGACACCCGTCCGCTCGACGCGATCTCCCGGCCGGCCAGTGCCTCGAAGGCGTCGGAACGCAGCATCTTGTAGCGCAGCGGCGCGATGACGGCCGTCACAGCCGTCCCGTCAGCGCCGCGCACCCGCAGCCGTTGCCAGGCGGCGGTCAGCGCGCCGTCGTAGGGACCCGCGTCAGGCTCCCAGAAGCACCAGGTGCGCGGCGCGGCGCGGGCAGGGCCCGGGGGAGCGGCCAGCAGCACCGTGCGCAGTGCCGGTGCCCCCGCGGGCGGGTGGGCCAGCCGCCGTGCGAGCGACAGCCCGGCGGCGCCGGCGCCCACCACGGCTACGTCAGCCGCCAGATCCACCACCACTGCTCCCTTCCCGGGCCTTCGTGCGGGGACGGCCACGGCCCGGCTTGACGGGGTGCTGCCTTCCTCGGCACGGAGGCGCCCGCACCCACGTACGCCGCGTGCCGTCCAGTGTTCCGCTCTGTCGGCCCGCGAGGATGCAGCACGGGGCGTGTCGCCGGCCCGTCGGTGGCACCGTCGGCGGCCCGGCGTGCCACCGAATGGCGCATCCGGTTCGCCGCCACACGCGGAATGTCTACAGGTGTAGCCGTGACACGACAGGCGAGAGGATCCGCGATGCACCCGACACAGGCGACCCACCGGCATATGGCTCCGCCGGGCGGGCCTCCCGGTCCTCCCACCGCCCATCACCGGTCCGGCGGGCGGAGAGACAGCGCCGCCTGCTCCCCGGAGACCGGTGCCGCCCGCGGGAACCGGCGGGACGACAGCCTCGACCCCCGCACCATCGACGATGACGTGGCCGCCGCTGTCCGCTCCGTGCTGGCCCGGCTTCTCGACACCCGTCTGGACCAGGCCCGTGCCCTGGACGGCCTCTTCGCCCGGGATCTCGCCGAGCGCGTCGTGGACTTCACCCTGCACGGCGGACGCCGTATCCGTCCCCGCCTGCTGTGGTGGTCGCTGCGCGCCTGCGGCGGCGGCGATTCGGCACAGGTCCGGGCGGCGCTGCGGGTCGGTGCGGCCCTCGAACTGCTGCAGACCTGCGCGCTGATCCACGACGACGTGATGGACGCCGCGCCGACTCGCCGGGGACGGCCCGCGCTGCACACCGCCGTCGCCCGCCAGTACGCCGGCCGAGCGCCCGACGCCTCGCGGCGCCTCGGCGACGCGGCCGCGGTACTCGCCGGGGACCTGGCGCTCGCCTGGGCGGACGACGTGATGGCGGACCTGCTGCTGGACGGTGATGCGCTGCCGTCCGGCACCGCGCACCGCGTCCTCGACATCTGGCGCGCCACCCGGACCGAGATGGTCACCGGCCAGTACCTCGACGTGCACGGCCAGGCCACCGCGCAGCTCTCGATCCCCCGGGCCCTTCGTGCCGCCCGCCTCAAGAGCGCCTCGTACAGCGTGGAGCGGCCGCTGGCACTCGGGGCGGCCCTCGCGGGCCGCGGGCCTGCCGCCACGGCCGCGCTGGCGAGGGCCGGCCGCTGCGCCGGCCTCGCCTTCCAGCTGCGGGACGACCTGGACGACCTGTTCGCCGACCCTGCCGTCACGGGCAAGCCGTCTGGCGGGGACGTACGCCAGGGCAAGCCCACGTACCTCATGGCGATGGCCCGCGCCCGTGCCGCCGCCGACGGCGACCCGGCCGCGCTCGGCGTCCTGGAGGCGTCCCTCGGCCGCGCCGACCTGACCCGGGACGACCTGGAACGCGTCCGTGGCGTGCTGATCGCCACCCGGGTCCGTGATCTGGCGCGCAGGAGGATCGACAGGCTGTGCCGACAGGCCGTGCGCCACCTCGCAGCGGCGGAGCTGGACCCGGGCCCTGCGGCCACCCTGCGCTCACTGCTCGCCGAGATCACAGGAGCACCCGGACCGGAGCAGGAACAGGAACAGGAACAGGAACAGGAACAGGAACCGAGAAGACAGGTACAGGAAACGGGACGGGCGCAGGAACCGGGACGGCGACACGGAACGGGACAGGAAGACGCACCGCGGCCGACGGCCGCGTCCGCCGCGGCAAGGGCGGAGGGCGGCCGGTGACCAGAAGTCTGAAGGGACCCACCGACCACGTGGTCGTCGTCGGCGCGGGCCTGGCAGGTCTGTCGGCCGCCCTGCACCTGCTCGGCGCGGGGCGCCGGGTGACCGTGGTGGAACGAGACACCGGGCCCGGCGGTCGCGCGGGTCGCCTGGTCCGCGGCGGCTACCACATCGACACCGGCCCGACCGTGCTCACCATGCCCGAGATCGCCGACGAGGCGTTCGCCGCGGTCGGCGCCTCGCTGGGCGACCACGTGGACCTGATTCCGCTCCACCCGGCCTACCGCGCGTGCTTCGCCGACGGCAGCACCCTCGACGTGCACACCGACGCCGACGCGATGGCGGCCGAGGTGGAGCGGTTCGCGGGGCCCGCGGAAGCGACGGGGTACCGCCGGCTGCGCGAGTGGCTGTCACGGCTGTACCGCGCGGAGCGGCGCCGCTTCCTCGACGCCGACTTCGACTCGCCGTGGCAGCTGATCACCCCCGACCTCGTCCGGCTGGCCGCGCTCGGCGGCTTCGGGCGCTGGGAGTCAGGTGTCGCCCGCCACTTGCGCGACGACCGGCTCCGCCGCGTCTTCACCTTCCAGGCCCTGTACGCGGGTGTGCCCCCGGCGCGGGCGCTCGCGGCCTACGCGGCGATCGCCTACATGGACACCGTGGCCGGTGTGTACTTCCCGCGCGGCGGTATGCACGCACTGCCGCGGGCCATGGCCGACGCGGCCGAGGCGGCAGGCGCCGTCTTCCACTACGGCCGGCCGGTCACCCGGCTGGAGCGCTCCGGCGAGCGGATCACCGCAGTGGTCACCGATGAGCAGCACCTTCCCTGCGACGCCGTCGTCCTCACCCCGGACCTCCCCGTGACCTACCGTCTGCTGGGCCGCACGCCCCGCCGGCCGGTGCGGCTGCGGCACGCCCCGTCGGCCGTGATCCTGCACGCCGGCTGCGATCGCACCTGGCCGCAGCTGGCCCACCACACCCTGTCGTTCGGCCACGCCTGGCAGCGCACATTCGACCAGCTCACCCGTACCGGCGAGCTGATGAGCGACCCCTCCCTGCTGATCACCCGTCCCACCGCGACCGACCCCGCACTGGCCCCACCGGGCCGCCACCTGCACTACGTTCTGGCGCCCTGCCCCCACGCCGGCATCGGCCCCCGCCCCGCCGACTGGCACGACCTGGGCCCCCGCTACCGCGACACCCTGTTGCAGGAGCTGGAACGCCGGGGGCTCGACGGCATCGCCGCGGCCATCGAGGAGGAGTGCCTGGTGACACCTGCCGACTGGGCGGCTCAGGGGCACGCCGAGGGCACGCCGTTCTCCGCGGCGCACACCTTCGCCCAGACCGGCCCGTTCCGCCCACGCAACCTGGTGCGAGGCACGGTCAACGCCGTCCTCGCCGGCTGCGGCACCACACCAGGCGTGGGCGTACCACCGGTCCTGCTGTCGGGAAGACTCGCCGCGGCCCGTATCACCGGCCTGGCTGGTCGCCCGGCCGTCTCCGGAGGCGCACGGACACGCCCCCACTCCGAAGAAGCCGCGGAGCGACGACTGAAGGGAGCGCCGGAGGGAGCCGGGAAGGGAACGCCGGAGGGCACGCGGAGAAGAGCGTCGGTGGCAAAGCCCGAGGAAGCTCCGAGAGGAACGCCCGGGGAAGCTCCGAGAGGAACGCCCGGGGGGACCCCCGGAGAGACGCCGACGGAGACCCCGGAAGGAACCCCGGCATGACCCCCCGTCACCCGGCGACCGACCGCGCGTACGCCTCCGCACCACGGCGGCCGTCGCGGCACAGCTCCCGCCGCGGCCGGCCCGGCCACGCGTGCCCCCCTTCGACCGGCCACCCGGAAGGGGCCCGCCCATGACCGCCCGCGAACTGGACGCCGCGGGTATCACCGACCCGGGCCTGCGTGCCGCCTACACCCGGTGCCGCGACCTCAACGCCCGGCACGGCCGGACCTACTTCCTCGCCACCCGCCTGCTCACGGCGGAGCGCCGTCCGGCCGTCCACGCCCTGTACGGCTTCGCCCGCTCGGCCGACGACATGGTCGACTCCCTGGACGGCGACTTCCGCCCCGACGAGCGCGCCCGTGCACTGGACCGGCTGGGCGAGGACCTCGCCCACGGCCTGGCCGGGGGCGCCGGTGCCGAGTCGGTGGTGCGGGCGCTCGCCGACACCGCGCGCCGCCACGACATCGACCACGGTCACTTCGCCGACTTCCTCGCCTCCATGCGCAGCGACCTGCACGTCACCTCGTACGCCACCTACGACGACCTGCGCGGCTACATGCACGGCTCAGCCGCCGTCATCGGCCTCCAGATGCTCCCCGTGCTCGGCACCGTGACCTCCCGAGAGGAGGCCGAACCGCACGCCGCGGAACTCGGCGTCGCCTTCCAGCTCACCAACTTCCTGCGCGACGTCGGGGAGGACCTCGACCGCGGCCGGGTCTATCTGCCCCAGGACCTCCTCGGCGCTCACGGCGTACACCGGCAACTGCTGCTCCACTGCCGGGAAACCGGCCGCACCGACCGCCGGGTCACCTCGGCGCTCAAGGAGTTCGCGTCCCTCACCCGCGCCGCCTACCGTCGTGCCGCACCCGGCATCCCCATGCTCGACCCGGTTTCTCGGCCCTGCATCCGCACGGCGTTCGTCCTCTACGGCGGCATCCTCGGCGCCGTGGCGACCGACGGGTACGCCGTACTGCACCGCCGCGCCGTGGTGCCGAGAAGGCGCCGGGCCCTGCTCGCCGCGGACGGACTGCTACGGCTGGCGGCGGTCCGAGTGGCCGCCCGGCACCCGTCGGCGGGCGCGTGGGGACGTCGCACCGCCGGCCACCCGTCTCCGCCACCATCCCGTCTCCCTCTCCACAAGGAGGTCGTGTGAAGCCCGCCCGGCCGCGTCCCCCCAAACGCCTGCCGCTGAGTCTGCGCCGTGCCCCGGTCGCCTGGCAGCGCCAGCGCCCCACGTGGCGCGAGGCCCGGCCCGCCCTGATCGCCGACGCCCTGAAACGGGCCCAGGCCCGCCCCACCGGAAACTGGTATGTCGTCGGAGCCACCCGCGATCTGCGCCCCGACCGTCCACTGGCCCGTACCGTCGCCGGGCGCGAGGTGGTGCTGTGGCGGGACGCCGAAGGACGCCTTGTAGCCGGACCGGGTGCCTGCCCGCACCTCGGCGCCCCGCTGCGCGACAGCCCGGTGCACTGCGGCACCCTGGTGTGCCACTGGCACGGACTGGCGCTGGACGGAACGCCGTTCGCCGGCTGGGAGCCGTGGCCCGCCCACGACGACGGCGTGCTGCTCTGGGCGCGGCTGGACGCGGCCGGGGGAGAAGATCCCACCAACCGCCCTGAGGTGCCGAGGCGCCCGGCGGCCGCCGACGCGCTGACCGCCGTGTACACGGGCGTGGGCGTCTGCGAACCGGACGACGTGGTCGCCAACCGCCTCGACGCCTGGCACGGAGCCTGGTTCCATCCGTACTCCTTCGTCGACCTCACCGTCGTCCGGGCACCCGGCCCGGGCGACGACGACTCCCTGACGGTCGACGTGTCCTTCAAGGTCGCCGGCCGCCTGGTCGTCCCGGTGCGCGCCGTGTTCACGGCACCCGGACCGCGCACCGTCGTGATGCGGATCACCGAAGGGGAAGGCAGGGGCTCCGTCGTGGAGACCCACGCCACCCCCCTCGGGCCGGACAGCCTGGGTCGGCCGCGCACCGCGGTGGTGGAGGCCGTCGTCGCCTCCTCCGGTCGGCCCGGCTTCGCCGCCGCCCGCCGCGCCGCCCCGCTGCTGCGCCCCCTGATGCGGGCCGCCGCGGCTCGGCTGTGGCGCGACGACCTGGCCTACGCGGAGCGCCGCTGGGCGCTGCGCTCGTCGGGGCGTCTGCCCGGCTGACCGCCACCGCGGGCGGCGCGTACGCCCGTCTGTACAGGCACGGTTCGCGTACGCCGGATGACAGAGCCTGCGACCCGGCTCCCTGGCCGACGGGGCCGGCATGCCCGCTCCCACCGGGATCAGCGCGAAGACGCGAAGGAGGGCAGCGGGGCGGGCCGGTAGCGGCCGGTCAGGTCGTGGCCGAGCGCGACGGCGACCGGGCCGAGGCGCCGGTGCCAGCGCCGACGCCGGCGCCGACACCGACCGTGTGCGAGACGCCCCGGACGGCTGCCGAGCCGCGTTCTCTAGGCGCCTGTCGGGGGCGGCGTGCCGTGTTCCGCGTCGTCGTCCCCGACAGGCGGGTCGCTCAGGAGCGACACGCCGAACGCCTGCAGGCGCTCCACCGCTCCGCTGTCAGGCTCCGCCCGACGGGCCAGCGCGTTGTGGATCTCCTGGTAGACGGACGCCTCCAGGCCGCATCGCCTGCAGTCCTCCAGGTGGGCCGCGACCCGGCGCGCGGTGACCTCGTCCGTTTCGCCGTCGAGGTAGGACTGCAGCACACGCGCGACCTGCAGACAGTTCATACGGCGCTCCGCCGACGAACGTCGCCACCATGGCCTCTTCACATCACACCTCGCTTCGGCGCCAGTCCTGCCGTGGCCAGCCGCGCCCGTATGCGTTTGCGCGCCCGGTGCAGCCGGCTCATGACGGTCCCTTCGGGCACGTTCAGCAGGTGGGCGGCCTCCGCATAGGTGAGGCCGTCGATGTCCACCAGTTGCACCACCTGCCGGTGCTTGTCCGGCAGCGCGCTCAGGGCCTGGTCCACAACCTCGTCGAACGCCTCACCCACCACGATCTCTTCCGCGGATCCGCTGGGGCCCGTGGAGCTGAGCCGGTCCAGATCGGTGTCCGGATCGTCCAGGAGGTGCGGACGGCGGCGCCGGTGCCGGTTGATCTCGGCCCGCCGCATGATCGTCAGCAGCCACGCGCGCGGATGCCTCCCGTCGAAGCCGTCGATGGCCCGATAGGCACGCAGAAGGGTGTCCTGCACGAGATCCTCGGCGTCGGCGGGCTGTGCGGTGAGCGTCATCGCCACGCGCAGCAGTACCTCCACCTCCGGCAGCACATAGGCGGCGAACGCCCGGCCCCGTGGGTCCGCCGGGTCCGGTGGCGCTGTCACTTCGTCTTCCACACAGCAGAAACCCTTCCTCCCTGGCACCGCATTCCATCCTTCTACCTCCTGCGCACCGACGGGGGCGGCGAGAGCTGTGCGAGGGTGGGAATGCGGCGTACGGCAGGACGGGTTTCCGCTGCATGAGAAGGCAGCGCGTTCCCGGGCCGGGGCGAGTGTGGGCCGAGTGCCGGGAGAAGCTACGGCATGTGCGCCTGCGGGGCGACATGGAAGCGTATGCCGACGGGCAGCTCACAGAAGCACACCGCATGCGGGTGGCCGCTCACATCGCCCGCTGCTGGGTATGCAGCGGCAGCCTGCAACTGCTGCAACTGATCAAGGCGTCTGTCCGGCACCATCCCCAGCGGACGCCCCCCTCCCTCGCATCGGCCCGCGTACGGCACTTCGCTCATCACCTCGCCACGTCGCCGGGCCAGGGGCGGCCTCCGCATGGAGGACGGTGATCCGGCGAGCGAGCGTGGTGGTCGGGTGTCCTGGTCGGTCCGGTGCAACGGCAGGTCAGCAGCAGCCCGACGGGTCGCCCGTGCCCGGCGCGGCAGCTCCGTCCGAGGGAGCGCACGGGAACAGGCCGAAGTGCCGGCTCTTGTCGCCGATGACGGTGAAGTGGTCCGCGTAGCGGCCGGCGCCGAGCATGTCGGCGGTGTTGCCGCAGACGAGCACCGGTTTGCCGGTGGGGAAGCGGTGGTGGTCGTCCAGGTCGAAAGCGTGCGGGTGCTCGGGGACGGTCCCGCGGTAGACGGCGAGCTGGCCGTAGTCCTCGCAGCGGTCTTCCAGCGGCAGCTTGAAAGCACGGACGGTACGGGAGGTGAAGGAGGCGAAGCCGATCTTCCGCTCGATGTCCGGGTCGCCGATCGTCACCGGGGACGCGGCGACGGTGCGGGCGTCCGGGCATCCGGCGCGGTCCAGGATGCGGCGGAAGTCCTCCGTGTACAGGGCACCGGCGAGGCACTCTCCGACGAGGACGGGGTCGTCGAGGAGAGCGGCGGGCAGGCGGCGGTCGGCGAAGATGTCGGAGAAGTACAGTTCCCCACCGGGCTTGAGGACGCGGAAGATCTCGGACAGGACGCGCGGTTTGTCCGGGGAGAGGTTCACCACGCAGTTGGAGACGACGGCGTCCACGGAGGCGTCCGGGATGCCGGCCGCCGCGAGATCCTCGATGTAGCCGTGGCGGAAGTCGGTGTTGGCGTGGCCGAACCGTTCGGCGTGCCACTCCTGGTGGCGGCGGGCCACGGCGAGTTGTTCCTCGGTCATGTCGACGCCGATCACCCGGCCGGTGGGGCCGACCAGCTGGGACAGCACATAGACGTCCCGGCCGCTGCCGCAGCCCAGGTCGAGCACGGTGGCGCCCTCCAGCGCGGGCGGAAGGGGCGAACCGCAGCCGTAGAAACGCTCCATGACCTCGTCGTGCACCCGGGCGAGAGCCGCCGCGATGTGGGGCGGCGGCGCCGCGTCCGTGCAGCAGGCCGAGGTCTTCAGGTCCGCGGAGGACGCGAGGACCTTCCCGTAGTAGTCCTTGACCGATTCCGCCACGGACGAGTCGGGCGTCTGCCGGTCTGGGGATACGTCGATTGTCGTCATGTCTCTCCCTGGTGAGTAGTTCTCGTGCACCGGTGCGTTGGCCGGCCGGGACCGCGATGGAAACCCGCTGTGCGGCGGCTGTCATTCCCCGTCCGCCGTCGCGTGACCCGTACGGTTCGAGGGCAGTGGACGGCCATCGGCCCGTGCACGAGGGGACATGCCGCTGGACGTGTTCTGCGCGCGGGCGGGAGGAGGAGCCGCAGAGCGGCTACCGCGGTGTTGTAGCCGCTGTCCCTGCTGGGCTGATGGTCGGTTCGGCCCGCCTGCCGCCTGCCGCCTGCCGCCTGCCGCCTGCCGCCTGCCGCCTGCCCGCCTTGCACGGCCGAAGCCGACGGAGCGAGCAGCCTCCTCCACATCAGCGTCGGCTTCCTCGCCCACATGACTTCGTCGGTGGCGTCAACCGATGCCCACTGGTTCGTCACCGGCTACTTGGCCACGAGCTACCGGCTACCGGCGGCTGCGCTGACCTCCGTGCTCCGGGAGCGGACCAGCCGTGCCGCCCACCAGCCGCCCGCGCTCAGCACCAGCAGACCGCCCAGCGCGATCCACAGGGCGGGAGACACGGGGTCGCCCAAGGACCCGCCGAGCCCGGTGTAGACCACGGTGCCCGGCACGATGCCCAGGGCCGTGGCGGTCACGTAGGAGGAGAAGCGGACACCTGCCACCCCCGCCCCGTAGTTGATCACCGAGAAGGGGAACAGCGGCACCAGCCGCAGGACCAGGACCGCCGTGAACCCTCGGCGTGTCAGATAGGCGTCCAGCCGGGCCAGCCGTCCCGCGCCGGCGTAGCGGGCCACGAGCGGGCGCCCCAGCAGGCGGGCGAGGCCGAACGACAGGGCCGCCCCCGCCGTCGCCCCGACGAGTACGGCACCAGCGCCCAGCGGCAGCCCGAACAGTGCGCCCGCCGACGCGGTCAGTACCGAGCCGGGCAGCAGCGCCGTCACGGCCAGGGCGTAGCAGACCGCGAAGATCAACGGCCCCCACAGGCCGAGCGAGTCGATCCACTGGCGCACCTCGCGCAACAGTTCGGCGCCCCCCAGCGCCACCCAGGAGCCGAGCACCGACAGCAGGACCACGAGGACGGCCAGCCGCATCCATGCCGCGCGCGCCGACCGCGGCGGCGTCTCGTCCGGGTCGCCTGCCCCGGATCTCGGGCCCGTGGCGGACGGGGGATGCTCGACCGCGGGTGTCGAGGCTGCGGGGCGGCTCATATCGGCTCCTGTGACGGTTGTGCTGTGGGAAGGTCGGCCACCACGCGGCGCAGCGGCGGCTCAAGGCTTCGCCCCGGAGCCGACCACCGCGCCGGGGACCGCTTCGCGGCCTGGATACGGTGGGCGGTAGGGCCGGGCAGGTACAGGGCATCGGCCGGCAGGGCCGCCGCGTCGGCCGAGTCGATGGCCGGGGTGAGGACACGCCAGTCGTCGCGGCGGACGCTGAACCCCGCCGTGCGCACAGGGCGGTCGGTCGGTCGCGGGCCCGCGGATCGGGCCACGGCCGGCGTACGGCGCGCAGGGCTGACATCATCCGGACCCAGCCGAGCGGGCCGGACGGGGAGAGCCCGGACCGGGAGGACACGAGTGCCGCGGGTGTTCCTCCGGGGCGCAGTACGCGCCGGACTTCCGTGAGGACGTGCGGCAGGGGAGTGACGACCGGCAGGCACCTCGCCGCACAGACGGCCTCCACGCTCGCGGAGGAGAACGGGAGCGCGTCCGCGCCGGCCCGTGCCGGCGGCCCGCTGCCCCGGCGTGCCGCTTCGGCAAGCTCTGCCGCCGACAGGTCGATCCCGACCCGGTCGGCCTCCGGCAGCTGATCGCGGGTGGGTGGCGAACCGCCAGGCAGGGTCGAGAACCGCGCCGCGGGTGCCGCGCAGCGGTTCGACCGGCCAGGCATACCGCGAGGTGTCCGCCAGGGCGAAGAACAGTTCGGTGACACCGGGACGCGCCTGGTGGTACGCGGAGCTGAAGCGCCGCCCGTCCGGTTCGTCCATCCAGCCCTCGCCTCTCTTGCATGCCGACCCCTGCCCTCGCGTCGGGAACCCTGGCGGGCCGACCCCGCATTCCCCTTCGGACACGCCGGATACGCACAGATGACTCCGGTCGGCCCTCCTGGCCGTAATCGTGTGAGCGGAAAGGGGAAGACTTCGCCTGTGCCACCGGGTTCCCCGCATGTTCACGACCTCGCACCGACCGGAGAGAGCCCACAGCATGAGTAGGTACGACCTGGTGGTCATCGGCGGCGGAAGCGCCGGCCTGACGGCGGCCCGCACCGCCGGGCGTCTCGGTGCCCGGACGGTCCTCGTCGAGCGGGACCGGCTGGGTGGGGACTGTCTGTGGACGGGCTGCGTACCGAGCAAGGCGCTGCTGCATGTGGCCGCCGATGTCCAGGCTGCCCGCCGCGCCGCTGCCTACGGGCTGCCACCGGTGTCCGGTCCGGTCGACCTCGCCGCGGCCATGGGGGAGGTGAAGCGGGCGATCGGCGCCATAGAACCGCACGACTCGGCCGAGGCGCTCGCCCCGTACGGAGTCGACGTCGCCTACGGCGTGGCGTCCTTCACCGGCCCGAGAACCCTGGCCGTCGGCGGTCGGGAGTTCTCCTTCCGCTACGCCCTGATCGCGACCGGCTCCTCGCCGTCCCTGGCACCGATCCCCGGCCTGGCCGATGCCCGGCCGCTGACCAGCGACACCGTCTGGGAGATGGCCGAACTCCCGCGGCGCCTCGTGGTGCTGGGCGGCGGCCCCATCGGCTCTGAGCTGGGCCAGGCGTTCGCCCGGCTCGGCTCGCGGGTCACCCTCGTGGAGGCGACGGACCGTCTGGTGCCCCGTGAGGAACCCCGTGCCTCACAGGTGTTGCGGGGCCGGCTGGAGGCCGAGGGCGTCACCGTGCTGACCGGCTACCGTGCGGAGAGAGTCGAGGCCGGCGCCGTCCACGGGCCCGGTGGCCCCCTCCCGTACGACGCGCTGCTCGCCGTCACGGGTCGCCACGCCAACACCGAGGGGCTCGGCCTGGAGGCGGCCGGTGTCGAGCTGACCGAGACCGGTCACGTCCGGACCGACGGTCGGCTGCGCACCCCCAACCACCGGATCTACGCCGCCGGTGACGTGACCGGCTGTTCTGCCTTCACCCACCTGGGCGGCACACAGGGCGCAGCGGCCGCCGCCGACGCCCTTCTCGGGGTGCGCCGCCCCATCGACTACCGCGCGGTGCCCTGGGTGACGTACACCGATCCGGAGATCGCCCGCGTCGGCCTCACCGCCGACGAGGCACGCGAGAGGTACGGTGACGCCGCACGCGTGCACACGCTGGAGAACGACCGGGTCGACCGGGCGGTCGCCGACGGCCGCACCGAGGGCTTCACCACTCTGGTGCTGGGCCCGCGCGGCAGGATCGTGGGAGCCACGGTGGTGTCACCGAGGGCCGGGGAGACCATCGCCCATCTGGCATCGGCGGTGCGCCGGGGCTGGACGCCTTCCGGCTACGCCCGCACCGTGCATCCCTACCCCACCTACGCCGACGCGCCCTGGCATACGGCCCTGGCCGACGTCCACGCCCGTCTGGACCGGGGCAGCGGCCTCATCGGCGCGCTGCTGAAGCTGCGCAGAAGGGTGATCCGGTGATCCTCCGCCTCGTCCTGGGCGCCGTTCTCGCGGCGATGGCGCTGGGCCAGCTCGCGTCGTTCGATGCGATGCCCCCCATTCTGACCGCCTACGGTCTGACCTCCGGCGCGGGCTCCACCGCCCTGGCCGTGGCGTTGATCTGCGCCGAGGCCGTGACGGCCGTCTGGTTCCTCGCCCGCCCCCGCTCCCGCGCCGCCACGCCCGTATGGCTGTACACCGGGGTCGCGGTGGTGTGGACCGTCCTCGCCGTCCAGGCGTTCGCCCGCGGACTCGTTCTCGCCAACTGCGGCTGCTTCGGTACCTACCTCACCCAGCCGCTGCGCTGGTACGTCCTCATCGAGGACGCCCTGATGCTGCTGTACGCATGGCTGCTGTGGCGCGGACCGCGCCGGGCCCGGCCCGTCCTGCCCACCGCCGAGGCGGCCTGTACGGCAGCCCCGACACCGCGGGAGAACCACTGATGCGGATCACCGGGGCACTGCGTGCCCTCGAACGGTCCACCCGTCCTTACGACCCCGAGTTCGCCCAGGCCATGGAGCGCCGCTGGGAGGAGCTCCCCGACGCGGCCAGGACCCCCGGCCAGATCCTGGGCCGGCACGGCGTCGGCTGCGAGGGCACCCACGGCGTCTTCCCTCAGTGCGACCTCAGGTGCACCCCCTGCTACCACTCCCGGGACGCCAACCGGGTGCGCGTCGACGGCCCGCACACCCGAGAGCAGGTCGCCGCCCAGATGGCCTTGCTGCGTGCGCTCCGCGGTCCCCGCGCACACGCCCAGCTCATCGGCGGCGAGGTGAGCCTGCTCGCCCCGGACGACCACGCCGCCGCCCTGGCGATCATGCGGGACCACGGCCGGGAACCGATGAGCTTCACCCACGGCGACTTCGACTACGACTACCTCACCCGGCTCGCCCTCGGCCCGGACGGCGGTCCACGCTTCGGGCGGCTGTCCTTCGCCGCGCACTTCGACAAGTTCATGTACGGCCGACGCGGCATCGAACGCCCGCCGGACGAGCGGTCGTTGAACCCGTACCGCGCCCGCTTCGCCGCCATGTTCCGCCGTCTGCGGCGCGAGCACGGGGTGCGGTCCTTCCTCGCCCACAACATGACCGTCACACCGGGAAATCTGGACGAGGTCGCGAGTGTGATCCGCGACTGCCGTGCCATGGGCTACGGCATGTTCTCCTTCCAGCCCGCCGCCTTCCTCGGCGACGAGCGCCGCTGGAAGGAGAAGTTCCGCGAGGCGACCCCGGACGCGGTGTGGGCGGAGATCGAACGCGGCGCCGGAACGCGGCTGGACTACCGTGTCCTCGAGAACGGCGATGTGCGCTGCAACCGCACCGCCTACGGCTTCTACGCCGGCCGCCGCTGGTATCCGTTCCTCGACGGCGACGACCCGCGCGACCTCGCGGTCCGCGACGCGTTCTTCCGCCACTTCGGGAAGGTGACCTTCACCGGCACCCCGCCCGGGCATCTCGCGGCCAAGGTTCTGCGGGTGGTGGCCCGCCACCCGTCCACCGCGGTGACGGCGCTTCGCTGGCTGGCCCGTGCCATCCGCCGCGTCGGACTGCTGCGGCTGGCCCGCAACCGGCTGAGGGTGCGTCCGGTCACGTTCGTCATGCACCAGTTCATGGACGCGGAAGTCGTCGCTCCGGCCTGGGAGTTGATGCGGCGCGGCGAGCAGGCCGCCGATGCCCGGCTGCGCGAGACCCAGGAACGGCTGGCCGCCTGCCACTACGCCATGGCCCACCCCGAGGACGGCACCCTCGTCCCCGCCTGCCTGCAGCACGCCGTGCTCGACCCGGCCGAGAACGCGGTGCTGCGCACCCTGCTGCCGATCGTCGACGTCCGCACCCCCGCCGGCCGCACGTCCGGCACGTCACCGAAGGAACCGAAGGAGAAATAGTCCATGCGCATAGGTGTGATCACCGGCTCAGGCAGCTACGACTGGCCCCACCTGGAGGGGGCGGCCGAGCGGACCGTCGTCACCGACCACGGCGCGGTCACCGTCACCGAGGGGCGCCTCGGGGAGGCGGAGGTCGTGCAGATGTCCCGGCACGGTGCCGGTCATCACCGGCTGTCCAGCCAGGTCGACCACAAGGCGAACTTCGCCGCCCTGCTGGCCTGCAAGGCCGAGGCTCTGGTGTCCTTCACCGTCTGCGGCTCCGTCGACCCGGACCTGCGGCCGGGCTCCCTGGTGGTCTTCGACGACCTGTACTTCCCGGCCAACCGGCTGCCCGACGGCACCCCCTGCACCTGGTACGACACACCCGGCGAGGCCGGCCGCGGCCACTGGATCTTCGACCGGCCGTTCAGCGAACCACTGCGCCAGGCGCTGATCAACGCTGCCGGGCAGACTGGGGTCCCGGTCGCCACGCGAGGCGTGTACGGACACGTCGACGGCCCGCGCTTCAACTCGCGCCCGGAGGTGGCCGCCCTGGCCGCGGCCGGGGTCGGCGCCATCAGCCAGACCGCGGGGCCGGAGGTCGTCCTGGCGGGGGAGGCCGAACTGCCCATGGCGCTGGTCGGCTTCGTCACCGACTACGCCAACGGCATCGCCTCCGAACCGGAACCGGTACAGGCACTGCTGGACCGCATGGCGGCGAGCAGGACGGTCTTCGCCACCCTGGCCGGGCACGCGCTGCCCGCTCTGGACAGCCCGGACGCGGCCGGCTTCGTCCACCGGTTCGGCGCGTGAGTCCCGCCGCTCGCGGGGGGACGCCCGCCATCCTGGTGATGGCCAAGGCGCCCCGGCCCGGGACGGTGAAGACGCGTCTGCATCCCCTGCTGAGCCCGCAGCGCTGCGCGGAACTCCAGGCCGAACTCATCCGCCACACCATGGAACTGACCACCGCCCACACTCCACGCGCCTACCTCGCCTACGCCCTGGACAGCGGCGGAGAAGCCATCAGCACGACAGTGCCCGCCGGCGTCCGGCTGCTCCGCCAGCGCGGTGGGGACCTCGGACAGCGCCTGGCCGCGGCCGTCGCCGACGCCTTCGCCGACGGTGCGGGCCCGCTGACGGTCATCGGAACCGACGCGCCGACCCTCACCGGCGACCACCTGACCGCCGCGTTCACCGTCCTGGAGGACCACGATGTGGCGCTGGGCCCCGCACTCGACGGCGGCTACTATCTGATCGGCCTGCGCGAGCCCCGCACTTCGCTCTTCGCTCTCGATTCCGAGGTCTGGAGCACGGACCGGGTACTCGCGCAGACCCGAGCCGACGCCCGGCGCGAAGGGCTGAGCGTGGGGCTGCTGCATCCGCTGCGGGACCTGGACACCCCCGAGGACGCGTCCGCGCTCCTGTCGGATCCGGCGACGCCCCCGGCCATCGCCGCCCTGCTCCAGCCCGTGGAGACACCATGACACAGGTGTCGATCATCGTTCCGGTACTGAACGAAGAGGCCACGATCCATCGCGCGGTGAGCCGTCTGTGCCGTGACTTCCCCGGCTGCGAGCTGATTGTCGTGGACGGCGGCTCCACCGACGCGACCGCCGGACTCGCCGCCCATCACGCCACCGTGATCACCAGTGGGCGCGGCCGGGCCCGGCAGATGAACGAGGGCGCCCGGCACGCCTCCGGTGACATTTTGTGGTTCGTCCACGCCGACACGGCCATCGATCCGAGGGCCCTCGGTCAGATCCGGGCGGCGCTTGCCGACCCGGCCGTGGTCGGCGGCGGCCTCACCCTCCGCTTCGATCGCGCGACACCCGCTCTGAACTACCTCGCGTGGACGTCCAACGCCCGCGCCCGCCGACTCCACCACATCTTCGGCGACCAGGCCATGTTCATCCGCCGCAGCGTCTTCGACGCCCTCGGCGGCTTCCCCGACCTGGCCATCATGGAAGACCTGGAGATGTCACGGCGCCTGCACCGTCGCGGCCGACTGCGCCTGCTCCCCGCCACCTCGACGGCCTCCTCACGCCGCCTGGTCGCCCACGGCACCTGGCGCATGATCGCCTTCATGCAGTACCTGAAGCTGCTGTACTTCGCCGGCGTCGACCCCGAGGCCATCCGCGCCCGCTACACCGCGGGGCCCCGCCTCCTCCCCAAGAGAAGCCCCAAGGCGGCACGAACCGGCCGTCCCTGACACCCGCTCTTCTCCCTTACGACATTCTGGAGCCGACATCATGCGCATCGCCGTCTGTGGAGGGCCTTACGGGAACCCGTACGCCTTGCAGGCATTCGTCGACGACGCCCGTGCACGGGGCGCCGAGCGGTTGTTCTGCCTGGGCGACCTCGGCGGCTTCGGCGCCGACGTGAACGCGCTGTGGCCGATCCTCACCGACAACGGCATCGAGTGCGTCGCAGGCAACTACGACGTGGCCATCGCCCGCGGCGACACCGACTGCGGCTGCGGCTACCGCGACGCCAAGGACAACGAGTACGCCCAGCTGATCTACGACCACACCCTCGCGACCACGGGCCGGGACTTCGCCGCCTGGATGGGCACCCTGCCCACCGAGCGCCGGGAGACCATCGACGGCGTCGACGTCCACATGGTCCACGGTTCGACGCTGGCGCTGAACGACTTCTGGTGGGAGTCGCTCCCCGAGGAGCAGCACCGGCTGCGCGCCGAGGCGTCCGGCGGGGATGTCGTCCTGTGCACCCACAGCGGTCTGCCCTGGCAGCGGCAGGTCGGCGGGACGCTGGTGGTGAACGTTGGCGTGCTCGGCAAACCCGCCAACGACGGCCGCCGCGAGGTCTGGTACGCGATGCTAGACCTCTCCGACGGGCACGTCACCGCCGAGCTGATCCCGCTCGCGTACGACTGGCGGGCGCAGGCCGCCTCGATGCTCGCCGCGGGGCTCCCCGAGATCTTCGCCGAGACCATCGAGACCGGCTGGTGGACCACCTGCCTGGAGATCCTGCCGCCGCGTGAACGCTCCCGGGGCCGCTACCACCTCTACCGCTCCACCCTCCCCTCCGGCTTCCAGCCTGCGGACTTGGGGTATCCCCTGCTCGAAGAGCTTGGGGAGGGCTGGGGCGAGGCGGAGCCCAAGGCTCCGGAGGGCGACCGGCCGGTGGTCCCGCTGTTCGGTACCGCCTACTTCCCGTCGCGACTGTGGATCTACACCAACTTCCACTGCAATCTGGCCTGCGACTACTGCGCGGTCGCCTCCTCTCCGAAGGCGGCCGCCCGCACCCTGCCCGCCGACGCCTTCCGCGCCCTCGTCGACGAGGCCGTCGAGGCCGGGTTCACCGAGCTGTATCTCACCGGTGGTGAGCCCTTCCTGCACCCTGACATCGTCGGCCTCCTCGACTACGCCACCACACGGCTGCCCACCGTCGTCATGACGAACGGGATGCTGCTGCGAGGCCGCCGCGCCGCCGGGCTCGACGCGCTGGCAGGCCGCAAGCTCACCGTCCAGACCTCCCTCGACGGCGCCACAGCCCACACTCACGACCGGCACCGTGGCCCAGGCTCCTGGCAGCGCACCATCGACGGTATCCGGCACCTGACCGACCTGGGACTGCCCCCGCGCGTCGCCCTCACCGAAACCCCGGACAACACCGGCGAGATCCCCGCGGTCGCCGAGCTGCTGGCCGGACTCGGCCTGCCCGCCGACCACTTCGCCGTACGACCGCTGCTGCGCCGCGGCTTCTCCGAGACCGGAGTGGAGATCGGCGAGGACTCCAGCATCCCCGAACTGACCGTCACCGCCGACGGACTGCACTGGCACCCCGCCGGCGCCGACCTCGCCACCAGCCCCGATCTGCACCTGGCGCCCTACGGAACCTCGCTCGCCACGGGCCGACAGCTGGTCACCGAACGGTTCTTCACCGCCCGCCTCACCGACGGCACCCTGCCCCGCCCCGTCCACTGCGCCATCTGAACCCTCCGGAAAGGAAGTACGCCATGCAGCGCCACGTCGCGATCCTCGGCGCCGGCCCCGTCGGCCTCGACGCCGCCCTCGCCTGCGCCGACGCCGGATGGCCGTTCACCCTCTACGAGGCCGCCGACACCGTCGCCGCCCATGTACGGGCCTGGGGCCATGTCCGTTTTTTCACCCCATGGGACCTCAACGTCTCCCGCCGGATGCGGGCCCACCTGCCGCACGCCCCGACCGGCGACGACTGCCCCACGGGTGCCGAGCTGGCGACCCGCCTGCTCGACCCGGTCGCCGCCCTGCCCGCCGTCGAGGGCCGTATCCGCTACCGCACCCGCGTCGCCGCCGTCGCCCGCACCGGCCTGCTCAAACACGAGCAGATCGGCACCGCCGCCCGCGCCGCCGCCCCCTTCACCCTTCTGCTGGACACTCCCCACGGCTCCGCCGGGGGCGCCCCCACCCCCGGCGAGGACACCGCGGAAGCGGACCTGGTCCTGGACTGCACCGGCACCTACTCCCACCCCAACACCCTGGGCTCCGGCGGCATCCCCGCCCCCGGCGAACGCGCCGTCACCGACCGCATCACCCGCACCCTCCCGGACACCGGCGACCCCGCCCGCTGGGCGGGCACCGTGCTGCTCGTCGGGGCCGGAAAGTCCGCCCAGACCGCGGCCCGCGACCTGGCCGCCCTGCCCGGCACCCGTGTCGAGTGGGCGGTGCGCAGCCCCGCACCCGACTGGGGCGCCGTACCGGACGACACACTGCCCGGCCGCCGACACCTCGTGGACACCTCCCAGGCCCTCGCCGACGGCGCCAACAGCCGTGTCACCGTCCACACCGGCGCCCACGTTCAGGCGCTGCACCCCGCAGGCGACCGTGTGCGCGTCACCCTTGCCACCGCCGGCGGCCCGCACGAGGTCGTCTGCGACCACATCGTGGCGCTGACCGGGTACACCGGCGACGCCTCCCTCCACCGTCAGTTGCAGGTCCACGAGTGCTACGCCACCGGTGCCCCCATGAACCTCTCCGCCGCCCTCCTCGGCTCCGCGGCAGGGGACTGCCTCGCCCAGCCCTCCCTGGGGGTCGACGCCCTGCGCAATCCCGAGCCGCACTTCTTCATCCTGGGCGCCAAGTCATACGGCCGCCTCAACACCTTCCTTCTGCGCACCGGCTACGAGCAGATCGACCAGGTCGCCGCCGCGTACGCCGACGAATCGGAGCCTCTACCTGCAGGGAAGAAGGACACACGCGGAAAGAGAGGCCGTACGCCATGGCAGCCCTGATCACATGGTCGCCGGTCCGCTGCGCTGCGCTCGAAGGGCGCCTTCGCGAGCCCGGCTCATCCATCTGGGCAGCTCAATCTGACGATGCCCCAGCCCCGGCTGCCCGCCAACCAGGCGTGGCAGACCATCGGGCAGCACGACCACCAGACCGCGTGACCGGATCCCGCGCGACATACAGACACCGCCGGGGTGGTGGTGGCGTACGGCGCCACCACCACCCCGGCAGTGGCCGGTCCGTGACGGACCGGTGCGCGGGGACCTCGCGGCAACGCGGCAGCCCGCGGCAAGCCCCGGCGAAGTCGTAGGGGCAGCCCATGCCGACAGGGACCGTCCCCGTCGACCGGGCCGCCGACGAGTTCGGCGTAATCGTGGCCGGGCTTCGGCCCGCGGTCGCGAATCGCCTCGATCGGCTCCGAAGGCCCGGCCCCGACGACGGCCCGGTCAATCCCCGAGCCCTGCGGCGCACGCTCGCGATGGCTATGCCGCCCGCCCCGGCGGACCAGGCCGCCTTCGCCGCCGAAGTCGCCGCGGGGGAAGAGGCCGAACACCTGCGACTGACCGTCGCCGCCTACGAGTACTACCAGCGCGGCCTTCTGCCCAGCGGGCAAGGTGCCTGCCCGCGATCTCATCGGCGCCTTCAAGGCCGTCGATCAGGCCCTGGAGCGACACGACGCCGGGCCGGTCACCGTCATCGACGACCGGCGCGTCGAGCGTGCCCTCAAGGCGAAGGCGAAGACCCTGCACCTCGGCGTCGGCGACTACTGCTGGTTCTTCGATCCAGGCAAGGCTTTGTACCTGAAGATCGCCGGCACGCCGGACGCCGACGAACCCTCATGAGGCCGTGCGACTGGGCCTGCTGCCACAAGCCACCCGCCACCCCCAGCACCGACAGATCTGGGCCGACCACGCCGACAACACCAAGGCTGTCTTCCTCGGCAACCCCAGACTCTCCAAGTTGCAGCCCAGGCGGCGTTCGACGGTGCCACTCGCATCGTCGCCGATATCGACGCCGGGGGCGAACGTGCGGCATTTCCTGGCGTGCGGCGGTTCCGGCGCCGCAGGTCGGCGATAGCGTGGAGTTGAGACCCGGGTGATGAGGAGGGCGCGTGCGATTCGCGCTGGACACACTGTTCGCTGACGTGCCGGCGGAACAGGTCGATGAGGCTCGTGACTTCTACAAGTCGAGGGTGGCGGGCCGTGGCCCCAGCACACTGGAGGAGCTGAAGGAAGCACGAGCGAGGAGGTCTGTTCTTTGTGCCGCCGATCCGCCTGCCATCGAAGAGACGATCGAAGCCGCGGAAGCGCGCGTCCCTGTCAGGATCTTCACTCCTGTCGACGGTCCGCCGCGGGGCGTCTACCTGGACATACACGGCGGCGGCTTCTACATGGACTCCGCAGCGCGAGGAGACAAACGCAATCGCGAACTCGCAGACGCCCTACGCCTCGCCGTTGTCAGCGTCGACTACCGGCTGGCCCCTGAGCACCCCTGGCCGGCGGCACCCGACGACTGTGAAGCGGCGGCGCTCTGGCTCGTCGAAGAAGCCGATGCCCGCTTCGGAACATCCCGACTTGCGATCGGCGGGAGCTCCGCGGGAGCCACACTCGCCTTGGCGACCCTGCTCCGGCTGAGAGACAGAGGTGCCGTTGGCCGGTTCACCGGCGCTGCGCTTCAATTCGGGACCTACGACTTGAGCGCACGAACCCCGGCCGGTCGCCGCATCGCGGACGAATACTTCATCCAGGCGTACGCCGGCCATGTGGAAGACCGCACTGTTCCCGACATCTCTCCCGTCTACGGCGTTCTTCGCGGGCTTCCCCCAACGCTGCTGATCGTCGGAAGCGCAGACGTGTTGCTGGAAGACAACCTGGCGCTGGCAGGTCGCTTGTCGGCGGCTGACAATGACGTCGAGCTCCGGGTCTACCCCGAGTCACCCCACGGCTTCACGGGCCACCCCACGGCAATGGCCAGGACGGCGCTCAGCGGCGTCGACTCCTGGCTGAGCGAACGGATCACGCAATCGTAGGGACTGACCGCGATCCTCGAAGGATCGGTCCCAGAGGTCGATTACGTGAGAAACGGCCTCGCGCAATCCCGCCGACGTGGGCGGCAACCGTCAGGCGCGCAGTCGACATCGATCGACCGGACACGTCTCATACCCGGCTATCGCGCGTATTACCCGATCCTGGCTCGGCACACACGCCCCGTACCACTCCGCTGCTGCTCGGCTCTTACTCCGCCGGTGACCAGGGAGCGGAGCGCAAGTGCGCGACGCTGTGCCGGTCGCGGCCCTCAGGCGGTCCGCCGGCCGCCTTGCCTATCGCGACCATGGAGACGATCACCCAGCCCGGGTTCGGGTCCAGCTCCTTGGTGAGCCCTTCCAGGTCGAAGGCCCGGAACTGGTGCGCGGCCAGCCCCATGGCCTGGGCCTGAACAGTCATATGGGCGATGGCCTGACCGAGGTCGTAGTCCGCGAACTCGGAGTAGAGCAGCTGCGTGTCATGGACGTGCCGGCGCGTCAGCGTGACGACGAGCAGGCCCGCGTCCGTCGCCCAGCGGGCCGAACTCGGCGCGAGGTGAGGGAGCACCCGGTCGTGCTCCGGCTCACCGGGCCTGCCGGTGAAGAAGCCCCACGGCTGGGAGTTCCCCGCCGACGGCGCCCACCGCGCGGCTTCCAGCAGCAGCCCGAGGGCGTGGTCGTCGACAACCACCGACGGATCGAACCGGTAGGGACTGAAGCGCCCGGCAAGCAGCGGGTGTATGCCGCCGGGCGGCTCCTGGGAATGGTGCATGTTCCGCTGCAACCCGCGACCGCCAGTGCATATTCCGGCCGGTGCGGAGCGCGCGCACCGCCCACGCCAGACGACCTGTCGGAACGAAGATCCACGCGCGGGGAAACCCACAGATTGATCACGACCCGATACGCGCCCTGGCACCCGGGCTCAAGCCGGCGCCGCCCCCGCCCCTTCGGCACTGCCGTCCTGGAGCACCGCCGGCATCCCCTCCGACAGCACCACCACCTCGGCCACATCCCCGTCTGCGGAGCGCCCCGCCCATACGGGGTAGGTACCGTCGCCGGTCGTCGCGAAGGCGACCAGCTCGCCGCCGGATGCCTCGTCCTGAGTTACGCAGGAAGTACATGGAATCGGGTATGTCCTCCCCGACACCCGACTCCCCCCGGACAAGGTGCCGCTCGAAGAGCCGGTGGAGCGACTCCCAAGCCCCGGCATCGGCGAAGCACCCGGTCGCACCATCGGTGTCGAAGCCGAAGATCTCGTTCTCCACGAGCAGCCTGGGGTCGTCATGCGGCCCGGGGCACATCTCCCACGACAAGGCGGGAGTCTCGCTGATGCGCAACCGGACCGCCGTGGTGTCCGTACGGTTCACCCAGCCCTGGCGCCACTCACAGTCGTAGCCGAAGCGGACTTGTGCTTCTTCGAGTACGTACTCCCCCGGTGGGCCGGGGACCGTGATGGCGGGCACTTCGTCGGAGAGGTTGTCCGGCCCGGAGACGGCCGGCAGCCCGCTCGGCACGCGCAGGGTCCCGGTCCGGCGCGGCTCCACGACGGACATCTCGGGGTGGTACCCGTCGGTCACACGCGTCCCGGGCCGGAACAGCGCGTCGAGCGGCCCGGGCTGCGCGGGGCGGGGCGGTCGCCAGCAGGTGGCGGGGGCCTCGGACGCGTCGCCGGAGGTCTCCGCCGCGCCTGAGCCGAGCGCCGCCGCCTGGAGCGCAACCGGTCCCGGCAGCCTCCGCCGGCGGGCCGCGAACACCGGCCAGTCTTCGAACCCGGGGCGGACCTGCCAGCGCCGTGTATCGGCCTCGGGCACAGTGACAAGTGTCCGCCCGCGCTCGCCTTGGGGCTCCTGCGTGATCGATCCCCTGCCGTCCGGGAACAGCTCCATCGCGGAGCGGGGGCATTCGTCGTGGAACTCCGCCATCTCCGGCCCGGTGTACTGCCACCTGCGGGTACGTCGCCTGAGCAGCCGACTCTGATCGTCCAGCAGCCGCAGGTCCAGCTCGTCGGTGCGGCGGCCCTGGTCGTCGTAGGCCCACAGGCCGACGTAGTGGTCCCGCCAGGACACCAGCGGAACCTCCCGCCCCGGGCACCGCCACTGACAAGGGCGCGCCGATGCGGGGACTGGCCAAACCACCCGACTTACCCATGGACTGGCGATCTGCCACGCTCCGTCAGTGGCCGATCGTCACCGGGAGGCCTCAGTCCGGTTCCCGCGTCCTCCATTTTCACGCATGTCGCGGTATCTCGCGAGGCGACGCGGTATCTCCCCGTGCGCGTGCGGGAAATGGCAATCTCGGTAAGCTGGGTGGAGGAGACGTCGATGTCTCGGTGTAGAAGGAGCCCGCATAACGGCGACCGTGTATGGCGACCGTGTATACCGCAGACCGTGTATACCGGAAATCCTGTTCACAGGCGACCAGGGCCGAGTCCCGGCCCGGCGCCTGGCGAGTTCTCCTTATGTCAGCCCGGCCCCCACGGGCCTTCTCCGCAGCCCGGTGCCGTTCGCCCAGCTCAGCCGGTCCGACAAGTGGCCCTCCCAGGAGGTTAGTTGGGATGAACGCGCGACTGCGAAGCCGGGCTGCGATGGCCGCCGTCAGTTCATGCATCGTCGTGCTGGTCGCGTTCTACTACATATTTCCGGAAGAACGCCTGCTCTTCGTCGCCATTGGAGCGATCGGCGTCATCGGTATCGTCCTGGGTGTCTTTCTCAACCACCCGGCGCATCGACTCCCCTGGCTGTTGCTCGCCGCGGGTAACTTCGCCTTCGTCGCAGGCCAAGCCACCCAGATCATCCTCATCCAGTTGCTCGAAGAGGAGGTTCCGTTCCCGTCGATCGCCGATGGCTTCTATCTCGCCGCATATCCGCTCTATGCGGCCGGGCTGCTGGGCTTCGTGCACTGGCGCACAGGTTGGCGCGACCGGGCGAGCCTCGTCGACGCGCTGACGCTGACAGTCGGCCTGGCGCTGCTGTCGTGGCTCTTCCTCATCGATCCGTACGCCCGCGCAGCGGGTCTGACCTGGTGGCAGAAGGCGTTCGCCATAGCCTATCCGCTCGGCGACATCCTCGTCCTGGCGATGCTGCTGCGGCTGCTCGTCGGCCGTGGTGGCAAGAGCCGCTCGCTCATGCTGCTCACCGCGGGCACCCTCGGCCTGCTCGCCGCCGACGTGCTTTACGGCCTGATCCAGCTGAACGGAACGTGGCGCACGGGTAGCGCGGTCGAACTCGGCTGGGCCGTCCTGTACGGCGCCTGGGCGGCCGCCGCGATCCATCCGTCCATGCGCCGGCTGACGCAGCCGGTGCCATGGCGAGCCGAGACCGGCACGGGCCGGCTGAGCCTGCTCACCCTGGCGTCGCTGATCGCCCCGGCCATACTCCTGACGGAGGCGGTGCGCGGCGTGAGGTCCAACGTCGGCGTCATCGGGGTCTTCTCCGCGGTGCTCTTCCTCCTGGTGCTCTACCGACTGTCGGGGGTGGTGGCGACCCACCGGCGGGCGGTCGGCCGGGAGAAGGCGCTGCGCAACGCGGTGTCGTCGCTGGGTGGAGCGGGCGAGCTTCGGGATGTGGCCGCCGCCGCCCACTCCGCGGTGACGGAGCTGATGGCGCACGGGCCGCCGCGGTCCGCGCTGCTCACCCTGCCGGACAGCACGCTCTGGGTGAACGGGGCGCGCAGCGCCCTGCGCGGGCCCCTGGCCGCGCAGGCGACCGCAGACGTGCGGGAACTGATCGCGTCCGGCGAGAACCGCCTGGTGAGCCTCAATGGTGTGGGGCCCGATCTTGCCGCCCACCTCACGGGCTCGGACGAGGAGCCGGCCCGCACCGGCCACGCGCTGGTCTGCCCGCTCGCCGCGCAGGATCACTCCTCGGGCGGTCCATTGACCGGGGTGCTGATCGTGGTCGGGAACGAGCAGGACCTGCTCGTGCTCCGCGACACGCTGGCGACTCTCGCCGCGCAGGCAGCACTTGCCGCGGCGCGGGTCACCCTCGCCCAGGAGGTCAACCGGCGCAACAGCGAGATGTACTTCCGCACGCTGGTGCAGAACGCCTCCGACGTCATCCTGATCCTCGACGACGACGACCGGGTCCGTTACGCCAGCCCCTCAGCCGGCCAGGTGCTCGGCGTTCCGGACCTGGAGGACACCCTCCTCGTCGATCTGGTGCCACCGCAGGACAGTCGCGCGGTGGTCGAGACACTCGGCCGGATACGGGGCGGAGAGTACCAGAGCAAGCGCGAGCACTGGCGTATGCTTCGCGCCGACCGGTCGTCCATCGAGGTCGAGGTGAGGTGGAGCGACCTGCGGGAGGAGGCGACCGTCGGTGGAGTGGTGCTCACCTTGCGGGACGTGACCGAACAGCGCAAACTTGAACGCGAACTCACCCACCAGGCGTTCCATGACTCGCTCACCAACCTGGCCAACCGCGTGCTCTTCCAGGACCGGGTCAACCAGGCCCTGGCGCAGGCTCAGCGCGACGGCACGGTGGTCGGCGTGCTCTTCATCGACGTGGATGACTTCAAGGTCATCAACGACATACACGGCCACGGTGTGGGCGACGAACTCCTGGTCGCGCTGTCACTCCGGCTGCAGACCACCGTCCGTGCCTCCGACACCGCCGCGCGCATCGGCGGCGACGAGTTCGCACTCCTGGTGGTGGGCTCCGTCGCCACAGAGGGCGTGGAGCGGTTCACCGAACACCTGATGACCGTGTTCGCCGAGCCGTTCCGGCTCAGTGTGGGGCCGATGAGCACGTATGCCAGCATCGGCGTCGCGACGACGGAAGACAGCATCGACTCGGTCGAACTGTTGGCACACGCCGATCTCGCGCTGTACTCGGCGAAGATGGCGGGCAAGCGCCAGTGGCGCCGCTACCACCCGGAACTGCAGAGCGGCATGGCCGAGCGTGCCAATTTGCAGGAGGCTCTGGACAGTTCGACGATCGAGACTTCGTTCACGGTGCTTTATCAGCCCATCGTGGAGCTGGCCAACGGTAAGATCACCGGCTTCGAGGCGCTCGTTCGCTGGCCGCACTCCACGCGCGGCATGGTGATGCCGGAGCAGTTCATCACACTGGCCGAGGAGAGCGGGCAGATCGTCCCGCTGGGTGCCTGGGTGCTCGACCAGGCCGCGGCCGAGGCGGTCCGGTGGGAGGCCTCCGTGCGGCGCGGCGGGACGGCCGATCGCAACGTCCCTTATATCAGCGTGAACGTGTCGCCGCGTCAGTTCCGGGACGACGAGTTCTACAACGTGGTCCGGCGTTCCCTGGATCTCTCCGGCATCGAACCGTCCTCTCTTGTATTGGAACTGACCGAGAGTGTACTGATGTACAACGACGAACGTATCCTTGCTGAGCTGAATTCGCTCACGGACCTCGGTATACGTATCGCGATCGACGATTTCGGAACGGGCTACTCGTCGCTGAGCTATCTGCGTGAGTTTCCGATCTCGGTACTCAAGATCGACAAGTCGTTCGTCGACGAACTCGGGCGCTCGCCGGAACAGTACGCCCTTGTCGAGGGCATCACGCATCTCGCGGACACTCTCGGCCTCACGGTTATCGCCGAAGGGGTGGAGAACGTGAGGCAGCAGGAGTTGCTGGTCTCCATGGGCTGCCGGTTGGCTCAGGGGTACCTCTTCGCCGAACCGGTCAGTGCCGAGGAGGCGGAGCAACTCGTCCTCGCGCCGCCGCTCGGACGCCTGGCCGAATTGCCTGTGAGGCCTGTGGAGGGGGAGAGGTGATGGCGGCGGCCCTTTCCCGCTGAGGGCGCAGTTCGTGCTCCGCAGGACGCCGCGCGAAGGCAGGAGGCCCGAGTGACGGAACGTGAGGACTTGTCGACAGAGTCGGCTGCACCGCGTGTCGTGCTGCGCAACGACGAGGAGCAGTACGCGATCTGGCCCGCCGACCGCCGGATTCCGGCCGGGTGGCGTCGGGTCGGCGGACCGGAGTCCGCCGAGTGGTGCGGGAGGCTGGTCGACCGCCTGTGGACCGACCTGCGGCCCGCGAGCGCCCGCGCCGGGGGGCCACCCCCGGAGTCCTGGCCGAGCACCGTGTCCGAGCTGGTCCGGGAGCGGGCGCGGCGTGAGCCGTCCGCTCTCGCGGTGCTCTCGGACGACGGTCGGCTCAGCTACGCCGAACTGAGCGGCCGCGCCGACCGGCTTGCCGCCCAGTTGCGGGAGTCGGGCGTCGGCGCGGAGTCCGTCGTCACCGTGTGCCTCGACCGCGTGCCCGAACTGGTCGTCGCGCTGCTGGCGGTGCTGGGCTCCGGAGGCGCGTTCCTGCCCCTCGACCCGGCGACTCCGCGGCAACGGATGGTCGCACTGGTCGGGGAGACCGGTTCCCGCCTCATCGTCGCGAGCCGGGAACACGCCCCGATGTTCGCCGGGTGCGAGGCGCGGATCGTCTGCGCCGGGGCCGCCGGAGAACCGGCCGCGCAGGCGCCGCTGGACGCACCGCGGCCGGCACGCGGCCCCCGACCGGACGACCTCGCCTACGTGATCTACACCTCCGGATCCACCGGACCCCCCAAAGGGGTGATGATCAGCCACCGGTCGCTGGTCCACTCCCTCACCGCGGTGGCCCGGGCATACGAACTGACGCCCAGCGACCGGGTGCTGCACGCCGCGGCGCTCGGCTTCGACACCTCATTGGAGCAGATCTTCGCCACGCTGATCAGCGGCGCGACGCTCATCCTCGCGGGAACACCGACGTGGGCGCCCACCGACCTGCTGTACCGCCTGCCCGAGCACGGGATCACCGTCGCCGACCTGCCCCCCGCCTACTGGCACCGGATCGTCTCCGTGGCGGAGCGCGGCGAGATCAGCGCGTCGCTGAGGCTCGTCATCGTCGGCGGCGAGATCGTCACCGCTAAGGACTGCCGCGCCGTTCTGCGCCGGATCCCCGGCGCACGGCTCGTCAACGCCTACGGGCTCACCGAGACCACCATCACCTCCACGCTCTGCGACCTCAACCAGGAAGTGCTCGCCGCGCCGGACACCGCCGTCGCCCCGGTCGGCAGGCCCCTGGAGGGGAGTCACGTCCACGTGCTCGACGCCGAACTACGTCCGGTGCCACCGGGCGAGCGCGGCGAGATCTACATCGGCGGTCAGGGTCTGGCGCGTGGTGTCTGGCGGCAACCCGCCTTGACCGCACGGCAGTTCCTACCCGATCCGTACGGCTCCGCGCCGGGGGACCGGATGTATCGCACCGGGGATCTGGGCCGGTGGCGCTCGGACGGCAACCTGGAAGTTCTGGGCCGGGTCGACGACCAGGTGAAGATCCGCGGGTTCCGGGTCGACCCGGCCGAGATCGAGGCCGCGCTCGTCTCCCGCCCGGAGATCGGCCAGTCGATGGTGGTGGCTCGGGCGCGTGACAACGGCGACCGGGACCTGATCGCGTACTACACGCCGGCCTCGCCGCCTGCGGCCGGTGGCGAGGCCGCGCTGCGCGCACGGCTGCGGTCGGCACTCGCCGAGGTCCTGCCGGGTTACATGATCCCGGCAGCCTTCTACGCGATGGAACGGCTGCCCGTCGCTCCCAGCGGAAAGCTCGACCGCAGGGCCGTGCCGGAATCGGGGATTGCGACGACGACGGCCGGCGCCGACGACCGTCCGGTGCCGCAGGGGCTGGCCCAGCTGTGGTGTCAGATCCTGGGTGTGGACCACGTCCGTCCGCAGGACGACTTCTTCGAACTGGGCGGCAACTCGCTGCTGGCCATGGAGATGCTCGCCCGGACCCGCGTCATATTCGGCATCGGCGTCACCCAGATCCGCGAACTGACCCGTTCACTGCTGCGGCAGCCGATGCTCGCCGCGTTCGCCGAGTCCGTGCGCCAGGCACGTGCCGGCACACTGACCCACCCGGCCGGCGGGAGCGTCGACTTCGCCTCGGAGACCGATCGGCGCGTTCCGGCGGTGGGCCGTGACGCGCCGGCTCCGGATCACCGGCACCCAGGCGACGTCCTTCTCACCGGGGCGACGGGATTCTGTGGCGCACACATGATCGACGAGCTGCTGCGCAGCACGACGGGCCGCGTCCTTTGCCTGGTCAGGGCATCGGACGAGCAGCACGGCATGGAGATGATCCGCGCGAGCCACCGGCGGTTCGTCCTCAGCGATCTGTCCAGCCCGCGCGTCCAGCCGGTCGTCGGCGACCTGGGCAAGCCCCAACTGGGGCTGACTCCCGGCCGGTTCGAGGAGCTGGCATCGACCGTCGACGCCGTCTACCACTTCGGCGCCCAGGTCAACTTCATCTATCCGTACCACGAGTTGCGCGCGGCCAACGTCGACGGAACGTACGAGATCATCCGCCTCGCAGCCGGCAGGGCCGTCCCCGTCCACTTCACCTCCAGCATGGCGGTGCTCGCCGGATTCGGGCCCGCCGGGGTGCGCGAGGTGACCGAGAGCACGCCGCTGGACTTCCCGCATTATCTGTCGGTGGGATACGTGGAGACCAAATGGGTCGCCGAGGCGCTGCTGAAGAAGGCATCCGACGCTGGCTTGCCGGTCGCCGTCTACCGCCTGATGGACATCACGGGGAGCACCGGAACCGGCGTGATGAACACCAGCAGCGAGATGGCCGCCCTCATCAGCTTCATCGCGCGGACCGGTCTGTGCCCTGACGTCCGGCTGCCGCTGGACTTCCTGCCGGCCGACTGCCTCGTCCGTGCAATCGGACACATCTCCACCCGCCATCCCGCGCGCGGTGAGGTCTACCACCTCACCAACCCCCGTCCTGCGCTGCTGGATTCGCTGGCCGAGCGCCTCCGCCGACTGGGATGCCCGGTCCGGGAGATCCCGTACGCCGAGTGGATCGCCGCTCTGGTGAAGTACGCGGCCGGGCACCCCACCGACGCGATAACACCGTTCGTCCCGCTCTTCGTCGACCTGTGCCACCACGCCGACATCACCGTGAGCGAGATGTACTTCCAGGGCGTTTTCCCTGAGTTCACCCGTGACAACGCAGAACGGGCACTGGTGGACGCCGGGATCGACATTCCGCCCATGGACGCGGAGATGATGGACCGCTACATCGACTTCCTCCAACAGGCCGAGCACGTCCGGCCGGTGCGGAGCCGGGGGCAGGGAGCGGCACGGTGGTGAGCCGATGCCCCGGCTGGGAGGCACTGGACGTGCTGGCAGCGGCGCCCGACGGTCCGGTGGCCTTCTCCGCCGACCTCAGTCCTGCCGGCCTCCTGGCGGCCTACCGCGCCGGGGTCTATCCGTTCCCGGCATCCGACGAGTACGGCCGCGTCCTCAACGAAGTGGTCTTCGCCGATCAGGTCCAGGAGGGCGGCATCCGGCTCGTGGGGGAGGAACCGGCCGATCCCTTCGCCGTCTCCTGGTGGTCACCCGACCCCAGGCCGGTGCTGCCCGTCTCGGCTGCCCACCTGAGCCGGAGCCTCGCCCGGCGGCTGCGCAACCGGCTGCCGTGGTCGACCAGCCTGGACCGGGGGTTCGAGCGCGTTGTCCGCGAATGCCGCGGCGACCGTGTCCCGCTGTGGCTCACCGAAGAGCTGATCGCGAGCTTGATCCGCCTGCACGAACTGGGGCACGCTCACAGCGTCGAGGTGTGGGAGGACGGCCAACTGATCGGCGGCGTCTTCGGCCTCAGGGTCGGACCGGTCTTCAGCATGGACTCGATGTTCTTCCGGCGTCCCGGCGCCTCGAAGGTCGCGGTGAGCGACCTCGCTGCGCGTTTCGCACAGGCCGGCGGCGAGCTGCTCGACGCGCAGCGGGACAGCCCGCACGTCCGCGACCTCGGCTGCACTCTCCTCCCGCGAGAGCAGTACGTGCGATACCTCCGCCGCACCGCGCGTGACAGTCTCCCGATGCCCACCGCCACCTTGCCCGCCCGCCGCCTCGCCCGGCCGGCGGGATCGTGCTGATTGTGTTCGTCGCGCTGCCCGGCGCCCCGGCCTGATCATCTGCGGGCCCTCTGCCGGAGCCTGTCCGTCACAGTCTGTGAGGGGTGGTCGGTGTCCAACGGGACCGTTGGGTTATATGTGATGAAAGTGCACCATTAGTTCTATTTTGTGACTGACGGTCCGACCTTCGTGGACAGGACGGTGATGTTCCCACCGCGCGTACTCGTGATCGAGGACGACCAGGATGTGAGCGCCCTGCTGGAGCGGCACTTCCGCGAGCGGGGATGCCCCGTGGCCGTCGCGTATTCGGGGGAAGAGGGGCTCGGCCTCGCCTTCGCCGACCCTCCGGACATCGCGGTCGTCGACGTGATGCTGCCCGGCATCGACGGACGGGAGGTCGTCCGCAGGTGCGGGCGGACGAGCGGACGAGGAGATGCCGTCTGGTCGTCTCCTCGGTGCTCGACCCGGAAGATCTGATCGGCCTCGCGGACGAGGTGCTGGCCAAACCGTTTCGGCAGTCGGCCGTGGCACGGCTCGTGGACTCCTGCCGAAGCTCCGTGGCCCAGGCGTCCCAGGAGCCCCAGGAGTCACAGGAGGAGTAATGGCTCATGTCCTGATAGCCGACGACGACGCGGACATCCGGGATCTGGTGGCGTTCAAGCTGACCCAGAGCGGTCACCGGGTCACGGCCGTGGAGGACGGAATGGCGGCGCTCCGGGCCGCGCGTGAGAACACGGTGGACCTGGCACTGCTCGACATACGGATGCCGGGCATGTCGGGTCTGGATGTATGCCGGGAGCTGCGCGCGGCGGCTCAGACCGCGACGCTCCCCGTCATCATGATCACCGCCCGGTCCCAGGAAGCGGACGTCGAGGTCGGCTTCGCGGCGGGAGCCGACGACTACATCATCAAGCCGTTCAGCCCGCGGGAGCTGTCCAGCAGGGTCACCGCGGTGCTCAACCGGGTGGAACACCCCAGGTCACAGTCACGACCTAGAGTCTTGATCAAACCCGGAACGGTTCAGTGGCCGTCGCACCGGCCTTGATGGTGCCGGTGTCGAACGCCTTGTCCCCGGTGGCGGTCACGGTGTGCGAGGCCGAGTCCCGGTTGACGACGCTGACCTGCGCCCCGGGCGACACCTGAAGATCGGCCGGGCTGAAGGTGAAGTTCTCGATCAAGGTACGCACCGCACCGGTACGGCACTGGACGCGGTCGGGGCTGCGCTGGTGGAGGCGGGGGCTGTGCTGTAGCTGTTTCCGTTGCCGCCGTTCGAGCAGCCGGCCATCGCGAGCAGCGAACAGGCGGCCCCCACCAGGGCGGCGGCCCCGCCGCGGAGAGGTGAGTGACATGCGGGGCGGCGTTTCGGACGGGGCTGCTTGCTCTGGGTGCGGCTGGTGAGCGCCGTGCACTCAGCGTCGCCGCCGAGGACGGCGCCCGCCAGGGCAGTACCGCCATCCGCCTCATCGGCTCACCCGAAGGCCATGGAGCCGTGCCTGAGGCGGACGCGGAGGTCAGCGGGCGGGGACGGCGGTGCGGCGGAACATGACGGCCGCTGCGGCGGTGAGGGCGGCCAGCCAGCCGAGAGAGAGGAGCAGTGCGCCGGTTTCGTCGAGGGTGGGGGTGACGGCGGCGTCGATGAGGACGCGGCCGGGGCCGTAGCCGGGCAGTGCGTGAGCCCAGGCCGGCGGCTGGGGGTGCAGCATCGGGCTCTGTTCGACGCCGATGTCGAGGAAGGGCACCAGGAAGGCGATGAGTACACCGCCGACGCGGCCGAACAGCGGGCCGATCAGGACGCCGACGAGGGCATAAGTGAGGGCGATGAGCACGCTGGCGGTGATGTAGAGGCCCCACTGGCGGGCGTCGAAGACGGTCGCGGTTACGGCGAGGGAGGCGGCGGTCGCGAGCAGCGCCAGCAGGGTGACGACGGCCAGCCGGGAAGCCAGCAGGCTGCCGAGCCGGAAGCCGGCCAGGGCCAGGCGCTGGTCGCCGGAGCTGGCGTCCAGGACGGTGAACAGTCCGGCGAGGGTGGCCAGGGAGGCGATGGCGACCGGGGCCATCGTGCCGCCGTGGACGTCGGGGAGCCAGACCTGCTGAGCGAGGGCGTGGCCCTGCTCGCGCACGGTCAGCGAGGTGGACTCGTCGGGGGTGGTGGCCACGGCGAGGAGGACGAAGACGACCGGTACGGCCACGAGCAGCGCCCAGAGCACGTGGTTGCGCCCGGTTTCCCGCAGGCCCATGCGCACCCCTGCCGCGATCTGGCCGGCGGCCGAGCCGGGCCGGGCACGGTGGCGGGTCCGGGCGGTGCGGCTGGTGGCGGTGATGACCGTCCAGCCGATGGCGGTCGCGACGGCTGCCCAGGTCAGGGCCCAGCCGAGGTCGCCGATTTGCCCGGCGTGGTGGGAGGGCAGGTCGATCATCCACAGGGTCACGAAGTGGGTCGGCAGGATGCGGGTGACGGGCCGGTCCGCCGCGCCGATCGCGGGACCGAAGAACACGTCCAGGATCCAGACGAACAGCACGAGCACGGTGCCGTTGACCGGGTTGGCGACGAGAACGCCGATGAGCGCGCCGATGGCCAGGTAGATCAGAGCGAACATCAGAGTCCCGGCCACCACCCGGCCCGGGTCGCTGATACCCGTACGCAGCCACAGGGCGACCAGGGCGGAGGCGGCGGCCAGCAGCGCGAGCACCAGCCCGGTGGCCAGTCGGGCGGCGACCAGCCGTGAGGGGGCAAGACCGGCCAGGACCATGCGGCGGTCGGCGGTGTGGGCGGCGCGCATCTGGAAGTACATGGCGATGGCGGCGATGAAGGCGGCGGCCCAGCCGGCGGTGGCGGTCTGCACCGCGGGACCTCCGGGGCCGCCGAGCAGTTCGGCGGTGTCCGCCATCGGCCCCGCGGCCACCACCACGAACACCACTGGCACCAGAACCAGCACGAGCAGGTTGACCGGGGTGCGGGCGGCCTCCGTCAGGAACCGGCGGACGAGCAATGCTGTGGTCATCGGGCCACCGCCTGCCCGTCCCGCAGCTCGACGATCCGGTCGAAACGCTCCTGGTCGGTCACGAAGTGACTGATGATCAGCACGGAACGTCCCGCCTGGCGGTGCGCTGCCACCAGATCCCAGAACTTGAGGTAGGTGTCGAAGTCGAAGCCGGCGTACGGCTCGTCCAGCAGCAGAACCTCGGGATCGGCTAGCAGCGCCAGTCCCAGGTTGAGCTTGGCCAGGGTCCCGCCGGACAGCCGATCGCTGCGGGTGGCGGCGTACCGTTCGAAGCCGAGCGCCTTGAAGATCTGGCGGCGCGAGCGCCGCTCCGCCTCCGGGGACAGGCCGTAGGCGTGGCCGAACAGCTCGAAGTGCTCATCGCAGGTGAGGCGTTCGTAGACGACCGGTTCCTGCGGGCAGTAGCCCAATCGGCCGCTGCGCCGCACGGTCCCGGCGTCGGCGGCCAAGGCCCCGACGAGGATCTTCATCAGGGTGCTCTTGCCCGAGCCGTTCTCCCCGACCAGCCCCACCACCTCACCCGGGGCCAGCGTCAGGTCCACGCCGCGCAGCACGGGCATCCGACGGCGGGCCGGCCACAGGCCGCGGCGGTACGCCTTCTCGATCCCGGCCGCCGTCAGCACCGCACCGTCGGTGTGCGGCCCGTCCTCGGGTCGGGCGTCGGCTTCTGTCACTTGGCTCACTTCCCCGGATCGGATGGGCCGGCCGGCCCCTGGTCAAAGGCCGGGGGCGCCCCACAGCGGGAACCAGCGGGTCAAGTCTTGCTCGATCCGCGGGTCGTCCTTGAGCACGGCTTTGGCCTGGAGTTCCAGTGGGTTGTCGCGTTTGTTGCCGGGGCGCGGGGCGCGGGGCGCGGGGCGCGGGGCGAATGGGTAGAAGGTGCCGCGCTTGTAGAGGTAGACGAGAGCGAGGGGGCGCAGCCTGGCGTCGTGGAAGGCGACCAGGGAGCAGAGGAGGTGGGGTCCGAAGCCGCTGTCCTGCAGGGCGGTGTTCACCGCGTGGAGGTCGCTCACGAGGGCGGGCAGTTCGTTCGGGGCGCGGCCGGAGAGCAGCCATGCATATCCGTAGGTGTCGCGGATGAACTCCACCGGCCCGCCGCCGCGTTCGGAGTCCGCGTCGAGGAGGGCGCGAACCTCTTGCTGCACCTGGGCGAAGGCCCCGCCCTCGATGGCGGCGAAGCATACTGAGCCTGCTCCGGTCGGTGTGAAGCCGATGGCGGCCTGGAGGGTGATCGCGGCCGAGGGCAGGGCGAAGAGCTGGTCCAGGTCGGGCTTGGCCGGCTTGCTCCGGCCGAACAGGACGTCCAGGAATCCCATGGGCACCAGCTCCTTACTCCTCAGGCCCCGGCGTGCGGTTCGCCGCCGGCCTCGCCCAGCTGCGCGGAAATCTCCGCGAGCGCCTCGATACGGCGTTCCAGGGAGGGGTGGGTGGAGAACATGTTCGCCACCGCCGTGCCGGGACCGAGGGCCGGAGTGAAGAAGAACGCGTTGAACGCCTGGGCGGTGCGCAGATCCCGCGTGGGGATGCGGGCGATGTCGCCGCTTACCTTGGTCAGTGCGGAGGCCAGGACGGAGGGCTTTCCGGTGAGCATGGCCGCGGCGCGGTCGGCGGCCAGTTCGCGATAGCGGGACAGGGCCCGGATGAGCAGGAAGCTGACGGCGTAGACGAGGGCGGAGACCGCCATCACTGCCATGAAGACGACGGCGGTGTTCTGGTCGCGCTGGTCGCGTCCGCCGAAGAGCTGGGAGTAGAAGGCGAATCGGACGACGAGTCCGGCGATCACGCCCAGGAACGAGGCGATGGTGATCACGGCCACGTCGCGGTGCGCGACGTGGGACAGCTCGTGGGCAAGGACACCTTCGAGTTCCTCGGTCTCCAGTCTTCGTACCAGTCCAGTGGTGACGCAGACGACGGCGTGGTTGGCGTTGCGGCCGGTCGCGAACGCGTTGGGCAGGTCCATCTCGGAGATGGCCACCCTGGGCTTGGGCATGTCCGCGGTCGCGCACAGCCGGTCGATGGCCCCGTGCAGCTGCGGCTGCTCCTCGGCGGTGACCAGGCGCCCGTGCATGGCGTACAGGGCGATCCGGTCGGAATACCAGTACTGCGCGCCCAGCAGGGCGGCGGCGATGACGACCACGAGGACGACGGACTTGAGCAGCGCGATCAGCGCGGCGATGAACACCACGTACAGCAGGCCAAGGAGGAACATCGTGACCACCATGCGGGCGGTCAGCTGCCGGTCGGGCTCGAAGCGGCTGCGCATCACACACTCACCCGGGAATCAGGCCCTCGTCGGAGAGCAGCTCGCGCACCTGCGTGAGGCTGGTGTCCTCGTCGGGAAGTACCAGGTCCGACGGAGTGATCCGCTCGTCCGGCAGCCGTGTGCCTAGGCTGCGCACCGCGTCCAGCAGGGCCGACAGGGCGGCGGCGAACGCCGCCTCGTCGCCCGCGTCGGCGGCCGCTTGCAGGGCGGAGTCCAATGTGTTGAGCCGGCCGAGGTGTTCTTCAGTGATCTCGTACTGGCCCTCGCCGAGAATCCGCATGATCATGACGTCGCCTCCTGGTCCGGCGGTGCCTGCCTGGTCCCGCCGCCTTCGACGGCCGGCGCAGCCGCGGACGCCGGGAGCTGCGCCTTCATCTGGGCCAGCTCGAGTTCCACGTCGCTGCCGGCGGTGACGCGTTCGAGTTCGGCTTGGATGTCGTCACGTCCGGCAGGCAGGGTGGCGTCGTCCAGCGCGCCGGAGGCGATCAGCTCGTCCAGCGCACCGGCGCGTGCCTGGAGTTGCTCTGTCTTGTCCTGGGCGCGCTGCATGGCGAGGCCCACGTCGCCCATCTCCTCGCCGATGCCGGTCACTGCCTCGGTGATACGGGTCTGGGCCTCGGTCGCGGTGTAGCCGGCCTTGATGGTCTCCTTGCGGGTGCGGAACGCGTCCACCTTCGCCTCCAGGCGCTGCGTGGCAAGGGTGAGCTTGTCCTCCTGCTCCTTCAGCGACGCGTGCTGGCCCTCAAGATCGGTGATCTGCGAGGCCACTGCCGTACGGCGGGCCAGCGCCTCGCGGGCCAAGTCCTCGCGCCCCACCGCGAGCGCCTGTTCCGCCTGGCCCTGCAGCTTGCCCGCGGACTGCTGCAACTGACTCATCTGCAGCTCGACCCGCTTGCGGCTGGTCGCCACATCGGCCACCCCGCGCCGCACCCTCTGCAGCATCTCCCGCTGCTGTTCGTAGGAGTAGTCCAGGACCTCGCGCGGATCCTCGGCCTTGTCCAGCGCCTTGTTCGCCTTGACCCGGAACAGTGTGGCGATGCGTTGGGTGATGCTGGTCATGGCGACCGCCTTCCTCTCAGTCTCTGCCTGCAGGAGGGATCGGCCGAGACATACCGCGCGGCCGTCTCACCGGCCCGCCGCAGGTCACCGCCGGAATCGCTTCTCTTCCATTGTCCGGGCGCTTTCCCCTCCCGGCAGTCTGATCGTGTTCTGTGCGGGTTGTGGCTGGTCATGGCCCGCTCCCGGCTGGGGTTGCCGCCTGCGGGCTGGGAATGTCGCGCAAGGTGTCACCGACGGCGTGGGCCAGGGCGGCGGCGATGGTGCATGCGCCCCACAGTCCCCAGGCCACGGCGGGCGCGTCGGCGACGAGCAGGGCGGGAAGGGGAAGCATGCCGGCGGCCAGGAGGGCGGGGGCGGTGCGGTGGAGGGTGCGGGCCAGACGCGAGGCGTCTCGCCGGTGGCTCCGGGCGAGCAGCATCGCGCACGCCGCGACGGCCAGGACCTGGATGGTGATTAGGATCCAGACCAGGACAAGGGCTGCAGCCATGTCTATCGCCTCCTGCCGGGGCCGCGGGGTGGGCGGTGGCGGTCCATGCGGGCGAGCACGAGGAGCAGCAGCACGATCCCGGCGAGCACGCCGGCCACGATCGCTGCCTGGACCAGGACGGGTAGTCCAGTCATCAGCTCCTCCCGGGGTCAGCGTGTCGGGAGGCCGCCTCGGGCGGCGGCCCCGGCTCGTGCCCGGCAGGGATGTCCCTGCCGGGCCGCCGCGGCCCGAAGGCCGGCGTGCGGGCGGCGTAGGCGGTCCACTGCTCACCGAAGCGGGCGGCGACCTCGCGTTCCTCGCTGCGGGCCAGGCGCGCGTACACGTACACCAGGACCGGGAACATGATCAGGGTGGGGATGGTGGGCCACTGCAGGAGGAATCCGATCATGATGAGCAGGAAGCCGTCGTACTGAGGGTGTCGCACCCAGGCGTAGAGGCCGGTGGTGGCGAGCCTGTCGTGCTGAGCAGCGTCGTGCAGGATTTTCCAGGCGGCGGCGATGAGCCAGAAGCCGACGCCGATGGCGGCGTAGCTGGCCAGGTGGAATGGGCTCAGGTGGGGGTCGCCGCTCCAGCCGGTCAGGTCGTTCCACAGGTGCCCGCCGGCGTGGGTGTCCTTGAGGAGCGGGACCTGGTTGCCGAGCCAGCTGCCCAGCAGGTAGACGGTGAGCGGGGTGCCGTACATCTCGGTGAACAACGCCACCAGGAAGGCGCTGTAGGCGCCCATGGCGCGCCAGTCCCGCTTGGTCTTCGGGTGGAAGAAGCTGACGGCGAAGACGACGAACAGTGCCGTGTTGAGCACGACCAGCGGCCACAGGCCGTATGCGGCGTCAGCCATCACGTCCTCCTCGGGGCAGTGTCCGCTGTCCGCGGGCCAGGCCGCTCATGCGCCGCTGGTACGCGGCCGCGTCGATGCGCTCGTGCGTCCGCAGGCCCGCACACCAGCTCTCGGCGGCCTCCAGTGCGGCACGGCGGCCCCGCAGCCGCGCCAAAGGGGGGCATCGGCTCTCGCGGGGTGTGACCAGGCGGCCGATGTCGTAGGCCAGGGCCGCGAGGATCAGAGCGCCGATCAAGATCGCGGTCAGTGCTTGCAGGCCGCCACGTCCCTGATCTCGCCGGTTGTCTCAGCGGAAGGGCTTGTGGTCGTGAGGGTCGCGGTCCTTGGGCGCGTCATCGTGACCATGTCCGTGCATGTCGTCGCCGCCGTGCATGCCGCGCATCATGAAGAACATCATCAGCGGGCAGACGGCAACGATGGCGAGGATGGCGAGGGTGCCCACGGGCACGCCGAGCGCCAGCGCGCCGACCAGGGCGATCGCGATCGCGATCGCGTACAGGCCGTAGTTCCTGTTGTTCTTCATGGCCGGTCCTCCTCCGTGGGAGGGGCATCAGGGTTTGGCGGGCCCGGAGGAGCGCAGGGCGGCCAGGCGCCGCTGGTAGTCCTCTTCGTCGATGTCGCCGCGGGCGAAGCGTTCGGCGAGCAGTTGCTCGGGCGAGGGCGAAGCGGAGACATGGGTGTGGTCGGGGGCGCGGTTCAATGCGCGGAAAAGCAGGACGGCGACGGTGATGATCAGGGCCCAGAAAAGGATCATGCTGGCCGACATGGCAAACCAGCCCCAGCCGCTCATATCGCGGTCGAACCAGAACATCATCGCGATTCACTTCCCCGGATTCGGGGGCTGCGGGCACGGAGCCCCGCCGTCCGGTCGGTGTTCTCTCGTTACCACGATCGCCCCTGCCGGACCGGATGCACAGGACCACCCGGTCCCCTGCGTCGGGACCGTTCAGCCCCTACCTGGTTGGGGTAGCGAGGGGCGAGGCTGGAGGGAGTGAACACGCAGGGAGGCCATTGCCATGAGTGTTGCCGCTGTTGTCGTAGTGGTCTTGGCCGCTGTGCTGATCGCGGGCCTGGGGTGGTTCTTCTTCGGCCCGCGCCGGGTCCGTGCCGCGCGCCTGGACGGCGGGGTGCAGCGGGTCGAGGTGACGGTGCGGGGCGGCTACAGCCCCGATGTCATCCGGGTCCGTCAGGGGATTCCGGTGGAGCTGGTCTTCGACCGGCAGGAGTCCGGCGAGTGCACCAACCGCGTCGTCTTCCCCGACCTGCGCGTCAGCACCGGACTGCCGGCCTTCAACCGCACCACCGTACGGGTCGATCCTGATCAGGTCGGATCGTTCGGGTTCGCCTGCGGAATGAACATGATCCACGGCATGCTGCTCGTCGAGCCGGCGGACGGTTCCGGCGCCACGGAAGTCACCCTGGACGGAGACGGCAAGGAAACGGCCGCCGCCACCGACGCGGAACATGCGAGCGGCGGGGAGACCGGGGCTGACGCGGAAGCGGCGGAGGCCGCCGAGCGGCGCGCGGAGATCACGGACCTGACGCGCCGGGTCGCAGTCGGCGCCGTGCTCACCGCCCCGGTGCTCTTCGCCGTCATGGCGCACGAGCTGTTCGGCGCCGACTGGGTGCCCGCATGGATGCTCAACCACTGGCTGCAACTGGCCCTGATCACACCCGTGATGCTCTACACCGGCTGGCCCATCCACTCGACCGGCTGGCTCACCTTGCGCCACCGCAGCGCGGACATGAACTCCCTCATCACGCTGGGCACCACGGCCGCGTACGGATACAGCCTGATCGTCACGCTCGCCCCCGCTCTGCTGCCCGAGGACGTGCGGGAGGTGTACTTCGAGGCGGTCGGGGTGATCCTTACCTTGATCCTGCTGGGCAGGCTGCTGGAGGCCCGGGCCAAGGCCGGCACCGGCGAGGCCATCCGCGCGCTGCTGGGCCTGCAGGCCCGCACGGCCCGGGTGGTCCGCGACGGCACCGAGACCGAGATCCCGCTGGAGGACGTGGCAGTCGGCGACGAGGTGGTGATCCGGCCCGGGGAGAAGGTACCGGTCGACTCCGAGGTGCTGTCGGGTTCCTCGCCGGTGGACGAGTCGATGGTCACCGGCGAGCCGATGCCGGTCACCAAACGGGCCGGGGACACGGTGATCGGCGCGACCGTCAACGGCACCGGCTCCTTGCGGGTACGAGCGGCCAAGGTGGGCGCCGACACGATGCTGGCCCAGATCATCCGCCTGGTGCGGCAGGCGCAGGCTTCCAAGGCCCCCATCCAGCGGCTCGCCGACGCGGTCTCCGCCTACTTCGTGCCCGCCGTGATCGCCATCGCGATCGTCACCTTCGCTCTGTGGTTCACCGTCGGCCCCGCCCCGGCCCTGACGCTCGCCCTGGTCTCTGCGGTCGCGGTGCTGATCATCGCCTGCCCCTGCGCCCTGGGACTCGCCACCCCGCTGTCGGTCATGGTCGGCACGGGCAAGGGCGCCCAGGCGGGCATCTTGATCCGTTCCGCCGCGGCGCTGGAGACCGCCCACAAGCTGGACACCGTAGTCCTGGACAAGACCGGCACCGTCACCGCGGGCAAGCCCGTCCTCACCGACGTCCACACCACCGACAGCATCAGCGAGGCCGGGCTGCTGAGCCTGGTCGCGGGGGCCGAGGCGGACAGCGAGCACCCGCTCGCCCAGGCCGTCATCGCCGGCGCCCGGGAGCGCGGCCTGTCCTGGCCCGCGGCGACCGGCTTCGACTCGGTCACCGGGAAGGGCGTACGGGCCACCGTCGACGGCCACACCGTCCTGATCGGCACCGCTCGGCTGCTGCGCGACAGCGGCATCGACACCTCCGCTCTGGCCCCCGTCGCGGCGGACTTCTCGGCCCAGGGCAAGACGCCGGTCCTCGCCGCCGTCGACGGGCGGCCCGTCGGCATCCTGGCCGTCGCCGACACCGTCAAGGACGACTCCGCGCAGGCCGTCGCCGCCCTGCAGCGCCTCGGCGTCGAGGTGGTCATGCTCACCGGCGACAACGCCCGTACCGCCGCGGCCGTCGCCGCCCAGGTCGGCGTCACCCGCGTACTGGCCGAGGTGCTGCCCGAGCACAAGGCGGACGAGATCCGACGCCTACAGAGAGAGGGCCGTACGGTCGGTATGGTCGGAGATGGCATCAACGATGCCCCCGCTCTCGCTGCCGCCGACGTGGGACTCGCGATCGGCACCGGCACCGACGTCGCGATCGAGGCAGCTGATATCACCCTCATCTCCGGCTCCCTGACCGGCGTGGTCACCGCGATCCGCCTCTCGCGCGCCACCATGCGCAACATCCGGCAGAACCTGTTCTTCGCCCTCGTCTACAACGCCGTCGGCGTTCCTCTCGCGGCCGGAGCCCTCTACCCGGTGTGGGGCATCCGCCTGAGCCCGATCATCGCCGCCGCCGCGATGGCCCTGTCCTCCCTGTCGGTCGTCACCAACGCATCCCGCCTGCGCCGCTGGCACCCGGTGCCGCTGCCGCCGGCCACGGTGGAGCCTGTCGAGCCCCGGGTCGAATCCGCTGCAGACCAGGCCGGCGCCGAGGCCACCACGGACAGTGGCGGACCGCCCCACGGTCGGCCCGGGGCCGGGAAGGATCACCAGCAGCACACCGAGGCGATGGCGGTGGACCCGGTGTGCGGCATGCACCTGGACCCGGCGACCGCCGCCGAACGGCGCGACACCGCCAATGACAGCTACTTCTTCTGCTCCGCGCACTGCGCGGCAGCTTTCGACGCCGACCCGGACCGCTATCGCACGACGGCGGCGGGAGGGGCACACGAACGAGGCGAGAGCAGATGACCAACATCCCCGACCACCTAAACGCTTCAGAACAGGCACCGGCACCGGGCGCAGCACGGCATGGATACGCCGACCACAAGGGCGACCACCTCGCCCGCCTGCACAAGGTCGAGGGCCAGGTCCGCGGGATCACCCGCATGGTCGACGACGACAGGTACTGCATCGACATCCTCACCCAGATCAGCGCCGTCACCCGAGCCCTGCAGGAAGTCGCGCTCGGCCTGCTCGACGACCATGTGCGGCACTGCGTGACCGACGCCGCACGCTCGAATGCGGCCTCGGGCGAGGAGAAGTTCGACGAACTCACCGTCGCTCTGCGCCGCACGCTACGGCTGTAGCCCGAGAGGTCGCAGGCCATGAGGCAGTGCTGCCCAGCCGTCCCGCTACGGACACCGCCCCAACCTGACGTGTGGATGGACGGGGTGGCCGCGGGGAAGGTCACCGACTTCGCCGGGGAGGCGGACGCGGCCGACGTGGCGGAGCTGCGGGACTACCGGCCCGTCAAGTGCATCGCGCTGGTGGCCTGTCTGGAGCACAAGGCGCGGATGAGGGTCCGCGACGACCTGGCGACGATGTTCTGCGAGCGGGTGGCGACGAAGGTCAAGAAGGCGAAGCAGGAGCTGGAGGAGATCCGGCTGGCCGAGCGGGAGATCGTCGAGGCCCTGATCGGCAACTGCCGCACCGTGCTGAAGAACATCGACGATGGCGGCCTCCTCGAGGAGAACGCGTGAGCCATGTCCCCGACCCCGGCGATCCACTGGTCGGCCTGCCGCCCCGGCCCCGGATGGCCGAACTCATCCTCGGAGGACGTCCTCAGCGGGACACCTACTCGGGCTGGCAGCACTACCGGGCTCACCGCGGCCGGCTCGTCCCGCCGCCGGCGCTGACCCCGGACCAATGGCGGATCGTCCCGGCCGCCCGACGCACCGACTACGACCTCTAACGCAGGATGACGACCGTCAACCTGGCGCTGCAGCGGACACCGATGCAGGAGAAGGTCACCCGGCTGATCCGGCGCCGGCTGAACGTCAACACACTCAAGCAGGACGCCCCGACCCTGGCCGGAATCATGGTCAGCGGCTGGGGGAACTACGGCAAGACCGCCACGGTCTGCTCGGCCACCGCCGCCTTCGAGGACCAGTGGCTTCAACTGCACGACTTCCTGATCCCCGGCGCCATCGAGGGGACCGTCGACCTGCACGCGCCGGTCGTATATGTCTCGACGCCGGTCACCGCGACACCCAAGAGCACATGCGTGTCGATCCTGAACTTCTTCCGGGCCGACTTCCGCAGGCGGGCGACCCTCCCCGAGCTCGTCCGCCTGGTCGCCGACTCCCTGCCAGACCACGGCGTCAAGGTCCTCGTCCACGACGACATCAGCCGACTCCGGATGCACCGCTCGGACGACCAGGACGTCCTGGACCTGATGCGGGCCTTCATGAGCCTGGACGTCACCCTGATCCTCACCGGCGTCAACATCCCCGCCACCGGACTGCTGCGGGAGGCGAAGTGGGACAAGGCGACGGCCCAGTGGGTCATGCCTCAGCTGGAGTCGACCCGCATCCACGGCCTGGAAGTCACCCAGACCGAGCACCGCTTCGAACTGGTCGAACTCGACCGATTCCGCCACACCACCGCCGAACAGATCAGAGCCGGCAACGACCTGTGGTTCAGCCAGAAGCACAAGGCGTTCGGCGGAAGCATCCAGTTCCTGTCGGCCCCGGACGGCACCCCGCTGTGGGTCTCCGACGTCGAGCCGGGCTCCACCCCGGACATCACCGCCGCCCGCATCCACGCCCTACCCGCCCTGTACAAGGCGGCGGCACAGGGCCTGCCGACCCTGGCGGACAAGGGCTACATCGGCGCGGGCATCGGCATCCTCATCCCCGTCCGCCGCCCAAAGGGCAAATCAGAACAGGCACTTCACGTCGATACGCGCATGTTCAACACCCTGGTGCGGCACGTGCGAGCCCTGGGCGAGCGCACCGCTGCCGAGCTGAAGCAGCGATGGCGGACCCTCCAGTACGTCACGCTCAGCCCCAGCCGGATCGGCGACATCGCCCGAGCCGCACTCGTCCTCAACGGA
>NZ_VSRY01000146.1 GCF_008271805.1 Streptomyces sp. TRM49041
GGACTCCGGCTACCAGGGCGCCGGCGGCACCACCCGCACCCCGATCAAACGCCCGCAGGGCAAGGGCCACAACGGCTGGGGAGAAGAAGACGAACTCCGCGATCGCCAAGCTCCGTGCCCCGGTCGAGCGGCCCTTCGCCGCGCTGAAACGCTCGCGGGTCCTCGACCGACTCCGCATCAGCCCCAGCCGGGCCACCACCGCAATCCACGCCGTGTTCGTCATCATGCGCCAGCGAGCATCACTCGCCGGAGGGTAGATCGGAAATGCTCAGTGAGGTTTTCTCAGCGAGATGATCTCTGCGGGGCCGCAGCGATCGGCAGCGTCGCTGGCGGTGCGGCACCCGGGCCGCGGACAGACATGAAGCCCCTGGTGGGCGTTGCCTTTCGGCTGGAGGACCGCAGGCGTGTCGCGCGCGGCCGTCATGCAGCCGGGAGTCCACCGATGAACATCCGTCGCCTGATCGGGCAAGGAGCCCGTCGCCATCAGGGCCGTTGGCCGAGAGACGGGTGGATGCAGCCTGTCTGTCGGGCAGCAGTCTTCTTTACGTCGTGTATCGGTTCACTGCTATGGGCAAAGACGAGGCCATGAACGAGTCGATGGTGGAGTGGTCCCGGCGTGTGGGGCAAGCGGAGCTGTCGGTTGAGCTTCCGCGTCGGTGGGCGCATTCGCATGGGGTCGCCGGGCGTGCGGCTGGGCTTGGGCGCGTCCTCGGAGAGGATGCTGACCTGCTGGTTGCCGCCGCCACGCTGCATGACGTGGGCTATACGCCCCGGCTGGCTGCGACAGGATTCCACCCGCTCGACGGGGCACGGTTCCTTCGTGATGAGCACCGGGCCGATGAGCGGTTGGTGCGGCTCGTGGCGAACCACTCCTTCGCGTTGCTGGAGGCCGAGGAGCGTGGGCTTCGCGAGGTGCTGGAGGCGGAGTTTCCGTTGGTGGAGGAGCCGCTGCTGGTGGATGCGCTCGTGTACTGCGACATGACGACGACGCCCGACGGTACGCGTACCACCGCACAGGACCGGGTCGCGGAGATTCTGGGGCGCTACGGGGCCGACAGCGTTGTGGGGCGGTTCATCCGTCGGGCTTCGCCGGAGATCTTCGCCGCGGTGGAGCGGGTGGAGGCGGCGTTGGCAGGTCAGCCGAGGTAGGGGTAGGTGCCGGCGAGGTAGTCGCCGATCTGCTGGCGCATGCTGGGGTGGATGTCGTACCTGTCCAGGTCGGCGGGCTGGACGAAGCGGACGCCGTCGGCTTCGTCGTTGATGGTGGGCCGCCCGCCGACGGAGCGGCCGATGTAGGTGTTCTCGTACTGCTGGCGGATCTCGCCGTCGGTGTAGGCGACGATGTGGTTCGGGTTGGTGTAGACGCCGAGGAAACCGGTGATCTCGGCGACGATGCCGGTCTCCTCCAGGCATTCGCGTACGGCGCACTCGGCGGCGGTCTCGCCGATGTCCTGGGCACCGCCGGGAAGGGCCCACTGGCCGGTGTCGCGGCGGCGCTGGAGGAGGATGGCGCCGCTGTCGTCGACGACGAGCAGGTTGCTGGCCGGGATGAGGGTGTTCGCCTTGGGGGCATCGGGGTCGTTGTAGTACTCAGTCCTGCCCATGCGTGGCGGTCCCCTCCTGGTCGGGTGTCCAGGGCCGCGCGCCGGCCCAGACTGCGTCGAAACTTTGAGCGTAGTTGTCGAACCAGCCGGCGACATCCACCCGCCGGAGGTGCAACAACGGGTTGGCACTGGCTGGTTGCCCCCACACATGCGGGTTCACCAGCAGATTGTCGTCGTAGCGGAAGAGGGAGTTATAGAGAGTGCTGTCGTGGAGCCTCACCTCGCATCCGGCCTCGGACAGCAGCGGCCGGTAGTACGTGAGGGAGGCGCGGATCTTGGCGGCGAGCGTGTCGCCGATGCCTTCCTCGCGGCCCCGGAGGGCGGCGGCCTGGCCGGTCGGGTTGCCGAAGCAGAGGCGGACTTGGACACCACCGGCCGCGCGCTCGGCGAGCATCTTGGCGACGTGCGGGTTGGTCTGGGCGAAGAACGTGCCGGAAAGGACCAGGACGTCGATCTGCCGCCGTGCGCCTTGGATCAGGGCGAGCCATGTGTCGCGGGGGACGCTGGCCCGGTTCTGGTAGGTCCCGACGATCTCGGTGCCTAACCCGGTGCCGGACCGTCCGCCGCGGGAGGGCGGTGTCGGCCAGAGGAATGTCTCCTCGACCCGTAGGTGCTGAGCGGCACGGAAGCGGTGCCGCGGATGGGGTACGCGTCCGCCGAGCCAGCGGCTGACGGTTTTCGGGTCTACCTCACAGGCTTCGGCGAGCGATTCGGGAGTTACGCCACGCTGGGCGAGTACGGAGTGAAGTCGCTCGTTCACAGAGGTCATACAAGCCCAGTCGGGCGATGACGAGCAAGGACGTTGTGGGACGTTCACGGGCCGGCGGACGGCTGGACAGTGGTGCTTACGCTGGCGGTATGCACCTCATCGTCCTGTGGGACATCGACCACACACTGATTGACAACGCGGGGGTGAGCAAGGAGATCTACGCCGCTGCGTTCACGGCACTCGCCGGCTTCTCGCCTGCCCGGGCGGCGCGGACCGAGGGACGCACCGATCGCTCGATCATGAGGGACATGTTCCTTCGGCACGGCGTGCCCGAGCCGGGCTGGAGGGATGTCGAGGCGGCCCTTGCCCAGGCAGGGCGGGAGAGGTTCGGGGAGCTTCAGAGGCGAGGCATGGCTCTCCCCGGTGCACGGGACGCGCTCAAGAGGGTGGCCGGGCAGGACACTTGGGTGTCCTCGGTATTGACGGGCAACATCGCGCCGAACGCTCAGGTCAAGCTGGGCGCGTTCGACCTCGACTCCCTGGTGGATCTCACCGTAGGCGCTTATGGGGCCGATGCCCTCCAGCGGCCCGACCTCGTAGGCGTATCGCGCGAGCGGATTCGCCGCAGGTACGGGGTAGGGGAGGACGTGCCCGTCGTCCTGGTGGGCGACACGCCGCGAGACGTCGAAGCGGCATTGGCGACGGGTTGCCAGGTCGTCGCGGTCGCCTCGGGAATTCACAGCAGGGACGAGCTGTCTGCCGCCGGTGCGCCGGTCGTGCTGCCGGACCTGTCGGACACGGCGGAACTCCTGGTCCACCTGGCAAAGGCAGCTGTGAGCTGAAAACGTCCCAGGACGTCCTCGTACCGTCCGATTACGTGGTGATGGTGTCCGCCCTCATCCCGACACCATCGGGTTCTCCCCACCAGACAACTGGCTCAGGAGGCCCACATGATCCGGGACGTCACCGGCATCCGCAGGATTCGGATGCTGTACCTGCAGCTTCTGTACCGCTGCAACTTCAACTGCCTGCACTGCTTCCACGGCAAGCGCCTGAAGCAGGGCGACGCGTTCAGCGCCGACGAGGCGATCAACCTCATCCGGCTCATGCACGACCAGTACGGCACGGAGGCGGTGACTCTGCTCGGTGGCGAGCCCTTCCTCCACCGGGACCTGCCGCAGATCGTCCAGTACGCCAGGCAGGAGCTGGGCATGCAGGTCGAGATCTGCACCAACGGCTACCGCATCGAGAGCCACCTCACCGAGGTCGCCCCCTACCTCGACCTGCTGCGCGTCTCGCTGGAGGGGCTCGGGGAGACCAACGACGCCATCCGCAGGTCCGGTAGCTACCTCGCCGCCCTCAGCACCCTGAACCTCGCTCGCGACCTCGGCGTCATGACCGGCGCAACGATGACCGTGACCTCCCAGAACATCGACGAGGTCCTTCCCCTGGCCCGCACCATGCAGCGGTTCGGCGTCCGCCAGCTCAAGCTCCACTGCCTCCGCCCGGTCGGCAACGCCGCCGAACACCCCGAGCTGCAGGTCACCGAGCCAACCGCCTACACGCGCCTCCGCGAGGATCTCCAGCAGGCAGGGCTCGCCATCGAGGTGATCGTCGACAAGGACCTGTCCGAGAACGGCGCCCCGGAAATCTGCGCCCCGACCGACGGCCCGCGCGAGATCGACCGCATCGAGGCCGACCCCCGGGGAGCCCTGACCATGTCCTGCAAGGCCGTGGGCAAGGACTCGCACGCCTTCTGGTACGAGAAGACCGCGAACCGCATCGTCCACCAGCCCTCCGCCACCGACGAGCTCACCCTCGCCGTGCCGGACGTGGTGTACGCCCGTGCCTGATCGACCACTGTTCGAAAGCCTCGAAGGACTCCGCGGGACCGGCAAGTCGACCATGGCGCCGATGCTCGCCGCAGTGCGGGGAGCCGTACTGGTCCCCACCGTGCCCCTCTTCTACCAGGCCCTGAGACGACAGGTGGACACGCGGGAGAACATCGAGGCCCGCATGTGCTTCTACCTCTCGGCCCTCTTCACCGCCGCCGAGGAGATCCGGCGCTACCTGACCGCCGACATCCCCGTCGTTGTGGAGAGCTACTTCCCCAGGTGCATCGCCAACCACCGGGCCTTCGGGGCCCGGCTCGGTGTCACGCTCCCGGCCGACCTACCGCAACCCACCACGTACCACCTGCTGTGCGCGGAGGACGAACGGCAGCGGCGGCTCAGCGAGAGGTCCAAGCCCGCCAGCCGGTGGGACGCCCTCAGCGAGGAAGCGGCGGACCGGATCACCGAGGCGTACAGCGAGTTCCCCATGCACCAGGTGGACACCACGGGCCTCGCACCGGACCGCGTCCTTGAAGCCATCCTCACCATCGAAAAGGAAGGACACCACCGTGCAGACGCAGAGCCTGTGGGAGCACACCCTCACGTTCTTCCCCCAGTTCCTCGCCGCCCTGAAAGAGCACGCCTCCGGTAGGGCGACGGTCGCCGTCATCGGCGCGAGCGAGGGCAAGTTCGTCCTGCCGCTCGCAGCCGCCGGCCACCGCGTCATCGCCATCGAGAAGGACCCGTTCGCCCTGCACGGCGGGGAGGTCAGCCTTCCGGGTGACACCACGGCCCACGCCCTCGGCCTGACCGATCGCCTCAAGCGCGAAGACCTCGACAACCAAGTACAGGTCATCGAGCAGGACTTCCTGCGGGCCGACCTTCCCGAGGCGCGCTGCGACGCCGTCTGGACGAGCTGTTCCTGGCACTACAGTGCCAATCACCACACCCCGCTCGCCGACTTCGTCACGCGCATGCAGTCACTCGTACGTGTCGGCGGCCTGTTCGGCGCGGAGTTCATGATGCCCGTCGAACGGCGCCACCACCTGATCGAGCACTACACGTCCCCAGAGAATCTCGGCGGCAGCTTCACGGCCGGCTGGAACGTCCTGCTCACGCTGCGAACCAGCCAGTTCACCGAACGCCCCCACATCGGCCAGCCCCACGACCACACGCACCGCATGGGCCTGCTGCTCGCGGCCCGCACCGGCAAGTAACCGCCACCTCAAGGAAGAGGACTATGAAGCACGAATACGAGGCCAAGTTCCTGTCCGTGGACGTCGCCGCGCTCCAGGCCAAGCTCGCCGCACTGGGAGCCACCCAGACCTTCCCCCGCACCCTGCTCACGCGCAAGATCTTCGAGAACGACGCCCTCGACAACGGCCAGTGGATCCGCCTCCGCGACGAGGGCACCCGCTCCACGCTCACCCTCAAGCAGGTCACCGACTCGACCACCATCGACGGCACCACCGAGATCGAGACCGAGGTCACCGACCTGCACGCGATGGCGGACATCCTCCGGCGCATCGGCCTGCGCGAGGTGCGGTACCAGGAGAACTACCGCGAGGAGTGGCACCTCGGCGAGGTGGCGTTCGACTTCGACACCTGGCCCGACCTCCCCACGTTCGTCGAGATCGAAGGCCCCGACGAGGCGTCGGTCCGCAAGGCCGCCGCCCTGCTCGACCTCGACTACACCGAGGCCAGGTTCGGCAGCGTCGACGAGATCTACAAGAGCGAGGCCGGCCGCGACATTCTCGCCGAGCCCACCCTCCTCTTCGCCGAAGCGGAGAAGAAGGAGACGAGCCCCGCGACCGTCGAGGCCCGGTGACCCCAGGGGCAGGAGCGGCGCTCACCCGGCTTGCCCTGCCGCCGCGGGTGATTCCCGGAATCGCCGAGTTCGCCCGCGGTGGTCTCCCCGCTCCAGCGGCGACGGACGACAGCAGCGAGTGGGTGGATGGCTTCTGCTGGCTCTACTGCGGTCAACGCTGGACACGCGTCCTCTGGATCGGCCCCGCAAGCGTCGCCGGCGCCCAGGCACCCATGTACGCATGCGGCCCCTGCATCAAGACGCTGCACGAACTGGTCTGGCAGGCCATCCTCCTCGGCGACGCCCCGGCCGCGCAGAGACGGCAAGAGGAGCCACGCGACACGGAGACGCCGGCTACAAGGCGTACCGGCAGGCACCGAGCCCAGGCCAGGATCCCGCGCCGCCGATAGCCACCCGCCCCGGACACAGGAGAGGCCACGCGTTCCCTAGTGACACGAGCCCTGTGTCTGGGGCGGGCCCAAGCCGCGTTCGTCGGCAGGCACAACCAGCGGTACTCAGATGGGGCGCTGATCGCCTATCCCAGTGGTCAGCGTCTGCCACTCCATGTCGTTTTCCCCGTCGTTTCGGGCGTCGGATCCCCCGTCGCTTCCATGTACGTGCTTGGATGCGACGCCCCACGGGGTGGTAAAGGTCCAGGTCAGAGCCAGTACGAGCCACTACAGTCCGGGGCCGACTGGAGCAGGCCATCAGCGCCATCAGCCAGCGCCAAGCCCGCCTCATCCGCACGCTCGCCGACGGCACGGGACACGACGACCAGGACGTCGTCTTCGATCCAGAGCAGGAGAAGGAGTTCCGCGACGCCATCCGCCAAGAACATGCGACGCTGGGCGCACAACGCAAAGCTCGCGTCGATCAGTTGGCCCAACTCAACGCCCTGCCAGCCACCGACGATGCCGTCGACCCCTCAGCCCTGCTGGACGCCCTACCGCACCTCGACGTCGATCTCTCCCTCGTCCCGCAGGAGATCCAGCGCCGCCTCTACCCCGCGTTCGGTCTGGAGGTCCGCTACAGCCAGCCCTGCGAAGAACTCACCCTCCGGGTGACGAGCCCGGGGCACATGGTGGACGGACTGGTGTCCGTCACCCGTGAGCTGGAGCCGTGGAACAAAAAATCGGGCTCCCGCACCGAAGTGCTGGAACCCGATCATGGCACTCGGGACAGACAATCGCGGCAAAGCCGACCTGTCCGTTCCCATCTTTCGAGTGCCCCCGGCAGGATTCGAACCTGCGCACACGGCTCCGGAGGCCGTCGGCTTCCCGCATGTTTTCGCAGGTCAGCGGCATACCTGACAGGTTGCCAGGCCCGCCGTCCCGCACATGTCCCGCGAGAATGAAAAAGCCTATTTTGCTCGCCTTGTCCGTATCATTCCCCGCGGTAGTCGATCCATGCGCCATGACGTAGATCACGACTTCCTCGGGCAAGCGTAGGGGTATATGGTGCGCCCCTCAATCGAACAAGGTGGCTGCCCGGAGCGTGCGGGCAGGCCAAAAGAGCGGGTTGTGCGCCTGGCTCGGTGGGGGCGCCTACGCGCGGTGCCGGGGTGAAGGGTGGCCGACGGGCGCGTCCCGCCGCTTCTCATCCGCATGACCTTGGCGTGTGTGTGTCCCGGCTGGCTCTCCAGCCTCCGGCGGGCTGAGGGGGACCCGCCCTGACTTGGTGCCGGCGTGGGCACCGAGCCGCAGGTCTGCGCGGTAGACGGTGTTGGCCGGAGGGTGTGATCTCACGAACCGCGACGGCGAACGTGCGAGTCGGATGCCGGCGGCTTTGCCGGCAGCCGCAGACCGGCAGGCGAAGGCCAGCCGGCGCGCACCAAGGCCAAGACGGCGCCGATCTCCCTTCGCCCAGCAGCGCTCGGCGTCGGCGCGACGCTCTTGCGTAATGCCCTGGGAAGGCCGACCGCGGTGGGTCGACCGCGTCCTGGAAGTGCTGTTCGGGCTGCCTGGTCGTGAATACAGGCGGCCGGTCGTGTGAAGTTGTGAGGCTGAGATTAGGGATGCGGCCTTTCGACGTGCGGGCAGGTGGTGGCGGTGGACTGTCAATGATCCGGAGGATCGCCGGTTTGGCCAACCGGCGATCCCGCGCTATGTTGCGCTGCCCGTAGCGGTGAGCGCAGGAGAGCCAAGATTTCCTGAGTTGTTGGTTCAGAGCGGGCGCCGTTTGCGGATGGGCAGGATGCTCAGGGCCATGATGGTGCTGTCGTCCTGGAACGAGATCGGGTCGTTCCATTTCCCGGCTTCATGGGAGTCACGCCGTTTGGAGCGGAGTTCGTAGGCCGCTTGCCGGTACTCCTCCACGCGGCCGTCTTTGATCAGTTCGTACAATTCTGAGTCCACTCCGGAGAATGCCTCGATGCGTGCGGTCCCCATGCGGAAGACGTTGTCCGTGCCGACGAATTTCGTGTCGCCGACCTCGATGTCCGCGTCGTCGACGCTCGATGTTGCGGCGAAGGCGGGCACGTCGTAGTGCTCTCGCCCTTGGCGGGCGGTGAGATACCCGGCCGTGTATTTCCGTCCGCCCGAGAAAGCGGTCAGGCCGGCTGCTGCGGTACGGGCCAGGAGCTGGCCGAACCAGGCGAGATCGTCCTCGCCCACCTGGAAGCCGTCGACCGTCCGCGCCCGTCGACCGTCGCGGGCCGGTACGCGAATGGCGTTGGGGTAGGGGATTCCGGGCTTGTCCCTGATCTCCTCGTCGGCGTCATTCAGGGCGCCGGGTATTCGGAGGGGGAGCAGAGCCTCGCCTGGGGATTGCAGCACATTGACCACGACCCCGCCCTGGCCCATGAGTTCGGTGGACAGCATCAGGCAGGGCGTGGTGTTCCAGGGGCCGATCTGCATGCCCTCGGTCAGTTCCGCTCCCTTGACGAGTTGCTGGATCGTGGTGCTGCGGGTTCGGCCGGTGCGCTTGCTGGGCTTCTGGTGGTTTCCGCGGCAGGCCACGAAGGTGACTTTCGACGGCTCGCCGGGTTTCCATGCCTCGATGATGTAGTCGGGCCGGGGCCGTGAGCCCTTGTTCCGTTGGGAGACGCTCAGGGGCCAGCCGGCTCGCAGCACCGTGTTCGTATCGACGACCGAGACGATGTGGTCGGGGTAGCGCTGCTGCACGATGTGCTCCGCCACGGCGAGCCCGAAGCCGACGGCCAGCTCCCGGGCCTGCATGCCCTTATACCAGCTTTCGGAAGAGCGGCCCTTGTCGGTGAGATCCATGGCGCCGGCGCGATTGCCGTCCAGCGCCTCGCAGAACTTCAGGCTCAGCCAGTGTTCCGCCAGCCCGCGCCCCATTCCCTGGCCGGCCAGCACGTAGCCGCGGGCTACGGCATGCAGCACCTGCCACGGCGTCAGGTCAATGGACCGCCCGTGCTCGGCCAGCGCGACCGGCCGCAGGTCGGGCTTCCTGCGCGCTGCCTCCTGGCCCTTCTGTCGGCGCCGCTTGTCGATGGCCGCCGCCGCGGAGTCCACGTGCGCGGCCAGTTCTGTCGTCGAGTGGATGTGAACGCTCGTCGAGCGGCTGAGAGCGTTCAGGATCTGTCGCGCGGTTCTCGCCATGCATCCCCCACGGTGTCCGTGCTCTGGCGCGCCGGGAACGGTAGTTCGGGACATCGGGGCGCGTGCAAGTGCGCATAGTGCGGCAAGGACCACAACTGGCCACACCGGGACCAGGTATGACCAGTGGTGACGGAAGCCGGGTCGAACGTCCGACAATCCGCGCTCGTCAACATGACGCGCTCGAGTGCCCTCTTGCGAGGGGATGTTGGTGTGGATGTGCCGGGCAGCCATTCTCCCGCCGATCAGAAGGAGGCGGGTATGGACCTGAACGAGCACCACGGCGTCGCATCTCAGCCCGAGCAGCCTGCGGACCGAACCCCGGCGCAGCCGCACGGCGGCAGCGCGGTCGCGGGCTTGGCCGGAGAGTTCGGGGCGGAGCTGGTGCGGGCCATCCGCGTGGGACTGGCCGAGGTGAGCAACTCCGGCCAGGGGGCACAGGGGCCGTCGCACATGAGCTGGTACTCCTTCGCGACCGAGTACGCGCGAGCCCATTGGCCAGGCCGGGCGGCGAAGACCCGGGACGAGGGAAGCGACGCGCTGACGGCCGTCACGATGGCGATGCTGGGGGACCTGCCGGGCCGGCCGAACGGGCACCTGCTGCGCCGTGCCCTGCGGCACTGGGCGTTCGTCACGCTCCGGCCCGGACAGGGGGAGATGTCGGCGCAGGACCGGCTGGTGCTGCAGTGGGTCGCCAAGGCATCCCGTCCCCTGGTGGATCTGCATGATCCGGTCCTGGCACGTGATGTGCTGGAGTCGCTGCGCCGCAAGCTGGACGGGAGTGAGGCGGCGGTGGAGACGATGCGCCGTAAGCGCAAGGTACTGGTGCACGCGCTGCATTACGCCGTGGAGCGGGGCGAGCTGGGCAGCCACCCGTTGAACAGGGTTCGCTGGCGGGTGCCTAAACCGGCGGTGGCGGTGGATCCGCGGGTGGTGGCCAACCCGTACCAGGCGCGGGATCTGCTGGACGCCGTCTCCTACGTGGGCGGCTACCGGAGGGCTCGGGGCCGTCGGCTGGTCGGGTTCTTCGCGGGCATGTACTACGCGGGCCTGCGTCCGGAGGAGGCGGTCGCGGTGGCGCTGCCGGACTGCCGGCTGCCCCGCACTGGGTGGGGGCGGCTGATCCTGCACCGTACTCGGCCGCAGGCGGGTAAACGGTGGACCGACACCGGCGAGTTCCATGATGAGCGCGGGCTGAAGAACCGCCCGCCCGGGGAGACGCGGGTGGTGCCGTTGCCTCCGCATCTGGTGGCGATGTGGAGGGAGCATGTTGCCACGTTCGGCACGGCCGACGATGGGCGGCTGTTCTTCACCGAGCAGGGCCGGGTCGTCAGCTACTCCACCTACCACCGGGTCTGGCGTGAGAGCCGTGACCTTGCCCTGTCTCCGGCGCTCACCAGCACGCCGCTCGCGAAGCGGCCGTACGATCTGCGGCATTCGGCGCTGTCCACGTGGCTGTGCGCGGGCGCGGACCCGGCCGAGGTCGCCCAGCGGGCCGGCAACAGTGTCGAGGTTCTGCTGTCCCGGTACGCGAAGTGCCTGTATGACCGGCAGTCCATCAACAACCAGCGCATCGAAGGGCTGTTGAGCTCCTACGACCAGCCGCCTGAGCCTGACCAGGCGCACGATTAGCCTGGGATCGCGGACATGGCGTGGTTGGGTACGCGGTCCGACCGTTGCGGCGTGCGCTCGGGTGCGTGCGCGTCCCCGACGGTTCCCCTGCGCATGTCCGTGGCTCGCGCTTGAGCCGCCGTCACATCTCCTGCCGTGCCGCAGGTGTAGCGGCGCGGACACGGAGCGGGGTTGATATTCTGCACGACCGTTGCTCTTCTGGGTGATGCGGTGATCTACTGCATGCTCCGAAGTGGCTTATGGGGGAACTGTGCGAACAGGCCATTTTGCCGTGTATCGAGGGTTCAGCGCTGTGCGCCAGCGCGCACGAGGCAGCCGTGACTCTCGCGCCTGCTGACGGCGGCCGTCGGAGCAGGCGCGGGTTCGCCTACCAGGATGCCGTCACGTTGCTGGACTGCCTGGACATGCTCGAAGGGCGGTGGACGGCGGTCTCGTGGGAGGACCTGGAGGACATCCTGTGTCATCGGGATGGCGCCCCCGTATACCGGCAGGTCAAGACGATCGAGGAAGCCGGTACGCGGCACAGTATCGCCAACGTTTGCAAGCCGGAGGAAAAGAAGGCCGCAGACAGCAGCTATCTGGGCAAGCTGTTCCTGGGCAAGCCGCTGCCGGACGGTACACGGTTCACCTTCATCGTCAACGAGACGCCCCAGCGGGACCTGTATGCGTTCGTCGCGGAACGTGATCGTCCTCGCGGCCCGGTGAGCGCGGACGCCCGCGCGGACATCGTCAAGAGGCTCAGCGGGGTGCAACTGCCAGACGGCAGGGACATCGGATGGTGTGTCGACCGCCTGGACGTCCTGGTGGAGGCGCGCACCATCGACCAGGTCGAGGCCGAGGCCATGGCGCGACTGGCGCCACTGGTGGAAGCGTGCCTGGGCGAGAAACCGCTGTACGAGGAAGTCGAGGAGGTCATGATCTGGCTGATCTCCAAGTACATAGCCCGCAGCGCCCTTGAGCTGCGACCGACAACCTTCACCGCGGACGACTTCGGCCGGGCCCTGGACGACAGCGTGCGCAGAGCAACCGGGCGACGGCGAGACGGTTCCACCGAACTGTTGATGAAACTCAAGCTCAAGCTGCGAGCTGCCGAAATACCGGAGCCCGAGGCGGAAGCCCAGCACGATGCCATGCTCGCCTACCGTCGGACCTACCGCGCCAGTGTCGGCACCCGGCGCCGCGCGTACGACGACCTGGCCGATCAGATCAACGCCATCTGCACGCTCACGATGGCGAAACGACGCGCCGGACGCCTCGCCGCCGGCTCGGCGGCGTACTTCGAGACGCTTGTGGCCGTGAGCGAGCTGCCCGAGGTGACCAGCCGGCAGTTCACCCTCGCCGAGGCCCACGCAGTGCTTTCCGACATCACGGCACGCTGCCAGAACAGGTACGCCGATGCCTCATAAGATCGGCAGCAGCGTGGTGCCCCCGCTGTATCGCGCCTGGGACCCGGACGACTCCCCTGACTTCCACGCAACACGGCTCCTGCTGCTCATCTACCTCTGCGGCGAGGAGCCCGGCCCCTATATCGAGGGACGGACGAAGTTCGCCAAACTTGATTTCTTCGTGCGCTATCCAGGATTCCTGGAGCGGGCCCACGCCGCGATGCCGGAAGCCGTCGATACCGAAACCGCGTTTCTCGCCCGTGACCCGTCCGAAGTCGAGGCACCGATGATCCGCTACCGCTACGGACCCTGGGACCAGCGCTACCGGCAATTCCTCGCCTTCCTCGTCTCTCGGGACCTCGTGACCATCACCACCCACCGGGTCGAACGAGTGAAACTCAAAGCCGCCGGCAAGAGGACCGCGCAACGCCTTACCGAGGCCCCTCAGTTCCAGCCACTGGTCCGGCGCTGTCAGGCTATGCGAGGAAATCTGGCTGCCATGTCGGGCACCGACCTGAAGAACCTGATCTACGACCTGTTCCCAGACGAGGTCGGCAACGCGCCCTTCCGCCAGGAGATCCGGCCATGACAAAACCCGTGACCGCCCACCCCGACCGCGGGATCAGGATCGACTCCGTCAAGCTCGTCCACAACACCGCAGAAATCGACGAGTATGCCTTCGGAACCGGCATGCTGAACATCCTCAGCGGGCCCCGCAACAGCTCCAAGACCACCACGCTGAAGGTCATCGACTACTGCTTCGGCGACCGCGGCGGGATGATCGATGCTCTCGGTGCCGCCGTCTCCGACGAGTACATCGAGGTCTCCACCGCGATCCGGCTCAACGGCCACCCCCGCACCCTGACTCGTCTCCTCCAGCACGGGCGCATGAACAAGGTGTACGTCGACGGAGACGAGCTGACCGACGCCGACTTCTCCGACTGGATCCTGCGCGAACTGGGCTGGCCCAACCTGCGCATCCCCAAGGGTCTCCACCCGGCCACGGCCAGTGAACTGACGCCCTTGTCCTTCCGGAACCTGCTGCGCCACTTCTACCGCAACGAGGAGTCCTGGACGAGCTTCGCCAACAAGGAGCATGAATTCATCCGGCGCGGCGTCGTCAGCATGCTCCTCGGCTTTGCCGGCTCCCGCTACGACACCAAGGAGTTCGCCGTCGCCCAGGCCAGGCGGCGCCTTGCCGAAGCCCAGGCAGTGGAGCGGGACGTGCAGGACAGCACATTGCAGGCCGTCACCGCCATCTCCGAACGGCTCCGCATTCCCGTCGCCCGCACCCTCGACCAGGTAGCGACCGCACGGGAAGAGGTCACCGCTCAACTGCACGCGGTTCGCCAACGACGTCATGAACTGACGCGCGAGATCAACAGCCTCCTGCAGGGAACGTCCACCACCGAGACGGCAGCCGGATACGACTCGTCACTGACGAGCGCCTACGAAGACATATCCCGGCGGTTGCAACTGGCGGTCGACGAGGTCGTCGCGCTCGAACAACTCAGCAACGAACACGCCTACTCCGCCCAGACGGTCACCTCGGAAGTGACCCGCATGGAACGCCTCATCGCCTCCGTGGAGACCTTCGACGCCCTCCCCGTACGACTCTGCCCAGCATGCGAACAACGCGTGGACCCGCACCGAGAGCATGGCGAAGACGCCTGCTACCTGTGCTTCCAACCGGTCGACGACGACCAGCGCCGCCGACGGGCACACGTGGAGATCCGGTCACTCAAGTCAGAACTTGCCGACCTGGAAGATGTCACCGCCCGCACCGCCGCCGATCTGCAGACGGCCCGCACCCGCCGAGCAGACCTTCAAAGCGAACAGGCACGGCTCGCGCATCGCATCAACGAAGAACGCGCCGCGCAGCTGGCCCCCTTCATGGCCAGCCTCGAAAACCTCGCCGCCCAGATCGCCCAGCTCGAACAGAAGATGACAGCCTTTCCCGCCATCGAGGAGATCCTCCAACGCCGCGCCGTAGCCAGCCAGGCCGTCACCGCTGCACAACAAGCCGTCGACGCACTCGCCCAAGAGCCCGCCGCAGTTGCCACAGCTACGCTCACTTCCGTCGAACGATGCGCCCTGTTCGCCGAGCGAATGAACGAATTCCTGCACCGCTACCGCGAACGCGGCTGGGTCAAGGGCGCCATCACCATCAACGACAGTGACCTCACTTTCTACGTCGGCACTCGCCCCTGGGACCAAGCCCTGGGGGCAGAGACGAAGGTGCTCTTCTTCCTGGCTTACAGCTACGCCACCCTGTTCCTGGCCTCTGACCTCGACGAAGGAGCAGCAGCCCCCGGCCTGCTGCTCCTGGACAACCCCTACCAGCAGGGCATCGGCACCACTGTGGTCGACGACGTCCTGCAGGATCTGGCAAACGCGGCCCAGGCCACGGGCACCCAGATCATCAGCACCCAAGCCGTTCCGGTGCCACGCGACCCGGCCACCATCCGGCAAATCCATATGCCCAAGGAGTACGAAGCGCCGTAGGTAGACACCCTCACTCCCGGTGTAACGGATCCCAAGGTGGATCTTGAACGGGCGTCGCAGAGAGCGGCCATGACTCAGCCATAAGTCGAGAGCAGGATCAGACTTTGATGACGGTGGCGTGCCCACCGCACAGCGCGGTCAGGTCCTCGGGATCCGAGGTGAGGATCGTGGCCGGCCCGGGGGCGGCGAGGGCGGTGGCGCTGAGCATGGCGTCGATGGCGTACTTGTGGCCGTGCAGGCCGGCGTCGGCGAGGAGGGCGGCGGCGTGGCGGGCGATGGGCTCGGTGACCGGTTCGACGACGAGGCGCGAGAGCGTCCACTCCAGGGCGGGGCGGTTGATCCGCGGGTGGACGACTTCCACCAGGGTGGCCGCGGAGGTGATCACCCGCAGGTCGTCGGCTCGGGCGAGGGCGAGCCAGGCGGTGACCGTGCGGTCGCGGAGGACGGCCTTGGCCAGTCCCTCGCTGTCCAGTACGAGGGTGCCGCCGGGGGTGGCGGGGGAGCGGGTCACGCGGCGTTCGCTCCGCCCGTCGCCTGGTTGTCGCGGGCCTGGTGGAGCTGGTCGCGCAGGGCCTGGATCTCCTCGTCGGTGACGGGGCCGTGTTCGGCTTCGGCGACGGTGATGAGTTCGTTGAGGTTGTCGCGTTCGATCTGGCGGGCGACGGCGGCGGCGACATAGGCGGACAGGCCGGAGGGGCCGCTGCGGGCCTTGGCGGCTTCGGCGATGTCGCGCGGCATGGTGATCGAGTACTTGCCGGTAGGCTCACTCATGCTACCTATCCTACCGCTCATCCTCCTACCTGTGTGTGGGGAACTCGGACCCGACCGTACGGGGCCGGGCGGCCACCGGCCCGCCGGTGATCCGTCCCTGTGGGAGTCCCCAGACGACCTGGCGCCCCGGCCGGGGGAGACGGACTACGGCGTGTTCAGGGCCGACAGCCGGCCGCTGGCCCAGGGGTAGGACGCCCATCCCTGGACGAGGACCGGGTTCAGGGAGTTCTCGTGCCCGTTCAGGCACTCGTTGAGGGCCCAGGTGGAGCGTTGGGGGTCGGCCGCCCGTTCCAGGAGCAGAGAGCTGGGGGTGGTGTCGGTCAGGGTCACCAGGCGTTCGACTTCGTGGGCCGCGACGACCGTGGTCGGGACATCGACGGTGGGCAGCCCGAGGTGGGGCAGGTTGGCGTTGGCGACGGGGAACGGCTCAAGGGTGACGATCAGCGCCTGGCGTGGCCGGTCGGCCGGAATGCCGGCGAATGCCGGATGGCGCTGGTCGATCTGGGCCGAGGTGGCGTTGACCTGGCGGTAGGCGCGGGCCAGTTTGCTGTCGGTCTCGGCGACTCCGAGTTCCAGGCCGAGCCGGGCGTTCTCGGTCGGCATCATGGACTTGACCTCCACGAGCAGCACCAGGTCGTCGAAGACGACGATCCAGTCGACGCTCTGCAGTTCGTTCCGCTTGACCCGGTACGTGATCTCCGAGACCACGTCGGCGTCCGGTATCAGGCGGAGCTGGCGGCCGACGTACTCCTCGAAGAGGTAGCCGGTCTCCTGCAGGAAGTCGGGTCCGAAGTGCTCGCGTCCTGTGTGGTAGATGCCAGACGGGGTCGCTTTGCGCCAGACCAGCTGGGGCGAGGGACACAGCAGGCCAGGTCCGAAGCCGGTGACCGCCGGCCGGCCCAGCAGCGGGTTGTAGGTGAAGCGGCGCAGCTGTGCCGCTGTGCCGCCAGCCACCCTCGCCAGGTTCCGCGTGGCCTGCTTCTCGGCTGCCTTGATAGAGGCCACGTCGGTGGCGAAGTGCCGTTCGACGACGCGCAGGACGGTGTCCCGGCTGACGGTGCGGTTTAAGTTCTCCCCGTCCGGGCCGTCGTAGAGCGCGGGATCGAAACGCCCTGTGTTGAACAGCGCACATCCCCACAGCAGTTGTGCGGTGCCGACGTAGTCGGGCAGCGGGCAGCCGAACACCTCGGTGTCCCAGCCGGGGACCATGCAGCGGGGCTGGCGGTGTGCGGGGAACGGAGTGTGAAGGTACAGCGCCGCCGTACGAGCCAGGCTGAAGAACTCCGGTGCCTGGAAGGCCATCTGCTCGCCGCCCAGGCGCATCATGAAGTCCCTCAGGCGGACCGGGCCCTCGTCGGTGCCGTGAAGGGTCGGTTCCTTCAGGCTGGAGTACGCGGCCAGGATCTCCAGCAGGTCGCGTTCGGTGGCCTCGGAGCGCAGGTGCTCGGTTCCGTAGGCCAGGCTGACGCGGGCCGCGTCAGCCAGCGCCCAGGGCGTGTACTTCATTGAGGGGCTTTTCAGCCACGGCTGTGGCTGCTCGGGCGAGCTGTAGCGGGCCGCCGCCGCAGCGATCAGGGGCAGCAGTGAGCTGGGACGGTGCCGCCGGATGCGCTGGCGGTATTCGTCCTCCGTCACCAGCCGGTCATACAGGTACGCAGCCATTCCGCCATGATCCTCGCTGCGGAGGGAATGATCGAGTGGTTTCTCCTGGGCCAGCGCTGAACGTGCGTATACTCCCGGCCGCGTCCGATTGCTCTGGATTGCCCTCTCTCGCGCCTTGGCGTCGCGGATTTGGCGGGCAAGCTCGGTGCGGAGCTGGTGCGGGCCATCCGCGTCGGCCTGGCCCAGAGCAGCAGCTCCCCTCACGGCTCCCGGGGTCGCAGCCGAGCTGGTACGCCGGCGCGACTGAATGCGCCCGGGCACACTGGCTTGGGCGGGCAGCGAAGAGCGTTCAGTATTGCTCGGTCTCGACGAACCTCGTGTCCGCGTCGTTGGTGGCGAAGGTGTCGACCGCGGCCGTGGGGTCGAATCCGGGCGGGCTGTCCTTGAGGCCCAGGCCCAGTCCGGCCAGCTTCGCCTTGACCTCGTCGATGGACTTCGCACCGAAGTTACGGATGTCCATCAGGTCCGCCTCGGAACGCGCCAGAAGCTCACCCACCGAGTGGACGCCCTCACGTTTGAGGCAGTTGTACGAACGGACGGTGAGTTCGAGCTCCTCGATCGGCAGCGCCAGATCAGCGGCAAGGGCGGCGTCCGTGGGGGACGGGCCCATGTCGATGCCCTCGGCCTCGATGTTCAGCTCGCGGGCGAGACCGAACAGCTCGACCAGGGTCTTACCGGCGGAGGCCATGGCGTCACGCGGACGCATCGCTTGCTTGGTCTCGACGTCGACGATCAGCTTGTCGAAGTCGGTACGCTGCTCGACACGCGTGGCCTCGACCTTGTACGTGACCTTCAGAACCGGCGAATAGATCGAGTCGACCGGGATGCGCCCGATCTCCTGGCCCACCTGCTTGTTCTGCACGGCGGAGACGTAACCGCGACCGCGCTCGACCGTCAGCTCCATCTCCAGCTTGCCCTTGCCGTTGAGCGTGGCGAGGACGAGGTTGGGGTTGTGTACCTCGACACCGGCCGGAGGCGCGATGTCGGCGGCGGTGACCAGACCCGGGCCCTGCTTGCGCAGGTACATCACGACCGGCTCGTCGTGCTCCGAGGAGACGACCAGCTGCTTGATGTTGAGGATCAGATCGGTGACGTCCTCCTTGACGCCCGGCACGGTGGTGAACTCGTGCAGGACACCGTCGATACGGATGGACGTGACCGCCGCACCCGGGATCGAGGAGAGGAGCGTGCGGCGAAGGGAGTTGCCGAGGGTGTAGCCGAAGCCCGGCTCCAGCGGCTCGATCACGAACCGGGAGCGGAACTCGTCGACGACCTCTTCGGTCAACGAAGGACGCTGAGCAATCAGCACGAGGTATTGCCTCCAGTGTTTGGCGCCCGCTATGTGACGCCGTAGACACCACGAGGGTACGTGCGATACGGGCGGTCGTTCACCGCACCTGATGGCTGAAGGCGCGCACCAGCTGATGGCCCTGGTGCTCGACCGGTACGAGGCGGTTATGAAGTAGACCCCGGCTCGCATCGTGGTCCAGGCTCTTGGGCAGCGCGGGACCCAGTCAGAAGCCAGCCCGCCCCACGACGGAGGTCCGTTCGACGGTCCCGATCAAAGCAAAGTCAGGGCCTCTGTAGGCCCTGCGCGGGGTCAGCGCTGTGCTGGGAGGCCGATGTCGTCGAGAAGCCCGTCCGGAGCGTCCAGGGCGTTTCGCGCCCGCTCTGCGAAGGCTGAAAGCTTCTCTTTGAGTTCGGAGGCAGCCATCGACGCCGCTCGCGAGCGTTGGCCAAGTGCTGGATCGTCGTACGCGCGCTTGGCGTGGATCAAGGAATATGACCTGGCGTTGTGTGTGGCGGTGGTCGCAAGTTCCACGATGGCCGCGACCAGGTCTGCGATGCCGCGTGGTCCTTCGACCATGATGATGGGGCCGGTGGCGCGCACTGCCGGCAGGAGCGCGGATACCTCCTGCCACGCGGTGTCGAGTTCTTCCGAAGAGTGGTCTCCCCGGACGGAGGCGTAGGCCATGGACGATAGACGTCCCAGAGCTTCCTGGTGGGCCGTGATGGCCTCAAGGAATCTGCTGTATACCTCGCGTCGCCCCTGACGTCGCCATTGCGAGTGCTGACTGCGTCCCTGAGACCGTCCCGTCAGGGCGGCGGCTCCTAGTGTCCCGCCTGCTCCGAGGAGTCCTCCCACGGCTGTACCCAGCAGGGCAGCCACCCCACTGTCCATCGCTGCACCTTCGCATTCGTCAGGGTGCGAGCGCCACGAGGGCTTCGCAGAGGGTGGTGGTGTCGTCGAGCGCCTGGCGGCACATTTCGCCGGTGACGACGAGGCGCTGCCCGACGCGGGCAGTGGACGCGGGGACTCTGGCCAGGTATCGCGCGTCCACGACCCCGTCGTTGTGCGTGAAGACGTGGCGGGTCGCCCAGGTCTCCGTCAGCCGCTGCCAGGTCGCGGGCCCGACAGCGGTGCGGATGTCCGCGTGTCCGGCGGCGACGAACAGGTCCGCCGTGTCGTCGAGGCGCTGGAAGACGTTGCCCTTGCCCCTGAGGTGGTCCTCCGCATTGGACACGGCCGCGCGGAAGGTGGCGGAGGCAAGCGACTCGACGGCGCCCACCATGTTCTCGATGGTGTCCACCCAGTTGCGGGTGAAGACCCCTTGCTCGCGCAGCGGCGCCTTGGCTTCGGGCGGTAGGGCCTCCAAGGCGTCCAGTCGCGCCTTGTCGGCCTCCAGGGCGTCGAACGCCACGGAACCGGCGGGGAGTTGTCCGCAGACTGGGCAGTACCGGTGTTCCCCGAAGACCGCATACCGGCCCTGGCAGCCGGGGCAGGTGCGGATGCGGGCGAGGCGTTCTTCGCTGATGCCTGGCAGGGGACGGGGGTAGTAGGGCTGCGACCGATAGGTGATTGACACCCCACTCCCTCGGGAGCTTCGGCGGGACAGGCCGCTGAAGGCGCGGTTCAGTTCCCGGCTCACGATCTGCATGCCGAGGTCGCCCACGGCCTGCATGAGGCGTTCGCGCTGCTGGGCGGTCACGAACTCGGAGTGCTCGGCGTGGTGGCCGCAGTAGACGCACCACAGGGTGAGGTCGTCGGGCAGCGCCTCGTACTGCTGCGCGTCCATGCGGAAGAGCAGCGAGCAGGCCGGGCACTGGCGTCCGAGGAAGCCGTCTTCGTCGAGCGGGATGCTGATCCGCATCTCGTACGCATCACGTTGGCGGCCGACGATTTCTGCGCCCTCGGCCATTCTGAAGTTGCGGTGGTCGCGCATGAGGTCGATTGTGCCGCCGGGCACTGACAGTGGGCCCTGGTCATGGACGAACCGTCGGACAGGAGACGATGCGGACACATGGCGGCAGACCCAGACTCCGGGCCTTCCCGCTCCGGAGGCAACAGGCTGCGGCCCAAGAAACCGGTGCGGATGGCCGACCCCGATCCGGCGGACACGGGAGTGCGGGGGTGTGACGCTTCGGAGGGCCGGGACGCTGGAGCAGGTGGACCGTATGCAAAGGTCCCGTGATGCCCGTTCCTCCCCTCGTGAGCGGGTACGCCCGTATCCGAGGCAGGTAGGTGCTCTCCCCCGTCACCTGCCTTCCCCGCGTGGCCATGACATAGTCGAGCTTCGGCGCGCCGCCGCGGTGGTCCCGGTTGGCGCGACGGCTGAGCGAACGTCATCGCGCCCTCTCAAAATCGGCGCCTTCCCCCAGCGTGGACGAGCCGGTGGCTCTCGCCCCGTGCGAGGCACCACCGGACCAACGTCCGGTATCAGAGGCCGGGTGCGAAGCTGTCACCGAACTGGTGATTTGTGACGTTCTGCGACTGGTGTGCCGGTCGGTCGACCCGGATGTCGCGGGCGGCAACAGGGGTTTGAGCAGCGCCGGAAGATCAGTCCCCTGACACTGTCTCCTTGGGACCGTTGCCGGTGTGGCGCTTGTCGCGAGCGTATATGACGGCCGTCTTTCCGCCGCCGGGTGTGCGGCGGTCCATCTCGAACAGAGTGGTGGCGGCCAGGAGGTCGCTCAGCTTGGTGTAGCCGTACGTGCGGGAGTCGAAGTCGGAGCGCTGCTTGGTGATGATGTGGCCGACGTTCGCGAGGTGGGCCCAGCCGTCGTCGTCGGAGGCTGCCTCCACTGCTTGACGAAGGAGGTTGACCAGCGCGGTGTCGCCCTTCAGCTTGACCGCCGTGGCTCGCGCGGCCGGTTTCGCCTCAGCCGGGGCGGTGGCGCTCTTGAGATTCTCGATGTAAAGGAACTTGTCGCACGCCGCGACGAACGGCTTAGGGGTCTTGCGTTCTCCGAATCCGTATACAGTCAGGCCGGACTCGCGGATGCGGGCCGCGAGGCGGGTGAAGTCGCTGTCGCTGGAGACGATGCAGAACCCGTCGAAGCGCCCCGAGTACAGCAGGTCCATGGCGTCTATGACCATGGCGGAGTCGGTGGCGTTCTTTCCGGTGGTGTAGGCGAACTGCTGGATCGGCTGGATCGACTGGGCGAGCAACTGGTCCTTCCAGCCCTTCAGCTGAGTTCCGGTCCAGTCGCCGTAGGCCCGCTTGACGTGCGCGGTCCCGTACTTGGCGACCTCTGCCAGCAGCTCCTCCAGAGCCGAGGGCTTGGCGTTGTCGGCGTCGATCAATACCGCCAGTTTCGCAGTGCTCTCCACAGCACCCGACGGTAGCGCAGACGATCTCGCAGTCGCGGAGGAGTCACCGAGTCCAAGCCAAGCCCAACGCCCTGCGGCGCAGGGAACCGCACCAGCCCTTTTCGACCGCCCGTTACGTCGACGGCCACTGTTTCCAGAGCTATGCGAGCCTGAGGGGTGCCCGACGGTCCGTCGCGCCGAGGCGCCGGCGAGTTCCGCTACGAGTCCTGCTGAGATCGGTTCGGCAGCAGTTCCTGATGGCGCAGGATCAGCATGTCGGCGACGAGGCACGTGACCTCCCCGTCGGCGTCCCGGCCGATCCACACCGGGTAGGAGCCGTCTCCCATGCCGCTTGGGTAGACGATGAGGTTGCCGCCGGACTCCGGGTCGTCGAGGACGACGATGCCGTCGGGGCTGTCGTCGTCCGGGACAGTGTTCTCTCCGCCGGTGAGCCTGTCGGCCGCCGCGGCGTCGACGAAGCAGCCGGTGCCTGTGTCCACGCCGAATCCGTAGAACTCGCCGTCGCGCAGCGTCCGCGGGTCCTCCCCGAGACGCAGCGCCAGCTCCCAAGTCGCCGTGGGTTTGCCGGAGATGAGGATGCGCGCGGCGGTGAAATCCTGCATGTCCAGTGTCTTGCCCCAGTGCTCGGTCCGGTAGGCCGCAGTCGCGATCTGCATGCGGTAGCTGCCGGGCGGTACGGCCACCGTGAACGGCTCGCCGGGATCCAGCCAACCCGGATCGCAGGCGACGATCCGACCGGTCGGCAGCCGTAGCGATCCTGCGTCGACGACGCGCTCGACGACATACGGGCCGGTGGCCTGGGTGTCCGGTGGGGTGAAGCGGGTGCCGGGCGTGAACATCTCGTCGAGGTAGCTCGGGCGCAGGGGGCTGGGCGGACACCACCCGGGGGCGGTGGCATGACCGTGCTCCCGGTCTTCCGCCGGACCGTCCTGGGGAGGACGTTGTACCGGTGCGTCCCGCAGGGAGACGCCGGATACGTGCCCGTCGGTCGCCATGGCCACCGCCCACGCCCAGTCGCCGAATGCGGGAGCTGACGCCCAGCGCTGTTCGTCCGGAACATCGGCCAGGGTGTGCAGCGAGCCGCCCCCGATCCCCTTCGGTTCGGACACCTTCCGGCCCCTGCCGTCCGGGTAGAGGTCGATGAGCACGCGCCCCGCGCGGTCTGCGAACTCCGCCATGTCGTCGCTGTCGTACCTCCACTGAGCGATGTGGCGGAGGAGGAGCCGATCGGGTTCCAAGCGGCGCAGATCGAGTTCACGGGTGCGACGGCCCTGATCGTCGTACGCCCACACGCCCAGGTAGTCGTGCGCCCAGGCGATGGTCAGCACGGCGACCGGCTGCGGGCGCCCTCGCTCGCGCAGCACCACGGCGTACCGCTCGCCCGTAGCGTCCCGGTTCGCGGCGTGCTCCCGGCTGATGGGACCAAGGACCATGCGGGAGGCGGCGTCCCAGCCCTCCCCGTACGTCACGTCAATGATCACGCTGATCTCAGCGCCGGGGAGGGCGGCCCTGTCACAGCCGTGCTCGCGTCTTCCGGCCACGCGGTGCATCGGTGCAGGCGCACCGTGGCGCCGGCTGGGTGTCCGCCTTGCTTGCTGCGGATCCGTCGGGTGCGAAGTCCGGCCCTGGCGTGTCCGTGCCGGTCGTTACTCTTCCGCCGTTGCCAACATACGAAGCCATGGGGACAGGCCCTCCTATACGCGGCGGGATCTACTGCAGCGCTGGAGTGACGAATGGCTCGACTCGCGCCCTGTGAGGCTGCTGTCAACACTCCAAGCCGAAGCGGCAACGACCCACCAGTCCCTAGGTCCAGGTTCGGGCCCCTTCGGAAATAATCCGACTGCTTCCGCTGTTCAGTCCCGGCCACACTGGGTGCATGGGAGGGGCGGTGTCGAACCTGAAGCTCTACAGCACGAAAGGCGGCGTGACTGAGGTCACGCCGCGTCTTGCCGAGATCGAAGCCGATGTGCAGAGCCTCGTCGAGGCACACATGGAGACGCTGCTGGGGGTGCGGTTCCTGGCGAGCGAGTACAGCACGGGGCCGGTCCACGGGGGCCGGATCGATTCGCTCGGGCTGGACGAGAGCGGGTCGCCGGTCATCGTCGAATACAAGCGAGGCGTCGACTCGGGCGTCATCAACCAGGGCCTGTTCTACCTCAGCTGGCTCATGGACCACCGGGCGGAGTTCGAATACCTGGTCGCCGACCGGCTCGGGGTCACGGCCGCGGCCCAGGTCCTGTGGCGCGGACCGAGGCTGATCTGCGTCGCCGGCGACTTCACCCGCTAAGACGTATACGCCGTGCGCGAGCACCGGAGGTCGATCGATCTGGTCCGCTACCGACTCTTCGGCAGCGACCTGCTCGGGCTTGAGACCGTGGCGTCCGTGAGCGGCGGCATGCAGGTAGCCGGTCGGGTGCACCGGCAGGCCGTCGCGCGGGCGGCAGCCGACGTCCAGGGTGCGTCGATGGTGGAGCTGGCGAACGCGGTCGACGAGGTGTTGCTCGGTCTCGGGGACGGCGTGAACCGCGTTGAGCGCAAGACGTACCGGGCGTATCAGCGTCTGCGGAACTTCGCCTGCGTCTGTCCGCCTCAGTTGAGCAAGCTCCTGGTCTACCTGAAGGTCGACCCGAAGGACGTAGAACTCGTTCCCGGGTTTACCCGGGATGTGTCCGGTCTCGGTCATCACGGGACGGGTGACCTGGAGGTGCAGCTCCGCACGCCGAGGGACGTGGAGCGGGCGCAGGATCTGTTCCGGGCGAGCTACGCAGCGGCGTGATCGCTTGACGCCACCTTGGCCATGAGTGCTTCGCGCTTGGTCTTGGTCGTCTGGGTAGTGCCTTTCGACGTACGGGCAGGTCGTGGCGGTGGACTATCAATGATGCGCGGGATCGCCGGTTTGGCTAACCGGCGATCCCGCGCTATGTTGCGCCACGCCCGCGCTCATTCCCGCACTGAGGAGCAAGGCTGGCCCGGCGCAGCACGGCCCGCCCGGCGCGCATGGCGCAGCGTCAGAGAGTCCTTGCGGCATGTGTTGGTCTGTGCCGATTCGACCTTGAGTGATCCACCGAACCGGCAATTGGGACGCACGCATCTCGTACATCTGTCCGAATCCGCCTCTACTGGCATCCCTTGCACGCGGGTTAACTCAGACCTTCGCCCGGAGCTGGGCGGTAGCGGCTGAGAGGAGAGCTTCGATGGCAGACAGGGCGTCCACACAGGTATCGGGGACCAGCCCCGCGCTTCTGATCGCTGTGGAGGAACTGGCGACGGCGCACGACCGCAGCGAGTCCGAGCGGTCCGACGTCACCAGCTCGCAGAACAGCGCGGGCGATGACGGTGACAACCGTGACCTGAACCTCCCGAAGGAGTAAGGGGAACCCATGGAGCACCGGCTCGTCACCCACATCGAGAAAGCTCTCGGCTGGGACGGGCCGGGTTCCGTGGGGACCGCGTTCGCACGCGGTCGTCTCACGGACCCGGATCTGCCCATACGGTTGTTGACCCCGCACAAGCTGCTGGACCTGATCAAGCGCCGCCACCTGGCCAATCCGCAGCTGCGCTGCTACGCCGAGGGCAACGAGATCCATCCGTCCACGTTCCTGTCCACCAACGTCAACCGGCGCAGGCAGACCGTGAGCCAGGCGGACATGGCGGCCCTTGGGCGGATCCTCAAGGACGGTGGCACCGTGGTCCTGGACCACGTGGACTTCTTCGACCCGACCCTGGAAGTCGCATGCCGGGCCCTGGGCTGGTGGTCCGGTGAACTGACCTCAGCCAACGCGTATCTGGCGGTCGGTGAAACCGACGGATTCCACCTGCACTGGGACGACCACGAGGTCATCGCCGTGCAGCTTTCCGGCGAGAAGTCGTGGGAGGTGCGCGGCCCGTCCCGGCCGGCGCCGATGTACCGCGACGCCGAGCGTAATCGCACGCCCTCGGAGGAAGTGCTGTGGAAGGGCACCATGCGGGCCGGGGACGTCATGCACATCCCCCGGGGCTTCTGGCACACCGCTACACGCCTCGGCTCCGACAGCGGTGGCCACTCGCTGCACGTGACGTTCGGTTTCACCAAACGGACCGGCGTCACGTGGGCCAATTTCCTCTCTGACGCCGCACGCGCCGACGAGGCGTTCCGCCGCGACCTGGGGGGCGCCGAAGCAACCGATCACAAGCTGCTGACAGACAAGCTCAGCGCTCTCGCCGCCAACTACAGCCCCGAGCGATACTTGGGCGAACTGCGATCCAACACCCCGCCCGCACGCCATATGCCCTACGTGAGCGCCTTCGGCCGACCGGAGGGGGTCGCGGCCGTCACCGAGTTCGCCCCCTCCATCGTCCGCGCCGGCGACGCGATCCAAGTCAGCGGTGGAGGCAAGCGGCTGACCCTCCATGAGCGCGCGGAACCAAGTCTGCGCGCACTCCTGTCGGGTCACCCGGTTTACCTGGACGGCGCCGACGAGGACACCACCACCCTGGCCGACCTGCTGATCACGGAGGGGCTGTGCGAACCGCTGACGGAAACATCGTCCTCGGGCTATACCGGTCTGGTCACGCCCGTGACGTACTCGAAGCAGCCGCCGATCTCGGCGTAGCACGCCTCGACACCGCCTCGAACTACCTCCGCCATCGCTCTCACGAGGCCCTGAAGACGGTGGCCGGCGACCTCCTACCGAAGTTCTCGGTCTCCACCAAGGTCGGATACTTCCCGGGGCAACACTCCCTCGCCCCCGCCCGGCTGCGCGCCGGAGTGGTGCAGGCCGCGAAGGATCTGGGACGGGAGCCGGACGCGGTACTCCTCCACAACCCAGAGCACTCCCACCCAGACGCCGAGACGTTCACGCAGGCGTGCGCGGTCTTGTCCGACGCCGCGCAGAGTGGACTGTGCGGGGGATGGGGCGTATCCAGCTGGGACCCCCGCCCGCTCGTGGACCTGGACGCACCCCGCCCTGATGTCCTCATGGTCCGGGCAGGGCTGCTGGTGGGTGTCGATGTCCTTGAAGCGGCCGAGGCCCTGGTGGCGCGGTGGCGACCGTCGCAGGTGTGGGGCATGAGCCCCTTCGGCGGCAGTACGACCGAGGCGGTGTGGGGGAAGTTCGACCCGCAGATCTTCCTACGGGGCTCCCCGCCAGCCACGAGGGTTCAGGCCGCGTTCCGCTCCGCCTACGACCTGCCGAGTGCCGACGCGGTCGCGGTCGGCACGGACAACGTCGATCACCTACGGGAACTGGCCAGCGCCCTGGCGTACGAGGTCGACGACCAAGTGGTGCGGGAGTACCGGCAGCTCCTCCGGGCCCGCCGTCAGCCCGCCTGAAGTTCCATCACCACTCGCTGCGCCGTCTCCCGGGCGGCCCCCAGCCGGGGGTCGTCCGGGTGGGCGTAAGGGCCGAGGACTTTCGCGGCGACGAACAGCGTCATCAGCTTGCCGTCCCGGCTCTCCAGATCGTCACGCCGCTTGCTGCGGACGCGGTCGGCCAGGGCCGGGACGGCGAGGGAGGCGCCCCACAGATTCGCCGCGTCCAGGCCCCGCGGGGCCATGCCCCAGTCCTCCCAGTCGAACACGCAGAACACCGGAGCCGTCATGTTCGCCCAGTTGAAATCGGCATGGGCCGGACACCATTCCACGACGGCCGTATCAACACCGGGGAAGACGCTGTGGATGGTTCCCCTGATGAGTTCCTGCGTGAGCGTCTCGGTATCCGGTGTCGCGATCCGGTTCGTGTGCTGCGCAGCGAGGGCATCCAGAGAGGCGTTCATCGCGGCCCACCACTCCTCGGTCAGCCGCGGATCTTCCGTCACCACGGCGCTGCCCACCGGCGCCCCGGGCAGCAGCTCCGTCTCGTCCGCTCGCCACATCACCGGCTCCTTCTCGTCCCGCCACGCGACGCCGGCAAGCCAGGCCGGCTTCGCGATCCCGAGCAGGGCCTCGGCGGACGCGGTGCCATCCCCGCCCTGAACCCCGATCCGGTCGAGCCCACGCCGCTCGATGCGCACCCACGTACCGCGGTCCGTACGTGCCCCGACAGAACGGCGCTTCCGCACCACAAGCTCGTGATCCAGGCGTACCCCAAGCGACCGCTCCACGCGGTCCAGTACGGCTTCCACGGGCTCTCTACGCAGATCGACCGAACGCAGCGTCATGCGCCCGAAAGTACCAAGTCCGTGCCGCAACGCGCCGAGTCCCGGAGTGGACGTTGATCGAAGGCGCCGTCGTACGAGGGTGCTCGCCTCTGCCGGTCGCGCCCTTGGGTGCTACAGGCGGGCCACGACGCACCCCCCTTCTGAACGCACATTCGACAAAAGGCGGACGGGCTTCATCCGCTTGTGAAAGTTCCCGGCCGGGGGGATGGCCTCGGCTCTCCATTGCGCGCTGTATGCGCGTTGTGGCGCGCTGGGCGCGCAATCCAACGGTCCTTATGACTGCATACGGGGGAAGGAGTGAGATTTCAGACTTCTCGGGAAGGCGGTTCTCCGGCTCGACCACAAGGCATATCGTCGTCTCTGCGATGTCGGCCCGTCCGGCGCGTGCAACTCCAAGCATCGGCACATGAGTTCGTGGCCATGCCACCCCCATTGGTGCATTGGAGGCACACATGAACGACGGGGAGTCTCGCGACAAGGGGAAGGGACCAGCAAAGGTCTTGCTCACCTTCCTGTCAGCGCTGGCCGGTCGAGCTGTTGCCCACTGGTTCAGCGACTGGAGGAGGCGCCACGGCCTATAGCCGGTCCCTAGTCGCCCTTCGCTGACCGCATACGCGGCCAGCTGGCCGGGTCTCACGAACCCGTCCTTGGGGGTCACGCCTTGCCCGGGCGTGATCCCGCACTTTCGTTGGCGGCAAACTATGAACTCGCCACTGCCCGTTCAACGGTCAGGCATGCGTCAAGTTAATAGGGTCGCCACCTCAAGCACTGTAGCGCGCTCCCCGCGCGCGTGGGGGTGGTCCGCGCTTCTTGCCGTTATTCCGAACCTAGCCAGGTCGCGACGTGCGCTCGCCGCGCGCGCGGGGCTCGGCTGCACTCCTCGCTCAGGTCTCAACGCACAGTTGTAAACCCAATTAAGCAATGGCGGTGGCACTCGGCGGTCCTGCCAACCGCCGCATCTGGACCACCTATGCCGCCGACTCGACTCCGCCGAGGCGGTGCGGCGCCCTGACTACCGGTGATCAGGGTGTACGGCTGGCAGCGGGGCTGGCTGGGACCGCCGGGATGGCCTGCAGGGCCGTGTCGAGGCTCGTCCTGCGTTCGCGGCTCGTTAGCTGCCTCTGGCGGGTGCCGGTTGCGTGGGCGAGGTTCTCAGCGAGGTCGGCGAGTAGCGAGCTGGGCGTGTGCGGGGATGCGGTGAGGGCCCAGGTGGGTCGGTCGGGATCTGGACCGGCCCAGACGGTCCAGGTGGCGAGGTTCTGGCTCGGGTGCTGGGCGGCGAAAGCGTCGAACCGGACCCCTGCGTCCCCCGCAGGGGACGTCCAGCCGATCCATTCCCCGTCCACCGTGTGCTTCCACCCGGCCTCGGACAGGGGCTGCGTGGCGGCGGCGACGGTCTTCTCGTCCACCGGGGCACCGACGGCCGTGTCCCAGCCGTCGCCGTCGGCGAGGTGACCCAGCAGTTCCTGCAGTACGGGGGCCGGAGTGGCGCCGGTCGCGGTGAGGACCCACATGCGGTCGGAGACGGGCGTCTCGTACGCGGCGATGGTCCAGGCGGTCTCGCGGGGGTGGGCTTCGTGGACGCGCTCGATGCGCAGGGTCTGGGATTCGTGGATGGCGTGGGTCGTCTCGTCCGACCAGGTCCGCCACTTCTCCCAGTCACCGTGGGCGTCGAGGAATGCCTCCAGCAGAGCATCGTGGTCGCCGGCATCAGCCGCGTATGCGGGGACCGTTTCCGGCTGTGGGCGTGGAGGCTCAGGTTCGGTGGCGGGTGGGGACGTTCGGGCTTGGGCGGCGGCGCGTTCGGTGTCGGTCATGGGCGCGGGGCCGGGCCGCATGGCGGCGCCGTGGACCTTCTCGAAGGCGACCAGGGCCTGGGCGGGCGAGTCGAAGGAGTCGGCGACCTGCCGCAGATGGTTCTCGCCGTGGAGATAGACGCTCTTGCCGCTGCCGAGGTAGGTGCCGACCGCGACGGTGGTGTGGCCGTCCTCGGCGTGAGCGTGGATGAGGAGCTGGCCATGGCGGATGTCGTCATAGATCTTCTGGGCCGCGTCGGAGACCTCGCGGATCTCGCTGCGGGTGCACCAGGGCATCGGATAGTCGGCCCAGGTCCATTCTTCGGCCATGGCTTCCCGGAGCCGGGGGGTGATCTCGACGCTGACCCCGTCAGCGGCCAGTTGCTGGGCCGCCTTTTCGGCCCAGTAAGGCTCCTCGTGATCGATGCGGGCCAGGACCAGGGTGTTCTTGGCCACGGCGGTCCAGTTGGCGGCCTCCAGGCCCACGTGGGGGATGTGCGCCTGGGAGCCGGTCAGGACGGCGGTCACGGCACTGGGGTGGGTGGGGTGGGTGTCGAGGCGGACGTGCGCGTCGATGAGCAGGGCGGTGGTCACGTGTGGGTGTCGTCTCCTGTGCCGGTGGCCGGGCCTTCGGGCCCGGCCACCGGCGTATGCGGGGGCTATCGGGTGGCGCGAGCAGTGCGGGCGGCCGTGGTGGTCGGGGGGCCCGCGCGGGTGGTAGGCGCGGGGCGCGGGCGCTGCGGAAGGATCCGTCCGGTGGCGTGCTGCCAGCGGGCGCGGATGGCGCCGAGGTCGGCGAGGGACCGGCGGGCACCGACGACAAGCTGGAACGGTGTGTTCGCCGGGTCGCCGGCGTACGCCTCGATGCGGCGGCCGGCGTGGTCGGCGGTGGCCAGGAGGGAGCGCTGCAGGGCGCGTTCAGCCCAGTGCTCTACGGAGCCGGCCGGTTCGGCGAGAAGACGGAGCACGTCGCCGGGTTCGCTGCCGTGCTCAAGAAGACCGCGCTGCTGGGCTTCCCATAGGACGGTGACGGGATCGACGGGCTCGTGGCGGCGGTCCAGGGCGGTCAGGCACTGCCACAGGCCGGCGTGCAGCGGCTGGGTGAAGTCCTCGGGGAGCAGCCACCGTACGGACTCGATGCCCGCGGGGTGGGCGGTGGCGGTAGCGAGAAGCAACTGCTCCTCCTGCGCCGCCTCGGCATAGTCGGGTGCGATGGCCGGCGGGGGTGGCGGGGTGCGTGGCAGGACCCCGGCGCGTGGCGGGAAGCGTGCTGCGATGTTGTCCACGACTGCGGCGAGCGTGTCGGCCTCGGCGAGCACCGTCTGGACGGGGTGCGGGAGGGAGCCGTCCTGGATGGTCTGGAGGAGGTGCTCGGCGGCGGCCCGCAGCCGGCGGCGGGCGTGTTCGGCCTCGACCATCCGAGCGTAGGCGGGTGCGTGGCGGGGCCAGGGGCAGACCTGGATGAGGGTGTGCAGATAGGAAGCGGTCAGTCCGCGTGCCTGCTCCCGACTTGCGGCAAGTACCTGGTTGAGCCACGTGGTGTTCTTCGCGTGCTCGGCCGGGTCGGGCGGAGGCAGGGTGCTGATCGCGGCGAACAGGGCGGAGTGCGCGGCGGTGGAGAACGAGCCGGCGCAGACCCCGGTCACTTCGCCGAGACGGTGCGGATCGAGAAGAAGCGCACCGAGGAGGGCCTGCTCGACGTGGAACACCGGCTGCGGCGCCGGGATCGTGTCGAGGTCGTCCTCGTCGGGTTCGGGGCTGAGGGACATCAGGCAGCCAGGGTGAAGTCGTTCGGGTCGAGGGTGACGCCGAGATGCGGGGCGAGGAGGTGGCCGGCGAGCAACGGCGGGACCGCGTTGCCGATCTGCGAGAACTGCTGGCCCTTGTTCCCCGCCCACGGGTAATCGCCGGGGAAGGTCTGCAGGAGGCCGGCCTCGCGAGCGGTGATCCGGATCGGCTCCGGCACTGCCGGCGCGTCCGTGTCCTTCGTCGGCGCCGAGACCGGTTCGGCGACCCAGGTGCATTCGTTCGCGCGGTGCCCGAAGAACAGCGTGCCTGCCGGCTCCTCGATGGACCGGACAGTGGCGTTGGCCTGGTTGTTGCTGCGCAGAGACCAGGACCAGCGATGCGCCTCGGCGGTGAACGTCGGCGCCGGGGCGGTCGCAGCACGGTTCTCACGAGCGCCGTGCCGCGCCGCCCACCCCGCGCCTTCGCGGCGGGACTGCAGGACCACTCCGTCCGCTCGCGGCATCCAGGTGCCCCGCTCCCGGGCATCGGAGAGCGTCTTGCGCGAGCCCGAAGGGAACGGTTCGGGGCCGCCGCCGGGCCCGCCCCCGGCACAGACGGTGGGAACGGGCCGGTCTGTCGCCCCCCACCCCAGGGCCTCGGCCATGCTCACCCAGCGGGCACGTCCCGGACCGAACAGCGATTCGGGCTCGGCGACCCGGGCATGCGTCGGCGTGGGAGGCTGCGCCGTACGGACTCGGGAGGCGAGCAGGATCGCCCGCTTGCGCGTCTGCGGAACACCGAAGTCGGCCGCGTTGAGGATCCCGTACCAGACCGAGAACCCCCAGCCGCGCAGGATCGCCGCGTACTGCTTCCACAGCGGCAGGACGTCCGGCACCTCCTCCATGGCGACCCACTCAGGCTCGCCGACCGTGTTCAGGGCGTGGAGGTAGCGCATCGGCTCGGCCGCGAGCAGAGAGCGCTCGTCCCGGCAGGCGGCGAGGAGGCGCTCGCGGGTGTCGCGTCCGGCGGCGAGGTCCTCGACCGCCGCATGCACCAGCGGCTGGTCCACCAGGCCAAGACGTTTGCCGGCCATGCTCCACGCCTGGCACGGCGGAGAGGCGATCAGCCCGCGCGTCCGGCCAAGGAAGGGCCACGTCGGATACATCGCCACGTCGGTCCGGATCGTCAACTGCCCAGCGGCAGCACGGGTCCTGCAAGCCCACTCGTCCCACTCCAGCCCCACGTCACGCACGCCGAAGACACCCAGTGCCCTGCTCCAGCCGCCCGGCCCCGCGAAGAGGTCGAGTATCACGTGGCCAGCCCGAAGTCCTCCTGCGCCGGCGCGTCCGCATCCCCGCGGCACGCCCAGGGCGAGCAGCCGTCCGCGACACCGCGCTCCAACTCGTCCTCGTCGGCGAGCTCCTGCTGGAGGGCCGCCCACTCCGAGGCGGTGACGTGGTCGATCGGGGCCCGGCCGAGGGGGACGCGGGAGCGGTGCAGGAACGCTTCGCCCAGCAGCCGATTGCCGCTGGCGTTCGCGCGGGCATTGCCCTTGCGGATGGCCGCGTCGAATTCCACGACGTCCTGCCACTCGGCGGGGGAGTTGTCGCGGATGTGCCGCCACTGCGCATTGCCGTGGAAAGGGCAGCCCAGGCAGCTCGATTTCGGCGTTTCGGCCAGATCGAGGGAGGTGAGATAGCGGACGCAGTCGGAACGCGACCAGCCCATGTCGATCAGCGGGTGCCGGTTCTGCATGTACTTCACGTCGGCGTCCTTGGCGCGGTGGAATTCGTCGGTGGATATGCCGATCCACTGCTCGACGAAAACGCCCTTTGGTACCCGAGTCGGATAAGGGTAGCCGAGAAGATCGCGGATCTTCTTCTTGATGGGCTTCACCTTGTATTCCCCGGTGCACTGGCGCCGGGTCATCCCAGGACGCCCGTCCGTGTTGAGGATGTACAGGGGCATGGACGCGAAACGGCGATCCGGGTTCAGGGCGTCATCGCGAATATTGCCGGAGGAAACCCGGAGAATAGGTATACCGGCGGGCGTGGCTATTTCGCGTTCGAGGCGATCGAGATGGTCATAGACGGATTTGGGCTCCCATCCGGTGTCGGCGAAGATCGCGTAGTCGATTTTCGGGAGGATGCCTTCGGCGGACAGGGCGAGCAGGGTGCTGGACTGGACGCCGGCACCGAGAGAAAGGGCGCGGAACTGGGGGGAGGGGCGAATGGGAAATCCTTGGGCGGAGCGTGGAGGCGGGGAGGAGGCCCGGTCAGCGGGCGCGGGATCGGGAGTTGTCCGGTTGCGGGACGGGCAGGAGTGCGGGGATGGAGGAGCGCCGGGCGGCGAGGGCGGCGGTGGCTTCGCGGGCGCTGGTGACCGCAGCGGTGTAGTGGGGCAGGACGCGGTCGGTGACCCGCCAGGCGGCGCGGGCTGCGGAAGGCGATGGCCGGCCGGGCGTCCAGCGGCGTCCACACGCGGCATGTGTCAGCGAACTGGTCGGCGGCGCGGGTGCACTGACGGTAGAGGGCCGTCTAGGTGCCGGGTAGACGGTCGGCGAGCTGGAGGGCGAACAGGTGGAAAGGAGGCAACGGTGTCCTCGGCGGGAGAGAAGGTCAGCGTGTCCGGCTAGCGGCGGCTTGGGGCAGCGTCAACGCCGTACGCGGGGTGTGCGGGACGCTGAGGGGGCTGTGGTGGGGCCGGTCGTCCGCTGCACGGACTTCGTTTGTTCTTGTGCGGCGGCGAGGTCGCGGGTGATTCCGGTGGCGACGTAGTGGCACCCGATCGCGCTCAGGTCGAGCTGGTGGGCGGCATCGGCGAGGTGGCCGGTCATGCGCGGTATGGCCTCGGCGTGGCGAGCGGTGCGTACCGCTTCGTCGTCTGCTGGGTAGCCGGCGAACGGCGCGCCTTCGCACGGGTTGGCGTACAGGGCGCTGGCGAGGTCGTTGCCGGCCAGGGAGGAAGCTGCCACGACCGAGGCTAGGCACTCCAGGCTGGCGCGGCTGCCGGCGATGTCGGCGTACGCGCCGCCGTCGAGCGCGCCCAGGCGTACGAGGGCAGTGGCCATCAGGTCCTGGACCTTGAGCAGGAGCGGGCTGATCCGGCGCAGCGCGTCGGTGCCGGGGGTGTAGGAGACGTCCCGGACGCGTGCGTGCAGGGCTTCGAACTCGCGACCCAGGTCACGGAGTTGTTCTGCCTGTTCTAGGAGGTTGAGCGGAGGCATGGGGCGGTGTGCTCCGGGAGATCGGGTTGGAGATGGAGGCGCAGCGGGAGATTCGGTCGGTGACCAGCTGGGCGTGACGCAGGGGCAATGCGTGGGTGGCGTCCGGGATGGTCTCCAGCTGGGCGCCGGGCAGACAGGCGGCAAGACGACCGGTCTGCTCGGGCGGGATGTGGGCGTCGAGGCTTCCGGCCAGAAGGTGGACCCGGCCGCCGAGCTGCTGCAGCGGACCGGGGTCGGGCTGCTGGCCGGCGAGGTTGTGCCACAGGGCAGCGATGTCTCCGGTCGCCATGGTGTGCAGGCCCTGCCGGCACGGCAACGGCAGCGCACCGGACGTCGGCTGTGCGGGGGAAAGCAGAGCCCACCGGCTGGTGGTGGGAAGGCGCCGCCGGACCGCGTCGAGCAGGTACGGCGCGTGCGTGCACGCGGATTCGAGAAGGTTGCGGCCCAGCGTGAGCAAGGACTGGGCCGGACCGGTGCCCGTGCGGGTGCTGATGCCGCCGTACGGGGGCGAGATCAGCACGAGCCCGCGGATACGGGGCGCGAGGTGGGGGTGGCGCGCGACCAGGCGCATGAGCGTCATCGCTCCCATGGAGTGGCCGGCGAGCACGAGCGGTCCCCGTGGCGCTGTCGTCTCAAGAACCTGGGCGAGGTCGTCGGCCAGCTGGTTCAGGTCCAGCGGGGCGGTGCCGCGGGTGGAGTAGCCGTGCGCGCGCTGGTCGTAGCGCACGACGCGCATCCCTTCACGGAGCAGGAGCGGTATGTGCGAGCGCCACAGGGCAGCGGTGACCGAGAGACCATGCGCGAGGACTGCCGTCACGGGTGCTTGTGGAGGACCGTCGATGTAGGTGGCGAGCCGGGCACCATCCGGGAGCCGTATCGGCATCATGCGGCGGCCCCGAAGTCGGTCTGCCGCGGTGTGTGCTTGGCGACGGCCCGCTTGGTGATGCCGTCGGAGGCCCGCTTCGAGGCGGCGGTCAGTTCGGCGGCGCCGGGCTCCAGGTACCACGGGCGCAGGTCGAGCATCGCCGCGCGCATACCGGTGGCGAAACACAGGGCAGTGCCCTTGGGCAGGGCGCGGATCGCGTCGGCGGGCAAGATCCGCTCCTGCCGCATCGACACGGAGGTCGACTTGCCGGACTCGGAGTGCGAGGTGGAGGTCGTCTCGACGTCATGGTCGCCAATCAGCCGGGACAGCTTGTCGGCGAAGTCCGGGTCATCGATACCGGAGCCGATCACCTTCACGGTGGAGGCCGACCACATGGCGTCCATGCCCGCGTCCCCCCAGACCTTCTGGCCCTGGCGATAGGACTGCAGGATCGTGATCGGGATGATCCCGCGTGACCCTAGGTGGGAGTACAGGTCCGGCAGGTCGCTGATCTTGCACACGTTGGCGGCCTCGTCGAGGATCGCCAGCATCGGCGGATCCAGGCGTCCGCCAGCGCGCTCCGCCTGCGCAGTGGCGGCCCGCATCACGGAGTCCGCGCACGCGGCGATCAGCGCCGAGGCACCGCCGCCGCCATCCTTCGACAGCAGATAGAGCGTGTCGGTGGAGGCGACGAACTGAGACGGGCGGAACTCGGGGACATCCTTCTGTGGGGTGACCCACGCGGCGATCTCGCTGTTCAGCAGCGCGGCGGCGTACTGGCGGGCGGTCTCGTAAATGCCGTCCCGTGTCTCCGGCGGGCCTTCCACGGTGCCCTTGAGCTGCGCGGCGACCGCGGCGAAGCCGTGGTCGCGCAGAACGTCGAGCGGGGTGCGATCGGCGGGGAAGGCCAGCCACTGCATCACGTCCGTAATCGGCCGGTTGTCGAGGGCGGCGGCGAGGAAGAGCTGCGAGAGGATGTTGCTGCCGGCCTTGGACCAGAAGTCGCCCTGCTGGCTCGCGTCCACGGAGGCGGCAAGGAAGTGGCCGGCCAACCGGCCTGCGCCGTCGAGGGTCTTGGCGTCGGCGAGGGGATTCCACCACATCTCCCGAGCGGCGTGCGCGATCTGCTGCGGATCCATCGACCAGACCTGTCCCACGGCCGCTCGGGCGTCCAGGGTGGCGGTATAGGCGTCACCGGCGGCCTTGTTGGAGGTGAGTAGGACCGGGCCGGGGGCGGCGAGGATGGACGGGATCGCGAGGCTGGTGGTCTTGCCGGATCGTGGAGCCATGATCGCGACGGCGACGTCCTCGTATCCCATGCGAACCTCGTGACGGGTGCCTTGCAGGTTGCCGAGGAGGATGCCGGTGTCCTTGGCGTCGATGTGCTTGGCGGCCTTCAGGCTCGGGCGCAGGGAGCGGGCCTTGGCGGTGATCGCCTTGGCCATCAGCGGTTCGATGTCCCTGGCCTTGGCCATGCCGGTGATCTTCTTCCGGCCGCTGCCGCTGGTCTTGTAGCGGGACCACAGGACGCCGGCCGCAGCGCCGAGCGCGAGCAGCGCTGCGATCGGGACGATCCGAGCGCCGACAAGCAGGGACGCTTCTCCCACCTGGGGCCAGAGCTGATCAGGGTGGAGGAGGGCGGCGGTCGGCTGGTAAGGCGCCCAGTGGTCGACGGTCAGCCACGCGGTGATGTTGCCGGACAGCCAGGCGAGATGGGACAGCGGGACGACGACGCCGAGCACTCCGAGAAGGAGACGGAAGACGATGTCGTACCCGTCGGAGGAACTGTTGGAGGAGGGTGGCAAAGGGCTCCATGCTTCCGGGCGGGGGACGAAGGGGTTAGCGGCTGCGGCGGTTCTTGTCCGGTGACCGTCGCAGGGCGCTCGGACTCGCCGACGTGCTGGCGCGGCGGGCGGCGAGGGCGTGGACGCGTTCTTCCAGGGCCGAGGCGACCTGCACGGCCGGAACCTCCCGGCGCGTGCGGGTGACCGCGTCCGGGCTGCGCGTCGGGAGACTGCGCATGCTGCCGGTGCGCAGCACAGGGTTCGGATCGGCGAGCGCGGTGGTGAACGCGGTGATCAGGTGCGGCGGGGTGTGCTCGCCGAAGCGGGCCTGCCACACCGGCTGCCGGTCCGGGCCGAGCGTGGCGGTGACGAACCAGGCGCCTGGTTCCTGCGCGCTGCCCAGGCGCTCGACGTACGCGGTGCCGTCGGGCGACACGAGGCCGTCGCCCCCGGTGGTGGGGGGCGACCAGGCGAGCCGCTGGAGCGGTTCATACGGGTCGGCCTCGGCAGATGCGGTCGCGGCGGGGTCGGTCAGGGCGTCGATGAATCCAGCGATGATCTCGACCGGGGTGCGTGCACCGAAGCTCGCGTACCAGGCGGGCCGGTCCGGCTGGTGGGCGTGATGGAGCGTCCACCACTGGCCGTCGGGGTCGGGCTCGAGCCGGAGGAGAGCCTTCTGGTCGGGGCTGGAGAAGATGACGCGCGGCATCAGGGGGTCGTGGCCGTAGCTCCAGCCGCAGGCCCGATGGAGGGGGACGGTGATCCAGGCGGGATCTCCGCCGCCTGCCAGGTGGCGAGGGGCGATGAAGTCGACGTCCACGATGTCGGGGGACTTGGGCACGGTCACCTCCGCCCCGGCTTGGCACGGTTGGACGCCGGGACCGCGGTCACGGTCGGCGACGGGACCGATGGCGTGGGCGCGTGCCGGGCTGCGGAGTTGATGTCCCGGACGACGTCGCCGTGAGTGGCCCAGGTGTCGAGATAGCTCCAGCATTCGGCGTGGTGCTCGGCGAGGACGTCGTCGAAGGCCGGGGTACCTGACCGGGCGGCGGCGGGAAGGCTTTCACGGGTCTGGACCCACTCGCCGTGTAGCTCATCCAGGCGGTCGAGCGCGTCACGCAGGACGCCGAGCTGCCACCCCCAGTGGCTCCGCACTGCGTGGGCGGGCAGGTGGGCGAGCTGAATCTCGGCTGTGGCCAGCAGGTAGCGGGCACCGGCGCGCACGGTCTCGAACGCAGCCGCCGTGTCGGCGTCGCGCTGGCTCTTGCGCACCCCGTAGGCGTGGTCGTCGTACGGCCAGCCGTCGAGACCGGTGTGCTCGTCGGAGTACGCGTCCCAGGCGTCGAGGATCTTCTTGCTGTCACCGACGAAGCCGTCGAGGTGACGCAGCAACTCGCGGTGAGCGGCGGGATCGGGAGAAATGGTGAGGTGTCCTATCGGGATCAGCGGCGAGCGGTGGAACGGGTGGTGCTTTCCCTCACCGGGGGCGTCACGGCTTCCGGCCGGCGACGCCGCGCGAGGTGGGCCTGCCTGCGGATGCCGGCGAGTCGGGCGGTGTGCGCCTCGACGACCTGCTCCGGGGTGAGCGGGCTCGGCTTCTGCACGACGCCGTGGTGGGCGGTGCGGTCGTACATGCCGCGCTGGAGCGGGGCGCTGTCAGCGAGCGCGGTGACGAAGGCGTGCACCAGGTGGGTGGGGGTGTGGCCGTCGAACCAGGCGTGCCACAGACGTGGTCCCCGGGAGCTGTGCTCGGGATCGTGCGCTTCCACGTGCCAGGAGACGCGGGCCGACACGCCCCAGGGCACGGTGGCGTCGCCCTGTTCCGTTCGGCGTTCCACCGTGCACCCCGGCGGATCGGAGAAGGCTGATCTGCGGCCGTCGATCAGCCATCCGGCGTCCTCCAGGGTGTTCAGAGGGTCCGCCGACAGGGTGGGTGGCGGCGCGACGAGGGCGTCGGTGAGGCTGCCGAGGATCTCGGCGGGGACGAGTTCGCCGAACTCGGCGTACCAGCCCGGCTCGGTGTCGGTGGGCTCGGCCCGCAGCCGCCACCACGCGGAGGTGGCGGACTGCGGGTCGAACTGCAGGCTGTGACGGTGATCGGGGCTGCGCAGGACGATCTCGGCGCTCAGCGGGTCGGACGTGCGGGTCCATCCGGCTGCGGCAAGGCCATGGGTGACGTGGCGGGCGTCGCCGGGGCCGGCGAGGTGGCGGGGGATGGTGTCGAACGGGATCCGCCAGGCGTGCTTGTCGGCGAAGGCAGCGAGCTGCCGTTCGCTCACCGGCACCGGCCGCACCCCTGCACGCCCCCGGCGGCACTGCCGTACAGCTCTTGGAGGCCGTCCAGCACGCCGTGGAGGGAGTGCTGGTCGGCCTGCTCCCACGCGGCGATGCGCAGCTCGCTGATCAGCAGGTCGCCAGCCAGGGTGCGCGGGACGTCCGGGTGGTCCTGGAGGGCACGGGCGAGGGCGCGCAAGGTGTCGGCGAGCTGGACGGGCAGGCCCGTGTACTCATCGAGCAGAGGCTCGACGAGGGCGAGCGCCTCTTCGGGGTCGGGGCTCTCTCGCAGGTAGTCGGTAAGAAGAGACAGGGTCTCGGTCGCCGAGCGGATCGTGTCCGGGGTGAGTGCGGGCATCAAGCTCCTCAGTTGGTGGGTGTGGGGGATCAGCGGTAGGTGCGGGCGCCACCGGCGTTGGCGTGGGGGCGGGCTGTGGTGCGGGGCCGACTGCTCCGGGCGGCGTTGCGAGCCCAGGTGGCGGTGCGGGCGGCGGCGATCCGGGCCTGCTGCCAGGCGCTGAGCTCGGAGGGCAGGACGGACACGGACGTGGTGCGGATCTGGGCGCTGTGTGGAACCCGCCCGAGCGGGCGCATCACGGGTTCGGGACTGGCGAGCGCGGTCGAGAAGGCTTGCACGAGGTGCATCGGGGTGCTGGGTGCGAACTGGGCGGTCCAGCCGTTGCCTTGCTTGTCCTTCGCCCCGGACCACCACATCGCCTCGCCGTCGGGGCCCTGGTGGAACTGCATCCAGGCGCTGCCGTCGGGGCTGGTCGCGGTCACATGCTCGGCGTTGGGCGGACGGTGCCACCCCTGGTCCTGCAGAGGTGCCCAGACGTTGGGGGCGTGCGCGGAGCGGGGGCGGGTGAGGGCGTCGGTGAGACCGGCGACGATCTCTACCGGCGTTTGCCGCCCGAGATGCGCCCACCACTCGTCTTGATGGCCGCTCGCGGCACCGTGGATCGTCCACCCGCCGGGCAGTACGAAGGGGTCGTAGGCGATGCCGACCATCTGGTCCGGGCTTTCCATGGCAAGGGGCCCGCCCGCCTTGGACTTGTCCCGCCACCCACAGGCGCGCAGGAACTCGGAGACGTGCCGGAGATCGCCGCCGCCGGCGAGGGCACGGGGTTCAACCAGGTAGTGCTGCTCGGCTTGCTCGCCGGGGCCCCAGCCCTTCCACTGCTGCTTTTTCACCGGTGCCGCCGGACGACGAGTGGAGCTGGGGCCGAGGGCTTCGCCGGTCCGGTGTTGGGCCGGTCGCTGACGTACTGGAGGGTCTTGCGGTGTTCGTCCAGGTCCCCGCCGATGGCGTCGAGCTCATTCGAGGCGCGCCCCAGGGCGAGCCACACCTCGGCCGGCAGAGCGCCGCGCTCGGCCTGCACCTTGGCGAACATGCTGCTGACGGACACGAGGTGGGTGACCCCGGCGAGGACGCCGTCCGCAGAGTCCACAACGCGTGCGATGACCTGCGTGGCCTCGTGAGGGGGGAGTGTCGCGAGTTTGTCGCCGAGCTGGCCGAGCTGACGGGCGATCTCGTCGGCCAGGTGCACGTGCGGGTTGGGGTGGGGCATGCTCCTCCAGGACGAGGGTCGGGATCAGTGGTGGTGGCGGTGGCCAATCCGCCGGGCTTCGCTCGGACCGGCCTCGGGGCGCGCGCCAGCCAGCGGAACGGTCCGATCGGGACCGATGGGGATGCAGGCGCGCAGGTAGCGGCGGAATAGAGCGGTGGCCAGACGGGGCGTGAGACGCCGGGAGATCGGCGTGGTGGTCGTGCGGGGTGTTACGGGGACTCCAGTCGGTGGTGCGGTCGGGGGCGGCCCCGGCAAGAGGGCACCGGGGCCGCCGTTCGGGCTTACGGGGTACGGTGGGCCGCCGCTGTGGGAGGAGAGGCAGCAGGCGAGGCGGGGCTGCGCGTGGCGGCCCTGGGCTGGCGGGCGCGTACCTCGCGTGCGGCCTGCTGGTAGGTGGCCTCGTCGAACAGGTCCGGATCGATGTTGACCTTGTATCCGGCCACGAGGAGGGCTGGGATCGCGCGGGTGGCGAGGCGCTTCTGTTCCACCTCGGACAGGTGGTCGGGGACGGTGTGCCAGACGTAGACGGGGCCGCCGGTACGGACCTCCTGGCGCTCCAGGCCGAGGCGGTCGAGCAGCGCGAGGAGCTTCTCCGACGCGCCGGTCGGCGTGGCTGCGTAAATGGTGCTGGTCAGTGCCTTGACGTAGAACTCGACGTCCGTCCCGTAGTCGTCGGCTCGGTTACCCAAGTGCGGTGCTCCTGATCGTCGTGCGGGTCAGCGGCGGCGGGACGGCGCGGATGCCGGGGGCGCGGGTAGTGCTCCGGCGGGGGCGCTGTTGCCCGCCGAGGGAGTACGCCAGGCCAGGTTGCGGAGGTACTCAATCTGCCGTGTGTCCTGGCAGAAGCGTCCGGTGAGGTCCATGAGCTGGTCGGCGGGACTCCGCTCCCGGCCCCCGCGGGGACGTCCTTGGTGGTGGTGACGTACTCCAGCACCAGGAAGTCGGGTTCCCCTTGCTTCATCGAGCCCTGGTGGCCGGCGTTCGTGTGGCGGCCGGGGCCGGCGGCATGGCGGCGGTGGGGGCGGTCCGAGCCGCCGGGTGCTGGAGCGCCGTGCCGATGCCGAGGGCGTCGAGCTGGGGGCCGATCGCGCGCAGGGCGCGGGCCTGGGCCCTGGTGTCGTCTGCGTCGAGGCGGTAGATACCGGTCTGCGGATCCTGGATGAAGCCGTGAGCCACGAGGACGGCGCCGGCCGTGTCATCCACGGGCGCGGCGGCGACGCTGCCGTCCTGCTGCCAGGTCAGAACGACCCGATCCGGCTGGGACGGCTGGATGCCGCCCAGGGCGTTGTGCCTGACCTGGGCGAGCGCGGTGTCGTAGCGGGCGAGCAGGTCGCCGGCGACCTGCTCGGCGCTCAGGAACGGATCGTCCGCGAGCGCGATGCCGTTGGGCTCGGGTACTGCGCGGTATGCCTCGTCGGGCAGTGCGCGCGGGGCGACGGCGGCAACGAGGAATCCGTCGCGTTCGTCGTGCCGTTCCAGGACGACGAGCCGGGCTCCGTCCGGGCGGCTCAGGACGGCGGCCTGCTGGAGTGGGTGCTCAGCGAGGGAGGCGGCGACGAGGTCCAGGTCCCAGATGCGGTCGGCCAGTTCGGCGAGGTCGTCCTTGTCTTCAGGAGGGTGGTAGGAACCGGTCCAGGCGCCCGGGAGTTCGCCGGCGAGGACGTCGGCGTACGAGGCGAGGCGCTCGGAGTTGTCGTAGTCGTGCATGGTGTCCTTGAGCGAGGTGGGGTCAGCGGCGCAGCCCGGCGGCCACGGGAGGCGGTGGCGGGGCCGGCGCGGTGCGCGGTGGTGGTGGGCAGGCGCAGACGGCGGGGCGCTCGGGTTCGGTGGAGGGGACCTCTTCGGCGCAACTGCTGCGGCCGGGGTGCGGGACGTGCCGGTCGGCGAGGGCGTTACGGGTGTGGGAGAGGTCGCTACGGATGGCTTGCAGACGCTCGTCGGCGAGGTAGCGCAGACGGCGGGCGATGTGCGGGTCGGCCGCGTCGCCAAGGCCGTCGTGGAACTCAGCGGTGGCGATGAGGACTTCTTCGAGGGCGGCCAGGAGGCCGTCGTGGGAGGCGGTCAGCTCGGTGAGTACGCCGGCCGCATCCCAGGTGGTGGTGGCTTCGCGGATGCGTTGGGCGAGATGGGCGACTGAGGCGCCCAGCGGCAGATCGTGGACCGGTCGGCGGTCGGTGTCGAAGTCCTCGTCGCAGTCGACGTGGTATCCGACGGCCCGAAGCCGGGCGACGGCTTCGATCCCGAGGCGGGTGTCGTCGTCCTCGATGAGGTTGGTGGGGGCGCGGTGGTAGGTCTCGTGGACGCGGACCACCGGGACGAAGCCCGTACGCTGCAGGACGCTGTGGGCCTCGGGGTCTCCGCCGCGGGCGAGGACCTCCTCGGAGTGCGGGTCGCGGCGGACGGTCAGGAATCGGTCGGCCAGGGGCAAAGAGACGTTTCTCCTACGGTGATCGCCGTACGGCTGCCGTGATGCTAGGCAGTACCAGGAAGGCTGTGCGTGGCCGGGTGGGTGCGTTCAGGTGGGTCGCGGTGGTGTCGAGGTCCTGCTGGATCCCGTAGAGGCGGCGGGCGATCAGCTCCAGGCGGTGCGCCATGGCGGTGCTGGCGGCATCGGGCTGGTGGGCGATGCGGTGGGCGGTGTGCTCGACGAGTCCGCGCACTGTGGCCAACGGGCCGGTCTGCTCGTCGGCGAGCTGCGAGAGGATGGCCGCGAGCTGGGCTGATGCTGTGGAGGCGGACCGGGCGAGGGCTGGCGGCCTTGGAGTGCTTCGTACGGGCATCAGGCGCAGGTCCTGCTCGATGCGGCGGGACTCGGCCGAGAGGCGTCGCAGGACCGCGGCAGGTTGCGTGTGCCAGGAACCGTCGAGGCGGATCAGGTTGGCGATCAGGTCGAGGCGTCCAGGCTGGGCATGGACGGCGATCCACCGGCAGCCGTTCGGCTCGCCGGGGACTTCGATGCCCGCGGCGCGGGCCAGCCGGTGGGCAACTTCAGCCCATTCGGGGCCGGTCAGCTCACGGTCGTCGGGGCGGAGCCGGACGTCGAGGTGGAAGATCGCGCGCCGGTCGCCGTTCGCGCTGGCGGCGAACGGGTGCTCCATGAGCGGCTCTTCGAGGTGCTCAGCCCACTGGAGGGACGTCCAGATCTTCTGCTCGTCGTCCAAGGTGTAGGAGTCGAGGCCCGGCCAGTGGGCGACGACGGTGTGCTCGGTCAGCCCCTCGTCCGGCGACACCGGACGTCCCAGCGCCTCGGTGAGCACGTCGTTCGGCGTGTGGGTCCGCTCGTGGAGACGGGGAATCACCGGCTGCCCCGGGCATCGGCGATGTGCACCAACTGGTTGAGGGCGGTGGTGGTGTACCAGCCGCAGTCGATCAGGGTGTTGTCGTCGGTGTACTTCGACAGAAGGGCATCTTCCATGGCCCGGAGATGGATCAGGCAGTCCGGGCAGCGACGCGAGAGGTGCACGAGGTAGCGGGGGTGGGCGGTGATGTACGTCTGTGCGCCGCCAGTCGCATCGCGCAGCCGCCATCCGTCCTCGTCGGTCGGGGTGTGCCAGGACGGGGCGACCACGCGCATGGCGTCTCCCCACAGTTCTCCGCCGGCGACCCCCTTCAGGACGACGACCGTGTCGCCGGCCTGGAAGTGGGCGTGGGTGATGTCCCGGTTGGGGGTGAGCGGGTCGGGTGTCGGAGCGAACGCCGGAGTGGGCGGGGGCTGGGACATGCGGTTCCTTCCACGCGGGGCGGGTGGCGGTGGGAGGAACAATGGTCCAGAGGATCGCCGGTTTGGCTAACCGGCGATCCTCGGCTATGTTCCGCCCCAGTCAGCGGAACGGGTTCTCCGTCCCGCGGTCGTCTTCGCCGGCGGCGTCGAGGAGTTCGAGCAGGTCGGTGCCCTCCGCGTCCCGCTGGTCGATCCACCATCCGGCGCGGGTGATGGAGCGCGCCTTCTCTTCCAGCTCCGCCCAGTCCGCCTCGTCCCAGGACCCCTCGACGACCAGCGCGGTGTGCGAGGAGGTCATCAGCTGGTGGCGGGATCGCCCGCCCCAGTCGAGGGCCTTCTCCGGACCCTCCAACTGCGGCATGTCGAACTTCTCCGCCCACTCGACGGCAGCCTGCTGCTCCTCGGCGCGCTTGGCGGCGAGCCACTCCTTCGTGGACTTTGTGTCGGCATCGCGAGCCGCCTTCCAGCAGTCGGTGCAGTCCCGGCCGGCGAGCCAGCGGGCGAATCCGGCGCGCTTGTCGGCGGGACGGTTGGACAGGTCATGGACGACCTCGTGGGAGCAGGAGTGCTCCACAGTCCACTGCGTACGGACAGCCATAGATGAATCTCCTCAAATAGGTATGAAAGTCAGAGGCTTGCGGTGTTGTTCATGGGGGCCTTGTGCCGGCCCCGGTGTGGGCGGCGGTGTCTGCCGGCCCGGGGGAGGCGGCCAGCGGGGCCGAGGTGCGGGCGCGCGGCGAGCAGGACGGTGACCGCGAACGCGGCGCCGGCGGCGGGGAGCGCGGCGCTGGCGAAGGGCTGCTCGGCGAGGCGTCCGGCGAGGGCGGTGCCGGCGGACTGGCCGGCACCGATCGACAGGATCAGCCACGCGTACGCCTCGCTCGTGCGGCCCGCGGGGGTGAGAGCGTCGGTGGTGACGTAGGCGCAGGCGACCACGACGGTGAGGAACGCACCGGGCACGATGACCGCGAAGGTGGCCGCGTACGGTCCCGGAAGGGCAAGCAGGGTGAGCCACCCGGCCAGGAACGCGGCCCCGGCAGCGATCAGTCGGCCGGTGGTGGTGCTGGTCCAGGTGCGGCGTCCGTAGACGAGGCCCCCCAGGAAGCTGCCGGTCGAGAACGCGGCGGGGAGGATCCCGGACAGCATGTCCTGGTCGTGGTGCTCGGCCATGGCGATCGACCACACGTTCATGGACCCGATCGCGAACCCGACGCCGGCGAGGGAGACGAAGAGCAGCACCAGGCCAGGGATGGTCAGCCGCCGCCCGGGCCCGCCGTCCTTGCTCGTCGCCTGCGCGGGACGCCAACGCCGGGAGGGCGGTGCACAGGCGACGGTTGCGGTGCCGACGAGACCGAGGGCAGCGGTGACGGCGAGCGCGAGGGACGGGCCGTACGCGGAGGCGAGCGCGGCGACCAGCAGGGGGCCGACGATGTACAGCAGGCCCTGCGTGCCGGTGTCGAGGGCGAGCGCGGCGTGCCGCAGCCGGGGGTTGGGCAGCACGCTGGGCCACAGCGCCCGGAGCCCGGCCTCCAGTGGCGGCGTGGTCAGGCCGGCTGCGACGACGACTGCCGTGGTGAGGGCCGGACTTCCTTGGGGTCCGACCGCAGGCAGGGTCACCAGCAGGGCGGAGTTGAGCAGGGCGGCGGGCAGGTGCACGGCGGTCTGTCCGTGGCGGTCCATCAGGCGTCCCTTGACCGGCTGGGACAGTGCGGAGGACAGCCCGTACAGGGCGCTGAGCAGTCCGCCGAAGGCGATGCTGCCTCCGGTCGCGGTGGCCCACAGGAGGATGGCGACGGGCGCCATGCCGTTGGGGAGGCGGCCGGTGAGGGTGCCGCCGAGCAGGCGGGCGACGTACGGGCTGCCCAGCACCGCGCCATAGGTGATGCGCGGTGCCGGGGCCGGGGGTGCGGTCAGGGACAACGGGTGCTTTCTCTCGGGGAGCGGTGCCTAGCGGTGGCGGGCGGGGGTGGTGCGGGGTGGCGGCGTGGGCGGTGTGGTGTCCACGGCGGGGCGCGGGCGGACCCGTAGGGCGGGGGTGCGGTGCGGCGGCAGGACGGCGACGGTCGCGCCGAGGTCCTCGGCCGCGTCGTGCACTTCGCGGGTGAGGAAGTCGATCTGCCGGCCGAGTGCGGTGAGCCGGGCGGCGATCTGCCGGCCCTGGACGGTCTCCAGTGCGCTGGCGAACTGGCCTGCCGTCTCCAGGAGTTCCTGGAGGCGGATCATCGGGCCCGCGTTGTAACCGCGCTGGGTGGCGCCGAGGAGCGCGTTGGACGCGTCGCCGGCGTGCTGGGCCTCGATGACGTCCCGGATGAGTTCCTGCAGCGATACCTCGGGGGCGGGCACGGGGCGGTTGAACTCCGAGACGTCCGCGCGCAGCACGCCGGGCGGGACCGCGGCGGGCAGCACCTGCCCGGCCTCGTATTCGTGGGCGAAGTGCCCGATCACCTGCCAGCCGGGGGCGTCCGGGTCACCTCTGAGGGCGACCACCCTCGAGTCGTCGTCCTCGATCAGATGGGCGAGGGTGATGGGATGCCCGTCAGTGGCGTACCACGACTCGGTCAGCTCTAGCTCGCCTCGCCTCTGCGCGGCCTGGGCCCGCTCGGTCCACGCCTGCTGTTCTTCGTCGGTCAGCGGGGCCTTGTGGTGCTGGTGCTGGTTCTGATCGGCGAGGTTGGCGGCAATGGAGCCGTGGTCCGCCCAGGCGGCGAGGTGGGGCCACAAGGCCGCATGCTGCGTGCGTACGGCGGAACCGGGGGCGGCGGGCCGGTCGAGCGCCTGCCGGATCTCGGCCGCGGACGCGGCGAGGCCGTCCAGCACGGTGCGCCACCCGGTGAGGTGCCGGGCGGGCGGCAGCTCGTCGAGCGCACGGCGGGCGGCATCGAGCAGTGCATCGACGTACGGGGCGAGGTGCGTGGCGTACGCCTCCACGGCCGCCTTGTCGCGGTGCGCGCGTGCGGCTGCCGCGGCGCCTTCGTGGACGGTGCGGCCGTAGCGGTCGCGGGTCATGTCGAGCGCGCCCTCGGTCTCGCGGGCGATGACGGACATCCGTAGTCGGAAGTTGCGTGCGTGAGTTGCGAGGTCGGGTGCCGCGGGCAGCGGGCTTTCGGGGGCCGGGTCGCTTCCGGGCGTCATCGAGATCGCCCGCCACCGGAGGCCGTCAGGTGGACGGTCGGCGCGTAGGTGGGCTTCGGCGGAATCGGCCGGGCAGACGGAGGTGAGGTGGTGGGCGCCGTGCCGCGCTGTGTCGTGCGGCCGGCGGCGGCCTGGGCGAGACGGCTGCGGCGTTCCAGGAGCCCGTTCGGCAGGACGGGGCGCGGCGGGCTGGCCGAAGCGGCGGGGTCGAGAGCTATGTCGGCGTGCACGGCGTAGCCCTGGCGCCGTAGATCGTGGACGGCCTGGCGGGTGCGGCGAGGGCCGTCCCGTTCCGGCTCGCTGAGCTTGAACAGCCCGGGTTTGTTGGGGACGGGTTCGAACTCTTCGCGCAGCAGGAACCACTGGGCGAGGTGCGAAGGCATGGAGGAAGTGAAGGAGGCGACGAAGCCGTGTTCCTTGTGGGTGCCGAAGACGAAGTGGGTGCCGGGTTCCAAGAGGGCGGGCAACTCCTCACGAGGTCGGTGGTGGAGCAGGTCAGCGGCGGGGTGCCGGACGCGCCGCAGGCAGGGGACGCGGCGGCGCGGACACCGCGAGGGCCGGGTGCCGGTGAGGTGCGCTCACGCGGGCCTGGCGCAGGAAGGTTTCTCCATCGGTGAGCCAGGTCTCGATGGCTGACCACGCCCGCGCCTGGCGTTCCCGGGGTGGGAGAGGCGCGCTGTGGACCGCCTCCTCCAGCAGGACCTCGGCGTCGGCCAGGGCGTCGGCCAGGCGGGAGAGCGCGGCGGCGTCCTGTGGCCATGGGCTGCGGGCGGGTCGGCAGCGGTCGAGCAGGGTCGGGGCGTGGTCCACGACGGTGAGGAAGCTGCGCCAGGAGTGGTCGAGGAACTCCTCGGTCGCGGTGCCGAGGGCATTGACGCTGAGGGGGGTGGCGTCGCTGTAGCGGGCGGAGGCGGCCATGGCCTGCCAGGTGTCGCGCTCGGAGCGGATGTGCTGGAGCACGGCGGAGATGGCCGCGGTCCGGCGGGCATGGACGGCCTGCTCGTAGGAAGGGAGGTACCGGTCGGCGACGGCCTGGGCCGCGCGTCCGGGGAGTGGCGGCAGGACGATGCTGCGCGGGGCGTGCGGATCGCCGTAGCCCTCCTCCAGCCCCTTCGGTGCGAAGGCCCCGATGAGGTAGTCGAGTTGGCGTCCTGGGCGCTCGGTGAGCAACAGGGTGGTGCCGTGCACCATGTCTGTGAGCGTGGCGGCGTAGGGGATCCGCTCGGTCTGGAGGGTGCGGCCGAGTTCGCCGCTGTCCCATATCCAGGGAACGAGGTCCTCCTGCCAGACGGGGTGGGAGTAGATCTCGACCGTCGCGCTCCACTGGCCGGGCAGAAGGCGCGCGATGTCGCGAGCGGCGTCGCCGATGAAGCGCCGGCTGCTGGTGGACACGCTGGTGCGGTGCCGCTCGGCGCAGCTGATCAGGCCCGCCATAATGGCGCGGGAGGCATCCGCGTCGTCGGCCGGAAGGCGGTAGACGCCTGCCTCGCCACGGCGGAAGCCGGACTCCTCCAGCGCGGTGTGGGCCCAGGGGTACTGCTCGCCGCCGACGATGGCGACGATGCCGGCATCCCGGCTGTAGGCGAGGACGATGTGCGCGTCAGCCACGGGCGAGGGCCTCGCGGCTACGAAGGGCGGCCCGCAGGCTGAGTCCCGTAGCCGTGCGCGTGCTCGCGGGCCGCCGCCTCCAGCTGGTCGTACGACGCCTGCTGCGTCATCTGCCCCGGGTGCTTGCGGTACCGGTACACCGGCAGGCGCAGCAGGATCCCCGGGGCGAGGACCGTGACGCCGACGGCCGCCATGTAGTCCTCGCCCTGGACGAGGCCGCCCATCGGGGCCGCTCGTACGAGGTCGGTGCGGGCGAGGATCGTGGTCGGCCCGATCGGGATCGTGTCCTGCGGCCGTGCCCAGTAGTTCATGACGTCGCCGGCCTCGTGTCGGCTTGGCGGCGTCGGGCAGCGCCACAGCGTGGTCGAGCCGTCGGGGTGCAGGTCCTCACTCCAGCCGGCGCACCAGCCCACCCCTGTGGATTCGAGGGCGGACAGCCGTGCCGTCATGGCGCCGTCGGTGAACTCGTCGTCATCGTCTGCCCAGTTCACGAACTTGGTGCGGACCTGGGTGAGGGCGAGGTTGCGGGCGCAGGCGGCGCCGACCGGGCGGGGAAGCGTGAGGGTACGGATGCGCGGGTCCGCCGCGAGAGGGGCGGGCAGACGACTCGGGTCGGCGCCGTCTAGAGCGATCACTGCCTCCCACGGCACGGACTGCCGGGTGAGGCTGGCGTGCATGGCGGTCAGGTAATCGAGGCGGTCCTCGCGCAGGCGGCTGGCGATGACGACTGTGATCGGGGGCGTGGACAGGGAAATCTCCGGGAAGCGCGGGCGGGAAGGGTCAGCGGCGGGCAGCGGTGCGGGGACCAACCGAAGGCGAGGTGGGGGCGGGACGGGCCGGTGGCGCCGCGGCCGGGGCGGGGGCTGACCAGTGCGCCGGGTGGTTGCTGAAGCGGGCGCGGGGGTCGGTGCCCCACGCCACGACGGGACCGGCGGCGGCGTGCAGCACGCTGATCACTTCGATCCCGTGGGGGCGAAGGATGTACCCCCACTGCACGTCCTGATCGGCGGCGGTCTTCTCGGTGACGTCATGCGGACCGGCGGGGAGCCGTCGGGGGTGACCAGGTGGTCCAGGGTGCTGCTGGACCACTGTTCACCGCCGGTCAGCGCCGAGAGGATCTCGGGCGGGCACCGTCCAGGAGATCAGTGCCCAGCTCGTCCCATCCCACGGCGACGCCGTCCACGAGATGCCGCACCATGGCCTCGACGTCACGGCCGAACCGGTACCGGTGGGCGGCGAGGAGGATGGGCAGTTTCTCGCTCGGCTGGCCGTCGAGATGGACGTATATGCCGGTGTAGCCGGTCTCGGTGGGGCGGGCGATGAAGGAACCGGTCGACAGGAGGGGCCTCCAGGGCGTTTCAGGATCACCGGCCGGGTGTCGGGCCGGCGGGCGGGACGTGCGGCGGGGCTGGGGGGAGTGCCGTCGAGGCTCGTGCCGGACCCGGCGGCGGGAGGTCCAGCGTCGGCGCCGGGTCGTACGCAGCGCGCAGAGTTCTGAGATCGGCCTCGTCCGCGATGGCCGCCACGGACAGGCTGCGGCTGGCCGCCTCCATCAGGAGCTTGGGCGGCGAGCCCTTCGCCGCGCCGCGGTGCTGGCCGCGCCACTGGGCGGCGGCGAAGAGGTAGTCGCTCACCGCCCGGAGTGCGGGTTCGGCGGCATCCAGAAGACGCTGGGTGACGGCGCTGACCTCGGCAGGGGTCTCCGCTGCGGTGAGCGCGGCCAGGTAGGGGGCGAGGTCAGGGCTGGGCAGGGGCTTGTCCGGCAGCGGATGCTCCGCGAGGAACGCTTCGGAGTCCCGCCTCGCCCACCGGAGCAGATCACCGCGGGTGGCGATGCCGTAGCGTGCGGCGGCGATCTGCTCGGCGTCGCGGCCGACGTTGTCGTACAGCTCGAAGTCGGGGTCTTGGGGCACGGGTCCTTCTAGACGGAGGTGCTGGAGCCAGCGGCCTTGGCGTCGGTGCGGCGGCAGCCGTAGCCCAGGAGGCTGGACGGCTCGGGCACGCTCGGGACGGCGGCGATGTCGGAGCAGGTGAACGTGTAGGTGAAGGCGAGGCTGGGGCTGGTGCCGAGCCAGGCGCGGTCCTGCTTCTCCGGCACGATCCCCAGGCCCGGGGCGGTCACCGCGTCGTGCTGGGTGTGGGTGTGGGAGAAGATCACGAGTGCGCCCGTGGTGGTCTTCAGCGCGTAGGCGTCGGCGAACTGCGGGTCGGCGGTGGCGAAGCGGGTGGTGCCGCGCGGGCCGAACTTCCGGGTCGTCTCGTCGTGGACCTTGATCTGCCGTTGGGAGGCTTTCGACGGGTTGAAGACCTTCTTCCCGGTTGTCTCGCCTCCGGTGGCGAAGTTGTCGGTCACGGCGGAGCGGAGCACGCCGACCGGCGCGGCCAGGGACTGCGAGGTGGCGTCGACCGCGGTGGCGTACCCATCGTTGTCGAGCACGATCTGCGGGAGCTGCTTCGGATCGTCGATGTCGACGGTGGCGACCATCTCCCACTGCTGCTTGGACTTCGTACTCTCCGCCAGGATCAGGACGCGGGCGTACTGCTGCTGGCTGCCGGCCCGGGTGACGGCGGCGAACCACCGCTGCTGTCCATCCGCCAGGCGCGGGATGTAGAGGTCGGTGGCGGACAGGTCGTACGACCACGGTCGATACGGCTCACGATCGGCCTTGGGCAGGGCCTCGTCCTGCTTGATGTCGGCCAGCGACATCGCGTATCGGGGCCCGCCCTCGACGGTGTCGAGAAGGGCGCGGTCCTGGCTCTGGTGAGCGAGGTTGTTGGTCTGCGAGTAGTGGGTGATGGCCTCGCGCGCCTGCGCCTGGGTGAGGGAAGGGACCCGCGTCGGCTTCGGCGCAGTGCTGGCTCCGGGGGCCTGCTTCGACTCGGCGGTGCCGCTGTCGTTGGTGCAGCCAGTCAGGGCCAAGGTGACACAAGCGGCGGCACCGGCGATCAGCGGCAGGGTGTGGCGGGTGATGCGGATGGGGGCTCCAGTGGTGCTCGGGGCGGGGAGGTCAGCGCGTACGGGTGGACGAGGTTGGCGGTACGGCGGGACGAGGGGCGAGGCGCGGTCGCTGACGCAGTGCGCGACCACGTCGGGGGGTGCACCGGCCCGCCTCGCGGCGAGGCACCCGGGCATCAGCGTCTTTGCCGCGGCTGTGCCGGCGGGAGGACAGGTAGGGGAAGGCGCGACGTACGGGGCGGGGCCGCTGACGGCCGGGGTGCCGAGGGTGGAGGGTTCAGCGCCCGCATCCGGTCCTCGGCAACGTGCAGGACTTCCCCGAGGTTGCGGATCTCGGCTGCGGCGTCGGCGAGGTCGTACGACAAGTCGAAGCCGTCGTCCTGGTTGGCTTCCTTGGCCTTCTCCCCGGCTGCTTCGAAGAACTCGCCGAGCCGCTCCAGCAGGCCCTCGGTCGGTTCGAGGATCTGGTGCAGAAGGGCGGCGGCGTCCGCATGCGACTCGGTCCCGTTGAGCCGGTCGGTGAGAGCGAGGAGGGCGTCGCCGTAGACATACGGGGTGGGGTCCGCGCTGCGGGAGCGGTCCGGGAACTCTGGTGCGCGGGGCTGTGGGGCTGAGGACACGGGCGGGCCTCCAATGGACGAGCGAGGAACGGGCAGCAGCCCGAGCTGGGTGAGCCGCTGGTCGATGGCCTCGACCACGTGGGTGGCGTTGCCGCCGTTACGTGCTTCGGGCCGCTCAGGGGCACCGGGGCCGGTCGAGGCGGTCGAGTCGTAGATCACCTCGAACATGGCATGGTCATCGGGGCGCTGGCGGGTCACGATCCATCCCTCGGGGTTCCCCGGTGGACGGTCGGAGGAGGGCTCCTGTGGCGGGCCGATGATCAGGTAGCTGCCGTCGGGGAGCGCGACGTGCACGATGTACGCGCTGAGTCCGAACTCGATGTCGCACTCCAGCCCGCGCTGCCGCAGGGGCGTGGTGATGTGCGCGTGGCGACGCCACAGTTCTTGCCACCAGCTGGTGTTCACGTTGCGGTGGTCAGGAAGCGGAGCGAGCGAAGCCGCGACAGGCGTGCGGCGGGTGCCCGGGTCGGGGGTGTCCGGTGTGTCCTCATCGTCACCGTCGCGAGGTATCAACTCGCGCTGGATGTCGGGATCCATGAGCCTCTCAGTGCATGCGTGCGTCGGTGTCGAAGAGCGCCAGCTCGTGGCTGTGCAGGAGGTGCTGCACGATGAAAGATCGTCCGGCGACCTTCCACAGGCCCCTGCCGCGGTTGAGGTGTGCGATGGCGTCCATCTCGACGGAGGTCAGGCCGAGCAAGGAGGCCGCGGCGTGGAGCTGGTCGGTCTCCTGGCGGTAGATGATGCGGGTGCTGCAGTCGGCGAGGAGGCCCTCGGCGAGAGCGCGACCCTGGGAGCCGGCGTCGCCGGCGGTGAGCAGGTCGCTGAGCCTGTGGATGACCATGAGGTTGGCGATGCCGAGGCCGCGGCTCAGTTTCCACTGGGCCTGCATGCGCTGGAGGAGGCCGGCGTGCCTCATCAGGCGCCACGCCTCGTCGTACACGATCCAGCGTCGGCCGCCGTTCGGGTCGGAGAGGGCGGATTCCATCCAGGCGGAGGCGCACGTCATCGCCAGGACCAGCGCCGTGTCGTCGCCCGAGCCGCCGAGTCGGGACAGGTCGATGGTGAGCATCGGTGCGCTGGGATCGAAGGCGACGGTGGAGGGGGCGTCGAACATGCCGGCCAAGTCGCCGTGAATCAGGCGGCGCATGGCGTGGGCCAGGTCACGGGCTGCGTCGCCGAGTTGTCCCGATACCATCCCGGCGGCCTTGTCGAGCGCGCCGGAGTTGTTGAGGGTGGTGGCGACGTCACCGAGGAGCGGGGTGGTGCCGGTGTGGGCGGCGCGGGTGACGACGGCGTCGAGGGCGATGTCCAGGGCTGTGTGCTCCATGGGCATCAGGTCCCGGCCCAGGACGGTACGGGCTAGTGAGCCGAGCAGGAGAAGGCGCCGTTTGCGGATCTCGCCGACCCAGTCGGTCTCCGTGACGCCCGTCGGGCGCGGGGCCGCGTCCAGGGGATTGAGCCTGCCGGGCAGTCCGGGCCCGAGGGCGACGGATCGGCCGCTGAGGGCTTCCGCCACTGGTGTCCACTCGCCCTTGGGGTCGCACGGAACGTAGACGCGGTATCCGAAGGCAACCGAGCGCAGCGCGAAGGACTTGGCCAGGGCGCTCTTGCCTTGGCCGATCACGCCGGCCAGCAGGATGTTGGGGTTGGTGAAGCCCTCGACTTTGCCGTACAGCGCGAAGGGGTCGAACGCGAACGACGCCTCGGCGTGCACATCGCGGCCGATGTAAATGCCCTCCGCGCCGAGGCCGCCTTCGGCGAGGAAGGGGTACGCGCCGGCGGCCACGGCGGTGGTCATGCGGTGGGCGGGGAGCTTCAGCCGGTTCTTGCGGGCCGAGGCAGGGCCGGGGCGTCCGCTCGGGGGGTAGAGGGCAGCGGGCGTCTCGTGCTCGGCGTGTGTGCTGTCTGCCTGGTGGGTGGTGGCTTCGGCGCGGGCCTTGGCGGTGGCTTCGGCGAGCTGGCGGCGGGCGGCTTTGCGGCTGGCCCGGTCGGTTCCGTGGGGAGTGAACAGCGGAGATGCGGAGGCGCGGCGGGCGCGGCGGGCGGGCCGGTGGCTCATCGGGGGCCCTCGATTCTGCGGGTGGTGCTCATCGCGCGCAGGCCGTGGTGTGCGTCCGGAGGTCGGTGGGGGTGGTTTTGCGTCGGATGATGTGTCCGGCGGTGAGGTGGCGCTGGCAGATGGTCAGCACGGGCGGCCCCTCGGGCAGCCGTTCCGGGTGGCACGCGCTCGCCTCGGCGCCTTCTGCCGCTGCGTTGCTGGGCAGCAGGTGGAAGGCCGAGTGGATCTCGGCGGTGGCCTGCCACATGCGGGTGTGGGCGGTGGCGAGGTGGCGGCCGGCGGCGGGGTGCGGTGGCCGGGTGGACTCGGCGAGCCGGTCGAGGAGCTGGTGCAGGGCGGTGAGGTGGGCGTGCAGCACGTCAAGGTGCAGGCGGTCCGCCGGGGTGGGCAAGTTCGCGTCCGGCCGTGCCAGAGCACGGGTGTGGTGGCGGACCCCGGCGCTCGCGGCACGGAGATAGGGGTGCGCGTCCTGTGGACGCGTGGGAGGGGTCAAAGGTGGTGGTCCTTCCTGCCGAGGCAGGGGCGGCGGGCAGGGGGCGCCGCTCGGGCCGGCGGAGGTACGCGTCCTGGTTACAGGGCGGTGCGGGCGAGCGGCAGAGCGGTGAGGGTGAAGGCGTCGGGCTGCTGGTAGTTGAGCCGTCGCAGGTCGACGCCGGAGGTGACGGCGCTGGTCTCGATCTGCGCGCAGGCGGCGTCGAGGAGGGCGTCGGTTTCGGCCGTGACGGTGACCAGGCCGGTCAGGGCCACGTCCGCGTGCCCGGCGATGAGCTGGCGCTCTCGCATTTTGACGTCGGCGTACTCGACGGAGTCTTGCTCGCTGTCGACCTGTCCACGGCGGGCTCGCTCGTTCGCGTCGGCGATGATCGCGGCCTTCTTCCGCTGGACATCCCGCAGTGCGGACTCGAGCCCCTGGGGCGCGTATATAAGGGACAGGCTGCGCCGCACTCCGGCTGTGAACATGATCCCGTGCAGGAAGCCCGCTCCCATTTGGGTGCGCGGCCAGTTCTCCACCCAGTACGTGGCGTGGCGGGCGGAGTCGGTGGCGAGGCGGTCGTACTCCTCGACCTGGACGATGGGCCCGGCGGCTGCGGGGTCCGCCTCGGCGCGGCCGGTCTCGGACCACTGCTGGAGCGCGGCGAGGGCCTTCGGGTCGTAGGCGGTGCGGATGACGGCGGCGATCTCCCGCGCGGTCAGCCAGCCTGTGACCATGAGTCCGGCGTTCCGGGCGGCCTGGGCGATGGACGCGGTGGTCTGTTCCATGACGGTGAATGCGCCCGGCAGCCCGCCGCCGGCCTGGCTGATCAGGCGTTTGGCGGCTTTCAGGTCGAGGGAAATGGCGAGGTAGGTCTCGTGCGGGGCGGCGGCGGGGCCGGCCGAGGCGACCAGTTCGGAGTAGATCTGTCCGGCGACCGGGGTCTGGGGCTGGCCGTTCTGGGTCCAGTGGCGGGTGAGGGTGTCACCGCTGTCGGGGACGGTGCGCTCCAGGACCTGCACGGTGGCGATGTGCCCGCTCCGCGCGATGCCAGCGAGCGCGCGTCCCCAGCTGTTGACGTTGTGGTTCTGGGTGGCGGGGTCGAGGAGGGCGAAGGCGCGGGAGGTGACGCGGGCGATGGCGGTCAGGGTCTGGCGGTGCGGGTCGTGCACGGCCGCGGCGCCGTTGGCGGAGTCGCCGGGCGTGACGACCTTGAGGGAGGCGGCGGTGCCGGGCAGGTGAAGGACGCCTTCCTGCCGGGGCCGGGTGACGGGCCGGGCGAGCCAGAGCGTCTGGCCGGTGCGTCGGCGCTGTGCGTAGCGGGCGACGATCGGCGCCCAGTCGATCAGGGAGCGGCCGTGCCGGCGGATCGCGACGAGCGCACCCGATGCAGCCCATAGCGGGGTCAGGGCGACGGCGCCGAGCAGCCCGGTGGAGACCACCGTCATCAGCAGCAGGGCCAACGTGCACGACACCAGGACGAGTTGGGGGAGGGAGAGGCCGAGGAGGATGCCGCGACGGGACCGGTGCGGGAATTTCACCGTGACCGGGGCGACGGAAAGGTCAGTCATGGGGCGGGTCCTGGAGGCGCGGGCGGGAACCCGGGGGCGGGGCGCGGAGGTGCGTCCCGCCCCCGGGAAGCGGGCAGAGGATCAGAGGCCGGCCGGGGGCGGGGGCGGCCCAGCCGTTCCGCTGGTCGTGGCGTTCTGTGAGTCGGAGGTGGGCGGTGCGCCCTGGGGCGGTGGGGTCGTGGTGGGGGGAGCGGACTGCCATCCGCCGCCCTGCTCGGACGCGGCGCCTTGTCCGGACGCGGCGCTCGGTCCGGACGCCCCTGGGCCTGGGCTGCCGCCCACCTGGCTACTGGTGTCGTCGGAGACGCTCGTCGGCGGGGGCTGGACGGCCTTCTCCAGGCCGGACTTGATGGCATCGCCACCGGGCGAGACGCCCGTGCCGCCGCCTTGCGCGTCTTCCTTGCCACCGCCTGCGCCGGTCGAGTGGGAGGCGATGTCACCGGGGAAGCCACCTCCGCCTGCGGCGTCGGGGCCTTGCGGCGCGGCGCCTGCTCCGGCTGCCGCGCCGCCGGTTCCGGCGGTAGCGGCTGCCGCGGCGGCCTTGCGGGCGGCCTTTTCGGCGTGTGCCTTGGCGATCTGGGCTCCCGCGCCGCCGGCGCGGTGGATGGACTCGCCGTCGGTTCCGTCGGCCGCCCAGTGCACGAATTTGAAGACCGCGTACGGGCACAGCAGCACCAGGACCATGATCACGATGCCGGACATGACGTCGGCGAGGGCGCCGATGCCGTCCTTGGCCTCGGTCTTGCCCATGGCGGCGATGCCGAGCACGAAGATCACGGTCATCAGGAGCTTGGAGACCACGAGGGTGGCGGTGGCTTCGATCCAGCCCTTGCGCCAGCGGCGTGCGACTTCCCAGCCGCCGCCGGCGCTGGCGAAGATCGCCAGGGTGACCATGACGAGGATGCCGACCTTGCGGACCATCATCACGCACCAGTAGAGGAAGGCGCCGATGGCGGCGCCGAGGCCGGCGACCACCGGGACGAGCCAGCCCAGTCCGGCCAGGGCGCCGATCTGGCTGACCTTGACGATGCGGCGCACGGCCGTCTCGATGTCGAGCTTCGCGGCCTTGAACAGGCCGTCGGAGATCGCGTCGACCACCTCGACGGCGACCGTGGTGAAGGCGATGGCGCAGAAGGCGAAGAGAACGCCGCTCATGGTGCCGGTGAATGCTTGTGTGAGGGCTTGACCGTCGCGTCTGACGGCGGCCCGGACGAGCTGCGCGCAGAACGTCGCGACCAGCAGGACCAGGCCCAGCGGCAGCAGCATCTCGTAGTTGTCGCGGAACCAGCCGGCGTTCAGGTCGACCTTCGTGGTGGTGTTGACGGCCTTGGCCGCCAGGTCGGCAGCGGCGGCTGCCAGTTCGCCTGCCGACTTCGCCATCCAGTCGCCGATGGCCTTGCCGGGATCTGAGGCGAAGTCGACCGCGTCGCCGACAGCGCACAGCTTGTCTGCCAGGGGGAAATCGCAGAAACCCACGGGGAGTTGCTCCTCCTTTCTTGTGTCAGGCGCGGGTCACTGCGTGACGCTCGGAGCGATGGCGGCCAGGGCGCAGTCGTGGTTGGGCCGGCACTGCACGGCCAGGGTCACGGCGCGTTCTTCGGCTCCGCCGCCGCCCTTCTTCCAGGCGATCTGCTGCTTGCCGTTGACGGTGACGACGTAGATGTATGCCTTGGTGATCGCGGAGGGGTCCTCGGCGAGGGCCTGCTTGAACGCGCCGGGGTAGTGGCCTTCGGTGACGCTGGCGGTGGCGTGCTGGTCCTGGTCGGCCATCCGCGACCAGAGGACCGGATCAGGGACTTGGCCGGAGACGGACGCCCAGTCGGCGTACTTGGTCTCCTTGGTCATCCAGGCGTGCATGCCGGCGAGCTGCTGGTCGCGGCTGGTGTTGCGGGTGTCGTAGGACCACAGCATCTGGGCCACCGCCTTGGCGTAGGCGACCGGCTCGGCGATCTGCGGGGGCTTGGGCACCGACCCCGATCCGGCGGTGGGCTTCGGGGCGGCCTCGGAGGAGGACGGGCTGCTTGCCGGCGCGGGGGTGGCGTGGTCCGGACCCTGGCGGTCGTTGCCGTTCCCGCTCAGCCAGGCGACGGTGGCGGCGGTTGCGAGCAGGACGGTGACGACCAGAGCGACGATCGCGATCCGCTTGTTGGCCGACCAGCCGATGCCGTACGAGGACAGGGAATTGGAAGGGAATCGTTTCTGCATCAGTGGACCTGCGAGCCGAGAGCCGAGAAGAACGCGACGATTCCGTTCGCGGCGCCCAGGCCGAGAGCGGCGCCCGCGGCGACGACGGCGCCCTTCTTGCCGTTGGCCTCGGCCTGGTGGCCACCGGTGTGGTGGCCCCAGGCCCACACCCCGAGGGAGACGGCGAGAGCGCCGACGACGGCGATGATCCCGAACATGTTGATCGAGTTGACGACGTTCTTCAGCACGGCGAGGCCGGGCAGGCCGCCTCCCGCGGGGGTGATGCCGGGGTCGAAGGCGAGCTGGATGACGCGGTCTGCGAGAGGGAGGGGCATAGGTGTGGCGAGGCTCCTTGCGAACGCAGGCCAGGCGAGGGGCCGGCGGGAAAGGGGGGAAGCGGAGGGGGGCGCGCTTGGGGCGCGGGAAGTGGCCGCAGCGGTGGCCTGCCCGGAGCGGTGTCCGGGCGGGAGCGGCGTCAGAGGACGCGGCGGGCGGCGAGGATGTCCCAGTCCTTGATCGGGGTGATCCGGACCGGTTTCGATGTGCGCGGTGCCTCGATCACGAGGCCCTCGCCCATGTACATGCCGACATGCTCGGGGCGGCTCGCGGTGCCGCGGCTGAAGATCAGGTCACCGGGCTGGAGGTGGCTGGGGGAGACAGCCTTGCCTTCGTTGACCTGCGTGTACGTGGTGCGGGTGAGTGTGATGCCGGCGTGGGCGTACGCCTGCTGCATCAGCGAGCTGCAGTCGCAGCGGCCCATCGGATCGGGGCCGTGCGCGTCGGTGCAGCTGCCGCCCCACTGGTACTGCGTACCGAGCTGGTGCATCGCCCAGTTGAGGGCTTTACGGGCCTTGGGGTCGGCATCCTTGGGGATCTTGTATCCCTTCGGGACGCTCCCCTCGGGGATGCGGCCGAAGCCGGATCCGTCCTTGGACGGAGCACAGCCGGTGGTGCCGGTGACGGACTCGTTGTCCGGCTCCTTGTCGTCCTTGTCCTTGCCGGTGCTCGGGAAGGTCTTGGCGATGGCTTCCTGCAGCGCTGTGGACAGCTCTTCCCACTGCGCGTACGCGTCCGGGTAGCCGGACGCCTGGACCGCTTGTGCGGCCTGGGTGACGGTCATCTGCTGCCAGCCGTCCACCTTGAGTAGAGCCTTGTAGAAGCGCTCGCTCGCGTAGACGGGATCGCGGATCTGCTGGGCGGTGCCCCATCCCTGAGAAGGGCGTTGCTGGAACAAGCCGAGGCTGTCCCGGTCTCCGTAGTTGAGGTTGCGCAGCCGCGACTCCTGCATCGCTGTGGCGAGCGCGATGATCTGGCCCTTCTTGGGCACGTCGAGGCTGATGCCGGTGGCCACGATGGTCCGCGCGTGGGGGACTTGCTCGGCGGGCAGATCCAGGCCCTCGATGTGGACGTCCTTGCCGGACGCCCCGTCGAGGATGTCGGTGACGTGCTTGGCGACCTCGTCGGAGTCGATATCGGTCAGGCAGCCGCTGAAAGATCCGGAGGTCTGCACGGCTTCGGCGGAGGAGGCCATCATCATGGCCGTTCCGGCGAGCAGGAGTGGGGAGAGGAAGACGACGCCGATGCCGGCGGCGACCGCCTTCAACCGGCGCGGACCGCTCGTACGTCAGCGGTTTCGGGCATGGGTGGAGAGCAGGGCGTCATGAACGTGTCCTTCGGGGTGCGGTGTCCGGCGTGCCGCGTGCGCGGGGCGGGTGGAAGGGCGCGGCAGCCGGGGTGGGCGATCGGGGTGGCCAGCGCGGATGAGTTGCCGCTCGTTCCGCGTGGCCGTGCCGTGAGCTAGGTGTGCCGGGGCAGGGGGTACCTCCGTGAGGCGTGGTGGGGAGTAGCCAGCGGCGGTGTGCGCCGGGCGTTCAAAAACAGTAGGCCCGGATCGGCGGCTGACCAAAAAGTCGGCACGAGGTGCCGGAATCCGGCACCTCAGCACCGGACTTCTTGGTCGTCGGCGCATTCACCCCTACAGTTTTTGGACCCCCCTCGCCCTCCTCGGTATGCGGCCCTGGGCTTCTCCATGCCCAATTCCGGCCCGCGAGGAGTCGTATGCGAGACGGGAATCTCCCTCCACGCTTCCACACCCGAATTGGGGCCCTCTTTGCCTTTTTCCCTGCACCAGGGCGACGCTCTCAGCGTCCTCGCCGGCCTGCCGGACGACTGCGTTGACTCCGTCATCACCGACCCGCCGTACAACTCGGGCGGTCGAACTGCGAAGGAGCGCACCACCCGCTCGGCGAAGCAGAAGTACACCTCCGCCGACGCCAAGAACGATCTCGCCGACTTCACCGGCGAGAACATGGACCAGCGCAGCTACGGCTTCTGGCTGACGCAGATCATGACCGAAGCTCACCGCCTCACCCGCACAGGTGGCACGGCGCTGCTGTTCACCGACTGGCGGCAGCTCCCCACCACGACGGACGCGATTCAGGCAGCCGGCTGGCTCTGGCGCGGCGTGCTGGCGTGGCACAAGCCGCAGGCCAGGCCCCAGAAGGGCCGGTTCACACAGAACTGCGAGTTCATCGTGTGGGCCTCCAAGGGTGCGATCGACGGCTCCCGCAACCCGGTCTACCTGCCCGGCCTCTACAGTGCCTCGCAGCCCTCGGGGGCAAAGCGCCAGCACATCACGCAGAAGCCGGTCTCCGTGATGCGCGAGCTCGTCAAGATCAGCCCTGAAGGCGGCACGGTGCTCGACTTCTGCGCCGGCTCCGGCTCCACGGGCGTCGCCGCCCTGCTGGAGGGCCGCGACTTCATCGGCGTGGAGAAGACCGAGCACTACGCGTCCATCGCAGCCGACCGGCTCACCGAGACGGTCCGCGAAACCCTCACCCAGGACGACGTGGTCCTGTCCGTCTGAGGCCAGCCGCCACGCACTCCAGGCGAATTCCGACGCCATTTCCAATCCTGGGTGGCATCCCGCCGCGGCGCGAGCAGTCCGTCGACCGGTCCGCTCACCGATGCTTCCGATTTCCCTGTTCCCGCCCCTCGTAGGAGGCCCCGCGTTCCATGTCTGAATCCGTAGAACCCTCGGACCGTGGGGAGTTGGAGCCGGTGCGTATTCCGGACCCCCATCTGGAGGGAATCGAGGCCAGTGTCCGCAGGCTGATGGAGCAGTCGGCGCAGCAGGCCCAGCAGCTCGACCATCTCGCCTCCGCACCATCGCCGGGTGGATCACCGTTCGCGGCGTTCGGCATGCCGGGGCTCGGTGGACCGCCTCCGGCTGCGCCGCCGGAGCCTCGCCCGATTCTGGAACTGGGCGGGGAGGAGCGCGAGGACGAGCTGGACGCCTTGTCCGACTGGGTCGACGACTTCTTCCTCCCGGTCTACGGGGCGGAGGTCACCACCGCGGCACCCTGGTGTCTGCAGTGGCAGGAGCACGACGACGTCGTTGCATGGCTTCACGCCCTGTGGCTCGCATACCAGCAGCACAAGGATCCCGAAGCCGGCCTGTCCGGGTTGTTCGTGTGGCATCGGGACTTCCTCACCCATGCCGTCGCGGCGATCCGTGCACCGGGCGGTCCGCTGTCTGCCTGCATGACCTCCCCTGAGCGTCCCGCGCACCGGATCCTTCCCGGCCCGCCGCCGTCAGCGCGTACGGAGAGGGCGGCGGCGGGCGCGGCGGAGGCGGCCGGGCCCCCTGAGCCGGACGAGCCGACGTCGTGAACGGGGGGCAGCAACCGGCTTTCGGTCTGAGCTTCGACCCTCGAGCCCTGACCGATCTCCTCCAGGCGCCCAGCGACATCCGCGATCTCACCCTCGCCTATCTGCAGGAAGTGGTGAACGCGCAGCGTTTCGGGCTCCGGCTCACGGGCGACTTGGAGGGCTACCGCAAGCTGTTTGTGGACTCCCGGAAGGACTGGCGCGTCGTCTACGGCGTCCGCCCGGCGCCGGCGGAGTCCACGCACCAGCGGGAGATCCACGTGGTCGCGGTCCGGCCGCGCGCGGGCAACGACGTCTACGACGAGGTCGGCCGCCGTCTGGGGATGAACCGCCGGCCGCTGAGCGCCCGCACCCACGCGGCACGCTCGCGCTCCCCGCAGCTGGCGACCCGCAGCCCCGCACCGCGCCCCGCTCCGCTTCCCTCCGCGCTGCCGGGCCTTCCCCGTCCCGCGCAGAACCCCGCGCACCATCGCGCCCGCTGAACGACGGAGCCCCGCCTATGCCTCCTGACCCCGCGCCGGCAGCAGTCCGGCGTGCGGCGTCCCCTCTCGACCATCGCATCGAAGCCGTTACCGGCCAGGACGTCGACACCCTGTGGGCATACCGCGACCGCGGCGTCCTCGACGAGGCGCATGCCTGCCTTGTCGACCGGCACCGCGAGCTGGCCCGCGCCAAGACCGGCGTGACCTTCTACCGCGTACTCCTCCACCGCCTGTCCAGCGGCGAGTTTCCCGTCGACAGCGCTCTACTCGCGCGCATCGACCGCACCGTGGACCAGATGGAGGAAGCCGCCACCGTACGCGACGCCGCCGTACGGAAGGTGATCAACGCCTTGGACCCCATCGAGCGCGCCGCCACAACGGCCTCGGCGCCCAGCGACAAGCCGCTGTCGACTGCGGACCAGGCGGCGCTGCTCGCCATCGCCGGCGGCGCCAAGCTCCACGAGCACCTCCTGACCGGCCGGCTGTCTGTGACCACTGCCTCCGGCACCCGCATCCCCTACGCCGAGCTACAGCCGCTGGAGGATGCCGGCCTGGTCTCCCGGGATACCCGCCACCCGATACACGCCGGCCAACCCGTCGCACTGACCGATGCCGGCCGCGCCGCCTTGTTCGTCGCGCGCCGGCCACCCACCACCCAAGCCCCGAAGCCCTTGGCCCGCCCCGGGGCCTGGCCGTCCACCCAGCACGGCGGCGCTGAACTCCCCGAAAGGCCCTTGTTGTCCCCCAGCGAACCGGCACCCGCCCGGAAGGCCATCCCCGAAGTCGATTTCGACGTGGACGAACTCGACGCCGACGAGCAGATGCACCTCGACTTCTACCGTCAGGTTGAAGTGCGGTCCGAAATGCTTGTCCCCCTCGCCGAACACCACACCGCCAACGGCGTGCACAGCTACTACGTCCTGTTCGACCGCACCGCCACCTACGGGCACCCCGGCATGCCGCAGTACGTCGCCGTGCACCTGCAACGGGATCAGGAAAAGCGGACGTTCGACTTCGAGAAGGAGCTGTTGCCGCTGCCCGCGATGGCGCAGTCCTGGCTGATCCACCGCGGCTGCCCAGCCGATGCCATCGGCCTCAACCCCGAACTGGGCCCGCCGCCGGCGGACGAGGCGACGCGGGCCTTGGAGCAACGCCTCGCAGGCGACGGCGACCACTACGCGATGGGCTACTCCTACACCCGCGACGACCCGGACGACATGGTCACCGTCGTGGCACTGCGCGCTCTCGACGAGCGAGCCCCCTCCCCGTTCCGCGTCGTGGTCGAGGAAGTCGACACCGACGCGTGGACCCACACCCTGCGAGAGGGCGGCTTCGCCACGGTCGAAGAGGCCCTTCAGTGGTGCGACGACCGGCTCACAGGCGAGGCCGGCCCCCTCCCGCCGGTCCGGCCGGCAGCGTCATTCACCCGCCCGGCTGCCATGCCGAAGGCCCCCGCTCCACGCCCGCCCGGCCGTTCACGCTGAATGCCGAGGCCGACCGGCGCGGCGAAACATAGCCGACGATCGCCGGTTAGCCAAACCGGCGATTCTCCGGACTCTTATACAGCCGCCGGGACAAACCCGCGGCACCTTCCCACGAAATCCCTATGCCTCATGGAGGTTTCTTCCGCATGCGCTCCACCCGAATTGCCATATCCGCCGCGATGCTCGGCGCACTCGCTCTGCCGATGCTGTCCGCCACCACCGCGAGTGCGGCCCCCGTCGCCACCGCGGCAACTGCCGTCCCGACGAGCAGCTGCTCATCTCTCCCGCCGCTCCCGTATGAGGTGCACACGAAGGCCGTGACCATCCGGTCCAAGGCCACCACGAAGTCCACCGCGGTCGGAGTGCTGTACCGCAGTCACAAGTTCACCGTGCACAAGAAGAGCGGTAACTGGCTCTACATCACGGACAGGACGACCGGCGTAAAGGGCTGGGTCTCCGGCACGTACGTCTACCGCGACGTTCGCATGTGCCTCAGCTGACAGCCCCGCAGCAGCAACTCGCCTACTCATAGCCGAGTTGCCCGACCGATCGTCAATTCCCTGCCGCTGAAGTTCCAGGTGTCGCCTTCCGGAAGGAGTTCCCCTTGTCCGACGACATACCCGATGGCACTGAGGATGTCGTGGGTGTGCTCACCGAGCGGATCGAAACCCGCTTCGGAATGGGCATGGATCAGTTGAGGGCCGCAGTCGCCCTCAAGCCGACCGCGAATCCTGACGCCACCGAGGTCGTCAAGTGGCACGGCCTTCTCGTCGACTCCCAGGCTGTGCTCGACCGAGCGGAGGATGACCTCCTCGCCGCGCTGGAAACGCAGCCCGGTGAGGTCGACGACCCGACGATGGACCTCGCCCAGCGCGTCAACGCGGCCGTCACGGCACGCGACGGCCGGGCCCTGGTCGTGCGGTGGCTCCTCGATCCGGACGCTCCGGGCAAGAAGGACCTCGCTGCCGAACGCCTTGCCCGTCTCAACCGCGGAGTCCGCAAGGGCCCGGCGGTGCCAACCAGCGCTCCGCGCCGCCCCGCGGTTGCGCCGGCGTCGGTGTCGCGAGCGGGAAGGGGCGTCCTGTGAGCGTCCGGCTCAAGTCCAGCACCGTGGACGGCCGGCTGCAGGAGGTCTTCGGCGCCCCGGTCGTCGAGCTGTACACGACGGCTACCGGGCCCGATGCCCCTCCCGCGCTGACCCGCGCCCTGGAACTGCGCTCCTTCCTCGCCCTGGCCGAGGAGCAGGTCGCCCGGGTCCGCGACCGCGTGCACGAGGCAATGGCACCCGACCGGGACATGGGCGAGCTGTCAGCCGCTGACCTCCGCTTCGACGCGCAGTGGCTGGAGGCGGCGCTCGATGCCCGCGACGGCTACCGCGCCGCGCTCGGCGAGCTGCTGCGCACCATGCCTCCGCCCGATCATCAGCCCCGCCCCGTCCGTACGGCGCAGCCCGTGGTCGCCGCCGTCCTGCCCCCGTCCCTCGCCGCTCCGGCACCCGCGCGTGCCGGGGCGGCGAGGGCCCGCCGACCGTGAAAGCCCCCGCTTGCCCTACTCGACGTCCACCGAGATAGCCGGACGGATCGAGGACCTGTACGGCGCACCGCTCGCCGAGCTCGAAGCCCACGCCCAGGACCAGCCGCCCGGCATGCTCTCCGCCCTGCTCGGCATGCACGACGACCTCACCCTCGCCGAGCGCAGCATCGACTTCCACCGCGACCGCCTCGCCCAGCTCATCCATCCCGAGCGGCAGATCGGTGGACACGAGGTCTCCCACCTTCTCGACGGCGCCCGCCGGCTCGCCGAAGCGGTCGCAGTCCGCGACGTCCAGGCCAAGTCGGTCTCCGCCGTTCTCCAGAGCCTTGCCCGCGTCCCCGCGCCTGCATCGCCCCCGGCCACCGCGCCAGCTGTATCCGCCCCGCCCGTCCCGGCCGCGAGCCCTGCACGAAGCCGCTGACCCGCGGGCATCCCCCTTCACTCACCCAGGAGTTCCTCCCTTGGCCATCACCGGTCTGCCCCCTGAAACCGACGCTGACATCGCGCGGGTCACCGAGGCGCTCGCCATGATCACTCCGCGATGGAACGTGCGGATCCTGCTGGCACTCTCCGGTCCGCCGCTCCGGTACAGCGAGCTGGCGGCCAAGGTGTCCTGGCTGCAGAACGGCCAGCTCCACCCCAAGCTCAAGTCGCTGTGCGACGCCGGCCTCGTCCAGCGCACCGAACACACCTCGCGGCACGTCACCTACGGGCACACCGACCGCGGCGCAGCCCTTCTGCCGGTGCTGCCGACGATCGTCACCTGGGCCGAGGAGCACCTGGAGAAGGCGGACCGCCCGCTGCCCGCGATCGAGCAGATCGAGGACAGCCTCACCCTGCTCACCCGGCGGCACGCCGCCGCCATCCTGTGGGTGCTGAAGTCCCGTGCAGAGGTCAGCGGCCGGGCCCTGGCCAGGATCATCATGCCCAGCAGCGACTGGACCAACATCTACCCGCCGCTGCGGCAGCTCGTGGCCGACGGTCTGGTCGACACCGAGGGCATAGGCCAGCCCTACCGCCTGTCCGTGGCGGGCGACGGCCTGGGGCCCGTCCTCGGCGCGCTGTCCGCGTGGTCCTCCGGACAGCCGCTCACCCATGCCGCCCAGCACCCGGTCTGGGGGCGCCCGGGGGCCGCACCCCCGCCGAAGCCGTGGGTCAGCAATGTGTCCCTGCCCGCTCCATCAGCTTCGTCGGCTGCCCGTGTTGCGGGGGCCTTTCACCCGACGTGGCAGACCCGCGACCTGTTCTCGCACACCGCGACCGCCCGCCCGAAGGCGGCGCTGACGGCGGGAGGTCCGCGCCGATGACCGCCTCCTTCACTCCGGCCGAACTGCGCAACGCCTTCGCCCTGCTGTCCTCGCCGGGCCTGATCCGGCTGATCAGCGAGATCGACGACAACGGGCCGATCCCGCCGAGAAGGCTCGCCGGCACCCTTCCCGACCTCTCTTCGCACCACCTTCGCCGGACCACCCACGTTGCCCGCGTGCACGGTCTCGTCCGGGTCGCACCGGGTGCCGGCCTTGCCCTCACCGAGGCTGGCTCGGAGCTGGCCGACTTCTACGACGCCACCGCCCGCTGGGCCCGGCGCCACGCCTACCCCACCCCTGTCTGCGACTTCACCACCCGCCTCCAGCACTCCCTCAGCCTGCTCGCCACCGCGCTCCTCGCCGACCGAGCTGACGGCTCCGCACGCCCAGCAGGCGAGGGCACACCCTGCGCCGAGGCCGAGGCGGGTCTGGCCCACCCGCGCGCTCTGCTGGTCCAGTGGCTGAAGGCCAACCCGCAGGTCACTGTGCTCCTTGAACCAGAGCCGGTCGCGTGAGCGAAGGCGTCACCCCCCGGCACGCCCAGCACACCGGGGGACTGCTGCGCAGCATCTACCTGCCGCGCACCGTGGATGCCCTCGCGTTCGCCATGTCCACCTACGGGATCCCGCTCCTGGTGCTGGTCACCACGCGCTCCGCGGCGTTGACGGGCCTGGCGTTCGCCCTGGAGTGGGTGCCCAGGTTGGCAGCGTTCGGGTGGGCAGGCGGGATTGTTGACCGGCGCGGGGCATCGGTCGTCTTCTTCCTCGCCTCCCTCGGCCGCGCGCTGGTCGTAGCCGTCGGCGCGATCCTTCTGTACCTCCACCCGTCCGGCGCTGTGGCGAGCGTGACGGTGATGGCCCTCGCGGCCACCACGGGCGTGCTCACCGAGTTCAGTTACATCGCGGCCGAGACCGCGGGCGCCGCCGCCGGCCGCCGAGCGGGTGGGCGGGCCCACCGTGTTCAGGCCGTGCTGCTCGGGATCGACCAGACCGCCACCCTGGCCGGCCCGGCACTGGCAGGTCTGCTGCTGCTCGCCGGACCGTGGCAGATGCTCGCGGTGATCACGGTGTTCTCGCTGCTCGCCGCGCTGCTCGCCCTGCGCACACCGCCGTCGCCGATCCCCCCGGCCCGAGCAGCGAAGGGCCACACGAGTGCGAGGCTGCTCACCGGGTGGCGGACCATTCGGTCTCTGCCCGCGCTCGGCTGGCTCGTGACCGGCCTGACCCTGTCCAACCTCGCCATCGGCTTCCTCCAGGCGGCCGGTCCGGTGATCGTCATCCACCACTACGGGCAGTCGGCCACCGCTGTCGGCCTGGTCTGGTCCGCCGCTGCCGGAGCGACGCTCCTCAGCGTCACGCTCTGCCGGTTCGCGATCGACCGCCTGGGCCTGTGGCCGGTCGGCGCCGCCTGCGCCGCCTTCGCCTCGCTCGCCACCCTCGCCGCCGCACAGGCCCCCGACTACCTGTCCTACCTGGTCCTGGTCGCGGTCCTGATGGCCGCAGAGGGCGGCATGACGGTCGTCCTGCGTACGCTGCGCTCCCGCCTGATCCCGCCGGAGAAGTTCGGCAGCACCCTCTCGGCGACCATCCTCATCCTCCTGCTGCCCTTCCCCGTCGCCGGCGTGCTCACCGCGATCACCCCGCCCGACGCGCTCGGCCACGTCATCACCGCGTGCGCCGTCCTGCAGGCCCTCGGACTGATCCCGGCCTTCGCCCGCCTGCGCACCGACCCCGCCCTGCGCACCTGACCCGTTGCGCTTCCCCAGCCTGTGGAGAACTTCCCCATGCCCGCTGCCTGCTCCAGGGCGAACCGTACGAGCGGTCGCACCATCACCGAGCAGTTCCACGCCTTCGACGCACAGAACCCGCACGTCTACCGCGCGCTGGAGCGCATGGCCGCCCGTCGCCTTGCCGCCGGCGCCACGCGCATCAGCCTCAAGGACCTCTTCGAGGACCTGCGCCGACAACTCCCGTACGGCGTGCCCGGGCTGAACAACAACTTCACCGCCCTGTACGCCAGGCGGCTCATTGCCGCGCATCCCCACTGGGCCAGCGCGTTCGAGCTACGCCGCCGCCGTGCCGACTGACAGCCCGCCTTCCCGTACTGCCGTCCAACGATCCGGAGAACTGCTTCCTTGTCCGCTCGCCCCCTCGTGCTCGTCGTCGCTCCCGGCGATGAGACCTATCGCGGCTACTGCCTTGAGCAGGCGGCCGTCGCGTACGACGTCGTCCTGCTGACGGGCACCGAGCCGTCGTGGGAGAAGCCGTACATCGTCGACCACGCCGTCGTCGACCTTCATGACGACGCCGCGCTGCTCGCCGCGGGCCGGGCTCTGGCGGCACGCCACGAACTCGCCGGCGTTGTCACCTGGCAGGAGTGGCACCTCGTGCCCACCGCCCGCCTTGCCCGTGCGCTCGGTCTGCCCGCGAACTTGGTCGAGGTGATGCGGGCCTGCCGCAACAAGGCCACCGCCCGCACGCTGTTCGCCCGCCACGGGGTGCCGTCGGCCGCCTCGATGAAGGCCCGCACCCTGCTGGAGGCTGAACGGGCGACGGCGACCATCGGCTTCCCCGCCGTCATCAAGCCCGCCGCATCCGCCGGCAGCATCGGCGTGATCCGCATCGACCATTCCGAAGAACTGCCCGCCGCATTCGAGTTCGCCTCCGCCGGAGCGAGCCAGAGCCGCGAGGACACCGGTGTCCTGGTCGAGGAGTACCTCGACGGCCCCGAGGTCTCCGTCGAGTGCGTCACCCACCGCGGTGAGACGACCGCCGTCGCCGTGACCCGCAAGAGCCTCGGGCCCGCCCCGTACTTCTACGAGACCGGACACACCGTCGATGCCACCGACCCGCTCCTCGAACAGCTCGCCCCGGTGGCCGCCGCCGCGGTCAAAGCCATGGGGATCACCGACGGCGTGCAACACGTCGAGATGCGCCTGGTCGGCGGCCGGCCTCGGCTGATCGAGGTCAACGCCAGGATCGGCGGCGACATGATCGGTCACCTCGTTCGCCTCGCCACCGGCATCGACCTGCCGAAGGCCGCCGCCGACCTCGCCTGCGGCCGAACCCCGGACCTCACGCGTACCCGCCGCCAGGCCGCAGGCATCCGCATGCTCTACCCGGCCGCCTCCGGCATGCTCACGGAGCGGCAGGTCAACCAGCCGTACGCCGCCCACACTCCGTGGCTGCGGCAGGTGCAATGGATGCGACAGGTCGGCGACCTGCTCCTCCTTCCACCCGAGGGTGACCTGTTCACAGCCCGCGCCGGGTTCTACATCGTCATGGGCCGCGACACCGCCGAGGTCAACGAGCGCCTCGACACCGCCGCCGAAGAGATCACCGTGACCACGCGGGCGGAACGATGAGCCACCAGCCCGACGCGCGCCACGACATCGACGGAGACGTCTACGTCTCCCCGCGCTACCTTGCCTCCACCACCGGGATCGGCGACCCTGCCCTCGCCCCGCTCCTCGACCTCGGCTGGGACCTCCAGCACGACGAGGACGGCAACGTCTATGTGAGCGCCCCCGACCGGCGCGTACGCCTGGGCTACCTGCCCGAAGGCGAGGACGATGGGCTCTGGCGGATCAACGCCTACCGTGACCCGTTCGGCACGCCGATGTGGGGTGTTTGTTTCAACGACCGCTTCCCCACCGAGTTCGTGGCCGCCTTCACCACAGCTCTCGCCACGGCGTACGAACAGGGGCCGACCGCCTACCTCACCAGGCCGGTCGCCGGGAGCGACGAGCACGATCCCTTCCTCGCCGTCGTGCCCCTCCTGAAGCAGCGCTGGGAGATCGACCGTCCGCGCTGGGGCGTCTTCGCGGTCCAGTCCCCGGACGGGCTCGCCGGTCTGGAGTTCACCACCGGCGACCTCGATCCGGAAGCCGAGCTGACCACCCGCGACGCCCGCTGGCAGCTGTGGGCCGGCAAGTCCATCGACCGGCCCGTCTGGTACGCCACCGCCAGCACCGACACCCCCGTCGCCCTGCTCACCGCCGTAACGCAGTGCGTCTCCGACCCGGCCCCGCTGCCCCGTTGGCGTCAGGACACGCTCAGCTACATCAAGGGCATGGCCCAGCTCACTCCCATCCTCCCGCCCGAGCCACCGGCCCCCACCCCACTGGACGTCCAACGGGCTGCCGCATCACGCCGCCCGGCCGCGCTCCCCGCTTCCAGCGTCCCGCGCTGGAGCACCACCAGCCGCCCGGCCTTGCCCGGCCCACGCCGATAGCGACCTCGACCGGAGCCCCTTCTTGTCCCTGCAGGCCCCCGAGTTCTTCGCCGAACTGTGCCTCCCGTTCCACGACAGCACCGTCGTGGGCAACACCTACTACGCAACCCCCACCCCGGGCGCACCGCTGCGGCTGGGGATCACCTTCACCGGAACCATCCACGCGGACACCTACGGCGGCCTGCGCCTGGCGGTCCTCCACGCGGACCGGGGCGAGATCGATGCGGTGGCACTCAGCTTCGAGGACCACGGCACATTCCACCGTCGCGACGAAGCCCACAACACCCGGAGCGGCACCAAGCAGTACGGCACGTTCGACAAGTACCACCGCCCCGGTCAGCCACCGTGGGAGGGCGCCGTCACCACCGGCCTGCGCGATGCGATCGAGCGGTACACCGCCGTCTGGTTCCCCGGCGCGTGGACCGCGTCCGCGCCGAGCCGCGTTGCTGGCAGGACCGCCCATAAGGCTCCCGCCCCGCCAGCCTTTCGCAGTGGTGGCCGCGCCCGCTGAACCTTAAGTCTGCTCACCCGCCCGCCCGCCCGCGCCTCCGGTCGCTGGCCGGACCCGATGAACTCCCCACCACCTGATCAAGGAGACCCTCTTCCCGTGCATGCTCGTTTCGTCCGTGGCGCCGTCCGATCCGCTGCCGTCGCCGCCGCGGTGACCGGCACCCTCACCTGGGCGCCGGCCGCGACCGCCCAGTCGTCCGAGCCGACGCCCTCGGCCTCCGCTGCTCCCGCCGACACACCGGCCCCGGATGCGGGCAGCATCGCGATCACCAAGAAGGACGCGGCCGGGGACGTCCTCCCCGGCGCCGAGTTCCTCCTGCTCGACTCCACCGGCAAGGAGGCCGGACGTGGGCAGACCGACGCGCAGGGCAAGCTGACCTTCCCCGACCTTGCCCCCGGTGTGTACCGGCTGAAGGAGACGTCCTCCGGCAGTCCGCTCCACGAGGTCGTCGCCGACCAGGACGTCATCGTCACCCCCGGCGCGACCACACCGCTGACGATCACCGACCCGTTCAAGGCCGCCAAGGTCCTCCTCCAGGCCAAGGACGACAAGACCGGAAAGCTGCTGCCCGGCTCCACCGTGAACATCGGAACGGGCAGTGAGACCCTGCTCACCCTCACCACCGGGTCGCAGGGCACAGCCACCGGAGAGCTGCCCGTGACCAGCCGGAAGACCGACTTCTGGGTGAAGCAGGTGAAGGCCCCCGCCGACTACGACCTCTACAAGCCGTCGAAGACGTTCACCGCAGGCCCCGGCGCGCCGGTCACCGTGACCGTCGCCAACGCCAAGACCGCCACCACTCCGAAGCCCGACCCGTCGGATAAGCCGACGCACGAGCCCACCGGCACCCCGTCCACACCTGCGGACAAGCCGAGCGGCAGCGGGACCGGCGGGACAAAGCCTTCCCCGACGGGCACCAGCACGCCGGACGCCGTCTCCTCGCCCACCGCAGCGGCCGGGCCGAACGACAACACGACGCCGAAGGCTCCGGCCGGCTCCCTCGCCCACACCGGCGCCGACGCCACCCCGTGGATTGCCGGCGGCGCGGGTCTCCTCGTCGCCGCGGGCGCCGTCGCCCTGGTCGTCACCCGCCGTCGTACGCCGGCCGAGCCCGAGCCGGACGACACCAGCCAGACCAACTAGCCGAAGATCACCCCGCCACCAGCAGGCCCCCGGGACGTCATCCCGGGGGCCTGCTCTCGTCTACCGCCGCGTGCCCACTGGGTCCACCTTCGGTAAGACCGCCACACCGCCCGGCGGAGCCCCTACAGTCGGCCAAAGGTGAAGGCGTGCGAGAGCGGAGGAAGCTTCGTGACACGAGGTGGCGACATCGGACGGTACCTGTACTGGTCCGACCGCCGGGTCCGCGCTGTCGCCGAGGAGATCGGTCTTGCCCTGGAACGCCGCTGGCAGTGGTCGTTCACCCTGAGCGTCCCCATGACCCAACTCCAGATCGGTGAGGCCCACCGCGCCAGGAACCGCTTGCGGATCGCACAGCGACTCCTGCGCAAGCTCGGGCCCCTCGCCGCCTCCACCTTCGACGGCCCTCCCTCCGTCCCCTACGCCCAGGGCACCGGCCATGTGGAGTTCGCCGAGTTCGTCGGGAACTACGCCGCGAACGAGGCCGTGCTCTGCCACATCCGCACCCGTTGCGCGGAGGGACGACCGGTGGACGTCGTCCTCTTCGGCAGCATGGAACACGTCGAAGGCTTCCGCCCCGGCGACGCGCTCGACGCTGGCTGGGTCTCGTCCGCCGCCCCCGCCATCGAGGAACTGCTGCGCAGCCGGGGCACCGAGAACACCTGGCAGTGGGACGACGACCAGTCCCGTGCCGTGGAAGCCCTGAAGATCGCGGTTCAGCAAGGTCAGCGACCAGGCCAAGAACACGAGGGCCAACCGTGGACCCGCGGGTACACCCTGGGACACGACCGCCAGGCCCACTGGTGTGCTGAGATCTACGCCGACGTGGTCCTGGACGACGCCCGGTGGAATCTCGACGGCGAGTTGGGCATGGCCAACGCACACCGAATCGTGATCGGTGCTCCTCTATGGGTGCGGGCGCTGCGCCCGGACACCGTTGTCCGCTATCAGGCGGGAGCGACCGGGTGGTTCCGGCGCCTGCTCGGTCGGCGCCCGGCACCAGCGCCGTCGTGCGCGCCGGCCCATGCCGCTATCCGTGCTCCTGACCGAGTTCGAGCGCCGGAATGAGAACGGCGGAGGCGTCGCAGTCTGTGCAGGCGCGCGCCCCGTCCCGCATCAGCGCGTTCACGGCCTCCAGCCACATGGCGTCATGCACGACCGTCCGCCCCCGGCGCTCAGGGGCGGGACGGACCACCCAGCCGGGGGCCGGCCGCGGCGGCGGACCTGGCAGACGACGCGTCGGCACGCCGGACAGATCCACTCCCTCGATGGGCGTCAGCTGCCGATCGGTCACCCAGACCGTGTACTCGGCGGCTTCGACCCCGTCCGGGCGCGCGACCCAGGAAGGGACTCCAAGGAGATAGCGCCATGGAAAGGGACCAGGAACTTCCCGCCGTTCGTGGAGACGGACCCGAACGGTTTGCCCGTCCGGCAGGCTCAGCGATATCTCGGCCGGAATGGATCCGGCCGTACGCCGGCCACCGCTCGGGCCGTCCACCTACCCGGCCCCGGCTTCCAGCTCCCGCGCCGCCGTGCGCAGCGCCACCCGCTGCCCGGTTCCCGCCTCATGCCAGTAGGGGTGCCACCACACTTGCGCCGATAGTTCCAGCAGGCGCCGACGCAGCACCGTCGTCCGCCCACGGTGGGCCGGGTCAGCGAGGCTCCGATAGGTCCGCTGCCAGGCAGACTGCGCGGCGATCAGGTCCTCGGGGAAAGCAGAGCATCGCATACGGTTATTGCATCACGTGTTCGATTTCTGTCGCATCTGTGCAGGTAGAGCGCGCAGGGATCGGCTGTGACTGAGCGTTGTAGTTGGCCAGTGAGCGTTGTTCTTGGCCGGTTGAGCGCTGGCAGTCCAAGCTCTCGGCGAGCCGGTCGGAGTGGGCGTCGAGCAGCTCCTTGAGCATGAGGTAGCGGGGATAGCGCTGAGCCCGCTTGAGGAGGCTGAACACGGTGGTGGTGTCCCTTCGCCAGGCCGTCTTCAGGTCGGCGTCGTCGCGGACCTCGGCTGGTGCGGGTGCGAACAGGTGCTCGCGGTGGGTGACGCGGGCCCAGACGTAGGCTGCGAGTCCGCGCCGTCGGCTTGGAAGAACCGCAGGCGGAATGGCTGCGACAGCACCTCGACCACCCCGCCAGCGAAGTCCAGGGCCAGCAGCAGACGACGCTCCGCCAGGCTCTTGAACCCGTGCTGTCGACCCGTAGAGACCAGGAACTCCAGCCCCGGCCGGTGCCTCTGCCCAGCTCGCCAGGAGAACTGGCGTACCGGCACGGACAACGCCGTCGGCGCGTCCGCGAGGTCTCGTACGGGCACAATGACGTCGGCCTTGCCCGCCTTCCAGACCGTCGTCCACGTACGCAGCCAGTCCGGCGCATCGTCGAGCCGGCCGACGGCCTCCTCGGGTACCGCGTACGGCAGGAACAGCTCGTCGAGAGCGCAGGCGTGCGACCACACCGGCCCGATTTCGCGTACCGCACCACCGTTCCGGGACTCCACGAGGTCAGTTCACCGCAGTACTGCGGTCGTGACCGGGAGATCGCCAAAACCCGCCGCTCAGCGCCGGCCCGCGCAACCCTGCCCCCTGATCGAAGTGAGCGTCGGCGGGCGGCGGGGCGGTCCAGACGTTGCTCGCGACGCCCGCCGCCCGTTGTGAAATCTGCTCCAGCCGGTCTGGCTGGCTCTCGACGGCCCGGCATTTAGTGCGCACGAGCACCTGCCTTCAACAAGACAGTCCATCGTGCACCGGGCAAAATAAAGTCTAGTAGGGAAGTTCCGAGCCCACCCGACGCAGTCCGGAGGGTATGGTGCCCGATAAGAAACTGATCGTCATTGGAGCGGGCCCAAAAGGAATAGCATTGGCGGCGAAAGCTGCCGAACTCGGCCAGCTGCAGCTCGGCGAAGCTGCCCCGAAGGTCTCCCTCATCGAAAAGGGCGGGGCGGGAGCCTACTGGTCAGGTGAGCATGGGTACACCGATGGCAGTCACGCCCTGGCCACATCCCCACTCAAGGACCTTGGGTTCCCTTATCGCTCCACCGTATGGGGTTCGCATAACGCCAACGTGAACCGCGCTATGCTCAAATACAGTTGGCAGGCGTTCCTTGTGGACGACAGTGGACACCGCACCCATCGATTCGCCGATTGGGTAGACCGCGGACTCCCAGCACCCCGACTATCGGTATGGTCAGAATATCTTCGTTGGGCTGCCGAGAAAATCAAGGAGCGGATTGCAGCGGAGGTCATCATCCGCGGGGAAGTCACTCACGTCGAGCTTCTCGACGATAGATGGCAAGTGTCGGTCGGGGCCGAGAAGCACCGCTGTGATGGGATAGTCGTCACGGGGCCAGGAGCTGCAAGGATGCCGAAGCTAGAGGGCGGCTGGCCTGGCGTTGTGACGGATGCTCAGAACTTCTGGCGTGGCAACGCCATAGGTGACCAACTGAGAGAGGATATAAAGAGCTCGGGTGGCGTAATTGGGGTGATCGGCGATGGTGGGGCCTCGGCTTCGATGATCCTATCTCTCCTTAGCGAGTTCCCAAAATGCCAAATAAAGGTGTTTGCCCCGTGGGGTGTACTGTATAGCCGAGGTGAGAGTTTCGACGAGAATCGCCACTACTCAAATCCTGCGAATTGGGTGCAACTGGAGGACGGGAGTCGAAAGAGATTTCTGCGGCATACGTCAAATGGCGTTTTTTCACTTCTTGCGAAAAGTGGCATAAATCAGGCCGAGAATCTGACGACAATCGCTGGTGAAGTTGATGAAATCCTCATTGACGACGGAGTGCCCTGCATAAGGGTGATTGATCCGGAGACGAAGCGGGAGAGGGTTATCGAGAGGGTCGACTTCGCGGTCGTCGCGATGGGTTTTGACGATATGTGGTGGCTCTCATTGCTTGGTGATGGCGCTCGCCAACGGATTCAGAACGCGATCACCCCTGCCGACGCCAAGCCAGGCGATCCGAGGCCAGCGGCCACACCGCAATCGCTTGGCTCATGCATCGGAGAGCACCTGGAGCTCAAGGGAATGCACCCGTACCTTCACCTGCCGATGCTGGCTGGCTACGAGCAGGGGCCAGGGTTCCCCTCGCTTGGTTGCTTGGGGCTCCTGTCAGACCGGATACTCCATGCTTACTGTGGCGAGCAAAGCGCGAGTAGGCTCGGCTTCACCACGTGAGGAGGCACCTATGACAAGTCCTGAGGGATGGCAGCCATCCTCCCTGGTCACCCGCGCTGTGCTCTGGCCTCCTGCGGTGTTCCGCGCTGTCGAAGGTGTCGCCCGCGCGCACCGCACCACGTTCACCGGCTTGGCGAGTCAGGCGGTCGATCGCGCACCGGAGGATGGGCTGGGCTCCGATGTGGAGGGCTGGGCTGCAGAGGTACTGCCGGGAGCTCATGATCTTGCCGCTGCCGAGCCAGGGCTTGATGAGCAACGGCAGATGCGAACCCTGTACTGGGAAGACAGGCTGGATCGAAAGCTGGATGCCCTAAGCGGGAAGCTGGCATCGGACGTCATTCTGCTCGGGTGCGTATGCATGAAGTACCCGGAGCTTCGTACTTCGCTCCCAAAGGCACATGTCGCCCATGCGTGAGGACGGCGGCTGGCCTGCCCACCAGCGACGCCCAGGCCCCAATCGACCCACAGGTCGCTGATCTTGTAGCGGTCTGCCTACATGACGAACACCCGGTGAGTGACCTGGGTAGTTCCCGGCCTATGTGCGCGACGCCCCCAGCCTGATGCTCAGGTGGCCAACTAGCGTGCTCAGTCACATCGGCTGTGACTCATGATCTGTCAGTGATTGTCAGCGAAGGTTGGTGACGGCGCGACCAGTACGTCTGAAACAGGAGATCCACCGCGCTCGAGCCAGCGGTTGACCCAGGCGGGCACGGAGACGGCAAGCTGCTGCTGGGCAGCGTAGATCTCCGGGCGGTGCTCCTGGATCCGCTTCAAGCGGTCGCCGCGACGCTGGATGGCGCGCACCTCCAGCACCCCGGGCCGCTCGGCTAGGCCGGCGACGACGGTGGTGCACTGATCGCTGTAACCGGGCGGCAGATGGCAGCTGCAGTGCTCGTCCACGGAGGCGAGGGGCAGGCCCCAGCCGGGCGCCGCGAGCAGCGCCATCAGCCGCCGGTGGCCGGCGGCGCCGGAACCTTCCGCGAAAGTGGGGTCGATGATCCAGCGTTCGCCACCGCCGCGTTCGTGGTGGCCAAGCCAGCCGGTCACGGCCAGCGGCGTCCCTAGGGTGCGGATCAGGCCGACCCGGCGCAGCAGCCCGCTGGTCAGCCAGGCCGACGCCGCGGTGCCCCGGCGGCCCGGCCGCCGGTAGGGACGCTCGGCCGGGTGCCACCGGGCCGGCAGGTCGCGGTGGCACGGCGTCATGCCGTAGACGCCCATCTGCCGGTCCTGGACGTCGACCGCACGCAGCCACTCATCGGGGTCCAGACCCAGCAGGGTGACGGAGGCGGACGTGTCCAGCACGCGCAGCACCACCTGCCCGCGCTCGACGTGGGTACGAGCCCCTGGCACCCCCTTGATGTCGCCGTACTCGTCGGCGCGCGGCAGCAGCGCCTCGGCCAGGTCCAGGGCCTGGGTCTCCTCCGGGTCGCGCCGATCGACCGGGTCAGCCTCGAATCGGATCAGAAGGCGGTCCGGGCGCGGGTCGACGTATTCGATACCCCAGGGGTGCAGCGTGGTGATCCGACGCCAGGCCAGTGCGGCCATCACGCGGGCCTCCATCAGCAGCTGGTCGGCGTCAGGCTGAGGGATCAGCAGGGAGTCAGGCGCGGCGGCCTCGACCCGGCGCCGGGCGGACTGCCAGGGCATGCCGGTGTACAGACGCAGCAGTTCGACGCGACGTTCGACGGCGGTTGTCTTCATGACTCGGTACCCCTCAACACCGCGGAGCCGTCCCGACACAGCGCGCGGCGGAGAGCCACGAGGAACATGCGGACCATGCAGCGGTGCCGGCCGAGTTGGCTTCTCCACGGCGTGCTCGACGTCGGGTCGAGCACAGGGCAGGGACCCCGCCGGGCCCACCGCTCCGGATTTGACCACAGCGACTGCGGCAGGTCCCCTGGTCCCCGAGGTGACGCGCCGCCGCGTCACCCCAACGTCGCAGCTCTTTGGGTGGGTCAGGCGGTCTGGCCTCCGTCGATGACGAGGGCGGTGCCGGTGGTGAAGGCGGCGTCAGCGTGGCCATCCTGCGCACGGAGGCCGGCCGCAGCCCTCACGAGGCCCACCCTCCGAAGAGGGCCGGCGCCTCCTAGCTTCCTTAGCCGCAACACAAGAAGCCGCCTCCGGTACAGCCCAAACGTCCACTACCCCGCTGACCCCGAGGGACAACAGTTCGCCGGGGGCAGACAGCAAAGAGCGCGGAAAGACTGGCCAACGCGGGCGAGACCATGTCAACGTAGACGACCTTGCAAGAAACCCCAGGTCAAAGAGGTGATTGCCCGTGACCATGGCTCCCGTTGGACCCGGTTTCTCCACCACCATCGAAGCCCTGCGGCTACGCGAGTGGCAGCTCGGTCCCGGCCAGCCCACGCTCGTCATGGACCAGTTCTCCGCGGAGGACTTCAACCTCATCGTGGACGACCGTGCGGACGTGCACGTCAGCAGTAAGGACGGCCGGTTCTACATGGGCTGGTTCCCGCTCGGTCGTCCCGGCACCGATGGCGAAGGATGGAAGATCGCCGTCACCGGCACAGCCAAGGTGCGCGGCTACCACGTGTCCTTCGACACAGAGACGCCGGCCGACATCGTCGCCGCTGCAGTGGCACGCGTGCTGGAGACCTCACGGCGGGTGTGACACCGCAGGGGCGGCCGAAGACCTCACCCGAGGGCGGCTCGCCGACTCCCGATGGCAGGCCGTAACCACCACTCACCGTTTTCCCCACACAAGGAGGCTGTTCGTGACGCGTCCGGAGATGACCGTTGACGAGCTCATCGACCTGCTGTCCGCCTGTGACCGGAGCGCTCCGGTCCGCCAGGCCATGAATCCGTTCTTTCCCATGGCACATCGCCTCGCGCAGGTCGTGCAGTCCGTGGACGAGACCGGCCGGACCGTTGTCTACCTCGCAGAGGGGCGGGACGAGGACACACAGCTCGGCCATCTGCCGCCCGAGGTCGCCGTCGCCCTTTCCTGGCAGGGCCCCGTTCAGGCACCACCGCGCCGCCCCCGCCGAACTGCCGGCGGCAAGTAGAACCGCACCGAGCCTTTGGAGGCGCCCCTGTATCCCGACTTCTCGCTCGACCCGTCCACCCCGCCCGGCGGCCAGCCCGCGTTCTGGGTCGGGCCCCGGCACCTGGCCGGTGACGACAAGCGCCTCTACGACACCGTCGCCGACACGCTCGCCGGCCTGGGCTGGACGAGCCTGACGATCGTCCGCGGTCGCCACGAGCCGGACGAAGCGGACGAGGACCGCCAGGTCCTGCGCAGCACCGTCCTGCACATCAGCCCCGACACCCTCCGGTGGGCCCAGTGGAGCCTGGCGGACGAACCGTTCCACCTGGGGGATCTGCCGATCGCCTGGCAGATCTCCGCCCGCGCCGACAAGAGCAGCCCGCTCGCTCAGTGGTCGGCGTACTTCACCCCCGACGTCCCCGGCGAGTCCGTGGCCGACTTCCTCGTCGCGCTGGATGCTCGCGACCAGCCCGCCGTGCCGATCGCCGGCCCCGAGCTGGTCCTCGACGCCGTCGCTGCGCACGGCTGGCTCCGCGACATCGACCAGCCCCAGGCGGCGGCGACAGACCCGACGTTCACCTCGCACATCAGCCTCGGCGAGGTGCCGCCCCTCATCCAGGACGCCGACCCGCGCGCCCTGACCACCGCGGCCGACGAAGTGGGACCGGCTGGGTGGCAGGCGTGGGCCGAGCCCGCGCTCGGCGCACCGTGCCTGTGGGCGGTGTCCTTCGGTGCCAGCGTCCCGCACGATCTCGTCGCGGCCTTCGCCGCCTCCCTCAGCTCGACCGCGCCGGTCCTGCGCCGGGTGCTGCCCGAGGCCACCCGGGAGCGGCTCCTACGCGCGCCGGCCATCTAGCGCTCTGCGGTCCCCTTTCCCCGACGTGCACCAGCCCGGCCTCTCCCGAATGGGAGGCCGGGCTTCTTTTCTCGGGTAGGGAACGCTCGTACGCGCAACGCGCTGCTGCCCCCGACCGCGACGGTCGGGGGCAGCAGCATGTCCAGGCCGGTCAGCCGACTCTTTCCGCCTTGGCGAGAGCCTTCTCAAGGTGACGGTCGACGAGGGCCGGGGAGCCCGAGACGATCAGCAGCAGACTGCCGTCGCGGATCGCGGTCTGCTTCACCACGGTGCTTCGCCTTCCAGCGGAGAAAGTCAGGAGTTGACTCCACTGCTCGTCCCCGAGCTGGTGGGGCGCGGGCAGCTTCTCCGAGGCCATGTCGATCGCGGTGCCGCCCGCGACGACCTGATAGGTGGGGCAGCCGGTCATGGCGTCGAAGATCCGGCCGATGCCGTCGGACAGCTTGTTCGCGCTGTCGCTGTACAGCTCCTCGGAGATCTCGGAGCTGCTGCTGCCGGCGTAGGTGAAGCTGGCCTTAGCCTTGCGCGGGAAGGTGAGCGCGCCGCCGGTGGCCGCGCTGCCGCCCAGCTCGCTCAGGGCCGGGCAGCCGATGACGGTGACGTCGTCGTGCTGGGCGGGAGGCTCCGGCTTGCGCAGGTAGCCGCTGCCGAGGTCGCCCTCGTCGAGCAGGCGCGTCTCCAGCGCGGCCGAAGAGAGCATGGCAGTCCTCTGGGCGGCGTCGGCCGGCTTCCCGGTACGGGCGGAGGGTGCGGTGTCGGGCTTCGTGCCGGTGGAGCAGGCGGGCACGGCGAGGAGAGCGGCGGTGATACCGAGGGCGGTGGTGGTGACGCGAACGCGCATGACGGAACTGACCCCTTGGTGCTAGGCGACGGGTGGTCAGTGCGGACCCGGGGGCCCGGTGGGGTTGTAGGGGTGGGGGTCAGTGGCCGAGGTGGCGCAGGCAGTCCTCGAACGTGGCGTGCGTCGCGTCCGCCGGCCCGGCGCTCCGGTTGTACCAGGCGGTGTCGAGGCGCATCTCCTGCTGCTGGTGGCCGGCCCGGCAGCGCAGCCAGATCCGGTCGTGGGTGGAGAGGATGAGCCAGTCCCGGTACGCGCCGCACGCGGCGCAGGCGACCATCTCGCCGTCGAGGACGAGCGGCTGCGCCCAGGGCATCATGCGGCCGTCGAGCTGGTCGTGGCTGGGCACCCGTAGTTCCGGCGGAAGGAAGTCGTCCATCACGGCGGCCGGCTCGCTGTGATCCGGCTCGGCCAGCGGCCCCCCGATCCCGGGTGGGACCTGGTCCTGCAGCCGCGCCGACAGCTCGAAGAATCGGCGTTGCGCCTCGCTGGGCTCCGCCGCCCGGCGGCGTATCCGGTGAAACACCCTGACGTCCTCCCTTGCCTTACCTGCTCGCGTCATGATCGTGCCTTATGGCCGGGACGGCCTCAATTCACAAAGTCAACAGTCACCTTCCAGGAGGTCAGGAGCCGTTTCCTCGGCACGCCGCGGCTGGCGCGCCCTCGTCGATCGCCCAGCTCCGCGCCCGTTTACCGGGTCTTGCCGGACGCGCCCTCTCCGCCGCGACGGCGGTCATGTGCAGAGGGCCGGGATGCCGCCCTGCGCGATGTGGACTGGCCACCTGTCGTGCCGTTCGCAGGCAGTTCCGATGCGTCGGCGGGCAGGTCGGCCATCCGCCGCATCCGCCACACCAGCACATCGCTCACAGAGTCCGCGGTGCCGAGTTCGCGACGCTCGACCGCGCCGGTCAGGAGGGTGGCCGGGTCGTGACCGGCGGCTTCGGCGTCTGCGATCGTCGCGGCCAAGGCGTACCAGCCGGGCTCGGCGAGGATCTGCTCGGCCAGCCCGGGCAGCGCCTCGCGCAGCACCACCGTCTGCCGCTGGAGCAGGGGCCGATTCAGACGCCGGCCCCGCTGGTAGAGCACACCGAGAGGCTGGGCGGCGGCCTCCTGGTAGGCGGAGCGCAGGTGCTCGGCGGCCTGGCGGGCGGCGGCGGCCTGCTGCGCGTGGCCCTTCCTCGCGTGCCAGTGCACGGCGGCGGTGATCAGGAAGAACAGCATGTCGATGGCCATCGCGGTGCTCGCGCCGTCCTCACCGCGGCCGAGGGCCGGGCCGCCGTGGACGAGGTCGCGGGCGGCCTGCCGCAGGGCCCGGTCGTGTCCGCGTACGGCGCGGACGTGGGAGCGCGAGGCCCGTTCGAAGGCCGTTGCGGCGTCGCGCAGTTCGCGGCGGGTGTGGGCGGCGGACGTCTTCGCGAGGGCGTCCAGGACTTCACCGGCCGCGGCGATGTGGGCGGCGGCGACCGCGTCGTCGCCGTGCTCGATGACGAGCATGGCCTGCCACGCGGCCGATGCCGTCCTGCGGCGGGCAGCGGCCGGAGTGCCCGGCCCCGTACGGACTGCATCCCCCTGCCGAGGAGCGGGGTTGTTCTGGGTACCGCCGGACCAGCGCTCCCGGATGCGAGGCAGTGAGAGGTCGGGAGCGAGTCGCGCGCCGGGGTAGAACACCGGCTCGCCGTCCTTGTTCCGGTCGTCGGGCAGGGCCACCTTGTATCCGAGGAGGTCCCCCGACGGCGCGGCGCGCTTACGGATCAGGAGGCCGGCGCCGGCGAGCCGGTCGAAGAACTCCTCCTCGCTCCTCGCGCCGGCCACGGCACGTCGTACGGTCTCGCGCAGTTCTTCGCGGGCAGTGCGCTCGCGGCCCTGGCGCTCGGCCTTGTGTCGCTCGGCGCTGGTGGGCAGCTGAGCAGCCGTGCCGTCGCCGGGGGCGACCTGGTGGAGACCGAGTTCCTTCTCGATGAGCCGGGCCTCGGCCTGGGCACGGGCGCCCGAACGGTAGTCGTCAGGGCGTCGGCCGTCCTCGGTCACGAGGGTGGCGACGATGTGGATGTGGTCCTCCGCGTGCCGTACGGCGGCCCAGCGGCAACCGGGCTCTCCGTCGCCGGGGTCGATGCCGGTGGCGGCGACGATCCGGCGGGCGACCTCGGCCCACTCTTCGTCCGACAGGGTCCGGTCGCCGGGGGCGGTGCGGACGGAGGTGTGCCACACGTGCTTGGCAGGCCGGGCGTGCGACGGCAGCGCCTGGACGGGCTGGTCCAGGAGCTGCTGGAGGGCCTTCAGTGTGGCGTTCGGGTCGCGGCCGGGGTCGGGGGCCATGCCGTCGAAGGAGGCCACGAGGTGGGGGTCAACGTGTTCCTCACGCTTGCCGGGGCCGTAGAGGTAGGCGAGCAGGCCGATGGTCCGCTCGCCGGGCGGGTTGACGCTCGGGATCATGCTGCCTGCTGCTGTTCGAGGACCGCGGTCGCGGCGGCGTGCACCGCGTCGGCGGCCCGCCGCACGGCCGCGAGGCTTGCCTCCAGCTGAGGGAGGGCCGCATCGGCACCGGCGTTGAGGGCCTTCGTCACCTGATTGAGGTTGCTGCCGGCCCAGCCGAGCTTGCGCCGGCTGTCGAACAGGGCAGTCAGAACATCGCGTTCGGTGGCGATCTCGGCATTCGTTCGGTCGAGATCTCGGGCCGCAGCAAGCGCAGCACGGGCGAGGAAGCCGCCGACGGTCAGGTTGCACTGGGCGGCAGCGGAAACGATCAGGGCAAACTCGGCGTCGTTGAAGCGGGTCGTACGCAGGTGGCGGCGCTTCTTTTCAGGCGGCTGACGAGGACGCTGACGGGCAGGACGCTCACGAGGTCGACGATTCGGCTTGCGCTCCTCCTCCGGCTTCGATCCGCCCTCGGTCGAAGCCCCCAGGACCTGCGCCCCCCGGTGCAGGTCCTCTCCCGCCCCTTCAGGGGCGGGCTTGGCGGAAGTACTACTTCCGCCCCAACTTGCTCGCCCCGAGATCAAGTTGAGGTCATGAGCAGGTTCCGGGGTGTTGCCGTTCTGGATCGGGTTCGTCATCGGGATTCGGGCCTCGTTGAGCGGGTGCGGTGCTGGATGGTGGCGGCCAGCTCGACGACGTCGGCCGGCCCGTTGAGGACGCGGACGGGTTCGTCGGGCTGGAACTGGACGAGCCACTGGCCGGTCGGGGCGAGGACTGCGGCGTGCAGGAGGCGTCGGCGGACCAGGACGTCCGCCCAGGCGCCGGCCTCGGCGATCGTGGGCTCGGACGAGCGAGGGGGACGCGGTATCACGGCCTGTCTCCTGGAGCGGGGCGGTGGCCCGGCGAGGGAGCCGGACCACCTGTTTGCGGGTAGGGCGTTGAGCTGGGGTTTTACCGGTTCAGCCGCACTCGGGGCAGCGCGCGACGTGGCTGTTGAGCGCCCGGGCCATCCGCTGCTTCGTCGATGCAGCCTGCTTAGCGCTGGACTTTGCCGCCGGCCTGCCCTCGTGCCGTTTGGAGTGGGCGATCATGTAGCCGATCTCCCGCTGGTACTCCGCACGGACGGTGTTGAACTGGTGGCAGGTCTTCATCGGGCGGTGCTCCTTGTCTTCGTGGTGTCGTCGCTCCGCAGCTGCTGGAGGACGAGGCTCAGCCGGTCGTTCCGGCCGCCCCGGAGGCCCTCGCGCCGCAGGATCTCCCGCAGCTGAACCCGGGTGACGGACTCGTTGCCGTCCCGCGCGAGCAGCTCGGGGACGTGAGGGCGGACTTGCTGGACGAGCTGGTCCACCGACTGCTCCGGCTCGCGCGGCGGACGCTGCGTTTGTGGGCCTCCAGACCGGCCACTTCGCTTCCCCTTGCCCTTGGCCTTCGTAGTCGGTTTCCGGCGGAGGGGGACCTTGTGTCCCCGGTCCCCGGTGGGCTCGGTCCCCGACGTGGTGCCCTCCGGTCCCCGGTCCCCGGTGGGCTCGGTCCCCGACGTGGTGCCCTCCGGTCCCCGGTCCCCAGCGGGCTCGGTCCCCGCGTCCCCGCCCTCGGTCCCCGCGTCCTGTTCCCTGGTCCCGGGGACCAGTCCCCCCTCCTCACGCGGTCCCCGGTCCCCGATCAGTTCGGCGGGACGGCGGGGACCGGTTGAGGGAACCGCCGCGTTCGGCGCCTGCGGCGAGGGGACCGTGGCAGCCGTGGCACTGCCATGTGGCGGGGACCAGGGAGACGGAAGCGGGACCGTGGCGAGCGCGAGGGCGTGCCGACGGGCGGCGAGCTGGTCGAGCAGCTGCGCGCGCTGGAGGGGGTCGGTGCCGACCGATGCCCTGCCGAGGGCCTTCGACAGCCGCCGGGTGAGGCGTCGGCCGCGCCAGCTCTGCTGCTGCTCGGGCGTGCGCTCCGCGAGGCGGGCGGCGAGGGCGACAGCGCAGGTGGTAGCCCGGTCGCGGGTGATCTGCGCGGCGTCGCGGTCTCGGGCTGCGATGCCCAGGCGGGACAGCAGGCGTTCGCGCACCTCCCGCCCCAAGGTGGCGATCAACCCTCGGGACGCGGCGCCCGGGGTACGCAGGCGCAGTTCGATGCCCATGGCGAGGTGCCACAGCATCGCCGCCATGATCGGGCCGACGAAGGCGCGGACGGTGCCGCCCACAGGGCCGCTCTCGGCGAAGGCGGGGATCACCTGCACTCCGGTGATCACCCAGACCAGCGTGCCGGGCAGGCCGGGTGCCCCCTGGGTGGCCAGATTCTGCCGGGCCATCAGCGCGGTCGCGAAGAGAGCGAGTTCGGCTGCGGCGAACATGGCGACGCGTTCAGCGGTGCCGGCCATGTCGAGGTAGTCGGCGGCGAAGCGCCAGCTCGTGTCCGCGCTGTAGGCGGTGCAGCCGAGCGCGGCGAGCGCGGCGACCTTGACCGCCGGGCTGCCGAGACGTTTCTGCGGGCGGGTGTCCCGGCGCCGGATCGCCCAAGCGGTCAGCATCAGGACGAGGGCGGCGGGCACGCCGATCGCGAGGATGAGAGGCAGGTCCGTAGCGGCACCGAGGGACAGGACGGGGTGGGTCATGCTGCCTTTCCGAGAGGGGCGTGCACCGAGGTCGAGGCCACCGGACGGGTCACCGGCTGCCGTGTACCGGGCTTGGCGGGCGCGGGGCCGCCTGCGGTCGGGGTGGCCTTCTTCCGCTTCTTCTTTGGCCGGGGCACGCCGTAGGTGCGGTCGCGGTCGAAGACCTTGTTGGCGGCCTGCCGGAGCAGGTCCCGGGCGTGCTTGTGGCTGATCTGCAGCGCGGATGCGAGCCGGGCGGGTCGCCAGCCGCGGACGTAGGCGTGGTCGATGACGACCTGGCGCTCGGCCTCGGTCAGGTGCACGTCGCGTCCGTTGAAGAAGGCGATTACGCGGCTGTAGTCGAGGCGCTGGGGCAGCCCGTCGTGCCAGGGGCGCCGCTCGGCTTCGGTGAGCCCGCCCCAGATGCCCTCCTTGAGGACGTTCTCCAGGGCATAGTTGAGGCAGTCGCGGCGTACCGGGCACCAGCCGCACAGCTCCTTCGCCTCGGCGATGGCATCGTGGTCCCGGGGGAGGGGGAAGAACACGGCGTCGGCGTCCTCGGGGTCCATGCCGTGGCACACACCGCGGCTTTGCCAGCTGGTGTCGCCGATGCCGCGCAGGCCGGTGGGTGGCGCGTCGTGGGTGGTGATGTGGCGCAAGGGGGTCTCCGATGTGCTGCCGCGTTGGCCGGGCGGGGCCGGCGCTGGGGCGGACGCGGCGTCGGGTGCCGGCTGCGGCGCAGGGAGGTGCGCCGCAGCCGAGGCGGGACGGTGGTGTGGTGGCGGTGCACCGGATGGGATGCACCGGCCTTGCGCGCCGGTCAGGCCATCGCGGGCTGGCGGACCTGTTCGGTCTGCTGGGGCTGCTGTGCGGCGGCGAGGTCGAGGCGGCCGGGGTGCGGGGTGGCACGCGGGGCAGTTCCGCGGGCTCCACCGTCGGGGCCGACCCTTCGGCGACGGCACGGCTCACCGGGCTGGGCCAGGCACCACTCGCAGCGGACGCTCAGGGCGTCCGGCTGCCCCTGGGCGACGGCGGCCTCGCGCGCGGCTCGGGCTGGCCGGTAGGGCGCGAGGGCGGCTCGGGCGGCGGGCGGTATGCAGGAGCCGATCTCCCGCAGACGCGCCTTCAGCCTCGGATCGATGCCGTCGCGACCACTGGTGATCGCCCGGGCCTGCGCGGGCTGCGCGATGCCGGCGGCGACGGCGCGGCGGGCGCCGACCAGCTCGGCGGTCCAAGCGGCCTGGTCGTTCGGGTCGACGGACGGCGTGGGGTCGGAGTGCCTCGCCAGGCGGTCTCGCCGGTAGCTCTCCCAGGGACGGGCCACGTCCGCGGGCAGGATCTGGTACGGCGAGGTGCGGATGTGTTGGCGGGCGGCGACGCGGGCGTCCCAGCCGTGCGGGGTGGCCATCGGCACGTCGCCGAGCAGCTCGTGCCACTGGGCGAGCTGGTCGCGGGCCTCGCCCTGGTCGGTGCGGATGGTGCGGGGGTCGAGTCGGCCGATGTAGGCCAGCAGGGCTGCGATTTCGCGACGGTCCATGGTCAGCCCTCCGTTCCGGTCGGCTCGTCGAGGGCGGCGAGAAGGGCGGCCGTGTGGGCCTCGGCCCGCGTCATGCCACCCGGCGCTGCGGAAGCTCCGCCGGGCACGGCGTAGAGGCTCGGGCGGCTGGGTGCGTGCTCTCGGGCGATCCAGGAGCGCCAGTCGGCAGCCCAGGCAGCAGCTGGCCGCAGCTTGAAGTCGGCCCGGTGGGCCCGCCACTTCGCGTCGGCCGCCTGCAGGCCCTGTTCGCCGAGGCGATCGAGGTGTCCCTGCTGTCGGGCCCAGGTGTGGGTGGCTGGGTCGACCTGCCACTCGGCAGCGGAGATGACGGCAGCACCACTGCTGTACCTCCGGTTCAAATCCGGTTCACTACGGTTCTGTATGCCGGTTTCCGGTACACCGCTGTGCCGGTTTCCGGTACGCCGAGGTGCCGGTTTCCGTCGGGACCTGCCGGTTTCCGCTACTGCCGGTTTCCGCACCCTGGCGGGGGATCCCGGCACCTCACGAGGACGGATTCCGTACCGCCGCAGGACCGAGAGCCGCAGTGTCAGGCCCTCCTCCGGATCGTCCGTCGGCGCCTGGTCGCCGTCCTCCTCCAGCTCCCGCTTGGCTTGGGCCACGGCCTTCGCGGCGAGGGGCAGGCGGTAGACCGTGCTGCGCTGCGGGCCGGTGAGGTCGTCGAGCTGCTCCAGCTCGTCGGCGTCGACCAGCCGGTCGATGGCTTCGCGCACCGTGGAGACGGAGGCGCGCGTGCGCTTGGCCAGGCTGGACAGCGAGGCCCAGGAGACGCACTGCTCGTCGGCCACCCGGTCGGCGATCGACAGCAGGACCAGGCGCGCGGTTCCGCGGCTGGCGCTGTGCTCCCACACCCACTCGCGGGCGTCGCTGCTCATCGGCCGCTCCCGGTGGCGGGGCGGGGCCGGCGGTTCGCCGAGGCCGGGATGGTGGGCTCCAGCTCGGGGCACAGAGGCGCCGAGTCGGACGTGGCTGCCGCGAAGGCCAGGCGGAAGGGCCTTTTGCGCAGGGCAGGAGGCATGCGATACTCCTCGTTGCAGTGTTGCCACGCTGATGCGCCCCTCGGAAGGACTCAGCGTGGTGATGGTGGGCAACCTCCGCCCTTGCCGGGGCGGACATGCCATTTAGCGTTCGGCGTCCGGGAGTTCCGCTCTCGGACGCCGTCGCTGTATGCGGACCTACAGGCCGATGCTGCTGCTCTCCTTACGTTTGTGGTGCCGGGCAGGGCGCCCGGGGGACGACGAACATACGCACGGACCCGTGTCAAGATCCAGAGTTGGTCCTTAAACTCTGTACTGGTTGCAGAGAGTGACGGAGAGTCCCGCTCTTGCGCTTGCCCGGAAGTGCCGGCTCATGCCGTGTCCGCCTGAGAGTCGCCGCTCTCGGGGTTTGGCATCTTCTTGTTCTCCCGCACACGCCGTCCGCCGGGTGATTGAGGGTGCGCTTGCGTGTCGTACGCCTACAGCTCGCGTACGTGCATCCCCCACGCCCCCATTTACGCCATGTAAGACCTTTGTAAGATTGGCCGCTTTTGTCCACTTTGCCAGGTATTCGGCACTGGACTGGACGGCTGCGAGCCATCAGGCAGCACCCGCGCCTGGGGTTGCTACGCGGGGCCAGGACCGAATCCCCGGTCCAGTCGCCGGCAGCGGCTGGGTACCGAATCCTGCGGCGCGTTGCGCAGGCGGCGACGGCGACGCAGCATGCATGGGGGGTCCTTCCTGGGGCTGGCACCATGGGGAGCTGGAGTCGGCCAGCAGGTGCGATACGGAAACGTACGTCAGTTGCGTGGATGTATCAAGTCTGGGTTACAGTTGCTCTAGAGGACGCCCCCACCGGCCCGATCGTCACCCTGCAGGAGTTCATGTGCCACGTCAGTTCGACGGCAGCCGCGTACGTGCTGTCAGGCGGGGAAAGGACCTCCTTCAGCAGGAATTGGGCGAGATGGTGGGCGTCAGCGCCCCCACGGTCGCTCGATGGGAGAGCGGCCAGGACTTCCCCAAGGGCGAGAAGCTTCCCCTAATTGCAGCGGCGCTCGGTGAGTCGCTTGATGTTCTTTTCCCCCACGACGGTCCGCCGGACCTGCAGCTCCTGCGGTGCGACGCTGGCCTCAGCGTTGCGCAGGCCGCCGCGGTCATCGGCGCGAGCCGCGTGCCGGTGAAGAACGCCGAATCGGGCCGGCGCCGGCTCAGTGATGCTTACGTGCTGCCGCTCGCACAGGCGTACAAGGTGTCCAAAGAGGAATTGCTGGCTGCCCAGGACTGCTCGTTCGGGCTTCACCCCGGGGGCTCGCGTGACGAGCAGGCGTCCGCACCTCGCACGGTCGGGGAGAAGATCAACTATCTCCTGCAGCACGGGTACGTTGGTCAGGAAGCGCCCTCTGATGAGGAAATCGCGCGGCTGGTAAATGAGCATGCGGGCGTGGAGGCCGTCACGGCCGACGACATCGCCGCCCTTCGCACGGGTGCCACAACGGAGGCTTCCGATGTGGTGCGTGCCGGCCTTGCCCAGGCCCTCCAGGTCGACGCGGCCCTCTTCCAGGACGATGCCGAGGTCAACCCTGCGGCCCGCGAATTCCTGGAGGCACTCCGCTTCCTCGGCTCGATTCACCGAGGGCAGATCCTCGGCCTGGCTGCCCGCGGCAACAGCGCGGGCCTGTCTGCCGAAATGATGGCCCATATCAACGAGCTCGTCGGAGAGCTGAAGCACAAGCTGCCAGAGGTGTAGGACGGGGAGTGACGCCCCCGGCGAACACTCCTCGCGGGCTTGGTGTCTCAGGCGTTTTCCGCTCGGCCGGCTCGGCGTCGGGTACGGGCCGTTGACCGCGCGCGGACCAGCCCAATGCGAGCTATCTCGCGGCCGCGTCAATGGCCGACAACAGCGAAGGGACTACGGCGATGCCCCTTACTGGGGGCAATCGCCGTAGTCCCTTCGCTGTTCCCGATCCCGGCGCTCCAAATGCTCAGCTCCGACATCGAGACCGATCGGACCGCCGAGCGGCCGGCGCCGGGCTAAGAGGCAGTGAGGTCCACGCCGAGCAGCTCGGAGAGAGTGGCTACCGTCTTCCGGGGGTCCTGGTTGTGAACCCCGGCGAGGCCGAGCTGCTCCGCTGCCCGGACATATCCCTCGGTGTCGTCGACGAAGACGCACTCCTCGGCCGGCAGGTCCATGAGCTTGAGCGTGATCTCGAAGAGCTCGGGGTCAGGCTTGCGCAGCAGGTGCTGCTCGGAGATCACCACGACGTCGTACAGCCGCTCAAGCTCGAAGCCGTCGTACAGGTCCCAAGGCGTCAAGCCCACGGAGTTGGACAGGATGCCCACCTTGATCCCGGCTCGCCTCGCTGCGGCAGCCGCATTGATCATCAGCGGCTCGGGGCGGAGGTCGCCGAAGATGCGGCCCATCAGGTTGTCAGCCGGCACGCCCAGCATCTTGCCGGCGAACTCGTTCCACTCGGTCTGGGAGACCGCTCCGCGCTCAAGATCACTGGTGATCCGGACGCCCTCCTCATCCTTGTACAGGGCCGTGAGGCAGGCGCCCTGCGGAAGACCCTCACGCTGCTCGAAGGCGAGCACTGCGGGCAACAGCGGAGTCGTGAGAACGCCTCCGAAATCGAGGATGAGGCCGGTGCGGCGGTTGGACATGCGAGAACTCCAGATTGCTGAGATTTCGGACGCCCATCCAGACCGGATAGCGTCACGGCCCGGCTACATGTGGCGACGGGAGTAGCTGTGCGTCGCAGGCCAGGGTGCACTTACGGGGGCGGAGCAAGACCTATCAGTCCGCATGACCCACGGTACCAGCCCACTTCATGCAGCAGATGGTGCCAAATCTCACTTGCAGTAGCAGCACGCATTCAAGATCGCCATGTCGCCCGGTTACACATGCCGGGCAATGCGTCCGAACCGAGAAATCAGGGCTTTCGACCTGGTTCGGATTCCGCCTCTGTGGAGTGCAGGAGAAGCTCCCGAGCTTGATCTGCGGTGATATGCGAGTAGGCCGTGCTGACTCGTGCTAGCCACGCCGCTTCACTATCGGTGTCAACGAACGGTTTGGCTCTCAAACTGCCAGCCGCGTGCGGATTGGCTGGCACGGTGTCAGCTGCCTGGAGCGCGGCCTTAAGCCAGTACGCTTCCGCAGCCGGCTCAGGATCGGGGAGCGAGGCAGTGATGTCCTCGGCGGCGAACATCAAGTCTCGTGGAGCGTAATATCGCAGTTTCTCGCAAGCGTCAGCAATATCCTGAGTCCATCGGTCCAGGCGAACATCAATGGGGACGCGGATGTGCATGAGTTCCGCGAGGCGCCGTCCTGGTGGATACAGGCTCGTGCCGGGAAAAGCCGTCACCAGGTCAAACCAGAGCGGGTAAGTCCTGTAAAGGGTGCGCAAGGTCTTCCATCGAGCCGCCGCCGCGCGGGTGGTAGGAATGCTCGCGCCTACGGCCACGATCAGGAAGAGCAGGTTCATCCATATCGATGTTGCGTCTACAAGGAGATGCACTGTGGAAGGACTTAGAGGGAATGCGACGGTAGCCCAAACGATGGTGATACGGGCCACCGTATGGGTAAGGCCCATCCACATCGAAATCCCCATCAAGCGCAGCCCAATACGCATGCTTCTGCACTCGGCCTGTCGCGCCGCCCTTGTCCACTGGTAGCCGCAAACCGCGGTCGTGATGAGCGGGAAGAAGTAGAACACGGTCATGTAGACCGCGACCCCCCATTGCCCAGCGTGGTCGATGAGGAAGTTTTGGCTCGGCGTGTCCCGGTCCACCACGGTAAAAAATAGGACCGTGAGCAGAATGACGCCTATCGCCCCCGTTTTATATGACGCGCGGGCGATCCAGCGGGAGACCGCCACGTGCCGGGGGACGACTGTCTCCGAGCTCTTCCCGTAGCTGGTGGCGACGTAGGTTAGGGACGCGATGATTGCTGCAGTACTGGCGAAGTGCCTGAGTAGGGCGCTCAGGTCCACGATGGGAATGCGATCCACCGCGTCCATTGCTGCTGGCGTGTAGAGCCACAGAGCTACGGCGAATCCCGCATAGCCGCCCCAGAGCGCGCGGCGGTGAGCATCACCGTACCGAACTGCAGGGAATCGCCATACGGCGATGACGGTCATCACGGCCGCAGTGAGGTATTTAATGTAGTCGAACACGGATCCAGTGGGTATTTACGCCGGCTGCGCGTTTGCCGAACCGGAAATTCGGCTGACCGCAGTATTGATTGCCAGGTGGGCTGCTCTATGTGGCGGAAGTCGTAGTGCCGGGAACCGTGCCTCGGCGGTCGCCAGTCGGATCGCGATTAGATTCGGCGCCGCGGTGGGGCGGCGACTGGGTGAGAAAGTGAATGCTCCAGGAGGCTGACCATGTCATCTCCCGTAAACGACTGACGGCGTGCTAGCCGCTTTATCAAAGAGGCTGAAAGCTCGGCCTGCTTTTCCTCGGGGCTGCCAAAATTCACGCGCCCTTGGACGAGGGTCGACGGGAAACGCCGAAGGACTTCCTGGCGAATGCGCTCAGGGACGTACTGCTCGATCTCGGCATCCGTCAGGGACGTCCCGTGGTTCATCCATTCGTGCGCGAGCTCATGGAGGATTATGTGCTCGGTCTGATTGCGAGTTGAACGGCGGCGATAGAGGATGATCGTGAACTCCGGCGCTTTGACCCGCAGACCGCATGCTGTGCCCAGGCCACCGTCGGGATCGTCCAGTGGCACTAGCCGAATCTGGCGACCCAACGCGCCCTCCATATTCCGCACCAGCGCCTCGACGCTGAAGGGAGCGGGGATAGGGAGATTGGCGAGCAGTCTCTCGCATTCCTTCACGAGTGCGCGCCGTGAACGGTCTCTACGCCAACGCATGGTCGCTCCACTGAGGTGTTCGCTGTCAGCCCCATCCCGATACATACGCGGGGTGCCAGTAGCCAGGAGCTTGTGCTTGAGGCATGCGGTGGTAGGCCGACACGCCCTGGCCACAGATCGTACAAGGAGGAAAGCATGATCCATGCAGATGGGCGTGTTGTGAAGGTCACCCGGGTGTTATTGTCTCAGAATCTGGATTCCAAGATCGCAATTGGTGGCGATGCCTTAATGGATCTTTGAATGCTGCTGAGGTGAGATCGGTCCGCCTGTGCCTACGAGGTTCGCTCCGGTCGGGGCGGGGTCGCCTTTAGAGGCGCAGAGGGAAGGGCGGCGTCGCACGGTCACTTTCTCTCGCACGGTGCACAGCGGCCCTTCATTACCGCCCCCGTCCATGGTGGTCAGCCGCCGGACGGGGCAACACCACAGCACCTCAGCGGACAAGAGGAGGCTGGGCGCCCTGGAGCCGGAGACCGTCCTCGTCGAGCGCGGCCATCGCTTGCTCGTGCCACCCGGTTTGCACGGCGATGACGATGGGTGGACGTCCTTACCGAGGATGAGACGGACGACGAGTACGAGTGGACGCGGTGAACAGGCCGGACGCCCGGAAGGGGCCGTCGCGCGCCCCTCTGGGTGGCCGGAGCCTGATCAGCGGGCGGGGGTGTACACCGCGTCCACGTCGCCGGTGTACACAAGGGCTGCTTCGTCGTCGGCCGGGGGTTCGAAGCGTGCGAAGAAGTCCTCCAGCGCCTGGGGACTGACGGTGAGCGCGTTGGCGTCATCCCGCTGGGTGCGCGCCTCCAGGCGCCGCAGCAGTTCGGCCTTGGTGACGGGCAGGTAAACCAGCAGCGGGCGCCCGCCCGCGGCCGACACAGTCTTCCTCCGCTCCTCACGGTTGGAGCGCAGCCACAGGCCGTGGTCCAGGACCACGTTGCGGCCGGCGGCCAGGTGCTTGATGAGCTGGCCGCGTACGGCGTCGACGACGGGGCGTTCGCGCTCGAAGTACTCGTGCTCGGGGTAGTCGACGCCGTACCGGCCGTGCAGCCGGTGGACCTCCTCGTCGACGGACAGGCGGACGAAGCCGCGCCCGGCGAGGGCCTGGGCGAGCACGGTCTTGCCAGAGCCTGTGATCCCGACCAGCAGTACGGCCAGCGGACCGCTCACGTCTTCCTCGCTCCTTCATCGACGGCGCGTACGGGGCTCATTCTCGCTGATCCGGCCCGGCTAGCAGCGGGAATCGGCCCAGGTCGGCGGGCGCCAGTGGGCGGCGATCGTGCGCGCCTCGGCGGCCCAACCGGCGGGCAGGCGGTCCAGGGCGACGCGGCGGAAGGCCAGGCGCGGGTCGGCGACGTCGATGCGCCCGCGGTGCCGGCCGACATGTTCCAGCAGGCGGGATGCCTCATCCCTCACGGCAGGTGTGTGCTCGGCCCACTGGCCGGTGGAGAACCGTTCCACCCGGCGCTTCAGATCGTCCAGGACGCCCGAACGCCACTTGAAGTGGTGCACACACGCCAGCGCGGCTGGGTCGGGCTTGTGCCCGGGGGCCCGGTGGTTGCCGGAGGCCACAGCGGTCCCGGACGCACGAGGACGGTCTTCCTGGGGTCGCCGTGCAGGAAGCGGTGGGTGAGGTGTCCACAGGCCCGTCTTGAGTACGACGGGACCAGCTACCGGCTGACCATGCGGCGCCGGTTGCGGAACACCGGCAGCGAGCCGGTCACCCGCTACTTGATCCGGATCTCGGTGGACCGCTATCCCGGCGAGCCGGAACGCTCCAACGCCCACTACCGCGAACACCCGCTGACCTGGGAGGAATTGGCGCTGACCGCCACCTGCCGGGGGGAGGCGATGCGGTGGGAGGCAAAGCACGACCGGGACGCGTTCAAGGAGATCTGGCTGCTGTTCGACAACGACCAGGGCCGCTTCCCCCTCTACCCGGGTGAGTCGGTGTGGATTCAGTACGCCTACAGCGTCGGCGACGACAAGTGGGGCCGCTGGTTCCAGCGCGCCGTACGCCTGCCGACCGAACACCTCGAAGTACAGCTCGCCTTCCCCGCCCACCTGGACCCGGTGGTGTGGGGCCCCTTCCGATGGCTCGCCCAGAGCTGCAAGTGGTGTATTCGGCCAGCGTGGACAGAAGCTGGCCTGATCAAACGCCCGGCGGGGCTGGAGGGCCGGAACGCTCGAGGCGCGTTGCTAGGGTTCGGACCTGACCGGATCATGGCAAGGACGAGGGGGCGGCGGATCATGCGAGCGCGTACGGCGGTGGCCGGGGCACTGGTGCTGACGGTGTTGACTGGCTGTTCGGGCTCCGCTTCGGACTCCGGCTCGTCCAAGCACCCCGGTCCGGGCCCGCTTGATCGCTCCGAGCCGCTCGTCAAGCTGAGCGTACCGGCGGCCTACGACGCGGCGAAGGGCTGGGACGAGAAGCTGTCGTGGGTGCCGGAGTCGGTGACGACCCTGCCGGTGACGACAGTTCCGGGCACGCAGACGGTCGCGGTGATGCAGGTGGCCTCCAACGGCTACACGGTCACCGCGCGGTCGGGCAACAGCGGCAAGGTCGCCTGGAGGTCGGCGCCGTGGAACCCGCCCACACCCGTCGAGGGCGCCGAGGGCGATGACGCCGCCGGCGAAGCCGCCGAGATCCCCGACGTGATGGGCTTCGAGCAGGACGGCCAGCGCTACGTCGTCGCGTACGCCCACGGCATGCGAGGCAAGGACGAACTCCACCAGGGCGTCGAGGTGGTACGCCTGGCCCTCTACCCGGCCGGCGCTTCCGGGTCCGCGGTCAAGCCGGTGCGGGAGATCGACGTCCCCGTCTCCGCGGACCCCGGCGAGATCCGCGTGCAGACATCCGGCGGCAGGCTGCTCGTGGCCTGGGGAGAGGACGGTGCGTTCCCGCGCTCGTCGGCCGCGGTGGATGTCGCCACGGGCAAGACGACTGCCTACGAGGACGCCAACAAGCTCCTGCCGCAGTGCGAGCAGGCGGTCGCCTGCAACAGCAGCCGCGTCATTGCCGCCACGTCCGACGGTCCGCTGGTCGGCATGGGCGGCGGAGGCTTCGGCATCCCCGGCCAGTGGTTCAGCGACTCCATCCGGCCCAAGCAGGTCGACGCCACCACCGGCATCCTCGACTCCTGGAACGGCACCGTCTACGCAGCCGCAAGAGGACATCTCCTGGCCGGCTGGAACACCGGCGGGAAGTATGGCCGTGACGACAACGCCGTGTGGTCCGTGCACGATCTGCGCACCGGCACACTCACAGCCCAAGTCGTCTGCGATTACGAGATCCCCGACGAGACCAGCTCCAATCGCGACTTCCCCGTCATCGCCTCACCCGACGGACGCTACTTGGCCGCCGGACCGCTCGCGTTCGACCTGCAGACCAAGCGGGGCATGTGCCTGGAGGGAGACGGGAACCGCAAGACCATCGTCCTGGCCTCCATCCGCGACGACGGCACCGCGTACGGCGCAGTCCGCGACGACTCGATCGGCAGCGACACCGAACCGGTCCCGGCCCAGCTCAACCTCCGGACCGTCACCGGGGACCCGAAGGTTCTCAGCGTCGGCACGGAAATCCCCTACCTGACCACACCGGACGGTTCCGGCCTCTTCATCACCCGCAACGCGGACAAGGACATCATCGTCTCTATGCGCGCCGGCCGCTGACCGGCTGGACGGGCGTGGCACGGTGACGAGTAGGACAATATCGCGCCGCATCCCACTGTTCGGCCACGCCCCGGGATGCAGCGCCGCTACCGATCTCCTTGGATGCGACGACCTCGCGGGCGCGGCTGGATTTGCACACCCGGGCGGGCGGCCGGATCAGGGACTGGAACGCAATGCCACTGCGCACCGGACCGCGCCCGGGCTCCTGCTGGACACCCAGCGCCGCGACTTCGATCGGCTCCGGAGAGAACCCCTTGGGGGTAGTGCCCTCGAAGTCGATGACCACGAACGGGGTCTCCCGGAACGCTGGGCAGTTGGGAAGCCCATTCTGGTTCTTGGAAGCGTTCGCCACGGACACTCTCACCACCCCTGCCCGATCGTTCTGAGAGCCGTCTCGAGGTCGTCGAGGTTGTTGAGGAGACGGCGGATGGTGACCTGGCGCTCGGCCCAGTACCGCTGCAGGTCGGCTTCTGCTTCGGCGGGAAGTCCGTACTCGGCGGTGGTGGCGCCGTAGAGGCTGAACAGCATGTACAGCAGCGCGATGCGGGCGCTGGCCCGTAGGTCGGCGAGTGGCAGGTCGGGGTTCTCCACGCGGTATGCCTCGATCATGCGCAGGGCGCACAGCATCCAGGACGGGCTGTTCGCCACGGTCCGCGGGTCGAAGGCGGCCCGTCCCAGCTCCCAGGCCAGCAGGCAGGTTTCCCCCTGAAAGTCCAGGATCGCAGTGACCACATCTTCCTGGGTCAGGAGGTTGGTGCGGGTGAAGTCGGCGTGCGTGGCCTGGGCCACCAGGGTGTCGGGGAGTCCGGCCCGCAGCCGGGCCGTGTGAGTGCGAAGGTCGTCATGGCGCTGCGCGAGCTCGACCTGAAGCTGATCGAGGCGGGGGTCGTGCTGTGCGGCCGCACGGGCGAGCACGGTTTCGGCCGCGGCAGCGACCGTTTCGACATCCGCAGTGCGCCACCGGGTCTGGCGGACGCGTGCGGGCGGCGTGTAGGAGGCCAGGGCGCGGTGCATGCGGCCGAGCATCAAGCCGATGTGCTGGGCACGGGGCACGGTCAACGGCACGGTCGCGACCCGTCCAGGTGCCTCGTCGGTCACCACCCAGGCCACATCCTCGAACCGAGTGAGGACGCCCCCGTCTCGGTTGGGCCAGAGCCGGGGTACGGGCACTTGGGCGGCGCGGCAGAACTCCGACATGTCCCAAGCCGCCTGGGCGTGCTCCAGGTCCGCGGCGGCTTGGTACTGCTTGACGAAGACACGGCGCCCATCGGTCAGGGCCACACGCCTGTTGATGGTCTCGGTACCCATCGGTACCAGCGTGGCCTCGGCAATGTCGACGCCGTAGCGGTCGGAGAGCACCTTGGCCAGGATCTCGTCGCCGAGCGCGGCTTCCTCCTGCATGTCGGCTACCACCCCAGGGAGCGGCGGGTGGACTCCGCCCGCAGGTTCGCGATCATGGTGTGAGCCTCGTCGACCAGGTCGATGTCGTGATGGTCGACGCCGCAGCGCACGCCGTCCAGTGCGTCCAGCACGGCGTATGCCGCTCGCGCTCGTTCCTCCTCACGGGAGAGCGGCCGCCTGTACCCGCTGTAGAAGGCGGCAGCCAGGTCGGGCCGGTGGTGCAAGATCCGGTAGTGCAATCTGCTCAGGTCCCGGCGGGCAGCGGCTTCGAGCTGGGTCCGCTCGAAGTCGATGACGCGCAGCCGCTGTTCGCTCTGCTCCCACATCCAGTTCTTCGGCATGTAGTCCCCGTGCGCCACCACGTTCGCCAGGCCGGTGGGAGCCTGCTGGGCCAGGGAACGCAGCAGTGTGACGTCGTCCGCGGTCACGTAGCGCGCGGCGCCCGCCAGAAGTTTGGCGAGCACGGTGTCCCAGTCCTCTTCCACCGTGTCCGTGGGAGGCTTGCCGGTGTCCGCGGCGTGCTGCCGGGCCAGCAGGAGACCAGCCTGCCGGTACGCCTCCCGCTCCTGCTCGGCCGGCAGGCGCAGCCTGTCCAGGCTGCGCCCGGGGACGGCGGTGACGAGAACTGTTCGCGACTCACTGTCGGAGGCGACGAGGGCGGGAGCGCGGTCCGGGCCGAGGGCTCCCGTCCACTTCTGGTAGGCGTTCACCTCGCGGCGATGGAGCTTGGGGCCCGCGTGCTGCTTGGCGAACCACCTTGATCCGTCGGGGCCTTCGATCTCCCACACCGAGGCGCGGACATTGTCGGCACGGGGATGCTCGGCGACGACGGTGTACATGTCGGTCACCGAGGCCAGCAGGCGACGGAAGGTCGCTGGCAGGGTCTTCACAGTGGTGTGCCTTTCTGTGCGTGACAACAACCCCCGCACCCTGAGTGATCTTGCTTGTGCACAGGGTTATGTCTGGAGGTGTGCAGGATGCCAGGAGCCACTGACAACGCGGCCGCCACGGACGGTCCGCTGCGGCAGCCGCTCTTCTACACGCTGCCCAAGGTGACCGGCAGGGTCTGAACGCTGTTGCTGACGAAGGACGGCAAGGGCACCAGTTCCTCCGGCGGGGTGGTGAGAGCGAGTCGGGGGAAGCGGTCGAAGAGGGCCGGGAGGGCGACCTCGGCTTCGAGTCGTGCCAGGGCGGCGCCGATGCAGTAGTGCGGTCCGTGCCCGAACGACAGGTGTCGGGCCGGCGGCCGGGTGACGTCGAACTCGTCGGCGGTGGGGCCGTGGTGATGAGGGTCGCGTCCGGCTGCCGCGTAGGAGGCCAGGATCGCCTCGCCGCGAGGGATCACCACGTCGCCGATACGGATGTCGTCGGTGGCGTAGCGGAGCGGGAAGTGGCCGACCGGGGAGTCCCAGCGCAGGGTCTCCTCGACGACCGCGGCCCACGACTGGTGCCCGCCGGTGACCGCGGCGAGCTGATCCGGGCGGGTGAGAAGGGCCCGTACCGCGTTGGTGATCAGATTGAGGGTGGTGCCGTGGCCGGCTACCAGGATCAGGACGAGGGTGCCGATGAGCTCGGCCTCCGTGAGCCGGTCGTCATCCTCCCGCGCGGCGATCAGGTCGCTGGTGAGGTCGTCGCCGGGCGTGGCGCGTTTGGCCGTCACGAGGTCGGTGAGCAGGGCGTGCAGTTGGCGTCGGGTGGCCAGGGTTTTCTCGGAGGAGGTGGTGCTGCTGGTCAGGCTGGCGGACAGGGAGCGGAACTCGTCGTGCCGCTCAGAAGGGACACCAAGGAGGTCGCCGATCACCCGCATCGGCAGCGGGTAGGCGAAGCGACGGCGCAGGTCGACGGGGCCGGGCGCATGGGTCGTGAGGTCGTCGAGCAGGAGGCGGGTGATCGCCTCAATGCGGGGCCGCATCGCAGCGATGCGGCGAGGGGTGAAGACCTGGGTGACCAGGGCACGCAGGCGGCGGTGGTCGTCACCGTCGGCGGTGGTCATGCCGGGGTTGGTGACGAAGTCGATCAGCGGCCAGCCTTCGGGCACAGCGTCCTGCGTGAGCGCGGCCCAGTGCTTCGCGTCCTTGGCGACGCGCGGATCGACCAGGAGGTCCTGGAGGATCTGATGCCGGGTGATCACCCAGGCCGGTATGCCGTCGGGAAGCTCCACGCGGACCACCGGGCCGATGGCGCGCAGCCTTTCGATCTCGCCATGAAGATCGGAGGCTGTCACATCGAGGCGTACGAGCGGGGTGTGGGCTCGGGTGTCCATGAAGATCCTCCAGAGGCAGCGGGAGCAGGCAGGGCGGGGGTGAAGCGCACGGGCAGGGCAGACAGCGCCCGCGACCACGGTGAAGGCCGATACCTCAGCGCCTCCGGATGCACAGCGAGTTGGAGGTCGGGAAGGCGGTGGATGAGGGTGTCGACGGCGGTGTGGGCGATCACCCGGGCCGGGTTACGGGCGGGGCAGGTGTGCGGGCCGGCACTGAAGGAGACATGGGAGCGGTTGCCGGGAACGATCTGCCCGCCGGGAGCCTGGACGGCGGGATCGTGGTTGGCTGCGGCCAGACCGAGGATGAGGACGTCGCCCGAGCGGATGTGCTGGCCGCCGAAGTGCAGGTCGCGGGTGGCGTAGCGGGCGGGGAAGTTCTGCACCGGGGTGTCACGCCACAGCACCTCGTCCAGGGCTGCGTCGATGGTGCGTCGGCCGCCGGTCAGGTTCGAGCGGAACCGGGTGTCGAGCAGCAGCAGCCGGATGGTGTTCGCGGTCCAGTTCGCGGCGGGCCCGTTGCCCGCGACGATGATCACCACGAGGTGGTGCATCACTTCCGGTACGGACAGCTGGACGGGATGGTCCAGCAGCCAGGACGGAAGATCGTCGCCCCGGCGCATGGTGCGGTCCTTGACGAGGTCGCCGAGGATCCGCTGCAAGGTCTGGTTTGCGCTCTGGGCGTCCGCGCCGCTGTCCACCAGGCCCTTGATCGCGGCGATCAGCTGCGGCGCCACTTCGTCGGGGAGGCCGAGCAGCCGGGAGGCGACCCACAGCGGTAACTGCTGGGCATAGTCAGTGACTAGGTCGGCGTGCCCGCCCGGGGCGATCGCGTCGATCAGATAGTTCGCGAGCTGAGCGACGGTACGGCGAAGCTGGTGCAGGTCGATGTGGGCGAGGCTGTCCGTGACCGCGGCCGAGAAGCGCCGGTGGGTGGGGCCGTCGGTGTGCAGGAGGGTGGGCCGGTAGCCCATCATCGGCATCAGCGGCGAATCGGGACGCACCCGGCCGTCGTGCAGGGCCCGCCAGCGGCGCGAGTCGTGGGAGAAGCACTCCTCGTTGCGGGTGACTTCCAGCAGCTCTCGGTAGCCGATTACGAGCCAGCCGGGCACTCCGGGCTCCAGCTCGATCGGCGCGAGCGGCCCGTGAACGCGGCGTAGCTCTTCGTACAGCGGGTGTGTATCGCCAGTCAGCATGTCCCCGTACAGGGCTGTCGGCGCTGCATGGGCGGGGCAACCTCGTGGCGGCGTAGGCGTGTTGGGGAAAGTCATTGGGGTGTCTCCGGTGCGGTCGTGTGCAGGTGGTCGACCAGCGTGATCAGGGCCTGCGCGCTGGAGTCCCGGTCGCGGGCGTCACAGACCATCACCGGCGTCTGCGGCAGTAGATCCAGGACCTTTCGCAGCACCTCGGGCGGATGGTTTGGGGCCGAGGGAAAGCTGTTGACGGCCACGGCGAACGGCACACCGAGGTCCTCGAGGTGGCCGAGAACGTCGAAGCTCGCGTCCAGGCGGCGAGTGTCGACCAGCGCCAGTGCTCCCAGCGCGCCGTGCACGAGGTGCTGCCACATCGGGAAGAAGCGGGGCTGTCCGGGCGTCCCGAACAGATACAGCACACGGCGCTCGTTCAGGGTGATCCGACCGAAGTCCATCGCCACGGTGGTCGTGGCCTTGCCGGCCACCCGTTCGTCCACGCCGTGACCGGCCTGAGTCATCGCCTCTTCGGTGCGCAGCGGGGTGATCTCGCTCAGGGAGCCGATCAGCGTGGTCTTGCCCACCCCCAGTGGCCCGGCGATGACGATCTTGACGGCCGTGCTGATGGTGTCCGCCAGGTAGCGGCCGTCAGAGTCGGCGGAGTCCATCGAGTACCTCTCTCAGCAGCGCCTTGTCCGGGTGGTCAGCTACAGGAATGGGGGGACGGGCCAGGATCAGGCCGGCATCAATCAGGTCGGCGAGGAGCACCTTCACCACGGTGATCGGCTGGCGCAGGTGGGCCGCGACCTCTGCGACCGACAGCAGCCCCTGGCACAGGGAGAGGATCACCATGGCCTCCGGCCCCAGCCCTTGCTCGGGGCTGTCGCTGATCGCGGCGACGAGAGTCTCCAGGGCCAGCGTGTTGCGGGTCGGCTCGACCCGGCCGCCGGTGATCACGTAAGGGCGGACCGGTCCAGCTCCCGCCGACCCGGTCACCGGGTGGTCGTGTCCGCTCGGGGCGGGCTCGTCAGGTGTTCACCGATGCGCACCACGAGCTGCTGCATCTCCCGGGCCACCAGCCCGGCATCCACCTCATCGCTCGTCGCCACAGCAAGCGCGGCACCGGGACCGGCGGCCACGAGGAACAAGAAGCCGCCGTCGAACTCCACCATCACCTGCCGGGTACTGCTGCCGACGCCGACCAACTGAGCGGCCGCCTCGTGACCGAGTGACTGCAGCCCCGAGCACACGGCGGACAGCCGGTCGGCGTCATCGGCTTCCAGGTCAGCCGAAGATCCCAGCGACATACCGTCGCGGGAGATCACCAGCGCGTGCCGCACGGCCGGCACCCGCAGGATGTCGCCCAGCATCCATTCGAAGTTCCCGTTCGTCTTCAACGCCGTTCGCCTTCCTCGAAGTTGTTGTGGCCGCCTTGCACGGCCTGTTTGCGGCCCAAGCGGGTACCGGCCTGCAGACTGCTCATCAACGCCGCCGCTTCCTCGGGCGACCGAGCGGGTGCGACCGCAGCCGGGCCGGAAGCCACAGTCGGGGCGGCGGCCAGACTGCGGCGGCTGCGCCGCTGCGGCAGCCCCTCCGCGGACACAGCCGCCCCCTCGACACGCGATGGAATGCCGTCGAGCTGCGGGGCCGGGACGCGCCGAAGGGCAGGCGCGCGGGGAGGGGCCGGAGTGGACGGGGCCTGCGGCGCCTCGGCGAGCAGCGCGGACGGCACGAGCACCACCGCCCGCACCCCTCCGTAGGCCGACGGCGAGTCCAGCCTCACCGAGAACCGGTACCGCCGCGCCAGCCGCCCGACCGCCGCCAGGCCCAACTGCGGACTGTCTCCCAGCCCTCGGCCCTCGGTACTCCGCTCACCACGCAGCCGCACCTGAGTCTCCGCCAGGGCCTGCTCGGTCATCCCCAGCCCGCCGTCGTCGATCTCGATGACCGCGCCGCTGTGCACCGGACGGATCGCCACCAGCACCGCCACGGTGGGAGGCGAATACCGCGTTGCGTTGTCCAACAGTTCCGCCACCGCATGGATCAGCGCCTCCACCACCGACGCCTCCACCACCAGCTCACGGGAACCCTGGACCTGCACCCGCTGGTACTCCAAGATCCGCGACTGGGCACCACGCACCACATCCAGCAGGGAGACCGCGGACGGCCACTGCCGACCCGGCCACGCCCCGCACAGCACCGTCATCGTCTGCGCCTGCCGTGCCAACTGAGCCGCAGCATGATCGGCCCGCATCAGCCCCGCCATCAGGTGCGGGTCCTCCGCGCTCTGCTCCAACTCATCCAGATCCTGCTGCTGAGCGAGCGCCATCACCTGGATCCGGTCCGCCATCACCAAGAACGCCGCACGCGCAGAATCAGCCTGCGCCCGCTCACCGTTCACCGCCGCAGCCACCCGGGCGAGAACCGCCTGGTGCTGTGCGACGAACGCCGTGGACGCCAGTGCCGAATGCCGTAGCCCAGGCACTTCGCCGCCTGGCTGGCTGCCCAACAGGGCAGGCAGCCGAACGGACACCAGATGCCCCATCTCCTCTTCGAGTAGCTGCTGATGTGCCGCGAGTCGGCCGTAGTCCTGCACCGCGGCATCCCGCTCGCCGCGCAACTCCTGCACCAGGCGACGCGCGTACAGCAGGAGCGGTCCGGCGATCACAGCAGCGGTTGCCGTACCCACAGCCACAGCCTCCGGTATCGGCGTCATCAAAGTCCTCGGGTCAAGGGGGCAGAAAGGGGAAGGACCGTCGGGGCGCAGGGGCAGAGGGAGGGGAGCGTCTACCTCGCCTGCGCACCGACGGCCGGTCTAAAAGCTGATCCTGCCGATCAGCTGAATCACGTTCTGAACGCCGTCCCCGATGCTGGGTGCGGCGGAACTCCCGGCCAGAAAGAACCCGAACAAGACACACACGATGGCGTGAGCCACGTTCAACCCGGCCTTCTTGACGAAGATGAAGACGAGGAGGCCCAGGAGCACGACGGCGGAGATGCTAACGGCCACGTGACACCCCCAACGAGACATCCGCTCCGACGGCCCGAGGCGGCCTCAGCGGCCACACGTACAGGCTGATGAGCGACGGCGACGGGTTCCCTGCCGAACCCGCGTGTAAGGCCGAGGACACCTTGGACTCCGATGGAAGAGAGAGCGACGAGTACGCATTCCCCTGTAGTCCGAAGCACTCAGACGCGTCCGAATGGTCACACTCTCAGGCTGTTCGCCTGAGGTGCGGACTGCGGGACTTACAGACTGATCGCCGAACCACCAGTCCACACATTCCCCGGGTGATATCACTGGAGTGATTCCGAGTCAGCCAGCGGGAGTTGAATCCTGCACGCTCTCGCTACAACGGGGAGGCAAGAGGTGCTTCAGCAGGTGCCGAGGCGCTGCGATCGGTGCGGCTGCCAGCTGAGTCAGTACAACTCCGATTCCCTGTGCTCTGCATGCCTCCGCGCGCACTCCTTCGAACGCCACACCCCGACCGTGCCGCAACGCGTATGGCGCGATCCCGATGTCCGCCAGGCCCTCGCGGCCTGGGACTTCGGCCGAACCAGCCGCCTGGTCCGCCAGCGGGGCTCCCTACGGCAAGAGGACGTTGCACAACTCACCGGACTCAGCCAGGCGTTCTTATCCATGCTCGAGTCGGGCAGCCGACGCCTCACCAATATCGACAAGATTGTCGAGTTCCTGGCCGGCTTCGGTGTACCCGCCGAACTCGTACCGCTCCCGCTTCCGCGCGCAGCACCCGCGCTCTCACAGCCGTCCGCTGGCGACCTGGACCCGGTCCTGCCATGGACCGCGGCCCGTATGGTGGCGGCACTAGGCACCGCGGTTGGAGGCAGCGAGATGGACCGCCGTCAATTCCTCACGGTGAGCGGTGTCGCGCTCACCGCCTTCGTACACCAATGGGGCACCGCCGAAGCCGAGCCGCTTGCACGAGCGGCACAAGGAAGCCGGCTAACCAACGGGCTGCTCGACAGCCTGCAGCAGACCACAGACAGCCTGCGGGCCATGGACGCGAGCACCGGCAGCGGCACCCTCGCCGAACTCGGCGACGCGCACCTCGCGTTTCTCAAGCGCCTCGTCCAACAGGCTTCATACGACGAAGCAACGGGCCGACGGCTCGCGGCGATCATCGCCGACACCGCCACCCAGACAGGTTGGTTCACCTTCGACTCCGGAGATCACGACGGCACCCCTGGATACCTGCTCGCCGCGCTCCGCGCCGCCAAGGCTTCCGGTGACATCCGACTGGGAGCTGGTGCCCTCTCCTACATGGCCATCCATGGCTACTCCACCGGTGCCCCGCGTAACGCGGTGATCGCGGCACAGGCCGCCCGCGAGAAGATCAAGAACCTCGGGGCCCCGGCTCTGGAGGCCATGCTGCTGACCCGACAGGCACGCGGGCATGCGAAGCTCGGCGAGCAGCAAGCGGTGATCGCCGCGCTCGATCAGGCCGCGGACCTCTGTGTCCAAGGCCGATCTGAGCACGACCCGGACTGGCTGTACTGGATCAACGCGGGCGAGATCCACGGACAGTCCGGTAGCTGCTATCTCGACCTAGGCGAGCCTGACAAGGCGGTGGTCAGCTTCACCCTGGCGCGGAAGGCACTCAACCCAGCTGATCAGCGCACCCGTGGCCTGTTCCTCACCCGCGCCGCGTCGGCTCACATCCGGGAAGGTGACGTCGACGCCGGATGCGTCACGGCGCATGAAGCACTCGACCTTGCCGAGCAGCTCCAGTCCGCCCGGCTGAACGATCACATCCAGAGCATGCTGGCCGAGCTGCAGCCGGTGAATCACACCGCATACGCTCGGGACCTACAGGAGCGGGCTGCCGCTGTGATGGGAACGAGGAGCTGAACGTGACCGAGGCGGAGCAGGTTCTGATCCTGTGGGATATCGACCGTACGTTGCTGTACGTCGGTGACATCGACCGGCAGGTCTACCGTGAAGCCTTCGCCGAGGTCGTCGGTCGCCGCGCCGAGCACCTCCCGGCCCGCGGCACCGGCGTCACGATGCCCCTCGCGATTCGATCCCTCCTCCTGGACAACGGCGTCTCAGAGGACGACCTCCCCGAGCTGCTGCCGCAGATGGTGAACCTCGTCCCCCAACGCCTTACCGCTCATACGGAAGACCTGCGCGAACACGGCGTCCTCATGCCCGGCGCTATGGAGGCGCTGCGATCGGTCCACGACCGCCCCGATCGCGTACCGACCGTCGTCACGGGCAACCTCAAGCCGAACGCCCTGCTGAAGCTCGCGGCCTTCGACCTCGGAGGCTACGTCGACGCCGAAATCGGCGGATACGCCTCCGACGACCACCATAGGCCGGCGCTCGTCGCCATCGCGCAGAAGCGCGCCCAGGCGAAGCACGGGGCGACCTTCACCCGCTCCAACACCGTCATCATCGGTGACTCCCTTGAGGACGTGCGTACGGGCCTCGAAGGCGGTGCCGCGGTCGCCGCAGTTGCCTCAGGGAAGACCCCGGCTCCCGTCCTGAGAGATGCCGGGGCCGACGTGGTTCTTGAGTCTCTGGAAGACCTCCAGGCGCTGCATGACGCCATCACGAGCGTCGTCTCGCTGCACAATTGACCCACACCGGAGGCGAGAACCCAGCGAAGAGTACGTTTTTTGGTGGAGAACGGTGTAGGGGCGCTGGCACTCTGGAGCGATGCTGATCAAGCTCACCGGGTCCAGTTGCTCGGGCAAGACGACTCTCGCCTACGCCGTGGCCGACAGGCTTCGGCAGCTCGCCGTGCACGACTTTGATGAGCTCGGTGTGCCGGAGGGTGCCCACCTGCACTCGTGAGGCGTCAGGTGGGGATCAGGGAGACTGAGCGCAGTCCCCTTACAGGGGATCGCTGTTGACGCGTCGTTTCGGAGACCGGCCTGGAGAAACGGGCCGGTGGCAACACCGGAACCGCGCTTCAGGCCGACTCAACAGCCCGCAGGAGCAGTGGCGTAGGCGATGCTCCTGCGGGGCCATGTGGTGGTGCTAATACGATCGGGCGAGGTAGGCGACCAGGTCCGCTTCGTCGTCGCTGTCGGGCACGGAGCCATCCGCCCTCGTCAGGCAACGCACGGACACCCCCACCTCGTTCGCCCTCGCTTCCCCGTCCGCGCCGACCTTGACCCAGGGCACCCGGGCGAACCCGTCCCCAGCCGCCTCGATGGCCGCTTCGAGCGTGGTGACATCGGCGGTCCGCTCCTCGGTGCGGCGGGTCGCCTCCTCCAAGAGCGCCGCCTGGTCGGCCTCGAGCGCTTCGAGCACCGCCGACACGGCTTCGGCCAGCGGCGTGGGCGTCTTGGTCCCGTCCACGCGCCGCACCAGCACCACGTTGCCAGCCTTCAGGTCACGCGGACCGAGCTCGATACGCACGGGGTAGCCGCGGAGCTCTGCCTGCACCGCGCGTCGGCCGAACGACACATCGACGCGGTCGTCGAAACCGACCCGGACTCCGGCGTCGCGCAGGGCGTCCCGTAGCTTCATCGCTTCGGCCATTACGCCGTCGCCGTCCTTGACGACGGTCACATACGCCTGGACTGGAGCCAGTCTCGGCGGCACCCGCAGCCCGTTGTCGTCGCCGTGGCACATAATGAGGCCGCCGACCATCCGGGTGGACGTGCCCCAGGACGTGGTCCAGCAGTGCTCCTGGCGACCCTCGGAGGACAGGTAATCGATGTCGAAAGCCTTGGCGAAGTTCTGGCCGAGCTCGTGCGATGTGCCCATCTGCAGGGCCTTGCCGTCGCGCATCATCGCTTCGCAGGTATAGGTGCGTGTCGCGCCGGCGAACCGCTCCCGGGCTGTCTTGAGTCCGACCCGGACCGGGATCGCGAGCACCTGCACCATGAAGTCCTCGTACGCCTCGTGCAGGATCCGGCGGGCGTACGCGCGCGCGTCGGCCTCGGTGGCGTGGGCGGTATGACCCTCCTGCCAGAGGAATTCCGCGCTCCGCAGGAACAGTCGGGTCCGCATCTCCCAGCGAAGCACGTTTGCCCACTGATTCAGCAGCAGTGGAAGGTCTCGGTAGGACTGGATCCACTTGGCCATGGACTCACCGATGACCGTCTCGCTGGTTGGCCGGATCACGACCGGCTCGTCGAGCTGCTTGCCGCCGCCGACGGTCACCACTGCCAGTTCGGGCGCGAAGCCTTCCACGTGCTCGGCCTCACGGCGCAGGTACGACTCCGGGATCAACAGCGGGAAGGACGCGTTCTCGGCGCCGGCCGCCTTGATGCGAGCGTCCATCTCGGAGACCATCCGCTCCCAGATCGCATACCCAACCGGCCGGATGACCTGCGTCCCCCGCACCGGACCCGGCTCGGCTAGCTCGGCTTTTGCCACGACGTCCTGGTACCAGCGGGGAAAGTCCTCTGCCTGAGGTGTAAGTACGCTCGCCATGAGGTGAGATTGTAGCTGATCGATGGTGGGGCACCCGCCGCGTTACGGCGAACGCGCTGGAGACGACGCCTAAATAAGGGGAGTCGGCGAACGTAGGATAGCGCGCGTATTTACTGGGCTGGATTGACTGCGATGGGCACTAAAGTCGGCATGACAATGGCGAGACTGGTCGGCAACCTCCTGGTGCGCTGCCCGCTCGGCACCCACAGCCCTGACCACAGAACGCTGCCCTCTCTCCCATGCCGGCGTGCTGACCGCGTCGGCCGTGATGGCGATGCGGCCAGCTCCAATCCCTGACATCACGTTCATAATTGAAAAAGTGCAGGGCGTCGATATATGGACATGTCGGGCTGATTCCCGAGGGGAGCGATAGCCGCGAGGTCAAACCACTACGGCCGCAAGATGTTGTACTGGCAGAGATTGGTCCGGCTTGCCTTTGCATCTTTCAGTGCGCATATCGGTTCCGATGGAAATGAGCCCAGTGACCGTCGGGGGCGAACACGGCCGCCCGGCAGTCGGGTAGATGACTTGAGGGCGGATCGCTTCCCTTGTTTCACATCCCCTCGAGCGCCGCGTAGCAAGTACGGATCAGCGCTTGTGCGCGGCGGTCCGGCACCTCGTACACGCTCTTCATCTTGTTGGGCAGGAACGCGAAGGAGAACTCGTACTCCGGGTCGGCGAAGGCCAGTGCGCCGGTGGAGCCGATGTGCCCGAAGGCGGGGCGCCCGAAATCTGGCCACAGTGGACCGCCGGGAAGCATGAAGCCGCCGGCCCAGCGGGTGGGGAGGCGGAAGACCTCGTCCATTCCCGACGAGCGCTCCAACGCCGCCATCCGCACAGACCGCGGGCTGAGCAGCCGACCCTCGGGGATGTCCGATACGAGGGCGGCGAACATCTTCGCGACCGCGTGCGCGGTGCCGTAGGCGGCCGGGCGCTCCGTGCTGTGATACGCCGGGTTGTTCATGTCCTCGAAGGTCATGGCGGTGGAGCCGAATGTTGCCCGGTACAGCAGGGAGTCCTGATCGACGAAGCCGGCAACATACTCGCGCTGCCCTGCGGGCACCACCTCGGGCACCTGGTCGTCGGACGGGGGTAGCACCTCGGCGAGACGCCGTGTGTCATCCGAGCTCAGTGACATGTGCAGGTCGATGCCGAGAGGGTCGATGACATGTGTACGGACAGCCGCGCTCGCCGGCGCCCCGGTGACCCGCCGGATGAGCTCACTGGTCAGGAAACCAAGCACGATGGCGTGGTATCCGTGAGCCTCCCCCGGCTTCCACAAGGGAGTCAGATTCTGGATCTTCCGGACGACGGGCCACCACTCAAGCTCGTCAGCCAGAGTGATCGGATCCGGAAACGCGGGGATTCCGGCCCGGTGCGACATCACGGTGGCCACCGTGATGTCGGCCTTCCCGTTGGCGCCGAACTCTCGCCAGTAGCTGCTCACAGGCGCTTCGATGTCCACGTCACCCAGCTCTGCCAGCCGCCACAACGTGGTGGTCAGCACCGTCTTCGTGATCGATGTGAGCGGCAGCAGCGTGGTCGGAAGCCAGTCCAGTCGCCGGTCCACGTCGACATGCCCGCCCCATAGATCGGCGACGACTTCGCCGCGGTGGTAGGCAGAGAAGCCGAAGCCCAAGTCCAGGCCGGCGGAGAGGTGCTCGCTCAGAACATCCCGAACCGCCGCGAATCCGGTGTGGACGGAACCATGGACGCGCCCGGTCATGGCCGGTCCAGGGCTGGACGAAGCCGCACCGGGAGTGTCTTGAGACCGCGGAGAAGTAGTCCGGGCGACCACATCAGTGTCTCCTGGCCACCGACAGGCGCGAGGTCGGGGAAGCGTTTACTGAGGGCGGCGAACGCCACCTCCCCCTCCAGTCTCGCGAGACCCGCGCCCAGGCAGAAGTGGGGGCCCAGGCCGAACGCGAGGTGACCACCTCCCGCCCGGTCCACGATGACGTCGTGGGGCTGGTCGAACCGGCTGCCGTCGCGGTTCGCGGCAGCCAGACTCAGGAAGACGGTGTCACCGGCCTTGATGGTCTGCGTCCCCACCTCTATGTCCTCGCGGGCGAACCTCGGTGTCGCCACCTCAATCGGGGAGCAGAACCGGAGCAGCTCCTCGACGATGCGAGGGGTGTCCTGCGGTGCGTCGCAGAGGCGTTGCCATGCCCCGGGCGTCTCGTGCAGAGCCAACAGACCGGCCGAGAGCAGGCCGGCGGTGGTCTCATGGCCCGCGACCAGCAGGATGAACCCCATCGCGGTCAGCTCCCGGTCCGTCATCTCGCCCCGGTCGCGAGCCTGGACGAGCCGGCAGAACAGGGAGCCGTCCGGGGCGGCCCGCCGCTCGTCCGCCAGGGCGAGCAGGTAGTCGGACAGCTCCCGCGCCGCGCCCGGGATGAGCGCCTGCTCCGTCTCGTCCGCGGACATGAGGAGCTCGGCCCAGCGACGGAACCGCTGCCGGTCCGCTACGGGGACCCCCAACAGTTCGCAAATGACGATCAGGGGCACGAGCGCGGCGAACTCGGTGGCGAAGTCGACCGTCGTGTCCGGGTCCAGGCGATCGAGCGCCTCGGACACGACGGCCTCCACCATGGGCCGCAGCGTGGCCAGCCGACGCGGCCGGAAGTCGGGCGCGACAAGGGCACGCAGCCGGGTGTGCTCCGGCGCGTCCACCGTCAGCAGGTGCTCCAGGACCGGCCTTGACGTCTCACCATCCCGGTTGATGTGCACGGAATGCCAGCTCGGCCCGGCGAACCGGGAGTTCTTCGAGAGACGATCATCATTGATGAGCGCCCGGACGTGCGTGTAGTCGACCAGCAACCAGCACACAACCCCGGTGGGGAGCCGCACCTGGGCAAGCGACCCGGAGGCCCGGAGCTCGTCGTAGAACGGGAACGGATCGGCCTTGAAGTCGTTATCGAATATCGGCAGCTCGCGAATCGTGGTCATTCGACCCCCCGCTTATAGACCAAAGGATTGTACCGCGAGTCCGCCAGGTCGCCGATTTCCCGACCCGGGAAGTAGACCAGGTCCACGAGGTCGATACCGAACGGCTGCGCCCGCAACCGCTGACCGTCCTCGCAGAAGAACGCGGTGAACGCGTAGCGCGGGTCCTGGGTCTCATTGCGATCGGACCGGTGGAAGAGCGTTCCCGTGTGGAACAGGACATCACCAGGGGACATGTCCGGGCAGCAGAACTCGTACCCCTTTTCCTGGAGGAGTTCGGCTACCTCCTCGTCCGACATGCCCTGCTTGTTGAACAGGCCGTCCTGGTGGGAGCCACGGGCGTAGATGACCGCACCGTCCTCACGGCGCACCGGGGCGAGTGCCACCCAGGCGGTGACCACCCGTTCGAGGAGGGCGAAGTACTCGTCCTGGTGCCACGGGACGGCCCTGTTCTCGGAGTCCTTGTAGAGCATCGAGTCGTGGTACAGCCGCACGCGGTCCATCCCCATGAGCCGACCGGCGATCTCGGCCAGCTTGGCGTGGACCGACAGGTCGGCGAACTCGTCGATGATCCGCCACAGGTTCGAGATCACCTGGACGGAGGATGTCCGCGCGAAGGTATAGCGGGGATCACCGTCTCGCTCCCCGGCGTTGTACGCGGTGCGCTCCGCCACTAGCGCGTCGCGCAGTCGGCTGACCAGCTCCACAGGGAACACGTTGCTGACTTTGACGAAGCCGTCCTGCTTGAACCGGCTCAGCGTGTCGGCATCCAGCAGCTCGCTCGTTTCCATTTATGCTCCCTTCCCGGTGCCGCCCGCGGCGACGGTTCGCTCGATTGAATGCAAGGTGATCCGCCACGTGACCTTCGTCGCCTCCGGCGGAACCGGCTGGGCACGGTGCATGACGATCCGGTTGTCCCACACGAGCAGGTCACCGTCGGTCCATTCGTGGACGTAAGTGAAGGCGGTACTCTCGACGGTCGCGTAGAGCTCGTCCAAGAGTGCCGCACCGCGATCCCGGTCGTAGTCAGCGATTTTCGCCAGCATCATCTGGTTCAGGATCAGCGCGGCCTCACCCGTCGCCGGGTGCGTGCGGACAAGCGGGTGATGGACGTCCTTCAACGACGCCAACATGTCGGGGTCGTCGATGCCGGACGCCATGTGATCGGCGGCCATGGTCTCGCGCACCGGATAGAAGCCCGCCAAGGCACCGACTTCTACTTGGAGTTCCGGTGCCAGAGCGCGATGGACGGCACGTCCATCGACGAAGCTGGTTGTCCCGCCGCACTCCGGCGCGACGATGCAACCGAGCAGCGTCGCCGCAGTGGGGACCGGCTGCCAGGAACCATCGGCGTGCCAGTACATGCCGCCACCGTCCACCCCGCTGCCCGCGATGGTGGACTGGAGCCGGATGTGCTCCATGCCGGGAAGCCGATGCTCGGCCGGGCGCACGGATTCCGGCACCCCCAGGGCCTCGGCGAACGCCCGCATCGACTCGGGAGTCAGCCGTTGGCCGGGCAGCAGGACCACGCCGGCCGTGTAGAGAGTCTCGACGAGCAGGTCCAACGTGGGCTCATCGAGCGGGTGGGCCACATCGACATCGGTCACCACAGCTCCGAGGCCGTGGGCCGTCAGCGGGCGGATCGTGATCACGGCCGCACTCCCTTCGAACCGGGCGGCACCGCGGTGATGACCGTAGTCGTGTAGTGGAGGGTCACCAGCCCGTCGGCGGCGTGCTCACGGAACAGCACCGCCAGCGCATGCCTGAGCTGTTCCGCCAACGGGTCGCCGCGTTCCGGGGCATAGGACGTGGAGTGGATCCGGTGCCAGAGCCCCTCCTCTGTCACGTGCTGCTCGTGCCGGAGGTGGGACGGGTGTATCGAGGTGCCGGGCGGCATGGCTGCGGTCACCAGCTCAACGGGGTCCGGTGCCTGTGCCCTGGCCGCCGCGTAGGCGGGCAGCAGGCTGATCAGCACGCCTTCGAGCGCCTGGCAGAACGCGCAGTTGCGGCATCGCATCTCGTTCCACAAAGCCAGAAGCCCGCCCCCAGGCCGCAGGATCCGGGCGAACTCCACCCGTACCTGCGCGAGGTCGAACCAGTGCAGCGACTGCCCCACGGTGATCGCGTCGACCGACTGGTCCGGCAGCCCGGTACGTTCCGCGGCCGCCGCGACCGAGCGGTAACCCCGGTGGCCGAGATGTACGCGGTCGGCCACCAACCGCATGGCCTCGTTGGGTTCGACCGCGTACACGTGGTACCCGAGGCCGAGCAGGCTGCCGGTCAGGATGCCCGTCCCGGAACCGATGTCGGCGATCTCCGCGGGTGGAGCGACACCCACGATTGCCGTCAGCGGCATCAGCGCGTCCGGTGGATATTCCGGACGGCCGATTGCGTACGACTCGGCCCGCCTGGTGTACAGATCAGTCGACCGCGACATTGATTGACTCCCGTGTGTCGGCGGCCAGCAGAGACGCCATGAGGGCCCGATGACGGTCGGCCCAGGTCGCCACCGTCGCCTCAGCGAAGCGGTGCGCGTGGTACCAGTAGTTGACGACCAGATCCGGCCCCTGTTCCGCCACCACGAGGTGAAGCCCGGGAATGCGGCGCAGCGAGCCGAAGTCGTAGCGGCGCAGGAGCGGGTGCTCGACCTCGCCGAGCACCTCGACGAGGTCGACGCGTGGCGTGCCCGTCTGCTCCTCGCGGCGGTAGCTGGTGAAGTTGATGCCGACGTCACTGAAGTAGGTGTCCAGCGGCAGCCCGGTGAACGCCCGGGCCGTGGTCAGCAGGTCCGTGGCGGGGTACTGCGGATGGGTGGAGAGGGTCGCCAGCGTGTCGTCGACCTGCTGGACCAGCTCGCGGGCGCCCCAGCCCTGGACGTGGATCGGCACCGGGAACGGCATGGTGAAGGGCCCGATCGTGCCGGCGTACCGCTCGTCGAAGCGAGAACTGCGGATCATGGACACGCACACCGCGGGCGCGCCGACGACCTCCGCCATGAGTGCCGCGTAGGTGCTCAGGACGACCGAGAACGGAGTGACCTCCAGTTCCTTCGCCACGCCCCGGATGTCGTCCATGTTCGCCAGTGGTTCGCTGGGTGTGTACCGCAGCGAAGGGTGCGCCTCGGTCGTACCGCCCTGGTCGGCGCCGGGCAGCCGGGTCCGGCCCGGCACGCCGGCGAACAGCCCGGCGAAGTAGGGCCTCTCCCGTTCGATCGAGTCGGCGAGGTAGTCGGCCTGAGCCCGCGTGTACGTCGCGTACTGGACCGTCCGGCCGAGGTCGGGTACTGCTCCGCCGTCCCGGACCTCACGATAGACCTGGCGCAGTTCACCGACGAATACCGACAGCCCGGATCCGTCGAACTCCAGGTGTTGGCCGGCCACGGCCACCATGAACCGGTCATCCGGCAGATTGAGGCAACGAACCCGCCACGACGGATGCTCGACCGGATCGGGTATCTCCTCGCGGAGTTGCCGCAGCTCGCCAGCGACAGCCTCGGCGCAGTCCTCCTCGTCCATGGTCGAGAGGTCCCGGAAGAGGTCGTCCTCAGGCGGCAGCACCTCGTCGGCCGACAGCACCGTGATCGAGTTCGCCTCCGGGTAGTACTGCCGCAGCAATTCGTGCCGGTCGACGACCGTGTGCAGGGCGACGCGCAGCGCGGCCCGGTCGAGCCGGTCGTGGAAGATCGCCGGCACGACCCGCAATCCATAGCCGGCCCCGCGGGTCAGACTGAGCCAGCGACGCTGCTCCAGGGAGAGCGCGGGCCTGATCTCCGGTGACTCCTCGGTGGAGAGATCGTCCAGGCGAGCCAGCAGGGACTCGGTGATGCCGGCGATGGTGGGGTGGGTCAGAAGCAGGCGTGGCGGCAACGGCATCTGGAGCGCGCTCTGCAGGGTGTTCCGCAGCTGGATCATCGACAGTGAGTCCAGACCGAGATCTGCGATCGGGTCGTCCGGTCCGAGTGCGGTCGGCAGATCGATGTATCGCTCAATCATGGCCGCGATGGCGCGCGCGAGCAGCTCCGTGCGTTCAGTGAGAGGCGCCCCATCGAGCTGTGCCCGTAGCGATGTCTGCGGACGTGGAGCTCGCACTGGTGACGCGGTCGCACTGAGCTCGGCGTAGAACGAGGCGTCATTCAAATCGTGGGCGTCGAGGAACACCTCCCAGTCATTCGGCAGGACCAGCACCTCGGCTGTGTCGGCGCACAGGTGGCGGCGCAGCACCGCCTCGGCCACGCCGGCGTCGACCGTACCGAGGCCGCGCTGCCGTAGTGCCGCCATGAGTTCGGCGTCATCACTGACGTGCCCGGCGTTCTTGAGTACGCCCCAGTTGAACGACACACCGGGCAGGCCAATGGCCGAACGCAGCTGGGCCAGGCCGTCGAGAAACGCGTTGGCGGCAGCGTACGCGGCCTGCCCGTAGTTGCCGTGCACCGCAGTAGCTGACGAGTACATGGCGAAGAAGGACAGAGGTGCCTGATGCCGCAGAGCGGACCGGTGCAGATTCCACGCTCCACGTACCTTCGCTGTTAGCACCGGGGCCACTGTGGTCCAGGACGCCTTGTCCACGAGGGAGTCGTCGAGGATCCCCGCACTGTGCACAATGCCACCGATCGGACGAGTGGCCCGACGGTCGGCGAAGAGCCCGTCCACGGCATCCTCGTCGCACACGTCAACCGATTCCGTCTCGACGGAAACACCAGCCGCGCGCAGCTCCGCGATGCGCTCCTCGGCGCGTTCACCGGGTGGGCGACGGCCGACCAGCAACAGATGCCGGGCTCCGCTGTCCGCGAGGACCTGGGCAGTCCAGAGTCCGAAGCCGGTCAAGCCGCCGACGATGAGATAGGTCCGGTCCGCGCGGAGCATCGCCGGTGGATGATCCTGTGGCGCGGCGGCGGCCAGGCGCGCGGTCAGCAGAGTGCCCTGGCGGATGGCCAGTTCGCGCTCCGCCGTACCACTGGCGAGGCACGAACGGAGCATGTCGAGATCGGCCGCGGCAGAAGCCGCCGGGAGATCGACAAGGACCGTGCGGAGCTGGGGCTGCTCCAGGGCAACCACCCGGCCCAGACCCCATACCGCACGGTTCAGGGGGGCCACCCTGTCATCGGCGGAGACTCGTTGTGAACCCCTGGTCACGAGCCAGAGCCTCGGCGGGTCGCCGACGGGATCCGAGATCGCGCCCCGCACCACATCGAGCACGCGCGTGATGCACGGACGCAGGGCCTCGACCGGGTCGACTCCGCTGTCCAGGTCGTCCTCCTCGAAGAGGACCACGATGTCGCGCCCCTCGGAGAAGTCGTTCTCGGCCGACAGAGCGGCACGGACCGTGGCGCTCCAGGGGCCATCGGGGCCGACGGCGACGGCCTGCCCCGCGGCGAGGGGTGGACGGGAATCCGGCAGGGGATGCGGCAGCCAACGGACCTCGTGGATCGGCGCCCGGCCCGCGTCTTCGACGCCGTAGTCGCCCGACCAGACGGCCGACGGCCCAGTCCAGTGGTGGCGTCGCTCGAACGGGTAGGTGGGCAGGTGTGCCGGACGACCCCCGTCGCCGTTGACGGCGTCCCAGTCGAGGTCCAGGCCAGCCTCGTACGCCGAGGCCAGCGCCTGAGCCAGGCTGCGCGACGCGTCATGGCGCGCGCGCACAACGGGGACGAAGGGGCCGGGATGGTCGGGAAGCACGGTGTGCGCGAGCGACAGCAGGCCGGAGGAGCCGCTCAGCTCGAAGAACGAGCCGGCACCGAGTTCCCCGGCCCGGGCGAGCCCGGGCCCGAACTGTACGGTCTCGCACAGATGCCGTGCCCAATAGGCCGGCGTCGCGATGTCGTCACCAGCTATGTCGCCGGTCGTGTTGCAGATGACCGTACGGGTGGCCGGATTGAGTGAGATCCGGCCGAACGCGTGAAGCAGGCGGTCGGCCGCCGGTCGCATCCACCGAGAGTGACCGGCTCGCAGCGAGCCGAGTGAACGTACCTCGAGTCCGGCCGAGGCCGCGGCGGCCCCGAACCCGTCGAGGTCCTCCGCAAGGCCCGAAACCACCGTGTTGCGGTCGCTGTTGACGACCGCGATGTCCACCTGGGAGTCGGTCGCTTCGATCAGCCGCATCACCGTCGCGGCATCCGCGACCACGGTCATCATGGTCCCGTCCGCCGCGGTGTCCTGGATCGCCCGGCCCCGCTCGATGGCGACGTACATGCCTTCTTCGGCCGAGAACACACCCGCCGCGCAAGCGGCCACGTACTGCCCCATGCTGTGTCCCAGGAGCACGTCGAACCGCACGCCCTTGGACTCCATGAGCCGGAACAGCGCGAACTGGACGGCAAAGGTGAGCGCGTGCACCTCGACCGGGTCGTCGATCGGCAGATCTCGGTTGTCGGGGGAATACAGCAGGCTGCTTACGGTCGTGCCCAGCTCGGCCTTCGTCACGGTGTCGAAGCTGTCGAGCACCGTGCGGAAGACGGGCTCGGTGTCATAGAGCTCCTGCCCCGTCCCGCGGCGCTCGACGCCGTGTCCGGCGAAGAGCCCGACGACCGATCCGGTGCCTGGACGCGGACTTGCCGCGTGGTCCCCGCCGACCCGGCTGAGCCCGTCGGCGATGGCCTCGTCGGCGGCCACCACGGCAGCCGTGCGCCAAGCGTGGTGGCGTCGGCCCGTGCCGAGAGTTCTGGCGGTGTCAGGCACGGCAACGGAGTTGAGCGCGTCGTCACGCCAGGCTTCCAGGACGCGGCCGCGTGCGGCGTCGGACCTGGCGCTGAACGGGAGTACGTACCACCGGCGCTGCTCCTCCTCACGCGCCGTCCGCTCCGGTGCCTGTTCGAGGATCACATGGGCGTTGAACCCACCGATACCGAAGGCGCTGACCCCCAGCCGGGTGACGCCGTCCTCCGTCGGAAGCGGGCTGAGCCGGTCGACGACAGTGAAAGGACTGTTCCCGAGACTGAGCTCCGGGTTCGGCTGCTGGAAATGCAGGGTCGGCGGGACCTGTCCGTGCCGGAGCATGAGCACCGCCTTGAGCAGACCCGCCATACCCGATGCCCATCCGAGGTGTCCGAGATTGCCCTTGACGGAGCCGATGCCGCACGAGCCTACGGGCAGCGGCCCGTAGGCGCGCCGCAGCGCCTCGATCTCGATGGCGTCGCCGACCGGGGTGGCCGTGCCGTGCGCTTCGACGTACCGGATCGTCGAGGGGGCGATCGCGGCCGCGTCCAGCGCCATCCGGATCGCCCGCTCCTGCCCGGCCACACTGGGCGCGGTCATGCCGACCTTCTGTGCGCCGTCGTTGGAGATCCCACTGCCGCGGACGACCGCGTAGATGTCGTCACCGGCTGCGAGCGCGGCGTCCAGCGGCTTGAGGGCGATCACACCGACGCCGTTGCCGAACACCGTGCCGGCGCAGTCGCGGTCGAACACCCGGCAATGGCCGTCCGGCGAGAACGGCATGGACTCCTGGTACAGATAACCGAACATCTGCGGCACCGAGATCGACGCCGCACCGGCCAGTGCGACATCGCAGGTGCCGGACCGCAGGGCTTGGGTCGCGGCGTGCAGGGCGTAGAGCGAGGTGGCGCAGGCCGCGTTCACATTCAGGCTTGGGCCGCGCAGGTCGAGCGCATACGACGCCCGCCCGGCCATGAACTCCTTGTCGTTGGCCATCAGCAGGCTGAAATCCTCCACGGAGGACGTCAGCGATCGGACCCCCTGCCCAGGCAACAGGTTGTTCAGCAAGTAGGTGCTCGGGCCAGAGCCGCCGTAGACGCCCACCGACAGATCCGGCCGCGGTACGCAAGCGGCATCCTCCAACGCCTCGGCACAGCATTCCAGGAAGAGTCGGTGTTGCGGGTCCAGCTGCCGCGCCTGCTCACCAGACATGCCAAAGAAGCCGGCGTCGAACAGCTCGATGTCACGCAGGATGCCCGCCGCGCGCGTGCGACCACGCTCGTCCGGGCCGTCGCCGTGGCGGGTGATGCTTTCCCGGCCGGTCACCAGGTTGGACCAAAACCTCGCCGGAGTGCTGGCATCAGGGAACCGGCAGGCGAGGCCCACGATGGCCACTGGCATGTCGGCGCCGTCACCGGTCGGGCGCCGCACACGTCGCCGCACGGGAGCGGTGACCGGCAGATCGCGGGAGTCCAGGTGCTGGGCCAGGGTTCGCACGGTCGGGTGCGCGTACGCCTCGACGAGCGGGAGCTCGATGCCCAGGGCGGCCGAGATGTCGCCGACCACTGCGGCGGCGAGCAGCGAGGAGCCACCCAGGTCGAAGAAGTTGTCGTCACGGCCGATCCCGACCACATCGAGCTGGGTCTCCCAGATGCCTGCGATGAGTCGCTCCGACGACGTCCTGGGGGCCGAGTACGTGACCGACAGCGACGGGCGGTCGCGCGCGACGTCCGGGAGCCGCGCGGCGTCCACCTTGCCGTGCGCATTCAAGGGAATCGTGTCAACCCGGATCCAGAGCGATGGAACGGAGGGTCCTGGTAGCAGCGGGGCGAGGAAGTCCCTCCACGGTGGATCCGCCTCCCGTACACCCAGCACTTGCCCACTCCGCCCGCCTTGCCCACTCGTCGGACGGTCGTCCTCCGGCGGGGGAACTGTCGGTATCGACTCCGACACCACATACGCCACGAGTCGCGGCCGGCCCTGCCCGTCGTTGGAGACGGCCACGTGCACGTCACTGACGTCGGGGTGGCGCGCGAGGAGCGCTTCCACCTCGCCCGGCTCCACGCGGTGCCCGTCGATCTTCACCTGGCGATCGATACGGCCCAGGTACCACAGCTCGCCGTCGCGGTGACGGGCGAGGTCCCCGGTGCGGTACCACCGTCGGCCGTCACGTTCGATGAAGTGCTCGGCGGTCAGCTCGGGACGGTTCCGGTAGCCGTACGACAGGCAGTCCCCGCCCAGCAACAGCTCCCCCGCCTCGCCCGACTCGTCGGCCCGCGGGTTGGTGTTGTCGGCGTCGGCGATGCGCACCGAGACGTGGGGGAGTGGTTGGCCGATCGGCGGCAGGTCGGGCCACTGTGACGCGTTCTGGCCAAGCGTGTGGCTGGTGACGACGTGGGTCTCCGTAGGCCCGTAGTGGTTGTGCAGCCGAGCGCTCCCGAGGTGGGCGAACCATGCGCGGATCTCGGGCGTGATACGAAGCTGTGAACCGGCCACGAAGACGTGCTGGAGCGCGGTGAGCCTTGGTCCGCTCCGGCCGCGATTCGCCACCGCCTGCAGGATGGCCGTGGGGAGGAACACGCGGGTGATGCCGACGACGGCGAGATGGTCGAGCAGGCGGGCGGGGTCCCGCCGCACGTCGTCGGGGACGATGTGCAGCGTGCCGCCGAGGGCCAGGCTGGTGAGGATCTCCTGCCAGGCGACATCGAACGTGGCGGCCGCGAACTGCGCTGTGTGCGGGGCGGTGGAGCTGCCCTCGGTGCGGACATGCCAATCCACGAGACCCGACAGGGGCCCGCGTCCCATCGCCACGCCCTTGGGCTCTCCGGTCGATCCGGTGGTGTGGAGTACATACGCCAGCTCGTCCGCGCGGTCGTTGGACCGGTGGCCCGCGGCGGGGAGCGGGGTGACGTCGAACTCCAGGGCACCGCCGTCGGCCGGCTCCGCTTCGCGGATCGCATAGCGCGCACCGGTGTTCGCGAGGATCGTCTCGGTCCGCCGCGTCGGTTGGGTGCGGTCAACAGGGACGCACCCTCGCCCCGATCGCAGCACGGCGAGGCTCGCGACCACCATGCCCACCGAGCGCGGCACGTCGATCACGACGGGCTCGTAGGATCCGGCGGTGTCCTGAATGGACCCGGCGAGGGCCGCGCTCAGCCCGCCGAGCTGACGGAACGTGAGTGCCCGCTTCGAGTCCCGCACGGCGACGACGTCCGGACACTGTTCGATTGTCTCCACGATCAGGTCCACAAAAGACATCGTCATGCGCCTTTGACGGTCGGACCGTCGCTGCGGAAAAGGCGGAGCCGCTCCGCCGGGATGCTGGCCCGAAGCTCGGGGTCTGTGACGCCCATGCCTTCACTGGGGGCCAGGCACAGCACCCCGACCTTGCCGATGTGGACGTTTCGATGCACCCGGTGGACTGCTTCCGCCGACTCGGTCAACGGATGCACCTCGGAGAGAGCCGGCATGATCCGGCCCATTTGCACCAGTCGGTTCGCCTCGGCTGCCTCCTGGTAGTTGGCACCATGACTTCCGATAATCCGTTTCAGATTCATCCACAGGTGACGATTGTCGAACTCATGCACGTAGCCGTGGCTCGAACCGCAGGTGACGACTGTGCCGCCGCGACGAGCGAGGTAGACGGAGGCACCGAAGGTCGGCCGGCCCACGTGCTCGAAGACGCAGTGTGGGTCCTCGCCGAAGTGGTCCCGTATTCGGCTGCCCAGCCACCGCCAACCCTCAAGGGACGAGAGCCCGTCGGCACCGGGCGCGTCGTAGCGGTTGATGACGAGGTCGCATCCGATCGACCGCGCAAGTTCCACCTTCGACGCGCTGCTGACGACGCCGACCACCTGGCAGCCGGCCGCCTTCGCCAACTGGGTCGCGTAAGCCCCCAGACCGCCGGTCGCACCCCACACCAGCACCAAGTCACCGATCTTGACCCGGGCACCGCGATCGCTGATCAGCATCCGGTACGACGTCATCAGGCACAGGGTGTTGCAGGCCGCCTCTTCCCAGGTGAGGTGAGCGGGTTTGGGGAGCAGTTGAGTCGCCTTGACGATCGCGTAGTGGGCGAGGCCGCCGAAATTCGTCTCGAATCCCCAGGCGCGCTGAGACGTGGAAAGCATCCCGTCCCATTGCGTGATCGGATCCTGTTCATCCGTATGCAGGGTGCCTACAACGACGTGATCGCCGACGCGCCAATGACGAACGGACGGCCCTACTCGAACGACGACTCCGGCCGCATCCGAACCCAGAACATGCTGGTCGGTTGCATGGCGGGCGAAGTCGGGATTTCCTTTAGCAAGTTTATCAAGAAACCGGAATGTGGGGATCGGCCGAAACATAGCGGACCAGACGGTGTTGTAATTGATCGCCGACGCCATGACGGCGACCAACACCTCGTCGGCCGCGAGGTCCGGCAACGGAACCTCCTCCACGTGGAGCGACTTCCGGACGTCAATGGCCGACTCGGCTTGACCTTCGAACATCCGCTGGTCGGATCTCCGAATCACAAGACCGGTGGTGGACGTCGGTGTCGGACACTGCTCGAGAATCTCCCTCGATGATTCTGCGAGCACCGCGTCAGTCATGTGGGCAGTCAGGGCACCCCTCCAATGGCGTGAACAAGAGCAGCCTTGGGCGGCAGGAATCCATCCTGCCGCTCCAAAGGTCCCCCTAAGGCTGCCCAAGAGTTTTGGGTTGGTCCATCTCCGCGATTCCCCGGCCGATGATGATCACGCTTGCAGGCCGCCGCGAACCAGTCAACATAATTTTCGGTCACGGCAGCTGCAGTTCGTGAGGCATTGGCTTGATCTTTAACCTCGCTGCTGTCTCAGGCGGACGTGTTCGGTGAGGGTTTCGGCTCGCTTCACGGTCTTCCCGGGTTCATGCCGTGGTGCTGGCCTGCGGTTTTTCGAGCCGGGTGGCCGACCGGGCCCGGGTCGGGAGGGTTTGGGCACACCCGCAGGACGGTGGGAGGCTGTCGCAGGACTCCTGCCTGGCGATCGCCAAGTCACCGATCGGGACCGCGCCCTGGTCAGGGACGCGGTTGCGCGGCTCCCCGAGATGAGATTCCTACCCGCCGCGTTATCCTGGGGACGCCGTAGGCGCCTCGACTCTCCGTGGATCTGCTCGATCCGCGCACCCAGGTCCTCGTCGGCGGCCTTCCGGGCGGCCCGGACGGCTGCCGCGGAGATCCACCGGTAGAAGCCGGACGCTGACACGTCCAGCACCCGGCACAGCCGCTGTAGCCCGTACAGGTCACGGTGGTCGGAGATGAACCGCCAGCGGCCGGTCATCGACCCATCTCCTTGGCAAAATACGCGGCTGCCTTCCTCAAGATCTCCTTCTCCAGCTCGCGCACCTGCTTGCGCAGGCGCCGCAGTTCCTCGCGCTCCGCCGGGTTCAACGGGCCCTCACCGCCCGCCCCAGACGTGGCCGCTTCCGCTCGCGAGCGCGCGACCCACTGGCGCAGCGACTCCGGGTTGACACCCAGCTCCCGCGCCACCGACGGGATGCGCCGCCCACTGGACTCCACCAGCGCGACCGCGTCCCGCTTGAACTCCTCCGAGTACCTCGCAGTACCCATGAGGACATCCTTTCCACGGACCCGAAGATCCGCTTCTCAGAAGTGTCCACAATGCGGGGTAAGCCCAGTCTCTGTCCCTCGGGCTTTCGGAGTGGGCAACGTTGTGCTGGGCAGTTGTCACGGGGGCGTAGCGGTGGTCCTGGACCGCCGCGGCACGGATGTCCACCGTCAGGGCGGGCGATCTAGGGGAGTCCAAGCGGCCATACCTCGGTTTCGAGGATACTGGTGCGTCGGTGATCTCCCTAAGTCATCTCGCTGTCGCGCGACGCGCCCTAGATGATCAATTCCAAGGGGGTCGGGGGGCGAGCGGAGGGGCTCTTGCACCTTGGACTGGAGTCAGTTGCTTCGGGGGAAGACTCCAGGCTTCCGATGTGGTTATGGCTGCCCGCAGTTAGGCTCGGCGTGGCCCCGAAGAGACCGTCACCACTTTCGGTGCACGGTTGCCTTACTACCGGTCACCAAGCTTGCCGGCGGAACGTCATCGGCCACGACCGCGCCAGCGGCAACCACGGCGTCACGGCCAATGCTGACGCCGGGCAGGATCGTGGCACCGGCACCGATCCACACATTCTCCGCCACGTCGATGGGTGCGCCGGTGAGGTGCAGCCGCCGCTCCTCGGGATCAACCGGGTGGCCGCTGGTGATGAACGTGACCTTCGGTCCGATCATCACGCGCTCGCCGAGCCGGATCCCGGCATAGTCCAGGAACGTGCAGTTCTGGTTGATGAAGACGCGCTCGGCGAGGTCGAGGTTCAGGCCATGGTCCGTGTAGAAGGGCGGATAGATCGTGACTCTCGGCGGCACTGGCTTGCCAAGGATCTGCTCGAGCAGTTCCGCCTTGCCCGCTTCGTCTTCGAAAGGCAGGACGTTCAGGCGGGAGGTGAGCTCGGTAACTTGCAGGACCCTCTCGGCCATGGCCTGGAACTCGGCGCTGCGGATGCGCATGAGACGGTCGCTGGACATGCCACGGTCCTTTCTGCGTACCGGTGGTGGGACAAGACTCACCGGATGATCAAGGTCAAGGGGTGCCGACGGAGACGAAAACGAGGGCACCCAAGATCGCTTTGTGACGAACAACCTGGACACCCTCGCGACGGCACTCTATGTGAAGACCGACGACCTGCTGAAAGCGTCTCCGCATCTGGCGCCATGGCGTCCGGCCGTCGGGCTCGCCCCGCAGCTCACCGACGCGGAGCTGGTCACGCTGGCGATGATGCAGGCCATGCTCGGCTTCACCTCCGAGGCCAGGTGGCTCCGCCACGCCCGCGGTCACCTGCGGCACCTCTTCCCGTACCTGCCGCAGCAGTCCGGCTACAACAAGCGCCTGCGCAAGGCCGCCGCGCTGCTGCGGCGGGTCACCCGGCTGCTGGCCGCCGACACCTCGGTATGGAGTGATGACGTGTGGATCGTGGACTCCACGCCGGTGGAGTGCGGACGCTCGCGGGAGACCGTGAAACGCTCCGACCTGGCTGGATGGGCCGAGTACGGGTACTGCGCCAGTCACAGCCGCTTCTTCTGGGGCCTGCGCCTGCACCTGGTGTGCACCCTCCAGGGCCTGCCCGTCGCGTTCGTCCTGACCGGGGCCAAGGCCGACGAACGCGAAACCCTGCTGGACCTGCTCGCGGCCGAACCGCACCTCGTCGCTGGCCGGCCCGGCCAGACACTGATCGGCGACAAGAACTACTTCGGCCGCGACTTCGAACGCGAACTTACCCAGCTGCACATCCAGTTGCTGCGGCCGGCCCGCAAGGGCGAACGGCAGCGGCCCGGCGGAGCCCTGTTCAAACCATTGCGGCAGGTCATCGAGTCGGTCAACGAGACCTTCAAGGGACAGCTCGACCTCGAACAGCACCGAGGCCGCACAACGGGCGGCGTGATCGCCCGCGTCATGCAGCGCATCCTCGCGCTGACCGCCGCGATCTGGCACAACGACCACACCGGACAGCCCGTCCTACGCTCACTGACCGCCTACGACCACTGACTTGGAATTGATCATCTAGGGTGATCGCGATGTCTGGTTGGGATTGCGTCGATGAAGGAGTCTCGTCAGGTGGCGACCGCTACGGAGTATCCGCAGGGCGCAGAGGGTGGCACCGAGCGGACTGTGGCGCTGCCGCCGGTTCCGGAACCGGGGCAGGTGGTGAAGGTTCGGGGCTCGACCTGGGCAGTGTCGGATGTCCGCCGGCAGGGTCTGCCGCGGAGCCCCGCTGATGAGGGAGTTCCAGGTCTCGCCCACGTCGTGAGTCTCCAGTCACTGGATGAGGACCGGCTTGGCCAGGAGCTGACCGTGGTCTGGGAGCTTGAGGTCGGGCACACGCTGCAGCCCGACCAGGGCCTGCCGGAGGCGGTGCGGCCGGACGCGTTCGATGACCCGAACACGCTGGCCGCTTTCGTGGACGCGGTGCGCTGGGGCGCGGTGACGTCGGCGGACGCGAACTCCTACCAGGCGCCCTTCCGCAGCGGTGCGAACGTCGAGGCGTACCAGCTCGAGCCGCTTCGCCGCGCGCTGCAGTCCTCCCGCACGAACCTCCTGCTCGCCGACGACGTTGGTCTGGGCAAGACCATCGAGGCGGGCCTGGTCGTACAGGAGCTGCTGCTGCGCCACCGGGCCCGGACCGTGGTCATCGTCTGCCCGCCGAGCCTGTCGCTGAAGTGGCAGGACGAGATGCGGGAGAAGTTCGGCCTGGACTTCGTGATCGTCAACAGCGAGCTGATGGCGAAGGTACGGCGCAGCCACGGGCTGAACGCGAACCCCTTCCGCCTGTTCCCGCGCGTGATCGTGAGCATGTCGTGGCTGCCGTCACTGCGGGCCCAGCGCCTGCTGCGCGACGTCCTTGCCGATGTCCGCAAGACATCGAGCGCCCGTCGGTTCGCCTTCGACGTGCTGGTGGTCGACGAGGCGCACCACGTGGCGCCGGCCAGCCCGACGACGGCACCGGGACAGCGCGGGTACGCGGTGGACAGTCACCGCACGACTGCCACGAAGAAGCTGGCGGAGGCGTGCGAGCACCGGCTGTTCCTGAGCGCCACGCCGCACAACGGCTACTCGGAGTCGTTCACCGCCCTCCTGGAGATGATCGACAGCCGACGATTCACCCGTGGCGCCGCCATCGACCAGAAGGCGCTGAAGGAGGTCCGCGTCCGGCGTCTGAAGAGCGAGCTGCCGGATAAGGGCTTCAAGCCGCGCAAGCTGAAGACGATTCCGTTCACGCCGTCCGAGGAGGAGCAGGAGCAGTTCGAGCGGCTGGCGCGGCTGCTGGCAGAGGCTGCCCGAGCCAAGGGCAAGGGAAAGGGCGGCGACATCGTCGCGATGCTGCTGAAGAAGCGCTTCCTTTCCAGCCCGTGGTCGTTCGCCCGGACCCTCGAACTGTACGAGGGAGCGGCGGTCGGCGACCGGCAGCTGGGGATGGACGAGGACGACTACTACACCGAAGTCCTCGGAAGCGGTCAGTCCGACGAGGAGGAAGGCGAGGCCGAGCACCCCGAGTTCACCGCGCTGCGGCACTCCAAGGGCGCGGACCCGCTGACCGCTGCGATCATCAGCGAGGCCGCCTCGCTGGTCGACTGGGGGCTCGGCTACGAGCACAAGCCGGACTCCCGACTGGAGGCCCTGGTGGCCTTCCTCGACGCGCACTGCCGTCCCGATGGCCGGACCTGGTCGAACGAGCGGGTCGTGGTGTTCACCGAGTACGCCGCCACACTCGACTGGATCGCCGGTGTTCTGCGGCAGCGTGGCTACAAGGACGTACTGGAGACGATCCAGGGATCGACCCCGGTCGAGCAGCGCGAGCTGATCCGTGCACGGTTCACGGAGAGCCCCGACAAGCACCCGGTGCGGGTGCTGCTCGCCACGGACTCCGCGGGGGAGGGCATCGACTTGCAGTCGCACTGCCATCGCCTGGTGAACTTCGACATCCCGTTCAACCCCTCCCGCCTGGAGCAGCGGATCGGCCGCATCGACCGGTACGGACAGACAAAGAACCCCGAGATCTACCACTTCAAGCCGTTGGCCTCCTCCTCGACCTACGCGGCCGACATGGAGTTCATGGCGATCATCGCGAGGAAGGTCGGGACGGCAACCCAGGATCTGGGGCAGGTGAACCAGGTCATCGACGCCGAGGTGCAAGAACACTTCAGCCCGACGGGCATCGCACGCAAGCCGCGTCCCACCGCACCGGACGACGGCGACGAGGCCATGAACGAGGCGCTGGCCGGAGGAGTCGAGCTGAACCGACAGCTCACCGAGCTGACCGACACATACGAAGAGCGCAAAGTGATCATGCACCTGACGCCGGCCAACGCGCGCCGTGTCGTGGACACCGCGCTCACCCTGGATGCCCAGCCACCGCTGGTGGAGATCGGTGACGAGGACACCGATGCTCAGGTGTTCGAGGTTCCGAGGCTGGGCCGCTCCTGGCAGCCGGCGCTCCGCGGCCTGGATACCCGTCTCGAACCGGGCGTTCCGCGGCCGATCACCTTCGACGACAAGGCGGCCCGGGGACGCACGGACCTCGTGCACATCCACCTCGGCCACGCCCTCATGCAGCGCGCCACCCGTACCCTGCGCGGCGCCCTGTTCAGCGTGGACGCGCCCGTCAACCGCGTGACCGCCGTCGTCACACCTGGCCTGCCCGAGTCCTGCGTCGCGGCCGTATCCCGGCTCGTACTCGTCGGCCGCGGCGGCCTGCGCCTGCACGAAGAGGTCTTCCTCACCGGCATCCGGCTGCGCGGCCAGGCGCTCGCCGAGTCCAAAGTCGAGCAGGTTCTCGACGAGACCCTCGACTCCGAGGACCTGGTCCTGGCCGATGACCAGGTACGCGCCCACCTCGCCACCCTGTGGCAGGACGACAGCGCGCGGCTGCGCACCCGGCTGCTGAAGGCGATGGAACGCAAGAGCGAGAGCCGCCAGGAGAAGGTCACCGAATCACTCAAGCGGCGCCAGGAGACCGACATCGCACGCGCCCGCGAGATCTTCGGCGCGTTCCGGGTCAACCTGCTGGAGTCCCGCGACCGGTTGGAGCAGGCAATCCGGGCCCAGGAGGAGGAGCTTCTGTTCACCGACGACCAACAGAAGCAACGCCGCCGGGACCTGCACCACATGAACGAGCGCCTGGAGAGCCTGGGCGACGAGGAAGCACGCGAGATCGCCTCGATCCGCGAGCGCTACAGCGACATCCGGCCGTACGTGTCGGCCGCCGCCGTCGTGTTCGCCCTGACCCCCGAAGACGCGAAGAACGGAGCGGTTGAGGCATGAGCAGGAAGTACGCCCCGACCACCGCCGACCTGCACCGCGCCTGGCTCGAACTGGTCGACTCCGACGGCCCGTTCCTCGCGGTCCCCGCGCTTGAGAGGGCCTGGCCCCAGGGCATTCCCCAGCCCGACGCCCGCGCGCTCGCAACCCTCAAGGACGCCAAGCCCGCCTTCGAGAAGGCATGGGAGCACTGGGACACCCACCAGGACGACGAGGCCGCCCTCGATCTGTACCGCGAGGCCCGCGACAGCTGGGTGGACCTCGTCCTGCGCCAGGGCCTGCGCTGGGCCACCTCCTACACCGTCCCCGCCCCGACAAACGCCGAGGTGCGCTCACCCGACTACACCGTCACCGTCCGCCCCGACGGTGCCCTCCTCCACGGCGAGACCGTCGGGGCCCTCGTCCTGGTCACCGACCCGGTCGACTCCCTGCGCGACCCGCTCACCGACGGCTGGTCCGCCAGCCCCATCGACCGCATGGAAGAGCTGCTGCGCACCTCCGGCGTGACCATCGGTGTGGTCACCGACGGCCGCTGGTGGGCGATCGTCAGCGCCCGCCCGCAGACCATGGTCGCCTCCGGCATCGTGGACGCCCAGACCTGGATCGAAGAACCCCAGGCCCGCAACGCCTTCATCGAGCTCCTCCAGCGCAAACGCCTGATCGGCGGCAAGCCCCAGGACCGGCTCACCGAGCTGTTCGGCGAATCGGTCACGGCAGCCGAGAAGATTACCGAAGCACTCGGTACCCAGGTCCGCCGCGCCGTCGAACTCATCGTCCAAGCCCTCTCCGAAGGCGGCCTGGACGCGGTACGCCGCGGAGAGCCCGACCCCCTGCCGACACGGCGCGGCGAGGTCTACGAGGCCGCCGTCACCGTCATGATGCGCGTCGTCTTCCTCCTCTTCGCCGAGGAACGCGGCCTGCTCCCCGAGAACCAGCTCTTCGCGATGGGCTACGGCGTCAGCGACGAACTCGACCAGCTCGACGCCCGGCAGAAGGAGGAAGGCGACCAGGCCCTCGACGCCACCTCCCTCACCTGGCACCGCCTCCTGGCCACCTCCCAGGCCCTCTACCGAGGAGCCACCTTCGAGGACCTGCGCCTGCCCGAATACGGCGGATCCCTCTTTGACCCCGCCCGCTTCCCTTTCCTCGCCGCGCGCAATTCCCAGGGCTCGCTGGCCATCATGGTCAGTGACCGCGTCATGCTCGAAGTGCTGCGCGCCGTCCAGATCGCCCAGCTGACCGGCGGCGCCCGCAGGATCTCCTTCCGCGACATCGACGTCGAACAGATCGGCTACATCTACGAGGGCCTACTCGGCTACTCCTGCGAGAACGTGGACGAGGTCGTCGTCGGCCTCACCGGCAGCGCCGGCTCCGAACCGGAGATCCCCCTCACCGCCCTCGAAACCCTTGCCGAGACCAAGCGCACGGAAGCCGCCCTCACCGACGCGATCCTGACCTGGGTCAAGCAGAACCAGCCGGCAGCCAAGCCATCCAGCAAGGCCGCCCTGACCAAGGCCCTCAAGACGGGCGACACACTCGACGACGCCGACATTGCCCTGCACGACCTCACCGACGACCCGAACCTGCGCGATCGGCTGCGCCCCTTCCTCAGCATCATCCGCCGCGACCTGCGCAACCGGCCCCTCGTGGTCGAGCCCGGCGGTGTCCTCCTGGTGGAAACCCCTTCACGGGCCTCGGCCGGCGCGCACTACACACCGCGCTCGCTCGCTGAGGAGGTCGTACAGCACGCCCTTGAACCGCTCGTCTATTCGCCCGGCCCGCACCAGACGGCCGACCAGGACGCGTGGCAGCCAATCTCCTCCGACGAGATCCTGGATCTGAGGATCGCCGACATCGCGTGTGGGTCGGGTGCCTTCCTGGTCGCCGCGGCCCGCTACCTGGCCGACCGGCTGGTCGAGGCGTGGCAGCGCGAGGGTGTGGCGTACGGACGGACTCCGCATGAGCTCCAGGTCCACGCCATAAGGACGGTCGTGGCCACCTGCCTGTACGGCGCGGACATCAACGGCATGGCCGTGGAGATGTGCAAGCTGTCACTGTGGCTGGTCTCCCTCGACCCCAAGCTGCCGTTCTCCTTCGTCGATGACAAGGTGCTCCACGGCAACGCACTGCTCGGCCTGACCAGCGCACGCCAGCTGCGCGACCTTCACATCAGGCCCGAGGCAGCCGACGAGCGGATCAGCATGTTCGCCCTCGACGTCGACGCCATCCTGGACAAAGCCGCCCGCCTGCGCCGCCAGCTGGCCACAGAGGTGAACGACAGCGACCCGCAGCGCTCCGCCGCTACCAAGCGGCGCCAGTGGCGGGAGTATCAGAAGATCACCGAACAACTCGCCGATGTAGCCGACGCCGTAATCGGCGCCGGGCTGAAGTGGGGCGGCAAACCAGGCAAGCAGCTGCGAGAGTCATACGAGAACCTGCGCATCGCGGTCGAGCTCGCCTACCCCGTCGGGGGCGACGAGCCGGACCGAACGATGCTCGACTCCATCCTCGAGTCTGGACTTACCCCCACGGTCACCACGGACTATGCGAGTTGGAAACCGCTGCACTGGATCCTCGCCGTGCCGGACATCATGGCGCGCGGCGGGTTCGACGCGATCATCGGCAACCCGCCGTTCCTGGGCGGGCAGAAGCTCACCGGGACGATGGGCACCAACGTCCGCGACTGGTTCGTCCACACCCTCGCGGGCGGACGAAAAGGCAGCGCCGACCTTGTGGCGTACTTCTTCCTGCGCGCCTACGAACTTCTCTCGCGACGAGGCGGGCTTGGCCTGATCGCGACGAATACGGTCGCCCAGGGAGACACCCGACAGGTTGGCCTCGGCCAGCTGGCCGCGAAGGGTTTCACGATCACCCAGTCGATCCAGAGCCGTTCCTGGCCAGCGGCCAGCGCCAACCTGGAGTACGCGGCAGTGTGGGGCAGCCGCGGTGCGGTGGACGCGGCGGTACCTCGGATCGCGGACGGGATCAAGGCGGAGCGGATCTCTACGCTGCTGGAGCCGGGCGGTCGTGTGGACGGCGACCCTGCGCGGCTGGCGGAGAACGACGGCGTTGCCTTCCAAGGGTGCATCGTTCTGGGCATGGGCTTCGTATTGGAGCCCGAGGAGGCGGCGAGGTGGATTGAGGCCGACCCGCGAAACGAGGACGTGCTGTTCCCGTATCTCAACGGTGAAGACCTCAACTCCCGCCCGGACAGCTCGGCTCCGCGATGGGTCATCGACTTCAACGACCGGTCGGAGGAGGCAGCCAAGGCGTACGAGCTGCCGTATCAGCGGATCCTGGAACAGGTGAAGCTGGAGAGGGCCAAGAACAACCGCAAGGTCTACAGGGACTACTGGTGGCAGTTTGGCGAGAAGCGCCCTGCGATGCGGGAGGCCATCACCGACCTAGACGAAGTGCTGGCGGTCGCGCGTGTCAGCAAGTCGGTAATGCCGCTGCGGATTCGGGCAGGGAATGTCCCCAGCGAGCAAGTCGTTGTTTTCGCCTGCGACTCGTACGCCGATCAAGCGGTGCTGTCTTCGTCGCTGCATCAGACATGGGCGGTCAAGTACGGCTCAACCTTGGAGACTCGTTTTCGATACACCCCTTCGGACGTGTTTGATACCTTCCCCCGTCCCAAGCGCACGGACTACGTCACCGGCATGGGACGCACTCTTGATACCGAGCGCCGCGAGATCATGCTCCGTCGGGATCTCAGTCTGACCAGGCTCTACAACCTGGTCAACGATCCCGATGTTGCTGATTCCGCAGACGCTGACGTTGCCCGTCTCCGTGAGATTCACGTCGAGCTGGACCAGGCTGTTATGGCTGCCTACGGTTGGGACGGTGTCCCGCTCGACCATGGCTTCCACACCTACCGTCAGATGGAGCGCTGGACGGTGAGCCCGACTGCCCGTGTGGAGATTCTGGACCGGTTGTTGGAGGAGAATCATCGTCGTGCCGCGATGCAGCGGGGTGTCGTGCTCACGGATGGCGAGAGCGAAGGCGACAAGGAAGAGGGCGACGAGTGACCACCGGACGCGCACAGCAGCCGCAGCAGCCCGCGGCCCCGCAGGACCAGGTGTACGGTCTCGCCCTCGACCCCGACGAGCGCTCCTGGACTGTCCGCGAGAACCTCGTCGACGTCCTGGAGCGTGAGCTTCTCGGCCCGGCCGGCGGCCCCGAGGAGATCCTCGAGGGTGTGCCGGACTCGGCGTACCTGGTGGGCCGGATCGCCCCGGTCCGGCTCACCGTCGGCCAGGACAACCCCACCCAGACGGACTCCGGCGACGCCGCGAGCGATGTCGGTGACGCTGTGGACGCCGCCGAGAGCCGGGGCGTGCCCGTGACTGCGGTGGACGAGAGCAGCGCGGGCGCGGATGAGGACGAGGTCGAGGACCAGCCGCAGAAGCGCGGGCTGATGATCCCGGCGTCCATGGGCCTGCGCTGTCAGGTCCCGAACGACCTCGACGCGTTCACCGTGACCGCCTCGTGGGGCACGTACGAGCCGGTGAAAGAGAAGAAGGGGGAGGGCGGGGAGCCCGTCTCGAATCTTCGCCGCTACCAGCGCAAACCGCACGAGATCAGCACCACGATCACAGTCGCCGACCTCACGCCCTCCCGCACGACCACGTTCGTGCTGAAGGACAAGATCGTGCTGCGCGTGGACCGCTATGACGACGCCGAGCGCGGGTGCCGTCTGATCGAGATCGCGTTGTGCAACGACCGGGAGACGCCCCGCAAGATCCCGGTGGAGGCATGGCTCTATCAGACCAAGCTGGAAGTCTCGGCGGCGGGCGGAGTGGCGGTATTCCTGCCGGTTAACGACGTCCTGCTGGACACCCGCGAGGAGCCGGACGACGAGCTGCGTCGCCTGCGGCTCCAGTACCGCAACCGGCTGGAGTTCGCGGTCGGGCGGACCTGCTCGGTGGACTGGGAAGTGGCCAAGGACGCACGCAAGGCCAGCAGCGTGTGGACGACGTGGCTGCCGACCTGCGAGACGCCGCAGACGGCGGCCGAGGAGATCGCCGCGGCCCTGCTCGACATGCGCAAGCTGGAGGAGGCCACCCCCGACGAGCTGCGTGCCGGCCTTCTGCCCATCGTTGAGGGCTACCGTTCCTGGCTGGATGGGGAGGAGGAGCGCGCCAAAGCGCTGCCCGAGCACCTCCGCCAGGAGGGTCTCGACGCGGTCGAGGAAGCACGCAAGGTGCAGCGGCAGCTCGCGGAGGGACTGAAGTACCTTCTGGCCGACGAGGAGGCACTGCTCTGCTTCCGGTTCATGAACCGCGTGATGGCCGACCAGCGTATCCAGTCCCAGGTCGCTCAGAGGCGCGCGAACCAGTCCGAGGACAGCCGGCAGAGCCTCCATGAAGCCCGCGACGCCGTCCTGGAGCAGGGACCCGGTGCGCACTCCTGGCGTACCTTCCAGCTCGCCTTCGTCCTGATGCAGCTGCCGCTGCTGTCGGACCCGGCGGCCGAGAAGCGTTCCGGTGATCTGGCCAAGGCGCAGCTGCTCTTCTTCCCCACCGGTGGTGGCAAGACGGAGGCATACCTGGGCCTGGCCGCCTACACCTTCGCTATTCGGCGCCGGCAGGGTGTAGTGGATGCGTTCGACGGGCCTCTGGACGGCCACTCAGGTGTGGCCGTGCTGATGCGGTACACGCTGCGGCTGCTGACCGCCCAGCAGTTCCAGCGTGCCACCACGCTGGTGTGCGCGGCGGAGCGGGCCCGGATGGCGGACCCGGCGACCTGGGGCGACGAGCCGTTCCGTATCGGACTCTGGGTCGGTACGGATGTGAGCCCGAAGCGGTACGACGAGGCGGCCGAGCAGCTACAGAAGGCCAATCAGGGCCGCGGCTACCGGCTCACGGTCCTGCAGATCCAGCGCTGCCCGTGGTGCGGCACCCGGATCGAGGCCCGGGACGTGCGGGCAGACGGGGCCCGGCGCCGGGTGTACGTGTACTGCGGCGACGAGCTGGCCGAGTGCCCGTTCTCCGACGGCGGCGAGGTCCCCGAAGGACTGCCGGTCCTGACCGTCGATGAAGAGATCTACCGGCTCGCTCCTGCCTTCGTAATCGCCACAGTCGACAAGTTCGCCCGCCTCGCGCGCGAGGGCGAGGCGGCGTCACTGTTCGGGTATGTCTCGCGGCGCTGCGAGCGCCACGGCCTGGTGCACCCGGACTATGCGCACTGCGACATCAAGGATGGCAGCAAGCATCCGCGCAAGGACGGTCTACCGGCCGCCGCCGTGCACCCGGCGACCCGGCTGCGCCCCCCGGACTTGATCATTCAGGACGAACTGCACCTGATTACCGGGGCGCTCGGCACGACGGTGGGCCTGTTCGAAGTGGCCATTGACCTGATGACCGACTGGCGCACCAAGGACGGAGGCCGAGCCCGACCGCTGCTGGTCGCCTCCACGGCGACCGCCCGCAACGCGCCCGAGCAGGTGCGGGCCCTGTACGGGCGGGACGTCACCATCTTCCCGCCCCAGGTGCTGGACGCCGGCAACACCTTCTTCTCCAAGGAGATCGAAGCCTCCGAGACCGCGCCGGGCCGACGCTACGTCGGGATCAGCACGACCGGCGTGCGTCTGACCACGGCGGAGATCCGCGTCGCCGAGGTCCTCATGGCGGGTGGGCAACTGCTGATCGACCGCTCGGGCAAGGCGGCCGACCCGTACATGACCCTGGTCGGCTACTTCAGCGCGACCCGTGAACTGGCCGGTATGGCCCGTTACATGGGCGACGACATCCAGACCGCGCTGGCGAAGGGCCGCCCTTGGTCCAAACTGCCCCGCCGGACCGGCGCCGAGTTCGGGACGCTGAACGTGGCCGAGCTGACCTCACGGGTGTCCAGCGCCGAGATCACCTCCACTCTGGACCAGATGGCGTTGCCGTTCGACCCCGGCTTCGACTCCACCGCCGGCAAGCGGAACCGGCGCGCCCTGCGGGAGGCGAAGGCTCGCGCGCCCGAACGGGAGGTGAACCCGTACGACGTGGTCCTGGCGACCTCCATGCTCCAGGTCGGCGTCGACGTGACCCGGCTCGGACTGATGCTGGTGGTCGGCCAGCCGAAGAACACGGCCGAGTACATCCAGGCATCCTCCCGAGTCGGCCGCGACGGGGACCGGCCCGGCCTGGTCGTCTCCCTCGGCAACTGGGCGAGGCCCCGCGACCTCGCCCACTTCGAGGCGTTCCGGCACTACCACGAGACGTTCTACGCCCAGGTTGAGGCGCTGTCCGTGACGCCGTTCTCGGTGACCTCTCTGGAGCGCGGCCTCGACGGCGTGCTCGTCAGCGCGGCCCGCGTACTGCAGGCCGTACGTACCCGTGGGCTGTCACCGGAGGACGGCGCGGCCCGGATCGAGTCCGAACGGCACTTCGCCGTGGAGCTCATCGAGGCCCTGGTGCGCCGGGTCGCCTCTGCCGGGGACGAGGACGCGGCCCAGCGGGCCCGGCAGCGTCTGGAGAACCGGTTGGATCAGTGGGGCAAGCGCCGCAAACACCTCGAGGAGCTGCGCAAGGCGCTGGTCTACGAGAAGGTCGTGGACGACAGTCGGCACGACGCGCTCATCATGAGCGCGGAGAACGCCAAGTCCCGTATCGACACCCGCGACGCGCCGCCGTTCATCGTGGCCAACTCGATGCGTGAGGTACAGCCGGAGATCAACCTCCTGGTGAGCCCGATCAAGGAACGACTGGTGTACATCGCACCTGTCAACGCGCCCCAGTGGGTGATGCCGGAGGAGAAGTCATGACCGAGGAGACGCGTTTCCTCTACGACGCGACGAAGGCCGTCGACCCGCTCGGCGACCTGGAGGAGGAAGCCGAGAAGCAGGCCAAGCACAACCGTGCCAAGGTCGGCTCGGCCCGCCCCTCCTCCCTGCTCTACACCTACGGCCCTGGGTCGATCATGGATCTGCCGCAGTTCACGGTCATGCCCACCGGCCTGGACGACTGGGAACGGATCTGGCGTCGACGCGACTCCTTGCCGCCGACGATCCACGCGCCGCGGCTGCGGGAAGTCGTCCGGATGATGCTGCGCTCGCCCGATGTGCAGCTGCGTCCGCACCCCTGGCAGCCGAAGAAGAACAGCCGCTCCGCCGAGGGCAACGACCTCGGTGTGCCGGCGCGCGTGTTCCCTCAGTGGCTGCGGTGCACCGGCTGCGACATGCTCGGGATGCTCTCCCAGTTCGACTACAAGAACACCCACCCGTTCCGTACGGACCTGGCCACCTTCGAGCACACCAAGTGCACTGGGCGGTCCGGGAACCGCAGCCGTAAGCCGATGCGACGCACCGCGGTCCCCGCCCGATATCTACTGGCGTGCGCCGACGGGCACCTGGACGAGTTCCCGTATGAGCTGTGGGTGCACCACGGACAGCCGTGCAGCCAGGCCGAGGTCCCGCCGCTGAAGATGGTCGACCGGACGGCAGGCAAGGGTGCATCAGCCGTCATCGAATGCGCGGCCTGCGACATGCGGCGACCGATGAACGAGGCCCAGAGCGAGAGCGGCAAGGACAAGCTGCCCAAGTGCCGAGGCCGGCACCCACACCTGGATGCCTTCGAGCCCAGGGGCTGCGGGATTGACACGAAGCTCATGCTGGTCGGCGCTTCCAACCTGTGGTTCCCCGCAACCCAGTCGATCATCGTGATGCCCGAATCCCAGCAGGAGAAGGCCAGCGATCTCGCCGACCGGATCCGCACCACACTCGCCGACAAGCTGCACAAGTACCGGCAGCACCTCGACATGATCCGGGACCTGCTCGACGACCGGGTGGATGTCACCGGCCTGTCCGACCACGAGCTGGAAGCGGCCGTCGAAGCCGCCTGCGCCCCACCGGCCACGCCAGAGGAACAGGAAGAGCAGATCCGCGACTGGGACCCGGTCGACCTGCTGGTGCCCGAATGGCGCTACCTGTTGCCGGATATCCTCGGAACCCGGGTCGAAGACCCCAAGAGCGGCCTTACCCTGGCCACTCGCCAACGAGGCGAGGAGCTCCAGCCCGAGATCACCCGCGTCCTGGCCGTCGAGAAGCTCCGCAAGGTCAACGCGCTCGTCGGCTTCACGCGGATCGACGACATGGACCGTGTCGGAGACCTCCCGCGCCGCCTGGCGCCCCTGACACGTACGCCCCGCCCGACATGGACGGTGGCGACCGAGGACCGCGGCGAAGGCATCTTCCTCCAGCTCGACGAAGACCGCGTTGCGGCCTGGGAGACGCGCATCCTGGACACCGACCTCTGGCAGGCACACCGAGCCGCGCACCACAGGAACTTCGAGCGACGGTTCTCCGAGACAGCAGTCCATGTCAACCCCGACAGCCGGCTCAAGCCACCGCGCTACTGGCTCGTCCACACCTTCGCCCACATCCTGATCCGCGAACTCGCCCTCACCTGCGGCTACTCCGCCGCCAGCCTCAGTGAACGCCTATATGCGTGGCCCACCGCCGAAGGGCGCGAGCCCGCGGCCGGACTTCTCATCTGCACCACCGCGTCCGACAGCGACGGCACCCTCGGCGGCCTGGTCCAGCTCAGCGAACCCACCCGGCTCCAACGAGTCGTCGCCGGCGCCCTCCACAAGGCCCGCCGCTGCTCCTCCGACCCCATCTGCTCCATGCGCACCCCCCAGACGCCCGAGGACTTCCTCCACGGCGCCGCATGCCACTGCTGCGTCATGGCCTCGGAAACCTCCTGCGAGCGCGCCAACCGCTTCCTCGACCGCCGCTTCCTCATCGACCTGCCCGGGAGCAACTTCGGGTACTTCTCGGCCCATGAGTGAATCCGACGCCGCCCGACGCCTCGGTCAGCTTCTCACCAGAACCGAGGCCAAAGGCGTCGCCGACCGACTCGCCGACGGCGACACGCTCACCACCGCGCTCAAGGTGATCGCCGTCGGCCACCGGGCAGAGGTCCGCACCCTGCTGCAAGCGGTCGTCACCGGACCAGGAGCAGCACTCCAGCTCATCCCGCTCCTGCGCGCCGTAGAGGGAGCGCGCACGCTGCCCACGACGCTCACTCCCCTGTGGACCATGCCCGGGCACCTCGTCCAGAGCGGGCCGCTCACCACCTCCGTCTCCTACCTCGTAGACAACGCGCGCCACACAGTGACCTGCTCCACCTTCAACTTCCAGCGCACCTCCGGCCTGTGGACCGCCCTGCGGAAGGCCGCCCAGCGGTCCGAGGTCGCCGTACGCGTCTACGTGGATACCAGGGCCGCAGACGACAGAGCGGCGTACCGGGCACCCACCACCACGGAGGTCGCCGAGCACCTGAGACCCGCCGCGGTGTGGCGGACCAAGACCTTCGACGGAACCCAGGTCCGCAACCACGCCAAATTCCTCGCCATCGACCACCACCTACTCCTCGTGACCAGCGCCAACTTCTCGTGGAGCGCGGAGAACAACAACGTCGAATTCGGTGTCCTCATCGACAACCCAACGCTCACCGACACCGTCGAGCGGGAGATGAGCGAGGCGGAAGGCACCCTGTATGAGCAGGTAAGGGTCAGATAGGGCCAGACCGTCACAACTCCTGCACCGAGTCGTAGCCGGTTCCCGCTCCGACCTGGGAGATCGCCCACGATGCGGCTTGTGAACTGCGCAGACGGCGGACTACTGTCCACGAGTGTCCAGCATCTCCGATCGCGTGAGAAGCCTGATCGACCAATCGGGCTTGAGCCTCCACGACTTCGCCGACCAGGTCGACCTCGACGCCGAGCAGCTCACTGAGTGCCTCAGCGGCACGAGCCCCTTCTCAGCCGTCGACCTCGCGGTCATTGCCGATGAATTCCACGTCTCCATGGACTGGCTGCTCACCGGAGCCGAACCCCCGCTAGCCGTGGCAGCGAGAACCACCACGGGAAAGGCAGCCGAAGCCCTGGCAGCCGCCCGGGACTACGTTGCCCGGCGCGCCGATCTGGACAGGCTCGGCTATCCGCAGCCCTGGCGGCCCGTCTCCCCGCCACCGCGTTCCCGCAATAGCTACGCCGCCCAGGGCGAGGCACTGGCGAAATCAGCTCTGAGGGTGCTGGAGCGCCAGGGGCGATCAGTGACCCAGGGCAGCCTGCCGGACCTGATCGAGGTGGTCTTCGGAGCCGATGTTGCTGTCGCGCAGCTGGGTTCCGGCTTTGACGGCCTCGCTGCCATGGGCCAAGGAGCCAAGCTCATCCTCCTGAGTACGGCATCCAACCCGGCACGTCAGCGCTTCACCCTCGCCCATGAGCTCGGGCACCTCTTCGCCGACGACGACCAAGACGTCCACCTCGATCGCGATATCTTCGACCGGGCCCAGAAGAACGATCCGAGCGAGCAGCGAGCGAACGCCTTCGCCTCCGTCTTCCTACTGCCCGAGCAAACCCTGCGCGCAGCGGTCGGCGCCGCGAGGCTGACCCGGGAAGGTTTTGGCACGCTGTGCTGTGACTTCATGGTCAGCCCTGAGACCCTGGCCTACAGACTGCTCAATCTGCGTGTGATCGACGCCGGCGCTTGTGACTACTACAAGCGCATGACCGTCCGCGAGGCCGCGATCGTCGCCGGTCGTGAAGAGGAACTCGACCGGCGAGTTGCGGCCTCGGAGGGGAAGAGGCTCCCTGGACTCCTTGTACGCGACACACGCGCTGCCTATGAGGCCGGCAAGACGACCTTGCGTCCGTACGCATCGCTGCTCGGCGTCGGCGTCGACGACCTCAGAGACCAGCTTGCGTCCGAACGGGACAACGGCGGTGCCGTATGACCGACTTCCTGTTCCCGGACAACACCGTCTTGTGCAACTTCGCCGCCGTCGAACGGCTCGATCTGCTGCGCGCGGTCCTGGACGGCCGCGGCAGGTGGACCGAGGCTGTGGCACGCGAGGCTCGTAAGTCGGCGCAACAGCTTCCTCCCCTGCACGACCTGAGACAGCAGGGCTGGCTTGGCAAAGCAATCCGAGTCGCTGGCCCGGACGACGTGCAGAACGTCCAGCACCTCCGCACGGCCGTGTTCGGTGGCCAGGCCGACAGGCAACAGCAGCACCTTGGCGAGGCTGTGACCTGTCATATCATCCAAAATTGGCCCCAGTTCTCCGGTGCATGGTGGATATCGGACGACAAATCCGCGCTGGAGTATGCAACCGGACAGGGCATCATGACAGCGGAGACGCTCGACATGATGCAGCTGGCTGTGAAGGCGGGGTTCGTCACGGCGGAGGACGGCTTCGCCCTGATGCAGAAGATGCGCCAACTGGACCGCTATCCGCGGCTTCCCCGGGCCGTCGCCGACCTCACAGCGCTCTCCTGGTCGATTGCTGAACTTCTCCCAGGGCAAAGCGACGGCTAGGCAACCACGCGCGCCGCCCAGCGGACGTCTCCCCACTCCGCCGGCCCGGCTGGCAAGAGGGTCGGTCAAAAGTGAAGTCTCACCTGCTCAGTTCCTCAGCGAGCCATGGGAGAGGGGCAGCTCGAGCCGCGCTGTGCCGACCGCTGTGCTCCGGCGAGGAGGTCCCACTGCCGCATGTACCCAGAGCTGATGCTCAACGCCCCAGGTGTACGCCCCGCCTCGGGTCGGCCGCAGCGCTCTGATCAGTGCGGCCTCTGTCTTGCGGCCGTCCCATCCCTGGCCTTGGTAGAGATCAGGGCCCTGCTCAACGGATGGCCGGTGGGCTTCTGGTACCTGTCAACGGGAGTGCGCCTGGGGGCTCGTCGACGCGCCCCCTCCAGCCATGCACGCGCTCGTCAATAGCCCCATGGGCCAAATGGTTCGGGGCGTACTTTCTTGTAGAAGGTGTAGTGGTCTGGGTCATACGAATCACTGTGACGTGACACGCTGCGCGCTCTGATGAGGAAGTCGATGTCTACACCCATCATTGTGTCGGATTGGTCGAAGACTTTCACAAGGTGCTTTGCATAACGTCGCATTGAGGGCTCCGAGATAGCGGGATCGTCGGCAAGACGTTCATGGAGATAGTCGAGCTGCCAGTAGAGTCGCGTGTACCTGTCGTCGTAGTAGACCGCCCGCGGCCGTAGCTCATCCCTCTCGGGGAGTTGTACGGACTCGATGAGGTCAAAGCAGTCGTCCATGATTGATGTATGTAGGCGACTGCCATCGCGATTCGCGAACTTGATGTAGTAGCCCCGAGTCACTCCGGTGAACTCGTTAGATTCGCCGGTGTTGATGATTCGCCAACCTCCCGCGCTCTTCGGTAGGAAGCGCTGAGCGATGGGCCATCCCTTCTCGGTATCAAGGGCGCGTTCTATATCGGCGCTGTCCCAGACATGCACAGGGATGCCCTTGTTCCGCTCGATGGCTTCCAGACGTGTGACCACGGCGCTGGACGGCTGTGTGGAGCAGGCCAACAGGTATCCCTGGGCTTGATGCTGAGTCACCGCGTCAATGATGCCGCCGTCCGCTCCTATGTCATCGAGTCCGACGGATCTGCCCATGCCTCCGTTGGCGTGCGCCATGTGCTTGCAAGAGACGAGCCAATAGCGGATTTTCCCGCCCAGAAGTGGGGATCCTGGTTCCTCAAGGAGGAGATCCCGTCCTCCGTCAGGACCCCTGCCGGACCAGCGTGCCTTGAAGCCCAAGAGCATAGCCACGTCACGCACGAGCAGTTCGAACCCTTCGCCATCCTTTGGGAGTTCTGTGAAGTCAAGCAAATCCTTTTCCCTATCTATCGCCGATTTGACCTCTCGCCGGGTCAGGGTACTCGTTGCTCGGTCGATGGCTCCGAGCGGCTGTGGCCTGGTGGTGAGGTGGCCCATCGTGGTTTTCTTGTCGGAGGCTTGGGTGTGCGGGTTGCCGCGTCCGCGCTTTGGATCGCTAGGCAATTCCGGAAGTGGGTACCGAACTCATCAGAAAGCTGGAGCACCTGCGGCGTAGGTGGAACATCAGACTCAGTTATAGACTCGGCCGTGGATTGCGATCCGTGGGTGCGGGACTAAACATAAACTCGACACCGCTTGCTGGCTGTTGGCTACCCTGAACAAGGGCTCCCGACAAACTCAAGGGAACCAAGTGGCGTTACCGGCCAGCTGGTTACGGTTGGTGGCCTCCTGCGCGATACGGCGGCCCGATAACAGGACCGCATGTGTCTTCTGTCTCAGTCTGGGGGGGAGCCAGGCCGTAAGCGTGTGGGCGCGTTCACCGGAGATGGGCTGGCCCGGTACTCCAGTCGCACTTCGTGATCTGACGGGGCGACGGGTGACGTGGGGGCGCCGGGGCATGGGCGAGGCCCCCTGTTGATCATGGTGTTGTGACGCAACATGAAGATCAGGGGGCCTCTGCCGTCAGCATAGATCCCTCGCTGTTCCAGGAGAAGTTCGACGAGCTCGCCGCCGAACTGGCACCGCTGTTCGCCCGCCGTGAGCCGCGGGCGCACGCTGCGGCGTACGTGCGCGGCCTGCTGGCCGATCTGCCACGCAAGAACTGCTGGACCCTGTCCGAGCAGGCCGGAGCGGCGCGCGCGTTCGGGATGCAACGCCTGCTCTACCAGGCGGTGTGGGACGAGGAGGCCGCCCGCGACGCGGTGCGGCGCTTCGCCGTGCGCCACCTGGCCGCGCCCGGCGCGGTGCTGGTCTTCGACGAGACCGGCCAGGAGAAGAAGGGCAGCGTCACCGCCGGCGTCGGCCGCCAGTACACCGGCACGACCGGGCAGGTCAGCAACGCCGTGGTCGCGGTGTACTGCACCTACGCCAGCGCCCTGGGGCACTGCCTGATCGACGGCGACCTGTACGTCCAGGAGCACTGGACCAAGGACCCCGACCGATGCGAACGCGCGGGACTGGGACGGGACTTCACCTTCCACACCAAGACCGCGATCGCCCTGGAACAGGCCCGCCGCGCGGTGGCCGCGGGGCTGGTCATCGACTGGGCAGCCGGGGACGAGGTCTACGGCCGCAGCACCAAGCTGCGGGGCTTCTTCGAGGAGCAGGGCATCGGCTACGTCTTCGCCGTCGGCGTCAACTTCCAGGTGCCCACCAGCGTCGGACCGATCCGGGCCGACCTGCTCGCGGCGAAGAAGATCCCCAAGCGGGCGTGGAACCGGATCTCGTGCGGACAGGGCGCCAAGGGCCCGCGTGTCTACGACTGGGCCCAGGTCGCCACCAGCAGCCCCCGGCATCATCTGCTGGTCCGACGCTCCCTCGCCGACCCCACCGACCTGGCCTTCTTCTACGCGTATGTGCCCGAGGGCCGGTCGATGGCCCTGCCCGGCCTGGTCAAGATCGCCGGAATCAGATGGGCGGTGGAAGAAGACTTCGCCGACGGGAAGGACGCGGTCGGACTGGACCACACCCAGGCCCGGCGCTACCGCTCCTGGCGCCGGCACATCGTGCTCGCCATGGCCGCGCTCGCCCTGCTCGCCGTGATCTCCAGCCTGGACCGGCGCGTGCACCCGGCCCCGGTCCTGCCCGCCGACGGCGAGGCTGAACCACCCGAGGACTTCGGCCAGATCGCCCTGACCGTCCCGGAGGCCCGCCGCCTGTTCCAGCTCTTCACAGCCCTTCTGCGGGACCTGCCCACCACCCTCGCGGCCCGCCGCATGGCCTTCCACCTGCAATGGTCCGCCTGGCGACGCCGCCACCAAGCCCGCTCCCGCTGGCACCACTACAAGAAACGCCTTGCCGCCCTCGCATGACCTCCAGGCTCCACTGCCCCTCAGATCACAAAGTGCGACTGGAGTAC
>NZ_VSRY01000147.1 GCF_008271805.1 Streptomyces sp. TRM49041
ACATCGACGTGTCCGCCTCGCCCGTCGAGGCCGTCCTGCGCACCGACAGCCCGGACGGCGGCCGCCCGGCCCTCACCATCGGCTGCGACGGCACGGATCTCCAGGTCACCGGACCCGACGGCGTGACGCTCGGCCGGACCGCCCTGACCAGGCCACCGACCACGCTTCGCATCCTCACCGTGGGCGAGTACGTCGAGGTATACGCCGACGGCGTCTTCGTGCTCTCCACTCTGAGCTACACGGGCCACCCCGCCCCATGGACGACCATCACGCAGGGCCGCCGCCGCACCGTACCCGTCCGGCCGGTCCGCCTGCCCGACCCGCACCGCGACGACGCCTCGGCAGTCTGGCCCGGCCCGCCGACCCCCGGGACCACCGCCCATTGACGGGCCCCGCCGGCATCCACACCACCACACTCCACCGTTCGGCCACCAGGAGCCGTCGCGTCGACGGCGTCAACACGAACGGGCCGACCGGGAGAAGCCCGGCCGGCCCGTTCCCGACGTGACGTCAGCGGGCGGCGACGGCCGCGTTCTCCGCGATGACGTTCTCCAGGATGTGCGACAGAGCGCTGTCTCCCTTGACCGTCGTGGAGTTCTCCGCGCACTGCTGGTTCTGCGTGTCGTTGGCGAGGTCCTGAACACCGACGTTGGTCAGGAGGATGTTCTGGACGTCCGCGGCGACGGGCACACCGGCGCACAGCTTGTTCAGGGAGCCCTGCACGAGGCCCAGCTGGGGGCTCGCCGTGCCCCCGGTGAGGGTGTTGCCGTACGACTGCTCGGAGAAGTCGCCGTTCTGCGTGTCGACGGCGTGGTCGCCGACGGCGAACGCCATCGGCGTGCAGACTCCCAGGGCGGCTGCGGCAACGCCCGCGGTGGCAACAACCTTCTTGATCATGTTCCATCCTTCTCGTCGGGGGACCCGGCGACCGGGCCGTCCTGCTAACCGGCGGACTCCGGGCACGTCACGGTCCGGGCGCCCGGAAGGCACCGCATTCACCCGTTTGCCCCGTACGGGTGTGGCGGCTCGGGAGCGCGGCGGTTACCCGGGGACGGCGCTCCCGCGCGGGCCGTCACGTCGTGACGGTGTGTCCGCCCGTGCGGTACCCCCGCCTCCCGGCCCGGCGACGGTATCCGGACACGGGCTCGCGGGGCGAACGGAAGTGATTGCCGCATAACGGAGCGACGGATGCGACGAGGTCGCGCCGCGGGCGGCCGCGGCGGGATCGCGAGCGCCACGGTGGTGGCGACAGGTCCGGGGCTCCAGCGGGGGGCGGTCGACCACACCGGGCGCCCATGAGTGAACGCGCTATGACGGGACGTCCGTTCAACGCTGAACAGCTCGAACGCGCAACCCGCCCCCTTGCCCGGCATGGCCGTACGGGCGGTCGACCCGAGGGCCCGGACCGATCACCGACGCGCCGTCGGCGAACAGACCGACAGGCTTGCCCTGGTCGGTCCTCGACGGCGTGTCGCGATCGAACAGGCCAGTCGACCGCGATTCCTCATGGACGCGCATAGAGCGACCGAAAGCCGACCTTGCGAGGAGGCGGAACCGGACGCCAGGATCCCTTGCGTCACTACTTGTCAGGCACATGACGTGAACGGGAACCACCGTCCGCGTCGGTGGCCCGACGGGCCCGTCCACCCAACGGGCCTTCCGATCCCCCACCGGAGGACGCAGTGAACTTCAAGCGCTTCACCCCCCGCGGCGGTTGCGCGAGAGGCGCGCGGCTGACCGCCGTCGCCGCCGCTCTTGTCACCGCCACCGCGCTTGCCGCCCCGAGCGCCGGTGCGGAGACCGCCGAAGCGACCCGGGCGACCACCGCCGAACTGGCCCAGGTGAGCGACTCCGTACTGGGCGCCGATGTGCCGGGCACCGCCTGGTACACGGACGCCGAGTCCGGCAAGCTCGTCGTCACCGCCGACTCGACCGTCTCGGCGGCCGAGCTGGCCAAGCTGAAGAAGGCCGCGGGCGACAAGGCCGGCGCCGTGGAGATCAAGCGCACGCCCGGCAGGTTCAACAAGCTCATCGCCGGCGGCCAGGCCATCTACGCGGGCGGCGGCGGCCGCTGCTCGCTCGGCTTCAACGTCCGCAGCGGCAGCGGCGCGTACTACGCCCTGACGGCCGGTCACTGTACGGACATCGCCGGCGCCTGGTACACCAACTCGTCCCAGAGCAGCTACCTCGGCAGCCGCGCGGGCTCCAGCTTCCCGGGCAACGACTACGGCATCATCCGCCTCTCCAGCTCCTCGTCGGCGGACGGCCGGGTCTACCTGTACAACGGCGGCTACCGTGACATCACCTCCGCCGGTAACGCCTACGTCGGCCAGTCGGTCCAGCGCAGCGGCTCCACCACGGGCCTGCACAGCGGCCGTGTCACAGGCCTGAACGCCACGGTCAACTACGGCGGCGGCGACATCGTCCACGGCCTGATCCAGACGAACGTCTGCGCCGAGCCCGGCGACAGCGGCGGCTCGCTCTTCGCCGGCTCCACCGCGCTCGGCCTGACGTCGGGCGGCAGCGGCAACTGCCGTACGGGTGGCACCACGTTCTTCCAGCCCGTCACCGAGGCGCTCAGCGCGTACGGCGTGAGCGTCTTCTAGTCACCACCCGATCAGCAGCACCCCCACCCCACCGGGGCCGGTGGTCCGTCTTGTCGCGGGCCACCGGCCCTCCGGTCTGCCGGAAATCGCTCAAAGCCCCGTTGCACGAGCGGAGTCGGGGAGTATCGTGCGGCCATGTCCTCCACACCGCCGCCGCCCCGGCTCCGCCCCGCGTACAACGCCGACGAGCGGAGCCAGCTGACCGGCTGGCTCGAGATGCAACGCGCCGTCATCCACTGGAAGTGCGAGGGTCTGTCCGAGGAGGACGCGCACCGGCCGGTGCTGCCGTCGTCACCCCTGATGTCCCTGGCGGGGCTCGTCTCGCACATGCGCTGGGTGGAGCACCTGTGGTTCGAGGTGATCTTCCTGGGCGGCCCGGAGGCCGGACCCCGCGTCGACAGCGAGGAGGAGGACGCCGACATGAGGGTGGACGGCGTCCCCCTGACCCGGCTGCTCGACGAGTACCGGCGGCAGTGTGCGACGTCCGACGAGATCATCGCCGCCCACGGGCTGGACCAGGCGGGCCGGCACCCCGACTTCAAGGCGTCGGCCGCGTCCCTCCGCTGGATCCTCTTCCACATGATCGAGGAGACCGCCCGCCACGCCGGCCACGCCGACGCCCTCCGCGAGCTCCTCGACGGCGACACCGGCTACTACTGAGCCGACGCCTGTCGGGGGAACGTGGACGACAGGCACGGCACCCGGCCGCCTCGCACGCGTCGGCCACCGCCGGCAGCACCTCCGTAGCGGCGAGCGTCAGGACGGTCCGGGCTTCCTCGGACGGGACGAGCCGGTCGTCACGCAGGGCCGTTCGGCACTGCCTCGGTCGCGGGACGCCCCACACGCTGGGAGCATCCGGAGTGAGGAGTGAGGACTATGCAGCACCGCACCGTCTCCGAGGTCATGACACGGCGTGTTGTGACCGTACGCCCCGACACGCCGTTCAAGGAGATCGCCCGACTGCTGGGCGACAACGACATCACCGCGGTACCCGTCGTCGACGGGGACAACCGGCCCCTCGGCGTCGTCTCGGAGGGAGACCTCCTCCGCAACGCGGCGAGCCTGCCGGACCCCGAGGGCCGCTCGACGGGGCCGCGGCTCCGGCCGCGCGACCTGGAGCTGGCCGGAGCCGAGGACGCCTCCGCCCTGATGACCGCTCCCCCGGTCACCGCCCGTCCCGCATGGAGCATCGCCGAGACGGCGCGCACCATGTCCAGGCGGAACGTGAAACGGCTTCCCGTGGTGGACGAGACCGGGCGGCTCGTCGGCATCGTCAGCCGCGGCGACCTGCTGCGCCCTTTCCTGCGACGCGACACCGCCATCAAGGAGGAGATCCACCGCGACGTTCTGGCCGGGACCCTCGGGCTGGCCCCGGGCAGCGTCCGGGCGGAGGTGCGGGAGGGCGTGGTGACGCTGACCGGCCGGGTCACGGACGTGGCCCTCGTCCCTGTCATCGAGCGGCTCTGCCGGTCGGTGGACGGTGTAGTGGCCGTGCACCAGCGGATCGGGTACACCGGCGACTGACCGTTCCTCGGATCACCGCACGGAGGGAGTACGTACAGGCCGACCCGTCCCCCGACGCGGCGGAACCCTCCGACCCGTCCGGCGCCGACCTGGCGGCCGAGCCCTCCACGGCGACCGGTGAACCGGTACCGCGCTGCGAGCGGCCCGTACGGCGGTTCGGCGACCGTGCCGCCGTGGAACGGGGTGAGTTTCCAGGCGGCGCCAGGTGAGGCCGACGGCCTGCTCGGCGGGCCCGACGGGGCCGGGAGGACGACCGCGATCCGGCTGGTGTGCGGGCTGCGCCTGTCCGGTCGGGCCCTGGAGAAGCGGGTCGACGAGGTGCTGGAGCCGGCTCGATCCGGGGCGGCGGGCCGGGGAGTGGTCGAGGCGCCGTCCCGTGTCGCGGTGCCGGCCGGGGTTCGCGGTGCTCCTGCCTGCGCCCGCCGTGGTGGGCAGCGCCGGCGCCCGGCGGCCCGGCCGGGGCCGACGTGGCCTTCCGGGATCGCTCGGTTACCCCTCGGCGAGTTCGGCGCCGATGTGGTGGGCCCAGTCCCGGACGCGGTCCAGGTCGCGGTGGTCGCCGGCCCGTCCTTCGCGTACGAGGGCGCGGGCGAGGAAGCCCTGAGTGGACGGGGAGAGGCTGCCGCCGAAGGTGACGTGCTCCCGGGCGTGCAGCCGTTCCATCTCGCGGGCCGCGCCGCGCACCGGCGGGATCTCGTGCTCGGCGGCCGAGTCGTCCAGGGGGCCGCTGCTGAACAACCACACCGGTCGCCGCCCGAGGGCCTCGGCGTTGCGTCGGGCGCAGCGGACGGCGTCGTGGTGCCAGTGCCCGGCGTACAGGGCGCCGCCGAGGACCACCGCGTCGTAGCCCGTGACGTCGACGACGTCGTCGGCCGGGACGACGGCCGTGTGGTAGCCGTCCTCGCGCAGGGCGTCGGCGATCTCCTCGGCGATGCCCTCCGTGGCGCCGTGCCTGCTGCCGTAGGTGACGAGAACGCGCTTCATCGTGGGCTCCTTCCGGCGCCGCACCGGCGCCGCAGGGTCGATGGTGTTGTCCCTTCCCAGCGTCGCGCGCCGGCTGCCCGCCGTCCGGGGACGGACGTCCCGTCGCCCACGGCCGTTCGGCCCTGATCAGCGCCGTGGTGCCGTGCCTACAGTGAGGAGTGGGCGGGACCACCGCTTCTTCCACGCAAGGAGTCCGTCATGAGTGGACGTCTCAACGGTACGGTCGCCCTGGTCACAGGCGGTGCGCGTGGCATCGGCGCGGCTGTCGTCCGGCTCTTCGCCGAGGAGGGCGCCCGGGTCGTGATCGGGGACGTACAGGAGGAGGAGGGTGCCGCGCTGGCCGCCGAACTGGGCGAGCAGGCCCGGTTCCAGCGCCTCGACGTCACCGGACCGGACGACTGGGCGGCGGCGGTCACGGCTGCGGAGAACGCTTTCGGGCCGCTTACCGTGCTGGTCAACAACGCGGGCATCGTCGAGTTCGGCACGATCGAGGAGATGGAGCCGGAGGAGTTCCAGCGGGTCCTCGACGTCAATCTGTACGGACCGTGGCTGGGAATCCACCACGCCGCTCCGTCCTTGCGCCGAGCGAGTGGAGGGGCGGTCATCAACGTGTCCTCGACGGCCGGGCTCATGGGCTACGCGAACCTCGGTGCCTATGTGGCGAGCAAGTGGGGACTGCGCGGGCTGACGAAGACGGCCGCGCTGGAGCTGGCGGCGGACGGGGTGCGGGTGTGCTCGATCCACCCTGGGCCGATCAGGACGCCGATGACCGCCGGTTTCGACGACTCGATGACGGCGGCGCAGCCGATAGCCCGCTTCGGGACGCCCGAAGAGGTGGCCAGGACGGCTCTGTTCCTGGCCGCCGACGCGACGTACTCGACGGGGTCGGAGTTCGTGGTGGACGGCGGGGCGACCACCGGCAGCATGATCGTCGCCGAAACGGGCGACTGAAACGGGCGACTGAGAGGGTAGGTGACCGGTGGCGTCACCCCGCGCGGCGTCGTGCTGTGCCCTTCGCACGGCTCGACGGGAGCGCTCCCACTCGTTTGCCGTTCACTCAGCCGGCCCCGCGGAAGCTGTCAACCTCCGGGACCGGTCCCGTTGCCCTTGAGGCGTTCCAGGTCCGCCGGCCGCACCTGGATGACCAGCAGTGCGATCACGGCACCGATCGCGGCGAAGACCGCCGCCAGGATGAACGCCGCCGACACTCCGGATGCCAGCACCTCATGGGCCCAGGGCGGCGGCAGCTCCCCGGTGCGCTGGAACCGGACGCGTTCGAGGGGCGTCGCGCGGGACAGGAAGTCGGCGACCTGCCGCTGCGCCTCGTTGGCGCTGACCGTGCCGAACACCGTGACCAGGATGGACAGGCCCAGTGAACCGCCCACCTGCTGGGTCGCGTTGAGCAGCCCGGAGGCGGCGCCCGTCTCACGGGTTCCGACGTTGGAGAGGGCCATCAGCGTCAGTGACACGAACTGCATGCCCATACCCATGCCGAGAACGAGCACCGGCCCCAGGATGCTGCCCGCGTACGTGGAGTGGACATCGGTCAGTGTCAGCCAGCCGAGCCCGGCCGCGGCCAGCAACCCGCCCGTCACCATGAACGGCTTGGGACCGAAGCGCGGCAGCAGCTGCGCGGCGACGGTGGCGCCCACGGCGATGATCGCGCTGACCGGCAGGAAGGCGAGACCCGCCTGGAGCGGGCTGAAGCCCAGCACGTTCTGCACGAACAGCGTCAGGAAGAAGAACATCCCGAAGATCGCGGCGGCCAGGCTGAGCATCATCCCGTACGTGCCGGCCCGGTTGCGGTCGGTGAACATGTGCAGCGGGGTGATCGGCTGCCGGGAGCGGCGCTCCACCAGGAGGAACAACGTCAGAACCACCAAGGCCACGCCGAACGACGCCAGGGTCAGGCCGTCCCGCCAGCCCTCCTGCGCGGCCCGGATGAAGCCGTACACCAGCAGCACCATGCCGAGCGTGGAGGTGAGGGCTCCGGTGACGTCGAAGTGGCCGGGCTGCCGCTCGGACTCCTTGATCCAGTGCGGGGCGGCGAGGAGGATGAGCAGCCCGATCGGGACGTTGACGAAGAACACCCAGCGCCAGTCGAGCCACTCGACGAGCATGCCGCCCGCGAGGAGGCCGATCGCGCCGCCGCCCGCGGAGACGGCCGCGAAGACGCCGAACGCCCGGTTGCGCGCGGGGCCTTCGCGGAACGTCGTACTGATGAGGGCGAGAGCGGTCGGGGACGCGATGGCGCCGCCGACGCCCTGCAGGGCGCGCGCGGCCAGCAACTGCCCCGAGTTCTGGGCGAGTCCGCCGAGCAGGGAGGCGAGGACGAACAGCGCGACGCCGGACATGAACATCCGGCGCCGTCCCAGGATGTCGCCCGTACGGCCGCCGAGCAGCAGCAGTCCGCCGAAGGCGAGCGTGTAGGCGTTGATGACCCAGGACAGGCCGGTGGTCGAGAAGTCCAGCGAGCGCTGGATGTGCGGAAGCGCGATGTTGACGATGGTGATGTCGAGAACCACCATCAACTGGCAACTGGCGATGACCACCAGGGCTATTCCGCTGCCGTCACCCCGCTTCGGAGTGGCGGCCCGCGACACGGAATTCGGTCGGGGCATCGTCATGGCACAGCGCCCTCGGACGAGGGCCGGTCCGTGGACGAGCATCGCCCACCGTTCAACGCTAAGCCCGGGCGCGGGAGGTCACCACTCGATCAGCGGACACCGCCCGGACACGCGTACGGGAAGGTGGTGCCCGCGCCGTGCCGGCTCGGCGACAGGATCTCCAGGTCGGCGCGGGCCCGGTACTCGCCCTCGCCGCTGAACGTCCACAGCAGATGGAGCCGGGCCTCGCGCTGACCCCTGCGGACGCGCTCGCTCAGCACACCGGACGTGGTGCCGTCGCTGCGCAGCCAGCGGTAGGTGAAGGTGCCGGGCCGCCCGTCGGTGCGGACGACGCCGACGATGTCGGCGGTGCCGCCGCAGCCGGTGCCGGTGCCGTCCGCGCTCCCGTCCGCGCCGGTGAGGACCACCCCTTCGGTGTGGACGGCCGCGTCGCGGACGGCGACGGTGGGCCCGTACCGCTGCCAGGCGAGAAAGGCGAGGACGCAGAGCAGGACGAGGGCGGGCAGGACGAACCGGCGCCCACGCGCAAGGCGTCGGGGTGCCGCGGGAACGGACCGCGCCGCCGGGGCGGGCTGTACGGCGGGCTGCGGGCTCGGCATGGCCATCACGGCGGTCACGGGCATGTGCGCCGTCACGCCGGGCCCGAAGCGGAGCACCGTCCCCTCCACGCGGTCGGGCTCGACGGCCGCGCGCAGGGTCGGCTCGGTGGCGTCCTCCGGTTGCGTGTCCGGGCGCTGGAACCAGTGGCTGGCCAGAGCGGTCGCGCTGTACTCGGGGTCGTCGGCGGGCCGGTCCGGGCGCGGAGCGCGGGGGTCGGTCATCGGAGGTCGCACCTCGAGGTCAGCAGCCGCTGGGAGGAGCCGCCGCCGGCGGGCGCCGGGTCGCTGGTCCCCCGGGCGGTCCAGTAGCAGGCGGTGGTCCGGAACGTGTGGGTGAGCGTGACGGTGTACCGGGTGGCGCCGCTGCGCCGGTACGTCTCGGTCAGCCCGTCCCGGACCCCCACGCCGTCGCGCGAGTCACCGGCGTACCAGGAGACGATCAGGGTGACCGGACCGGTGCCGTCCGTGGCGATGTCGAAGGTGGCGGTGGCGGTGGTGGCGCCGGTCTGCCGGAAGTCCCTGACGGTCACCGCCTTGACGTTCGGCGCCGTCGCCGAGGGCGTGGGCGACGTGGGCGGCTTCGAGGTGCCGGGCTCGCCGGTGGGCGGCGGGGTGGACGGGGACGGGGTGCTGGGCGGGGTGAGGGAACTGGGGTGCGAGGGGCGCTCGGGCGGAGTCGGCGTGGTGTCGCCCGGGGCGTCCGGGTCGTCCGCCGGGGTGTGCGGGGAGTCGGCCGGGGACGGGGTCACCCCGGTCTCCGGCGACGGCAGGCCGGAGGGCGACGGGGAGGCGGAGGGCGACGGGTCGGTCGACGCCGGGTCCTCGGGCGTACCGCCCGCCGGGTGGATGTCGGTCGTGGCGATGGCCTGCGCGGCCGTTCCCGGCCGGGAGCGGTCGCCGGCGTCGGCGAGCACCAGGACCAGGGCGAGGAGCAGCGCGGTGCCCATGGCGGCCCAGCCCAGCGGGTTCGGGCTCAAGGACCGCCACCAGGAGTCTCCGTCGCCGAGCGAGGTGCTCGCCAGGTCGGTGGTGCTCTGCGCCAGGTCCCCGGAGGACGGGAGGAGCAGGGGCAGCAGCGCGACGAGGGACGCCAGCCGGCCGCGTCCGCGCTCCTCCCAGCGCGGCCCGTACGCCGCCGTCGCGATCTCCTCCAGCTGCCGCACGAACGCGGCGGCCTCCTGCGGCCGGTCGTCGGGCGTCTTCGCGAGGCCTCGGCGGATGAGGGGCCGCACCGGCTCGGGGACGTCGTCCTCGGGTACCGGGGCGTCGACGTGCATCAGGGCGAGTTCGGCGAAGTTCTCCCCGGTGAACGGCTTGCGGCCGGTGAGGCACTCGAAGAACGTGGCGGTGGCCGCGTACACGTCGGAGGCGGGCGAGGCGGGCGCGCCGCTCCACTGCTCGGGTGCCATGTACGCGGGGGTGCCGGCCACGCCGGCGACGGTGCCGCTGTCGGTGGCGATGCCGAAGTCGACGAGGCGGGACACGCCGTCGGCGGTGACGAGGACGTTCTCCGGTTTGTAGTCGCGGTGGACGACCCCGCTGGCGTGCGCGGCGGCCAGCCCCAGGAGTGAGCCTTTGAGGAGGGTGAGCGCGGCCTCGGGGCCGAGGGGCCCGTGCTCCCGGATCAGAGCCCGCAGGGCGAGCCCGTCGACCAGCTCCATGACGATGGCGGCGCCCTCGGGGGCCTCCACGTACTCGTACAGGCGGACCACGTACGGCGACTCCAGCGCGCCGAGCAGCCGTGCCTCGGCGCGGAAGCCCTCGACGAACGAGGTGTCGCGGCGCAACGCCTCGCCCAGGTACTTCACGGCGACGCGCCGGCCGGTCGCCTCGTGCACGGCCAGGACGACGCGCCCGCCGGCTCCGGAGCCGAGTTCGCGGACGTCCGTGTAGCCGGGTACCGACCAGCCGTTCATGTGCGGCCTCCCCCTCATGCCCTTGCGCAGCCGTGATGACTCTTCCCCACCAGGGACACCTTTCGGCTACGGCCGGTTCCCGTCAGTTTGTCCTGAGGAAGCGGCGGAGGCGGGTCAGGGGCCAGGCGTTGATGACATCGTCCTTGGTCAGCCAGCCGCGCCGGGCCGTGCCGACACCGTAGCGCAGGTACGGCAGATGGGTGATGGCGTGGGCGTCGGAGTTGACGGCGAACTTCACGCCGTACCGCCTGGCACGCAGGATGTCCTCGTCACACAGGTCGAGCCGCTCCGGATGGGAGTTGATCTCCAGGGCGGTGCCGGTGCGGGCGCATGCCTCGAAGACGGCGTCGAAGTCGGCGTCCAGGCCGGGCCGCTTGCCGAGGAGCCGGGTGGTGGGGTGGCCGATGACGGCGACGTGCGGGTTCTCGCAGGCGCGGATGATGCGGCGGGTGAGGGCCTGGGGGCTCTGGTTGAAGTGGGAGTGCACGGAGGCCACGCACAGGTCGAAGTCCGCGAGGAACTCGTCGGGCCAGTCCAGGCCGCCGTCCGGGCCGATGTTGAGTTCCGTACCGTGCAGCAGCCGCATGCCGTGGTGCTTGCGGTCGAGGGCGCGGACGCGCTCGCGCTGGGCGAGGATCTTCTCGTCGGTCATGCGCTGCATGGCGAGGTTCGGGGCGTGGTCGGTCACGGCGTAGTACGCGTAGCCCCGCTCGGCGGCAGCGGCGATCATGTCCTCCAGCGGGGCCAGCCCGTCGGTGAGGTCGGTGTGGGTGTGCAGGTCGCCCCTGATGTCCTTCTCGTCGATCAGGTCGGGAAGCTCACCGCGCAGGCCGGCCGCGATCTCGCCGCGGTCCTCCCGCAGGGGCGGCGGGATCCAGGGCAGGCCGAGCCGGGCGTAGATCTCCTCCTCGGTCTCCGAGGCGATCTTGTGGCCGCTCTCGGCGTGGAACAGGCCGTACTCGGAGAGCTTCAGCTTTTTCCGGACGGCGATTTCCCGGGTGCGGATGTTGTGCGCCTTGGAACCGGTGAAGTACTGGAGCCCCGCGCCCCACGACTCCGGCGGGAGGACCCGCAGGTCGACCTGGAGCCCCTTGGTGGTGCGGATGGAGGTCTTCTTCTCGCCGTGCGCGATCACCTCGGCGGTGTGCGGGAGGGCCGCGAGTGCCTCCATGAAGGGCGCCGCCCGGTCCGCCGCGACGAGGATGTCGATGTCGCCGATCGTCTCCCGCATCCGGCGCAGGGAGCCCGCGTAGGCGCATCGGGTGCAGCCGGAGACGGCGGACAGCTCGGCGACGATCTGTTCCGCGACGTCCATGGCGGCGCTGATGAGGATCCGCCCGTCGCCGGCCTTCTGCATCAGTGAGATGCCGTGGAGGATGTTCTCCTCGGTCTTCTCGCCGAAGCCCCTGAGGTCGCGCAGCCGCTCCTCGTGGATGGCGTCGAGGAGCTGGTCCACGGACGAGACGCCCAGCTCCTCGTGGAGCACCAGCGCCTTCTTCGGGCCGAGAGTGGGGATGGTGATCAGTTCCCGGACGCCGGCGGGGATGGTGGCCCGTGTCTCCTCGATGGCGGAGACACGACCGGAGCGCAGGAACTCGACCACCTTGGCGGCGATCGACTTGCCGACGTTGGGGATCTCCTGCAGCTCCTTGACGTCGAGCGTGGAGACATCGGCGTGGTAGCCGCCCACGGCGCGTGCCGCCTTCTCGTAGGCCCGCGCCTTGAAGGCGTCACCGCCGCTGATGGCTATGAGGTCGGCGTACTCCTGGAGAAGCGCCTCGACCTCTTCATTGGCTCTGGCCATGTCTCCAGGGTGCGCCGTCCGGCGCACGGATGCCGTGGGACGGCGGGTGTGCGCGCGGTCGCCGGGAGAACACGCCCAGTGTTAGAAATGGGTTATGAGGGGCAATAGTGGACGTCTCGGACGCTCCGCGCGCCGGGGGCGGCTGCTCGGGGTACGCAGCGCCGCCGGACAGGTGCTCTTCCTTCAGATCGTGGTGGCCGCGGTCCTGATCATCGCCGCGACCATCGCACTTATGTTCGAGGCGCGTTTCGACAGCGAGCGTGACGCGCTGAATCGTGCCCTCGCCGCGGCCGAGTCGTTCGCCGAAGCCCCCGGCACGGCGGCCGCGGTGCAGTCCGCCGATCCGCGCGCCGCCCTCCAGCCCCATGTGGTCGCGGCATGGCAGGGCTCGGGTATGGATTTCGTCTCCGTGATGGCACCGGACGGCACGCGTCTGGCCGACAGCGACCCCTCGCTCATCGGTACGCCCGCGGAAGGGGTGCAGCGGGCGGCCGACGGATGGGCGTTCACGGAGATCTTCGAGGGTGGCCCCGACGACGCCGCCCGGGCGATCGTCCCCGTGACGGACGACGGCGGGACGGTCGTCGGCCTGGTGGGCGCCGGGGTCTCCATCGAGAGCGTGGGCGACGCCGTCGACCGCCAGCTGCCGCTGTTCCTCGGCGCGGGCGCGGCCGCGCTCGCCCTGGCCACGGCCAGCTCGGCGCTGGTGAGCCGACGGCTGCGGCGGCAGACGCACGGCCTCGGCCCCGCCGAGATGACCCGGATGTACGAGCACCACGACGCCGTCCTGCACGCCGTGCGGGAGGGGGTGCTGATCGTCGGGGACGACGGGCGGCTCACTCTCGCCAACGACGAGGCGCGCCGGCTTCTCGGCCTGCCGGCCGACGCGGAGGGCCGTCCTGTCACCGAGCTGGGGCTGGCCCGGGACACCGCCGAGTTGCTCGCCTCCGGCCGCCCCGTGACGGACGAGGTGCATCTGGCGGGCGACCGGCTGCTGGCGGTCAACACCCGGCCCACCGACCCGCACGGCGGCCCCTCCGGCACCGTCGCCACGCTGCGGGACACCACCGAGCTGCGGGCCGTCACCGGGGCGGCGGAGGTGGCGCGGGACCGGCTGACGCTGCTGTACGAGGCGGGGGTGCGGATCGGCACCACGCTGGACGTCACACGGACGGCGGAGGAGCTGACGGAGGTGGCGGTCCCCCGGTTCGCGGACTTCGTCACCGTGGAGCTGCTGGACCCGGTGCTGCGCGGCGAGGAGCCCGGCCGGGGGAACACGGTGATGCGCCGCGCCGCCGTCAGCGGCGTACGGGACGACCATCCGCTGCAGGCGGCCGGGGAACCGGTCCGGTTCGACGTGCCGACGACTCCGATGGCGGCTGCGCTGGCGAGCGGCCGGGCGCTGCTGGAAGCGGACCTGACCGTGGCACGCGGATGGCGGGAGCAGGACCCGTCGGGCGCCGACCGGGCCCTCGCGTACGGCATCCGCTCGCTGTTGACCGTGCCGCTGCAGGCGCGCGGGGTCGTCCTCGGCATGGCCAACTTCTGGCGCTCGGATCGGTCGGAGCGGTTCGAGGACGAGGACCTGGCCGTCGCGGAGGAGCTGGCCGCGCGGGCCGCGGTGGCCATCGACAACGCGCGCCGGTTCACCCGCGAGCACACGATGGCCGTGACGCTCCAGCGGAGCCTGCTGCCGCGGGTGCTGCCAGAGCAGGACGCCGTGGAGATCGCCTACCGCTATCTGCCGGCGCAGGCCGGGGTGGGCGGCGACTGGTTCGACGTGATCCCGCTGCCGGGCGCCCGGGTCGCGCTGGTCGTCGGGGACGTCGTCGGGCACGGGCTGCACGCGGCGGCGACGATGGGCCGGCTGCGTACGGCGGTGCACAACTTCTCCGCGCTCGACCTGCCGCCGGAGGAGCTGCTGGGCCACCTCGACGAGCTGGTGTCCCGGATCGACGACGAGGAGACCGAGGACGGCAGCGCGGAGATCACCGGCGCGACCTGCCTGTACGCCATCTACGACCCCGTGTCGGGGCGCTGCTCCATGGTCACGGCGGGCCACTACGCGCCGGCCGTGGTGCGGCCCGACGGGTCGGTGGAGTTCCCGGACGTGCCCCTGTTCCCGCCGCTGGGCCTGGGCGGCGGGCCGTTCGAGACCTCCGAGTTGCGGCTGCCGGAGGGCAGCAGGCTGGTGCTGTACACGGACGGTCTGATCGAGAACCGTGAGCGCGACGTCGACACGGGCCTGCGGCTGCTGCGCGGCACGCTCGCCGACGGTCCCGGCCGGTCGCCGGAGGAGACGTGCCAGGCGGTGTTCGACGCGATGCTGCCGCCGCACCGCAGCGACGACATCGCGCTGCTGGTGGCCCGCACCCGGCTGCTGCCCGACGACCGGGTGGCCGACTGGGACGTGCCGCGCGACCCGGCGGCGGTGGCGCCCGTGCGGGCGGCGTGCGGCCGCCAGCTGGAACAGTGGGGGCTCGAGGAGATGGGCTACGCCACGGAGCTGATGCTGAGCGAGCTGATCACCAACGCGATCCGGTACGGCTCCGAGCCGATCCACGTACGGATGCTGCGGAACCGGAGTCTGATCTGCGAGGTGTCGGACGGCAGCAGCACGTCCCCGCATCTGCGACGGGCGGCCACCATGGACGAGGGTGGGCGCGGCCTGTACCTCGTCTCGCAGTTCGCGGGACGGTGGGGCACCCGGTACACGCCCGGCGGCAAGGTCATGTGGACGGAGCAGTCCCTGACGGACGGGGCGCCGCAGCACCTGGAGGTGCCGCCGCTGTTCGACGACGCGGCGTGGTGACGGGTGGCGGATGACGGATGGCGGGTGAGAGGGGACGGCCGACGGCTCACGGGGGCACGGTGATCCGGCCTCCGCCCCGCAGCGGACACGGCTCGCCGCCCCGGAGGAGCGGCCGGGGCGGCGGAGCGGGCGTCCGGCCGTCAGCGGAACGCCACCGATGCCTCTCCGGCGCCGGTCGTGACGGAGGCGGGGCAGAGGAAGCTGCCCGAGGTCTTGCCGGCCGTGAAGGCCCGGTTGGTGTACTTCCGGGTGGTGCCGTCGCGGTCCCACCGGATGTTCGTCGCCCGGTAGCGGCAGGAGACGAACCCCCGCCGACCGGTGATGTCGATCGCGTCGGTGAGCGCGGTTCCGGCGGCGTCGTCGAAGGTGAACACCGGGTCGTTGTTGAGCGAGGCGGTGATGCTGCCGTCGCAGGACAGATTGCCGCCGGGTGTGTTGATGGTGGAGCGGTCGACGGTCAGGGTGTTCGGCGGGTCGGTGCTCGCGGCCCCGTCGGTCCAGCTGCAGTTGTTGCCCGTGACCGCGATGACCCCGTCGACCTTCTGCTCCGCCGTAGGCCCGAGGGCGGTGGCGGCGGTGGTCGTGCCGACGGCGACCGCGACGACCAGGCCGGCGGTGCCCGCGAGTCTCGCCATGTTCCTCATGTTGTTCCTCCCAGCCACGTCGTTGTGAGCGTCGGGAGCGTGACACAGCAGCCTTGAAATGTCAGGCTCACGTCAATCTTCTGACCGGTTTGCGGCGTACCGGCTGGTAACCGCTCCCCCGGCCGGGTGAGCGCCGGCCACACGCCACCGCCGCGCCCCCGTCGGACCCGTCCGCCTGGTCATCATGCGACGGTGACCTGCCGACGCCGCCGTACCGCACTCCCGCGCCGGACCCTCCTCCCGCTCGGGCTCGCCCTCGTCGCCGCGCTGTGCTCGCTGACAGCACCACGGCCCGCGACGGCGACGGCGACGGCGACGGGGGGAACCCTGACCGCGCCGCTCACGAGCGGGTCGGAGGCGGAGGCGGAGGCCCGCACCGCCGCCCGCCTGGAGTCGATCCGCCAGGACCCGGACCGGCTCCGGGAGTTCTTCCTGCGCCTGCCCAAGGGTGGTGACCTGCACAACCATCTGGGGGGCGCCGTCCCGACCGAGTTCCTGATCCGGCTGGCCGCCGAGGACGGGCTGTGCGTCGACGAGGGAACGCTGACCGCCGTACGGCCGCCGTGCGGGCCGGGGAGGCGGCCCGCCGCCGACGCCCGTACCGACCCGGCCTTCCGTACCGCGCTGATCAGGGCCTGGTCCATGCAGGACTTCCCGCCCGGCCGGCCGGGCCACGACCACTTCTTCGCGACGTTCGGCAGGTTCGGCGAGGTGATCCGGCACCACCGCGGCCGCCAGCTCGCCGTGGTGGCCGACTCGGTGGCGCGGCAGAACCAGTTCCTCCTGGAGACGATGGTCACCCCCGTCCCCGACGGAGCGCGCGAGCTGGCGGCCGAGACCGGCTGGGACCCGGACCTCCGACGGCTCCACGACAAGCTGCTCGCCGGAGGCCGCCTGGACCGGCTGGTCGACGCGGCACGCGCCGAGGCGGACGCCGCTGACGCCGAGTTCCGCGCCGTGTCCCGCTGCGGAAGCGCCCGGCCCGCGCCGGGCTGCCGCCTGCTGGTCCGGTGGATCTCGCACGCACACCGCAACAGCCCTCCCGAGCTGGTCTTCACCCAGCTGGCGCTGGGGATGCGGCTGGCGGAGCGCGACCCCCGGTTCGTCGCCGTCAATCTCGTCGAGCCCGAGCACGGGGACATCTCCCTGCGCGACTACCGGCTGCACATGCGCATGGTCGGCCGGCTGCGGGACAGCTACCCACGCGCCCATGTCACCCTGCACGCCGGCGAGTTGTGGCCGGGCCTGGTGAAGCCCGAGGACCTGTCGTTCCACATCCGGGAGGCGGTCGACGTGGCCGGCGCCGAGCGCGTCGGGCACGGTGTGGACCTCGTCCACGAGGACGACCCGCGGCGGTTGCTGCGTACGATGGCCCGCCGCGAGGTGGCCGTCGAGGTGCCGTTCACCAGCAACGCCCAGATCCTGGGCGTCGAAGGCGCCGAGCACCCGTTCCCCGTCTACCGCGCCCACGGGGTGCCGGTCGTGCTCGCCACGGACGACCCCGGCGTGTCACGGACCGACATCAGCCATGAGTACCGGTACGCCGCGACGGCCTATGACCTCGGGTACCGCGAGCTGAAGGACCTGGCGCGGGCGTCGCTCGAGTACGCGTTCCTGCCCGGGCGCAGCCTCTGGCGCGGCAACCCCACGGCGCACGGCTACCGTCCGGTCGCCGAGTGCCGCGGCACCCGACCGGGCCGTGCGGGGCCGGGCGCCGACTGCCGGCGCCTGCTGGCGGGCAGCCGGAAGGCGGCCGTGCAGTGGCGCCAGGAGGCCGCCTTCGCGGAGTTCGAACGGCGCCACGGCGGCGGCTGAGGCACTCGGGCGGCGGCGCGCTCGCGGTGCTGCTCACGCCCAGCCCGGCGCACGCACGGGCAGTCGGCCGCGCCGGCGGGTACCTCGTGGGAGACGGCGACGGGGGCGCGTTGCCGTTCACGGCCCCGGGGCCGATCCGGCCGGCGTGGAGACGGGTCGCCGCCCTGGAGCGGGACCGGTGGGCGGACGTGGTGGGCCGACGCGGCGGAGGTGAGCCCCGCGGCAGGGCCCGAGGCGCCTCAGCCCCGCACCAGGAGCTGGAACTGGAAGGTGTAGCGGGACGCGCGGTAGATGTGGGTGCCGTACTCGACGGCGCGGCCGGTGTCGTCGTAGGCGGTCCGCTGCATGGCCAGGAGGGCGGCGCCCTCGGGTTCGTCGAGCCGGCGGGCCTCCTCGGCGGTGGCGGTGCGGGCGCCGATGGACTGGCGGGCGCTGTGGAGGGTGATGCCGGCGGTCCGCATGACCTGGTAAAGGCCGGTCGACTCGAGCGTGGCGGTGTCGAGGTCGACGAGGCCCGCCGGGACGTAGTTGCACAGCAGCGCCATGGGCTCGTCATGGGCGAGGCGGAGCCGCTGCACGACGGCGACCGGGCTCTCCTCCGCGACACCGAGCGCGGCGGCGACCTCGGCGGACGCGGGCCCGGTCTCGTTGCGCAGGACCCGGGTCGTGGGGCTCTGGCCTGCCGCCTGGAGGTCGTCGTAGAGGCTGCTGAGCTCCAGGGGGCGTTTCACCTGGCTGTGCACGACCTGCGTACCGATGCCGCGGCGGCGTACCAGCAGGCCCTTGTCGACCAGTGACTGGATGCCCTGGCGGACGGTGGGCCTGGACAGGCCGAGGCGGGCGGCGAGCTCCACCTCGTTGCCGAGGAGGCTGCCGGGCGCGAGGACGCCTCGCTCGATGGCGGACTCCAGCTGCTGGGCGAGCTGGTAGTAGAGCGGCACCGGGCTGCCGCGGTCCAGCGTGAAGTCCACGCCGGCCGTGGCGGCGCCCGCGGATGCGGATTCGGTCACGCCCATAGTTTATCCATACATTCGGACAAAAGGATCTACCTTCCGCCGGTGGTCAGTTTGTCCGGACAAGCGCCCGGTACGGTCCGGGCGGACCGTACCGGGCGGGCGGCGCTTGCGGCGCCCTCAGGTGTTGCTCGGGAAGCCCAGGTCGATACCGCTGTCCGCCGGGTCCGGCCACCGGGTCGTGATCACCTTGCCGCGCGTGTAGAAGCCGATCCCGTCGTTGCCGTAGATGTGGTGGTCGCCGAAGAGCGACTCCTTCCAGCCGCCGAAGGAGTGGTAGCCCACCGGCACCGGGATCGGCACGTTGACGCCGACCATGCCCGCCTCGACCTCCAGCTGGAAGCGGCGGGCGGCGCCGCCGTCCCGGGTGAAGATGGCGGTGCCGTTGCCCCAGCGGGAACCGTTGATCAGCCTGACGGCCTCGTCGTACGTCCCGGCGCGGACGACGCAGAGCACCGGGCCGAAGATCTCGTCGCGGTACGCGTCCGCCGTCACCGGGACCCTGTCGAGCAACGAGACACCGATGAAGAAGCCGTCGGCGCACTCGGGGTGGCCGTCGACCGTGTGACCGGTGCCGTCGACGACGACCTCGGCGCCCTGCTCGGCGGCCGATGCGACGTACGAGGCGACCTTGTCGCGGTGCTCGCGGGTGATCAGCGGGCCCATCTCGCTGGACGGGTCGTCACCGGGGCCGATACGGAGGTTCTTGGCGCGCTCGGCGATCTTCCCGACCAGCTCGTCGCCGGTGTCGCCGACCGCGACCACCACGGACACCGCCATGCAGCGTTCGCCGGCCGAGCCGTACGCCGCGTTGATGGCCTGGTCGGCTGCGAAGTCCAGGTCCGCGTCGGGGAGGACCAGCATGTGGTTCTTGGCGCCGCCGAGCGCCTGTACGCGCTTGCCGTGCTCGACGGCCGTCCGCTGGATGTACCGCGCGATCGGCGTGGATCCGACGAACGACACGGCGGCGACGTCCGGATGCTCCAGCAGCCGGTCGACGGCGACCTTGTCGCCCTGGACGATGTTGAGCACCCCGTCCGGGAGGCCCGCCTCGGCGGCCAGCTCCGCGAGCCGGAACGAGGCGGACGGGACCTTCTCGCTCGGCTTGAGGACGAACGTGTTGCCGCAGGCGATGGCCAGCGGGAACATCCACATCGGGACCATCGCCGGGAAGTTGAACGGCGTGATGCCCGCGACGACCCCGACCGGCTGCCGGATCGAGGCCACGTCCACCCGCGTGGAGACCTGGGTGGACAGCTCGCCCTTGAGCTTCTCGGGGATACCGCAGGCCAGTTCGACGATCTCCAGGCCGCGGGCGACCTCGCCGAGCGCGTCGGAGTGGACCTTGCCGTGCTCGGCGGTGATCAGCTCCGCGATCTCGTCGCGGTGGGCGTCGAGCAGCTCGCGGTACTTGAAGAGGACCGCGGTGCGCTTGGCGAGGGAGACGGTGCCCCAGCCGCCGTACGCGGCACGGGCCGCGGCGACGGCGGCGTCCACCTCGTCGGCGGTGGCGAGGGCGACCCGCTTCTCCTGGACGCCCGTCGCGGGGTTGTACACGGGGCCGAAGCGGCCGGAGGCGCCCTCGACGGGCTTGCCGTCCATCCAGTGGCTGATGGTCTTCATGGGGCTGGGGCCTTTCGTGACGGGGGCTCAGAGGTGTCGGCGGATGTCGGCCGCGTGGCGTTCGTACGTCTTGCGGGCCTCGACGGCGGCCTCGCGGGAGGCGACCTCCGCGACCGGCACGTCCCACCACGCCTCGGCTCCGGGTGAGGCGGGGTTGTGGAGGTCCGTCTCCACGTACACGCAGGTTGGCCGGTCGGACGCGCGGGCGGTCGCCAGCGCCGCGCGGAGTTCGCCGACGGTCCCGGCGCGCAGGACGTCCATGCCGAGGCTGGCGGCGTTGGCGGCGAGGTCGACGGGGAGCGGGTCGCCGGTGAAGGTGCCGTCGGGGGCGCGGTAGCGGTAGTGGGTGGCGAAGCGTTCGCCGCCGGTCTGCTCGGAGAGGCCGCCGATGGACGCGTATCCGTGGTTCTGGATGAGGACCAGGTTGACCGGCAGGCCCTCCTGCACGGCGGTGACGATCTCGGTGGGCATCATCAGGTACGTGCCGTCGCCGACCAGCGACCAGACCGGTGTGCCGGGCGCGGCGAGCTGGACGCCGATGCCGCCGGGGATCTCGTATCCCATGCAGGAGTAGCCGTACTCCAGGTGGTACTGACGGGGCGAGCGGGCACGCCACAGCTTGTGCAGGTCGCCCGGGAGGGAGCCGGCCGCGTTGACGACCACGTCCTCGTCGCCTACGACCGAGTCCAGGAGGCCGAGGATCTGGGTCTGGGTCGGTACGGCGCTGTCGTCGTCGGCCCGGTAGGCGGCGTCGACGACGTGCTCCCAGCGCTCCTTGCCCGTGCGGTACTCGGCCTCGTACGCGGCGGCGACGCGATGGCCGGCGAGTGCCTCGGTGAGCGCGGCCAGGGCGGCGCGGGCGTCGGCGACGACGGTGCGGGCGGCCATCTTGTGGGCGTCGAACGGGGTGATGTTGACGTTCAGGAACCGTACGTCCGGGCGGGCGAAGAGGGTGCTGGAGGCGGTGGTGAAGTCGGTGTAGCGGGTGCCGACGCCGATGACGAGGTCGGCGGTGCGGGCGATGTCGTCACAGACCGCCGTGCCGGTGTGGCCGATGCCGCCCAGGTCGGCGGGGTGGTCGTGGCGCAGGGAGCCCTTGCCTGCCTGGGTGGAGGCGACAGGGATGCCGGTGGCGTCGACGAGGGCCTTGAGGGCACCCTCGGCCTCGCTGTGGTGGATGCCGCCGCCCGCGACGATCAGCGGCCGTTCGGCGGCACGGACGGCGTGGACGGCCTCGGCCAGCTCCCCCGGTTCGGGGACGGGGCGGCGGACGGTCCAGACGCGGTCGGCGAAGAACGCCTCGGGCCAGTCGTACGCCTCGGCCTGGACGTCCTGCGGCAGCGCGAGGGTGACGGCGCCGGTCTCGGCGGGGTCGGCGAGGACGCGCATGGCCTGGAGCGCCGAAGGGACGAGCATCTCGGGCCGGGTGATCCGGTCGAAGTACCGGGACACCGGCCGGAGCGTGTCGTTGACGGAGACATCGGCGGACACGGGGTGCTCCAGCTGCTGGAGCAGGGGGTCCGCGGTGCGGGTGGCGAAGTAGTCGCCGGGGAGGAGCAGTACGGGCAGGCGGTTGACGGTGGCGAGGGCGGCGCCGGTGACGAGGTTGGTGGCGCCGGGGCCGATGGAGGTGGTGACGGCCTGGGCGGAGAGCCGGTTCAGCTGCCGGGCGTAGCCGACGGCGGCGTGCACCATGGCCTGCTCGTTGCGTCCCTGGTGGAACGGCATGGTCTCCTCGCCGGCCTCCAGCAGTGCCTGGCCGAGGCCGGCGACATTGCCGTGGCCGAAGATGCCCCAGGTCCCGGCGATCAGCCGGTGCCGTACGCCGTCGCGTTCGGTGTACTGCGCCGACAGGAAACGCACCAGCGCCTGGGCGACGGTCAGGCGTCGGGTGAACTGGCTCATCGGTGGTACCTCACTGGGACGGGGCGGTGTAGAGGGGGAGGCGGGGGTCGACGGGCTGGTCCGGCCAGGTGTCGCGGATCCAGGCGTGGTCGGGGTGGTCGCAGATCAGCCAGGCGCGTTCGGTGCCGGGCCCGGCCATGACGTTGAGGTAGTACATGTGGTGGCCGGGGGCCGCGATGGAGGGGCCGTGCCAGCCGTCCGGAATGAGGACGGTGTCGCCGTCGCGGACCTCGGCGAGGACGTCGGTGCCCCGTCCGCGGCCGGACGGGGAGACGCGCTGGTAGCCGAGGCCGGGGGTGCCGTCGTGGGCGGCGATCTCGAAGTAGTAGATCTCCTCCAGCTCGGACTCCTCGCCGGGGCGGTGCTCGTCGTGCTTGTGCGGCGGGAAGGAGGACCAGTTGCCGCCGGGGGTGAGCACCTCGACGGCGATCAGCCGGTCGCACTCGAAGACGCCTGCGGCGCCGAAGTTGTTGACCTGCCGGCTGCAGCTGCCGGTGCCGCGCAGCTCGACGGGGACGGAGGAGGCGGGGCCGTGGCGGGCGGGGAGGCGGCGGTCGCAGCGGGCGCCGGTGAGGGCGAAGCGACCGCCGTCCCGGGAGGCGAGGGAGACCTGGGCGTCACGTGGCGCGTACGCGAAGTCGGTGACGGCGGTGAAGACGCTGTCGCGGCCGGCGAGGCGGAACGTCTGCCCGTCGACGGCCACGGTGCAGGAGCCGGAGAGCGGCAGCACGATCCACTCGCTGTCCCCGGTGTCGAAGGTGTGCCGGCCGCCCGGCGGGAGTTCGAGGACTCGGAGGCTGGAGTATCCCCAGCCCGCGGAGCCGGGGCTGATGTCCACGGCGTACGGGCCGCTCGCCGCCTTGCCGGCGGGAAGGTGGTGTGTGGTGGTGGTCATGGGCGTTTCCTCACAGCAGACCGACGGCGGTGTCCACGGCGTCCTCCACACTGCCGCGGGCGGGGTAGAGCAGGGAACGGCCGACGACGAGGCCCTGCACGGTGGGCAGGTGGAGCGCCTTGCGCCACTTCTCGTACGCGGCGTCCTGGTCCTTGCCGACCTCGCCGCCGAGCAGCACCGCGGGGAGGGTGGAGGTCTCCAGGACGGCGGCCATGTCGTCGGGGTCCTCGGTGACGGGCAGCTTGAGCCAGGTGTAGGCGGAGGTGCCGGCCAGGCCGGAGGCGATGGCGATGGAGCGGGTGACGGCCTCGGCGGTGAGGTCGTTGCGGACGCCGTCGTCGCCGCGGCGGGAGATGAACGGTTCGACGAACACGGGCAGGCGCAGCGCGGCCATCTCGTCGACGGCGCGGGCGGTGGAGTACATGGTGGCGAGGGAGCCGGGGTCGGCGTAGTCGATCCGCAGGAGGAGCTTGCCGGCGTCGAAGCGGAGGCGGGCGATGTCCTCGGCGCGGTGGCCCGTGAAACGGTCGTCCATCTCGAACCGGGCGCCGGCCAGGCCGCCGCGGTTCATCGAGCCCATGACGACCTTGTCGTCGAGGACTCCGAGGAGCAGCAGGTCCTCCAGGATGTCGGCGGTGGCGAGCACCCCGTCGACGCCTGGCCGGGACAGGGCGACGCAGAGCCGCTCCAGGAGGTCCGAGCGGTTGGCCATGGCGAGGCGGTCTCCGCCGACGCCGAGTGCGCCGCGTGCGGGGTGGTCGGCGGCGACGATCATGAGGCGGCCGGTGTCGCCGATCAGGGGGCGGCGGGTGCGGCGGGCGGCGGCTTCGGCGATGGCCTCGGGGTGCCTGGCCCGCACGGTGGCGAGGTCGGAGATGCTGATGGTCAAGACGGGCTCCGGGTGAGGGTGGCGCGGGTCGTCGACTGGCGGGAGTGCGGGGTCATCCGCGGGCGACGAGGTCGTCGAGTTCGGCGGCGGTCGGCATCGCGGAGGAACAGGCGAGCCGGGAGGCCACGATGGCGCCGGCGGCGTTGGCGTACCGCATGATCTTCTCCAGGTCCCAGCCGGCGAGGAGGCCGTGGCAGAGGGAGCCGCCGAACGCGTCGCCGGCGCCGAGGCCGTTGACGACGTCGACGGGCACGGGCGGGACCTCGGCGCTGGTGCCGTCGCGGTGGACCGCGAGGACGCCGGCGGGGCCCTGCTTGACGACGGCGAGTTCCACACCCGCGTCGAGGAGCGCCTGGGCGCAGGCGCGGGGTTCGCGGACGCCGGTGGCGATCTCGCACTCGTCGAGGTTGCCCACGGCGACGGTGGTGTGCCGCAGGGCCTCGGTGTAGTGGGCGCGGGCCTCGTCGGGGTCCTCCCAGAACATCGGGCGCCAGTCGAGGTCGAAGACCGTGGCGCCGGCCTTGTTCCGGGCCGCCAGGGCCGCGAGGGTGGCGGTGCGGCTGGGTTCGGCGCTCAGGCCGGTGCCGGTCATCCAGAAGATCCGGGCGGCGCGGATGGCGTCGAGGTCCAGTTCGCCGGGGTGGATCTCCAGGTCGGGGGCCTTGGGGCGGCGGTAGAAGTAGAGCGGGAAGTCGTCGGGCGGGAAGATCTCGCAGAAGGTGATCGGGGTCGGGTAGGCGTCGACCGGGGTGACCCAGCGGTCGTCGACCCCGAACTCCTTGAGGGCCTGGTGCGCATACGCGCCGAAGGGGTCGTCGCCGGTGCGGGTGATGACGGCGGCGGACCGGCCGAGGCGGGCGGCGGCGACGGCGACGTTCGTGGCCGACCCGCCGAGGAACTTCCCGAAGCTCTCCACCTGCGGCAGGGGCACGCCGGTCTGGAGGGGGTAGAGGTCGACGCCGATGCGTCCCATGGTGATCAGATCGAAGGTCTCGGCGGACTCAGGCATGCGCGTCGCTCCTGGTGCTGGCGGGGCGGGCAACGGGGGCCCGGTGCTGAACCAGGTCTATGGCCTCGACCGAAGCCCTGTCAATAGTTTGTACAGACATTCTCACCTGCTTCTGAAATGATGTCTTAACAAAGTATTGACAGGGGGCGGCTCCACGGGCTTGTATCCCGTCCCAACAGCCGCGCAGTCGGCTCCCGTCCCGGGCTTCCACGGGCCTCCTTCCCCCCGGCCCGTTCCGCCCACCCCTGTAACGCAGTGAGGCAGGACAGATGGACCGCACGTTTCAGCCCCGCCCCCGCAGATTCGCCGCCCTGGTCGCCGTCGCCGCGGCGTCCGCCCTCGTGGTGACCGGATGCTCCAGCGGCTCCGGCGGCAAGCAGGCCCAGGCCGACCCCGCCGAAGGCGCGGCCGCCGGCAAGGCCGGCACCCCTCGTATGACCGTCGCGATGATCACCCACGCCGCCCCGGGTGACACCTTCTGGGACCTGATCCGCAAGGGGGCCGAGGCCGCTGCCGCCAAGGACAACGTCAAGCTCGTCTACTCGTCCGACCCCAACGCCGCCACGCAGGCCAACCTGGTCCAGAACGCCATCGACCAGAAGGTCGACGGTATCGCCGTGACTCTCGCCAAGCCCGACGCGATGAAGGCCGTCGTCGCCAAGGCCAAGCAGGCCGGTATACCCGTCGTCGGGTTCAACGGAGGCATCGACGCCTGGAAGGAACAGGGCCTCCTCGAATACTTCGGACAGGACGAGCAGGTCGCCGGTGAGGCGTTCGGCGAGAAGCTCAACGACGCCGGCGCCAAGCACACCGTCTGTGTGATCCAGGAGCAGGGCCATGTCGCCCTGGAGGCCCGCTGCGCCGGTGTCAAGAAGACCTTCAAGGGCACGGCGGAGACCCTCTACGTCAACGGCACGGACATGCCGTCGGTGAAGTCGACCATCACCGCCAAGCTCCGGCAGGACAGCTCCATCGACCGCGTCGTCACCCTGGGCGCGCCGTTCGCGCTCACCGCCGTGGACTCGGTGAAGGACGCGGGCAGCAAGGCGAAGGTCGCCACCTTCGACCTCAACAAGGACCTCGTCGAGGCCGTCAAGAGCGGTGCCGTCGAGATGGCGGTCGATCAGCAGCCGTACCTCCAGGGCTATCTGTCGGTCGACGCGCTCTGGCTCTACAAGCACAACGGCAACTACAGCGGCGGCGGTGTGGCGCCCGTCCTGACCGGGCCGGCCTTCGTCGACAAGTCCAACGCGGACGACATCGCCCGGTTCGCCGCGAAGGGAACCCGGTGATCGTCATGGCTCAGGTGACCGCGGCGGGCTCCTCGCCCGCCGCGTCCTCCCCGGACTCCCCGTCCGACGGCGCCCATGGCTCGCCGGGTGCCCCCGCCGCCCCGAAGGACGGCCGCACCGCCCGGCGCTCCCTCCCCCGCAGGCTGCTGGCCCGTCCCGAGATCGGCGCGCTCATCGCCGCGATCGGCGTGTACGCCTTCTTCTTCGCCGCGGCCCCGGCCTTCCGGGAGGCCGGAGCGCTCGCCACCGTGCTGTACCAGGCATCGGTCATGGGCATCATGGCCCTGCCGGTGGCGCTGCTGATGATCGGCGGCGAGTTCGACCTCTCCGCCGGTGTGGCGGTCACCACGTCGGCGCTCACCGCCAGCATGGTGAGCTTCCAGCTCTCCCTGAACGTCTGGACCGGTGTCCTGGTCTCCCTGGTGGTGTCCCTCGGCATCGGCGCGTTCAACGGCTACATGCTGGTCAGGACCGGACTGCCCAGCTTCCTGATCACTCTGGGGACCTTCCTGATCCTCCAGGGCGCCAACCTCGCCGTCACCAAGATCTTCACCGGCAACGTCGCCACCGACTCCATCAGCGACATGGAGGGCTTCGCGGCGGCCCAGCGGATCTTCGCGTCGGAGTTCGGCATCGGCGGCATCCAGGTGAAGGTGACCGTGGTGTGGTGGCTCCTCTTCGCGGCCGCCGCCACCTGGCTGCTGCTGCGCACCCGCTTCGGCAACTGGATCTTCGCGGTCGGCGGCAACAAGGAGAGCGCACGCGCCGTCGGTGTCCCGGTGAACTTCACCAAGATCGCCCTCTTCATGGGGGTGAGCGCGGGCGCCTGGTTCGTCGGCATGCACCTGCTGTTCTCGTTCAACACCGTCCAGTCCGGCGAAGGCGTCGGCAACGAGTTCCTGTACATCATCGCGGCTGTCATCGGCGGATGTCTGCTCACCGGCGGCTACGGCTCCGCGATCGGCCCGGTCATCGGCGCCTTCATCTTCGGGATGGTGTCGCAGGGCATCGTCTACGCCAACTGGAACCCCGACTGGTTCAAGGCGTTCCTCGGCGTGATGCTGCTGATGGCCGCCCTCGTCAATCTGTGGGTCCGCCGCACGGCGACCCGGAGGTGATCCCATGACCACGAACGAAACGCCCGACGGCACGTCCGGCGAGACGCTCGCCGAGCTGCGCGGCGCCGGCAAGGCGTACGGCAACGTCCATGCCCTGCGCGGCGTCGACCTCACCGTCCAAGCGGGCCGCGTGACCTGCGTCCTCGGCGACAACGGCGCCGGCAAGTCCACCCTGATCAAGATCATATCCGGGCTGCACCAGCACACGGAGGGCGAGTTCCTCATCGGCGGCGAGCCGGTCCGGCTCACCTCGCCCCGGGAGGCTCTGGACCGGGGCATCGCCACCGTCTACCAGGACCTCGCCACGGTGCCGCTGATGCCGGTGTGGCGGAACTTCTTCCTCGGCTCGGAGCTGACCCGCGGCCCCTGGCCGCTGCGCCGCCTCGACATCGCGCGGATGAAGGACACCGCGGACCGGGAACTGCGGGCCATGGGCATCGTCCTGGACGACCTGGACCAGCCGATCGGCACGCTCTCCGGCGGCCAGCGGCAGTCCGTGGCCATCGCCCGCGCCGTCCACTTCGGCGCCAAGGTCCTCATCCTGGACGAGCCGACGGCCGCGCTCGGCGTCAAGCAGTCCGGTGTGGTGCTGAAGTACATCGCCGCCGCCCGCGACCGGGGCCTCGGCGTCGTGTTCATCACCCACAACCCGCACCACGCCTACATGGTCGGCGACCACTTCACCGTGTTGCGCCTGGGCACCGTGGAACTGAACGCCGACCGCAGCGCGGTCAGCCTCGAGGAGCTCACCAACCACATGGCGGGCGGCGCCGAACTGGCCGCGCTCAAGCACGAGCTGGCACAGGTACGCGGTGTGGACACCGGCGAGCTGCCCGAGGAGGGCGGCCTCGGCACGGCCCCGGCCGCGCCCGGCGGGGCCGCCGCCTGAGCCGGCGCCCGGCGCCGTACACCCACCCGTATCGCACCCGTCCCCGTACCCGGCTCGGCATCCGGCCCCGGCTCCGGGCCCGTACCGGGCGACGCACCGCAGAGCCCCCCACTCGCAAAAGCCCCACCAGCACCCGCTTCCCCACCCGCACCCCGGGTGAAAGGACCGCCGAATGGACACCGCCAGCACCCCGCCCCTCGACCGCATCAGGGTCGGCTCCGCTCCGGACTCATGGGGGGTGTGGTTCCCCGACGACCCGCAGCAGGTGCCGTGGGAGAGGTTCCTCGACGAGGTCGCCGAGGCCGGCTACGAGTGGATCGAGCTGGGGCCCTACGGCTATCTGCCGACCGACCCGGCCCGGCTCACCGACGAGACCGCCCGGCGCGGCCTGAAGGTCTCCGCCGGCACCGTCTTCACCTCCCTGCACCGCGGCCCGGCGGTGTGGGACGCCACCTGGGAGCATGTCAGCCAGGTGGCGTCCCTCACCCAGGCCATGGGCGCGAGGCATCTGGTGGTCATCCCGTCGTTCTGGCGGGACGACAAGACCGCCGAGATCATCGAGCCGTCCGAGCTGACCGGCGAGCAGTGGGCGCACCTCACCGAGGGCATGGAGCGGCTCGGCCACGAGGTGCGGGAGCGCTTCGGCCTCGACATCGTCGTCCACCCGCACGCCGACACACACATCGACACCGAGGAGCACGTCGAGCGGTTCCTCGACTCGACCGACCGCGACCTGGTCAACCTCTGCCTGGACACCGGCCACTACGCCTACTGCGGCGGCGACAACGTCAAGCTGATCGAGACGTACGGCGAGCGCATCGGCTATCTGCACCTCAAGCAGGTCGACCCGGAGATCCTCGCCGACGTCGTCAAGAACGGTGTCCCCTTCGGCCCCGCCGTGCAGCGCGGCGTGATGTGCGAGCCGCCGACCGGCGTGCCCGCCCTGGAGCCGGTGCTGACGGCCGCGCAGCGCCTGGGCGTGGACCTGTTCGCCATCGTCGAGCAGGACATGTACCCCTGCCCGCCGGACCAGCCGCTGCCCATCGCCCTTCGCACCCGCGGGTTCCTCCGCTCCTGCGGCGCCTGACCAGCCGACCCACCCACCCCGGAAGGGAACTCTCGATCATGACTCAGCGCGGGACGCGCGAAACGCTCGGTGTCGCCGTCATCGGCACCGGCCGGATGGGCGCCGACCATGTGCGCCGTATCGACCAGGTGATCAGCGGGGCGCGGGTGACCGCCGTCGTGGACGTCGACGCCGAGCGGGTCAAGGCTGTCGCCGAGGGCGTTGACGGCTGTACGCCGTACACCGACCCGGCCGCCGCCATGGCGGCCCCCGACGTCGACGCCGTGGTGATCGCGTCACCGGGACCGGCACACGAGACGGCGCTCCTCACGGCCTTCCGGCACGATCTGCCGGTGCTGTGCGAGAAGCCGCTCACCCCGGACTCGGCCTCCGCGCTGAGGGTGCTGCGGGCCGAGGAGGAGCTGGGCCACCGGCTGGTCCAGGTCGGGTTCATGCGTCGGTACGACGCCGAGTACCAGAAGCTGAAGTCGCTGCTGGACGGCGGCGAGCTGGGCCGGCCCCTGATGCTGCACAACCGGCACCGCAACGCCTCGACACCGCCCGGCTTCACGAACGCCATGCTCATCAACGACTCGGTCGTGCATGAGATGGACGTCACGCGATGGCTGCTCGGCCAGGAGATCACCGCGGTGACGGTGCTGCGCCCGAAGGCGTCCGCCAACGCCCCAAAGGGACTCGACGACCCGCAGTTCGTCCTCTTCGAGACCGACGGCGGCGCACTCGTGGACGTCGAGATCAACGTCAACTGCGGGTTCGGGTACCAGGTGCAGGCCGAGGCGGTGTGCGAGAGCGGCAGCGCGCGGATCGGTGACGCGCACGGGATGCTCGTCAACACGGCCGGACGGTGGGGCGGTTCGATCGCTCCCGGGTTCGTGGAGCGGTTCGAGGAGGCGTACGACCGGCAGGTGCAGAGCTGGGTCGACGCCTGCCGGCGCGGTGAGGTGACCGGCCCCGGCTGCTGGGACGGATACGCGGCGGCGGCCGTCTGCGAGGCCGGCGTACGCGCCCAGAGCGAAGGGCGCCGGGTGGAGGTCGAGCTGGTCGAGCGCCCGGCTCTCTACCGCTGACGTCCCGTCATCTCACGTCATCTCACGTCACGTCATGCCACGTCGCCAGGGAGACTTCCGGTGAAGATCGCACTCGGCCCTTACATGATCCGCCACATCCCGCCGCTCGCACTGCCGGGTGTGGTGGCCGAGCCGGGGTACGACCGGATCGAGCTGTTCCCGCGCATCGACGACTACCTCTCCGGCCGGTCCTGACAGGGCGCCCCCGGGCTCTGCGCGGGGGCGCGGTCCGGCCGGATCACCTACGGGGGGCGGCGCCGGGATGCCTGAGCATGGGCATCCCGGCGCCGCTGTGTGCTCCGCGGGCCGTCCGCGAGGTCTACCGGGTGACGGTCACCCAGCCGCCCCGCTCGGCGGACTCCAGCATGGCGTCCAGGGCCGCGGCGCTCGCCACGGCGTCCCGCAGGGTCGCGCCGACGGGCCTCCCCTCCGCGATGGAGCGCAGGAAGCGGTGCGCCTCGACGACCTTGAGGTCGTCATACCCCATGCTGCCGGCCGAGCCGGGCTGGAACGCGGCGTAGTCGCCGTCGCCGGGGCCCGCGTAGCGGAGGGCGACGGGCTGGTCCTGGTAGGCGGTGCCGCGGCTGACCCGGAGTTCGCCCATGCGGCGGAAGTCCCAGGAGACGGCGCCCTTCGTGCCGTGCACCTCGAAGCCGTAGTTGTTCTGCTCGCCGACCGACACCCGGCACGCCTCCAGCACGCCGCGGGCGCCGGAGGCGAAGCGCAGCAGGCAGGAGACGTAGTCCTCGTTCTCGACCGGGCCCGGCTCGCCGCCCGCCGCGCGCGCGTGCCCGGCCGTGGAGCCGGTGGGGCGGGCCCGCTCGGGCAGGAACACCGCGGTGTCGGCGGCCAGCGCGGCGATGTCGCCGAGGAGGTGGCGGGCCAGGTCGACGCCGTGCGACGCCAGGTCGCCCAGGACTCCGCTGCCGCCGCGCTCCCGCTCGTAACGCCATGTCAGGGCACCGTCGGGGTGGGCGGCGTAGTCGCTGAAGAGCCGGAAGCGCACGTGGGTCACGGTCCCCAGCTCGCCCGAGGCGATCAGGTCGCGCGCGGTCTCGACGGCGGGGGCGTTGCGGTAGTTGAAGCCGACGGCGCCCTGGACCCCGGCCTTGTCGACGGCGTCGGCGACGGCGCGCGCGTCGTCGGCCGTGAGCCCGACCGGCTTCTCGATCCAGATGTGCTTGCCGGCTTCGGCCATGGCGACGCCGATCTCGCGGTGGAGGAAGTTGGGCGTCGTGATGCTCACCGCGTGCACGTCGGGGTCGGCGGCGATCTCGCGCCAGTCGCGCGCCGTCGCCGCGAACCCGTACTGCGCGGCGGCCGCCTCGGCGCGACCCGGGACGTCCTCGCTGACGGTCCGGAGCCGGGGACGCAGGGGCAGGTCCGGGTAGTGGTGCGGGACCCGGCTGTACGCCTGGGTGTGGACACGTCCCATCCACCCGAACCCGACGACGGCGACGTTGAGAGCCATCTCCATGGAGAACCTTCTTGGATCGGTCCAAATGCTTGTCGCAAGCACACTGTGGCGGACTGGACCCGCATGTCAAGACCTTTGACGAGAGACTCGGCGACCTGCGAGACTCCGTACTCGATGGACCGATCCAATGAGAGTCGAACACGACCCGATGACACCGCCGGGAGGCGCAGGTGACCGGAAAGCGGCCCACGATCCACACGGTCGCGGAGCGTGCCGGGGTCTCGAAGTCCCTGGTGTCTCTGGTCCTGCGCGGCTCCGACCAGGTACGCCCGGAGAAGCGGCAGGCGGTCCTGGACGCCATGCGGGAGCTCGGCTACCGCCCGAACGCGGCGGCGCGCAGCCTCAGCGAGCAGCGCACCCGCACGGTCGGCGTGCTCCTGAACGACCTGCGCAACCCCTGGTTCGTCGACCTTCTCGACGGCCTGAACTCGCTGCTGCACGAGAACGGGCTCCACATGCTCCTCGCGGACGGCCGCCTCAACCGCCGTGTCGGCCACGACCTCACCCGCCCCTTCCTGGACCTCCAGGTCGACGGTCTGATCGCGGTCGGCGTCCTCCCGGACGCGGCGGCCCTCGACCTGGCCGCCCGGCGGATGCCCGTGGTGGTCGCGGGCAGCCGCGAGCCGGTCCTGCCGGGGGTCGACGTGGTCGCCGGCGACGACGAGGAGGGCGCTCGGCTCGCCACCGAGCACCTCGTCGGCCTCGGCCACCGCAGGATCGCCCACATCTCCGGGTACGGCGTGGTCGGCGAACTGCGGCGCCGCGGCTTCGAGGCCACCATGCGGGCCCACGGGCATGCGGAGGGCGCGGTCGTGGAGGTCGGCGACATGACGGAGGAGGGCGGCTACCGCGCCACCGTCCGGCTGCTGAGCGGGGCGCGGCGCCCCACCGCGGTCTTCGCGGTCAACGACATAGCGTCGATCGGTGTGCTGTCGGCGGCCGAGGAACTCGGCCTGCGCGTGCCGCGCGACCTGTCCGTGGTGGGGTACGACAACACGAGCATCTCGCAGCTGCGGCATGTATGGCTGACGACCGTCGACAACGCCGGGCACGAGGTGGGCCGCCGGGCGGCACGCTGCCTCCTGGACCGCTTCGCCGACCGTGACCGCCCGGCGGGCGTCCAGCTGTCCCGGCCGTCGCTGGAGATCCGCGGAACGACGGCCCCGCCGCCGGAGACACCGGCTCCCTGACGGCGGTGGCGCCCGGACGCCGCGCCGCCCGGCGGGCGTCGGCCGGGGAGACTCGTACGGGCGCCCACTGGGGCATGTCCCGGTGAACGCCCGTACGGGGTACGTCAGTAGGGGCCGTTCACGTTGTCGATCGAGCCGTACCGGGCAGCGGCGTAGTTGCACGCCGCGGTGATGTTGGCGACCGGGTCGTAGGGGTCCATCGACGTGCCGGGCACGTGGTAGGCGCGGAACGTGGGGTCGATGACCTGGAGGAGACCCTTGGACGGGGTGCCCGCGGCCGCGTTCGAGTCCCAGTTGTTGATCGCGAGCGGATTGCCCGAGGACTCGCGCATGATGTTCCGGTGAATGCCTTCGTATGAACCGGGGATTCCCCGCTGGGCCATGATGTCCAGCGATTCCTTGATCCAGCCGTCGAGGTCGTTCGTGTACGTCTTCGCGCTGACCGGGGTGACGGCGGTCCGCTCCTGCGAGCGGTCGGCGCGGGCGGGCGTGGAACTCTTCGCCGGGGCCTTCGCACCGATGGTGAGCTTCTGACCCGGACGGATGAGTGACGGGTCGTCACCGATCGTCTTCCGGTTGTCCTCGTAGAGCTTCTTCCAGCCGCCGCTCACGGAGTGGTCCTGGGCGATACCGGAAAGGGTGTCACCCGCCACCACGGTGTACGTCACGGGCGTGGCCGCGGCGGCGGCGACGCTCGGCGCAGCGGCGGGCTTGGCGGCGGCGACGGCGGGCGCCACGCTCGGCGCGGCGGCCGAGGCGTTCGCGGCTCCGATCAGCGGCAGGGCGAGAGCGGCTCCACCGGTGCTCGCGATTGCGAACCCACGAGTGATGCGGCTGTTCTTGAGGCGACGGTGCTTACCCTGTGCGGGCATGGGGCATTTCCTCTCCGGCGCCTACGAGGTGAGCTGTCGGGTTCGGACTGGAGATGCCCGGCCGCAGCGCGTGACTGCGGCTTCACCCCTAGCCGTTCCGGGCACCGGAGCGGCGACTTACCTGGTTCCCCCGCTCCTGCCGTACGTGGGTGGGTGAGTGGGTGCGAAGTCCGGAGAGCGGCAGGATTCGGCGATCCCTCCGGAATGACGGTGACCGTAAACGACACGCACCGGACGGAACAAGGCCCGAAATTCCGTCCGGTGATCCAACCACACCCGTTCCGATCGCGAATTCCGCACTACCGGCGGGGGATGGGGAATTCCGTCGCGTTTCAGCCGTGACCGACATCACGGAACGCGAGCTCGATCGGCACCCCAACTCATGCCATACAAATAGCCGTTAAATCCTGCTTCACTTACACCAAACGCCCGAATTGGAATTATCGGACATTTGTCTTGTGTCGTGCTCCGCACCGACGGTCAGGCCGCACCGGGGCGACCGACCAGCAGGTCGTATCCCGGAGGGAGCTGCAGCAGCACGCGGCTCATGAGGTCGTCGCCCGCCGCGTCGGCGACGACGCTCAGCACTGCGCCGACGTCCCAGGCGGCGGTCTCCTCGGTGGCTCCCTCGATCCACGCCGCGGCGGCCCTGACGAACCGTTCCGGGTCGAGGGGTTCCGCGGCCCGGAGGGGATTGAGCAGGATCAGCGCGAAGGTCTCCGGCAGGCGCGCCGCCAGCTCCGTCCGCACCTCGCCCACGAGATGGGCACCGAGCAGCGCCAGAACGACCCTGGACGCGCGCTCCGCCTCATGCCGTGACGCGTACTCGCCACGTTCCTGTACGGCCTCCAGGAACGGCTCCCACCTCATCCGCATCGCACTGCCCCTTCCGCCCGGCGGCGGAGGGCGGGCCGGCCCGCCCTCCGCACGCGCGCCGCGAGCGGGCGCCTCAGCCCTTGAGCTCCTTGCGCGTGTCGTCGCCGACGCTGATGGCGATCTTGCGCGGCTTGGCGCGTTCGGCGATGGGGATGCGCAGGGTCAGGACACCCGCGTCGTAGTCGCCCTTGATGTTCTCCACATCGAGGGTATCGGCCAGCACGAGCTGACGGGAGAAGACACCGAGGGGACGTTCGGAGAGCTCCACCTGCACGTCCTCGGCCTTCACCTGCGGCCTGCGCTCGGCCTTCACGGTCAGCATGTTCCGCTCGACGTCGACGTCGATGGCGTCCGGCGTCACGCCGGGCAGATCGAGAGCGATCACGTACTCGTCGCCCTCGCGGTACGCGTCCATCGGCATCGCCGTGGGCCTCGACCATGTGCCGGACGTACCGAGCAGCCGCTGGGCGATCCGGTCGACTTCCTGGAACGGGTCGGTGCGCATCAACATCGTGAAACACCTCCATCGGCTCTGACGCTTCTTGCCAATGCGTTCACCTGTATCTCGTTGTAACATGTCATCGGAACGATGACAATTCTCTTCGTCACCCGAAGGACGACAGGCGGGGGGCACGCAGAACGCACGGAGGAGACCCTGTGACCAAGGCCGAGCAGTCGGCGTCGCCGCACACGCCGGCCCCCGGCTCCCTTCCGGCCGCCGCGGCGGCGCTGAGCGCCATCGACGAGGCGATCCGCGCGGCCCAGGACGGCGGCGGGGCAGGCGGTCCCGGCGAGGCCGAAGCGCCGTCGGCCGCCGAGGAGGCCCTGGCGGCGCTCCTGGCGCTGCGCGAGGTGCGCGGGCGGCTCGCCGACTGGGAGCCGGGGCTCATCGAGGCGGCCCGCGCGGCGGGCGCCAGCTGGGCCGACCTGGCGGGCCCGCTGGGCGTGGCCAGCCGCCAGGCCGCCGAGCGCCGGTATCTGCGCCTGCGGCCGGGCGACGACCGCGGCGCGACGGGTGAGCAGCGGGTCAAGGCCACCCGCGACCGCCGGGCCGCCGACCGCACGGTGAGCGCGTGGGCCCGGAACAACGCCGCGGGCCTGCGGCAGCTCGCCGGACAGATCACCGCGCTCGACGGCCTGGTCCGGCAGGCCGGGCCGCCGGTCGGCCGGCTCACCCGGGCGCTCGCCGAGGACGACGCGGCCGCTCTCATCGGCCCGCTCGCCGACACCGGCCCGCACCTGCGACCCGGGCATCCCGAGCTGGCCGCGCGCGTCGAGGACGTCGTCCGTCGGGCGGACGAGCTGCGCCGGGCCAGCCACGACGGCCGCCGCGGCGTCGGCTGAGGCCCGCGCGGGTGCGCGCCCTGCGGCCACGCGGCACAGCGTCGGCCACACGGGTGGCCGTGCGCGGCGGTCGCTTGCGTCGGCCGTCGAGGTGCGACCTCGGGGCCTACCGTCGACTCCATGTCAGGTGAGTGCCGGGGACCGAGTACACGGAGAACACCCGGGCACCGCGGCCGCCGGGCGGTCGTGCGGGGGCCGCGGAGGCAGCGGGGACTCCGGAGCCTGCGGGTTCTGATCGTCCTGCCGCTGCTGGCGTCGCTGGTGGCGGCCTGCGGCTCGGAGGAGTCCGACGGACCGCCGACCCTGAACTGGTACAACTTCCCCGACGACTCGGGGGCGCTGGCCGGTGCGGCGCGGAACTGCACCGAGGCTTCCGGCGGCCGCTACCGGATCGTGTACAACAAGCTGCCCCGCACCGCCGACGAACAGCGCCAGCAGCTGGTGCGCCGACTGGCCGCCGAGGACGACTCGATCGACATCATGGGGCTCGACGTCACATGGGCGCCCGAGTTCGCCGAGGCGGGCTGGATCCTGCCGTGGACCGGCGAGATGCGGGAACGCGCAACGGCCGGCACCCTCCAGGTCCCGCTGCGGACCGCGACCTGGAAGGACCAGCTGTACGCCGTTCCGTACAACACCAACACACAGCTGCTCTGGTACCGCGCCGACCTCGTCGACCGGCCGCCCCGCACCTGGTCCGAGATGCTGGACATGGCCCGCGACCTGGCCGCCGAGCGCAAGCCGCACTACATCGAGATCCAGGGCGCCCAGTACGAGGGGCTCACCGTCTGGTTCAACACCCTCGTCGCCAGCGCCGGCGGCTCCATCCTCAACGCCGACGCCACCGCACCCTCGCTGGGACAGCCCGCCGTGGAGGCCGCCACGATCATGCGGAATCTGGCCGACTCACCGGCCGCTGACCCGTCCCTGCCGAACCAGATGGAGGACCAGAACCGGCTCGCGATGGAGTCCGGCCAGGCGGCCTTCGAGCTGAACTACCCGTTCGTGTATCCGTCGATGCAGTCCAACAACCCGCGGCTGTTCGAGCACTTCCGCTGGGCGCCGTACCCGCGAGTGGACGCCGACAGGCCCGCGAAGCCCACCATCGGCGGCATCGACCTCGCGATCGGCGCCTATTCCAGACACCCGGAGCTGGCGTTCGAGGCGGCGCTGTGCCTGCGCAACCGCGAGAACCAGATCACCGCGGCCGTCCAGGGCGGTCTGCCGCCCACCCTGCGGGACCTCTACGACGACGAGGAGTTCGTGCAGAGCTACCCGTTCGCCGACGCCATCTTCCAGGCTCTGGAGAACGCGAGCGTCCGCCCGCAGACCCCCGCGTACCAGAACGTGTCCATCGTCATCTCCCACACGCTCTCCCCGCCGGCGGCCATCGATCCCCGGCGCTCCGTCGAGACGATCGAGAGCCAGATCCAGGACGCCCTGGAGTCCAAGGGGTTGATCCCATGAAACACGCGACGGCGGCGAGGGCTGATTACGGCGGTGCGGCGGACGGGGGCTCGCCCGCAGCGGCCGCACGCCACTCCGAGGGGGCACGGCAGGAGCGCCGTCTGGGCTGGCTGCTGTGCGCGCCCGCGGTGCTCGTGATGCTCGCCGTGACCGCCTATCCGATCGGGTACGCGGTCTACCTGTCGCTGCAACGCCACGACCTCCGCTTCCCCGACCAGGCCGAGTTCGTGGGACTGAGCAACTACGGTGCGGTCCTCTCCTCCCCGCTCTGGTGGCAGGCGTTCTGGGTGACCCTCTTCATCACCGTCGTGTCCGTCGCCGTCGAACTGGTCCTGGGGATGGCGCTGGCGCTGGTCATGCACCGCACCGTCCTCGGACGCGGCACGGTGCGCACCGCGATCCTCGTCCCGTACGGCATCGTCACCGTCGTCGCCGCCTTCTCCTGGCAGTACGCCTGGACGCCCGGCACCGGCTACCTCGCCGACCTCCTGCCGGCCGGCTCGGCGCCGCTGACCGAGCAGTGGTCCGCACTCGGGCTGATCATTCTGGCCGAGGTGTGGAAGACCACCCCGTTCATGGCGCTGCTGCTGCTCGCCGGTCTGGCGCTGGTGCCCGAGGAGACGCTGCGCGCCGCCATGGTCGACGGGGCCGGCGCGTGGCAGCGGTTCGTACGGGTCACGCTGCCGCTGATGAAGCCGGCGATCCTGGTCGCGCTGCTCTTCCGCACCCTGGACGCCTTCCGGGTCTTCGACAGCATCTACGTACTGACGAGGGGCGCGCACGACACCGGCTCGGTGTCGATCCTCGGCTTCGACAATCTGTTCACGGCGCTCAACCTCGGCATCGGCTCGGCGATCTCCGTGCTCATCTTCATCTGTGTCGCGGTGATCGCCTTCACCTTCGTCAAGCTCTTCGGGGCGGCCGCCCCCGGATCACAGGAGGCGGGCCGCTGATGGCGGGTGCGGGGAAGCGACATGTCACCGGGTGGACCGTCGCCAACATCGTGGTCGTGGCTTACGCGCTGTTCCCGGTCTGGTGGATCGCGGCGCTGTCGTTCAAGGACCCGTCCACGCTGACCGACGGGAACTTCATCCCGGTCGAATGGACGTGGGAGAACTACCGGGGAATCTTCGAGACGACGGAGTTCACCCGGGCGCTTATCAACTCGATCGGTATCGCGCTGATCTCGACGTTCATCGCGGTCGTCCTCGGCACGATGGCCGCGTACGCCGTGGCCCGGCTGCGGTTTCCCGGCAAGCGGCTGCTGATCGGGATGTCGCTGCTCATCGCGATGTTCCCACCGATCTCGCTGGTCTCGCCGCTGTTCGAGATCGAGCGGGCGCTGGGGATCTTCGACACCTGGGCGGGGCTGATCCTGCCGTACATGACGTTCTCGCTGCCGCTGGCCATCTACACGCTGTCGGCGTTCTTCCGGGAGATCCCATGGGATCTGGAGAAGGCCGCCAAGGTCGACGGGGCGACGCCCGCGCAGGCGTTCCGGCTGGTGATCGCGCCGCTGGCCGCGCCCGGTGTGTTCACGACGGCGATTCTGGTCTTCATCTTCTGCTGGAACGACTTCCTGTTCGCGATCTCGCTGACCTCGACTCAGGCGGCGCGGACGGTGCCGGCGGCGATCGCGTTCTTCACCGGGAGCAGCCAGTTCCAGCAGCCGACCGGGTCGATCGCCGCCGCGGCGGTGGTGATCACCGTGCCGATCATCGTCTTCGTGCTGCTGTTCCAGCGGCGCATCGTCGCCGGGCTGACCTCCGGGGCGGTCAAGGGCTGACCGGCGGCCGGACCGACCACACCCGACCAACCGCCCCTAAGACATCCCCCTCCAAGGAGCACCGACAGTGGCCGAGATCGTTCTCGAGGGCATCACGAAGAGGTACCCCGACGGCGCGCTGGCCGTGCAGGACGTCAACCTGACCGTGGCGGACGGGGAGTTCATCATCCTGGTCGGGCCGTCCGGCTGTGGGAAGTCCACCACCCTCAATATGATCGCGGGCCTGGAGGACATCACCGACGGCACCCTCCGTATCGGCGGGCAGGTCGTCAACGACAAGGCGCCGAAGGACCGTGACATCGCCATGGTCTTCCAGAGCTACGCCCTGTACCCGCACATGAGCGTGCGCGAGAACATGGGTTTCGCGCTGCGCCTGGCCAAGGTCGACAAGGCGACCGTCCGGGAGAAGGTCGAGCAGGCGGCACGCGTCCTCGACCTCACCGAGCATCTCGACCGCAAGCCGGCGAACCTGTCCGGTGGTCAGCGGCAGCGGGTCGCCATGGGCCGCGCCATCGTGCGCAGCCCCAAGGCGTTTCTGATGGACGAGCCGCTGTCCAACCTGGACGCCAAGCTGCGCGTACAGATGCGGACGCAGATCTCCCGCCTCCAGCAGCGGCTCGGCACGACCACCGTGTACGTGACGCACGACCAGACGGAGGCGATGACGCTCGGCGACCGGGTCGTCGTCATGCGCGGCGGTGTCGTCCAGCAGGTCGGCACCCCGCAGCATCTGTACGACGAGCCGCGCAACCTCTTCGTGGCGGGCTTCATCGGCTCGCCCGCCATGAACTTCCTCCACGCCACGCTGCAGGAGAACGCACTGCGCACGGCCGTCGGCGAACTTCCCCTGACCGCCGATGTACTCCAGCGGCTGGAGCGGCAGAACGCGCCGCGCGACCTCATCGTGGGCCTGCGCCCCGAGGCGTTCGAAGACGCGGCCCTGGTGGACCCGGGCCGGGAGGGCGCCCGGTTCACGGCGACCGTGGACATCGTCGAGTCGCTCGGCTCCGATGTGTACGCCCACTTCACCGAGGAGGGCTGGGAGCCGACGGTCACGACGGAGCTCGCGGAGCTGGCGGCGGACTCCGGCGCCGCCGAGACGGGCGGCGAGGGCCACCAGATCGTCACCCGGCTCAGTACCGCGACCAGGATCCGCGAGGGCAGCGAGGCCGGGCTGTACGTCGACACCTCCCGCATGCACGTCTTCGACCCGGGGAGCGGCGCCAACCTCACCCGCCACGAGAGCGAGGGCGACTGACGGCCGGACATCGGTCAGCGGTCAGCGGTCAGCGGTCAGCGGGACGGTGTCGGAGATGACCGCGCGGCCGTCCTCCGGGGAGTCCCAGAACGCGGTCAGCACACCGGCGCCCGACCGGATGGCCTGGTACGGGAACGTCACGTCGAAGGTCCCGCGGGTGCCGGAGCCCGACGTCGCCGTGCCGAAGACGTCCGCCGCGGTACGCCCCGCCGCGTCGGTGAGCTTCAGGCGGAACGTGGCCTCGAAGGTGTTGGCGCTGCCCCACACCCGGAGCGGGGTGCCGACCGTGTCACCGATCAGCGGCGACTCGACCAGGACGTCGGGCGTCAGGTCCTCGAAGTCGGCCCGGCCGACGGGCCGGTTGAGTTCGATGCCCTGTCCGCTGAAGCTGCGCACCGGCTTTCCGTCGAGCTCGAACCGGACCTTGTCGATGCCCGGGGACTGCGTGGCGGTGAACACGACCTGGGCGAGCCGGGCGCGCATCGACAGGGTGCCGCCGCCGTCGTCGTACCGCTCGGAGAGGTCCACGGTCGCGACGCGGTCGCGGACGGCGACGGAGTTCAGGGTCGTACCGGCGGGGATCGCCGTCGTACGGTCGTGTCCGCGCTCGAAGCTGTTCGGGCCCGACAGCAGGGCACGGAGGGCACCGGCGGTGGTGGCGGGCGCGGTGGCGGAGCGCGGTGCGGGTGACACCTGCTCCCCGTGCAGGAAGTAGACGGAGACCCGCACCTGCTTGCCGCCGCCCGCCGTCGTCGGCGGGGGCGGTTCGGGGGTCGGGGTGGGTGTACGGGCCGGGGTCGGCGCGGGGCTCGTCCCCGGCGGGGTGGTGGGCTTGGCGTCCTCCGTACTCGGGGGGCTGGTACGGGGCGTGTTCGTGGGCGTCCCCGTCGGCCCGTTCCCGTTTCCGTTCGCGCACGCGGGGAGCGAGAGCGGGAGGATCAGTACGGTGGCGACCGTCGCCGGACGGAACCACCGGAAGTGTGCACGTGTCGTGCGGGTCTGAGAACCCATGGCAGCCTCCTCCGACCTCTCCAGGAAACACCCTCGTCGGCGGATACAGAAGGGCTGATCAGCCCTGGTTCGAGGGAACTGGCGGTCACTCATCCGTATTCTCCGGTAGCGTCACGCGTCGTGAGCGTGCGATTCCAGGAGATCGACTGGCGTCCGACCCCGATCGGCGAGATCAGCCTGCGCCGTCGGCGTGACCCGGCTTCGGGCGACGACGTGTACGAGGTGAAGCTCGGCGACGAGTTCCTCATGTCCAGCCTGTTCACCGAGGGGGAGGTCGCACTCGCCCGCCTCGGCCTGGCCGGGCTGCCCGATCCCGCCTCGCCGCTGGACGTCGCCGTCGGCGGCCTCGGGCTCGGATACACCGCGCGGGCGGTGCTCGACGATCCCCGGGTGCGGTCCCTCGTCGTGGTCGAGGCGCTCGGCGAGGTCGTCGACTGGCACGAGCGTCACCTCGTACCGCTGGGCGCCGGCCTGGCCACCGATGCCCGGTGCCGGTTCGTCCACGGCGACTTCTTCTCCATGGTCGGCGGGACCGTCGGCCTGGACCCCGAGCAGCCGGGCCGCCGCTTCCACGCCGTCCTGCTGGACATCGACCACTCGCCGCGCCATGTCCTGCACCCCGGGAACGCGGCGCTGTACCGGCCCGCCGGGCTGCGTGCGCTGGCCGACCGCCTCCACTCCGGCGGGGTCTTCGCCCTGTGGTCCAACGACCCGCCGGACGAGGAGTTCGGCGCCGCGCTCGCGGAGGTGTTCACCGAGACCGCTGCCCACGTGGTCAGCTTCCCCAACCCCCTCCAGGGCGGCACCGCGTCGAACACGGTGTACGTGGCACGCGCCGCCCGATGACGGCGACCGGCCCGATGACGGCGGCCGGCCCGCCGACGGCGCCGGGTGGGTTCCGGACGCGTCAGCCGCGCAGGTGGCCGAGCACGGACCGGACGGCCTGCTCCACCGCCCGGCGGGCCTCCTCGGTGTGGTCGATCGTCTCGAAGCCGTGGTGGCCGTGCGGGACGTCGATCACCTCGACCGGGACCGCGCGACCGGCGGCGGCGGTCAGGAACTCCTCGACCGTCGCCGCGATCTCCGGGCTCTCCCGCCCCACACGGGTCAGTACGACCGGCAGCCGCTCCGACGTGCGCACCGCGGCGGCGGGCCGGAACGGGGAGTCGGTGAGCCCCCAGTTCGGCAGCGGCGCCAGCACGGGGTAGGTCGCCGCCACACAGCGCAGCCACGGCGGGGGCGAGGCGAGCCAGTCTGCCGCCAGCAGCCCGCCGGCGGAGAAGAACCACAACGCGACCCGGTCCGCGTCCACCCGCGGATCGGCCCGTACGAGCTCCACCGCCGCGGCGACGTCCTCGGCGGCGCGCCCGTAGTCGGAGAGGTCGTGCAGCCGGTGATCCACCGTCACACCGACCGCGCCGAGGCCCGCCACGTACCGGCCGTGGCCGACGAAGCCCGGCCAGTCGCGCGGCGTCGGCCCTACGCCTGCCGGAACCGGGCCGCCGTGGACGAACACCACGGCCGGGCGGGGCTCCCCGGCGGCATCGGGCAGGTGCAGGTCGACCTGCCCGACCCGCTCGCGGCGCCGCTCCGGTACGTCCAGGAGGAACGGCCTGAGATGCGGGGGCGGCTCGTCGCCCGCCGTGGCCAGCCGGTGTCCTTCTCCCGCGGCGGCCCGGAGCAGTACGTCCGCCAGTTCGTCCGGGGTGGAGAGCATCGGCCAGTGGCCGGTGTGGAGTTCGAAGAAGGTGACGCTGGGGTCGGTGAGCGCCTGGAGGTGGGGGTCGCCCATCCCGACGAGCGCCTGCACCATGGCGATGGTCGGCCCGTTGCCGGTGCAGAGCACGCCGCTCGTCGGCACCTTGGCCGCCGCGCCCGACAGCCGGAGCGGCCGGGTGAGTGTGCCCGTCGGCTGCGGTGCGGCGAGGCGGGTGAGCCGTGCCAGCGCGTCGGAGGGGACTCCGGCGGTGCTGCCCCAGCGCTGCCACGCGTCGGGGGACGTCGGCGGGGGCATCCCGCCGCCGTCCGACCCCCGCCCGGCCGCCGGGAGCAGCAGCCGCTCCCGGACCGCCTGGTCGGGCACCAGCTTGAGGGCCCGGTCGCCGTCCCGCGGCATGCCCGCGTCCAGGTACACGACCCGGGCGATCCGCTCCGCGCGCCGGTCGGCGGCGCCGAGCACGGGGTGGATGCCGTAGCCGTGCCCGACCAGCACCAGCTCGCCCGCGTCCGCCAGGTCCGCCCGGTCGATCAGCTGGAGCAGGTCGTGGATGTGCGTCTCCAGGTCGGTGTCGGGTCCCGCGGGACCGCGGCTCTCCCCCATGCCGGTGAGCGTCACCGGGTACACCTCGGCTCCCGACTCCCGGAGCCGGTCCGCCAGTTCCTTCCAGAGCCACCCTCCGGTGAAGCTCTCCCCCACCAGCACGAACGTCGTCATGAGCCCTCCTCGCTTCTCGCTGCTCGCTGCTCGCTGCTCGGCAGGGTAGGAACTCCCCCAAGGGGAGATTCAAGCCGTCCGCGCCCGACGGCCCTCACATTTGCAATTTCTCATGCCGTTTCGGCAAGGTGATACGTGTGGACGAATTGAAGGACGTACTGGCGGCGGTCGGGCCGAACCTGCGTGAGCTGCGGAAACAGCGCGGTGTCACGCTGGCCGAACTGTCGGGGATCACCGGCATCTCGGAGAGCACACTGTCGCGGCTGGAGAGCGGGAGCCGGCGGCCCAACCTGGAGCTGCTGCTGCCGCTGGCCCGCGCGTACGGCGTCCCGCTCGACGAGCTGGTCGGCGCCCCGCACACCGGGGACCCGCGTGTGCATCTGCGGCCGGTGCGGCGTGGCGCGATGACGTACGTGCCGCTGACGCGCCGGGCAGGCGGCCTGCAGGCGCACAAACTGGTTCTCCCGCCACGCCGCGACGACGTCGTGCCGGACCTCAAGACGCATGAGGGATACGAGTGGCTGTACGTCCTCGAAGGCCGGCTCCGCCTCCTCCTGGGCGACCGGGACCTGGTGCTCAAGGCGGGCGAGGTGGCCGAGTTCGACACGCACGTCCCGCACTGGATGGGCGCGGCCGACGCGCGCCCGGTCGAACTGCTCACCCTGTTCGGGCCACAGGGCGAGCGCGCCCACCTGCGTGCGCGCACGACGTGACGGAAGGCGCGCGCCGGGCGCCGGCCGCCATCGGCTCACTGCCGCTCGGCCCGCCCGGTGGGCGACAGCCCCTCCAGGCCGTGGCGGCGCTCTCCCAGAACACGCTCGCAGACCTCGGCCTCCGAGGCCGGACCGAACACATCCGCGCCCCGGCCTCCGCCCCGGCGTGCCACCGCGGCGTCGGCCTCGGCGGCGACGAGTTCCGCGTTGACGGCCATGGCGGCCTGGACTCCCGCGGCGGCGGCGACGGGAACTCCGGCCATGGGGTCGGTGACGTTGCCCGCGACCCACACGCCGGGCACGTCGGTGAGCCCGCCCGGGCCCGACCTCACGTGGTGCCCCACGCCCGCCGGATGCTCCTCGGCCGCCAGGCCGAGCTGCGCGAGCATGCCGTCGCGGGCCTCCAGCCGGGGCGCCACCGCGAGGGCCCGCAGCGGAACGCGCCGCCCGGACTTCAGCCGTACCCCGGCCAGTCGGTCGCCCTCGGTCTCGACGGCGACGACCTCCCCGTCCACCACGCCGATCCCGCGAGCGGCAAGCCTCTCCCAGTCCTCCTCCGCCGGGTCCCCGCCCGTGTGCGTGAACACGGTCACGTCGTCGGACAACTGCCGGAACAGGAGCGCCTGGTGGACCGTCTTCGGGCCGGTCGAGAGGATGCCGACCGGCTGGTCGCGCACCTCCCATCCGTGGCAGTACGGGCAGTGGAGCACATCCTTCCCCCACCGCTCGCGCAGCCCGGCGACCTCGGGAAGCCGGTCGGCGACCCCGGTACAGACCAGCAGCCGCCGCGCGGCGAACCGCCGCCCGCCCGCAGTGTCCACGGTGAACCCCTCACCCTCGCGCCGGGCGGCCACAACCCGGTCCGTGACGACCTGCCCGCCGTATGCGGCGACCTCCTCCCTGCCCGCTCGCAGCAGCTCCCCGGGGGCGACGCCGTCCCGGGACAGCAGGCCGTGCACCCCGGCGGCGGGCGCGTTGCGCGGCTCGCCGGAGTCGACGACCACCACGGACCGCCGGGCCCGGGCCAGCGTCACCGCCCCGGAGAGCCCGGCGACGCCACCGCCGACGACCAGTACATCGATTGCGTTCTTCGCTGTCTCAGCCATGCGCACAGCCTCCGCGCGACTCTGCCTGGCTGGCAAAATTTCTTGCCGATACGGCAAATCGACGCCTATGCAGCGGCTCGGAGGCTCAGAGGCTCAGAGGCTCAGCACGAGCTTGCCTCGGACTCCGCCCGCCGCGCTGACGCGGTGCGCCTCGGCCGCCTTTTCGAGCGGTAGGACGGCCTGTACCTCGACGTGTACCGCGGCCGAGTCGACAAGCTCGCCTATGCGGCGCAGGGCGGCCCCGTCCGGTGTGACGATGACGCGCCGGGCTTCCACGCCGGGGACGCGGTATGTCTCGTCCAGGGGTTCCGGCAGGGTGATCAGGGTGCCGCCGGGGCGCAGCAGGGACCATGCCTCGTGCTGCACCCGGCCTCCGACGGTGTCCAGGACGACATCGACCGGCTCCAGACGACTCAGCGCCCCGGAGGTACGGTCCAGCGGCTCGGCCACCCCGAGTTCCCGGAGGAAGCCCAGATTGCGGGGTGACGCCGTGGAGATGACGTACGCTCCGCGGAGCCTGGCGAACTGGACGGCGAAGTGCCCCACACCGCCGGCTCCCGCGTGCACCAGCACCCTGTGGCCTTCCGTCACACCGGCCGCGTCCAGGGCCTGCCATGCCGTCAGCGCCGCGAGCGGCACCGCGGCGGCCTGGGCGAAGGACAGCCGGGCCGGCTTCGGCGCCAGCGCGGAAGCCGGCACCACGGCGAGTTCCTGGTAGGCGCCGCCGTAGGGCAGGGGCAGCATGCCGTACACCGCCTCGCCGACCGCCGGCCCGCCGGGCGTGGTGCTCTCCACCACTCCCGCGACGTCCCAGCCCATGCCGAGCGGGAACGGCCGGTCGCTCCGTACGTGTCCCTCGCGGTGCTTCCAGTCGACCGGGTTCACGCCGGCGGCCCTGACCCGCACAAGCACCTCCCCTTCCGCAGGGGTCGGAGCGGGGCCTTCGGCGAGTTCCAGCACGCTCTCGTCGCCGTACCGGGAGAAGTTCACCACGCGCATCAGACAGCTCCGTTCTTCGTTCCAAGGCGTCGGCCCCCGCAGAGGAGGCCGACGCGGTGCGGTCGGCACCGGTCCCACCGTGGCGCCCCGGCGTGCGCGTAGCCATTCCCCTGGCAGTACCAGGCGGCCGCACCGCGCACCGGAGCAGGCGGCGAGGGGGGTACTGAGAGGGACAGGCGCGAAGAACCGCCGACCGCCCATACTGCAGTCATGAGTGCAGTCAGTGAGCTCGGCGGCTTCCTCGCGTCCCGCAGGTCCCGTGTGACCCCCTACGACGTCGGCGTGCCCGTCGTCGGCCGTCGCAGGGTGCCGGGGCTGCGCCGCGAAGAGGTGGCCGAACTCGCCGGGGTCAGCGTCGTCTACTACACACGCCTGGAGCAGGGCCGTGCGGCCAACCCCTCCGACTCCGTACTGGAAGCCCTCGCGCGCGTGCTCGGCCTGAACGCGGCGGAGCGGGCGCACCTCTTCGACCTCGCGCACCGGTCGGGTGGACGTGTCCGGGCGGCGGCCGGGGAGGGCGACGGGCATCCCGCCGGGGACTCGGGGCGCTCCGCGGACGCGGTCCCGGCCGTACGGGAGGGAGTTCGCAGGCTGCTCGACGCGCAGGGTGCCGTTCCCGCGTACGTACTGGACCCGGCGATGGACGTCCTGGCCGCCAACGCCCTGGCCGTCGCCCTGGTGGGCGAGGGGGCCGGCGCCTCGGCGGGGACGGCCAACCTGGCCCGCCACATCTTCGTCGACGCCACGGCACCCCTGCTGTACCCGGAGTGGGACGAGGTGGCCCGCCAGACCGTGGGGTTCCTGCGGTTCTCCGCCGGCCGTCACCCGGGCCATCCGCGGCTCGCCCGGCTGGTCGCCGAGCTGAGCCGGCACAGCCCGCGGTTCAGGGAACTGTGGGCGGCGCAGGAAGTGACGGAGAAGACCCATGGCGAGAAGCACTTCCGGCACCCCTTGGTCGGGGGTTTCCGTCTCACTTACGAGACGCTCGCGCTGCCCGGTGACGCGGGACAGTCGCTCGTCGTCTTCACGGCCCCCGACGAGCGTGCGGACACCGCTCTGAGGCTCCTCGGCAGCTGGGCGGCGGTGTCGGGCCCCGGCACCACGGACCGCACCCCGGACGCCGGGCGGCCGTGACGCCTGTCGCGGTGCGGTCCGGATGCCGGGTCATGGCGCTCGTACCTGTGTGACCGGCGGTGGCGCGCGGTGGACGCGGGCGAGGACGAGGACCGTGTCGTCGGTCAGTGGGGTCGGCAGCAGGTTCCGCAGGATGCGGTCGGCGGCGGGTTCCAGCGGGCCTCCCGCGTGGGCCAGTTCGGCGCGCAGGGCGTCCAGGCCCGTCTCGATGTCCCGGCCTCGTGCCTCGATGAGGCCGTCGGTGTACAGGGCGAGGGTGGCGTTGTCGGGGAGTTCGAGGTCGGTCGTCAGGAACGGGTGGCCGCCGACACCGAGCGGGATGCCCAGGACGTCGCCGATGGTGTCGACCCGGCCGTCCGGGTGCCGCAGCAGGGGCGGCGGGTGGCCGGCGTTGGCGACGCGGGCGTGTCCGGTCGTCGGGTCGTACACCAGGTAGAGGCAGGTGGCGAGTTCGATGCCGGCCTCCTGGGCGCAGGCGTCGAGGTCGGCGAGCAGGTGTTCCGGTGCGCGGTCGTGTCTGGCGAGGGCCTTGGCGGTGATGCGGAGCCTGCCCATGGCGGCGGCGGCCGGCACGCCGTGTCCCATGACGTCGCCGACGACCAGGGCGAACCGGTCGCCGGGCAGGGCGATCGCGTCGTACCAGTCGCCGCCGACCTCGGTGACCCGGCTGCCGGGCACGTACCGGTGTGCCATCCGCACATACGGGCTGGTCGCCAGGGCGCTGGGCAGCAGGGCGCGCTGGAGGGTGAGTGCGATGTCCTGGACGCGGCTGTACAGGCGGGCGTTGTCGAGGCAGAGGGCGGCGCGGGAGGCGAGTTCACCGGCGAGGCTGAGGTCGTCGTCGGTGAAGGGTGGCCTGGCCGCCGACCGGCCGAACATGGTGATCCCCTGGACGGTGCCCCTGGCGACGAGAGGGGCGATCAGGAGGCAGACGAAGCCGCTCGCGGCGAGGATGCGGGCGCGCTCCTCCGTGATGACGGTACGGGCCACGAAGTCCTCGTCGACGGGGGCGGCGATGGGCCGGCCGGTGCGCAGCATGTCGTGGATGACGGACCCGGGCGGGTACGTCACGGTCTCCACTCCGCCGACGAGTCGGTCGGCGGGGGGCGGCAGGCAGGTGCCGGCGGCGATCCGGCGGGTGACGAGCGGCAGGGACGGGTCGAACAGCTCGGCTTCGTGCATCCACTCGACGACCTCCACGACGCATCCGTCCGCGAAGTCCGGGACGGCGGCGTCGACCAGCTCGCGGGCGGTGACGTATACGTCGAGGGTCGTACCGATCCGGGAGGCGGCCCGGTCCAGCAGGGCGAGCCTCCGGCGTCCGGCCGCGGCGTCCCGGATGGCCTCCTCCCGGTCGGTCACGTCGACGAGCAGCCCGCCCACTCCCGGCCGGGAGCCGACGGCCTGGGTCAGGGGGAAGAGGCTCACCGAGCGCACCTGGTCGCGGTCGGGGCGCCCTGTGGTGCGCGTGGTGACCAGCATCCCCACGACGGTCTCGCCGCCCTCGGCGACGGCGCGGAGCAGACCGCCGTACCCGCCCCCCTCCCCGCTCCCGTCCGGCGTGATCATGATGTCCTCCATACGCCGTCCGAGGTGGTCCTCGACGGACAGGCCGTCCATCTCGGCGAGCGCCTCGTTGACGTGGACGTACCGGAGGTCCTGGTCGAGCATGACGAGACCGATGGGGCAGGTCCGGAAGAGCGCGTCGACGAAGGCGAGGTTGGTCTTCACCCGGTCGAGTTCGTCGCTGCGGCTCGCCAGCCCCAGCAGTACGGAGCCGTCGGCGGCACCGGTCACGGGGAAGACCCGGAAGCCGCAGTCGAAGGCCGTGCCCTCGCTGTTCCGCGCCGTGAGCCGGCCGCGCCAGTACCCGTCGGCTCGGCCGCGCTCCACCATGTGCGCGCACGAGGCGGAGGTGCCCCGGTCCGCGTCGGCGAAGAGGACGGCGCCGGGCTCCCCCAGGACGTCTGCGGGGTCGTGGCCGAAGAGGTCGTGGGCGCCGGGCCCCCAGAAGCAGACGCGATCGTCGTCGTCGATACCGAAGACGGCCACGGGCACGTGCTGGAGCAGCGTCCCCGGCTCGGACCAGAGCGGACTCCGGGCCTGGGTGTCCTCCGGCGGATCCGATGGCACGAGACGTTTCCTTCCGCCTGCCGCTGCCCCCGACTCCATTGTGCGGACCTGCGGCCGCTTTCGACCCGGCGAGGCGCATCGGTCCGCGGCGAGGCGACGGGCCGCGCGTTGTGTAGCAACTTCGCCACAGCACGTGACACATACGGAATCGGCCGTCACTTTCGCCCCGCCGGACCCCTTGTACGACCGTCGGATCGAGCACCACGGCCCCCGGAGGCACCACATGGGCAGCCACAGGCAACCGCGCAGGGCGAGCGGCGCCCGCTACACCCTGGTCAGGGCCGCCATCGCCATGGGCGTGGCCGGCGCCCTGGCGATCGCCCTGCAGTCGTCCCACGAGAACGCGGCGCCCCGGTCGAAGCCGGAGTCGATGCGGAGCACGCTGCCCGAGGCCGGGAGTCCGTCGGCGCCGGGCAGGGGCCGGGACCGTGCGCTTACGGGGCCGGAACACAGCCGTCCGTCCCCCGGCGCCACGCCACGGCCGACGCCGCCGCCGACCAGCACGGCTTCGGAGCCGTCCCGTCCGGTCGCCGACGGGAGCGGACTCCCCTCACCGGCCCCTGCCGCGTCCACCGCGCCGGGCGGGCCGACGGCACGCGCCGCCTCCGGCGACGCGGCGGCGGAAGCAGCCGGTGGGCCGGCCCTTCGGGGTGCCGCGGAGGCCGCCTCCCCCGAGAGCCCGGCGCCGACGGCGGACCGGGCCCCGTCCCGGCCTTCCCCTTCCCCGTCGTCGCCGCCGTCGTCGTCCCCGTCGTCGCCGCCGTCGTCGCGGTCGCCGATCGACGCGCTCGACGATATGCTGCGCGGCCTCGTGGGCTCCGGGGGCGGGAGTACGGCCGGGTCGACGGAGAGCCGGTAGCCCTACCGGCGGACGCGCCAGTCGACCGCGGACCGCAGGGTCGTGGCGATGTCCGGGTCGCGTACCGCGGCCGTCCGGTCCTCGACGGTGACGGTCAGCCTGTGCGTCCTGAAGTCGTTCCGGCGGAGCCCGAGCTCCGCGACGCGCACCTCCGTCCGGCCCTCGAAGTGTGGCATCTCCCGGCGGTCCAGATACCAGCGGACGGTGAGCTGGTGTCCGTCCGGGCCGGTCAGCCGGGGTACGGCGACCGTCGCCTTCTGGTCGTGCCGCAGGGTGGTGCCGGCGGGCGTGACGGCGGTGGCCACCCGGGCGTGGCGGTAGAAGCCGGCGATCATCGCCTCGACGCCGGGGAGGTTGAACGGCTTGTCGAGGACCCGCATCAGCGAGTTGTCGGTGGGCCGGCGCAGTCCGGTGGCGAAGTAGCCGCCGCCCTCGTACACGCCGACCTTGCCGCCGTCCGGCGACTCCTCGCCCAGCCAGCGGTACCACTTGGCGCGGCGCTCGGCCATGCGGGTGGCGTCGAACGTGGAGGTGTTGGGCTCGGCGGACTCAGGACCGGTGTACTGCTCGTACCCCGGGAGGTCGGGGTAGAAGTACTCGTCGGCGAGGCCGCCCAGCGAGTGGCCGGTCTCGTGGATGGCGACCTGACCGGACTTCTCGTTGCCGGCCGACGCGGTGGAGATGCCCTCGTAGCCGAGGGTCTGGCTGCGCTCGTTGTAGCCGGCGCCGCCGTACTTGGCGCTGTTGGCGAGGACGATCACCAGGTCGGCCTCGGGTGCGAGGGCCACATACGCGTCGACCTTGTCCTGGTCGACGCAGAGCAGCCGCTCGATGTCGCCGCACCAGAAGTACGCGCCGAGTGCGGTGTCCTTCACGGTGGCCGGGCCGGGGTCGCCGGTGACTCCGGAGTCGTTGGAGACGACGTCGACCGTCCAGACGTTGAAGAGGCTCTGATAGGTCGTGTACGGCTCGACGGCCGCCACCTCGGCCCACTTGTCCCTGGCATCGGTGTGGAACCGGTCGAGCTCGGCGGCGGTGTAGCCGTCGCCGAGGACGACGACGTCGAGCCGGTCGGCGGTCGAGCCGTTGTCGATCACCTTCGTGACCTCGCCGTCCGCCGCCCGCTCCGCCGCCGAGAGGCGCGGGGCGGGCCTGTCCCGGCCGGCGGCGGGTATGTGCGTGTGGCCCGATCCGGCGAGCACGCCGTGCTCGGGGCCGGGTATCTCGACCTCCACCAGGGCGGCCGACGCCGGTTCCGCGAGCGGTGACGGGTCCGCGGCCGCGGTGCCGGGTCCGGTGGCGAATGCCGCCGCGGTGACGGCCGCGGCCACAGCGGCCGCCGTCAGGGATCTGCGCAGGGTCGAGCGCACGGAGTCCTCCCCGATAGAAGTTAAGTGGTGACTTAAGTTCGATGAACAGATCGCTTAAGGTAGGGCGGCGCGCGGCGGCTGCGCAATGGCCAGGAACCCCTGAATACTGGGGAGTTCGAGCGAGCAAGGGGTTCCCATGGACGAACCGTCCGAGATCGGCCGACGAGTTCAGCGCATGCGTACTGAACGCGGCATGACGCAAAGGCAGTTGGCCGAGCCTTCGTACACGGCGGCGTACGTCTCGACGCTGGAGTCCGGCAAGGTGCGGCCCTCCGAGACGGCACTGCGTTTCCTCGCCGGGCGCCTCGGCACGTCGTACGAGGAGCTGGCCACCGGCCGGCCGGCCCATCTGGCCACCGAGCTACGGCTCGCCCTGACCGACGCCCAGCGGATGCTCGCCACCGGCTCCGCCGACGAGGCCGCCGTCCAGTACCGTCGACTGCTCACCGACGCGGAACACCTCGGCCTGCCGGCCGAGCAGGCCGAGGCGCTCCTGGGGCTCGGCGACTGCGCCCTCGAGACCGGTGAACTCACGGACGCCGGGCGGCACTTCGCAGCAGCGGAACACCTGCTGGCCGACGAGCCGCTCCCCCGCCGCGCCCGCGCGATGCGCGGCCGCGCCATCGCGCACCTGCTGGCCGGGGAGCTGCGTTACGCCTGCTACCTCCTCGAATCGGCCATCGACGAACTGGGCGCGAGCGGGCTCACCGACCCCGAGGCGCTGGTGATGCTGTACGCGGCGGTCATCGGCCCGTACATCGACATGGGCGCGCACGCCCGCGCGGCCCACGCGGCCGAACTCGCGCTCGCGCTGGCGCCACAGGTCCACGACCCCGCTCTCGTGGCGGGCATGCACCGACAGGTCGCCCGGACCTTCCTCGCCGAGGGGCGTACGGCCGACGCGGACGCGTCGCTGGCCAAGGCACAGACGATGTACCGGCAGCTGCGGCTGCGGACCGACCTGGCGCACTGCCACTGGATGCGCGGCTACGTCAAGGCACAGAGCGGCGAACTCGCCGCAGCCGAGCGGGAGTTGCGTACGGCTCGGGACATGCTGGCGGCCCGGGGGGCGACGCTCTACACGGCCCAGGTGGAGGTGGAGCTGGCCGACGTGCTGCGGCGGCTCGGCCGGTACGACGAGGCCGCCGGGCTGCTGTCCGCGCTGCTGGACCTGGACGACCGGCACGGCGCCGTGCACGCGGGAGGTGCGCACCGGCTGCTCGGCCTCATCGCCGAGGAGCGCGGGGACACCGAATCCGCCGAGGAGCACTATGTGCTGGCGCTCGGACTGCTGGAGCGGAGCGGGGCGACGGGCGACCTCGCGGACCTGTGCCGGCTGCTGGGCGACCTGCTGCGCCGTACGGGCCGGGTGGAGGCCGCGCTCGACGCGTACCGCACGGGCCTTGGCCACCGCGCGGCTCCGGGGACGACCACGCTGGGGCCGGCGCCGGCCGCGCCTCCGTTCCAGGCGGGGCACGGCGGGGTGGGGTAGCCCCCAGGCACACCCGTGGGTGCCGAATCGGACAGGGCCCGGCCACCGCGAGGCGTGACGGCCGGGCCGCCGTGCACCCCGTGTGGCCCGGAACGGGCACCCCGGCACCGCCCGCACCCGGCGATTCCGCCCGAATCGCTCCTGGCGGAGTCCGGGCCCCGTGCGGACCCTGGCCTGTATGGGGGAGAGCGAGGAGCCGCAGCCGTGGGACCGTGTGGACCACGCCCAAGCGATCAGCGACGGTGCCACCGCCCCGCCGCCGCCCGAACCGCCGGTGTGCCGCGAATGCGGGCTCCACGGCGAACGGCGCCCCACGTACTACGGCGCCTGCGTACTTCTGGAACCCCGCCGGGAAGCGCCCGCGCACATGGTGCCGCCGTGGCACCGCTGGTACGTCGACTCCGGCGGCCGCGCCTGGAACAGCGGCGATACGGAACCGGGGCCCGGCTCGGTGTGCCGGGTCCCGCACCGCCTGGTCTGCCCCGGCACCGTCTTGACGGCGCTCGGCCTGTGGCCGTGGCTGGACGCCCTGCGCGACGAGAACGCCCGCCGCGCACAGTGGCGGGCGTGCCCGCTCGACTCCGCCGCGAGTCTCCCGGAGGCCGGGTGACCGCCCGGGGCGTCCCGCGGCGGGAGCCGGGTGTCAGGGGCGCGTGCGGTCCGCGCGCTCGGCCTGCTCCGTGCGCTTCTCCTTGATGCGGGCGGCTTCCTTGCGGACCTCGGCCTGGACGGCGCGTTCCTTCTGCAGCCACTCCGGGCTGTCGTTCCTCAGCGCCTCGATCTGCTCGGTGGTGAGCGCTTCGGTGACCCCGCCGCGCGCGAGCCCCGAGATGGAGACGCCCAGCCGGGCCGCGACCACCGGCCGGGGGTGCGGGCCGTCGCGCCGCAGCTCCCGCAGCCACTCGGGCGGGTCGGTCTGGAGCGCGTTCAGCTCGTCGCGCGAGACAACACCCTCCTGGAACTCTGCGGGGGTGGCCTCGAGGTATACACCCAGCTTCTTCGCCGCGGTCGCGGGCTTCATGGTCTGGGAGGTGCGGTGCGACGTCATGGTGTCAAGGATATCGAGCATGTGCGCGGCTCCTGACCACGCCGGGTAATCTGGCCCGGTGACAGGCTCGGAAGAACCCTCCTCGTTCAGGCTCGCCTACGTCCCGGGCGTGACGCCCGCGAAGTGGGTGCGGATCTGGCAGGAGCGACTGCCGGACATTCCGCTGGAGCTGGTCGCGGTGTCCGCCGCCGAGGCGCCCGGCCTGCTGCTCCGTGGCGACGCCGACGCCGGTTTCGTGCGGCTGCCGGTCGACCGGACGGACCTCAGCGCCATCCCGCTGTACACCGAGACGACGGTGGTCGTGATCCCCAAGGATCACCTCATGACGGCGGTGGACGAGGTGTCCGCCGAGGACCTGGCCGACGAGATCGTCTTCCATCCGCTCGACGACACCCTCGACTGGGAGCGCCCGCCGGGACTGCCCGCGATCGACCGGCCCGCCACGACGGCGGACGCCGTCGAGCTGGTCGCGGCGGGCGTGGGACTGCTCGTGGTCCCGCAGTCGCTCGCGCGGCTGCACCACCGGCGGGACCTCACGTACCGGCCGGTCACGGACCTCCCTCAGTCGCGTGTCGCCCTGTCGTGGCCGGAGGAGCGGACGACCGACCTGGTGGAGGACTTCATCGGGATCGTCCGTGGGCGGACGGTCAACAGCACCCGTGGCCGCCGCCCCGCCGCCGCGACGGAGCAGCCGAAGGCCAAGGGCGCGGACGGCGCCGGTACACAGCGGCGTACCGGGGCCGGGAAGGCCGCCGGGAAGGCGTCGGGCCGGACGTCGGGCAAGTCCGCGGGCAGGCCCACGCGCCGGGGCTCCGGTGGCGGCCAGGCCGGCGGCGGCGGTCGGGGACGTGGGAAGCCGCGCCGCCGGTCGTAACCCGGACCGGAGCCGCCCGGTCTGCATGCTTTGATGAGTGAATGACGGTTCTCGTCGGCACCTCGGGGTGGCAGTACAAGGACTGGCGTGGCGTCCTGTACCCCGCCGGGACGCCCCAGCGGCTCTGGCTGGAGGAGTACGCCGCCGGGTTCGCCACGGTCGAGGTGAACAACGCCTTCTACCGGCTGCCGTCGCACGAGATCTTCGAGGACTGGCGGCGGCGCACCCCGGCGGACTTCGTCGTCGCCGTCAAGGCGAGTCGTTTCCTCACCCACATCAAGCGGCTGCGTGAACCCGAGGAGCCGGTGCACCGGCTGATGAGCCACGCCGCGGGACTGGGCGAACGGCTCGGCCCCGTACTGCTCCAGCTACCGCCCACCCTGCGCGCCGACCCCGGGCTGCTGGACGCCTGCCTGAGCCGCTTCCCGGCCGGGACGCGGGTCGCCGTCGAGCCGCGCCACGACAGCTGGTGGGCACCGGCCGTACGCGAGGTGCTGGAGGCACGCGGCGCCGCGATGTGCTGGGCCGACATGCGGGCGCGGCCGGTGACGCCGCTGTGGCGGACGGCGGAGTGGGGATATGTGCGCTTCCACGCCGGAAGGGCACGGGTGTGGCCGCGCTACGGCCGACGGTCCCTGGAGACCTGGGCGCGGCGCATCGCGGACACCTGGCCCGACGACCGGGACGTGTACGCCTACTTCAACAACGACCCGAACGCGGCGGCCGTCCTCGACGCCGTGGTCTTCGCACGCGCGGCGAGAACCACCGGCCTGACCGTCACCCGCACCCCGTCGGCCCTGCCGCCCTCCACGGCGGCCGCGGACAGCGGTTGAAGCGGCGCATCGTACCGACCGGGTGGCCGCGCGTCGCGGGGCTGTGCCCGACAGGCCCCGGATCGCCCGAAGGCGGCACGCGCGGGGCCCCCCGGCTCGTACCGTGCTGCTGGGAAAGCCGTCGGTCACCGGGAGGGGCAGCATGGACAAGGAAGAGCGTCGGCGCATCATCGCCGAGGTGCAGGCGGAGCGCGAACGTCTGCTGCCGCTGCGCGAGGAGGCGACGCAGACGACGATCGGCATGCTGCGGCAGAGCGCACCGGCCGAACCCCCGGACCTCGTGCCGTACTTGAACCTCGCCTATCTGCTGGGTGTCAGGCGCATGCGGGGCGAGGACGGTCTGCTGGCCTTCGCGCTGTCCCTGTCGAACTGGGCGACCGCGGCGATCAAGGAGGTGGCCAAGTACACCGACCGTACGGTGGAGGAGGTCCTCGACCAGTACGAGACCGAGCTGATGGAGGCGCGCCTGGCGCAGTCGGACACGTCCCGTCCCGAATAGCGCCGGCGGCACCGTGGCGACGAGGCCGGCGTCCCGTGCGGGACGCCGGCCTCCGACGGTGGTCGACGGCGTGCGACGGCTTGCGGAGGGTGAGACCTACCGGCTGCCGGTGAGGCCGGCGAACACCACCACGTTGTCCGAGTAGTAGCGCTCCGACGCGTCGTACTCGCCGCCGCAGGTGATCAGCCGCAGTCCGGCGTGGTCGATGTTCTTGTAGACCTCGACGGTGGGAAAGCGGTTCTTGGCGTACTGGCCGATGCGTTCGACGGTGAACTCCGCCGTCTTGCCGTCCTCCCGGGCGACTTCGATCTTGTCGCCGGGCTTCAGCGAGGAGAGACGGTGGAACACCGAGGGCTTGCCGTCCCAGCTGACATGGCCGGCGATGACGGCCGGCCCCTCGGCTCCGGGCAGCGGCCCCGGGACGTACCACCCGGCCTTGTCGGGGTCGCGGGGCGTCTCCATGGTCCCGTCCTTCTGCTGCCCCAGTTCCTCCAGGGTGGAGGACACCTGGATCGACGGGATGGAGATGCTCCGCGGAGGGGACTTCGGCAGCTCGGGCGCCCGTGCGGGCTTCCGGCCGGAGTCCTCGCCGGGCGGGGCGGGGGCGTCCTGCCCCGTTGCCTGCCCCTGCGTCTCCCGCGCGCCCTGTGCGCCCTGTGCGTCGCCGCCGCCCTGGGCCGGCTGCTGCGCCGCGGGCACCGTCGGCGGTGCCGACTCCGCCCCGCCCGAACACCCGGCGGCCAGCAGCACCACCGCCAGCACGCAGGCGGCGCGCGCCCTGCCGTACCTGTACTTCTGCCGACCGATCACGCGACGCTCCGGTCGCTCGGCTCTCCGACGCCGCCGGCGGGCAGCGGTGCCGTGCTCCGGGCCCAGCGTCCGCGTCCCACGGCGAGCGCGCCGGCCACCGCCACGAAGGCGAGGCCGCCGGCGCCGACGGCGAGCCCCGGGACGACGTCGCCCCCGGCCGAGCCGCCACCCGTCTCGACGCCGCCGACGGGGACGGAACCGACCGCCGCGCCCTCCACCAGGCCGCACACGGCCGGAGCGGTGGCCTCCTGCGGCAGCTTCGGGTCGAGGTCGCTCTTGCCGGCGCCGAAGTCGTACTCGTCGTTGCCGTTCCGGTCGATGCCGTGCTGGACGACGTGGAGGTCCTTGATGTGTTCGGCGACGTCCTGGGAGACGGTGATGGTCCGCTCGTAGGAGACCTTGCCCTCCGCGTCCGCGACCGGCATGCGGTCGACGGCGAGGCCGCTGTCCGGCGATGTGTCGCCCTCGGTGGTGAGCGAGATGTTGATCTCGCCGTAGACCGGCAGGCCCTCGCTGGTGGTGACGATCCCGTCGCCGTCCTTGTCCGCGCTCGCGTCCGGGCAGCGGAAGTCGTGTCCGTCGGTGGAGCCGTGGATGTGCTGGGCGTGCGGCTGGCCGGGGACGAGACCTTCGGACTCGATCTTCACGGTCAGCCGGGTGCCGTCGAGGCTGAGCATCACCGTGCCGTTACCGCCGGAGTCGTTCAGCGGGTCGAGGTCGATCTGGTAGGCGGTGCGCTCGGCGGCTGCGGGGGTGGCGGTCGCCGCCACGAGGGTGAGGGCCGCGGGCAGAGCGAGGAGTGCGACGAGGCGCGTGGTGCGCTGGGCTATCACGATCGTTGTTCCCTTCCGGCGGCCTCCCGGGGCGGGCGGCCGCAGTTCGTACAGATCGGTTCACTGCGTTTCCGTGCCGTGGGCGCGGGCTGAGGCGCCGGCCCAGCCGTGCGCGCCGGTGGCGGGTGGTCCGGGTCAGGCCGACCCGGTACCACCGGCCACCGCCGGCGCCTGGACCTGGGCCCGCTGCGCGGGGTGCGGCGAGAGGGGGGTGACAGGAGCCGTCTCGCCGAGGGGAGCCGCGTGGGGGCGGGCCCGATCCTGGGCGGGGGCGCCCATCGGGGCCACCGCCGGAGCGGAGTGCGTGGTCCTGCCGCGCGCCTCGGGGCCGTTCGCCACGGACGACCAGGTACGGAGCCGATGGCTGGCCGCCTCGTCGAGGGTCACGGGCGCGCCGCGCTGCTCGGCCAGCCGGCTCGCCTCCCGGCCGAGAGCGGCCACGTCGTCCCAGCGCAGGGTCAGCACGACGGCGAGTTCCGCACCGCCGTCGGGGAGTCCTCGCACCATGGGTTCTTCGCGATCGGTCATGTCCGCTCCTGTCATTGACGCAGAGTGGTGTCTCCGCACCTGGCCGGGCGCGGGTAGCCGCTAGTACGCATGGCGGGGGAGACATGTTCAGAACAGGCCGCTGCCCGCAGCGCGCGTCGATAGGTCGAACGCGGCGATGCCGACCGGAGCCGCGCGCGAACCACTCAGGAGCCGACAAGCGACGTGGCCGAGAAGCGAGTTGCTCATGTGAGACGCCTTGACGGCGCCGGCTCCCACCACTTGAACGCCTTCTCGCCGGTCCGCTGCCCGGCGCGGCCGCCTCCGACGGGCCGGCACCCGTTCTGATGGACCGGTTCGAGGGCGAGGTGCCCTTCGCCGCCCCGCCCGCCGACGGCATCTTCACCTGGGGCAGCGACGCCGACGACCGGCCCACCCTCGCGATCGAGGCCCGCCCGGACGCCCCTGCCCGGACGCGCCGCCGCTCGCCCCGCCGTCCTGGATCTCGAAGTGGACGCGCCTGCCCGAACCCGGCGGCAGGGGCGCCTCCTTCTGCCCGTACCACCAGAACCGGATGCCCTTGTGGCGGCTCCAGTCGTGGGCGGGCAGCGACCGGCTCGACGTCGGCGCTCAAGGCCCTCACGGTCGCCGTCAGGGCCGGCGGCCGGGCAGGGCAGCGTCCAGCAGAAGTGACCCGTCGGCCGCGGTGGCCGGGCCGGCCGGACGCATACCGGGCAGACTGACCGCCACTCACAGCCTCCGGGGTGCCGCGCCCGCAGCGCCGGCCGGCACCCCTGCGCTATACGTCGGACACGGCGGCGGACGTCTCGGCGAGGCCGTCGCGCAGACGGGCGCCCTGGCGGAACAGCTCCTGCTGGACGCGTGTGTGGTGGACGTCGCGCGGCGGGCACGCGAGGCGCACGGCCAGGGCCGCGCAGACACCCGCGGCCTGGCCGGTCGCCATCGAGATGGGCATGACCCGGTACGACGAGTGGGCGACGTGCGTCCCGGAGATGCAGCGGCCCGCGACCAGCAGATGGTCCGTGTCGCGGGGCAGCAGGCAGCGCAGCGGAATGTCGTACACCGCCCCGCGCGGCACGCGCTTCAGGATCGTGCCGGTGCCCTGCGGGTTGTGGATGTCGATCGGGTAGGCGCCGTGGGCGACGGCGTCCGGGAAGGGCCGCGCGGCGAGGATGTCGTGTCCGGTCAGCTTGTAGTCGCCGAGGATGCGGCGGGTCTCCCGTACACCGACCTGGACGCCGCTCTGAACGACGTAGTGCTCCTCGAAGCCTGGAACGCGGGTGCGCAGGAACTCGTCGATCTGCCGCATCTGCCGGCGCGCGACGAACTCGGCGCGGCTCAGCTCCCACACGCTGGTGCCCAGCGCTCTGGTGACACGGGTGCTGTTCACGCTCAGTTCGCCGGGGTGCGGGGTGGCGAAGAACAGGATGTCCTCACGCGGCAGGTCCAGCTCACCGGCCGCCGTCGCCTCGCTGATGAGGTCCCACAAGCCGTGGACGCCACGCCACTGGTCGGGGTGTTCCCGGACGTAGTCGTTGAAGCCGGGCCGGAGGAAGTTCACGACCCGGAACATGAGCGTCATCGGCTGGACGAGCCCGTCCTCGGGCCGGCCGATCTCGTACGGCGCTCCGGAGGCGGCCGCGATGTCGCCGTCGCCGGTGCAGTCCACGACTGTCCTGGCGTCGATCACCACCGGGCCCGACTTGGTCTCGAAGACCACGCGCTTGCCGTCGTCGAGCGGGAGGGCCGACGACGCGAAGGCGTGGAACAGCATCCGTACCCCGGCCTCTTCCAGCATGTCGAGAGCGACCAGCTTGAAGCTCTCCGGGTCGAACGGAACGGTGTAGCCGGTCTCGACGGAGGGCGGGACGCAGCCGCCCTGCTCGGTGAGCCGGTCCAGCATCCGCCACAGCACGCCCGCGACCACGGGCTCGCCCTCGCCGTGGTCGGTGGGCAGCAGACGGCTGTCGTCGCCGCCCACGGCCTGCTTCATCTCGTTGTGGAACGACATCAGCGGCATGACGAGCGCCGCTGTCGCGTTGCCGCCGAGGAACCCGTAGCGCTCGACGAGGATCACGTCGGCCCCGGCGTCCGCGGCGGCGATCGCCGCGCCGAGCCCGGCGGGCCCGCCGCCGACGACCAGCACGTCGGTGCTGCCGCCGAGCTGCGCCGACCTGGGCGGCAGGGTGACGGTGCGGTGCTCGGTGGGTGGCCTGAGGATCGGCATCGGCTCTCCTGGCGCGTCCGCGGTCGTAGGACGGTGGCGACGGTCAGCCCGTCGGCAGCGAGACGGGGGCGGAGGCGGAGGCGGGCCGCCGCAGCTCGATGTCCTCCAGCACGGCCCGGCAGCGCTCCCATGTCTCTTCGGACCGTTCGCGCAGCGCGCCGACGTGCGAGCACATCGCGTCCCGCCGCTGGGGATACTCGTCCCACAGCCGGTCGACCTCCGCCAGCAGCAGCCCCGCCTGCTCCCTGGCCACCCCGACCAGCGCCGGAGCGCCCACCCGGCGGGCGAAGTCGAACACCTTCCCCGCGTAGGGCAGGGGCAGGAACGGCACACCGGAGAGCGCCGCGAAGATCAGGAAGTGGAGCCGCATTCCGACGGCCAGGCTCAGCCGGCCCATGAACCCCAGAATCTGCCCGGGGCGGTAGGTGCCGTTGAGGATGCGTCCCCGGTCCGCCGCGGTCATGTGCGACAGGACCGCGTGGGCGTGCCGGATGTCCTGGCTCTCCATCGGCATGAAGACCACATATGTGTCGAAGCGGCGGACGAGGAAGTCGGCGACCTCCGCGAGCAGCGCGTGATAGTCGGCCACGTCCAGGTGTTCGGCCGCCCTGCCCGGTTCGCGGACCGAGAGGCCGACCAGCCGGGCGTCGCCCGGGATGCCCTCGTGGAGCAGCATCTGGTCGGTGAAGTCCTCCCGGGGCAGCAGCAGCGCCGGGTCCGCGGTCACCGTGATCTCACGGTCGACGCCGACCTCCTCCAGGACGAGCTCGGACTCCTCGTCCCGCACCACCACCTCGTCCATCTCCGTGATCACTGTGCGTACGGCCTGGCGGTCGTCGGTCTCGCGCAGGGGCCCCGCGCCGATGGCGTAGGCGAAGGTGCGGACTCCCAGGACGTGCGCCGCGTGCACCAGCCGCAGATAGCGACGCGCCTCACCGTCGTACAGGAACCCGCCACCGCCCAGAATGAGCAGGTCAAGCCGCGACACGGCGTCTGTCAGCCGGCTCTGGCTGGCGCCTTCCCAGGCCACTACCTCGTCGGCGCAGGGGTGGTGGATCCTCGTGTGCTCGGCGTTCCTGCTGAAGACGACGAGCCAGGCGTCCGCACGCCAGGCGCGCAGACGGCCCAGCACACACGTCAGGATCGACTCGTCTCCGATGTTGAAACCACCGTACGAGCCGAGCACGCCGATCCGCAGCCCGCGCTGCGGGGCAGCACCGGTCATCCACGCCTCCTACCGCGCCGGGGCCGTCCTGCACAGCTCGCCGAGGCAGCCCGGTACTCGCTCGGCGCCCTTCCCGGATGCCCTCGGCGAGGAAAGACAAACACCAGGTGCGGTTGATGGGGTGAGTGACGCTGACCGTCACTCACCGTAGCCGTCGTCGGTTCAGCGCCGGAGGTGCTCGGGGCCGGTGAAGGGCTGTGGCATCGTCTCCGTCCGCGCCGCCGGGGCCGGGGCCGAGGCGCCGGCCGCCCGCCGCGGACCGGCGAGGGCACCCTCGACATGGCGGAGCATCGCCTCGTCGATCGGGTGGGCCTTGACGTTGCCGTCTTCGTCGAAGCGCTGGTACTTCATCAGGTTGAAGCCGATCGCGACCTGCCGGCGGCCGTCCTCGGTGGACAGCGCCCAGGTCCCGGCGCCGAAGACCCCGCCGTCGTGGCCCCAGTACCAGCGGCCGTCGGACATCTTCAGGGTGTACAGGCCGAGGCCGTAGCGCATGGTGCCCTCCTGGCCCGGCGCGGATTCGAGCGTGGGGACGGTGGTCTTCATGGCGCGCAGCTCGGCAGGGCCGAGGAGCCTGCCGCTGAGCAGCCGGCGGTAGAAGGAGTTGAGGTCCTCCATGGTGGACACCAGCGACCCGGCCGGGCCGGCCCAGGACATGTCGTAGACGCTGTAGTCGCGGGCGGGCTCGATCGCCCCGTACATCGACTCGTACATCTTCGCGTGCGGCCCGGTGATGAAGGGCGTGCGCGGGAAATACGTGTGCCGCAGCCCGGCCTTGCGGATGACATGGCGGGTGATGTATGCCTCGGGCTCCTGGCCCGTGACCTCGCGGAGCAGCAGACCGGCGATGACGTAGTTGGTGTTCGAGTACCCGTACGTGCCGCGCGGCGCCGCGGCGGGTGCCGCGAGTCCGAGGCGCACCAGCTCCTCGGGGGTGAAGCGCCGGAAGCGGTTGGCGTCGAGGGCCTTCCCGGGGTCCTCCAGCAGTCCGGGGAACGCCGGGACGATGTGGTCGCCGAGGCCGCTGGTGTGGTTGAGCAGCATCCGTACGGTGATGGCGCGTCCCCGCTCCCCCGGTATCAGCTCGGGGAGGTAGCGGCCGACCGGGGCGTCGAGGTCGATCCTGCCCTGGTGGACCTGCTGGAGGACGGCGACGGCGGTGAAGGTCTTGGTGATGCTGCCGACCCGGTGCTGGAAGCCGGGCCGCACGGGGCGCTCCGTGTCCACGTCCGCGTGTCCGGCGGCGCCGCGCCACTGTGACGAGCCGTCACGAACAGCCGAGTAGGCGCCGTACATACCGGCCTTGTGGACGGCGTCGAGCGATTGGCGCAGCGCCTCGCGGTCGAGACCGAGGCCGGCGCCGGGGCTCTGGGTCTGGCCCCGGCCACGGCCCTGGCCCTGGCCGTGGCTTTGGTCGGTGGTGGACGCCGCGGCGGTGAGGCCCGTGGTCGGCGCGGCGGGCAAGGCGTACGCGGGCGGCGTGACGGCGGCCAGTGACAGTAAGGCGGCGCTCGACGCGACGGCGACGAGGTGGCGCCCGCGGCGGCGGGCGGGACGCTGGGCGATGTCCATGGGCGCTCCCGGAAGGTCGGTGCGGGCACGGGGTGTGCCCTGGCCCCATCCTCAGGGCGCCGCAGGGGTCCAATTGTCCTTTCTGAGGAGGATCTTGTGCACGGCGGGGCCGTGACATCTGTCAGGTGCGGCGTGGTCGGTGTCGCGGCGGCGCGGAGACGGTCGCGGGCCCGGCAATTGTCATCGCGTCAGGTCCCGTCCGGTGGCGGGCGGCGCGACCACCGGCCGCAGGCTTCCGCGGGGGCCGTGTCCTCGCCGTTGTCCGGGAGACCGGACGCCGAGCCGCTCTCCCGAAGTGCGAGCGGGTCCGAAGCGCCCGCCTCGGGTGGGGCGAACGGTCCCGGTCTTCGCGCGTGGCCCGGGACCAGCGGCAGGCGGCGCGGGGCTGTCCGGCCCGGGCGATGGCTGCGCCGTCCGACGATGCTGTTCCCCACGGCGACAGGGAGGGCGATGCGCCCCTACCGCATCGGTGTGCTCCTCCGCCCGTCCAGGGCGAAGGCTTCCTGTCCGCCTCTCCCGGCACTCCACTGTCCCGTCCAACCGGGCCGGGTGGCACGGGGCCATACGTCGTTCCCGGTCCGGCGCACAGGACCGGCGTGAGCAGAAGGAGCAAACGGATGCTGCGAGCATCGAGAGGTCGGGACGAGGGACCGGCGGCGGTGCCCGGCCGGGCGTGGCTGATGCTGGCCCTGGCCACGCTGGGCTTCGCCGTCAACTTCTGGGCATGGGCCCTGCTGAGCCCGCTCGGTCCGCGCTTCAAGGACTCTCTCGGGCTGTCCTCGTTCGAACAGTCGCTGCTGGTGGCGGTGCCGGTGGTGGTCGGCTCCCTGGGCCGGATCCCGGTCGGGGCGCTGACGGACCGGTTCGGAGGGAGGGTGATGTTCCCGCTCGTCTCGGCGACCACCGCGGTCCCGGTCCTGTACCTCGGGCTCGCCGGGCACTCCTCGCTCGCGGCCCTGCTCGTCGGCGGCTTCTTCCTCGGTGTCGCCGGCACCTCCTTCGCCATCGGCGTGCCCCTCGTCAGCGCCTGGTTCCCGCCCGAACGGCGCGGCATGGCCATCGGAGTCTTCGGCGCCGGCATGGGCGGCACCGCGATCAGCGCGCTCACCACCGTCCAGTTCGTGGACGCCTACGGCATGGCCACCCCGTTCCTGATCACCGCCGCCGTCCTGGCCGCGTACACGGTGGTGGCCGCGCTGCTGCTGCGCGACGCGCCCGGGCGCACCCCGCCGACCGAGCCGCTGGCCCGCCGGTTGGCCTCCACCCTCCGGCTGGGCGTCACGTGGGAGGCGTCCGCCCTGTACGCCGTGGCCTTCGGCGGCTATGTGGCCTTCTCGGTCTATCTGCCGACCTATCTGAAGACCGGGTACGGGCTCTCCCAGGCGGACGCGGCGAATCGGATGGCCGGCTTCGTACTGCTGGCGGTGGCGATGCGCCCGGTCGGCGGGTGGCTCTCGGACCGGCTCGGGCCGGTGCGCGTGCTGGCCGGCTCCCTGGCCGTGGTGGTCGCCGGTGCCTTCCTGCAGTCGTCGACCCCGTCCCTGATGCCGGTCGGCACGATCGCCTTCCTGGCGATGGCCGCCGCGCTCGGCGCGGGCAGCGGCGCGGTCTTCGCCCTGGTGGCCCTGCTGGCTCCGGCGAACAGGATCGGCTCGGTCACCGGCGTCGTCGGTGCCGCCGGCGGGCTGGGCGGGTTCCTGCCGCCGCTGGTCATGGGCTCGCTGTACGGCGCGTGGGGCTCGTACGCGATCGGACTGGTCATGCTGGGTGTGGTGGCGGCAGCGGCGCTCGCGTTCACCTGTACGGGCGGGCGCCGCGCGGTCTCCCGTCGGGTGGCCGCGGCCCCGGCGCGCTGAACGGCCCGACAGGGAGCAAATCAGTCCAAACTCTTGCAACTCACCCCTCCGATGACCCGATTACATGATCAAAGTAGAGGGGGGTTAGCATCTGAGCACCGCCTAGCTCGAAAGATAAGCCTGTGACTGTCAACGAGGACTCGTTCACCAACTGGAAGACCCGCGAGGAGATCGCGGAGTCGATGATCCCGATCATCGGGAAGCTGCACCGGGAGCGGGACGTAACGATCCTGCTGCACAGCCGCTCCCTGGTGAACAAGTCGGTCGTCAGCATTCTCAAGACCCACCGGTTCGCCCGGCAGATAGCCGGTGAGGAGCTCTCGGTCACCGAGACGCTGCCGTTCCTGCAGGCTCTCACGACGCTCGATCTCGGTCCCTCCCAGATCGACATCGGCATGCTCGCCGCGACGTACAAGACCGACGACCGCGGTCTCCCGGTCGAGGAGTTCACCGCCGAGGCCGTCGCCGGCGCCACGGGCTCCGGCAGGATCGAGCGCCGTGAGCCGCGCGACGTCGTCCTCTACGGATTCGGCCGCATCGGCCGCCTCGTCGCCCGCCTCCTCATCGAGAAGACCGGCTCCGGCAACGGCCTGCGGCTGCGTGCCATCGTCGTCCGCCGGGGCGGCGACCAGGACATCGTGAAGCGGGCCTCCCTGCTGCGCCGTGACTCCATCCACGGCCAGTTCCAGGGCACGATCACCGTCGACGAGGCGAACAGCACGATCCTCGCCAACGGCAACGAGATCAAGGTGATCTACGCCAACGACCCCTCGGAGGTCGACTACACGGCGTACGGCATCAAGAACGCCATCCTCATCGACAACACCGGCAAGTGGCGCGACCGCGAAGGTCTGTCGAAGCACCTGCGCCCCGGCGTCGAGAAGGTCGTCCTGACCGCGCCCGGCAAGGGTGACGTCCCCAACATCGTGCACGGCGTCAACCACGACACGATCAAGCCGGACGACCAGATCCTGTCCTGCGCCTCCTGCACCACCAACGCGATCGTCCCGCCGCTGAAGGCGATGGCGGAAGAGTACGGCGTTCTGCGGGGCCACGTGGAGACCGTCCACTCGTTCACCAACGACCAGAATCTGCTGGACAATTACCACAAGGCCGACCGTCGAGGCCGCTCGGCGCCGCTCAACATGGTCATCACCGAGACCGGTGCCGCCTCCGCCGTCGCCAAGGCGCTGCCGGAGCTCAAGGCCCCGATCACCGGCAGCTCGATCCGCGTCCCGGTGCCGGACGTCTCGATCGCGATCCTGAGCCTGCGGCTCGGCCGCGAGACCACCCGCGAGGAGGTCCTCGACTATCTCCGCAACGTCTCGCTGACCTCGCCGCTCAAGCGCCAGATCGACTTCACCACCGCCCCCGACGCGGTCTCGAGTGACTTCATCGGCTCGCGCCACGCGTCGATCGTCGACGCCGGCGCCACCAAGGTCGACGGCGACAGCGCGATCCTGTACCTGTGGTACGACAACGAGTTCGGCTACTCCTGCCAGGTCGTCCGCGTCGTCCAGCACGTCTCCGGCGTGGAGTACCCGACCTACCCGGCCCCGGCGGTCTGATCCGGGCGGACCGGGACAACACCCTGGCCGGCCCATCCGGTTCGTCCGGATGGGCCGGCCGGTCCGTCAGGGGCACCGGTCGGACCGCGGGTCGGCGGCGGTGCGGCCGGTGTGGAGGCGGATCGTCGCGTCGACGGCGTCGGCGTGCCGGCTTCGCCGTGTCCGCCCCGGCCGTCTTCGACGAACAGCCCGTGAGAACGGCCGCGGTGGCCGCCGCCGGCGCGCCCGTGGCAACGGCCCTGCGCTGTGGCCGCACGGCACGACCCATGTCTCCCCGCCTTCCAGCGGTGCCGCATCAGCCCGGAGAACCGGGGGCGGCGCGCCCTCGGGCCCGTCCGGTTCACCGGGGGGCACGGTCAGTCGTCCGCTGGAGCGGCTTCACCCGACGCCACCGGGGCGAGCCGCTCCCGGCCGCATCACGCGGACTTGCGGGCGACGCGGTTCACAGCGGCCCCCACCCGGAGGTCCGGCGGGCCGTCGGGGGTGTCGAGGCCGAGCTCGTCCGCCAGCCTCCTGAGGTAGATGTCCACGGTGGACTCGACCAGCTCGGCGTGCACAGTGCCGGCCTGTCGGCCACGGCGCCATGCCACGAGCCCCACCACGAGGGCGACCAGCGCCGCGGGCCACCAGAAGCAGCCGAGGACCGCGTAGCAGCCGGCCCACACCGATCCGGCCACCGCGGCGCCGAACCGGGCACGCGACGCACGGAGTTCCGTTCTGACGTCGTCGGGGAGCACCAGCCACAGACGCGTCCAGCACGAGGCGAGGTCGATGCCGTACTGGTGGCGCAGCCGCGTTTCCGTCGCCGCCATGCGGTCCCCGGTGAAGGTGGGCCTGCGGGGACCGGCGAGCGCGATCCCGTCGCGGCGGGCGGCGAGTTCGTCGAGCTCGTTCCTCACCTGCTCGCCGCGCTGGTGCGCCGGGGCCGCACGGCGGTGTTCGTCGATCCTGGACTGGATCTGTTCCCAGCGCCTGAGCCGTCGTGCGGTCAGCCGATCCGCCAGTCGGCGCGCCTTGGAGGGCCAGTCCCCCGTCCAGACACGCTCGGCGCCCTCCGCACATGTCCGTACGAAGGTGCCGACGGCGACGGAGGCGATGATCACGGCCCCGGCGAGCGCGAGCTGGCCCACAGCGGGCCACCGCGCCGCCTCCGCGGCCCAGTGCCCTACCCGCTCGAACAGAAGGGACCGGTCCAGTGCGGCGCCCTGACCGAGCACCGCGCCGGTGGTCACGGCCGCGACGAAGGCAAGACCGGGAGCGGCGAGGGCGGACAGCCACTTCTCGGCCAGCTTCTGGCCGAGGCTGTCGAGGAGCGGGGCCACCGGCTCACGCCTCGACTACACGCAGCGGCCGGTCACGCAGCCAGCAGCGGCCCCCGGACGGAAGTTGCCCGCCCGGCGCGCGGACCGCGTTCAGGCTGCACCACCCGTCAGGGCAGCGATACGACTCCCCCGCCGAGCGGCGCCGCGTGCCCGGGACCATGTCGCCGGGTTCCTCCCCACGCACGGGGCCAGGCTCGCCCAGCACATGCGGCGGAATGTCCAGCCCCGCGGTGGCCTCCAGCACAGGGGTGTCGGCGAGGACGGCGCGCACGGCGGTGTCGAGTTCCGCGAGCCGTCCGTCCTGCTCCAGGTCCTCCATCAGCCAGGGCAGTGCCGAGCAGAGCGCGGCACGCCTCTCACGGTCGTTCATCGATACCTCCTTGGCCAGGGCCGACTCGGCTTCCAAGTGCCCGCGGTTCCTAGGGCCCGCTGTGGATGACGGACGCCCAGAACAGCGGCTCCCGGTAGCGGGGGTGTTCGCGAAGCGTCCCGACGGCCCTGTGCAGGGCGTGGGCGGCGCTGTGGGCGTCCGGTGCGCTGAGAAGCCGGTACACCTCGCGGGCGAGGAGGGGGCCCGTCTTGTCGTCCACGGTCCACAGGCTTCCGACCACCTGCCGGTAGCCGCAGAGCTGGAAGGCCGATGCGACGGAGATGACCTCGTCGGCCAGTTCCTGGCCGGGGGCGGCACTGTGGCACGCCGACAGGTAGGCGAGCTCGGCATCACGCAGGCGCTCGGCCGCGAGCCCACGCAGGGTGACATGACCACCGTGCAGGAGGAGTCTGCTGTGCGACGGGTCGGCCGGGTCCCGTACGCCATGGCAGGCGAAGTGGGCGTGGGTGTGCGTACGCAGTGCGGCGAGCACCGCCTCCGGTGTGGCCTCCGCGTCACGCAGCGCGGTCCTGCGGCCGGTCCACTCCGCCGTCGCGGACAGCTCCTCGTCCAGGGACGCGAGCCGAGGGTGGGCGTGGCCGGTGTCCACGGCGACCGCGACCAGGGACGTCCGCCCGGCATCGGGGGCGGGAGTGTCCCGGGCGTGCAGGAGCGAGCCGAGCGTGGGGACGTAGGAGGAGACGACCCTGTCGTGGGCGTACACGGAGCCGGGACGGCCGTCTCCTTCGAGCAGGGCGGCGTGCAGGGGCAGCAGGGACAGGACGCCGGTCGGACACCACCACAGCCTGGGCGCGGGCGCGCCCTGTGCCACCGGGCCGTCGAGGCCCAGCCGTTCGAGGACCGGCCTCACGATCTCGTCGCCCAGCCACCGCAGCGTCCGTTTCAGCTCCCGGTCGTGTACGTACCGCTCCCCGCCCGTGGTGCCTGGTGTCGCCAGCGTCGCCACAGCGGTCTGGAAGGCGTCGGCCCGGTGGTTGATCTCCTCCGCCGTGACGCCGGGCAGCGGCAGTACCTCGACGGCAGCCCGCCCGGAGCGATGGTGCAGCAGGAGCGCGTCGCAGCGCAGCGGGGAGATGTTGATGACGGCGACGGGCCCGAGCGCCGCCGCCTCGCTCAGCCGTGCCCAGTCCGGCGGCCTGTGGAAGTGGCCGAAGCCCCGCAGCGCGCGGATCTCCCGCACCACCCGGTCGAACTCCGCGGCCGACGCCTTGCGCTGCTCCGGGCTGCGCTGTCGCGCCACCAGTTCCGCGCAGACCTGCTCGAAACGGGCCGCGAGGCGAGGGGACGCGGCAACCAGGTCGTCGTGACGACTCCGTAGCTGCAGTGCCTGCGCCAGCAGGACTCCGCGCCCCTGTTCCAAGCGGACCAGTGCCTGGCGGGGCCTGCCCGCCGTGATCTCCACAGCTGCGGCGACGTTGGCCAACGAGGAGAACTCACGCAGCCGCGTCTCCTGTGACTCCCTGCCCAGAGCCCGCCCGGTCAGCTTGGGCAGGAGCTCGGCGAGGGCCACGCCGAAGGCGGCACGCGCCTGTTCCAGGTCCGCCAGCGTCTCGCAGGTGAGACCCCATAGAGCGGCGCAGTGCAGGCGTGTGCGGATGTCCTGCGTGGGCGCGAGCGCGGTGGTGCGGTACTGCGCGGCGGCTTCCACCAGATCGGCCACCGCCCGCCGGCCACGGCCGCGCATCTCCAGCAGGTGCCCCAGCTCCCGACGGGCCAGTTGATGGTTGGGCCCGGTGTCCGACGGCTCTCCCGCCACCTGCCTGAGGATGGACGCCGCGGCGTCCATCTCCGCGTCCCGCCCCGTGCGCACTCCGCGTTTCCGCAGCGCGAGGGCCAGCTTGATCAGCATGACGGGACGGTCGTGCTGGGCGGGCGGAGTGGCCGCCACCGCGTACTGCAGGTGGTCCACCGCCTCACTCAGTTCGGCCATGTCCCCGTAGGCGTCGAACCGTGCCGTGAGAACGGCGGCGAGATTGGTGAGCCGCTGGGCGTGGGTGACGGAGACGGCGAGGTGGGCGGGGTACGGGTGGCGGACGGCGGCTGTGGCCGCCTCCAGGTCCGCGAGGTCCCCCGAGGAGGCGTACCGATCGAGGTGGGCGAGGCCGAGGAACGAGTGGGCCGTTGCCCGCTCCTCGTCTCCGAGCGGGCCTGCCAGCGCGTCGGTGAGTTCGGTGATCGAACCGTCGAGGTCGGCGAGCTCCCCCTCCATCTCGAAGCGCATCCGCAGTGCCTGGCCCAGTTCGATACGACGGTGACTGCGCTCCGGCTCACCGGTCGCCGCCCTGTCGACTGCCCGTCGCAGCCGGTCGACGAGCGTGTCGAGCCGGTTCGGATCGCCGTCTCGCATGTAGTGGGTCACCTCGGCCGCCGTGCTGCCCTCGGCCACAGGGGCCGGCGGGGCCGTCGCCTGCGTCCGCATGAGGATGGCCATCATCTCCTGACGCGCCGGATCACCGGCCGGCAGCACGGCGATCGCCTGACGCATCAGGTGCAGGGCAGCGGCCCGCGTCCGCACGGGATCGTCACCACCGTCGCAGTCGGCCAGAGCCGCCATGGCCGTGCCCAGATTGAAGGTGATGGCCGGTTCGGACTCTCCACCCTGTGCCTCGTCCCGAGCCCACACCATCAAGGCCGTGGCCAGTGCGATCCCTGCCCTGTCGTCGGCCGGCACGCTCGCCAGGAACAGTGCGTTGCCCACGGCGTGCACGATCTCGTAGGGCGGCACCAGCCTCGGCGGGTGCTGTACGAAGGCGTCGCGCAGCGGCTGCGGTACGGCATCCGGACGCAGCGCGTGCACAACGCCGAACAGGAACACCATCGCGTGGTAATCCCAGGTCCTCCGCTCCTCGGGCACATGCCGGCACCGCGCGAGGTGGTAGCACGCGACGAGGTACACCACGTCGAGGTCGACGGCCTCCGGCGCGCCCGTCTGCTCAGGCGTCAGCTTTTCGCGAACCCCGTGGAGAAGCTCGGCGACGTTGTAGTGCGTCCCGCGCCCCATCACGTCTTCCGCCGACTCGAACACAAACGGCGCTGCCTCGTCCGGTGCGGACATCGCCTTGCGGATCGCAGCACGAAACTCCGAGCGCAGCTCGCCCATCTCCGGCCCCCGGTCCCTAAGTCCGCCTCTGCGGCGACGCCTACGGTACGCAGCGGGAGGGTCGTGCAGCGGCCGAATGGCGAAGATCCTGTCCGCTGAGCTGTCGCACGCCCGGGATCTCGGGGCCCCCGGTCGCCGGTGTGTCCGACATCGGGCAACCGGTCTACCACGTCATGGAGTTGGCTGCCGGTAACCTGGGTCGCATCGTCCGTGGGGCCCAGGCAGGCCGGCCGGCGTCCTCACCGGCCCGTCCGCGCACAGCACCGCGTCCGTGAGCTCGAAGAGCGCGTCCGCCCGCTTGCCAGACGCGCCGTCTGCGCTCACCGACCGGGGGGTCCTGGCAGCGCTGAAGCTGGTGCTGGAGCCGATCCTCGAGGCCGACTTCGAGCCGGTCTCCTACGGCTTCCGGCCCCTACGGCGGGCTCACGACGCGATCGCCGAGATCCACGTGCGGCAGGTCACACAGCGCAACGCTGGTCGCGAGACGGCCGGAATCGACGTGAGGTCGCCCTGACCTCCCGCGAGCGGGGAGAACTGGCGGAGCGGATGCACCGCCACGCCTCGCCTCGCCTCTCACGGTCCTGCCTGAACGAGAGTTCGTGGAGAGCCCGGTACTCGGAGACGGGTACGCCGGGTTCGGCGGGCGGCACGGAGAACGGACCGGCGGCAACCCCGGCACCGCGCTCCGTCCCGACTCGACAGGCACCCACGGCCGCGGTCGCCGTGGGACCGGTTCAGCGTGATCCGGCGGTACAGCGGCCGAGGGCCGCGAACAGGGCCCCCGCCGCGTACACCACCGCGACCGCCACGCACACCACGGCGAACGAACCGTTCGCAGCAACGGCCAGCCGCGGGCCCGCACTGGCGCCCAGGAACAGCACGAAGGTGTACAAGGCGACGGCCGCGCCCCGCGCGGGCCCCGCCTGGGCGCTGACCGACTCGACGAGCCCGGGCGCGGTGACCCCCACCGCGAAGACGAAGACGAACAGCAGCACGCCGAGCCCGATGACCCCGATCTCACCGTCCAGGGTGAGCAGCGCCATGACCCCGGCCATGACCCCGGCCAGCAACTGTCCGCCGATCACCCGGGCGGCGGCGGACAGCCGCACCAGCCATCGGGCGCACAGTGGCACCAGCACCATCGCGGGCAACATCGCGGCCCGCAGGGCCGACAGCGTGCCGGAGCCGGCGCCGGCCGCGGGGACGCCCACCACCTGGAGGCCCGTGAAGAGGGCCACGAATCCGCAGAGCACGCTCACCGTCGCCAGGAGGTGCAGCACCAGCGACGGTACGGTGAGCAGCCGCCCCATGGCGCGGAAGGCGTCCCCGACGGAGGTCGTGGGGCGCGCCCGGTCGCCCTCCAGGACGCCGCGCAGCAGCAGGACGGCTCCCGCCAGCGCGGCGGCGCAGCCGAGGAAGACCGGCTCCCAGCCCGCCACGTCGGCGACGAACTGGGCGTACACCTGCCCCAGGACGGAGGCGGTGAAGAAGGAGCTGGTAAGCCAGGTCATCGCGGCGAGCCGACGGGTCGGCTCGATCCGCTCCGCGATGTACGCGAAGGCGGACGGCGCGAACGCCGCGGCGCAGAGTCCCTGGACGGCGCGGATCGCGCACCCGGCGAGGAGGCTGGGCGCGGCGGCGACCGCCGCGGTGGCGGCCGCGGTGAGCGCCAGACCGACGGTCATGACGAGACGGCGGCCGAACCGGTCGGACAGCGGCCCGGAGAAAAGGAACCCCGAGGCGTATCCGCAGCCGAAGGCGGTGGCGGTCCAGCCCGCCGCCGACGGGGTCGTGCCCCAGGACTCCGCGAGCGGCAGCAGCACAGGCAACACGGTGAAGAGCTGGCTCACCACCAGCAGACCGACCGCGCACAGGGTGAGCACGGTCCGGAAGAACGGCACGTGGGCGGCCGCCGACTCCGGCGAGGCGGGGGCGGGGGTGGGAGCCGGGGCGGAGGAAGAGGGGGAAGCGGCGGTAGTCATGTGTCCGAGTGGTTTCAGCCGACTAGAGAGACGGGGAGGGCGTCGACGGTGTGGAGGACGACGGCGAAGCGGAGGACGACGGTAGTGGGAGCTGCCGGGCCGACGGGGCACCGGGCAGCAGCCGCCAGGAGCGCAGCCGGGCCACCGCCCGCAGATGGTCGTCGCCGCCCACGACCACGGCTGTTCCGGCGGCCTGGAGCATCGGCAGGTCGGAGACGTGGTCGCCGTACGCGACACAGTGCTCGGGCGGGACGCGGTGCGCCGACGCGGCCGCGAGCAGGGCGTCGGCCTTGGCCTTGCCGATCATCGGCGTGCGGGTGAGCCCGCCCGTGTACACGCCGTCGACGATCTCGGGCAGCGTGCACCAGGTCTCGTCGGCGCCGCAGTGGGCCGCGACGGGCGCCAGGCACGCCGGGAAGGAGCCGGATACCAGCATGACGAGGTCACCGTCGGCGCGGTGTTCGCGCAGGGCGGCGAGTGCGTACGGGTGGAACAGCCCCCCGGCGCGCAGCTCCGCGTCGAACCACTCGCGGGCCAGCCGCTCGACCTCGGCGACATCGGCACCCCGGTAGCTGTCGAAGTAGGCGCGGTTGGTCTCCTCGCGTGGCAGGCCCATGTCTGTCATGGCCTTGAGCCGCTGCCGCCGCTGCTCGTACACGTGCGGCGGGTGGCCCGTGGCGGAGAGGAAGTGCCGCAGGAAGCGGAAGATGGTCGTGGCGGTGGTGAGGGTGCCGTCGACGTCGAAGAACGCGATCCGGGTACGGCTCATCAGGTCCTCGATAACTGGCGGGCGGGGCAGGGGCGCGGGGAGGGGGCCGGGTACCGGACCGGTCCGGTACCCGGCCCCCTCGCTGTCGTCGTGTCAGGCGTGGAGACCCTTGGACTCGAGCAGGGCGACGGTCCCTGCGACATTGCCGGCTTCGTGCAGTTCCTCGTCGGTGACGGTGATGCCGTAGCGCTGGCCGATGGCGACGGCCACCTCGACGAGAACGAGCGAGTCGAAGCCGAGCATGTCGAACCGCGTCTCGGGCGTGGTGTCCTCCGGGGCCTCGTATTCGGCGGTGAGGAGTGCGAGGAGCTGGTCGGCGAGCGGCTGTGTCCGTGTGGTCATGGGGAAGTTCCCTTCGCGTTCCGTGCGTGCTGACGCACGCGTGAGGGCGGCGCCGAAGATGAGGCGCCGAAAGGTGAGGCGCCGAAAGGTGAGGTGGTGAAGGTGAGCCGCTGAAAGATCAGCTGCTGCACGATCGCCGCTTGGAGGTGAGCCGTGACGGGATGCGGGGCTGTCCCTTCGACCGGTTCGGGGCCTGCTCGGGCCCGGAACCGTGCGGCGGTCTCAGGCTGCGGTGAGGCCGGGCCAGGTCAGCGCGGCCGACCCCCAGGTGAGCCCGCCGCCGAACGCGGTGAGCAGCAGCCTGGACCCGGTGGCCAGCGTCCCCGCGGTCGCGGCGTCGGCGAGCGCGACCGGGATGGAGGCGGCCGAGGTGTTCCCGACGCGGTCGATGTTGACGACGGCCCGTTCCTGCGGCAGGCCGAGCCGCTGGGCGAGCGCCTTGAGGATGCGTACGTTGGCCTGGTGGCCCACCAGGTGGTCCACCGACTCGACGGGCCAGCCGATCCGGTCCAGCAGGGCTGCCGCGGAGTCCCCCATACGGGTGACCGCCTCGGCGAACACCTTCTTGCCCTGCATGGTGAAGTAGCGGCCGTTCGGGTCGTGTTCCGCCGTGGAGGCCCGCTCCCGGGAACCGCCGCCCGGGATGGTGATGAGGTCCTGCCGCGAGCCGTCGGAACCGAGGTCGACGCCGAGGACGACGCCGGGTGCGTCGGCGTCCGGCACCGCGGAGAGGACTACGGCTCCGGCGCCGTCACCGAAGATGACGGACGTCGTGCGGTCGGCCGGGTTGAGGATGGTCGAGTAGGTCTCGGCTCCGATGACGAGGACCCGTCGGGCCTGGCCCGCGGTGATCTGGGCGGAGGCGGTGGCCAGGGCGTAGACGAACCCGGAGCACACCGCGGCGATGTCGTACGCGGCGGTGGCACCGAGGCCCAGGCGGGACGCGACCTGCGGGGCGGTGGCCGGGCAGGGGTGGTCGGGGGTGGTGGTGGCAAGGACCACGGCGTCCACGGCACCCGGCCCCGGTGGCAGGTTCGCGGACTTGAGGGCGCGGTGGCCGGCCTCGATCGCGAGGTCGCTGGTGGCCATGCCGGGCGAGGCCCAGTGGCGGGAGCGGATACCGGTCCTGGTGGTGATCCACTCGTCGGAGGTGTCGAACGCGGTGGCGAGTTCTTCGTTGGTGACGCGGCGGGGCGGCAGATAGCTGCCCAGGCCGACGAGCGCGGGGAAGTGCGCCATGCGGAGTCTTCCTGTGGGATGCGGCTTCCGGTCGGGGCGGGGTCAGGGCAGAAGGTGAGCGACGTTGCAGGCCAGGCGCAGCCCCGCGTGCGTGGCCGTGATGCGCGCGGCGCGCCAGGTGCCCTGCTTGGCGGGCAGCTTGGCGGGGCGCGCGAGCGTGACGCGGAAGCGCCCGTCGCCTTCGTCCGCCGCCGCGGCCGCGGTATAGGCGGCACCAGCGGCCACGGTCGGCACCGGCGTGATGGTGGTGCTGCGCATCCACAGGGTGTGGGAGCTCGCGCGGTCGACACCATCGAGGCGGTAGAGGAGGATCTGGCCGAGCTGGAGAGCCGACACGAACAGGTCGACCATGGTGGCCGGAAGCCGGGGGCCGTCGGGTCCGGTTTCGTTGGTGATGGTCAGGTCGGCGTCGGCGGTGTGGTCCTCGGCCTGCACGTCGGCGAGGAACTGGTGCCGCCCGTGGTGCGAGGCGCCGAACGGGGCGTCGTTCCACGGTCCGTCCAGCGACTGGGCCACCGAGTACGAGCCTTCGGCGCTGCCGGGTGCCGCGCCGCGGGTTCCGGGGTGGTCGGCCTCCACACGTACGGTCATGGAGCCGACGGCGCAGTCCATGGTCGTCCGGAGACGTCCGGGTACGGAGCCTTCGGATGTGGCGGCGACGGTGCCCGAGACCCCGAAGTGGTCGAGGTTCTCCTCGTCCGGGGAGGTGCCGGCCTTGATGCTGACGGAACGGACGAGGAACGGGTCGTCGGCGGACAGGCCGTGGGTGTGGGCCGCGTAGAGCCCGGTGAGGCGGGCGCCGAAGACCATGGCGTCGATCGTGGACAGGTGCGGACGCTGGTGTGCCTGCCCCTTGCGGGACCAGGTGCCGGGGATGCGTATCCCCGCGGTCGCGTCGATACGGGCCGCGCCGGGCCGGACCGTGATCTCGGTCAGGTCCTGCGTGACGCGTTTGAAGCCTTCGCCGAAGAAGCGGTTCTGCCGGTCTCCGAGGAAGTCGTCCACGGAGGCGAGACGGAGTGCCGTCTCGGACGAGAGCATAGCGTGCATGAGTGTGTGTCCCCCGATGGCTCATGTAGCGCAGGGCTGCTGACAGCCCTCATGACTGATGCAGCTGGTGTTGTGGTGAGGTAACCGGTGAGGGGCCCCTCCCCCGCCCGTCTCCGGGAAGGGGCCCCGCGCTTCGCGCAGTTGCGCTGTCGCGTTTCCGCGCCTTCGCGTTTCGGTGTTCCGGTTGTTCAGGCGGTGAACGCCTCGTGGATCGCGTAGCTGTCCTCGTACATGTGGTAGCGGACGATCTTGCCGTCCGTCACCGTGAAGTGCAGCGCGTAGTGGTTGTGGAACTTCTTGCTGGTGGCCTCCACCCCGAAGACGCAGTTGGCGATCACGACAGCGTCCTCGCCCTGCACGATCTTGTGGGAGAGCTCGAAGTGCTCGGGGCCGGTCAGGACACCGAAGGAGGCGAAGAACTGGCTGATCTCCTCCTTGGAGGAGCGGGCACCGGTCCAGGGCACGAGCGGGGAGCCGGTGACGCGGAAGTCGACCTTGTCGGCGAACAGGTCCAGCACGCCGGGGATGTTGCCTTCGCCGAAGTTGCCGAAGAAGGCGTCGACGGTCTCGCTCGTGGACGTCTGGGTGACGGTCATGTCGGTGTCTCTCTTTTCTTCTCGTGCGGTGCGTACGGTGCTGGTGCTGTGTCAGCAGCCGCGGTGACGGCTGCTGAGGGCGCCGGGTATCAGAGGCCCGGGGGCTCAGAGGCCCAGGGCCTCGCGGCCGGCGAGGACGATCGCCGTGTGCTGGGTGACGCGGGCGCCGAGGTGCTCCGCGGTGGCGATGTCGGCCTTGTGCACATCCTCCGGCGGCAGGTCCGCGGGGGTGGTGGCGGCGGATCCGTTGAAGTAGCCGAGGCGGTTGAGGTCGTTCTCGCTCTCGGTGGTGGTGTGCCAGCCCGGGTGGAGTCCGAGGTTGATCCAGTTCATCTGGTGCTGGGCGCCCAGCGTCGCGAAGTAAGCCAGCGTCGAGTGCTTGTCACCGGCCTTGCAGGCGGCGTTGGTGAAGCCGGCGCCCAGCTTGTCCTTCCAGGCCATGGCGAGCCAGCGCTTGCTCGTGGACTCGGCGAAGACATGGAACTGGCCGGCCGCGGAGCCCATGTAGGTCGGCGAGCCGAAGATGATGGCGTCGGCCTCGTCGAGGGCCTTCCAGCCCGCGTCGTCGATGGTGTCGACACGGACCGCCGTGACCTCGGCGCCCGCCTCGGTGGCACCGGCCTCGACGGCCTTGGCCAGCACCTCTGTGTGGCCGAAACCGGAGTAGTAGGCGATGGCGACCTTCGGGGTCTTGGGCATGGCAAACCTCCCTTTGGTACAAGGAACGGAAAGAGTGTGATGACGCAGAAGAAGAGGAAGCAGGGGAGCGGAACAGCAGGAGAGCGGAAGCGGAGGGCGAGCCGCGGCTTCAGGCGGCGGCCGGAACGCGCTCCGTCTCCATGCGGAAGTCCTGGTGGCCGTAGTCCTGCCGGGCCAGCTCGATGGCCTCCTCGACACTCATCACCGGCGTGAGGCCGAAGATGCCGGAGATGGTCTCCAGACGCTCGGGCATGGTCCCGCTGATGACGTGGTACGGGATCTCCAGCTCGTCAAGCGTCTCCAGCAGCATCGCGTCGATGGTCGCGCGGAACTTCTCGTTCATCGGCCGGTGGCCGTCGGCGGTGATGGGCAGCTCGTGCCGCAGGTGGACATACGCGTCGTACGTGTCCTTGACGTGCTTCTTCAGGGCCTGGCCGTACTGGTCGACGACCTGGGCGAAGAAGCTCATCTCCTCGGTGACGTCGGCGGCGCGACCGCCCTCGTTGTCCGCGGTGGTGTTCGGGTTCATGCCGTGGATGACACGGCCGGCACCGTAGAGCCACTCCTGGAGCGACGAGCCGTCGGAGATGAAGTGGTCCCCGAGGAGCGCCTCCTGGACGGCCCTGCCGGTGTGCCGGCGGAGCATGAGCTGGAGGAACTCGGCGGGTGTCACTTCCGTCAGCTTCTTGCCGGGGAACGTCTCCGGGAGGATCTCCCGGATCGTCCTGGCCAGCGTGCGGGGCACGCCCGTGTAGTGGGAGAGCGCCATCACCGTCGACGTCTTGCCGGCGGAGTAGGTCCCGGATATCGCGATCTTCATCCCTGGGCAGTCCTTGGTCTAGGAGGAACCGGCCGGTTCCTCATCGAACCGGCGGGGTTCCGTCGCGGATCCCACGGGGGCCAGCGGAGAAAAGGCATGGCTGTGCGCACGGACCAACCGGCGCAATCCCCCCGTTTCAGGTCGAAGCGGTTGCCCTCGACCCGTTGGCTTGATCGTGCCATAGAGACCAAGACGTGTCCAACCAACTGGTTGATTGGAAGATATCCTGGTGCCATGGGACGAGACACCGAGAAGACGAAACGCCTGCTGCTGGACTCCGCGAGAGAAGAGTTCGCGCAGTACGGCATCGCGGGCGCGCGGGTGAACCGCATCGCCGACAACGCCGGCGTGAACAAGGAACGGATCTACGGGCACTTCGGCAGCAAGGAGAACCTCTTCAACGCCGTGCTCGCCGAGGCCATGGCCGAGCTGCGCCACACGGTGCGCCCCGGCGAAGGCCCGGTCGGGGAGTATGTGGGTCGGGTCTTCGACTACCACAGCGAGAACCCGGCACTGCTGCGCCTCCTGATGTTCGAGGCGCTGCACTACGGAGACCGGCTGGCCGACGGCGACTCCCGCCGCGCCGAGTGGTACCGGGACGCCTCCGGGTCGCTCGCCGACTCGACGGGCTTCACGGAGAGCGAATCCCGGCAGTTGCTGCTGACGCTGATCGGCCTGGGCGCCTGGCCGAACGCCATGCCCCAGCTGGCCCGGCTGGCCCTGGGCTCGCCCTCGGGCGAGGACGAGGAGCGCGGCAGCCTGCGTAGCTTCCTGGTCGCCTTCGCGGAGCGGGCAACCGGCAGCTGACTCTCGGCGGCCCTCCGCGTACCGCGTCCAGGCGCGCACGCCCCGCGGGGTCGTGCGCCGCGCACTGCGGCGCTCGCGCGCGTCAGCGAGCCGTGCGCGCCTGGAGAAGCCGACCGCGACCGGGAGGGCCACACCTCAAGCCGCCTCTCCGGGGCCCGCGCCAGGGCCCCGGGGCCTCGGCAAGGGTTCCGACCCGCCGGGGTGGCGCCCCCTCTTCGTACCGAGACGCGGCGGCCCCCGCCGATTGTCAGGGCCCGGCACGGCCGCCGCGCGTCAGATGCCGGGCCTCCCTCCGCCCCGGCCGCCAGGTCAGCACACCCGCGCCCGCTGTTCCATCGCGGCTCGCGCGGTGCGCTCGTCCTCGTACACCTCGCACAGGTGAAGGCCGAACACCTGCTGGATGTGGTGCGCGAGCGCCCCGCGCGCGGCCGCGTGCCGCCACCGTGTCGCCCGGCCGGTCCGCGTTCTCCACTCGGCGCAGCACCCGGCGGGCGTGGTCCGCCGGGTCGTCCGGCACGTACACGCGAGGCATGGGCTCCGGCGGACGCACCAGCAGGGAGCTCAGCAGCTCCAGGTCCGCGTCCAGATCGTCGTACAGCGGATCCGCCGGCCCGACCGCGTCCGGGAAGCGGTACGCCTCGAAAGCCGGGCCGCCGCCGGCCGCACCTCGGCCTTCTCCGCGTACAGCTCATGGTGGTCGCGACTGTCCGTACCGGTGTGGTGCACCACTGGTCTCGTCGATGCCGGCGAGGAGCAGCGTCGTCTCGGGCAGCGTCAGGGCGATCCCGTCGTGGCGGCCGGCCCAGCACAGGGTTGCGACGCCGGTTCCGTCCGGACGGTTGGCGAGGGCGTCGATCCACTGGGCCAGCTGGGAGGCAGCGATCCGCACCCACCAGTTGGGTCTTGGACACGGCTCTGTCATGCGGCGAGGGCGTGGTCTGGTTTCGTTCGGTGGTGGCGCCGGCGGGTCTCGCGGGGTGTGAGGCAGCCCCGATCGGGATGCCTGCGCGGGCGCCTGCGGTTGTAGTATGCGCAAAGGCGGTGGGGGGCAGGGCACATGACGGCTGGGATGGCACAGAGGTGGGAGTCGACCCTCGATTCGGTCGTGGTGTACGCGCAGGGCGCGGTCTGCCGCCGCCTGGCCCGGGGCAGCGTGCCGCCGGAGGGCCGGGTACGGGTGACGGGGCTGCCCCGCTCGCTGGACCCGGGCTCGCTGCGGGCCCGTGTCCTGGGCGCCCCCGGGGTGCGCGTCGCCGAGGCCCGGGTCGACGTGGAGGCCGAGCCTCTCGGCACCGACACCGACACCGGTGCGCCCGACGACTCGCGGCGCGAGGTCGAGCGTCTGCGGGACGAGCACGGGGCGGCACGGGCCCGTCGGGACCGGCAGTTGAGCCTGATCGAGGAGGTCAGGGCTCTGCGCCCGGTGCCGCCGGCCCGCAGGCGCGAGGACCCGCACCGCCGCACTCCGGTCGGCGCATGGCTGGCGCTCGCCGACTTCGTCGACGAGCGGCTGACAGGACTGCACACACGCCTCGTCGAGCTGGAGGAGGCGCTGCGTCGCGTCGAGCACGAGCTCACCGTCGCCACGGACAGGCTCGCCCGCGCCTCCACCGACGCACCGTCAGCGCACCTGGAGACCAAGGTCTCCGCGCTCCTGGCCCTCGACGGCGCCGGTGACGCGGACGTGGAGCTGGAGCTGGAGTACGGAGTTCCGGGCGCCGTGTGGGTGCCGGCCTACCGCCTCACCCACCGTCAGGGCGACGGCACCGGCCGTCTGGTGCTGCGCGCCTCGGTCGCGCAGCGCACCGGCGAGGACTGGACCGGCGTGCGCATCGCCCTGGCGACCGCCGACCTTCGGCGCCGCACCGACCTGCCGAGGCTCCGCTCGATCCGGATCGGACGCCGGCAGCCCGCCCCCGCCCCGTCCGGCTGGCGCGAGCCTCCCGCGGGGCTCGCCGACCTGTTCGCGGGGTACGAGGCGGCCGGCCCTCGCCCCGCCACGCCCGCCACACCCGCGGCCGTCGTGGGAGCCTCCGCGCCCGTGGCCGCAGCGGCGCCCGCCGCGGCGGGCGCCGCCGCCTCCGGTCCCGTTCCACCACCCCCGCCGCCGGCACCGCAGAGCTACGGCGGGCCGCCCGCCGAGACCGGCCTCGCGCAACCCGTCCGGTCGCGATCAGGCGGCAGGCCCCGTATCGGCGGCAAGTCCCTCGCGGGGCCTCCCGCCGCCATGGCACCCGCGGCTCCTGGCCGGGCCGCGCCACCACCGCCTCCGGCACCGGAGCCCGGTCCGCCGCGGCCCAGCGACGCCGAGCTCGACTACACCACGCTCGTCCTGTGCGGCCCAGCGGCGCCGAGCTCGCCTTCGGCAGCTGCGACGACTACCGGGTGGTCCGGCGTGCCGAGGAGTCCCGCGACTCCGCCGGAATCACCCAGCGGACCGTGGTCACCCGCACGGTCGAGCTGCACCTGTCCCGGTTCTCCGCCCCCGGGGAGCAAGGCGAACAGGTGGTCGTCCTCCGGGAGCGGATCCCGGTCTCCGAGGTCGCGGCGGTGGAGGTACGGCTGCGCGAGGAGGCCTGCTCCCCGGCGCCCGACGTGGTCGACGCCGAAGGCATCGCCCGCTGGGACGTCAGCCTCCCACCGGACGGCCGCCGCACGGTCACCCTGGTCTACGAGCTGTCGGCGAAGGCCAAAGTCGTCGGGCTCTGAGTCCCGGTCGTCCGACTCCCGTTGTCCGACTCCGGCCGTCCTACGGACACGCTGCCATCCGACGTCCATGACGCGGAGCGTCTCTTGTTCGGTCAGTGCACGTCCAACTCGTAGCCGTGCCGGAGGTCCGCAGGGCAGCCGAACACCCGGAGGTCTCCCCACCTGCCCACCGTGATCCGCGTGGTGGGGTCGCCGGCGACGGTGAACAGGAGTCTCAGGGGACTGTCGCACGCACGGCAGCGGAACTCGTACGGTTCGGTGAGATGCCAGGTCGGCCAGCCGCCGAACCTGCATCCCGCCACGCGTGTGATGACGTCGCCTCCGTCCTCGCCGGAGGTCTCCTCCACCAGCCGTTCCACGTCGCCCGCAACGTCGTCCGGCAGTTCCCCGCGGTAGGGGAGATCCGTCAGCGGCACGGGGGCCAGCAGGCACGGCCGGGGCGAGAAACCGTAGTCCTCCTCTGCCTGCCGCAGGGGGGCGGGGGCGGAAAAGGGCTCCTACGGCAGGTCGGCTGCCCGCCACCAGCGGATCTCCACGACCGGGCTTCCGTCAGCGTGCGGAGTCGGCGGGTCCCAGTGCGGGTTCGGGCACCACAGCAGCTGGAACACGTCGGCGCCCTGCGGCCACCAGTCTCCCGGCGCGTCCGATCGGAAGACCTTCACCACCGGAACCATGGCCACGGGTGGCAGCCCGGACGGCTCCTCTTCGTCCGGCACGGAGCAGTGCGGCCAAGGCTCCTGCGCCGGCCAGAGCATCGGCCCGGCGATCGAGCTGTTCCGGTGCCCCGGTGTGCCCCGCGTCGGGTGGAGGACGACCGCGGGTCGGGCATAAGGAGCGAGAGCGGGGACGGCGGCGAGAATTTCCTCAGCGAACGGTCTGTTCGAGTATGGCGGCACGATCGAACGGTACCCGAGGGGGCGGTGAAGCTCTCTTGAGGCGTCAACCGCCTGATCGAGTTCGCCGCCCGAGTTACGCGGGGTGCTCTGCGTGTTCTCGTGGCGGTGCGGTCCGCGGTGCGCGACCATTTGGACGCCGACACAGGCACAGTCATCGGCGTCGCAAACAACATCAAGAGCAGCGGCCAGCAGAAGGAAACACCGAGACAGAAAGAAGGACGGACGTGTCCGGCAGCGAAAGCGAGAATCCAGCAATCTCCTCCCCGACGCCCTCGCGGACTCGGCCCAGGACAAACCGGGACTGGTGGCCGAATCAGCTGGACCTTCAGGTTCTCCACCAGCACTCCTCCCGCTCAAATCCGATGGACGAGGACTTCGACTACGCGAAAGAGTTCGCGACCCTCGATCTCGACGCGCTGAAGCAGGACGTCTTCGAGGTGATGACGGCGTCCCAGGACTGGTGGCCTGCCGACTACGGCCACTACGGACCGCTCTTCATCCGAATGAGCTGGCATGCCGCGGGAACGTACCGTATCGCCGACGGCCGGGGCGGTGGCGGCAGCGGCGCTCAGCGCTTCGCCCCCCTCAACAGTTGGCCGGACAATGCGAGCCTCGACAAGGCACGCCGTTTGCTCTGGCCGGTCAAGCAGAAGTACGGCCAGAAGATCTCCTGGGCCGATCTTCTGGTCTTCGCCGGCAACTGTGCCATGGAATCAATGGGGTTCAAGACGTTCGGGTTCGGCTTCGGGCGAGAGGACATCTGGGAACCCGAGGAGATCTTCTGGGGACCCGAGGACACATGGCTCGGGGATGAACGCTACAGCGGCGACAGGGAACTCACCGGTCCTTTCGGTGCCGTGCAGATGGGACTGATCTACGTCAATCCGGAGGGGCCCAACGGCAACCCGGATCCGATGGCCGCCGCCAGGGACATTCGCGAGACGTTCGGGCGTATGGCGATGAATGACGAGGAGACGGTCGCGCTCATCGTCGGCGGCCACACGTTCGGCAAGTGTCATGGTGCGGTCGATCCCTCGTACATCGGTCCGGAACCCGAGTCCTGCCCCATCGAGCAGCAGGGCATCGGCTGGCGGAACACATACGGCAGCGGCAAGGGCCCCGACACGCTCACCAGTGGGCTGGAGGGCGCATGGACCTCCCGGCCGACGAAGTGGGACAGCGGGTATCTGGACAACCTGTTCGGATACGACTGGGTGCTGACGACGAGCCCCGCCGGTGCGCATCAGTGGACTCCCACGGATCCGGCGGCCAAGGCCACAGTGCCTGATGCCCATGACCCGTCGAAGCGGCACGCTCCCATGATGCTGACGACGGACCTCGCGCTGAAGCTGGATCCGGTCTACGGGCCGATCGCGAAGAGCTTCCACCAGAACCCGGACAGGCTCGCGACGGCGTTCGCCAAGGCGTGGTACAAGCTGTTGCACCGCGACATGGGGCCCGTCTCGCGTTACCTCGGCCCTTGGGTTCCCGAGCCGCAGCTGTGGCAGGACCCCGTACCCGAGGTCGATCACGAACTGGTCGCGGACGAGGACGTCGCTGCCCTCAAGGGCAGGATCCTCACCTCCGGACTGTCCATCTCCCAGCTGGTCACCACTGCTTGGGCGGCGGCGGCGAGCTTCCGCGGCACCGACAAGCGCGGCGGGGCCAACGGAGCACGGATTCGGCTCGCGCCGCAAAGGGACTGGGCGGTCAATGATCTCCCCGAGGTGACCGAGACGCTGCGGACCCTCGAGCAGATCCAGCAGGACTTCAACCTCTCACAGGCCGGCGCGAAGAAGGTCTCACTCGCCGACCTGATCGTTCTCGGCGGGTGCGCGGCCGTCGAGCGAGCCGCGAAGAACGCCGGGCACGAGATCACGGTCCCGTTCGCGCCGGGGCGCACGGACGCCTCGCAGGAGCAGACCGACGTGGAGTCGTTCGCCGTGCTCGAACCCACGGCGGACGGATTCCGTAACTACCTCCGGGCGGGAGAGAAGTTGTCGCCGGAGACCCTCCTGCTGGACCGCGCCAACCTGTTGACGCTGACCGCTCCCGAGATGACGGTTCTGATCGGCGGCATGCGGGCCCTGAACACCGGCTTCCAGCGATCCCCACACGGTGTCTTCACCCACCGGCCGGAGACATTGACCAGTGACTTCTTCGTCAACCTGCTCGACATGGGCACGGAGTGGAAGGCGTCGGCTTCGGCTGAGAACGTATTCGAAGGCCGGGATCGCGCCACGGGCGAGGTGAAGTGGACCGCCACCGCCGTCGACCTCATCTTCGGTTCCCACTCCCAGCTCCGGGCCGTCTCGGAGGTCTACGCCTCCGAGGACGCGGGAGAGAAGTTCGTACGTGACTTCGTGGCAGCGTGGGACAAGGTGATGAACCTCGACCGGTTCGACCTCCGCTGAGCCCGGTCTCCCGGTCTCCCGGTCTCCCGGTCGGCCGCCCAACGGCCGACCGGGACACCGGCCCCGCCGCGGCGCGCGAGGCCGGCCGGGGGCCGGGTTCCGTCCCGGTTATCCGTGGCCCGTGGCCCGTGGCCCGTGCCGAGCAGGCGCGCGGGCCGGGCCCATCGCGCCGGTTTCAGGATGCGGCGGGATGCCGCACACGCCCTACCGGCGGCCGCGTACGAGCAGATGCAGGAAGTACGGCGTCCCGATCACGGCCGTCATCAGGCCGGCGCCCAGCTGGGCAGGGGCGATGACGGTGCGGCCCACGAGGTCGGCGGTGCAGACGAGGACGGCGCCGAGGAGCACCGCGACGGGAACCACCCGGGCGTGCTGCCGGCCCACGAGGGCACGCGCCGCATGCGGTGCCACGAGCCCCACGAAACCGATCGTGCCCGCGGCGGCCACGGCGGTGGCGCTGAGCAGGACGCCGAGGACGAGGAAGCCGAGGCGTCCGCGTCCCAGGCGGAGCCCGAGCAGCCGCGGGGTGTCCTCGTCGAGCGACACGAGGTCGAGTTCGGTGCGCCGCACTGCCGCGACGGCCACGCCCGCGGCGAGGACGGCCGCGAGGGGCGCCACGTCGGGCAGGGTCCGTCCGTAGGTCGATCCCGACAGCCAGGTGAGCGCCTTCGTCGCGTTGAACGGGTCGGTGAGGATGATCAGGAGGCTGATGAGGGCGGCGGCACCGGTGGCGACGCCGAACCCGACGAGGACGAGGCGGTTCTGCTGGAACCCGCCCCGCGCGGCGAGTCCGAAGACGAGGAGGGAGCTGACCGCGGCGCCAGCCAGGGCAGCGGCGGCCACGCTCCACGATCCGGCCATCGGGACCGTCGTCACGAGGAGGACGGCGCCGGCCGCGGCGCCGCCGGAGACGCCCAGGACACCGGGCTCGGCGAGGGGATTGCGCGTCACGGCCTGGACGAGCGTCCCGGCCAGGGCGAGCGCCGCGCCCGCGAGGAGGGCGGCGAGGACCCGGGGCACGCGGGTGTCGAGTACGAAGGTGACGGTCCGGCCGGCCCGCCCCTGGCTCCAGTTCGCCACGTCGCCGAGCAGCAGCTTGCTGTCTCCGAGCAGCACGGCGGCGATGGCCACTCCGACGAGCACGACCGCCAGGACGGCCGTGGTGGTGAGGAACACGGCCCGGCTGCGGATCCGGAGCCGTTCGGACGCGGTGGCTCCGGCGGTGTCCCGGACCCGCGTGGCCATGACGATCAGAAAGACGGCACCGACGAGGCTGGTGACGACGCCGGTCGGCACGGCGACCGCCACGTCCGCCGGCACGACGGCACGGAGCAGCACGTCGGAGCCGAGCACCAGCGCCGCGCCCGTGAGACCCGCGACCGGCAGGCTCGCCCGGGACCGGGTGAACGCGCGGTATCTGCGGACGAGGGGGCGGACGAGGGCGGGAGCGCACAGGCCGACGAAACCGATGGGTCCGGCGAGTGTGACGGCTGCCGTGGAGAGCAGGGCGGTGAGCACGACGGCGGTGACGCGGGTGGCGCGGACGGGTACGCCGAGGCCGCGCGCGGCGTCGTCGCCGAGCGCCAGGGCGTCGACCCGGCGGGCGAGGAGCAGCAGCCCGACGAGGCCGATGAGGCCGATCGGCGCCATCTGCAGGACGCCGTCGAACCCGTTCTGGGCGATGCTGCCCTGGTTCCACTGGTAGAGGCCCTCCGTCTCCCGGGGGAACAGCAGAAGCAGGCCCTCCGTGACGGCGGTGAGGCCGAGGGTGAGGGCGCTGCCCGCGAGGACGAGCCGGACGGTGCCGGCGCCGAGGCCGGACAGTCCGAGGACGACGGCCGCCGCGGCGAGGCCACCGGCGAACGCGACGCCGGAGGAGGCCAGGAGCGGGAGTGTGACGCCGGTGGCGGCGACCAGACCGAGGGCGAGGTAGGAACCCGCGTTGACGGCGAGGGTGTCGGGCGAGGCGAGGACATTGCGGCTGACGGCCTGCAGGGCGGCGCCCGCCACACCGAGTGCGGCGCCGACGAGCAGGCCCGCGGTCATCCTCGGGAGTCGGGAGGCGATGACGACGGACGCGTCGGCCGGGTCGGCCCCGCCCGTGAGCGCCTTCCACACCTCCGGGGCGCCGGCCGCGGCCGTGCCCTGCGTGAGGTCCACGACCGCGAGACCCGCGACGAGGAGGACCAGTGCGGCCGTCACCGCGGCCGCGCCCGTCCGGGACGTGACCGCCGACGGACGGGTGGCGGGAGTGGTTGCGGTGACGGCCATGGTGTTACTTCGTCAGGGCGGCGACGACGGAGTCGATGTACTGGTTCATCGACTCGGGACCGCCGAACATCCAGATGCCGTCGGGCAGCCGGTGGACGTTGCCCTTCTTCACGAACGGCAGCGACGTCCACACCTTGTCCTCGGCGAGGGCGCCGGTGAACGGCGTGCTGTTCTTGTCGCCTTCGCTGCCTATGTAGGCGAAGTGCACGTCGCCGAGCTTGGTGAGCCCTTCGACGTCGGTGGACGCGAGGCCGTAGCTCTCGTCGCCCTCGACCGTCCAGGCGTTCTTGAGGCCGAGCTTCTCGTTGACCGCCCCGATGAGGGAGCCGCTGGTGAAGGGCCTGACCGAGACCTGGTTGGAGACGACGTACCCGTCGGCGAAGGCGTACTCCGCCCCGGCGAGGCCGGCGTCGGCGAGGGCCTTCCTCCCCTCGGCGACCTTCGCGTCGAACTGCTTCTTGAGCTTCTCGGCCCGCTCGGTGGTGCCGGTGGCCCGGGCGATGAGGTCGAGGTTCTTCGTCATCTGCCCGATCGGGTCGGAGGCGGCGGCGGCGCGTACCTCCAGAACCGGGGCGACCTTGCGCAGCTGCTTGACGGCAGCCGGCGGCAGGTCGGTGGTGGCGACGATGAGGTCCGGCTCGAGGGCGGCGATGGTGTCCATGCTGGGCTCACCACGCGTGCCGATGTCCTTGGGCTCGTTCTTCAGCAGGACGGCGGTGTCCCAGGTCTTGTAGCCCTTGACGTCGGCGACCCCGACCGGGTCGACGCCCAGCGAGATCAGGCTCTCGACGACGTTCCACTCGGTTCCGACGACCTTCACGGCGGGACCGTCGAGTTCGACCTTCGTCCCCGAGTCGTCGGTGAGGGTGATGCGCTCGGCGGTCTTCTCCGCCTTGTCGTCGGCGGCGGGCTCGGTCGTACCGCAGGCGGTCAGGGCGAGGGCCGCGGCGGTGGCGGCCGCCGCGGTGAGGAGGAGGCGTCTCATGAGGTGGTGCTGAGCCTTTCGTTTCGCGTGTGGTGTCGGCCGATCGCGCGGGTGCGCAGCCGGCCGGTGAGCGGGTCGGTGTCGACGTCGATCCGGATGCCGTAGGTGTCGGTCAGCCTCTGCGGGGTGAGTACGTCGGCGGGGCCGCCGTCGGCGATGACCCGTCCCGCGTGGAGCAGGACGATCCGGTCGGCGACGGCGGCGGCCTGGTCGAGGTCGTGCAGGACAGCACCCACGGCGATGCCGTGGTCGTCCGCCAGATCGCGCACGAGGTCGAGGAGTTCGACCTGATACCGCAGGTCGAGGTAGGTCGTCGGCTCGTCGAGCAGGAGCACACCCGTCTCCTGGGCGAGGCAGCCGGCCAGCCAGACGCGCTGGAGCTGTCCGCCCGAGAGGTGCTCGGCGCCGCGTTCGGCGAGTTCCGCGACGCCCGTCATGGCGAGGGCGCGGTCCACCGCCGCCCCGCCGCCCGGGTCGTCCCGGCCCCAGCGTCCCCGGTACGGGTAGCGGCCGAACCGGACGACGTCCCGTACGGTCAGCCCGCTCGGAGTGGGGCGTCCTTGCGTGAGCAGGGCGACGCGGCGCGAGAACTCACGGGGGCTCAGCGCGAGACCGTCGGTGTCGCCGTCGATGACGAGTGTGGCGGTCCTGGGCCGCTGCAGCCGCGCGATCGTGCGCAGCAGCGTCGACTTGCCGCTGCCGTTCGGCCCGACGAGGACGGTCACTTCGCCGGGCCGCAGCGTCATCGAGGCGTCGTGTACGACATCGACACCGTCGTACGCCACGGTGACACCCGTGGCAGACAGTTCATGACCGCGGGAACGCTCGGCCTCGGAGGTCTCTTCACCAACATGCACGCCGGAGAGGTTAGCCTAACCTTAGAAGTGCCCGAAAGGGGGGGGGCGAGCGCCCGGCGCAAGTCGAGATCCCGCCATACTCGAGGCCCCCCACCGGCCCCCGGACACCCGTCACCCGCCGCTCGCCACGCCACCCTCCTGACGCTGCGCCTCACCGACGCCCACCAGCGGCCGCCACCGCGACATGGATCACGTTCATCCACCCCCACCCAGACGCCCCCTCAGCGATTAGTAAGGTTAGGCTTACCTCAATTCGAAGGGGGGTTGTCCATGGCGGAAAAGCACCGCCCCGAGCTCGGCGCCGTGCAGGAGACTCTCCTCATTCCGCTGTACGCCAGGGCCGTGGAGACACAAAGGAAGCGCGGCCTGCTCGACGATCCGCGCGCGGTCGAGATGGTCGAGGCCATCGACTACGACTTCACCCGGTTCAACGGGGCCAGGAGCCTCATCGGCGCCAACCTGCGCACCCTGCTCTTCGACACCTGGGTGCGCCGCTTCCTCGCCGCACACCCCGGCGGCACGGTCGTCGAGGTCGGCGCCGGTCTGAACACCCGGTTCGAGCGGGTAGACAACGGAACGGCGCACTGGTTCGATCTCGACCTTCCGAACGTGATCGACCTGCGGCGCCGCTTCTTCGACGAATCCGAGCGCCGGAAGATGATCCCCGCCTCGGTGACGGACCCGGAGTGGCCCGCCCGGGTCGCCGGCTCCCCCGGCCCGTACTTCGTCGTCGCCGAAGCCGTCCTCGTCCACCTCGAACGGGCCGCGGTGCGGGAGGTGTTCAACCTTCTCGGCGACCGGCTGCCCGGAGCACACCTCGCCCTGGAGACGGCCTCCGGCGTCTCTGTGGACGGGCGGGACCACCATGACGTGTCGAGCAAGGTGTCCGCGCGCATGCGTCGACGCTGCGACGACCCCAGCCTGCCGGAGAGCTGGGGAGCCGGTTCCCGCCTCGTCGAGTCCGCCGCCCTGACCGACCTGCCCCGTGCCGTCCGTGACCGTCTGCCCTGGTCGTACAAGGTGATGCTGTCGACCACGGGCACCCTGCGCCGCCGCCGGACGGAGGCGTACCGATTCGACCTGTACCGCATGGAGTCCCGTTGAGCACCCACACCGACATCACCCTGCCCGAGCCGACCGCCGCGGAGCGCGTGCGCAGCGTACTGGCACGTGCGGTCTCGCTGTCCCTGACCACCGCCGGGCAGGACTACGACCTGATCGGCATGCACTCCGTCAGCTCCAGGGGACAGCTCACGCTCCACCCCCAGGCCGACAGCCCGTTGGCGCGACAGGTCGCCGAGGCGCCGCGCGGCAGCCTCGCCGCCCTGCTGGAGTTCACCGACATCGCGCCCACCGCGGTCCGTGACCGCGTACGAGCCAGGGTGACGGTCTCCGGGTGGCTGGCCCGGGCGGACGACCGCGGCCTGCGGCTCGACACCGCGCGCGTCTCGCTGCGGACGCCGGCGGGCACGGTGGAGGTCGGCCTTGACGAGATCGCCCTCGCCGAGCCCGATCCGCTCGCCGTCGAGGAAGCCGCCATGCTGACCCATCTCATCGACGCCCACGAGGAGTTGATGGGCGACCTGCTCGGCCTCGCGGGCCCCCGACTGCCGCGGGGGATGATCCGAGCCCTGCCCTTCGCCCTGGACCGCCACTGCATCACCCTGCGCTGCGAGTACGACACCGGCCACTGCGACCTGCGCCTCCTGTTCCCGGCGCCCGCGCGCGACGCCGCCGAGGCCGGCGAGCGGATCCGGCAGCTCCTCACGGCGCCCCGGGGATGCGCGCACCGGCATCACTCCTCCTCATGCCCCCGCATCTGACGGGCATGCCGCCGACGGCCGCCGAGGGGCGTCGGGCCGGCGGACCTCAGCAGCGCGGCCCGCGCGCAGCACACGCGACCCGAGTGACCGAGGCCGTCACGGAGTGCGGAACCCGCGAAAGGTCACGGGCTTCCGGGTCTGGAAGCCGAGCCGCTCGTAGAGCGCGATCGCGCCGGTGTTCGCCTCGGCCACATGCAGGAAGGGACGTTCGTTCCGGGACACGACGCGCGCGAGGAGCGCACTCACCAGGCGGGCGGCGTGGCCCCGCCCGCGCGCCTCGGGGGCGGTGCAGACAGCGCTGATCTCGGTCCACCCCGGAGGCCGGAGCCGTTCGCCCACCATCGCGACCAGCCTGCCGTTCTCGCGGACGCCGAGATAGGTGCCGAGCTCATGGGTGCGCGGCCAGAACGGCCCCGGCCGGGTCCGCGCGACGAGGTCGAGCATCTCGGGCACGCTCTCCGCGGACAGTTCGACCACGCCTGTCTCGGGCTCGGCATGAGACCGCCCGGGCAGGCTGCCACCGGGCCAGATCATCTGGCGGCCTTCGAGGACGAAGACCGGCTCCCACTCCGGCGGCGGGGTCGCCGGGCAGCTGAACATGTCGGCGAACTCACCTCGGCCGAGCAGCCGAGCGAGGTCGGCCCACTCCGCCGAACCGGAGTCGGCGGATATCGCCGAGAACGTCGCGACTCCCGGCAGGTAGGTCACGGCCCGGCCGTGCCGACGGGCGAGATGTGCGTGGTGACCGCGGAGCGACTCGCCCACCGGGTCGTCGAGTGCGACGGCGTCGCGGTCCACCATCATGCTGCGCCTCTCCTGTCACGCGTGGAAGGCGGCCGACCGGCGCGATGCGATGCGGCTCCGGGCCGCTCCGTCCGGCGACGGCACCTGGTCGGCGACCTGGTTGCAGGGCGCAGTCTAACGGGGCATGGAGCGCCCTCCTTCGCGGCCGGTCGGCGTTCGACGACGTACCAGCCGAGGCGTGAGTGGGTCCGGCCCTGACCGCGGTTGCACCAGCCCCCGGCAGAACGGGCGATGGCCCGCGACCGACAACGCGCCGCCGGTGTGCGCCGGGTCCCTGGATGCGACACCCGGCGCGCCGGCCCGGGCGGCGGTGAGCAGGGTGCGGAGGTGGTCGTCACGACCACCACTTGCTTCGATGCCTGTCGACAGCTTGGAACTTGCCACCTGCATCGACAAGTGTCAACATAGACACATGTCGAAGTCAGAGGTTGCGGAACTGCCCGTTCTGCAGGGCGGCAGCACGGCGCCGCGCTGCCCGCCGACCGCGGCCGGGGAGCTGTCCCAGGCGGATGCAGAGAAGACGGCCGCCACGCTCAAGGCACTGTCGGACCCGGTGCGTCTGCCGCTGTTCTTCAAGATCACTTCCCGCCTGGGCGGCAAGGCGTGCATGGTGGCGGCCATGGCCACCACCCTCGACCCGCGCGGCTGACCGCCGCCCGAGCCGAGGCGGCGGTCACCCGCCGCAGTCGGGCGGGCAGCAGCGCAGCAGGTACTCCTTGAGCACATCCAGGCGGTTGGCCATGGTGATGCCGTCGGCGCGGTAGAAGACCTGCCTGCCCTCCTTGCGGGAGAGGACCAGGCCGCCGCGGCGCAGCAGGCTCAGATGCTCGGACGCGGTCGACGGCTTCAGGCCGCACCGCTCGGCGATCTCCCCGACCGTCAGTTCGCGACCACCCGCGAACTGTCGCATGACCAGCTGGCGGGTCTCGCTCGCCAGCGCCTTGAGGAAGTCGGCCGTCGCCTGATCGACACCCTCCTCCGCACCACCGCTCACCACTTCCTCCGCTTCCCGACTCATATTTCGTCACTTCCCGAGACAACGACACCAGAGAGAAGGATCTCATGGAGCACCACGCCGACCTCATCGTCATAGGCGCCGGCCAGTCCGGTCTGGCCACCGCCGCTCTCGCGCCTCGCCACGGCTTCGCCCACACGCTTGTGCTGGAGGACGCCGATCAGGTCGGCGGGTCCTGGCAGCGCTACTACGACAGCCTCACCCTGTTCTCCCCCGCCCGGTATTCGTCACTGCCCGGGATGCCCTTCCCCGGCGATGGCGACCGCTATCCGACCAGGGACGAGGTGGTCGACTACCTGCGCGCCTACGCCCGTCGGCTCAGCGCTGACATCCGCACCTCCACCACCGTCACCTCGGTGCTGCCCCGCAACGGCGCCTGGGTGGTGCGTGCGGATGACGGTGCCGAGTTCACGGCTCCCGCGGTCGTCGCCGCGACCGGTGCCTTCCGCGGCCCCCACACGCCTGCCGTGCCGGGGAACGAGGAGTTCGCCGGGCGGTCGCTGCACGCCGCCGACTACCGCAGTCCCGAACCGTTCACCGGCCGGCGAGTGGTGGTCGTCGGCGGCGGCAACTCCGCGGTTCAGATCGCCGCCGAACTCGGCGCGGTCGCCGACACCACGCTGGCCACCCGCCGGCCGATCGGCTGGATGAAGCAGCGTCCGCTGGGCCGGGACATCCACTGGTGGCTCAAGCACACCGGCTTCGACATCGCTCCCCTGAGTCGGCTGCTGGAGAAGATGCCGGTGGGCGTCCTCGACGACGGTCACTACCGCACCGCCCTCACCGCCCACGGTGTGGAGCGGCGCGAGATGTTCACCCACCTCACCCCGGATGGTGTCGTATGGGCCGACGGCACCAAGGAACCGGTCGACGCGGTCGTCTGGGCCACCGGCTACCGGCTCACCTACCCCTACCTGAACGGAAGCGGCGCCCTGGACGCCGACGGCGGGCCCCGGCACCGCGGCGGCGTGGCCACCGTTCCGGGGCTCGGCTTCGTCGGGATCGAGCTTCAGCGCAGCATCTCCTCCAGCACCCTGCGCGGCGTCGGCCGCGACGCCGCCCACGTCCTGTCCCGGCTCAGCCGCTCACGCTGACGTCGGCGTCCCCGATCGCGCGGTTCCACTCCTCGCTGTAGCCCCGTGTCCTCGGACAGGACGAGGTCGCCGTGGACCCGCACGGCGCCGGTGTCCCAGGGCCGCACGCCGTCACGGCACGGGGTGAGCAGCACTCCGAGCGTGGAGGCTTCCCCGGCTCGGCCGGTCGCTCGGCGACCTCATGGCCGTGCAGCCGGATGTACGCGGAGAAGGCGGCCCGGACGACGGACTCGGCCTCCGCCTCGGTCACGTTGTCGCTGGTCATCGATGCATCTTCCTTGATCAGGAGTTACACCGCTCGTTTCACAGTCCCAGTTCGCCCGCCGTTTCGGAACCGGGTCTCCTGTCCGGCAGGGTGAAATCATCGAATTTCATGGATTCATCAGATGGTGTGGGTCATCAGCCGGTTCGGCCGTCTCGCCATTCCTGCCCGCTGATACTCGGGGAGCGTCTGTGTCGTCCAGGTGCCGTTGTCCGTGGCCTTGGCATGCCCGGCCGCACGCACCATCCGACCAACAGAATTGGTTCATCGTGCATTTGACTCCGCATGAGCAGGAGCGCTTGCTGATCCACGTCGCGGCCGACGTAGCGGGGAAGCGCCGCGACCGGGGGCTGCTTCTCAACTACCCCGAGACCATGGCCCTGCTGACCGTTCACGTCTTCGAGGCAGCGCGCGACGGTAAGACGGTCAGCGACATCATGGACTCGGGCCGACGGGTGCTCACCCGTGACGACGTGATGGACGGCGTCCCGGAGATGATTAGGAACGTCCAGGTGGAGGCGACCTTCCCGGACGGCACCAAGCTGGTCACGATCCACGACCCCATCCCGGAGGCGGCACAGGAGCCCGCCGTCCACCCGGGCAAGGTCGAGCACCCCAGGCCGGCACACAGGCCTCAGTGCCCTGTCGACTGCGACGACACCGACTCGTCTGCCTGTTGCGGTGAGTGCGAGGACGCCGCGTCCTGGCATGAGGCGATCGCGTTCAACGAGCACCTTCAGCACGACAAGAAGACGATCAAGGTCAGGAACACCTCCGACCGGCCTGTCCAGGTCGGCTCCCACTACCACTTCGCCGAGGTCAACCCCGGCCTCAAGGTGGTCGAGAACCCTGTGGGCACGTCCGTGACCAACCAAGAGCTCAAGGACTGCGCTGAGGCGAAGGGACGACGGCTCAACATCGCCGCGGGCACGTCCGTGAGGTTCGAACCAGGAGATGTGTGCTGCGTTGAGCTGGTGAAGATCGAGGGCGACGCCAAGAACGACACCCGCAAGATTCAGGGACTGCGCAAGGGGATCGTCGTATGAGCAGCCAGCCGGGGCACACGGGTCGACAGAGGCAGAGCAACTTGCTGAAGCGGGCCGACTACGCCGGTCTGTACGGGCCGACCACCAAGGACCGGGTCCGCCTCGCCGACACCGAACTCACCATCGAGATCGAAGCCGACTGGAGCGGCGGGCCGAAGTACAGCGGCAATGAGATGATCTTCGGTGGCGGGAAGGTGATCCGAGAGTCGATGGGCATGTCCCACATCCCCAGGGACGGGGACGGCGACGAGGATCGTCTTCCCATGGACACGGTCATCACAGGGGCGCTGATCCTCGACTGGTGGGGTGTGGTCAAAGCCGACGTCGGCATCAGAGACGGCAGGGTTCATGCCATCGGCAAGGCGTACAACCCCGAGACGATGGACCCGATCGCGGAGTTCGAGAAGTCCGCTCGTGAACAGGCGGGCGAGCAGCTGCCGGTGACAGCGACGAACTTTGTGGTCGGCCCGAGCACCGAGGTCATCTCCGGCAACGGCCGGATCCTCACGGCGGGGGGTGTGGACACCCACGTTCACTTCATCTGCCCCGAGGAGATCCACGAGGCCCTGGCCGCGGGCGTGACCACTCTCATCGGCGGCGGCACCGGCCCCGCCGAGGGCAGCACGGCCACCACCGTGACCCCGGGTGAGTGGCATATCACCCGGGTCTTCGAGGCCCTGGACGAGTACCCCGTCAACATCGGCCTGCTCGGCAAGGGCAGCACGATGAGCGAGAAGGCTCTCAACGAGCAGGTGGACGCCGGTGTCATCGGGCTCAAGATTCACGAAGACTGGGGTGCCACGCCCGCGGTGATCGACATGGCGCTGGCAGTCTGTGAGGAGCGCAAGGTCCAGCTCGCCCTGCACGCCGACTCGCTCAACGAGTCCGGCTTCCTGGAGGACACCCGCAAAGCCTTCAAGGAGAACGGAAAGAAAGGCAAGAAGCGCTCGATCCACATCTTCCATGTCGAGGGCGCCGGAGGGGGCCACGCCCCGGACATGATCGAGCTGGTCAAGGATGAGAACGTCCTGCCCGCCTCGACCAACCCCACCCGGCCCTTTACGGTGAACACCGTCAAGGAGCACATCGACATGATGGTGATCTGCCACCATCTCAACCCGGACATTCCGGCGGACATGGCCTTCGCGGATTCCCGCCTCCGGCCGTCCACCATGGCGGCCGAGGACCTCCTCCACGACATGGGCGCCATCTCGATGATGTCCTCGGATGCCCAGGCGATGGGCCGCATCGGCGAGATGATCATGCGCACCTGGCAGACCGCACATGTCATGAAGTGCCGCTACGGCGCGCTGCCCGAAGACCTGGAGAGCGCGAAAGTCCGAACGATCCGCGACGACGAGAAGGCCAAGAAGGACAAGAGGCACTCCTTCAATGAGGACGGGCTGACGCCGAACGACAACTACCGGGCGCGCCGGTATGTCGCCAAGTACACGGTCAACCCGTCGATCACGCACGGCATCGCGGGTTACGTCGGTTCCGTGGAGCAGGGGAGGCTGGCAGACCTGGTGCTGTGGGAGCCGAAGTTCTTCGGCGTCAAGACGCACATGGTCCTCAAGGGCGGCCAGCTCGCCTACGCGCAGGTCGGGGACGCCAATGCCTCGATCACGACGCCGCAGCCCTATCTGCCGCGGGCGGTGTGGGGGGCCTCCGGTCGTGCTCCGGGGAGCAACTCGGTGAACTTCGTCGCCCCGGGGGTGGCTGACGGGTTGAACACCCGATTCGTCGTCACCCGGGACAGCACCGACAGAGTCACGGAGGCGAAGGCGGAGGGGCTCGGGCTCAGCAAGAAGTTCGTCGAGATCTCGGACACCCGGGACGTCAAGAAGAAAGACATGAAGCTGAACGACACGGTGCCGAAGAGCCTCGAAGTCGACCACAACAGCTTCGAGGTCACCATCGGCGGTGCGACGACGAGCGACGCCCGCACCGAACTCGACGGTGCGACCGTACCTCGCTCCTACGTCACCGAAGTCCCCCTGGCACAGCGGTACTTCCTCTTCTGATCCGACACCGGGCCCGGCCGTCGGCGCCGCCGCAACGGCCGGGCCTGTTGTGCCCGTCCGGGCCACCGCATCACTGTCCACCCTGTGAAAGGCAGTCGCTCGCCCATGAGCCGCGCAGCCCTGCTCCTCCTGGCCGACGGCCGCTTCCCCGCCGGTGGGCACGCCCACTCCGGCGGCGTCGAGGCCGCGGTCGCCCACGGAGCCGTACACGACACCAACAGCCTGGAGGCGTTCTGCCGCGGGCGTCTGCACACCACCGGTCTGACGACGGCCGGGCTGGCCGCGGCAGCCGCCGCCGGACACGACCCGCTCCTGCTCGACGACGCCGCCGACGCGCGCACCCCCGCCCCCGCCCTACGTGCCGCCTCCCGCAGGCTCGGCCGGCAGATGCTGCGCGCGGCCCGTGCCACCTTTCCCTCAGCCGAACTCGAACGCCTGGCCGCCGCACGCCCCCAGGGTGCCCACCAGCCCATCGTCCTGGGCCTCGCCGCCCGCGCCGCCGGACTCTCCCCGCTGGACGCCGCCCATGCCGCCGCCTACGAGAACATCGGTGGCCCGGCCACCGCAGCGGTGCGCCTGCTGAGCCTCGACCCGCTCGACGCCTCGGGGCTGCTGGCCCGCCTCGGCCCCGAAACCGACGACGTCGCGGCAGCCGCGGCCGACGCCGCGACCCGCGCCATGACCGAGGGCACCGACGCCCTGCCGTCGGCCTCCTCACCCCTGCTGGACATCACCGCGGAGCAGCACGCCGCCTGGACCGTCCGGCTCTTCGCCTCCTGACAACCACCTGAACACGCTGATTTCGCAACGGAGTCGCCATGCACCTTGACCACTCTCTGCCAAACCGACACATCCCCGGCGCTTCCGCGACCCGGCCCGACGGCAGCCGCCGTGCCCTCCGCGTCGGCCTGGGCGGCCCCGTCGGCTCCGGCAAGACCGCGACCGTCGCCGCGCTCTGCCGCACCCTGCGCGACCGCTGGTGCATCGCCGCTGTCACCAACGACATCTACACCCGCGAGGACGCCGAGTACCTGCTGCGCGAAGCCGTCCTGCCCCCCGAGCGCATCACCGCCGTCGAGACCGGCGCCTGCCCGCACACCGCGATCCGCGACGACATCTCCGCCAACCTGGAAGCCGTCGAGCACCTGGAAGAGACCCTCCACCCCCTCGACCTCGTGCTCGTCGAGTCCGGTGGTGACAACCTGACCGCCACCTTCTCCAAGGGCCTCGTCGACATGCAGATCTTCGTCATCGACGTAGCCAGCGGCGACGACATCCCCCGCAAGGGCGGCCCCGGCATCACCACCGCCGACCTCCTCGTCGTCAACAAGACCGACCTCGCCCCGCACGTCGGCGCCGACCTGGACACCATGGCCATCGACGCCGAACGACAGCGCGGCGACCTTCCCGTCATCTTCACCAGCCTCACCTCCGACGACGGCATCCGCGAAGTCGCCGACTGGGTAACCGGCCACCTCACCCAGTGGCGCACCGGGGCAGCCGTATGAGCCCATCCTCCCCACTCGCCCCCGCCCGAGCCACGTCCGACCTCGACGTGCCCCCGGCCGGCGCCCAGGAGCACGCCGACCACCCCCACCACCCCCACGGCGTACGTGCGACGGCCCGGATCCGCGCCGCGCACAACGGACGCGTCACCACCCTCCCGCAGTTGTGCAGCGACGGCCCCTTCCACCTGCGGCGTATGCGCACCGGCGGCAAGGCCGCCACGGTGGGGATCATCGGCGCGATGAGCGCACCACTCGGCGGCGACCGGCTCACCCTCGACATCACCGCCGAGGACCGGGCCGAGTTGGAGGTCACCACGGCCGCCGCCACGGTCGCCCTGCGCGGCCCCACCACCGAAGCGGCCACCTACGACGTGCGGCTCACCGCCGGAGAACACGCTCATCTGCGCTGGCTACCACAGCCCCTGATCAGCGCCGCCGACAGCAATCTGAGGCAGACCTGCACTGTCGTACTCGCCGCCACCGCACGGTTCATGCTGCGAGAAGAGCAGCTCCTGGGCCGGGCTGACGAGGAACCAGGCCACCTCGTCAGCCGGATGCTGGTCCACCGTGCCGGGCGCCCACTACTCGACCAGCGCACGGCATACGGGGCGCCAGAACCCGGCTGGGACGGCCCGGCAGTCCTGGACAGGCACCGCGCCGTCGGCCAGCTCCTGGTCGTGGACCCGCGCCTCAACGTCCGACGAGACCCCGTACTCCTCGGCGAGGGCACCAAGGAAGGGTGTGCCGTCCTCGCACCGCTGGCAGGCGGCCCCGCACTGCTCGCCACGGCGGTCGCACCAACCACCGCGACGCTGCGGGAACTGCTGGACGAGGCATACGCACACGCCCGCACCACCTAGCGCGGACGGGCCGGCGCCCCCGGCGGGCGACGGCCCGCAGTGTCGGACCAGTCCCCACTGAGGCTTGTTCATTCTGAAGTTGCCGGTCATGGGCCTGATGTGACTCGTGCACAAGGCTCACCGCACGCCACGGCGCCACCGCTACCTCCTTCGACGCCGCACTGCGCACACTCGCAGCACCGCGCGGACACCTTCACCGAGGCGCACAGATCGGGGCGAGCCGTCTACAGGGCGCGGACTCGGCGACCGCCAGGCAGGCCGTCTTGTGGCGGTCCTGCTCGATGTTCCTCGGCGAAGACCGTGGTCAGGTGGCCGGCAGGGCCGTGGCCAGCAGGACGACGCCGAGTGAGCCGACGAGGGAGACGACCGCCAGGGCCCGGGCCAGGTCGGCGCGGCCTTTGGCGTGGGCGATGCCGTGGCCGGCCGCGGCGAGCATCACCACCACGAAGAGGGCGAGTTTGGCTGCCAGGGTGCGGCCGTAGCCGGGTTCGGCGAGGGAGGCCCAGGTGACGCCCCTGTGCCAGGCCATGGCCCAGCCGGTGGCCAGCTGTACGGGCAGGAAGACCGCTCCTGTCAGCATCCCGAACCTGCGGCCGGCCGCGGCGGTGAAGCCGTCCTTTGCTTCCGGGGCGAGCAGGTGGCGGGCCAGCGGGAGGATCACCAGGGAGAGGGCCAGTTGGCCGCCTACCCACAGGGCGGCACCGGCCACATGCGCGAACCGTACGAGGGACCACCAGCCGACGGTGTCCACTACCCGCTCACCTCCACCATGCCGTGGGCGCCGGATTCGGCGTGGCGCATGTTGTGGTCGACGAACGGGTAGTGGCCGGCCCCGGGGAACGTCGTCTCGACGAAGCCGCCCTGTGCCGGGGCCAGGTCCAGGACCTGCGAGCCGCCCGGCTGACCGGGTTTCAGGAGATGGGCACCTTCCTTGTACACGGTGTCGAAGACGGTGCCGACGACGTGGAAGGCGATGCCGTCGCCGGGTCCGGCGGCGACCACCCAGAAGCGGGCCCGCTCACCGGCCTTCACCTTGAGGGGCTGCTGGGTGTATTGGCCGGCGACGCCGTTGAACACCCAGGCGTCCGGGGCGCCCTCGCGCATCTTCGTCACCTGGGCGGTGCTGCCCGGCGTGCCGAGGTAGAGCTCGGAGGAGACCAGCACATACTCGTGGTCCACCTTGGGGAGGCCGGGTGGGTCGATGACGACGGCGCCGTACATGCCGTTGCCCATGTGCTGGAGCATCGGTGCGGTGCTGCAGTGGTACAGCCATGCTCCGGCCTTCTCGGCGCGGAAGCGGTAGACGAGCCGTTCGCCCGGGTCGAGGGTGCGCATGGGCGTGTCGGGGGCGAGGGCGCCGGCGTGGAAGTCGATGCCGTGCCCCATCCCGGTGGCGTCGTTGACGAGGGTGACCTCGAAGACGTCGCCGACCTTGCCGCGCAGGGTGGGGCCGGGTGCGGTGCCGCCGAAGGTCCACATCTGCTGCCGCACGCCCGGAGCCACTTCGACCGTGGTGTGCGCGGCGTGCAGTTCGACCTTGTGGACCGTCCCGCCGGGCGCGGGCGCCAGGTCGGCGTCGCGTGCCCGCCAGCCGGTGGAGAAGTCGGCGGAGAGGTCCAAGCCGGCGTTGTCGGCGGCCGACGCGTGTCCCTCGTGTTCGCCGCTGTCCTTCGCCGTGTCGCGGCCCTTGACGACGATGTCCATGGTCATCCCGGCCGCCCGGTGGCCCGGCAGGGTGCACCACGCCTCACGGTTCTCGGTGACCGGTCCGACCTCCAGGACGCGGGTGTCGCCCTTGGCGAGCATCGGGGTGGCAGGGCCGTCCTCCACCTTGAGGTCGTGTCGCTGGGCGTCGTCGTTGGTGATCTTCAGCCGCAGGGCGGTGCCTGCTGCGACCTCGATCCGGGCGGGGCTGATGCGCATGTCGGCGAGGGTGATGTCGACAGTGCGGGTCGCGGTGGCGGCGCCGCCGCCCGTCGCGGAGGCGACGGCCTGGTCGTCGGTGTCCCCGCCGCTGTTGGCCATGAGCACAGCCAGGACGGTCAGGACGACGCCCGCAGCCGTGCCCCACACGGGGGGACGTCGTGACGCGCTGTCCGTGCCCTCGTCCCGCGACAGTGCCCGGCCGCTGCGGACGAGGACAGCCACCACCAGGGCCAGGAACGCGGCGCCCGGCAGAGCGGCCAGCAGCGTGCCGGCCGTCGCGGCCGGGCCGGGCAGCGGGAGCGCCGTCAGCACAACACCGGTGTTGAGCGCCACCAGCCGCGTCAGCCAGCCCCGCTCCAGCACCGCCCGTACGGCCGCCCGGTCCTTCGGACCGCTGCTGAGGACGACCGGCAGCAGATAGGTGAGCGCGCCGATCAGGATCTGCGCGACGAAGCCGATCAGCAGTACCGGGAGCAGAGCGTCGATCCCGGTCTGTGCGGCCGCGAGCGGCCGGGCGACCAGCCATGCCAGATCCGCCGCCACCGCGATCAGCAGCCAGCATGTGGCCACGGCGAGCGTCCAGGCCGCCGCCGCGGAGACGGGCCGGCTGCCGCGTACGGTACGGACCAGGAGGTTGACGGCGAGGGCCGCTCCCTCGGCGTAGAGGGCGAGGCCCGCCGCGGCCGGCCAGCGCCGGCCGAGTGCCAGGGCGGCGACCGCCACCAGCAGTCCGCTGCCGGTGAGCCACAGCACCCATCGCGACACCTTCGTGGTGCGGTCCTTCATCCGTACGCCCAGCACGGTGGGCCACAGCATGAACAGCGTGCCCAGGACGGGCAGACCGATCCAGCCGAGCAGCGTGACGTGGATGTGGGCCAGGCGCAGCCCGGCGTACCGGTCGGGTCCGCCGGCGCCGCCGGTGGCCAGCAGCCCGCCGAGTACGGCGCCGGCGATCAGGGCCGCTGTGGCCGCCCGGTAGTAGGAGACGATCGGCTTGAGCCGCCCTCCGAGCGCGCCCCGCCCGAGGCGGACCAGCATCACCAGGTGCGCGGCGGCCGCGGCCACCAGCAGCGTGGCGGAGACAGAGGTCAGCGCCGGCGCCGCGGTCCACACCCCGATGAGCAGCCCGGCCACGGCGAGGTTGGCGGTCCCGAGCCGGGCGGCGCTCCATCGTGCGTCGGGGATCCTGGCATGCAGCATGGCGACGGCGAAGTGCTCGCTCCAGATCAGGACGGCCGTGGTGACGGCGCCGAGCAGGAACATGTGCACGGCCAGCCAGCGGGCCACCGGCAGCGACTCCGGCGCCGCGACCGCAAGCAGGGCCGACACCAGCCACGCCACGACCAGGACGTGGGCGCGCAGATGCCGGGCCTTCACGCCGGACGCCCTGAACCTGTTCGGGTACTTGCCGGGCTCACCCCCGTCTCCGGTCCCGGTGGGCCCGGCCGCGATGCTGGTCATGCCACTCCTCGACGCTTGGGCGACCCCATGCCGCCGTTCTGGTTCGACGTGCTCCCGACCGTGTGTCCACGGACCGGCCGGCCCTCGGTGTCGGCACCGCCGGACAGCAGCGCGGCCAGTTCCCGCTGGTGGGGGAAGGAGCCCGGGACGTATCCGCACCAGGGCTCCTCTGCGTACGGGTCGCCGGTGACGCCGTACGCGCGCGATCGTGAGCCGCCGCAGACCCGGCGGAACTCGCACGCTCCGCACCGGCCGCCCAGCCGGTCGGGGTCCCGCAGCCCGGTGAACAGCGCCGAGGTGCGATAGATCTCCGTCAGCGGCGTCTCGCGGACGCTTCCGGCGGCCAGCGGCAGGAAACCGCTGGGGTGCACGGTGCCGGTGTGCGAGACGAACACGAAGCCGCGGCCCGCGTTGACGTCCAGTGGCGGGCGCCGCACCCGGCGCGCTCCGGCGTCCAGACCCAGCTCGGTGGCCCGCTCGCGCAACTCCCGGTACAGCGGGCCCAGTCCGAGCACCGGCATATGGTCGCCGGTGGCGGCGAGGACCTGGCGTTGCAGGGCGACACGGCGGAAGTGGTGGGCCTCGGTGGTTTTGGCCGGCACGGTCAGGCCCACGTCGTAGACGAAGTTGAGGACGTCCTCCACCTCGCCCGCGGTCAGAGCACCGAGGCTGCGGCCGCGGCCCGTGGGCACCAGGAAGAAGGCGCTCCACAGCATCGCGCCGTGTTCGGCGACGATGCGGACGATGTCGGGGAGGTCGTGCAGGTTGTGCCGGGCAACCGTGGTGTTGATCTGCACCTTCATTCCGAGGGCACGGGCGGCGTCCCAGGCGTCCAGGGTCCAGCGGAACACCCCGGGCACCCTGCGGAAGGTGTCGTGCAGCTCGGCGGTGGAGCCGTCCAGGCTCAGCGAGAGGCCGACCGCGCCCGCGGCGTGCAGGTCCCGCAGCCGCTCCGCGGTGAGCGTCGGCGTACCGGACGGGGACACCGCCACCCGGACGCCGACCTCCTTGCCGTATGCGATGAGCTCCGTCAGGTCGGGGCGCTGGAACGGGTCGCCGCCGGTGATGACGAACAGCGGGGCGGGCTGCCCGAAGGCGGCCACCTGGCCCAGCAGGTCCTTGGCGGCGACGGTGTCCAGCTCGCGCGGATCGCGGTCGGGCACGGCCTCGGCGCGGCAATGCAGGCAGGCCAGCGGGCAGGCCCTGGTCGACTCCCAGATGACGATGAAGGGCCGTTCCCCCGCGTCGTGCCGCTGGCGGCGGATGGCATGGGCGGCGGCGCTCATCGTCCGGCCCTTCCCAGCGCCCTGGAGCTGTGTCCGGCCGCCCTGGAGTCAGGGCAGACGAGGCGGGCGGCCGGACGGTGACCGGGCCGGACCGTGCGCGGCAGCCACCGCGAGCGGCAGCGGTGGAATCGGCCTTGAGGGCGGTCGACGTGGTCGTGCACGGGATACCTCCGGATCGGTCGCCGTCAGCGTCCACCGGCGGCGGTGGTCGGCGCGGCGGCCCTTGGTCTTCGCCGACAGGGCCGACAGTCCCTCTTCACCACGGGTGTGGCAGGCCCGGACGGGCCATCGGAGCGGCGGCGAGGCGCCGCGGCATGGTCAGGAACGGTCCGGTGAGCGCTCTGCCAACGCGTTGGCGGTGGCCACCAGCGCGGCTCCCAGGCCGGTCAGCGCGGTGCCCAGGCCCATGACCAGGGTCGTGAGGTGCCATGCCTGGTAGGCGGACATCAGCGAGGCGCGCAGGGACTGGCCCATGAACGCGGTCTGGCGCAGCTTCGCGAGCTTCTCGTCGTCGCCGCCGGTGGCGTGGAGCTCCGCGGTGATCTCGGCGTAGGTGCGGCCGCCGGTGGCATGGGCGAGATTGCCCTTGATGAACTGGGCGTAGGCGTGCGCGTCGCGGCCGGTTTCCACGCGCCGGCCGGCGTGGGCGGCGAGTTCGCCGGGGAGCCCGCCTTCGGGGAAGGTGATCTTCTGGTCGGCCAGCTCGGCTCGGATCTCCCTCCTGCCGCTGCGTCCGCGTAGCACCATGACCGGCCCAACGACTGCCAGGGCTGTGCCGACCGTCCCGAGCAGGGTGCCGGTCCGACGACGGGATCCGTCCATGATGTGTGTTCCCTCTTTCCTCGTGTGCTGTGGGTAGGGCGGTGTGTGCACGCCGGTGGAGCAACGTCCGTGCGCCGCCCGGAGGTTGCAACGGCTTCTGGTCAGCGGTGGCTGAGCCTCAGCCGCCAGGCCTCGGGGCCGCGTTCCAGGTACTCCACCGAGAACGTGCCGGGGCTGCGCTGTTCGATCTGCGCGAGCAGCGGCAGTGGGTCGTGGGGGGCGACCAGCACCATGGCGGTGCCCACCGGGACGGCGTCGAGGGCGCCGAAGACCGTCGCGTGGCGCAGGGCGTGCGGCACCTCCCGCACGTCCAGTTCGGGTTCGGCCGTCTCCTCCGTGCCACCGCAGCCGCAGACTCCCTCGCAGCCGCCCGTTTCCTCGGTCTGTTCCTGCATGTCCAGTCCTTCCTCGATGTTCTGATCTCCTTGGGCGCCCGCGGCAGGCACGTCACTCGCGAGCCGGTGGTGCATGTCCGCGAGCAGCTCCGCCAGGGAGACCTCGGGCGTCATGGCAAGCAGGGGCAGCACGAGGCCGTTCTCCTTGGCCACGTGTTCCTCGAAGAGGACCTGCAGGGCGCGGGCGTCGGCCGCCGCGCCCGCCGGGCCGGGTGCGCTGCGCAGGGTGTCGACGAGGGCGGTGACGCAGCGGTGTTCGCCGATCAGGCTCTCGATGAGCAGACGGGCCTCGGGCATGCCGTGGGCTACGGGGTAGAGCGCGGCTTCCTCGGCTGCGGCGTGCGGCAGCAGCGAACGGTCGCAGAAGGTGATGAGACCGGCGTGGATCCTCTCTGCGGCGCTCGGGTCGCGGTCCACGGCGGTGAGCAGCATCTTCACGCGTCCGGCCAGTTCCCCGGCCAGTCGGGCGTGGTGCGCCTCCGCGCCTTCGAGGGCCGTGGCGTCCTTGGGGTCCGAGGCGAGGGTGAGCACGCTCATGGTCGTGTCTCCAGCAGGTCGGGCCGGCGCGGCCGGCCGATGCGGGTGGGGTCGGCTGTCCGGGTGCCGACTCCGGGGGTGGATGCCGCTTCCGGCCGCGGTGAGCGGCCGGAGGCTCGACCGAACCGGGCGCCACGCGCCGTACGCGCCGCACCTGCGGCGGCCGGGGAAGGGAGAATCGGCCGCCCGGCAGGCACGGAAGGCGGTCGTACAGATGGGCGTCTGCGGTTCGATCAGTGCCCAGCATGCACGCCGGGCACAGCCGGTTCCCTCGCCGGCCGGACCCCGGCACGGGGACCATTGGTCCCTGTTGCGACCGGCCGGACGGGGCCGGAAGGTCATCCGTCAGGGACCGCCTGCCCCAGGTGCACCATGGCCTGCGGCTTCTAGCGTTCCGAGCCATGGAGAACGTTCAGAACGCACGGCGCCAGGCGTCGCCCACCGGTGAGGGCTGGCCACTGGCCGCCCGCAGACTGCTGACCCGCCGTGAGGTGTCGGCGGACGGCCGGGCCGTGTTCGGCGAAGGCGACCCGAAGTGGGAGGGCTTCTACCGGGACCGCTGGTCGCACGACAAGGTGGTGCGTTCCACGCACGGGGTCAACTGCACCGGTTCGTGTTCGTGGATGGTGTACGTCAAGGACGGCATCATCACCTGGGAGCACCAGGCCACCGACTACCCGTCCATCGGCACGGACTGCCCCGAGTACGAGCCGCGCGGCTGCCCGCGCGGGGCGTCGTTCTCCTGGTACACGTACTCTCCCAGCCGGGTCCGCTACCCGTATGTGCGCGGCGCGCTGCTGAAGCTGTGGCGCGAGGCCCGCAAGCGGCTCGGCGACCCGGTTGCGGCCTGGGCCGAGATCACCGGCGACCCGGCGAAGGCGCGCGCGTACAAGAGGGCGCGCGGCAAGGGCGGACTGGTACGCGCCGACTGGGACGAGGTCAGCGAGCTGGTCGCCGCGGCCCAGGTGCACACGGTCAAGGCGTACGGCCCGGACCGCGTCGCCGGCTTCTCGCCCATCCCGGCGATGTCGATGGCGTCGTTCGCGGCCGGGGCACGGTTCCACTCGCTGATCGGCGGCACCCTGCTGTCGTTCTACGACTGGTACGCCGACCTGCCGATCGCCTCGCCGCAGGTCTTCGGCGACCAGACGGACGTGCCGGAGGCCGCGGACTGGTGGAATGCGGGCTATCTGGTGATGTGGGGCTCCAACATCCCCGTGACCCGCACGCCGGACGCGCACTTCCTGACCGAGACCCGCTACAACGGCACCAAGGTCGTCGCGGTCAGCCCCGACTACGCCGACAATGTCAAGCACGCCGACGAATGGCTCGCCCCGCACCCGGGCACGGACGGGGCGCTGGCGATGGCCATGGGGCACGTGATCCTGCGCGAGTTCCTCGTCGACCGCGAAGTGCCGTACTTCCAGGACTACATGCGCAAGTTCACCGACGCCCCGTTCCTGGTGGCCCTGCGCGAGCACGACCGCGGTCTCGTCCCGGACGGGTTCCTGACCGCCGCGGATCTCGGCCACGACGAGGAACACGCCGAGTTCAAGACCGTCCTTCTGGACCGGGCCACTGGGGAACCGGTGGTCCCCGGCGGCTCGCTCGGCTTCCGGTGGGGGGAAGCCGGGCGAGGCCGCTGGAATCTCGACCTGGGCGACGTCGTCCCCGAACTGACCCTGCTCGAACGCGCCGAGGAGACAGCCGAGGTCGCACTGCCCCGTTTCGACGAGGGCAGTACGGAGGGCGGCTCGGTCATGGTGCGCGGGGTGCCCGCGCGCCGGATCGGCGGCCGGCTCGTCACCACGGTCTTCGACCTGATGCTGGCGCAGTACGGCGTCGCGCGCCCCGGGCTGCCGGGCAGCTGGCCCACCTCGTACGACGATGCGAGCGAGCCGTACACCCCGGCCTGGCAGGAGACGATCACCTCGGTCCCGGCGGAGCAGGCGGCCCGTATCGGCCGGGAGTTCGCCCGCAACGCCGAGCGCACGAACGGCCGGTCCATGATCGCACTCGGGGCCGGCACCAACCACTGGTTCCACTCCGACACGATCTACCGGGCCTTCCTGGCCCTGATCACCATGACCGGCTGCCAGGGTGTCAACGGCGGCGGATGGGCGCACTACGTCGGCCAGGAGAAGGTCCGCCCGGTCACCGGACAGCAGCACCTGTCGTTCGCCTTCGACTGGCAGCGACCCACCCGGCACATGGCGGGCACCTCGTACTGGTACCTGAACTCCGACCAGTGGCGCTACGAGGCGTTCGGGCCCGACGAGCTGGCCTCCCCGCTCGGCAACGGGCGTTTCAAGGGCAAGGCGTTCGCGGACACACTCGCACAGGCCGTGCGGCTGGGCTGGACTCCCGGCCACCCCGGCTTCAACCGCAACCCACTGGACCTGACGGACCAGGCCGCCGCCGCGGGCCGGCCGGTCGCCGAGCACATCATCGACGAACTCAAGTCCGGCAGGTTGCGGTTCGCCGCCGAAGACCCCGACGACCCGGCCAACTTCCCCCGCGTACTCACCGTGTGGCGGGCCAACCTGCTCGGCTCCTCCGGCAAGGGCAACGAGTACTTCCTTCGCCACCTGCTGGGCACCGACGCGGCCGTCCGCTCCGAAGAGACACCGCCCGAGGGGCGCCCGAAGGACGTGGTGTGGCGGGAGGAGGCCCCCGAGGGCAAGCTCGACCTGCTGGTCTCCATGGACTTCCGGATGACGTCCACCGGCCTGCTGTCCGACATCGTCCTGCCGGCCGCCACCTGGTACGAGAAGGACGACCTGTCGTCGACCGACATGCACCCCTTCGTCCACGCGTTCACTCCGGCCATCGCCCCGCCCTGGCAGGCCCGCACCGACTACGACACCTTCCTCACGATCGCCGACAAGTTCAGCGAACTGGCCGCGGAGCACCTCGGCACCCGCACCGACGTCCTCGCCGTGCCGCTGCTGCACGACACCCCCGACGAACTCGCCCAGCCCGGCGGCGTCGTACGGGACTGGAAGAACGGCGAGTGCGAGCCCGTCCCCGGGCGGACCATGCCCAAGCTGGCCGTCATCGAACGGGACTACGCCGCGATCGCGCAGAAGATGCGCGCCGTCGGCCCGCTCCTGGACACCCTGGGCACCACCACCAAGGGCGTCACCGTCCACCCGAACCAGGAGATCGACGAGCTGCGGCGACGCAACGGCACCGTCAAGGACGGGATCGCCGCCGGACGGCCCTCGCTGGCCACCGCCACCGACATGTGCGAGGCGATCCTCACCCTGTCCGGCACCACCAACGGCCGCCTGGCCACCGAGGGCTTCCGCGAGCTGGAGCGGCGGACGGGCAGCGAGGGCCTGGTGGAGCTCGCCTCCGAGCGCGAGGCGGAGCGGATCACCTTCGCGGACACCCGCACGCAGCCGCGCTCGGTGATGACCTCGTACGAGTGGTCGGGCTCGGAGACCGGCGGGCGCCGCTACTCCCCCTTCGTCATCAACACCGAGCACAAGAAGCCCTGGCACACCCTCACCGGCCGCCAGCACTTCTTCGTCCAGCACGACTGGATAGCCGAACTCGGCGAACAACTCCCCGTTTACCGACCGCCGTTGAACACCCCACGGCACTACGGCGACGAGCACCTGCACGAGACCGATCGGGCGGAGGTCACCGTCCGCTATCTGACCCCGCACTCCAAGTGGTCCATCCACTCCAACTACCAGGACAACAAGTACATGCTCGACCTGTCCCGCGGCGGCCCGACGATCTGGATGTCCACCGCCGACGCCGAGAAGATCGGCGTGAGGGACAACGAGTGGATCGAGGCGTACAACCGCAACGGCGTCGTCGCCGCCAGGGCTGTGGTCACGCACCGCATGCCCGAGGGAACCGTGTACATGTACCACGCCCAGGACCGCAATGTGAACGTGCCGAAGACCGAGGTCAGCGGCAAGCGCGGCGGCATCCACAACTCGCTCACGCGGCTCCTGCTCAAGCCGACGCATCTCGCGGGCGGCTACGCCCAGTTCACCTACGCCTTCAACTACTACGGTCCGACCGGCAACCAGCGTGACGAGGTCACCGTCATCCGCCGCCGCAGCCAGCAAGTGGAGTACTGAGATGCGCGTCATGGCACAGATCGCGATGGTGATGAACCTCGACAAGTGCATCGGCTGCCACACCTGCTCGGTCACCTGCAAGCAGACGTGGACCAACCGCACCGGCGTCGAGTACGCCTGGTTCAACAACGTCGAGACCAAGCCCGGCGTCGGCTACCCCCGCCGCTACGAGGACCAGGGACAGTGGAAGGGCGGCTGGATGCTCGACAGGCGCGGGCGGCTCGTCCTGCGATCAGGCGGGCGGGTCAAGCGGCTGCTCTCTCTCTTCTCCAACCCTGACCTGCCGAGCATCGAGGACTACTACGAGCCGGTCACCTACGACTACGACAACCTCGTCAACGCCCCGGCCGGCAAGGACATCCCGGTCGCCCGCCCGCGCTCGGTCCTCACCGGCAATCCCACGTCCATCACGTGGGGCGCCAACTGGGAGGACGGCCTGGGCGGCGCGCCCGAGCACGCCGGCGGCGACCCGAACCTGACCGGTGAGTGGGCGGAGAAGGTCAAGTTCGAGTTCGAGCAGACGTTCCTCTTCCACCTGCCGCGACTGTGCGAGCACTGCCTCAACCCGGCCTGCGTGTCTGCCTGTCCGTCGGGGGCGATGTACAAGCGGGTCGAGGACGGCATCGTCCTGGTCGACCAGGACCGCTGCCGCGGCTGGCGGATGTGCGTGACGGCGTGCCCGTACAAGAAGGTGTACGTCAACCACGCCACCGGCAAGGCGGAGAAGTGCACGTTCTGCTTCCCGCGCATCGAGGCCGGCCAGCCGACGGTGTGCTCGGAGACCTGTGTGGGACGCCTGCGCTACCTGGGGCTGCTCCTCTACGACGCCGACCGCGTCGGCGAGGCCGCGGCCACCCCGGACGAGAAGGACCTGCTCGACGCGCAGCGTGGCGTCTTCCTCGATCCGCACGACCCCGACGTGATCGCGGCGGCCCGGGAGGCCGGCATCCCGGAGGACTGGCTGGAGGCGGCCCGCCGCTCCCCGGTGTACGACCTGGTCATGCGGTACAAGGTGGCCCTCCCACTCCACCCGGAGTACCGGACGATGCCGATGGTCTGGTACGTGCCTCCGCTGTCCCCTGTCCTGGACGCCGTGGACGCGGCGGGCGGAAACCAGGACGACCCGGACCACGTCTTCGCCGCAGTCACCCGGCTGCGCATCCCGCTGGAGTACCTGGCGGAGCTGTTCACCGCCGGGGACACCGACGTCGTCGCCGGGGTGCTGATGAAGCTCACCGCACTGCGCTCGTTCATGCGCGAGCGCGTCCTCGGCGAGGCCGGCGACGAGACGGTGCTGAAGGCCGTGGGGCTCACCGGCCGCGAGGCGGAGGACCTGCACCGGCTGCTCGCCGTCGCCAAGTACCAGGACCGGTACGTCGTCCCCGCCGCGCACAAGGAGGACGCGGCCGCGCTGACCGCGATGGAGAACCGCTGCCCGGTCGAATCGTCCGGGGACCCGGTGGAAGCCGGTGGCCGACGCGTGATGCTCGGCATCCCCACCCTGGGCCGCAAGACCGCCGGAGGCCACTCGTGAGCCCTGCCCAAGACTCCCTCCGGGGGTCCCAGCCCGCAACCATTCCCGCCCTTGTCCGCACCCGCGTCCGGGCGGCCGTCCGCCGCCCGGCCCGGCTCACGCCCGAGGAGTCGGAGGCGCGCACCCTGCTGCTGCGGCTGTGCTCGCTGCTGTTGCAGTACCCGGACGCCGAACTCGCCGCGGCCCGGCCCGTGCTGACGGCCACCGTCGAGGCGCTGCCGTCCTCGCCGGCCGCCGAGCACCTGGCCGTCTTCACCGCCTGGCTCACGGGCCAGGGTACGGACGCCCTTGAGCGGCACTACGTCGAGATGTTCGACCTGCGTCGTAAGAGCAGCCTCTACCTCACCTACTACCTGCACGGCGACACCCGCCGCCGCGGCATGGCGCTGCTCACCCTGAACCAGCGCTACCGGGCCGCCGGCTGGGACATCGACGGGCGTGAACTGCCCGACCACCTCCCGGTCGTGCTCGAGTTCGCCGCTCTGACGGGCCCCGGTGCCGGCGAGGCACCGTTGCGCCAGCACCGGCGCGGGCTGGAGCTGATCCACCGGGCACTGACCGACGCCGACTCGCCGTACCGGCACGTACTGGCCGCGCTGCTCACCCTGCTGCCGCCGCCCACCGAGGCGGACCGCGCGGCGGTGGCCCGACTCGTCGCCGAGGGACCGCCGAACGAGGACGTCGGCCTCGATCCCTACGGCACCTACGGGGAGGGGGAGTTCGCCCCTCCCGGCACGTTCGTGCCGCCGATGGCTGCTCCGCCGACCCGTGTGCCGCCCGCCGACCCGACCAACAGCCTTATGAAAGGCACCCGATGAACGCCGCATCCCTCGCCCCGTCGGCCGCAGCGTCGGTGAGCGGCACGGACCTTCTGCTGTGGGTCGCCGTCCCCTACATCTGCCTCGCGGTGTTCGTGGTCGGGCACGTCTGGCGCTACCGCCAGGACCAGTTCGGCTGGACCACGCACACCAGCCAGCTTCTGGAACACCGCTGGCTGCGCTGGGGCAGCCCGCTGTTCCACCTCGGAGCCTTCATGGTCATCGCCGGGCATGTCGTGGGACTCGCCATTCCGGACTCGTGGACCGAGGCCGCCGGCATCTCCGAGCACGTGTACCACACCACGTCCGTCTGGGCGGGTTCGGTGGCGGGCGTCGCCATGGTCGCCGGGCTGGGCATGCTGTGCGCCCGCAGGCTGCTGACCCGCCGGATCCGGCTCACCACCGACCGCAGCGACAAACTCCTCTTCCCGCTGCTGTCCGCCACCGTCCTGCTCGGAATCACCGCCACCGCCGCCCATAACGTGTTCGGCGCCGGCTACGACTACCGCTCCACCGTCTCCGTCTGGTTCCGCGGACTGTTCGTCCTCCAGCCGCAGCCGGAGGCGATCGCCGGAGCCCCGCTGCTGTTCCAGCTACACGCCCTGACCGCCTTCCTGCTCTTCGCGGCCTGGCCGTTCACCCGGCTGGTGCACGTGTGGAGCGCCCCGATCGGGTACCTCGCCCGGCCCTATCTGGTCTACCGCCGGCGGACCACACCGGCGGCAGCCCCCACGGCCCCGGGCCGACCGCGGTCGGCCTCCGGCTCCCGGTGAGCCGCATGACTCACGGACCCGCGCTCGCACATGACTCACGGACCCGCGCTCGCAGCGGACGCCACGACCGCCCGTCGCGGGAGCGCGGTGGGCGCGAGCCGCCGAACGGGCCCGGTGACACTCCTCAGTGCCCGCCTGCACCGGCTGCTGTGGCTCGCGCTGAACGCCGGGGCACTGGTGGCGGTGGTGTTCGTCCACTGGCTGATCGGATCGTCCACAAGTACCTCTTCCGTGCCATCGCCGACGTGCTCGGCGACGCGGTCACGCCGGAGGTGGCCGCCGCCTGGGACGACAGGAACCCCCCGACGCGGTCTCCTTCCTGCTGCGCCCAGCCGACGAGGACGCTCTGTCCGCTCCGTTCGGCGATCTGCTCCTCGATGAGGCCGACAGCCCGCTGCTGCTGGTCTCGGCCGGTATCGGCTGCACTCCGAAGGTCGGCATGCTCGAACACCTCGCGGCGACCGGAGCCGCCCGCCCGGTGACGGTGCCGCACGCCGACCGTTCCCAGGCCGACCATGCCCTGCGGGTGGACACCGGTCGCCTCGTCGGCCGACTGCCCGGTGCCCGGGCGGAGTTCTGGTACGAACAGGACGCCGCCGCCGAACCCGGCGCCCGCACCGGCCTGATGGATCTCTTGGGGCTGGACCTGTCCGCCGACGCCGATGTCCACCTGTGCGGCTCGCTGCCCTTCATTCGGGCCGTCCGGGCCCGGCTGCTCCAGGCGGCCATCCCGGGGGCGGCCGGCCGGCGGGGCGGCTAGCCCGCCCGGGTGGCGGAGAGGTGGGCGTCCACGGCGACGACACCGTCGACGCCCTGGCAGAGACCCACGACCACCTGGACGAGGCGCGGTGCCGGGACGTGACCACGAAGGGTGACGACACCGTCTTGGACCTCGACGGCGACGGTGCCCTCTTCCAGGCCGAGGATGCGCCCCAGGACGTCCTGCTCGACCTCGCCTCGGATCTCGACGTCGGAGCGGATGAAGGCATCGAGCAGGTCGCTGCGGGTGACGATGCCGGTGAGGAACCCGTCGTCGCCGACCACCGGTAGCTGCTTGACGTGCCGCCTGCGGAGTTCCCGCACGGCCCGGGGGATCGTCCAGTCGGCGCGGGCGGTGAAGACGGGGCTGCTCATGAGCGCGCCTGCGGTCCGTGCCCGCGCCTTGCTCCAAGCGTGCTCGTCGGTCCCCTCCTGCCCCTGTGGATCAGGCGCGCCGGTCTCGTGCCGCAGTACGTCGGACGCGGACACGACGCCGACAGGGGCGCCATCGTCGTCGACGACTGGCGCCGCGACGATATCGTTCGCGTCCAGCAGGGCGGCGACCTCCTGGAGTGGTGTGGTGGGGCGGAGGGTGACGACCTCCTCGGTCATCACGTCTCCGACCGTGCGGCGGTGCAGCATGGCATCGGTCTCCTCCGCATTGCGACGGGGCGGCCGCGGTCGGACCGCCCGGGCGGGCCACGCGCGGTGCGCCGGCTCGTACACGCCGTCCTCCCTACCCATGACAACACCGCGCCGCTCCGGCGACCAGTGAGGTTCGGCCTGGCGGGGGAAGGCCGACGGGGTCCCACGGCCGGCAGTGCGGCCAAGTGCGCAAGATGGTGCTCAGCCGCGAATACGCGACCACCAGCCGGATGCCGTTCACCGGCCGCCCAGTGGCGGAACCGATCGTGACGGAGATGATCGGCGCCGCACGGGCGGAGGGCGCGCACCTGGAGGTGCCCGACATCGTGGGGATTCGGAGCCTGCTGCAGTTGGCCCAGGCGGGCGAGGTCCGCAACGCGTCCCACGCGGGAGCACGGCCGAGGCGCGGCCTGGCCGGCAAGCAATCCGGGGCGCGCCGAAGAGGAGGGGCGGCCGGACCCGGCACGAGGACCGTCAGCGCCGCGGCAGGGACCCATGACCCATGCCGCCCAGGCGTCCCCTGGCGGACAGTGGCCGAGGAGTCACCGACCCGCGGGGCAAGAGGCCCGCGGGTTTTCGCCTGCGACCTCTGTCGCAGAACTGGCGTGAGCAAGAGGGAAGGGACGGACAGCATGGTCCAGTCTTCGATGACGGAGAGCGGCAGGGCGGCCGCCGGTGCGCCGGCGCCCGGACGGGCCTGGCTGATGCTGACCCTGGCCACCGTCGGATTCGCCGTCAACTTCTGGGCCTGGGCGCTGCTCAGCCCGCTCGGCCCCCGCTTCAAGGACACTCTGGACCTGACATCCTTCCAGCAGTCGCTGCTGGTGGCCGTACCAGTCGTCGTCGGCTCCCTGGGCCGCATCCCGGTCGGCGCACTGACCGACCGGTTCGGCGGACGCGTCATGTTCCCGATCATCTCGGCGGCCACCATCGTCCCGGTGCTCTACCTCGGTCTCGCCGGCCACTCCTCGCTCACCGCCCTGCTGGCCGGCGGGTTCTTCCTCGGCATCGGCGGCACCGCCTTCGCCGTGGGCGTGCCCTTCGTGAGCGCCTGGTTCCCGCCCGAGCGGCGGGGTCTTGCCATCGGCGTCTTCGGCATGGGCATGGGCGGCACCGCGATCAGCGCCCTGACCACCGTGAAGCTGGTCGACGCGAACAGCGTGGCGACGCCCTTCCTGATCACCGCGGGGGTGCTCACGGCCTACGCCGCCGTGGCCGCGCTGGTGCTGCGGGACGCCCCCGGACGCACCGTGCCGTCCGAACCGCTGAGACGGCGTATGGCCGCCACCCTGCGCCTCGGCGTCACCTGGCAGGCGTCCGCGCTGTACGCGGTGGCCTTCGGCGGCTACGTCGCCTTCTCCGTCTACCTGCCCACCTACCTCAAGACCGGCTACGACCTCACCCAGGCCGACGCGGCCAACCGAATGGCAGGCTTCGTGCTGCTCGCGGTGGCCATGCGGCCGATGGGCGGCTGGCTGTCCGACCGTATGGGCCCGGTGCGGGTGCTGGCCGGCACGCTCGCGGTCGTGCTGGTCGGGGCGCTCACGCAGTCCTTCACACCGGCCCTGGCCCCGGTGGGCACGATCGCCTTCCTGGCCATGGCCGCCGCGCTGGGCGCGGGCAGCGGCGCGGTGTTCGCCCTGGTGGCCCTGATGGCCCCGGCGAACAAGGTCGGCTCCGTCACCGGCATCGTCGGCGCCGCAGGCGGCCTGGGCGGCTTCGTGCCGCCGCTGCTGATGGGCTCGCTGTACGGCGCCTACGGCTCCTACGCGATCGGCCTCATCCTGCTGGCCGCGGTCGCGGCGGTGGCGCTGGCCTTCACCGAGACCGGGGTGCGACACGCGCTCACCCGCCGCACCCGCACCGCCCACTCCCACTGAACCGACGTAGAGCAGAACCGGAGTCCTTCGATGTGCGAATACTGCGGCTGCCAGTCCGTGGCGACGATCGACGAGCTGACCCGCGAACACGACGAGGTCGTCACCCTCATCAGCCACGTGCGCGACGCCCGGCACGGCGGCGACATCGCCGGCATGGCCGAAGTCGCCCGCCGCATCACCGCCGTCCTGGACCCGCACACCCAGGTGGAGGAGCACGGGCTGTTCCCCGCGATGGCCATGGAGTTCCCCGACCACATCGCCGCCCTGGAGGCCGAGCACCCTCACATCGAGGCGGTGCCGGCCGAGGCCGCTCACGGCGTGCCGGGGGATCCCACCTGGCCCGACCGGGTGCTGGAGGTGCTCGACGTGCTGCGTGATCACATCCTCAAGGAGCAGGACGGCGTCTTCCCCGCCTCGCTGGCGACCCTGTCGACCGAGCAGTGGGAAGCCGTCGAGGCCGTGCGCGCCGAAGCGGGCAGCGCCCTGTCCCGGCCTGCCGCCTGACCGCCCACGGCCGGGCGCCAGGTCGCGCCAACCCCGCCCGTTCACCGCTCCTGTGCCCGACCGGACCGTCCCGGCCGGGCACAGGACGTTCGGCCGACGCGCCCGGGGCGGAATGCACGGTGAGCACGGAGACCAGCCCGGAACGGGCACAGGCGCGCATGGACGGCGAACTGGCGAAGGCGCTGGTGCGCAGCCGCCGCTTCTTCACCCGCGCGGAGATCTCGAAGGACCTGCGCACCCTGCACAAGGGCGGCGGGCGCAAGGCGGACGAGTTCTACCGGGACCGCTGGTCGCACGACAAGGTGGTGCGCACCATGCACGGGGTGAACTGCACCGGCTCGTGCATGTCCGTGACGGCGAGTTGGGATCGTTGCTGCAGCTCGTCCGGTTCGTCCCGTGGGACGGCCCGTCCACCGGGACGGTGGACGGGCCGCGAGGTCGTCAGCCGGAAAGGCCGTCGTAGGACGGCAGGCTGCTGTCGATGAACAGGTGCCTGTCGCCGGGGCGGTTCTGGGCCAGCTTCTGCGCCGGCAGGACGCCGAGCGAGAAGCCGACATGGACGAGCTGCGCAGGCAACTCCTCGGCGGCGGCGGTTCCGCGTGCCGTGATCGTGTCGAACCCGGCGTTCTCGGCGTAGCCGATGCCCTCCTCAAGGCTGTCGAATACCTGCCCTTCGAACAGGTCTGGGGCGTGGATGTCCGGCCCGTCGCAACTGCTCGGCGAACTCGCGAACGCCGGCGGTCAGCCCGTGTCCATGGTGGAAGACCAGCACCTCAGCCACGTTGCTCCTCTCGTGCTGCGGTGCCCGGATGGTGCCGCGGCACGAGTGTGGCCCGCGGCACTGACAGCCACGGGCCTCGGCCGGAACCTTCTGGGCGGCGCAACCACTGTCCACCACCGCTGCGAACGCGCGGGGCCGTGCGCATCACGGTGAGCCGTCGGCGCGGGCGGCGGGACGCGGCTTGGCCGGCTCAGCCGAGCAGTTGTGCGCTGCTGACCGGTTCGCGCCGCTGCTGTCCATTGATGCGGTGCCGCTCGATGGACGAGCGCCGGTACACCTCCTGCCGCACCCGCTGGATCTCACCGATGGGCCGGTGCTCCTCACGTGAGCGCCACGGTGTGATCGACGTGGCGTCGGCGGCCGCCACGTTGTCGTCCCCGCCGATGTCCTGACGCGGGAGGTCCACACGGGCGACGGTCACCCAGGGGGACAGCTCTTCGGGCCACTTCACGGAGGTGTTGTCCACCGGCATGCGGGCCAGATCGGTGTTGAGCTGCACCTGGAGCTCGAAGGAGTGGTCCCGCTCCGCGGCCTCGGCAACCAGGGTGCGGCGGAACGCCTCGTTGTCCGCGCGCACATCCACGATCTGGTGCGTGAGGGAGGCCAGGGACTCGACCGTCGGCACGGTGCGGATCTTGGCGATGTGATCGCCGTACCGGAAGGCGCCCATGCTGTTGTAGGCGTACGACAGCAGGTTCCTGCGCGGGACGGTGGTGAACGAGAGCATGGCGAACAGTTCGTCCCACAGCCAGCTGTCGGGATCGGTGAGCGTGCCTCGGCGGGTCAGGAACTCCGCCATCCAGGTCTTGCGGCGGGCGGGGTTCGCCAGTCCCTCGGGCAGCTCGGCGAACAACTCCTCGATGACCATGTAGTCGTAGGCGGTGTTCGCGAAGAAGACCTCGTTGTTGATGAGGTTGAGGTCGAAGGTACCGGTGTCCGGTTCGTCGGCCAGCAGTGAGGGGCCGGGGACCCCGAACAGCTTGATGCCCATCCCGCACGCGGCGCCCAGCTGGTGATCGGGACGCTGGTGGCCCAGACCGTTGGAGTAGCGGACGACGGCGTCGTACACGGCGGGCAGGGCGAAGATGCCCTGCCCGTGGAAGCCTCGGTTGTCACCGATCGTGACGGTGGCCTTGAGCAGGCCGTAGGTCTTTCCGTGGGCGGTGCGGACGGCGCGGCCGACGGCCTCGCGCTCGACCGAGGCCCCGGTGCGCTGTGCCACTTGTGCGACCACAGCATCCAACTCCTCCTGGTAGCCGGGACGTTCGGCGGGGCGGTAGTCCTCGTAGCGGACGGGGTCCATGGTGCTGCCTCCCTGTGCGGTGGTGTCGATCTCGAACGCTAGCCATCAATTAAATTGTGCACAACATAACTATCTGTGATGAATCACACGCAGGCCAGTGGAACCACATCGTGGGCACGGCACCCAGGGTCGATTCGGCCTTTTCCCCGCCTGTGCGTAGACACGGTCCGCTCTGAATGGAACGCTCCCTACAGAGACGCGGACCTGTTCTCCCGCTCCGCCGGTTCTTCTTCCGCTCGTCGGTCGGCGTCGCCGCTCCAGCGCAACTACGCCCCGTTGTCCGCACGAGCCGTGCGTCCCCACCAGTGCGCAGATCTCGCAGCAACCGATTCCTCGTACGCCCAGATTCCTCGCCGGGAGGAGTTCACCGCATGAGAGTCCGAGTCACCACTGCGGCACTCGCCGCCACCGTTTTAGCCATGGCGGCGCCATTCGCCGCCGCCGCCGCGGCCCAGGCCGCCGACCCAGCGGAATTCGTCGTGGACACCACCTCCGACGCGGTGGACGCCGATCCGTCGGACGGCCGGTGCCGCACCGTCGGGAGCCTGCAGTCTGCGTGCCGCCGTCATGGCCGCCAACACCCGGCCGGGCAGTACGATCACGCTGCCTCCCGGCCGCTACCGGCTGACGATCCCGCCCGACCCCCGGCTGATCATCGGCGACCATCCCGACCCGACCACGGGGGACCTGAACGTCGACGCACCCACCACGATCCGCGGCGCCGGCGCGCGTAGCACCGTCATCGACGCCAACCGCCTGGACCGGGTCTTCCGCCTGCGGGCGGACACCCACATGTCCGATGTGACGATCACCGGGGGCAGGGCCAGGCAGCGCGAAGTACCCTTCGCCGGCACCGGTGGCGGCGGCATCGCCAACGGACGGCACCTGACGCTGCGTCGGGTCGCCGTGACCGGTAACTCCGCCGGCTACGGCGGCGGCATCTTCAACGTCCCCGACTCCCACCTGGATCTCGTCGACAGCACGGTCAGCCAGAACGCCGCGGGAGAGGCCGGCGGCATCAGATTCGACGACAGCGGCACCGTGACGAACTCGACGATCGCCGACAACCGGGTGACGGACCCCGGCGACCGCCCCGGCAGCCTCGGCGGCTACGGCGGAGGCATCGACATCCGCGGCCTGGGAACCGTGCAGATCCTCAACTCGACCGTCACAAGGAACAGTTCCAGCCGTGGCGGGGGCGGAATCAACATCGCGCCGGCCTATCTGGACAGCCTGCCCGCGCCCATCCCCGACATCATCGATCTGCCACTGGGGCATCTGACCCTGCGCAACTCCGTCATCGCGGGCAACACCGTCGACGGCGCGGCCGCCGACTGCGAGAAGGCCTTCGCCACCATCAGGTCACGCGGCCACAACATCGACGGCGACGGCAGCTGCCGGCTGACCGCGGCGGGTGATCTGCCCAGCCGCGACCCGCTGGTCGGACCGCTGGCGGACAACGGCGGCCCCACGGACACCGTGGCGCTGCTGCCCGGCAGCCCCGCCCTGGACGCGGCCGACGGCTGCCCGGCAACCGATCAGCGCGGCGTCGCGCGCCCGCAGGGCGCCACCTGTGACATCGGCGCATACGAGCACACGCCATGACCCCCACCCCGACACCGGCACCTCTGGAGCGATGGATGAGAGTCCCGAGCCCGCGCCCCGCCCTGGCCCGCGCCACAGCAGCCGTCGCGGCCCTGCTCCTGTCACTGGCCGTTCCCCCACCCACGGCGGGCGCCGCTTCCGGCCCCGACTCCCCGGTCGTGCGTACCGACCGGGGCTGGGTGCGGGGCGCGGCCGTCCGCGACGGCGGGCGGGTCTTCCAGGGGATCCCGTTCGCCGCCCCGCCGACCGGTGAGCTGCGATGGCGTCCGCCGCGCCCCACGCCGCGATGGTCCGGCGTACGGAACGCCACCGCACCGGCCCACCCCTGCCCCCAGTTACCGCTGACGCTGCTCCCCGACGGCGGCCCCGTCCTGCCCGGCGAGTCCAACCGCACGGGCAGCACCGTGGAGGACTGTCTGTACCTCAACGTCCGGACACCCGCCCGCACCGGCAACCGCCCCCTTCCGGTCCTGGTGTGGCTGCACGGCGGCGGCAACGTCTACGGCGCGGGCAGCGACTACGACGGCGCCGCGCTGGCCGCGCGGGGTGTGGTCGTGGTGACCGTCAACTACCGCCTCGGAGCACTGGGGTTCCTGGCCCACCCCGCCCTGTCGGCCGAGAGCCCGGACCACGCCTCCGGCGACTACGGCCTGATGGACCAGCAGGCCGCCCTGCAGTGGGTACGGCGCAACATCGGTGCCTTCGGTGGCGACCGGAACCGGGTGACGCTCGGCGGCCAGTCCGCCGGATCGGCCGACACCTGCCTCCACATCGCCTCCCCGACCGCGAAAGGCCTGTTCCACCGGGCGATCCAGCAGAGCGGAGCCTGCGCCTCGCCCGGCGGTCTGACCCCCCTCACACTCGACGCGGCCGAGCGGAAGGGAAGCGACTTCGCGGCCTCGGTCGGCTGCACCGGCCCGACGACCGCGGCGGTCTGCCTGCGTGCCGTGCCCACCACCGAGCTCCTCCGCGCCACCGGGACAGGGGCCGCCTCCCTGTGGGCCCCGAACACCGGTCCCCGGGTACTGCCCCGCCCCCCGCACACCGCGTGGGCCGAAGGACGAGTGAACGCGGTCCCGACGCTGAGCGGCAGCACCCACGACGAATACCGCTACTTCACCGCGCTGTACGTGGACCTGCTCGGCGGCGGCCCACTGACGCCCGACTCGTACGCCGAGCTCATCGGGGTCCAGCACGGCAACCGCGCGACCGCGGTCCTGGACACCTACCCGGCCTCGGCGTATCCGTCCGCCAACCTGGCCTACTCCGCCGTCGGCACCGACCAGCGGTTCGCCTGCCCGGCACGGGCCGACAGCCGGCTGTACGGCAGCCGCGCACCTGTCTACGCCTACGAGTTCCACGACGCGGAGGCACCGCCGTTCATCCCGGCACCGCACACGCCGCAGGGCGCCTTCCACGCCTCCGAACTGGCCTATCTGTTCCCGACCGACGCGGTAGCGCCCCTGACGCCCGCTCAGCGGCGGCTGTCCGCCACGATGACCGCCTACTGGGCCCGCTTCGCGGCCACCGGTGACCCCAACGCGCCCGGGACTGAGCCCTGGCCGCGCTACACGGCCGAAGGGGACCACATCCAGGTGCTGGCACCGGACCGGGTCGGACCCACCACCGGGTTCGCGGCCGACCACCACTGCGCGTTCTGGCAGCCCGCTCCCACTCCCGGAGGAGCCGTGCGATGACATCGACACCGGCCCTGATCCGGGACGGGCGCCGGACACTGCGGGAGGGCCCGGACGCCCTGGCCGACCGGCAGCGGGAACGGCTGGCCGCGATGGTCGACTTCGCCCGCACCCACTCCCCGTACTACCGCGAGCTGTACCGGACGCTGCCCGAACGTGTCGAGGACCCCGCCCTCCTGCCGGTCACGCGCAAGCAGGACCTGATGGCGCGCTTCGACGACTGGGTCACCGATCCCGAGGTGACCATCGACCGCGTACGGGCCTTCGTCGCGGATCCCCGGCGGGCCGGTGAACGCTTCCTGAGCCGGTATCTGGTCACCACCACCTCCGGAACCACCGGCCACCGGGGCCTGTTCCTGCTCGACGACCGCGCGGCGGCGGTGGTCAGGGCCCTGTCGCTGCGGGCCGTCGGGCGTACCCTCACGCCCGCCGTGACGGCCCGGTTGCTCGCCCGCCGCATGCGCTCGGCGCACATCGTGGCCACCGGCGGCCATCTGGCCGCGTACACCGTCATCGTCCGCTCCCGCACGGCCGGTCGGCTGCCCGCCGGGGGCCGCCGGGTGCTGTCGGTGCACAGCCCGCTGCCTGAGTTGGTGGACCAGCTCAACCGCTGCCGCCCGGTGTTCCTGTCCGGCTACGCCACTGTGATCGCGCTGCTGGCCGGCGAGCAACTGGCCGGTCGGCTGCGGATCACGCCGGCCGTGGTGTCGCTGCTGGCCGAGGGCGTCAGTGACCGCGACCACCACAGGATCCGCTCTGCCTTCGGGGCGCACCTGGTCAACACCTACGGCTGCAACGAGAGCCTCGCCTTGAGCTACGGCTGCCCGTCGGGATGGCTCCACGTCCACAGCGACTGGCTGATCCTGGAGCCCGTCGACCCCGACCACCGCCCCACCCCGCCGGGCCGCGAGTCCTTCACCGTGCTCCTGACCAGCTTGGGCCGATGGGCGCAGCCGATTCTGCGCTACGACCTCGGAGACAGCGTCCTGCTGCGTCCTGACGCGTGCCCGTGCGGAGACCCGCTCCCCGCGATCAGGGTACGCGGCCGCGCGGCCGAACTGCTGTCCTTCCCGCGCCGGGACGGCGGCACCGTGCAGATCGTGCCCATGGCCTTCGAGACCCTTCTGGAGAGCATCCCGGGCATCGAGCTGTTCCAGATCGTCCAGACGGCGCCCGCGCGCGTCCGCGTGCGGATCCTGTCCGCCGCCGGAGCCGATCGGGAGCGACTGTGGGCGGCGGTGCGAAAGGAGTTGGTCGCCCTGCTCTCCGCCCACGGCGCGGGCCAGGTGAGCGTCGAACACGGCCACGAGCCACCCGAGCAGACTCCGGGCGGCAAGTACCGGGTCGTCATTCCCTGGCCATGACCCCGTTCGACGGGGCGTCCTCGCCAGGGACGCCCCGCACCGGAACGCCGTGGTGAGCCGCCAGCGCCAGCAACGCCACGCGCAGTGGTCCGGTCTCCAGGACGGTATCCGGCTCGAACCAACGGGCCACGGCGGTTCCGCTCGCCACCCTCAGCGTGAAGCGCGCCAACTCGTCCGCCGCCTCGGGGCGGTCACGCAGCGCGAAGACGGAGCTCACCGAGTCCCGGGCCCAGGCCACCAGCGCGTCGCGGTAGTGACGCACCTCGGCCACCGCAGCCGCGCTGGCGTCCTGCCGCACCATGCCCAGCCCCAACAGCAGCTTCACACCGTGCGGGTGGCGCTGGAAGGCGTCCCCGACCTCTGTGAGAAAGGTGTCCAGACGCTGCGCGACGTCGGCTCCCGGCACCTCGGCCGGGGGCAGAGCCGCCAGCAGCGCGGTGCCGGCGCGCTCCAGCACCGCGACATAGATCCCGTCCTTGCTGCCGAAGTGCCAGTAGATCGAGCTGACCGGCAGACCACATGCGGCGGAGATCATCGAGATGGACGTGGCGGCGTAGCCGTGGCGCGACATCAGGTCGGTGGCGGTGTCGAGTATCGCGTCACGGGACCGCGCGCCGCGGCCCTGGGCCGGTGCCTCCGTCATACGGCGACTCTAGAGGATGCACCGGCCCACGTGCCTGACTCGAACCCCGCTCGGGCGTCCGCGGGGCGCGGCAGGGGACGGGGGCGGTCCTCAGGTGTCGGGCATCGACGGACCGCCCCCGCCGGCTCATTTCGCCAGTGGACCGAACTCCTTGCGGGTGTCCACCGGCTTGCCGAACAGCTGCCACCGCTCGCCCTTGAACCGCATCAGCTGCATCGTCTCGATCGGGAAGGCGTCATCGGGCCCGGTGGCGAGGGTGACACCGGGCAGCAGCATGTCGACCTTGACGTCCTTGAGGTTGCGCACCGAGTCCCGCAGCCCTTCCCTGGTCGGGCACTTCATCGTGTCCAGGGCCTTGTGCAGGCTGGAGGCTGCGGCCCAGCCGTAGGCGTTGAACTGGTTGGCCGGGTCGGAGTCGGGCGCGTACTTGCGCAGCGCGTCCTGGTACGTCTTCATCTCCGCGTCGTCGGCCCACTGCGGGTCGGCGGGGTCCTTGAAGTAGGTCGCCGACACCACGCCCTGGACGTTCTTGAACCCGACGGGCTTGAGCACCGTGGCGGACGAGGACACGTTGTTGACGATGTGCAGCGGGTTCCACTTGGTGTTCTTGGCGTCGGCGGCGAGGGCCTGGCTGCCGAACTTCGGCGTGGTGATGTTGAGCAGCACATCCGCCTCGGACCGGGCGAGGCTCGTCATCTGCGCCGAGACGGAGGGGTCGGTGACCTCGTAGCTCTCCTCGGCGACCACCTTGATGCCGCTGCCGGCGACGGCCTCCTTGAATCCGCCGAGCAGGTCCTTGCCGAAGTCGTCGTTCTGGAAGAGGACCGCGACCTCGGCCTTCGGCTTCTCGTCCTTGAGGTACTTGGCGTACACCCGCGCCTCGGACACGTAGTTGGGCTGCCAGCCGATGGTCCAGGGATGCTTGTCGTCGGTGCCCCAGAGGGAGGCGCCCGTGGCGACGAAGGGCTGCGGCACCTTCTGCTTGTCGAGGTAGTCCCAGACGGCTGCCGTGGACGGAGTGCCGAGGCTCTGGAACACGGCGAAGACCTTCTCCCGCTCGACCAGTCTGCGGGCCTCCTCGACCGCCTTGGGCGGCTGGTAGCCGTCGTCGCGGACGATGAACTCCACCGTACGGCCGTCTATGCCGCCGTTGTCGTTGACGTGGCCGAAGTAGGCGGTCACGCCCTTGCTGATCGTGCCGTAGGCGGAGGCGGGTCCCGACAGCGGGTAGATCCCGCCCAGCTTGATGGTCTTGTCGGTGATGCCGGTGGTCTGCTGACCCTTGCACGCGCCGTCGGCGGCGCTGTCCTGGGAGTCCTGCCCTCGCTGGCTGCTGCAGGCGGTCGCGGTGAGCAGGGCGGCGGTGGCGGCCGCTGCCGCCCGCAGAGCGGTGGTCTTGCGCATGGGGTTCATTCCTTTTCCGTGCGGGGCGGTGCGCCCACGGGTTCGGCGTCGGCAACTGCGGGGTCCGCGGTGGTGTCCGTCGCGGAGGGTTCGGACGCTGCCTGGGAATCCGGCTCCGCGTCCGGCGCGGATCCGGTCTCGGGCGTCGGGTCGAGGGCGGCTGCGGGGCGGGGCGGGCGACGGGTGACAGCGGCCCGAACCCGGCCCGGCAGACCGGCCAGGCCCGTGGGGGCCACGTACATCACGGCGATGATCAGCAGGCCGAACACCACACCGGGTGCCGCCTCGCTGACGTCCTGGGAGACGCTCGGCACGTACATCACGAACGCCGCGCCCAGCAGCGGTCCGTACAGCGAGCCGAGCCCTCCGACCACCAGGCCGGCCAGCAGCGTGATCGACAGCACGAAGCTGAAGGAGTCGGGCGAGACGAAGCCGATCACCCAGGTGTACAGACATCCGGCGACACCCGCGAACATCGCGCTCCACGCGAAGGCGAGGGTCTTGTGCAGCGACAGCCGCACACCCATGACCTCGGCGGCGCTCTCGTTGTCCCGCACGGCGAGCAGGGCCCGGCCGACGCGAGAGCGCAACAGGTTGCGGGCGAGCAGCAGGGCCGTCGCGGTGACGGCGAGGACGGCGAAGTACAGCCACTGGTCCTCGGCCAGCCCGCTCCACACGGGCGGCTGCAGCTTGTCCACGGTCAGGCCCATGGAGCCGCCCGTCACCGGTTCGAGCCGTTTGAGCAGGGGCGGCAGGAACACCGCGAACGCGAGGGTGACCAGGGCCAGGTACAGGCCGCGCAGCCGCAGCGCCGGTACTCCGAACCCCAGTCCCAGCAGGAAGCCCGCGGCGGCCGCGACCGGCAGCGTGGCCAGGTGGCCGGTGTCGTAGCGGTCGAGCATGACCGCCGCCGTGTAGGCCCCTGCCGCGAAGAACGCACCGTGGCCGAGGGAGATCTGCCCGCCGAAGCCGACCAGTAGGTTGAGTCCCGCCAGCGCCACGGCGTACAGGAGAACCATGGTGAGCTGGAAGACCTGGAAGGGGGCGAAGTAGAACGGGGCGCCGACGGCGACGCCCGCGGCGAGCAGCGCGGTGAGCGCGGCCCGCAGGCGCCGGGCGCGGTCGGTGCGGAGTGTCGCGGTGATCGTGCTCATGCGCGCTCCACCGCCGCCCGTCCGAACAGGCCCTGGGGCCGTACCAGCAGCACCGCCAGGATGATCACCAGCGGGACGCCCACCTTGAGATCGGCGCCTATGACGTCCACGTACGCCCCGGTCAGCGTCTCGGCGACGCCCACGAACAGGCCACCGACGACCGCGCCGACCGGGCTGTCGAAGCCTCCGAGGGTGGCCGCGGCGAACGCGTAGATCAGTACACCGCCCATCATGTTGGGCTCCAGGAACAGCAGCGGGGCGACGAGCACGCCCGACACCGCGCCGACTGTCGCGGCCAGCCCCCAGCCGAGCATCAGCACCCGGCCGACCCTGATGCCCGACAGCCGGGCGGAGGCGGGGTTGGACGCGACTGCCCGCATCACCAGGCCGATGGACGTGTGCTGGAACAGCACATACAGCAGGCCCATCACGACGGCCACCACCCCGATGATCCCGAGGCTCGACCAGTCCACGCGCACCCCGGCCAGGTCGATCCCGCCGTCGGGGAACGGCTGCGGGAAGTCCTTCACCGTGAACGACCAGATCAGACCGGCCAGCGCGTTGACGAAGATGAACAGGCCGACCGTGACGATGACCATCGTCAGTTCGGGCGCCTTCTGCACGGGGCGGATGACGATCCGTTCGATCAGCATGCCTCCGGCGAAGGACACCGCCAGGGTGACCGGCAGCGCGAGCCAGAACGACATCCCGGACGCCACGAGCTGCCACGCCACGTACGTGGAGATCATGGCGAGCTCACCCTGCGCGAAGTTGACGATCCCGGTGAACCGGTGGATCAGCACCAGGGCCAGCGCCAGGCTGGCATAGACCGCGCCGGAGCCGACCCCTTCCACCACTTGCTGGAGCAGTTCGGTCACGGCGCTCACCCGCCCTCTCCTGAGCCGACGGCGATCCCGAGGTAGACCTCGGCGACCTGCCCGTCCTCGCGGATCTGCCGGGCCGGCCCGGACAGCACCAGGCGGCCGGCCTCCAGTACGTGCGCCCGGTGCGCGATGTCCAGCGCGAGTTGGGCGTTCTGCTCTACGACGACCACGGTGGTGCGTTCCTCCTCGTTGACGGCACGGACGATTCCGAACAGTTCGCGGGTGACCAGCGGGGCGAGCCCCAGGGACGGCTCGTCCAGGAGCAGCAGCGAGGGCCGCAGCATCAGCGCCCTGCCGATGGCGAGCATCTGCTGTTCGCCGCCGCTGAGGCTGCCGGCGGCCTGGCGGGACCGCTGGCGCAGCCTGGGGAAGTAGCCGTAGATCCGCTCCAGGTCGGCCGCCACGGCCGCGCGCTCGGCACGGGCCCGCAGGAGCAGACCGGTGCGCAGGTGGGCGCCGATGCGCAGGTTCTCCTCGACGGTCAGGTCGTTGAAGGTGCCCCGGCCCTCGGGTACGTGCGCCACACCGAGACGGGCGGTCTGCTCGGGCGAGCGGCCCAGCAGCTCCGTACCGTTCAGGGTGATCGAGCCACGGCCGCGGACCACGCCGCACAGCGCCCGCAGAGTGGTTGTCTTGCCCGCGCCGTTGGGGCCGAGGATCGCGCACACCTCGCCGCGGGCGACGCAGAAGTCGAGCCCCTGGAGTACCCGGGCCTGGCCGTATCCGGCATGCAGGCCGGCGACCTTCAGGAAGTCCGGCTCCGCATTCGGCTGCCCGGCCTCGGTGCTGTCGATGGCGGGTTCCGTCATGCCGCCACCCCCAGATACGCCTCGACGACCGCCGGGTCGCGCTGGATCTCCTCCGGCGAGCCTTCGGCGATCTTGCGCCCGAAGTCGAGACACACGACCTTGTCGCAGAGGCCCATCACGAACCCCATGTGGTGTTCGACCACCACGAGCGTCAGGTCGAAGTCCTCGCGCACCGACCGGACCAGATCCGCGAATTGGCCGACCTCGCCGTGGCTGAGCCCGTTGACGGGTTCGTCGAGCAGCAGCAGCCGGGGCCGTACCGCGAGCGCCCGGGCGAGTTCGACGCGTTTGAGCGTGCCGAACGGCAGACCGGAGGCGGGGTGGTCGGCGACGTCCGCCAGGCCGAGCCGCCGTAGCAAGTCGTCCGCCTGGCCACGCAGTTCCCTCTCCTCTCGCCGGACACGGGGCAGCCGGAGCGCCGCGGCGAGGTGTCCGGTGCGCCCCCGATTGTGGGCGCCGACCATGACGTTCTCCCGGACTGTGAGCCGCGGGAACAGGCCCAGGTTCTGGAAGGTGCGGGCGATGCCACGCCCGGCCACGGAGTGCGGCGGGAGGGCGAGCAGGTCCTCACCGTCGAACCGCACCGTTCCCGCATCGGGGGTACAGCGCCTGGTGAGGCAGTTGAACAAGGTGGTCTTGCCGGCTCCATTCGGTCCGATGAGCCCCACGGCGGTGCCCGGCTCGACGGTGAACGCGACACCGTCCAGTGCCGTGATCCCGCCGAAGCGCACGCTGATACCGTCGACCGCGAGCATGAGTGACGCCCCTTCCGAGGTGCTGGGGGGTGAGCGAGCGCCACAGTAGGTGGGCGCGTTCCGGGCGCACATTGGGTGTGAGCACCCAACTTCGCGGCCACCGACTTGTGCGCCACGCCCAGCTCCCCCGGTATGTCGCCCGCCGAGCCTGTTGACGGGACACGAGGAGTGCAGCGACGATCGACGCCATGCCACGCGGACCCGCACTCGGCGCCCCCGCACTCACCGCCCCGCTCAGCCGGGAGCGGCACCGCATCCTGCTCGCGGTCCAGGACCGGCTGGAGGAGGTGGCGCAGGCCGCCGTCGCGGTGATGCGCACAGAGATCCCGTCATACGCGCTGCAGGACGAGCGGTTCTTCGACGACGTACGGGAGCAGGTGCTCGAGCACTACCGGATGCAGCTGGCGGCGCTGGCCGGGGACCGCGACATCGCGCCGGAGGACCTGCTCTTCAGCCGCGCGGCAGCCATGCGCAGAGCACGCGCGGGATTCGCCCTCGAGGACTGGATCAGTGCCTTCCGGGTCGGCCGACAGGTGCTGTGGGACGCGCTGCTGGACTGCGCGGGCGCGTCCGCCGAGGCGCAGCAGGCCGCGCTGTCCCTCGTCACACCACTGATGCGCTACGTGGACTACGCCAGCACCCATGCCGCACAGGCCTATGTCGAGTACAAACAGCACGTGGTCGCCGACGCGGACCGGGAACGCCGGGATCTCCTGGACCAGCTCCTGGCCGGAGCGGCACCGACGCGCGGTCCGCTGCTCGCCGCGGCGCAGGCATACGGCATCGGACCGCACTCGCCGATGATGGCGGTCGTGGCGGTGTGCGTCGACGACACTCGCACCGGCGACCTCACCTCCGCCGAGCACGGCTACGCGACCAGCGCGTCCATCAGCGTCGCCGGGCCCTGGGCCGGCCGGACCCTGGTCGTCGTGCGCCACGGCGAGGTGGTGGCCGTGCCCGTGGTCCGCACCGGCATGGACGCGGAGGACATCTGTGCCCACTTCGAGGCCGTCCAGCGGCGGCTCGCGCGGGCGGGAACCATGCTCGCCATGGGCATCAGCACAGTCGCCGAGGGTGCCGGCGAACTGCCGCGCGCCTACCAGGAGGCACGGGCCGCTCTCGACCTCGTGCCGAGCGGGGGCGGGGTGGCGGCACTGCCGCGCCTGTCCCCCTTCGACTACATGGCGCTGCGCGCCGACGATCTCGCCCGCCAGCTGGTCGATCCCCGTGTGCGTGCGCTGCTGGAGGAGGACCGCAGACGTGGCGACACGCTGGCGATCACCATCCGGGCCTTCGCGGAGGCCGACCTCAACCTGCGGCTGACCGCCGACCGGCTGCGGATACACCACAACACGGCGCACTACCGGTTGCGCCGGATCGAGGAGCGCACCGGGCGCAATCCGCGCCGGATCGCCGACCTCCTGGAACTTCTGGTCGCCCTCGCCATCCGCGACGGGGCCGGGGAAGGTGAGGGTCGCCAGTGAGCGGCATCGTGGAGTCTGCCGGGACCGAGGCGGCACATCGGCCGGCGGACGAGCGGGAGGGCATGGGCCTGCCGGGGGCACCCACCGGGCGGAACCGAACCGTCCGGAGTGCGCTGCTGGACGCCGCGCTGGAGGTGTTCGCCGAGCGCGGGTACACCGACGCCGGCCTCACCGAGATCGCGGCGCGCTCCGGCATCCCGGTGGGCAGCCTCTTCCAGCACTACGGCGGAAAGCGAGGGCTCTACCTCGCCCTTTGGGAGGAGTTCCGGGAGGAACAGGAGCGCCGCACCGCGGCCACGCTCAGCGCCGAGCGCGGCCGCGGCGTGGACGACCCCATCGCCCTCTTCGTGGCGGGAGCCAGGGCATACCTGGAGGGCGCCTGGGACAACCGGCGGCTGGGCAGGATCCTCGCGGATGATGACGGCCCCGCGGGCTTCGACGCGCTGCGCCGCCAGTGGGACCGCGCGTGGGTACGGCGCAACGCCCGGCTCCTGGAGGTGGACGAGAAGCGTCGTGCCGGCAGGGTTCGGGTGAGAGTGCTCACCACTGTGATCAGCGGGGCGGCGCGCGAGCTGGCCGACTGCGGGGACGAGACGGAGGCCATGGAAATCGTGGACGAGGTGTGCGGCATCCTGATCCATCTGACGGCACCGCCTGACTGAAACGCGCGGCGCATGGCTCGGTGGGGCCTCACGAGGGTGTGCGCGCCGTTGCTGCGGCGCTCAAGGAGTGGACGGAACCACGCTGCACGCCCGGGCTGCCGCGCCCCACGGAGGAGGAGCCCGGGGAGTCCGGACCGGCGAACCGCCGCATGCCTGCGAAGTGACATGCAGCGGTTGGCACCCCGGCCGCGATCAGGTTGTCTCCTCGGGGTGGAGGCGCCCCAGTAGCTCGTAGAGACTGCGGCGACCCTCCTCGTCCAGACGCGCAAAGGCTGCCGAGGTGGCCCGCATATCGGCGCGGATGAGGCGGACCGCCTCCCGTCCCTCTTCGGTGGCGACCACGTTCTTGATCCGCCGGTCGGCGGCGTCGGCGTGTCTGGAGACCAGTCCACGCGCCTCCAGCCGGTCGACGATTCCGGTGATGTTGGAGGCGTCGCAGGCGAGCCGCCCTGCGAGGGCGCGCATGGGCAGCGGTTGCCGAAGCAGGATGAGCATCTTGGCCTGCGTCATGGTGAGCCCATGCATTGCGGCCGCCGCTGTCAGATCCCGGTAGTAACCGGCAGCAGCGCGTGCCAAGCGCTCCATGAGTGCGTCGTGGGCAGGGTCGCTGTCCTGCGCGGCGGAGCCGTCGGCGGGCGGGGCGGGAGTGTGGGCCATGCCTCAAGTCTAGGCGAAGCTCAACGTTTGACTTCCTCAACCATTTAGGTCTACCGTCTCCATCATTGCTTGGCTGCATCAAGCATCTAATCGTCGACCAGTCCCCCGTCGTGTTCCCGCCACAACACCCCGCCCCGCACCGGAGAAAGCACCCGTGTCACATCCCCTGGCTCCGCCGCATGGCCGACACCGAGCCGAAACCGCAGTCGTCCTTGCCCTGAGCCTCGCCGCGATGATCGTGTCGATGATGCAGACACTGGTGGTGCCGATCCTCGGCCTGATCCAGAGCAGCCTCGGCGCCAGCTCCGCCGAGGTCAGCTGGGTCACCACCGCGACCCTGCTCTCGGCAGCCGTCTTCACCCCGCTGCTCGGCCGCTTCGGCGACCAGCACGGCAAGAAACCGACCCTCATCGGCGTGCTGGCGCTGATGATCGTCGGCTCCGTCCTGGCCGCCACGACCGACTCGCTGCTCTGGCTGATCGTCGGCCGTGTGTTGCAGGGCGCCGCCACCGCGATCTTTCCGCTCGCTCTGTCGGTGCTCCGCGAGGAGGTCCCTGCCCGCCGTCTGCCGGGAGCGATGGCGCTGGTCAGCGGCACCCTGGCGTTCGGCAGCGGTTTCGCACTGGTCACCACCGGCCTGCTGACCCGCGGCGAGAACGCCGACTACCACCGGGTCTTCTGGCTGGCCACCGGCCTCGCGGTGGTCACCCTGCTCGCCGTCGTCCTCTTCGTTCCGGCGAGCCGCAGTAAGACCGGCGGACGCACCGACATACTCGGCGCCCTCACCCTCGGCCTCTTCCTGGTTCTCCTGCTGCTGCCGATCTCCCAGGGTCACGAGTGGGGCTGGACATCCGCCCGTACGCTGGGCAGCTTCAGCGGAGCGGTCCTCATGGCAGGCGTCTGGAGCTTCACCGAGAGCCGCGTCCGCGAACCCATGGTCGACATGAGGATGTTCCTCCACCGCCCGGTGCTCCTCAGCAATCTCGCGGGCCTCTTCGTGGGATTCGGGATGTTCGCCCAATTCCTCGGTGTCTCCTTCCTGGCGCAGGTACCGAGGGACGTCGCAGGCTACGGCTTCGGCGCCTCCGTTCTCCGCGCCTCCGTCGAATACCTGCTGCCCAGCACGATCGCGTCCCTCGTCGCCTCCCAGTTCGGTGGCCTGCTGATCCGCAGGTTCGGACCACGCCTCACCCTCGCCCTCGGTGCGACGACGGGCATCGTCGGCTTCGCGTGGCTGGCCGCCGCACACTCCTCGACCCCCTCGGTCATCGGCGCCGGCATGGCTGTCGGAACAGCCATCAGCCTCGGGTACGCCGCGATGCCCGCCCTCATCGTCGCGGGGGTGCCACCCCACCAGACCGGCATCGCCAACGGCATCAATTCCATCTCCCGGTCCGTCGGCAGCTCGATCGGCAGCGCGCTGATCACCTCACTGCTCGCCTCCCGAACCATCGAGAACCTTCCGGCCGGAGTGCCCCCGCTGCCCGCCGAGAGCCAGTTCACCCTGAGCTTCACCCTTGCCGGTGTCGCCTTCGCCTTCGTCCTGGCCCTCTCGCTGGTCGGCCTCAAGCGGGGACAACAGGCACCCCGTACGGAACGCCTGTCCGTCACGGAGCCGGTCGCTGCCACTACCGCTGCCTGACGAGCCCCACCGCGATCTGCACCACCGCACCACCGCACCACCGCACCACCGCACCACCGCACCACCGCACCACCGCACCACTGCACCAAGGAGTTGCCACCATGAAAGCCATCACCTACCGCACCTACGGCGGCCCGGAGGTCCTGGAGTACGGCGATGTGCCGAACCCGAAGCTCGGCGTGGACACCGTGCTGGTCCGCGTGAAGGCCGCCTCCGTCAACCCGGTCGACTGGAAGATCCAGGCGGGGCACCTGGACGCCGTGATGGACGCCGTCTTCCCCGTCATCCCCGGCTGGGACATGGCGGGCGTCGTCGAGCAGACCGGCGCCGGGGTCACCGAGTTCGCTCCAGGAGACGAGGTGATCGGCTACGTCCGTGAGGACTTCGTGTCCCGCGGGACCTTCGCCGAGTACGTCGCCGCCCCGATCCGTACGCTCGCCCGCAAGCCCGCCGGCCTCTCCATCGAGGAAGCTGCCGGCCTTCCGCTGGCCGGCCTCACCGCATACCAGGCACTGACACGATCCCTGCGGGTGCGGGCCGGCGACACCGTGCTGGTGCACGCCGCGGCGGGTGGCGTCGGCTCCCTGGCCGTACAGATCGCAAGGTCGCTCGGCGCCCGGGTCATCGGCACCGCCGGCGAGTACAACCACGCCTACCTGCGAGGTCTGGGAGCGGAGCCGGTCGCCTACGGCGAGGGTCTCACCGACCGGGTCCACGCCCTCGCGCCGCAGGGCGTGGACGCCGTCCTCGACCTCGTCGGCGGGGACGCCCTGAAGGTCTCGCCAGGGCTGCTTGCCGAGGGCGGCCGCCTGGCCTCGGCTGTGGACGGCGCCGTGCTCGGCCTCGGTGGCGGGTACGTCTTCGTGCGACCCGACGCCCGGGACCTGGAGGCTCTCACCGAACTCGCCGAGCGCGGAGAGCTGCGGGTGGACGTGGCCGCCGTGTTCCCCCTCGAACAGGCCGCCGACGCCCAGCGCCTCAACCGCGAGGGCCACACCCGAGGCAAGATCATCATCGCCGTCGCCTGAGCCACCGCTCGCCGCCGCACCGCCACCGGCACCGGCACCGGCACCGGCACCCCGCCGGACACCCCCCACCACCGCACGACCCACGCGCACTTTGAAGGAGACAGTTGTGACCGCAGTTCTGTTCGTCGTCACCGGCGCCGACCACTGGACGCTCGCCGACGGCACCCTGCACCCCACCGGCTACTGGGCCGAGGAACTCGCCACACCCCACCGGCTGTTCCGCGAGGCCGGGTTCGATGTCACCATCGCCACACCCGGCGGCGTGGCTCCGACCGTCGACGCCGTCAGCCTCGCTGCCGCGGCCACCGGCGGCGAGGAGCAGGCCGATGCCATCGCCGCGTACCTGGCTTCCATCCGCGCCGACCTGGAGAACCCTGTCAAGCTCGAAGAGGTCGACCTCGACGCGTACGCCGCCGTCCTCTACCCCGGTGGCCACGGCCCCATGGAGGACCTCGCCGTGGACGCCGCCTCCGGCCGCCTGCTCACCACGGCGCTGGACTCCGGCAAGCCGCTCGCGGTGCTGTGCCACGCCCCAGCGGCCCTGCTCGCCGCCCGGCGCGAGGACGGGAGCTGGCCGTTCGCCGGTTACCGCATGACCGGCTTCACCAACACCGAGGAGAGCGCGGCCGGCTTCGCCGACAAGGCCGAGTGGCTGCTCCAGGACCGTCTGGTGGAACTGGGGGCCGACTTCCAGGCCGCGGCGCCGTTCAGCGAGCACGTCGTGGCGGACCGCAATCTGCTCACCGGTCAGAACCCCGCCTCCTCGGCGCAGCTCGCCCGGAACCTCATCGACACCCTGAACCGCGGCTGATCCCCCTGCCGACGCCGACGCCCGGGCTGCCCCGCGGCGTGACGACAAACCCCCGTCCCCGTACCGCACCTGTGAGGGAACCATGAACAACCCCGCGCCCGCGCAGCCCGCCGAGCTCGTCGCCCGGCTGCGCGCCACCTTCCGCGCCGGCAAGACCAAGCCCGTGGCCTGGCGCACCGAGCAGCTGCACCGGATGCGTACCCTGCTCACCGAGCAGGGGGAGACATTCGCCGCGGCGCTCCGCGCCGACTTGGGAAAGAGCTCCACCGAGGCTTACCGCACGGAGATCGACTTCGTCATACGCGAGATCGACCACACCCTGGAGCATCTCGACGGGTGGCTGCGGCCCGAACAGGCCCCCGTCCCCGCGTTCATCGGGGAGGCGAGTGCCTGGACGCAGTACGACCCCCTGGGCGTCGTACTGGTCATCGCCCCGTGGAACTACCCGGCGCAGCTGCTGCTGGCCCCGGTGGCCGGTGCCCTGGCGGCGGGCAACGCGGTGGTCGCCAAGCCCAGCGAACTGGCCCCGGCCACCTCCGCCGCCCTCGCCCGCCTCGTACCGCAGTATCTCGACACCGACGCGGTCGCGGTGGTCGAAGGCGGGGTCCCGGAGACCACCGCCCTGCTCGAGCAGCGCTTCGACCACATCCTCTATACCGGCAACGGCACGGTCGGCCGCGTCGTGATGGCCGCGGCCGCCCGGCACCTCACGCCCGTCACTCTCGAACTGGGCGGCAAGTCCCCGGTGTTCGTGGACCGCGGCACGGACCTGGACACCGCAGCCGCCCGCCTCGCGGCCGGGAAGTTCCTCAACGCCGGGCAGACCTGCGTCGCGCCCGACTACGTCCTCACCGACCCCGAGACCGCACGCGCTCTGGAAGCCGCCCTGGCCAAGGCGGTCGAGGGGCTGTACGGGACCGACCCCGCCGCTTCTCCGGAGTACGGCCGTATCGTCAACGAACGCCACTTCGACCGGCTGACCGCTCTCCTCGACGCCGGCCGTCAGGTCACCGGCGGCGCGCACGACCGCGAGACGAAGTACATCGCGCCGACCGTCCTGGCCCAGGTGTCACCGGACGCGCCTGTCATGCAGGAGGAGATCTTCGGCCCCATCCTCCCGATCGTCGAGGTGGCCGGGCTCGACGAGGCCATCGACTTCATCAACGACCGCGACAAGCCGCTGGCCCTGTATGCGTTCACCGACTCCGACGCCACCCGGGAGCGGCTCGCCGCCGAAACCTCCTCCGGCGGCCTCGGGTTCGGCCTGCCGCTGGCCCATCTCACCATCTCCGACCTGCCGTTCGGCGGCGTCGGGGAAAGCGGCATGGGCAGCTACCACGGCCGCTACTCCATCGAGACCTTCAGCCACCGCAAAGCCGTCCTCGCCACGCCTCTCAGCTGATCCACCCCAGCGGCCCCGGTGACGACGGCGGTGCGACCGGTGAGATCGAGTCCTGCCATCTCAGCTCACCGCCGCCGTCGCCGCGTCGCGGTACTGCCGCAGTTCCTGCTTGGCGATGGCCCGCTTGTGCACCTCGTCGGGACCGTCAGCCAGCCGCAACGTCCGCAGATGCGCGTACATCATCGCCAAGGGGAAGTCGTCGGTCACGCCCGCTCCCCCATGCACCTGAATCGCGCGGTCGACGATCTTCAACGCGATGTTCGGGGCGGCCACCTTGATGGCCGCGATCTCGGTGCGCGCTTCCTTGTTGCCGACCGTGTCCATGAGATACGCGGCCTTGAGCGTGAGCAGGCGGATCATCTCGATGTCGATGCGCGCTTCCGCGATCCAGTCCTGGATGTTGGACCGTTCGGCGACCGGACTGCCGAAAGTCACCCGTGACTGTGCGCGCCGACACATCAGTTCCAGCGCCCGCTCGGCCGCGCCGATGGCCCGCATGCAATGGTGGATACGACCGGGACCGAGCCGGGCCTGGCTGATCGCGAAACCCTCACCCTCGCCCTTGAGCACGTCCTTGGCCGGCACCCGGACATTCTCGAAGATGATCTCCGCATGGCCCTCGCGATCCGCGTACCCGAACACCGGGAGGTTCCGGACCACGGTGACCCCGGGGGCCTCGATCGGTACGACCATCATCGACTGCTGGCGATGTGGGACCGCCGTGGGGTCGGTCTTGCCCATGACGATGAGCACCTTGCAGTTCTTGTGCATCGCGTTCGAGGCGAACCACTTGCGGCCGTTGAGCACGTACTCGTCGCCGTCGCGCTCCATCCGCAGCTCGATGTTGGTGGCGTCGGAACTGGCGACACGCGGCTCGGTCATCGCGAACGCCGAGGCCATCGTCCCGTCGAGCAGGGGCTTGAGGTACTTCTCCTTGTGCTCGTCGCTGCCGAACAGCGTGAGCACCTCCATGTTTCCGGTGTCGGGAGCGTTGCAGTTGCACGCCTCGGAGGCGATGTGACTGCGGCCCATGATCTCCGCCAGCGGCGCGTACTCGAGGTTCGTCAGACCGGGGCCCCACTCCGGGTGCGGGTGGAACAGGTTCCACAGTCCGCGCCTCCGCGCCTCCGCCTTGAGCTCCTCGAGGATCGGCGGGTGGAAGTGCGGGTCGCCCGACGCGCGCATCTGCTCGTGGTACACCGCCTCGGCGGGATAGATGTGCGCACCCATGAACTCGAGCAGATCCGCCCGGTACTTCTTGGCGCGGTCCGACATCTCAAACAGGGACATCCGAACTCCTGACGGGTAGGGAGGGAAAGTCGGGTGGGCGCTTGTCCAGGTGACTGGCCACGCCTTCGACGACGTCGGACCCGCGGAAGGCCTGGAGCATGAGGCCCTCGGCCCGGGTCACGGAATCGGCGTAGGTGCCGTCCGCGTCGTTGCTCAGTTGGCTCTTGATGGTGGCCATCGATAGCGGGGAGCAGTGCCTCGCCAGATCGGCGGCATACGTGACAGCGGCATCCACCACGCTGCCGGTGGGGACCAGGTGGTCGAGGAGTCCGATGCGGAAGGCCTCCTCGGCATCCACCATGCGACTCGACAGCAACAGGTCCGTTGCCCGGCTGTGCCCCACCAGCCGGGGCAACAGCCACGAGATCCCGTACTCCGCGATCAGCCCGCGTTGCGCGAATGCCGTGGTGAACCGGGCCGAGGGTGAGCCGAAGCGAATGTCGCAGTAGAGCGCCTCCACCATGCCCAGGCCGGCGGCCACCCCGTTGATCGCTCCGATCAGCGGTTTGCGCAGGGACAGCGGCATGTCCCGCGGACGGCGCCGTGCCCTGTCCGCCTCGGAGGCCTTGCCGATTGCCTGCAGCCGTCGCAGGTCGGCTCCGGCGCAGAATCCGCGTCCCGCGCCGGTGACCACGACGGCACGTATGTCCGGGTCGTCTTCGGCGGTGTCGAGCAGCGCGAAATAGCGGTCCTCGAGCTCGTCGGTCCAGGCATTCAGCTTGGCGGGCCGGTTGAACGTGAGCACCAGCACCGGCCCTCGGTGTTCGGCGAGGACGAGTTCGCCCGGCGCGCCGGTCATGCCTGGGCCAGCAGGGAGCTCTGGTAGCGGCGCATTCCGCGCAGCCACCGGTCGTAGTCCGAGCCCTTGTGCCGGTACATCTCGAGAACGTCTTCATGCGGGAGGATCAGGAAGCGCTCGTCCTCGATCGCGGCGAGGACGGCGTCGGCGACTTCGGTCGGCTCCAGGACGTCGCCTGCGGACGTGACGGCCCGCGTCGCCGCTCTCCCCAGCGCGTCCCCGGAGTCCTCCCCGGAGGTCAGCATCCTGGTGTTGACCCCCATCGGACACAGACAGCTGACCTGGATCCCGCGATCGCCGTAGGTGACGCTCAGCCATTCGGCGAAGGCGACGGCCGCGTGCTTGGTGACGGCGTACGTTGCGGAGCCGATCTGGGTGAGCAGCCCGGCTGCCGAGGCGGTGCTGACGAAGTAGCCTTCCCCGCGTTCGAGCCATCGCGGTACCAGCAGCGTCGCCGCACGGATGTGAGCTCGCAGGTTCACGACGATCGAGAGGTCCCAGTCCTGTTCGCTCGCGTCGAGGCCAGGTGCCCCGGGGACGCCCGCGTTCGCGAAGTAGAGGTCGACCGGGCCGAACGTGCTCTCGGCCAGGTCGATCAGCTCCTGGATCCGGTCCGTGTCCGACGCGTCAGCGCCGGCGTTGACGGTGCTTCCCGGATGGTCGGCGTTGACCGTCTCCGACACCGCCCGCGCGACCTCCGGGTCGAGGTCTGCGACCACGACCCGGGCACCCTCGCGAGCGAGCCGTGCGACCAGCGCGCTGCCGATGCCGCCACCCCCACCGGTGACGATGGCGACTCTTTGTGCAATGTTCACAGCGGACCCCTCCGTACCGGGACGGTCTTCCCTCACTCTGTATAATTGAATCTGGCGTCAACTTCAATAGCTGGCCCGCCGCAGCCCTTGGTTGTCACGTCCATGAGGCAGACGAGAAAAGGAAAAGACACCCGGCGGTACCGGGTGTCATGGAGGCAGGCGGTTCAGCGGTGGCCGGGGAACCGCAGGGCGTTCGCCCAGAGCCGGGTCACCGTGGACACGAGATCCTCGAAGTCCACCGGCGTACCTTCTTCTTCCTGCCCTTCACCGAGCACGAAGGCGTTGTAGGCCATGACGCTGACCATCCCCGACAGTGCACGGGACGCCATCACCGGATCGACTTCACGGTCTGCGACACCCCGCGCCTGCAGTTCGGCGATGCCTCGGGCGTTCCGGCGGATGAACGCCTCCCCGCGCCGCCTCCGGAACTCACGGAACTCCGGCTCCACCTGGGCGACCTGCTCAAGCAGCCCCATCAGCTTCGCGTTCCGCTGGTACGCCGCGAGATAGGCGCGATTGCTCGCCTCGAGCACCGAATAGGGATCGTCGGTGTCCTGCACCCGGCCCATGCCGGGGTGCATCATGTCCTCCTGCGCCTCCAGGAGGACGGCGGCGAGCACCTCTTCCTTGTTGGCGAAGTAGGTGTAGAAGGATCCCGCCGCGCATCGAGCCTCTTTGGTGATGTCGGTCAGGCGGGTGTCGAGGTAGCCGTCCCGTTCGAACACCTTCCGCGCGGCCTTCACCAAAGCGGCCCGCGTCCGCGCCCCGCGCTGCGTCGAGGGCGGCTCGCGAAGTTGCGAGAAGGGCGCCACGGGCGGCGCCTTCTCGCCGCCGATCTCCTCGGGCGCGGTGGTGTCCATCCCCGGCACTTTACTTGAATCCGACGCCATAGTCACAAACCCCAGGGGGCAGGCGGGGCCGGTCGATGTCCTGGTGGCGCAGGGCGATGTTGTCCGGAACGGCGGACGCGTGGCGGCACACCGGATCGAAGGCGCCGGCCATGAGCGGTGCCTTCCGGGGGTGTGAGCGGGTGTCGGTGCGGGCCCCGCCCTCGCCGCGCCCGATGCGTCGATCGGTCAGGTGCTGATACGGAAGCGTTCGGCGAGTTGGCGGCGGGTGTCGGCGGCACTGGTGTGCAGCACTCCCCCGATTCCGATCCGCGCTGCTCCGTCGAGGTTCTGCCGCAGATCGTCGACCATGACCGCCTCCTCGGGGCCGACGCCGAGGCGTTCACACGCGATCGCGTAGATCCGCCGGGAAGGCTTGCGGATCCCCACCTCGGAGGAGATGACGACGACATCGGCGACCGCGGCGAGGTCGACGCCGTCGTAAGTCCCGGTGCCGAACGAATTGGACACCAGCGCGACGGGACGACCGGCGGCTCGAAGCTCGCCGACCAGCGTGAGCATGTCCTGGTCGATCGACATGCCCGCTTGCATCCGGGCCGTGAGGCCCTCGGCCGGTACGTCGGCGCCGTGGGCGCGGAGACGCTCGGCGAAGCCTCGCTCGAAGGCTTCGGCGTCGATACGGCCGCACTCGTGGTCGGCGAGGAGGGTGCGTGAGGGCTGGTCCCTGGCGAGGAGGTCCAGCGGCAGGCGCGGGTCGCCGCCGAGCGAGGCGCCGAAGTCGGTGAAAGCCCGCAGCACACTGGAGGTGATGACCCCGCCGAAGTCCACCAGGACCGCGGTTCGGTCCTTCTCCCTTTCCGGGTCCATCAGGCGACCTCGAACAGTCCGGCGGCGCCCATGCCGCCGCCGACGCACATCGAGATCACCACGTACCGGACGCCTCGGCGCTTGCCCTCGATGAGGGCATGCCCCACCAGGCGGGCCCCGGTCATTCCGTACGGGTGGCCGACCGAGATCGCGCCCCCGTCGACGTTGAACCGCTCCGGGTCGATGTGCAGTTCGTCGCGGCAGTACAGCGCCTGCGAGGCGAATGCCTCGTTGAGTTCCCACAGGCCGATGTCGTCGATGGAGAGGTTGTGCTGCTTCAGCAGCTTCGGAATGGCGAACACCGGGCCGATGCCCATCTCCTCCGGCGCGCAACCGGCCACGGTCATACCCCGGTAGACGCCGAGCGGTTCCAGGCCGCGGCGCTCGGCCTCCTTCGACTCCATAAGCACCGACGCCGACGCCCCGTCCGACAACTGCGAGGAGTTGCCCGCCGTCACGCTGGAGTGCGCGCTCACCTGACCGTCGGGCAGCACCGGAGCCAACCCGGCCAGGCCCTCGATCGTCGTGGAGGGGCGGTTGCCCTCGTCCCGGGTCAGCGTGACCTCTTCGTCCCGCACCTCTCCGGACTGCTTGTCGAGGACCTTCTTGACGCTGGTGAGCGGGACGATCTCCCGGTCGAACCGGCCGGCCTCCTGGGCCGCCGCGGTGCGCTGCTGTGACACCAGGGCGAACTCGTCCTGCCGTTCCCGGCTCACGCCGTAGCGTTCGGCGACGATCTCCGCCGTCTGCAGCATCGGCAGGTAGATGCCCGGCTTGTGCTCGACGAGCCAGGGATCGGTCATGCGGTGGGTGTTCATGTGGTCGTTCTGCACCAGGGAGATCGACTCGACACCGCCGCCGACAGCGACCTGCATGCCGTCCGTGATGATCTGCTTGGCGGCCGTCGCAATGGCCATCAGGCCCGACGAGCACTGCCGGTCGATCGCCATCCCCGACACGGTGTCCGGCAGTCCGGCACGGAGAACGGCCTGGCGCGCGACGTTGAAACCGGCCGACCCCTGCTGCGCGGCACAGCCGAAGACGACGTCCTCGACCTCTCCTCCCTCGAGTCCGGCGCGCTGCACCGCGTGGGAGAGGGCATGGGCGGCGAGTTCCTGCGCCTGGGTGTCGTTGAACGCCCCGCGGTAGGCCTTTCCGATCGGCGTCCGCGCCGTCGAAACGATGACTGCTTCCCTCATGTCGCCTCACTGCTTCCTGTCGGTCCGGTTCGCCCGGGAGCTTCGGAGCCGGCATTCCGAGCTCCGTGAGCCGGGCTCGATGCCGGGAGGTGGTGCCGAACGTCAACTGAGGTGCTGTGACTGCTCATTGACCGCTCGCTCCGCTGACCGATGACATGAGCCATGCAGGGGTGACGGGAGCCGACCTCCGGCTCCGTTATAGTTGAATTCGGCGTCATGTTCAATCAGGGCAGGCCCGCCCTCAGGGCTTGACAGGCCGCCCCCTCGCCTGAAAGCTACCGACCAGTCGGTATGAAGGGGTGGGCCGTGACCGAGCTGAGCATCTCCACCGGCGCGGGTGTGTTCGACGCCACCGCGGCGGGCCCGCCCGAGGGCCGCCCGGTTCTGCTGCTGCACGGCTTCCCGCAGACGGGGCTGGTGTGGCAACGGCAGATCGAGGCGTTGGCCGCGCACGGCTACCGGGTCGTGGCACCCGACCAGCGTGGGTACTCCCCCGGCGCCCGCCCCCGGCGGCCCGAGGACTATCGCATCAGCCATCTCGTCGACGACGTGGTCGCGATCAGCGAGGGACTGGGCTGGGCGGCGTTCGACCTGGTGGGCCATGACTGGGGAGGCGCGGTGGCCTGGTGGACCGCACACGCGCACCCCGGCCGCGTACGCACCCTGACGGTTGTCTCGACTCCGCACCCCGGCGCTCTGGCCACCACCCTGCGCACCGACCAGGATCAGCGCAAGCGCTCCCACTACATGATCGACTGGCGCGAAGCACCCGCGACCGAGGAGCGCATGCTCGCCCATGATGCCCAAGAGCTTCGCGAGTTCTACGCCGGAAAGGTCCCACAAGACAGTGCCGACGCCTATGTGTCACACCTGTCTCAGCCGGGCGCTCTCACCGCGGCGCTGAACTGGTACCGAGCCGGCCGCCCCGACGGCGCGATCGGCGTCATCGACGTGCCCACGCTGTACGTCTGGAGCACCGGGGACAGCGCGTTCGGCCCGGCAGCAGCGCAGGAGACCGGGCGGTGGGTCAGCGGACCGTACCACTTCGAGCCCCTCCAGGGCGTCAGCCACTGGATCCCCGAGGAGGCGCCCGAAACGCTGAGCCGCCTGCTGCTCGAACACCTGCGAGCGCACGGCGAGTACTGACAACCGCGGCGAACAACCCGTTCGTCGACTCTCCGAATCCGAAGAGGTGACCGCATGAAGACTGCGCGCGAGGCCTGGCGCCGCCTCGAGCCCGTTCACGCCATGATCTACTTCGTCCCCGAGGGAAGGCGACGGTACGCGGACCTGGGCCTGAGCGGTCGCGCCGGGTACTTCACCTCCCGTAGTGCCGCGTTCGGCCGAGCATCAGCCGAGCTGGTCATCTCGACTTTCTACAACTTCAACCCCGATGTCGTACGGCAGGCGGTCGAAGGGGCCTGGGACGCGACGACACCGCAGCAGGTGCTGGACGCGCGGTACGCCGCGGCGGGCGAAGCCCTGCGGCGGGCGGGCATCCACGAGTTGCCCGACCTGAACGAGGTCCTGGCGCTGACCCGCCGGGCCGCCGAGGCGGCCTGCGAACACCCGCAGGGGCGCCCGCTGTTCGCCGCGCATGCCGCACTGCCCTGGCCGGAAGAGCCGGTACTGCAGCTGTGGCATACCCAGACGCTGCTGCGGGAGTTCCGTGGAGACGGCCATGTCGCGTGCCTGCTGAGCGAGGGCGTCGGGGGCTTGGAGGCCCTGATCCTGCACGCCGCGACCGGTGACGTTCCCGTCGGCTTCCTCAAGGCGAGCCGTGCCTGGTCCGAGGAGGAGTGGGCCGGCACCCAGGAGCGCCTGCGCAAACGAGGTCTCCTCGACGGCGACTCCCTCAGCCCGGAAGGCGCGGCCCTGCGCCGGCACATCGAGGACCGCACCGACCGCCTGGCCCTTCCCGCCTACGCAGCCCTGGGTGAGACCGACTGTGAGCGTCTCGCCGAACTCGCGCGCCCCTTCGGCCGCGCCGTCGTCGCAGCCGGCCTTCTCAATCCCGGCTGACCGGGCCCTTATCAGCTGAAGCACGCTCCCACACCAGGGTCATTGGCACGTCCAAGGCTCAGGTACGCCGAAAGGTCGTCGCTGCCGTGCGGCCTGTGGATGCGCCGGGGCAGCGGTGGCGACCGGCGCCGAAAGCCAGCCAGTCACCCGGCGCCAAGTGGTCACCGGTGGCGACCGCGGTCTCGGCGTGTGGCCTGCCGTCGGGCAGCCGGGGGCTCGGCCGGACGGCCCGGCTGCCCGGACCGTGCGGTTGAGTTCGGCCGCCGACGCCGCGGCCACACGCCGAGCAGTGACACCGGCAGCCCGTGGCCGACACGGGCTGCCGTGAGCATTCTCAGATGCCGACAGGCTTGCCCGGGCCAGGCACATGACGGAAACGGAACGGCTCCGGGTCGCGTCCGGCCTGGATGAACCAGCACTCCCCGGTACCGTCGCCGGTGACGATCCGCAGTACCGTGTCCGCCACGACCTCAGCCGGGATGATCGGCATTTCCTGCTCGGAGAGCATGTCGCGCAGGTGGTCGATGATCCGCGACTCGGCGAACCCCGGGCAGACGGCGTTGAAGCGCACGTTGTGAGGCGCGAGAGCCGGCCCCAGGGAGCGTGCGAGTCCCACGACCGCATGCTTGTTGGCGCCATACAGCGGATCCAGCGGTACCGCCGCCAGACCCGCCAGGGACGCGGTCGCCACGATCGCTCCTCCGCCGCGGGCCCGCAGCGCCGGAAGCACCGCATGGGTGCCGAAGACCACGCCGTCGAGGTTGGCCCCCATCGCACGACGGTAGCGCGCCAGGTCGAAGTCCTCGCCGACGCCGCATCCCGTCGCCACCCCCGCGTTGAGAAACGCGATGTCGACACCGCCGCACTGCTCCTGGGCGAAGTCCACCAGCGCACGGTTGGCCTCGAGGTCGGAGACGTCGCAGGCACGGAAATGGCCGTCGATCATCTCGGCCACCTCGCGACCGCCCGCCGCGTCGAGGTCCGCGACCACGACGCGCGCCCCCGCCTTCGCCAGCGCCAGCGCCGTGGCCCGGCCCAGTCCGCTGGCACCTCCGGTGACGATCGCCACCTTGCCCCGGAGCACGGACCCGTTCTCGGCGGCCGTCATGCCAGCTCCAGGACGAGCTTGCCGACGTTCTCGCCGCGGAAGAGCATCTGCAACGTCTCGGGGAAGTCGTCCACGGTCCCCCTGACCACGTGTTCCTTGACCTTGATACGGCCGGCGCCGATCCAGGCGGATATCTCCTGGGCGGCCTCCGCGTAGCGCTTGGCGTAGTCGAAGACGACGAAGCCCTCCATGCGGGCCCGGCGCACCAGCAGCGAGAGGTAGTTCGAGGGGCCCTTGACCGGCGTGGCGTTGTTGTACTGACTGATCGCACCGCACACCACGACACGCGCATGCATCGCCAGCCGGGTCAGGGCGGCGTCGAGGATGTCCCCTCCCACATTGTCGAAGTAGACGTCGATGCCGTCGGGGGCGTGCCTGCGCAGCGCCTTTCTGACGTCCTCGGCGCGGTAGTCGATCGCCGCGTCGAATCCCAGTTCGCCGGTGAGCAACGCGCACTTCTCCGGCCCTCCGGCGATGCCCACGACCCGGCAGCCCTTGGCCTTCGCGATCTGACCCGCGATGGTGCCGACCGCGCCGGCCGCCCCCGACACCACGACGGTCTCGCCGTCCTTCAGCGCCCCGACGTCCAGCAGGCCGAAGTAGGCCGTCATGCCGGGCATGCCCAGCGCACCCAGATACGTCGAGGGCGGGGCGAGGGAGGTGTCGATCTTCAAGGCGCCCCTGCCGTCGGAGACCACGTACTCCTGGACGCCGAACGTTCCGACCACGTGATCACCCGGCTGGAAGTCGGGGTGGTCGGACGTGGTGACCTCGATGACCGATCCGGCGCGCATCACCTCACCGATGCCCACCGGCGGCAGGTAGGAGGGACGGTCGTCCAGCCAGCCCCGCATCGCCGGGTCGAGGGAGATGACGCGTGTCCGGCCCGCGAACCGGCCCGGGCCCGGCTCGTCGACCGGCCCCGCACAGTGCTCCCAGTCATTGGACTGGACCTCGCCCATAGGGCGGGCTGCCAGACGGATCTGGCGGTTGATCGCAGACATAGCGCCTCCTGTCGTCGCGGCTCCCTGCGACCATACCGACCGGTAGGTAGGTCTACTGTCGTGATGTTGACCACATGCCGCCGCCCCCGTGCAGATGCCTATGGTCCGCGGGGTCGTCGAGCCGCGCTTTCGGCGCCCCTGCCGACGTCGAAGCCCTCGCGGAGAGCCTGGCCCCGCCAACATGGTGGACGCGCGCACTCCCACCCAAAGAACTATGGTGTCCCGCCATATACGCCTCTGACCTGCACGTTCCTACGGTGTGGCGACACGAAAACGTCCCCGTCGAACGTCAGGAAGTGGTGCCGATGTCGTCGCCCGCGACCGCTCCCCCAGCCCCGTCCAACCTCAAGCGCATCGTCGCCGCGAGTCTCATCGGCACCACGATCGAGTGGTACGACTTCTTCCTGTACGGGTCCGCCGCCGCGCTGGTGTTCAACAAGCTGTTCTTTCCCGAGTCCGATCCGCTCGTCGGGACGCTGCTGTCGTTCCTGACGTACGCCGTGGGGTTCGCCGCGCGGCCGGTCGGGGCGTTGGTGTTCGGGCACTACGGGGATCGGCTCGGGCGGAAGAAGCTGCTCGTGCTGAGTCTGCTGCTGATGGGTGGGGCGACGTTCGCCATCGGGCTGCTGCCGACCCACGCGACGATCGGCAGTGCCGCGCCCGTGCTGCTCACGGTGTTGCGGCTGGTGCAGGGGTTTGCCCTGGGGGGTGAGTGGGGCGGGGCCGTGCTGTTGGTGTCGGAGCACGGGGACGCCGAGCGGCGTGGGTTCTGGGCGTCGTGGCCGCAGACCGGGGCGCCCGCCGGGCAGTTGCTGGCGACCGGCGTGCTGGCCGCGCTGACGGCGCTGCTGTCGGACGCGGCGTTCGTCTCGTGGGGGTGGCGTGTGCCGTTCCTGCTCTCCGGGGTGCTCGTCGTGGTCGGGCTGTGGATCCGGCTCTCCGTCGACGAGTCGCCGGTCTTCAAGGCCGCGCTCGAGCGTGCCGAGGCGCGTAAGTCGGAGGCGGCGTCGCGCGCGGAGAGGATGCCGCTCGTCGCCGTGCTGCGGTACCACTGGCGCGATGTGCTGATCGCCATGGGCGCCCGTATGGCGGAGAACATCAGCTACTACGTGATCACCGCCTTCATCCTGGTGTACGCGACCACGTCGGCCGGGCTCAGCAAGCAGAGCGCGCTCAACGCCGTCCTCATCGCGTCCGCCGTGCACTTCGCGGTCATTCCGGTGTGGGGTGCGCTGTCCGATCGCATCGGGCGGCGGCCCGTCTATCTCATCGGCGCGGTCGGCGTGGGTGCGTGGATGTTCCCCTTCTTCGCGCTCATCGATGCCGGGGGCTTCGGCACACTGCTGTCGGCCGTGACGGTCGGACTCGTCCTGCACGGGGCCATGTACGCGCCCCAGGCGGCGTTCTTCGCCGAGATGTTCGCTACGCGGATGCGGTACTCGGGCGCTTCGATCGGCGCACAGTTCTCGTCCGTCGCCGCCGGTGCGCCCGCGCCGCTGATCGCGACCGCCCTGCTCGCCGAGTACGGCGGCGCCACTCCGATCGCCCTGTACGTCATCGCCGCCGCGCTCCTCACGGTGGTCGCCATCGCCTGCGCCCGCGAGACCCGCAGCCAGGATCTCGGGGAGCGGGACGGGGATGGCGACCTGGAAGCGCCCCGGCGGGTCGACGCCGCGCGCTGATCAGGTTCCGTGCCGGCCGGCCGCCTCGTGCGGGCCGGCCGGCTTCATCGTTTCAGCGCCGGGGCCATCAGGTGGAGCCGCAGCGCCAGTTGGACCTCCAGCGCCCGGTCCGGGGACTGCCAGTCCGGGCCCAGGAGCCGGCCTATGCGCTCCAGGCGCTGCGCCACCGTGTTGACGTGGACGTGCAGTCGGTCCTTGGTGCGGGCCGGGCTCATGCCGCTCGCGAAGTAGGCGTCCAGGGTGCGGATCAGGTCGGTGCCGCGGCGCCGGTCGTAGGTGACGACCTGGCCGATCGTGCGGTCGACGAAGCCGTCGATGTCGCCCGCGTCGGCGAGGAGGAGGCCGAGGAAGCCCAGGTCCTGGGCGGCGGCGCCCTCGCCCGTGCGGCCCAGCAGGGCCAGCGCGTCCAGGCAGCGGCGGGCCTCGGCGTACGCGGGGGCGATGGCGCCCGGGCGGGTGGCGGGCGCGTCGACCGGGGACGACGCGCCGACGGTGACCGGCTCGCGCAGGGTGCGGCCCAGGTCGCGGGCGGTGCGGCGGGCGACGTCGGCCGCCGTGTCGCCCGGGTCCAGCGGGAGGAGCAGTACGGTGCCGCCGTCACGGGCAGAGGCCAGGCCACGGCGGGTGGCGGCCAGGTGGGAGGCGGCCGACCAGAGCCGCTGCCGGTCGGCCCCGGCCCCCTGGGATCGGCCGCCCGGCAAGGGCCCGGCGCAGCCCCGCGCGGCGCCACCCCCCGTGCCGCCGGGTCCTTCCACCCGGGCCGCCAGCACCACATGCGGGGCGTCGAAGTCGGCGCGCAGCCGGGTCGCGCGGTCCTTCAGGAGTCTGGGGTCGCGGTCCGGCGCGTCGATCAGGTCGTCCAGGAGCTCGCCCCGGACGCGTTGTTCGGCCTCGCCCGCCGAGCGGTGGGCGAGCAGCAGCAGGGAGGTGACCATCGCGGCGCGTTCCAGGGTCCGCCGGTCGACCGGGTCGGGCCCGGTGTCGCCGCGGAGCACGAGCGCGCCGAACACCTCGCCGCCCGCCGACACGGCGGCCACCCAGTCGTCGCCGTGCCGCACCGCGCGCCCGTCGTCGGCGGCCCCGGACGGTGGCGCCTCGGTGAACTCGACCGTGCCGCCGAGGACTTCCGACACTGCGTCCGTCACGTCCTGGACGCCGCCGCCGCGCAGTACGAGCTCGGTGAGCCGGTCGTGGACCTCCGAGGCGCGTTCGATGACGGCGCTGCGGTCGCGGATGATGCCGTTGGCGCGCTCCAGCTCGGTGAGGGCCGTGCGGGTCTCGGACAGGAGGTTCGCCGTGTCGATGGCCACGGCCGCGTGTGCGGCGAACGAGCCCAGGAGGGCCACCTGTTCGCGTTCGAAGACCCGGGCGCGGCGGTCCGCGGCGAAGAGGACGCCGATGACCTGGCTGCCGAGCGTGAGAGGTACGCCCAGGATCGCGACCAGGCCCTCGTCCCGTACGCCCGCGTCGATCGCGCGCGTGTGCCGGAACCGGTCGTCGTCGAAGTAGTTGTCCGTCACGTACGGGCGGGCCGTCTGGGCGACCAGGCCGCCGAGGCCCTCGCCCATGCCGAGGCGGAGCTGCTGGAAGCGCGCCGAGACGGAGCCCTCCGTGACGCGCATGTACGTGTCGCCCGCGACCGGGTCGTTCAGGCTCAGATAGGTGACCTCGGTGCCGAGCAGGGACCGGGCGCGCTGCACGATCGCGCGGAGCACCGCGTCCAGGTCGCGCAGGCCCGCCAGGTCGTGGGCGGTCTCGAAGAGCGCGGACAGCTCGGCCTCACGGCGTCGGCGCCCCTCCAGCTCGGCCCGGACGCGCAGCGCGAGTTGCTTCGCGTGCTCCAGCCCGGCGAGCGTCGTGGCGTCCGCGCCGGTCGCCCTGGCGAGGAGCGCGGGTCTGTCGTACGCCTCGACGGCCGCGCCCCGCGCCAGGAGCTCCAGGTAGGAGTCCTGCTCGGGACGGGGCAGCGCATGCTGTTCTTCGGACATGGTCACAGGGATACCTGCCGTACGTCGGGGCGCACCAGCCCTGTGGACGACCGCCCGCCGCGGAAGACGGTCAGTGGGCGGTCCAGCCGCCGTCCAGGGCCAGTGAGGTGCCGGTGATGAAGGCGGCCTGCGGGGTGCAGAGATAGGCGACGGCCTCGGCGACCTCCTCGGGTTCCACGAGTCGCTTCAGCGCCGAGCCCTTGAGGAGCACCTCGGTCAGGACGCGCTCGGGCGGGATGCCGTGCGCCGCCGCCTGGTCGGCGATCTGCCGCTCGACGAGGGGCGTGCGTACATATCCGGGGTTGACGCAGTTGGAGGTGACGCCGTGCGGGGCGCCTTCGAGTGCTGCGGTCTTGGAGAGCCCCTCCAGGCCATGTTTGGCGGCCACATAGGCGGACTTGAAAGCTGAGGCGCGCAGCCCATGGACGGAGGAGAGGTTGACGATACGGCCCCACCCCTGCCCGTACATATGTGGCAGCGCGCCTCTGATCAGGCGGAACGGCGCCTCCAGCATGACGGTGAGTACCGTGTGGAAGACGTCGGGCGGGAACTGCTCCAGCGGGCGCACGAGTTGCAGCCCGGCGTTGTTGACGAGGACGTCGGCGCCGGCCGCCGTCTTCTCCGCCGCGTCGAGGTCGGTCAGGTCGAGGACGTGCGACCGGACCGTACCGGGCAGGCCGCGCGCCTCCCCGGTCAGTGCGGTGAGGCCGGCGGCGTCCCGGTCGACGGCCCTGACCTCGGCGCCGGCCGCCGCGAGCCGCAGTGCGCAGGCGCGCCCGATGCCTCCGGCGGCGCCGGTGACGAGCGCGGTGCGGCCGCAGAGGTCGAGGGCGACGGCGTGCGGGGCGGGGCGGGGCGAGGAGGTGGGCGCGGTCATGTTCCGCACCCTAAGGAGCCCCACCTCACCCCCCGATATGGTCAGAACCCATAGTTCAGAGCCTCGGAGTGGTGGAGAACCATGTGGGTTCCTCGGTGCGGGCCTGCTTGATCCGGAACAACTGCCGCTCGTGCAGCGGCGGCAGCCCGTCCACCGGAAACCAGCCGACCTCCAGCGCCTCGTCGTCGTTGACGCGGGCCTCCCCACCGGTGGCGCGGCAGCGGAAGGTGATGTCCATGTACTGGCACTGGTCGCCGTTGGGGTAGGTGACGGGCTCCCGCTGGCCCTCGACGAGGACGACCCGCTCGGCCAGGCACTCCACACCCGTCTCCTCGTACACCTCGCGCACGGCGGTCACGGCGGGCTGCTCCCCCGGTTCGGCGATGCCGCCGATGAGCGCCCACTTGCCGTCGTCGGCCCGCCTCATCAGCAGCACACGCTCCTCGTGGTCCAGGACGACGGCGGTGACGCCCGGCAGCAGGAGGAGCTGGTGACCGGCGGTGGCCCGAACGGCCTTGATGAAGTCGGGGGTTGCCATGCCCAGACCCTACTGGCCGACGGGACCCTGCCGGCCGTCCGGACCTGTCGGCTGTCCGGGCCTGCCGGCCGTCCGGGCCTGCCGGCCGTCCAGACCCCTCCGGTCGTCCCGACCTACTGGTCCGGCGTAGCCTTCCTGCGGCGTACGGCTCCGGCGGCCGCCCAGCCGAGGCCGCCGAGCGCGACGGCGGCCAGCGCCGCCTCCGGCAGGACGCCCATGCGGGTCGCCGGGGTCAGGGAGGAGCGCAGCGGGACCTCGGCGACCAGCGCGTCCGGCGTGAACAGCTCCGACTGCCGGATGATCCTTCCGTCCGGGAGGATGATCGCGCTGACGCCACTGGTGACCGGTACGACCACGGTACGGCTGTGCTCGACGGCCCGGACCCGGTCCATGGCGAGCTGCTGGTAGGTCATCTCGGTACGCCCGAACGTGGCGTTGTTGCTGGGTACGGAGATGAGCTGCGCGCCGTGCGTGACGGTGTCTCGGACCGCCCAGTCGAACGCGGCCTCGTAACAGGTGGCGAGGCCGACGCGGGTGCCGGCCAGGTCGAAGACGCCGATCTCGCTGCCAGGGCCGAAGTCGCGGCTGACCCGGTCGACGTCCTTGTTGAAGAGCCGTACGACGGAGCGCATCGGGATGTACTCGCCGAACGGCTGGACGTGCCGCTTGTCGTAGGTGGCGACGGGGCCCCCACGCGGGTCCCACTGGACGAGCGTGTTGCGGAGCTTGCCGGTCTCCGGGGTGACGACGGCACCGACGACGGTCGGTACGCCGATGGCCCGTACGGCGCGGTCGATGACGTCGCGGGCGTCGGCGTTGCGGTACGGGTCGAGGTCGGAGGAGTTCTCCGGCCACAGCACGAAGTCGGGCGCGGCCGCCTTGCCCGCCGCGACGTCGGCGGCGAGCTGCTCGGTGCGCCGCGCGTGGTTGTCGAGGACGGCGCGGCGCTGGGCGTTGAAGTCCAGGCCGAGGCGGGGGACGTTGCCCTGGACGGCGGCGACCGTCGCGGTGCCGTCCTCGGCCGCTGTGGAGATCAGCGGTTGGGCGGCGACGGCGCCGGTGACCGGGGCGAGCACGGAGAGCGCCGCGGCCGCGAGGGGCCCGCGCGGCAGGGTGCCGGTGGCGCGGCGGACCAGAGCGAGGCGGACGGCCTCGTACAGGCCGAAGCCGCACAGGACGACGGCGAAGCCGAGGACGGGCGTGCCGCCGACGGCGGCGAGCGGCAGGAACGCCCCGTCGGCCTGTCCGAAGGCGACCTTGCCCCAGGGGAAGCCGCCGAACGGGACACGCGCGCGTACCGCCTCGCCCAGGACCCACACGGCGGCGGCGAACACCGGCCAGGCGGGCAGCCGCGACACGGCGGCGACGCCGAGGCAGGTGGCGGCGACCAGGAGCGACTCGGCGACGACGAGCGCCAGCCACGGCACCGGCCCCACCTCCTCGCCGGTCCACACCAGCAAGGGGAGCAGGAATCCGAGGCCGGCCAGGAAGCCGAGGCCGAACCCGGCCCGGAGGCGGCGGCCGCGCAGGGTCCGGCCGAGCAGGGCGAAGGCGGCGAGCGCGAGCCACCACAGGGGTCTGGGCGGGAAGCTCAGGAACAGGAGGGCCCCGGACAGCACCGCCGCCCCGGGCCGTATGTACCGCCGCAGGAACCGCCGTCCGCGCGGCTCCTCGGGCTCCGGAGCTTCGGGTACGGCGGCGGAATCGATGGTGGCGGTCACGTCCCGGAGTCTACGGCGCGTGGCGCCGCGTCGGGGGTCCGGACCGCTCCCGGTGCCGGTCAGCGGCCGTGGCCTGCCATTCTGCGTCGCAGGTGGAGGCGGTGGCGGATCACGCGCACCGCTGTCTCGGCGTCGTCGACGGTCACGGTGAAGCTGCGGCCGTCACCGAGGGTGAGGACGAGGCCCTCGCCGCGGCGTACGACGACGGCCGTGCCCATCTCGGGGCGCCACCGGTAGCCCCAGCCGCCCCACTGCCGGGGTGTGACGCGCGGGGCGAACTCCGCACCCACGACATGTTCGAGCGGGATACGGCGGCGGGGCAGTCCCATGTGGCCGCACCGCACCTCGAGGGCGTGCCGGTCCACGGTGAGCTCGACATGGACGAAGGCGAGGGTCCCGAAGAGGACGAGGAGCCCCACGGCGACGCAGCCGACCACCGCCATCAGCAGGGCGGTGATGCCCCCGGTCCAAACCGCGTCCACGGCAAGTCCGACGCCGAGGGCCAGGCAGGCCGCACCGGCCGCTGCCAGCAGCCACTGGACGCGGTTGGTCGCGCGGCCCTTCCAGGTCTCTGGCACGGCGGGCACGAAGTCCCGGGCCGGGAGCTCGGAGCGGGGATGGGCCCTCTCGGGGTCCCTGGAGTCCCTCATACCCGTGAGCGTACCCACGTTCCCGCACTGTGGCGCCTGGTCCGCCCGCGACCGGGTGAGCGCCGTCGAGGGGACCCGCGAAGGTCAGGCGACCGGTGCGCCCGCGCCCAGCAGGCGGCCCTCCGGGTAGGTCAGCGCCGCCGGGGGCAGCTCGGAGGGGCGGCCGCTGAGCAGCACGGTGAGCCCGGCACCCGGCGCGGGCACGGCACCCGAGGCGGTACCAGGCGCCGGCCAGGTGTCCGAGGCGGTTCCGGCGTCCGGACGGGCGTCGGCACCGATGCGGCGCAGGGCCTGGGCGGCGACCGCGTCGGCCGAGCCGTGCAGGGTCACGTCCCGGCCGGTGACGGGCCGCAGCGCCGCACGGATGCGCTCCTCGACCAGCTCGTAGTGGGTGCAACCGAGGACGACGGTGGTCACCCCGGGCGGGGTGAGGGCGGCGGCAGCGGCGATCGCGGCGTCGATGCGCCGGTCGTCGGCGTACTGCACGGCGTCGGCCAGACCGGGGCAGGGCACCTCCGTGACATCGACGCCGGACGCGAACTCCGCGATGAGCCGCTGCTGGTACGCGCTGCCGGTGGTGGCGGGGGTCGCCCAGATGGCGACGGGCCCGCCCCCGGCGGCGGCCGGCTTGATCGCCGGTACGGTGCCGATGACCGGGATGCGGGGCTCCAGCTCGGCACGGAGCGCGGGCAGCGCGTGGACGGACGCCGTGTTGCAGGCCACCACGAGCGCGTCCGGCGCGTGTGCGGCGGCGGCGCGGGCCACGGCCAGCGCGCGCGAGGCGACGTCGTCGGGCGTACGGGGTCCCCAGGGCAGCCCGTCGGGGTCCGAGGAGAGTACGAGACCGACGTCGGGCCGCAGCCGACGCACCGCGGCGGCCGCCGCCAGCAGGCCGATCCCGGAGTCCATGAGCGCGATCTTCACCCGGTCACCCTAGCCGAAGGCCCCTGCGCACGCCCCGATGTGGGGCAGACTGCGGCGAATGAGCGTGCTTGCGTGGATCGCCCTGGCATCGTGTGCGGCCTGGGCGTGGCTTCTTCTCGGTCAGGGCCTGTTCTGGCGCACCGATCAGCGGCTGCCGCGCGGCTCGGTCGCACCGGACGTGTGGCCGTCCGTGGTGGTCGTGGTCCCGGCGCGGGACGAGGCGGGGATTCTGCCGGTGAGCCTGCCGTCACTGCTGGGGCAGGACTATCCGGGCCGGGCGGAGGTCGTCCTCGTCGACGACGGCAGCGAGGACGGTACGGGGGAGCTGGCGCGTGAGCTGGCCGCACGGCACTCGGAGCGGTACGGGCGGGGGCTTCCGCTGACCGTGGTGTCGCCGGGTCCGCCGGAGCCCGGCTGGACGGGCAAGCTGTGGGCGGTACGGCACGGTATCGGGCTGGCACACGCGCGCGGGGAGGGCGCTCCGGAGTTCCTGCTCCTCACGGACGCCGATATCGCCCACGCGCCGGACAGCCTCCGCCGGCTGGTGGCGGCGGCCGGCTCGCACGGCCTGGACCTGGTGTCGCAGATGGCGCGGCTGCGGGTGGCGGGCGCCTGGGAGCGGCTGATCGTCCCGGCCTTCGTCTACTTCTTCTGTCAGCTGTACCCGTTCCGGTGGATCAACCGGGCCGGGGCGCGGACGACGGCCGCGGCGGGCGGCTGTGTACTGCTGCGCACGGAGGCGGCCCGGCGGGCCGGGGTCCCGGACGTGATCCGGGACGCGGTGATCGACGATGTGGCCCTGGCGCGGGCGGTGCGCCGCTCCGGCGGGCGGATCTGGCTGGGGCTCGCCGAGCACGTCGACAGCGTCCGGCCGTATCCGCGGCTGGCGGACCTGTGGCGGATGGTGGCGCGCAGCGCCTACGCCCAGCTGCGGCACAGCGGCACACTGCTCGCCGGGACCGTCGCGGGACTGGCTCTCGTCTATCTGGCGCCGCCGCTGTGCCTGGCGGCCGGGGTGGCCGACGGGGACGCGGTGGCGGGCTGGGCGGGTGGCGTGGCCTGGGCGGTGATGACGGGGACGTACCTCCCGATGCTCCGCCACTACCGGCAGCCGCTGTGGCTCGCTCCGCTGTTGCCGGTGACTGCTCTCCTCTATCTCCTGATGACCGTCGACTCGGCGGTCCAGCACCACCAGGGGCGGGGTGCCGCCTGGAAGGGGCGCACATACCCGCGCCCCCGGACGGCGTCGGACCAGCGCTGAGCGCCCCCGCCCCATCCGGCTACTTCCGGCCGGGGGTCCAGTTCATCCCCCAGCCGTACTCGCGGTCGATGGTGCGCTGGGGGCTGACTCCGCGCGCGGGCACGAGGTAGCGGGCCTCGCGCTGGATGACGAGGTCGTCGCCCCGGCGGGTGATCAGGGCGAGGGCGCAGACGGTGGAGGGCACGGTGCACTCGTCGAGGAAGAACTCGACGGGCGCGCCGTGCTGCGGCGTCAGCGTGACTGTGGCGTGCAGATCGGCGAAGCTGCGGGCGCCCTCGTAGATGGTGACGAAGACGAGGATCTTGCGGAACGCGTCCTTGCGGTCCAGGTTGACGGTGAGGTTCTCACCGGTGGTCACCGCGCCGGTGCGGTCGTCGCCGTCGAGGTGGATGTACGGCGGGTGGCGCAGGGCGCCGAAGGCGTTGCCGAGGGCCTGGATGACGCCCTTGCTGCCGTCCGACAGCTCGTACAGCGCGCACAGATCGAGGTCGAGGTCGGAGTGGTGGGCGACGGCGCGGCCGCGCTTGGCGCCCCAGCCGCGGAACTGTTTGCGTACCTCCCAGTTGAGGTTCACGCGCAGCGCGCCGGAGGTGCCGCCCTGCTTGGCGAGGGAGACGGAGGGGGCGTCCTTGGTCAGAGTCACCTTGGACAGCCGCACAGGCGCGGGAGCGGAGTTCTGCGCGGGAGCCGGGGCGGGAGCCGGGGACGGCGGCGAGGGCACGGCCGGCGGCCTCGGTGCCGCCGGGCCGAAAGCGGGAGCGGCCGCCGACGCGGGGGCGGGGGCGGGGGCGGGGGCGGGCGGAGAAGCGGTACGCGGCGGCGGCACCGCCCGCTGGGGCTCGTCGACCGTGATGCCGAAGTCCGTTGCCAGCCCCTCCAGTCCGGTGCCGTACCCCTGACCGACCGCGCGGAACTTCCAGGCGCCCTGGCGGCGGTAGAGCTCGCCCATGATGAACGCGGTCTCCACCGTCGCGTCCCGGCTCTCGTACCGCGCGACCTCGGTGCCGTCCGCCGCGTCCAGCACCCTGACGCACAGGTCCGGCACCTGGCCGAAGGTGCCGCCGTCCGCGGACGCCGTCAGGACGATCCGCTCCACCGCGGGCTCCACGCGCGCGAGATCGACGGTGAGTCCGTCCGTCACCGACGCGCCCGAGGCGCGCTTCCCGTCATGACGTACGGAACCCGAGGGGTGCGCGGCCTGGTTGTAGAAGACGAAGTCCGCGTCGGAGCGCACTTTCCCCGACACGAGCAGTAGTGCCGAGGCGTCCACATCCGGTACGCCCGGTCCCGAACGCCACCCCAATTCGACGCGCAGAGCTCGCGCCGGTACCGGAACATTGGCTCCTTTAAGCATGGACATGCCCGCCCCCATCGCGTGTCGAGCCACAGGTTTCTTATGTATCGGCCACGTTAATCCCGCCGGTGCGCCCGTGCCCCGGAGACCCGGCGGTAACCCCCCGCCAGCTCGGCTTTTACACGATCATCACGCCGTGCCGCGACCGATTTTCCCATATTCGGTCACATTGGTGTTCCGTCGTCACTCAAGACGCGTCAAACAACCTGCTTATCGGCCTTCCAACCTGCACATCGTGGGCTTAACTTAGGGCCATGACCTCCCCCCGTGCCTCGTACGGTGGTGCGTACTATCACGCGCCGTCGTTCCCGGACACCCCGATCTACGACTCCCTGGTCGCAGAGCGGGGCACGCCTCAGATCGCCCCGATCCGAGTGCCCTCCGCGTACGACACCGGCAGCTCGTACATGCCGGCGCTGCCCGCGGCCCTTCCCGCCCTACCGGCGGCCCCCACTCCCCAGCCCGCCCCGTCGTACGGCGGTGGTTACGGCTACCCCCAGCAGGCCGCCGCGCCGCAGCCCGCCCCGCTGCAGCACGCCCCGGCCGCCTACGCCCCGCAGCAGGCCGCGGCCCCGCGCGGCTACGGCTACCCCGGCCCGCAGGGCCCCCAGCCGGTCCGCCCGATGGCCACCGGGTACGAGGCGATGCGCCCCGCCGCGGCCCCGCGCCCGGTCCAGGCGCCCGTCGCGGCTCCGTACGAGGAACAGTACCGACGGCCGTACCAGGGCGGCGGATACTGAGGCCGCGCGCGGACACCGGCGTTTGACGGCCGGGAGCTCCTGCCAGGATGAGGCCATGCCCAGTGTTGAGGTCACGCCCCGACTTGTCCTGAGTTCCCTGCATGTCCACCCGGTGAAGGCCATGGGAGGTACCGCGCCCGCGCACGCGGAGGTGGAGCCGTGGGGGCTGGCCGGGGACCGCCGCTGGATGCTGGTCGACACGGCGGGGCGGGTGGTGACCCAGCGTCAGTACCCCCGGCTCGCCCTGGCCTCCGCCGAACTGCCGCCCGACGGCGGTGTCCGGGTCTCCGCGCCGGGCCGCGACCCGCTGACCGTCCCGGTGCCCGACCCGGCGGTCGGCACGCTCGCCGTGGACCTCTTCGGGACGAAGGTCGACGTCGTGCCCGCCGACTCCGCGGCGGACGCGTGGTTCAGCGCGTACCTGGACACCGGGGTACGGCTGGTGCACCTCGACGACCCGGCACGCCGCCGCCCCGTCGACCCCGAGCACGGCCTGCCCGGCGAGACCGTCAACCTCGCCGACGGCTTCCCGCTGCTGGTCACCACGACCGCCTCCCTCGACGCCCTCAACGCGCTCATCGCGGACGGCGACCACGCCGACGAAGGGCCGCTGCCCATGGAGCGGTTCCGGCCGAACGCCGTCGTCGACGGCACCACGGAGTGGGAGGAGGACCGGTGGGCCCGCGTCGCGATCGGCGAGGTCACCTTCCGCGTCGTCAAGCCGTGCGCGCGCTGCGTCGTGACGACGACCGACCAGCGGACCGCCGTGCGGGGCAAGGAGCCGCTGCGTACGCTCAGCCGGCACCGGCGGTTCGGCAACCGACTGGTCTTCGGGCAGAACCTCGTACCGGAGACGACCGGCCGCCTGCGGATCGGCGACCCGCTGCGGATCCTCGCCACGCGTGAGACGGACGCGCCACAGGCCGGCGCATAGGCCGCGGCCGCCGCCGACCGACAGCTCCGTATCCCGGTCGAGGCGCGCTGGACGGCGCCCGACGGCACCGGAAACACCGGCACACCGACCGTCGCACGGCGGTCCGCCGACGCGGGCGACACGGTCCCGCTGTGAATCGACGCGCGTGGGGCGGCCCGTCGACCGGCCGCTCAGCACCGACTCGGCACGCGAACACGCCGTACTCGTCGGCATGGGCACGGCCGTCGCCTCGGCGGCGCTTGTCGAGGGCGCCCGGCGACTGATCGTACGACGACTCGTGCAGCGGCGGTACGCGCGTCTGGACCAGGCATGGTCCGCGGCCGGTCCCGACCCGGGGCCGGACCGGCGCGGGGGGCTGACCCGGCAACTCGCCCCCGCCGTGCGCGCTACGGTGGTGCGACGGGCCGGAAGCGGCGGGTCGGGCGAGCGCACGAGGTGGGGGCAGAGCAGCACCATGGCACAGGGCACGGTCCAGGTGACGCACAGCGGTACGTCGCGGTGGCGGCGCCGCACCGGCGAGTACGCCTCCCTCGCGGCCGCCCTGGAGGCCGCGGCCGACGGCGACGTCCTCACCATCGCCCCCGGCACGTACCGGGAGAACGTGGTGCTGCGCCGGGCGGTGACACTGCGCGGCACGGACGGCGCGATGGGCTCCGTACGGATCGCCCCGGCCGATGGTGTCCCGCTGACCGTACGGGCCTCCGCGACCGTGCGGGACCTGCACGTGGAGGGGCAGGACGCGGCGGCGCCCGCGCTGCTCGTCGAGGACGGCACACCCGAACTGCTGGACCTGCGGATCGTGACCCGCTCCGCGGCGGGCCTGGAGGTCCGGGGCGCCTCGCGGCCCACGGTGCGGCGGTGCACCGTCGACAATCCGGCGGGCGTCGGCATCGGCGTCCTGGACGGCGCGGGCGGCGTGTTCGAGGAGTGCGAGGTCGTCGCGGCGGGCCAGGCCGGCGTGTCGGTGACCGGCGGGGGCCATCCCCGGATCGAACGGTGCCGGATCCACCACGCGTCGGGCGCGGGCCTCTCCGTGACGGGCGAGAACAGCGGCCTGGAGGCGATCGGCTGCGAGGTGTACGAGATCCGGGGCAGCGGCGTGCGGATCGGCGGGCGGGCGGTGGCGCACCTGACCGACTCGTCGGTCCACCGGACGTCGGCGGACGGGGTCACGCTGGACACGGACGCGGTGCTGACGCTCTCCGACTGCGACATCCACGACGTCCCGGAGAACGCGATCGACCTGCGCTCCCGGTCCGTACTGACGCTGACGCGGTCGAAGGTCCGCAGGTTCGGGCGGAACGGGCTGTCGGTGTGGGACCCGGGCACCCGCGTGGACGCCAACCAGTGCGAGATCCACGACAGTACGGGCGACTACCCGGCGGTGTGGGTCAGCGACGGCGCGACGGCCGTGCTGGACGCGTGCCGGGTCCACGGCGTGCCGGACGCGCTGTTCGTGCTCGACCGCGGCTCGCGCGTCGACGTGGTGGACAGCGACCTGTCGCAGGTGCGCAACACGGCCGTGTCGGTGAGCGACGGGGCCACCGCACAGCTCGACGACTGCCGCATCCGGGACACCGCCACCGGCGCCTGGTTCCGTGACCACGGCAGCGGCGGCACGCTCGCCAACTGCGCCTTCGACGGGGTGCAGACGGGTGTCATCGTCAGCAAGGGCGCCGACCCGACGGTGGAGCGGTGCACCGTCACGTCCCCGGCGGAGGCCGGTTTCTACGTGTCGGCCGAGGGCCGCGGCACGTTCCTCGGCTGCCGGGTCACGGGCAGCGGCGGCTACGGCTTCCATGTGATGGACGCCTGCCGTACGACGCTGCGGCGCTGCCGTACGGAGCGCTGCGCGCGCGGGGGTTACGAGTTCGGCGAGGACGGGCCGGTCACCGAGGACTGTACGAGCGACGAGAGCGGCGTTCCTGGCGGCCGCGCCGACACCGCCGTACCCGCCGTCTCCGCGCCGCCGTCGTCCGCGACGTCCGCCGTGCTGACGGCGGCGCGGACGGCGCAGCCGGCGTCGACGGGCGGGCTGCTCGGTACGGTTCCGGCGCAGCCCGCGGAACCGGTCCCGGCCGCCGCCCCGGCGTCCGAGCCGGTACGCGCCTCCCAGGACGTCCTCGGCGAACTGGACGCGCTGGTGGGCCTGGACAGCGTCAAGCGGGAGGTCCGCACCCTCACCAACATGATCGAGGTGGGCCGCAAACGCCTGGAGGCCGGGCTGAAGGCGGCCTCCGTCCGCCGCCATCTGGCGTTCACCGGCAACCCCGGCACCGGCAAGACCACGGTGGCACGGCTCTACGGGGAGATCCTGGCGTCGCTGGGGGTGCTGGAGCGCGGGCATCTGGTCGAGGTGTCCCGGGTCGACCTGGTCGGCGAGCACATCGGCTCCACGGCGATCCGCACCCAGGAGGCGTTCGACCGGGCGCGTGGCGGGGTGCTGTTCATCGACGAGGCGTACGCGCTGTCGCCGGAGGACTCGGGGCGGGACTTCGGGCGCGAGGCGATCGACACGCTGGTGAAGCTCATGGAGGACCACCGGGACGCGGTGGTGGTGATCGTCGCCGGGTACACGGCGGAGATGGAGCGGTTCCTGACCGTCAACCCCGGTGTGGCGTCCCGGTTCTCCCGGACGATCAGCTTCCCGGACTATGTGCCCGAGGAACTGCTGCGGATCGTCCGGCAGCAGGCCGAGGAGCACGAGTACCGGCTCGCCGACGGCACCGCGGAGGCACTGCTGAAGTACTTCGAGGAGCTGCCCAAGGGACCGGCCTTCGGCAACGGCCGTACCGCGCGGAGGACGTTCGAGTCGATGGTGGAGCGGCACGCGGGCCGGGTCGCCGCGCTCGCCAGCGCGAGCACGGACGACCTGAGCCTGCTCTACCCGGAGGACCTGCCGGAACTGCCCTGAGAGGCGGTGCCGTCGATGTCGTCGGGGCCGTCGCCGCGCTGCAGGGGCACCGGCAGGGGCAGGGCGGGCGGCAGCCGGTCGAGGAGCGCCGCGCGCTCGCGGGCGAACGCCGGGTCGGCCTGGTAGTCGGAGTGGCCGAGGATCGGCTCGGGCAGCGGATGGTCCTGCGTACGGCCGTAGACGACGGGGTCCAGCAGGGGCGCGTGGTCGACCTCCGGCTTGTCGCCTTCGGCGGGCAGCCGGACCGGGCCGCCAATCGGGTCGGTGCGCCGCCACAGGTTCCGCCAGCAGTGCACCTCGCGGTGGAGTTCGGCGAGCGGCTCACGGCCGAAGTAGGCGGGGAACCAGCGCCCGTACAGCCGTTCCAGGGGCGAGCCGTACGTGAGGAGCCCGACCCGGCGGCGGGTTCCGTGCGGCAGCTGCCAGACGGCGGCGGCGGCGAGGACGCTGCCCTGCGAGTGGCCGGAGATGACGAGGCGTCCGCCCGTGCGGCCGGTCCAGGAGGACATCCGCCAGGCGAGGTCGGGCACGGCCCGCTCGGCGTAGCAGGGCGGGGCGAACGGGTGGGCGGCGCGCGGCCAGAACGTGCCCACGTCCCAGAGGATGCCGATGGTGCGGCGGGCGGACGCGTCCCGGTAGGCGCGGCGGCCCCAGGTGACGAACAGTATGAAACCGAGGCCGACCAGCCAGGAGCCGAGTGCCTGCGCGCCCTCGGCGACGCTGTCGACGAACGCGGGGGCCCAGCCGAACGCCTCCCCGGGGACCTTGCCGGTCGCCCAGGCCCCGGCGACGGCTCCCGCGCCCAGCAGCAGCGTGGCGCCGGCGAGGAGGCCGACGAGACCCGGTGCCGCGTCGGTGAGCCGGGCGGCCGCGCGTACGCGGGCGATCCGCCGGGTACGGACGCGGTCGGGCCGCTCCCCGGCGTACTCCCCCTCGACGACCGGTGCCAGGCGCAGCGCGGCGTGCGCGGTCCGGGCGGCGAGGAACAGGGCGGGGACGAGCAGCAGGAGCAGCAGCGCCGGGATGACGGCGGCCTGCCAGCTGAGCAGCACGGGCGGGCCCGCGATGGGTCCGCTCCCGGTGCCGGGGGTGCCGGGCCCGTCGAGCCAGTCGGCGACCCGCTGGGCGACACCGCCGGCCATCACGCCGCCGAGCGCGCAGGCCAGCATGGCGACGGCCGGCCCGGCGAGGCCTTGCAGGGCCGTGCGGGGGTCGGGGGCGCGGCGGTGGAGGCGCAGGGCGACGGCCGCGAGGAGCAGGACGAGGGTGCCCTGGGCGAGGGCGATCACGCCGAAGGTGGCGTCACCGGGGAGGGCGCCGGAGGACCGCCAGGCGGGCCGGGACCAGGCCGCGTACACCGCGGCGAGGAGGAGCAGGGCGGCGGCGGACCCGGGCAGCCAGGTCACCAGCGCCCGGTCGATCCGGATGTCGAGGCGCCGTTCGCTGCGGCCCCGCCGGCACACCACGCACACCACGACGACGGCGCCGATGGTCAGCGCGCCCTCGATGGACCAGCCGAGTACCGCCCGGACGGTGCTGTCGGAGCCGCGGTCGTGGCGGGCGGCCGCGCCGGCGACGGCCGCGGCGACGGTGAGGAGCCCGGCTGCGGTGTGGGCCGCGCGGAGCCGGGCGACCAGCCTGCGGCCGTACCAGAAGCCGGGCCGGCCGAGGGCGGGGCGGCCGTCCTCCTCGTCCTCGCCGCGCGGTGGCCGCTGGGCCTCGTACGCGCTCCAGGTGCGCCGGGACAGATACCACAGGAGTGCGACGAGCGCGGTGGGGACGAGCGCGGCGAGGGCGAGGCGGCGGCCGGGCTGCGACCACCAGCCGCCCTCGGCGGCCGACAGGAGGCCGAGCCAGGACCGGGTCTCGGTGCAGGCGGCGGCGCCCGCGCACTGCCAGGCCGTCAGGTCCAGGGCGACCTCGCAGGCGGCCGCGGTGAGCAGCACGGTGAGGCTGAGGGCGACGAGCCGGACGAGGACGCCGTAGAAGCGCGTCGAGCCGCTGCGGCCGGCGGAGGGCGGGCGCATCCAGTGGGCGATGTTGACCACCATGAACGGCAGGAGGAGCAGCCACAGGGCGCGGGCTCCGTTGCCGGAGGTGAGGTTGGACCAGCAGTACGCCTCGGGGACGGGGCCGTCGCGGAACCGGTCCGGGTCGCTCTCGGCGCCGGCGTCGTCGGCACGCCGGTACATGGCGGCCGTCGCGTCGCCGGTGACGCGGACGGTGCGGGGGTCGTCGAGCATTCCGTGCGGGGTGGCGCCGCCGACGCCGTGCACGAGGAGTTCGAGGGCGGCGCCGGGGCTTCTCGGCTCGCGAGCGGCTTCGGGAACGGGTTCCGGTGCGGCTGGGGACACTTCGGTGCTCGCTCTCTGCGGCAGGGGTGTGCGGCGGCGCGTGATCAGCCTGGCCGGTCACGGCGGTCCGCCGCACGGCTCTCACGTAATCTCCCCGCCCTCCCCCGATGTGAAGCGCGTGGCAGGATGAGCCTGCTCGGCGGGCTGCGTGGCAGACGACCCGACCCACGACTACGGAAGGACCGGCCCCTGCGGTGAGCGACAACCAGAACCTCCTCGCGGAGCAGCGGCGCGCCTTGATCCTCGACGAGGTGCGGCGGCATGGCGGGGCGCGGGTCAACGAGCTCACACGCAAGCTCAATGTCTCCGACATGACGGTCCGCCGCGACCTGGACGCGCTGGCGCGGCAGGGCGTCATCGAGAAGGTCCACGGCGGTGCGGTGCCCGTCACGGACGCGCGGACTCACGAACCGGGCTTCGAGGCGAAGTCGGCGCTGGAACCGGGCGCGAAGGAGGACATCGCGCGCGTGGCGGCCGCGATGGTGGCGCCGGGCAGCGCGATCGCCCTGTCGGGCGGCACGACCACATACGCCGTGGCACGGCGGCTTCTCGAGGTGCCGGGTCTGACGGTGGTGACGAACTCCGTGCGGGTCGCGGACGTGTTCCACACCGCTCAGGGCGCCGAGCCGGGCGGCGAGCCGCGGCCGGGGTCCGCGACGGTGGTGCTGACGGGCGGGGTGCGGACCCCGTCGGACGCGCTGGTGGGCCCGGTGGCCGACCAGGCGATCGGGTCGCTCCACTACGACGTGCTGTTCCTCGGGGTGCACGGCGTCTCGGTCGAGGCGGGGCTGTCCACGCCGAACCTGGCGGAGGCGGAGACGAACCGGCGGCTGATCCGGTCGGCGCGGCGGGTGGTCGTGGTCGCCGACCACACCAAGTGGGGCACGGTGGCGCTGAGTTCGTTCGGACGCCTGGAGGACGTCGACACACTCGTGACGGACGCCGGGGTGTCGGAGGAGGTGCGGGCCGAGATGGCGGAGCGCCTGCCGGGGCTCGTCGTCGCGGGCCGGGAGTCCGCCGCGGGGGGCGGGTTCCGGTCCGGGCCGGAGGCCGGGCACGAGGACCGGTCGGCCGGGGCATGAGCGTCTTCCGGCTGGAGCGGCGTACGCGGCTGTCCGCCGCCGAGACGTGGCGTCGGGTCACCGACTGGCCGGCGCACGGCGCCGGCGTACCGCTGACGCGGGTGACGGTGCTGACGCCGGGGCCGCCGGGGTCGGGGACTCGGTTCACGGCGCGTACCGGGATCGGGCGGCTCGGCTTCGACGATCCGATGACCGTGGTGCGCTGGGAGCCGCCGGGCGCCGGGCACGGATCGGCGGGCGTGTGCCGCCTTGAGAAGTACGGCCGGGTGGTGCGCGGCTGGGCCGAGATCAGGGTGTACGGGGACGGGACCGGGGCGGCGCGGGTGACCTGGGCGGAGGAGCTGCGGGTGCTAGGTGTGCCGCGGTGGTGCGACCCGGCGCTGCGGTGGGCGGCGCGGCGCGTGTTCGGCCGGGCGCTCGACGGCATACTGCGGAGCCCGGCCGGCGAGGGCTCTCAGGACCCGGGCCGGGGCCGGGGCGGGGGCCGCTGAGAGTACGGACGGCTGCTGAGGGTACGGACAGCTGATGGGTGGTCAGCTACCGTACGGGCGGCCCTGTACTCGTCCTGTTGGAGGTGCGGTCCCATGGCACACCCCGTCCGCCCGGTGGAGCTCGCTTTCCTGTCGTCGGCGCCGGTGCGCCTGGTGTGTGCGGCGGAGCTGGCCGCGCCACCGGACACCGTGTACCGGGCGCTGGCCGAGGATGTGGCCGGCACTCCGTCGTGGTTCGCGGCCGTGGCCGCCGCACGGCCGACCGACGGCGGCGCGGGCCGCGAGATACGGCTGCGGGGCGGAGTGGTGTTCCGGGAGCGGATACTGGCCCGGGAGCCCGCGCGCCGCTACGCGTACCGCGTGGAGGAGACCAACGCGCCGGGCGTGACCGCGCTGCTGGAGGAGTGGGCGCTCTCCCCGGCCGGAGCGGGGACTCGGGTCCGCTGGACCATGGCGGCCGACGGGGCGGCGGTGTTCCGCTGGGGGCTGCGGGCCGGCCGGGCCGGCGTGGGCCGCTCCTTCCGGGACGCGATGCGCGCCCTCGACCGGAGGCTGACCGCGCACCCCGCCCCGTGACACCTCCGGGGGTCAGGCCGGCCAGACGCCCGTGGCGAGGAACTCGTCGAGCGTGGCCGCGTACGGGTCGATGTCCAGGCCCTGCTCGGCCAGCCACTCGTCGGCGAAGTACTTGTCCAGATAGCGCTCGCCCGGGTCGCAGATCAGCGTGACGACGCTGCCGGTACGGCCCTGCGCCACCATCTCACCGACGATCTTCAGGGCGCTCCACAGGCCGGTCCCGGTGGAGCCGCCCGCCTTGCGCCCGATGGCGTTCTCCAGGGCGCGTACGGCGGCGACGCTGGCCGCGTCCGGGACCTTCATCATCCGGTCGATGGCTCCCGGTACGAAGCTGGGCTCCATACGGGGACGGCCGATGCCCTCGATGCGGGAGCCGCAGTCGCTCGCGGCGGCCGGGTCGCCCTTGGTCCAGCCCTCGAAGAAGCAGGAGTTCTCGGGGTCGGGGACGCAGACGCGGGTGTCGTACTGCATGTAGCGGACGTAGCGGGCGATGGTGGCGGAGGTGCCGCCCGTACCCGCCGTGGCGACGATCCAGGCGGGTTCGGGGTACCGCTCGAGGCGCAGCTGCTGGTAGATGGACTCGGCGATGTTGTTGTTGCCGCGCCAGTCGGTGGCCCGCTCCGCGTATGTGAACTGGTCCATGTAGTGCCCGCCGGTGTCGGCGGCGAGGGCCGCCGACTCCTCGTACATGCGGCGTGAGTCGTCGACGAAGTGACACTGGCCGCCGTGGAATTCGATGAGGCGGATCTTCTCGGGGCTGGTGGTGCGCGGCATGACGGCGATGAACGGGACGCCGATGAGCTTCGCGAAGTACGCCTCGGAGACGGCGGTCGAACCGCTGGACGCCTCGATGACGGGCTTGTCCGGGCGGATCCAGCCGTTGCACAGGCCGTAGAGGAAGAGCGAGCGCGCGAGACGGTGCTTGAGGCTGCCGGTGGGGTGGGTCGACTCGTCCTTGAGATAGAGGTCGATACCCCACCGCTCGGGCAGCGGGAACCGCAGGAGGTGTGTGTCGGCGGACCGGTTGGCGTCGGCCTGGACCTTGCGCACGGCTTCTTTCAGCCATGCCCGGTAGGCCGGATCGGTGCGGTCCACGTCGATGGTCACGGTGCTCGTTCCGGTCGGCGTCCCGGTCGGCGTCCCGGTCGCCTCGGGCTGCTCAAAGGTGTTCACGCGTGCCACTCCTCATCTGCCGTGTCAGCCGCCTCGTCGGTGTCTTCCGCACGGCGGTTCCCCACGGGCCTCTGAACCGAACATACCTCCCTCACCTGGGCAAACGATGACTTTGACCCTGCATAGGAGTTCCTTGCAGGGCGGCCTTGCGCGGTGCACTGGTGCGGAGGCGGGTCGTTGTGCAGACTGGCCGTTCCGGAAGCCGGTGCGAAGGGGGCGGCGCAACCATGACTGAACCCGATTTCAGCGCCACGGGGGTACGGATCGAGCGGTGGCCGCGCTCCCTGACGAAAGCCGGCGAGGTCCGTATCGAGGGCGGCCGGCTCGCCCTGCTGACAAGCAACGGCCGGGAGATCGACAGCGCACCGGTCGGCACGGTGCGGGCGGCCCGGCCCTGGTTCGCGGCACCGGGCTCCGCCGTCGCCAGGGTCAACGGAGCCCGCTACCGGCTGACCATGGGGCAGCGCGACCGGGGACCGGGCGCGGACCCCGCGCTGTCCCGCCGTTTCCTGGAGGCCGTCCGGAAGGCCGCTGGACAGCGGGGCTGACGGGTCATCGGTTGCCGCGAGTTGCGAAGTGGCCCCGACTGGTCCACGCTGGATTGACATCACTCAGGGTGAACCGACGGTGACGCTGCGATCCAGCCCGTCGGGCCAGAGCCAGCCACCTACCGGATCCGATCCTCGTCTTCTTCCGGACCTACTTCGGGGAGTCGCAGCCGTGATCAGCCAGGCAAGCAGCAGGCAGTGCACGGTAGAGCTCCAAGCCCTGCCGTCGCGGATCGGCCAGGTCCGCAGGATTGTGTCGGCGCAACTGCGCTACTGGAACCTCGATCCTCTGATCGAGAAGGCGGCGCTCGGTGTCACCGAGCTCCTGACGAACGTGCATCGGCACGCGCAGCCGGACAAGGTCTGCACGGTCGAGATCGAGCTGTTGCTCGACCGGCTGACGGTCTCCGTCCATGACCACGATCCCCGGCTCCCCACCGTCCAGTACGTGGCGGGCACGTCCGATCCGCTCGCCACCTCCGGGCGCGGTCTCGCACTGATAGAGGCGGTGAGCGAGAGTTGGGGCGCCCGACCGCAGGGCGAGTCGGGGAAGGTCGTGTGGTTCACGCTGCCGGCGCCTTCGGTCACACCGGTCGGCATCCCGGCGGTACCGGCGTACGGGGCGGTCGGCGGCGGCCCATTCACCGAGCCCGTGCCGTTCGGCGACGGCGCGGACGCGGCGGAGACGGTACGCGGACACGCCGCCGCACGGTCGGCCGTGGCGGGCTGACCGGACGGAGGGTCGGACGGGCGGGCGGGCTCGTCGGTCGGCCGGTTCAGGGCGCCGGGCGACCGCTCGGCGCCGGGCACGGTGCAGCGGACCCCGGCGGACCCTTCCTTCGCCTTCGGGACCGGCCCGGCGGGGCCGACCCCGTCGTCGTCAGCGACATCGCGCCTGCCCCGACGGGAGTACGACTTCTGTACCTACTGGTATGTACAGTGGCTCCATGACCACTACCCCCGAACGACTGATCGAGGCCACGCGCGGCCTGCTGTGGGAGCGTGGGTACGTGGGGACGAGTCCGAAGGCGATCCAGCAGCGGGCCGGGGCGGGCCAGGGCAGCATGTACCACCACTTCTCGGGGAAGCCCGGTCTCGCCCTGGCCGCCATCCGCCGCACCGCGGACGACATGCGCGCGACGGCCGAGCGCGTGCTGGCCGGGGAGGGCACGGACGGGACGGCGTACGGGCGCGTCGCGGCGTATCTGCGGCGGGAGCGGGACGTACTGCGCGGCTGCCCGGTCGGGCGGCTGTCGATGGACCCGGAGGTCATCGCCGACGACGAGCTGCGGGCGCCGGTGGACGAGACGCTGGGCTGGCTGCGGGGACGCCTCGCCGAGGTCTTCCAGGAGGGAATGGACGACGGCGAGTTCGACCCGTCGCTGGACCCGGGCCGTACGGCGGCGGCGGTCGTCGCGACCGTGCAGGGCGGGTACGTGCTGGCCCGATCGTCGGGTTCCACGGCCGCGTTCGAGTCGGCGGTCGAGGGGCTCCTGGGCCTGCTGGACGGGTGGAGGAGGGCCTGATGCACGCGATGCAGTACGAGATCACCCTGCCCGCGGACTACGACATGGGGGTCATCCGCCACCGCGTGGCCACCCGCGGCCACCTGCTGGACGACTTCCCCGGCCTCGGTCTCAAGGCGTACCTGATACGGGAGCGGGCCGACGGCGCGCCGGTCGGCCAGTACGCGCCGTTCTACCTGTGGGCGGCGCCCGAGGGCATGAACGCCTTCCTGTGGGGCGCCGGTTTCCAGGGGATCGTCGACGACTTCGGGCGGCCGGAGGTGCGGCACTGGAGCGGCGCCGCCTACGACGACGGGCCGGCGGCCGGGGCGGTGCCCCGTTACGCGGCGCGGCGCCGGGACCGTATCGGCGAGGGCGAGCGCCCCGCGAACGCGGTCGGACGGGCGGTCGCCGCCCATGCGCGGCTCGTGCGCGAGGACGGGGTGGTGGCGGCCGCCGTCGCGGTCGACCCGCGCCACTGGGAACTGGTCACCTTCAGCCTGTGGGCCGACGCGGCGCCGGAGGGGGCGGGGGACGTGTTCCAGGTGCTCCGTGTGTCACAGCCGCGCCGCGCGGCACTGCGGCGGGGCAGACACTGGTGAAGGAACGTCAGCCCACCGGGACCAGCGTCAGGTACGCCATGCCGAGGATGTCGCGGTAGCCGTTCAGCCAGGTGGCGCGCTGCCGGTCGACGCGGGCGCGGGTCTCGGGCGCGGCGGGGTGGTCGGGGTGGCTCGCGAGCCAGAGTTCGACGTCGTGGCGGTAGCCGGACTCGAACTCCTCCCACTCGTCCGCGTCCGCCGTCTCGATCCACGCGGGACGGAAGCCCGCCTCCACGGCCTCGTCCACGAGGGCGCCGAGGAGCAGGTGGTCGCCCTCGTGGGCGCCCGGCCACATGCCGGCCAGCTCCTCCGGCGTGGGCATCCGCTGCCAGAAGCCCTCGCCGAGCAGCACCCGGCCGCCCGGCGCCACCAGGCGCCGCAGCTCGCGGAGGACGGCGCCGACGTCGTGGGGCGCCTCCGGGTCGCAGAGCGCCTGGCTGGAGCCCATGCACAGGACGACGTCGGTGGGGTCGTGCGCGGTCCCGAGGGCGGACTCCTCGACGAACTCGGCGCGTTCGGCGAGGCCCCGCTCCTTCGCCAGGACCCGGCCGCGGGCCAGGTCCTCGGACTGGATGTCCAGCCCGGTGCCGGTCGCGCGGGGTGCGGCGTCGAGGACCCGCAGCAGGAACTCGCCCCAGCCGCAGCCTATGTCCAGGACCGTCGAGGGCCCGGTCGCGGCGAGCCGCGCCACGAGCCGCTCGGCCCGGGCCTCGGACAGCGGTCCGTGAAAGGTGAGCTGGGTGAGACGAGGAGGAAGATCGGTTCCGGTCATGGGCCCGAACCCTACTTCCGGCGGTGCTGGTTGGGGCGCGAATGACGCAGGAGGACGCACGCGCCGGGTCGGGCGACGCCGCCGGTGGCGCCAAGGCGCCCGAGCGGGCCGGCGCGCCCGCGCTGGGCCTACGGAGCCCGGCGGGCGTCCTACGCCGCCGGTCTGCCGAGGGCTGCCAGGGGGTCGTCGAGAACCGGCTGCCAGGCCAGTTCGGCGGCGCCCGCGAGGCTGTTGTGGTCGAGGGCGCAGCCGAGGATCGGGACGCCGCCGCTCCGGCCCCACAGGCTGCGGTCGGCGACGACGGCGCGGAGGCGCTCGGGGTCGGCGGCGAGGAGCTCACGGTGGAGGCCGCCCAGGATGATCCGGTCCGGGTTCAGGATGTTCACCAGACCCGCGAGGCCCAGGCCCAGCCGGTCGATGAGCTCCTCGGTGGCCGCCCGCACACCGCGCTCCCGGGCCTCGGTACGGAGCAGGTCGCGGGACTGCTGGAGCAGCGACACCTCGGGCCCCGGTGCGCGGCCGGCGGCGGTGAGGAAGGCCAGCGGGTCGGTCTCGACGTCCAGGCAGCCGCGGCTGCCGCAGTGGCAGGGGCGCCCCTCCGGGTTGACGGTGAGGTGGCCCACCTCCAGGGCGAGGCCGGAGCTGCCGGTGTGCAGCCGCCCGTCGAGGACGAGGGCGCCGCCGACGCCGCGGTGGCCGGTGGCCACGCACAGCAGATGCTGGGCGCCCCGGCCGGCGCCGTGCCGGTGCTCGGCGAGCGCGGCGAGGTTGACGTCGTTGCCGGTGAAGGCGGCTCCTTCGATACCGGCGGCGCGCACAAGGTCGGCGAAGATCGCACGGACGGGTGCCCCGGCGGGCCAGGCGAGGTGGAGCGGGTTGAGGGCGGTGCCCTCGGGCTCGGCGACGGCGGACGGTACGGCGAGGCCCGCGCCGACGCAGCGCCGCCCGCTCGCGCGCAGCAGCTCCGCGCCCGCCTCGACGACGGCCGCCAGCACCTGCGCCGGGTCGGCGGTGACCTCCACGCAGCCGGGCGCGGTCGCCACGATGCGCCCGCCGAGGCCGACGAGCGCGGCGCGGAAGCCGTCGGCGTGCACCTGGGCGGCGAGGGCGACGGGCCCGTGCTCGTCGACGGTGAGCCGGTGCGAGGGGCGGCCCTGGGAGCCGGCGCCGGCGCCGGGGCGCGCATCGACCCGGATGAGCCCGAGTGCCTCCAGCTCCGCCGCGACGGCGCCCGCGGTGGCGCGGGTGACGCCGAGCTCGGCGGTGAGGACGGCACGGGTGGGCGCCCGGCCGGTGTGCACCAGTTCCAGGGCCGGGCCGAGGGCGCTGCGGCCCCTGTCAAGCCGTGTCCGGGTCGTCGTCGCCTTGCCGTTCATGGTGGCGAGTGTCCCATGATCCGGCCCGTCGGCCGCTGCCGTGTGCTGTTTCGGCCGTCCCTCGGCGGGTACTGCGGGCAGCGGTGGCGAGAACGCGCGCGCAGGGCGCAGGAAGGCCCGCGTGAGTGCGGAGGCGTCAGGGAAGCGAGAGCGTCACGGAAGCGGGGTGCGGAGGCGTCATGTCACCCTCGGACGACGACCGGACGACGGTACGGGATCTGCTGGCCGAGCACGGCGGGACGTACGCCGACGACGCGGGGATCCGGCTCAAGGACACCCCGCAGCCGCTGTACCAGTTGCTGGTGCTGGCCCATCTGCTGAGCGCGCGGATCCGGGCGGACGTCGCGGTGGCGGCGGCGCGGGCGCTGTTCGACGCGGGCATGCGGGACCCCCGGCACATGAAGGACGCCACGTGGCAGCAGCGGGTGGACGCGCTCGGCGAGGGCGGCTACCGGCGCTACGACGAGCGGACGTCCACGCAGCTGGGCCGGGCCGCCGAGCTCCTGCTCGACGCGTACGGCGGCGATCTGCGGCGGATGCACAAGGAGGCCGGGGACGACCCCGGCCGGCTGCGGCAGCTGCTCCAGGAGGTGCCGGGCATCGGCCCGGCGGGCGCGGACATCTTCCTGCGCGAGGTGCAGGGGGTGTGGCGCGAGTGCGCGCCGTATCTGGACGACAAGACGCTCCAGGGGGCACGGCGGCTGGGGCTGCCGGCCGACGGCGAGAAGCTGGCCGGCCTGGTGAAGAGGGAGGAACTGCCGTCGCTGGCGGCCGCTCTGGTGCGCGCCGCGCTCGACCGCCACGTCGTGGAAGACGTCCAGGAGGCCCATGGCCGTCACGCCGCCTGAGCGGTGGGCGGCCAGTCACGTTCCAGGGAGGATCCGGATGACCCCCTCCGACCGCGGCGGACTTCCGCTGCCCGACTTCGACCATCTGCCCGTCGGCACGCTGGAGCACCGCATCCGGTCCTTGCGGTCCGACGAGCTCGACCGGCTGCTGCGGTACGAGCACGAGCACGCCGACCGCGCCCATGTCGTCCAGCTGCTGGCGTCCCGGAAGCGGCAGCTCGACGAGGGCGCCACGCCGTCCGGCGGCGACCCGTCGGCGTTCCGGCCGGAGCAGGCGGAGCGGACCAGGGGCGGCTCGCCGGTGTCGCCGGCGACGTCACCCGAGCCGTCGAGCCCGCCGCCGCACGGCACTCCGGACCAGCGGGGCAAGCCCAAGGGCGACCGGACGATCTGACACCGCGGCCCCGGGCGGGGGCGGGTTTGTGGACAGCGGCCGCGTGACCCTATTCTGAATTTGTGCCGCTACTAAACAAACTCGCGCCCGCCCCCCGGGGAGCAGTCGGCGGAGACCCCGCCGTCCCCTCCCTGTCCCGTCTCCGCACCGCCGTCACGCTCTTCTTCGCCCTCGACGGATTCCTCTTCGCCGGCTGGGTCGTCCGCATCCCCGCGATCAAGCAGCAGACCGGCTCGTCGGCGAGCGACCTCGGCCTGGCCCTCCTCGGCGTCTCGGCCGGCGCCGTCGTCACCATGACGCTGACCGGCCGCCTGTGCCGGCGCTACGGCAGCCACGCGGTCACGGTCGCCTCGGCCGTCCTGCTCTCGCTGAGCATCGCGCTCCCCGCGCTCACCCGCTCGACGCTCGCGCTCGGCCTCGTACTGCTCGTCTTCGGCACCGCGTACGGCGCCATCAACGTGGCGATGAACAGCGCCGCCGTCGATCTGGTCGCGGCGCTGCGGCGACCGGTGATGCCCGGCTTCCACGCCGCGTTCAGCCTCGGCGGCATGCTGGGCGCCGGGCTCGGCGGCCTGGTCGCGAGCGGCCTCTCCCCCGCCGCGCACCTGCTCGGTCTCACCGTCGTCGGTCTGCTCCTGACGGCCGCGGCCGGTCCCGTACTCCTGCGCCACCCCTCCCCGGCGCCGCCGGAGGCCCTGCCCGCCACCCCCCGGTCCGGCGGGCGGCGACGCCTGGACCGCCGGTCGCGGCGGCTGGTCACCGTCTTCGGCGTGATCGCCCTGTGCACCGCGTACGGGGAGGGCGCCCTCGCCGACTGGGGCGCCCTGCACCTGGCGCAGGACCTGCACGCGCACCCCGGCGTCGCGGCCGCCGGGTACTCCCTGTTCGCACTGACCATGACCGCCGGGCGCCTCTCCGGTACGGCGCTGCTGGAACGCCTCGGCCAGACCAGGACGCTCGTGGCGGGCGGCGCGACGGCCGCCGTCGGCATGCTGCTGGGCGCGCTCGCGCCGAGCGTGTGGCTCGCGCTGCTCGGCTTCGCGGTCACGGGCCTCGGGCTGGCGAACATCTTCCCGGTGGCGGTGGCCAGGGCGGGCGCGCTGGCGGGGCCCGCCGGGGTGGCGGCCGCGTCCACGCTCGGCTACGGCGGCATGCTGCTGGGCCCGCCCGTGATCGGCTTCCTCGCGGACTGGTTCTCGCTGCCGGTCGCGCTGACGACGGTCGCGGCGCTCGCCGCGGGCGCCGCGGTGATCGCCCACCGCGCTCGGAACGCGGCGGCGCCCAGGGCGGTCTGAGTCCCCGGCGATAGGCGCACCGGCCCCACCGGTGACCGGCACGACGCGCGACGATCCACGCACGCGCAGCGGTTGATACGCGGGGCGCAATGGCAGAATTCCGGCATGGAGACTGCCGAGCACATCAAGTACCTCGTCCGCGAGGGCCAGTTGCTGGCCGACGCCGCCGACCAGGCGGGCCCCGACGCCGAGGTCCCCACCTGCCCCGGCTGGCGGGTGCGGGACCTGCTGCGTCACACCGGCATGGTGCACCGCTGGGCGACCGCGTTCGTCGCGGAGGGCCACACCTCGTACCGTCGCGGCGCAGGCGAGCCCGACCTCGACGGCGACGCGCTGCTGGACTGGTACCGGGAGGGGCACGGTCTGCTGGTCACCGCGCTGACCGAGGCCCCCGAGTCCCTGGAGTGCTGGGCGTTCCTGCCGGCGCCGTCCCCGCTGGCCTTCTGGGCGCGCCGCCAGGCCCACGAGACGACCGTGCACCGCGTCGACGCGGAGTCCGCGCTGGGCCTGGTGGCCGGCCGGTCGCCGGTCGAGCCCGAACTGGCCGCCGACGGCATCGACGAGCTGCTGTGCGGATTCCACGGCAGGGAGAAGAGCCGCGTGCGTACGGACCGGCCGGGCACCCTGCGCGTACGGGCCAAGGACACCGACGACGTGTGGACCGTACGGATGTCCACGGAAGCGCCATGCACCACGCGCGCGGCGGAAAGGCCGGCGGACTGCGAGCTGAGCGGTCCGGCGGAGGCCCTCTACCTCACCCTGTGGAACCGGATCCCGGCCGGCTCCCCCGCCGTCGCGCTGTCCGGCGAGGAGCGGCTGGCGCGGCTGTGGCGCGAGACGTCGGCGGTGACATGGTGAGCCGGGGGCAGGTAGCGGTACAGCCGGTGCGCCACGAGCAGCAGGCCGAACGCCCACCATGCGGCGCGGCGGTGCCCGGAGAACACCGCCGCGAACACCGCGACGACGACGGGGAGCAGCGCGGGACCGCACGTGCCTGACGGCGTCGGGCACGAATGTGCCCATGAGGAGCTGCGGGCCGACGCGCCGTGGCACCCGGTGTTCCGCCTGCCGCCGACGTGACGCCGAAGCGGCACGGACCGCGGGCACCACACGGCTACGGCCGCTCCGGCTCCTCCCGCTCGTCCCGCGCCCGCGGCTCCTGCGGCTCCTGCTGCCGCTGCTCGCCCGCCTCCGCCGCCGCCTGCCTGCGGTCCAGCGCCTCCAGCGCGCGGCGCGCGAGGGTGTTCGTCCGTACGATCCCGGCGAGCGTCGTCGCCCCACGCGTTATGTCCGTGAACACCCGCCAGGCCGGCCGCAGTCCGGTGACCGCCGCGTGCAGCAGCGCCGGGCGCCGCGCGAACACGGTGAGCATCCGCCGCCCGACCGCCATCTCGGCACCCAGCCCGGACTTGATCGCGAACGCGTAGTTCAGCGCCTGTCTGCGCGCTTCCACCGCGTCGTGCGCCTCGGCGATCCGCGCCGCCCACTCCCCCGCGAGCCGTCCCGAGCGCAGCGCGAACGAGATGCCCTCGCGGGTCCACGGCTCCAGCAGCCCGGCCGCGTCCCCGCAGACGATGACGCGGCCGCGCGACAGCGGCGAGTCGTCGCTGCGGCACCGGGTCAGATGCCCGGAGGAGATGGCCGGTTCGAAACCGGCGAGGCCGAGCCGGGCGACGAAGTCCTCCAGGTACCGCTTGGTGGCCGCGCCCTCGCCGCGCGCCGAGATGACTCCGACGGTGAGCGTGTCGCCCTTCGGGAACACCCAGCCGTAACTTCCCGGCATCGGGCCCCAGTCGATGAGGACCCGTCCCGCCCAGTCCTCCGCCACGGTCGGCGGGACCGGGATCTCCGCCTCAAGACCGAGGTCCACCTGGTCCAGCTTGACCCCGACGTGGGCTCCTATCCGGCTGGCGCTGCCGTCCGCGCCGACCACCGCCCGTGCCAGGACCGTCTCGCCGTCGGCCAGGACTACGGCGACGGTGCGCCGGTCCGGCACCGCGGCGCCGTGCTGCTCGACCCGGGCCACCGCCACGCCCGTACGCAGTTCGGCGCCGGCCTTCTGCGCGTGCTCCACCAGCTGGGCGTCGAACTCGGGCCGGTTGATCAGCCCGAACAGCATGCGCCGGGAGCGGCGCGTACGGGCGAACCTGCCGTTCATCGAGAACGTGACGGCGTGCACCCGGTCCCGCAGCGGGAGTTCGAAGCCCGGCGGCAGCGCGTCCCGCGACGGGCCGATGATGCCGCCACCGCATGTCTTGTAGCGGGGCAGCGCGGCCTTCTCGAGGAGCAGCACCCGACGGCCCTCGACTGCCGCGGCGTAGGCCGCGGACGCTCCCGCCGGCCCCGCGCCGACCACGACGACATCCCACACGTTCTCGCTGCTCACGATGTGCTTCTGCTCCCGGTTCCGACCCGTGATCCAAGCTCTCCACCGCATCCTACGGGGCGGGCGCCGGACGGCCCTGTGCGAGGATCGGACCGGCGTTCGCCGCACACAGCGCCGCGGCGCCCCGCAGACCGCTGTCGCACCCACCAGGAGCGTGCCCATGACCGCCCAGCCGACCCCCGGGCCGATCGCCGCCAGTGTCGCCTCCCTGATGCCCCGCGCCCGGGCGGAGCTCACGGAGCTGGTGGCGTTCCAGTCGGTGGCGGACCCGGCCCAGTTCCCGAGGAGCGAGTGCGAGGCCGCCGCCACCTGGGTGGCCGACGCGCTGCGTGCCGAGGACTTCACGGACGTGGCGGTCCTGGACACCCCGGACGGCTCGCAGGCCGTGTACGGCCTGCTGCCCGGCCCGGCCGGCGCGCCGACCGTGCTGCTGTACGCCCACTACGACGTGCAGCCTCCGCTGGACCTGGCGGGCTGGGACTCGCCGCCGTTCGAGCTGACCGAGCGCGACGGCCGCTGGTACGGGCGTGGCGCGGCGGACTGCAAGGGCGGGTTCATCATGCACCTGCTCGCGCTGCGCGCCCTGAAGGCGAACGGCGGCATACCGGTCGGCGTCAAGATGATCGTCGAGGGCTCCGAGGAGCAGGGCACCGGCGGTCTGGAGCGGTACGCCGAGGAGCACCCCGGGCTGCTGGCCGCCGACGCGATCGTGATCGGCGACACCGGCAACTTCCGGGTCGGCCTGCCGACCGTCACCGCGTCGCTGCGCGGCATGACGATGCTGCGGGTCCAGGTGGACACGCTGTCGGGCAATCTGCACTCGGGCGTGTTCGGCGGCGCCGCGCCGGACGCGCTGGCCGCCCTCATCCGCGTACTGGACTCGCTGCGCGCGGAGGACGGTTCGACGACGGTCGACGGGCTGGCGGCGGACGCCGAGTGGCGGGGCCTGCAGTACACGGAGGAGGACTTCCGGCGGGACGCGAAGGTGCTGGACGGTGTGGAGCTGATCGGAGCGGGGACGGTCGCCGAGCGGCTGTGGGCCCGCCCGGCTGTCACGGTGATCGGCATCGACTGCCCGCCGGTCGTCGGGGCGACCCCGTCGGTGCAGTCCACCGCGCGTGCCCAGATCAGCCTGCGCGTGCCGCCCGGGCAGGACGCCTCGGAGGCGACGAAGCTGCTCACCGCGCATCTCCAGGCGCACACCCCGTGGGGCGCGCGGGTGGTGGTCGAACAGGTGGGGCAGGGACAGCCGTTCCAGGCGGACGTGGCCAGCCCGGCGTACACATCGATGGCGGAGGCCCTGGCGGCGGCGTACCCGGGCGAGCGGATGCAGGCCGCCGGCATGGGCGGGTCGATCCCGCTCTGCAACACGCTGGGCGCGCTGTATCCGGACGCGGAGATCCTGCTGATCGGGCTGAGCGAGCCGGAGGCCAAGATCCACGCGGTGAACGAGAGCGTATCGCCGGAGGAGCTGGAGCGGATGTCCGTCGCGGAGGCGCTGTTCCTGCGGAACTACGCGCGGTCGAAGCGGGGTTGAGCTCAGGGCGGAACTCGCCCTGAGCGTAGCGGGGGCTGCCCGGCGGGGCCGCCCCCTTAGCGTCATGGCATGGACGCGAAACCACGCACGGACATGAACGTGGACATGGCTGTCGTAGAGGTGCTCCCGCGGCTGCATCTCCTGCGCTTCCCCGTGGGCCAGGCGTATCTGTGGCGGGACGACGGGCACGACGGCGACCACGGCGGCGAGCTGACGCTCATCGACGCGGGGTGGGCGGGAGCCGCGGGCTCCCTCGGCCGGGCCCTCCGGGAGGCGGGTGGCGCCGGTGCCCGGCTCCGCCGGATCGTGCTCACGCACTGCCACCGCGACCACGTGGGCGCGGCGGAGGCGCTCGCGGAGCGGTACGGCGCCGAGGTCCTCGCCCACCGGCTGGACGCGGCGGTGATCCGGGGCGAGGCCCCGGTCCCCGAACCGGACCTGCTGGACTGGGAGATACCCCTGTACGAGCACGGCCTCACCGTGCCCGTGGCACCGCCCACGCGTGTGGACCTCGAGCTGGAGGACGGGGACACCCTGGACTTCGGCGGCGGCGCCCAGATCCTGCACACTCCCGGCCACACCCCCGGCTCCGTCGCGGTCCACCTGCCGCAGCACGGCGTGCTGTTCACCGGCGACACGGTGGCTTCGGTGGGCCGGGTGGGCCTGGGCGTCTTCCATATGGACCGCCCTCGGGCCATGGCGTCCATGCGCCGCCTGGCCACGCTCCCCGTCCGCGCGGTCTGCTTCGGCCACGGCGACCCCCTGACGACGGACGCGGCGTCGGTACTGCGGGCGGCGGCCCAGGCGACGGCGGGCCCGCCGCGGGAGACGGCGCCGTAGGGCGGGCGGGGTGACGGCGCCGTCGCGGGGTGACAGCGCCGCCGTGGCGGGGTGACGGCGCCCGCCGTCGTGGGGTGACGGCGCCCGCCGTCGTGGGGACGGGCGCTCTCGTGTCAGCCGACCGGGACGCCGGCCTCCAGGTTCAGGACTGTGCCGCGTTCGCGGGCGCGGAGGGCCCAGCGGAGGCGCTCGTAGCGGACCGGGGGCAGCATGTCCGCGGCCTCCGCCTCGGTCGCGAAGCGCCAGCCGCGCAGTTCGGAGCCGGGCAGCAGGACACGGTCGGCCTGGGCGGCGGTGAGCCGGCCGCCGTCGAAGAGCAGCCGCAGGCCACCGTAGCCGGGCGGGCTGGGCGGCTCCCAGTCGACGACCAACAGCCCGGGTACGGCCGCCAGCTCCAGCCCCGTCTCCTCGGCCACCTCCCGCATCGCCGCCCGCGCCGGTGCCTCGCCCCGCTCCACCACCCCGCCGGGGAACTCCCAGCCCGGCTTGTACGTCGGATCCACGAGAAGCACCCGGTCCTGCTCGTCGAAGAGCAGCACCCCCGCCGCCAGCGTCTCCCCCGTCGGCTCCGGTGTCTGCACGATCCCGCAGACTCCCGCCTCGCCGGTCCGTACCGCGTCGGCGATCGCCTTCGCGGTGGCCTCCGGGGTGAGGGAGCCGTTGTCGACGGCGTACGCGTCGGCCGCGAGCCACCCGTCGAGCGCGGCACGGTACGGCTCTATGTGGTCCAGGGCCCACTTCCTGACCCGTTCATTTCCGGCCGGGTCGTCGGCGCACTCGTCCCGCGCCGCGATCCGCTCGCGCAGGATCGTTTCATCTTGCGTCAGAACGATATGGCGAACGGTGATACGACGGGACGCGAGACCGCCGAAGATCTCGTCGCGGTACTCCTGCCGGAGCAGGGTCATCGGCACGACGAGCACCCCTCCCACCTCGGCGAACAGCGCGGCCGCCGTGTCCACGACGAGGCGCCGCCAGATGGTCAGGTCCTGGTGGTCGCCGGTGCCCGCCGGCCGTTCCGGCGGCAGCAGGAGCGGGAGCGCCCTGCCGATCAGCTCAGGGTCGTACAAGGTGCTGTTCGGGATCAGATCGATCAGTTCGCGCGCGGCACTGGTCTTGCCGGCGCCGAACGCACCGTTGATCCAGACGATCACGGTTCCCCCTCTTCCGTAGGCCCCCAGTGGCTTGCCCGCAACACCCTGCCACGGAAACCCGTGTCCACCGGGCGCGTGGCCGTAACGCTCCGGGGCCCGTGGGGGTTCCTGCCGGAGGCGCACACAGGCACAGCCCGTGAAAGGCACGTGAGTTGGCCGAATCCGGTGGTATACGGGCAGGTCCGCCGCGCTCCGTGTCAGCGGGGCGCCAGCACCACCCACACCTGTCCGGGGGCGAACGCCAGGGGCGCGCCGGCCGGGGTCGTGAAGGTGGTGCCGTCGGTGGCCGCCGGACGGCTCCACCGGGCTTCGTGGGCCTTCCCGTCCCGCAGGACGAGCGCCGTGCCGGAGCCGACCGTCTCGGTGTACGGGGTGACGTTGCCCCCACTGTCCTTGAACTCGGACGGGCGGACCGTGACGTTCTGGACCACGAGGGTCTTCGGGCCGAGGCGCTTGCCGTCCGTGGTGCTCGCCGCGGTGCCGTCCATGGACACGAGCCAGCGCTTCTCGGGCGCGGACCAGGTGAAGCTGTAGCGCGCGGCGGGGAACCGGACGGTCTGCTCGTCCACCTGCCGGCCGCCCTCCGGTGCGGCTCCGAAGCGGAACCCGATGTCCCGCGCCTTGTCGGCGTCCGGGGCGGCGGCGAGGGCGCGTTCGGGCCGGAGGTAGAGGTTGTGCGGGGCGGGGCGGCCGGGGTCGCGGACGTACGCCGCGGGGGCCCGCTCGGGCGGCAGCGGGTAGAGCGGAGCGTCCTGGATGAGGCCCTTCAGCGCGCTCTGCACCCCGGAGTAGGCGAGCGCCGGACGCCCGAACTGGCGCAGCAGTTCCACGTCCGACTCCCGCGCGCTGCGCACGGGGCCGACCCTTGGCGGCTCCTGCGACGAGTACACGGCGAGCAGCCGGGTCAGGCCGGCTTCGACCTGCTCGACGTACACGATGTCGGCGGCCCCGAGCCCGGTGTGCGGCCGTGCCGCCCGCACGTTGTCGATCTTCACGGCGAGGACGGGGCCGACGCGGCCGGGGAGGCCGGTGAAGGGCGAGACGGACGCGGGGGTCGGTGTCACCGCGGGCGAGGCGGGCGGACTGGTCACGGAGGACCCCCCTCCCGACTGGGGCGAGGAGCACTGGCCCAGCAAGAGCGCGAGCGCGAGCCCGACGGCCGCCATCACGGCGATGGCGATACCGACCGGTCGTCGCGAACGCAGCGCATCCAAGTCAGCTCCCTGCCTTCCTCAAGTGCACCACGAAAGCCACCCGGACGACAGCCGCCACAGAAGACGCCCCACGCCACCGCCGGGTGGATCACCCGGCACATCCGGACACCTCTCCCGGGGCGCGAGGCACACGGGGCCGGCGGGTGGGCGCCCCAGGCGGGGCCGGAGCGAGCAGGGCGAGGCCCGAGCAGGGCGAGGCCCGAGCGGTCGAGCACGAGAAGGCGGCGCCCGAGCGGTCGAGCACGAGAAGGCGGCGCCCGAGGCGGCGGCCGAGGAAGGTGGAGCCCGAGAAGGACGTGGCTCCAGGGCGGGGCACGACTGGACCCCGTTCTCCACGACTATCTCGGTACCGCCTGCAGCGCCAGCGTTGCCGCCGCCGCGCCCAGCAGACCCGCGTCCGTGCCCGTCAGGGCGGGGGTGACCGTCAGGTCGCGCACGAACGACAGCGTCGCGTAGTCCCGGAGGGCGCGCCGCAGCGGTGCGAAGAGGACCTCCCCCGCACCGGCCACGCCGCCCCCGATCACCGCGATCCGCACCTCCATCAGCGTCGCCGTCGCAGCGATCCCCGCCGCCAGCGCCTGCGCGGCGCGCTCGAAGGAGGCACGGGCCACCGGGTCACCGGCGCGCGCCGCCGCAGCCACGGCGGCCGCCGTGGAGTCCCCGTCCGGGCCCGGGCGCCAGCCCTCGGCCAGGGCGCGGCGGGCGATGTTGGGCCCGCTGGCGATGCGTTCCACACAGCCGCGGCCTCCGCAGGGGCACGGATCGCCGTCCAGGTCGACACTGATGTGCCCGATGTGACCGGCGTTGCCCGTGGGCCCGGAGTGCAGTCGCCCGTCCAGGACGAGGCCGCCGCCCACGCCGGTGGAGACGACCAGGCACAGCGCGTTGTCGTAGCCACGGGCGGCGCCCTGCCAGTGCTCCGCGGCGGTCATGGCGACCCCGTCGCCGACCAGCTCGACAGGCCGCCCACCGGTCACCGCGCGGACGCGCTCCACCAGCGGGTAGTCGCGCCACCCGGGCACGTTGACCGGGCTGACGGTGCCCGCCGACGCGTCCACCGGCCCCGCGCTCCCGATGCCCACCGCCCCGGCCCGCTCCCACAGCGGCGACGCCGCCAGCTCCGCGAGCACGGACTCGACCGCGCGCATCACGGTGTCGCCGTCCTCCCGCGCGGGCGTCGGCCGCTGCGCCCGGACGACGATCCGGCCGCCCCCGTCGACCAGCGCGCCCGCGATCTTCGTACCGCCGATGTCCAGCGCGGCGACGACGAGGTCGGTGGACGGATCGTGCCCCCGGTCGGTGTACATCTCTGTCGGTTCCCCCGTCACTACTGTCGGACCTGCGGATTCAGATGCGTCCGGTCAGTCTTCCGGGTTCTGACAACGTTGTCCAGGCCCTATGCTCGACGCCACAGCCTTCCACATTCGGACAACGACGGACAGGAACCGCACACAGTGGCCGAGACCGCCCGCCGCCCCGACCACCGCTACGGCAACCGGCCCACCATGAAGGACGTCGCCGCCCGAGCCGGTGTCGGCCTCAAGACAGTCTCCCGGGTCGTCAACGGCGAGGCGGGGGTCACCCCCGACACCGAGCGCCGCGTCCAGGAAGCCATCCAGGCCCTCGGCTTCCGCCGCAACGACAGCGCCCGGGTGCTGCGCAAGGGCCGTACGGCCTCCGTCGGCCTGGTGCTGGAGGACCTCGCCGACCCGTTCTACGGACCGTTGAGCCGCGCCGTCGAGGAGGTCGCCCGCGCCCATGGGGCGCTGCTCATCAACGGGTCCAGTGCCGAGGACCCGGACCGGGAGCAGGAGCTGGCCCTGGCGCTGTGCGCACGCCGCGTGGACGGGCTCATCGTGATCCCGGCGGGCACCGACCACCGCTATCTCGAGCCCGAGATCAGAGCCGGGATCGCCACCGTCTTCGTGGACCGCCCGCCCGGGCGGATCAAGGCGGACACGGTCCTGTCCGACAGCTTCGGCGGGGCGCGGGAGGGCGTCGCCCACCTCATCGCGCACGGTCACCGCCGGATCGGGTTCATCGGCGACCAGCCGCGCATCCACACCGCCGTGGAGCGGCTGCGCGGCTACCGGGCGGCGATGGAGGACGCGGGGCTGCCCGTCGAGGAGTCGTGGGTGTCGCTGGGCTCGACGGAGCCCGGGCGGGTGCGGGAGGCGGTCACCGCGATGCTGGGCGGGCCGGAACCGGTGACCGCGCTGTTCGCCGGGAACAATCGGGTGACCGTGACCGCCGTACGGGAGCTCGCCGCTCACGGGCGGCCGGTCGCCCTGGTCGGCTTCGACGACATCGAGCTGGCCGACCTGCTGGGCATCACGGTCATCGCCCAGGACTCCGCCGCGCTGGGACGTACGGCGGCGGAGCGGCTGTTCCGCCGCCTCGACGGCGTCAACGAGGCGCCCGCGAGCGTGGAGCTGGCGACGACGCTCATCCCGCGCGGCTCGGGCGAGATCCCACCCGCGTAGCGCGCCGGCCGACCACTCTCTCAGCGAACGGGCAGGCAGGGCACCGGGGCGTCGTTCCGTTGCCGCGCCGCCCGGGCCCGCCACAGGCGCGGCTCTCGTCCTCGACGGGGAGACCGCCCCGTAGGCAGAGTGGCGGGCGCGCCGACCCGTAGGCCGGGGCGGGCCTTCGGGGCCTCGCCTCGCGAGGTGATCGATCCTGTGTGGTTCCGCGTCCGGCGGACATGGGCACATGTCGCTCCCCGGCCGTCCGCCGCGCCGCGCGAGGCGCAGCACGCGCAGGACGGACGCGGGGGCGAGCGGTCGTTCCGCACGACGGGCCCCCGGCTCACAGCGGCGACCGGCGACGGCCGCTGCGGCGGCGCCTGCCGGTATCGCCGCAGCGGTCTGGACGGCGAGCCGGTCCCAGCCCCGCGACGGTGCACGCGGACAAGGCACGGGGCAGGCGTGACAGTCCCGGCGGGCGCCCGCCGGCAAGCGCTCACTGCGCGGCCGTCAGGTCTCCGCGCCGCGGGGCGGAGAAGCGGTCCAGATCGGCGCGGGTGAGGCCGGTGAGGCGGTCCACCTCGGCGGTGTCGAGGGCGCCGCAGTCGATGCCGCGCAGCAGGTACGAGCTGAGAGCCTTGGCCGTGGCGGGCTCGTCCATGACGTCGCCACCGGCCTGGTTGGCGTAAGCGGCGAGGCGGGCGGCGGCCTGCTCGTACCCCTCGCGGTAGAAGGCGAACACTGCGGCGTACCGGGTGGGGAGGTGGCCGGGGTGCATGTCCCAGCCCTGGTAGTAGGCGCGGGCGAGGGCGCGGCGGGTGAGCCCGTAGTGGAGCCGCCAGGCGTCGTGGACCTTCTCGGTGGGGCCGACGGGGAGGACGTTCGTCGAGCCGTCGGAGACCCGCACGCCGGTGCCGGCCGCGGCGACCTGCATGACGGCCTTGGCGTGGTCGGCGGCGGGGTGGTCGCCGGCCTGGTAGGCGGCGGAGACGCCGAGGCAGGCGCTGTAGTCGAAGGTGCCGTAGTGGAGTCCGGTGGCGCGGCCCTCGGCGGCGTCGATCATGCGGGCGACGGTGGCGGTGCCGTCGGCGGCGAGGATGGACTGGCTGGTCTCGATCTGGATCTCGAAGCCGATCCGGCCGGGCTCCAGGCCACGCGCCTTCTCGAACTCCTCCAGCAGCCGCACCATCGCGGTGACCTGCTCGGGATAGGTGACCTTGGGGAGAGTGAGGACGAGCCCTCCGGGCAGGCCGCCGGCCTCCATCAGGCCGGTGAGGAAGATGTCGAGCGTACGGATGCCGCGGTCTCGTACGGCGGCCTCCATGCACTTCATGCGGATGCCCGTGTACGGAGCGGCCGTGCCGTTCCGGTACGCCTCGGCGACGAGGCGGGCGGCGCGGGCGGCGTCGCGGTCCTCGTCGGCGTCGGTGCGGCCGCCGTAGCCGTCCTCGAAGTCGACACGCAGGTCCTCGACGGGTTCGCGCTCCAGCTTGGCCCGCACGCGCGCGTGGACCGGTTCGGCGAGCTCGCCCGACAGGCCGAGGACGGCGGCGAGGGAGGCGGCGTCCGGGGCGTGCTCGTCGAGGGCTGCGAGGGCCTGGTCGCCCCAGGAGCGGATGGTGTCGGCGGCGAAGGCGTCAGCGGGTACGTAGACGGTGTGGACGGGCTGGCGGGTGCCGGGGTCGCCCGGGTAGCGGCGGGCGAGCTCCGCGTCCACCGAGGCGAGGGAGGCGCTGATGCCCTCGCTGACCGCGCCGGCGAGGCTGGTCGCCACCTGCTCCTGCTGACCCATGACCCGTAGCCCTCCACTCTGAGCGATTTCCGCTTCCCGGAATCAACAATCCGTATAGTGAAGTTATCCGCGGCGGCTGAGCTGCGTCAATGCCGTCGCACCACCGCCCCGATGATCTGCCGGAACGGCGCGGGGCCGCGCGGTGAGTGCACCGCGCGGCCCCGGGCCGTGAAGATGTCGCAGATCAGCCCTTGCGGGTCTTGATCTCCTCGGTGAGCTGCGGGACGACCTCGAAGAGGTCGCCGACCACGCCGTAGTCGACCAGGTCGAAGATCGGGGCCTCGGGGTCCTTGTTGATGGCCACGATGGTCTTCGAGGTCTGCATACCGGCGCGGTGCTGGATCGCGCCGGAGATACCGGTGGCGATGTACAGCTGCGGCGAGACGGACTTTCCGGTCTGGCCGACCTGGCTGGTGTGCGGGTACCAGCCGGCGTCGACGGCGGCACGCGAGGCGCCCACGGCCGCGCCGAGCGTGTCGGCCAGGCCCTCGATGAGCGAGAAGTTCTCGGCGCCGCTGAGGCCACGGCCGCCGGAGACCACGATCGCGGCCTCGGTCAGCTCGGGGCGGCCGGTCGACTCGCGCGGGGTACGGGAGACGACCTTGGTGCCGGTGGCCTTCTCGGAGAAGGAGACCGTGAGGGCCTCGACGGCGCCCGCGGCCGGAGCGGCCTCGACGGCGGCCGAGTTCGGCTTGACCGTGATGACCGGGGTGCCCTTGGAGACGCGGGACTTGGTGGTGAACGCGGCGGCGAACACGGACTGCGTCGCGACCGGGCCCTCGTCGCCGGACTCGAGGTCGATGGCGTCCGTGATGATGCCGGAGCCGATACGGACCGCGAGGCGGGCGGCGATCTCCTTGCCCTCGGCGGAGGACGGGACGAGCACGGCGGCCAGGGAGCCGCCGGCGGACGCCGCCTCGTACGCGGCCTGGAGCGCGTCGACCTTGGGGACGACGAGGTAGTCGGCGAACTCGGGGGCGTCGGCGGTCAGGACACGGGCCGCGCCGTGCTCGGCGAGCGTGGCGGCGGTGGCCTCGGCGCCGGAGCCGAGGGCGACGGCGACCGGCTCGCCGATGCGGCGGGCCAGCGTCAGCAGCTCCAGGGTGGGCTTGCGGACGGCGCCGTCCACGTGGTCGACGTAGACGAGAACTTCAGCCATGGGATTGCTCTCCTGCGAATGCGAAGTCTGAGGGGCTGTCGATAGCTCGGGCTCTGCGCTCTGCGCTCTGCGCTCTGCGCTCGCGAGCCTTAGATGAACTTCTGGCTCGCGAGGAACTCGGCCAGCTGCTTGCCGCCCTCGCCCTCGTCCTTGACGATCGTGCCTGCCGTACGGGCCGGACGCTCCGCCGCGGAGTCGACCTTGGTCCAGGCGCCCTCGAGGCCGACCTCGTCGGCGTCGATGTCGAGGTCGTCCAGGTCCAGGGACTCCACCGGCTTCTTCTTGGCGGCCATGATGCCCTTGAAGGACGGGTAGCGGGCCTCGCCCGACTGGTCCGTCACGGACACGACGGCCGGCAGGGACGCCTCGAGCTGCTCGGTCGCGGCGTCGCCGTCGCGGCGGCCCTTGACGGTGCCGTCCTCGACGGAGACATCGGAGAGCAGGGTGACCTGCGGGACGCCCAGACGCTCGGCGAGAAGCGCCGGCAGGACACCCATGGTGCCGTCGGTGGACGCCATACCGCAGATGACCAGGTCGTAGCCGGTCTTCTCGATGGCCTTGGCGAGGACGAGCGAGGTGCCCATGACGTCGGTGCCGTGCAGGTCGTCGTCCTCCACGTGGACGGCCTTGTCGGCACCCATGGACAGCGCCTTGCGCAGGGCGTCCTTGGCGTCCTCGGGACCGACGGTCAGCACGGTGATCTCCGCGTCGTCGGCCTCGTCGGCGATCTGCAGCGCCTGCTCGACCGCGTACTCGTCCAGCTCCGACAGCAGGCCGTCGACGTCGTCGCGGTCGACGGTCAGGTCATCGGCGAAGTGCCGGTCGCCGGTGGCGTCGGGCACGTACTTCACACAGACAACGATCCTCAAGCTCACGCCGGCTCTCCTACTGCATCGTCATTACTGGGCTGCCTTGTTGCACGCAGCATAGGCGCCTGATGGGGCGGTTTCCGCTCGGGGCGACAGGCGCCCCGCAACGAAATATTACTCATCAGTACACCGGGTGCCTTCCCGCTAAGCAAGCGCTTTGAACTGTGACCTTGCCAACGCTGAGTAACCGGGATCTGTCAGTCCCGCAGAGCGTTGAAGCGACCGTGGTGGTAGAGCAGCGGCCGGCCCGCCTCGGCCGCCGGGTCACCCGCCACGACCTCCGCGACGACGATGCGATGGTCTCCGGCGGGGACGCGGCCGACGACCCGGCACACCAGCCAGGCGAGGACGCCGTCGAGTACCGGGACGCCTCCGGGACCGGGGGTCCAGCGGGTCGGGGCGGCGAAGCGGTCGGCACCGCTGCGCGCGAAGGTGGCGGCCAGGTCCCGCTGGTCCTCACCGAGTACGTGGACGCCGACGTGGGTGGCCGTGGAGACGGCGGGCCAGCTGGACGACGACGTGCCGATGCCGAACGAGACGAGCGGCGGCTCGGCGGAGACGGAGGTCAGGGAGCTGGCGGTGAATCCGACGGGCCGGCCTCCATGGGCCGGATCCCCGGGTGCCGTGATCACCGCGACACCGGAGGCGTGCCGGCGGAAGGCGGAGCGGAGAAGTTCGGGGCCGGCGATGACCGGGTCGGCGATGACCGGGTCGGCGAGGGGTGCGGTGCCGAGGTCGGGCGTGACCGTCATGGAATTGTCCTTCTGCGTGGGGCGCGTGCGTGAGTCGGTGGTCCGTGGCTTCTCAGACACCCGGACAGAGCGCGCTCGCGTTGCGGGCCAGATCCACATGGGCCCGCCCGTGGAGAAGGATTTCGTAGGGCACGGGCGTCAGCCTGGCGACGTGCGACCGGCCCCGTCAAGGGCGTACCGGAAGATGGGACGCGCATCACGGCCGGTCAGCGGGGGGTTCAGAGGGCGCGGCCGAGGGCGGCGATGACGTCCGCCCTGCGTGGCAGGCCGACGGCCCGCCGGACGACGCGGCCGGCCGCGTCGAGGACGAGAACGGTGGGCGTGGCGGTGATGCCGAGGTCCCGCACGAGGGCGAGGTGCTCCTCGGCGTCGATCTCGACGTGGGCGACGCCGTCGACCATGGCCGTCACATCGGCGAGGGTGCGGCGGGTGGCGCGGCAGGGCTGACAGAAGGCGGTGGAGAACTGTACGAGCGTGGCGCGCTCGCCGAGTTCGGCGCCCAGTCGGTCCGGGCCGAGCATCCGCCCGTGCCCGTGCGTACCCTCTCGCACCTCTGCCACCTTCCGTCCATCCGTCCACCCAGGCGCCGGCCTGACGTGACGAGTATCTCGCCCCTATCTCGGCCGGTGAACGCCCCTGGGGTGGCCTGTGCGCGGTACATGGGGCAGCATCTGCCCCATGCCGAAAACCTACGGCTGCGTAACTTCCGCCGGGAGAACCCTCCCCAGGCATAGAAGAAGGGTGTTCTCCTGATGGCAGAACTCGTCTATCGGCCGGTCATCGGCGCCGCTCTCGGGATGTTCAAGGCGCTCGACCTCAAGATCGACACTCAGGGTTCGGAGAACATCCCGCGCAGCGGCGGGGCGGTCCTGGTCAGCAACCACATCAGCTATCTCGACTTCATCTTCAGCGGTCTCGCGGCGCTGCCGCAGAAGCGTCTGGTGCGCTTCATGGCCAAGGAGGCCGTGTTCCGGCACAAGATCTCCGGGCCGCTGATGCGGGGCATGAAGCACATCCCCGTGGACCGCGAACAGGGTGAGGCGGCGTACCGGCACGCGCTGGACTCGCTGCGCTCCGGTGAGATCGTGGGTGTGTTTCCGGAGGCGACGATCTCCCAGTCCTTCACGCTCAAGAGCTTCAAGTCGGGTGCGGCGCGGCTGGCCCAGGAGGCGGGCGTGCCGCTGATCCCGATGGCACTGTGGGGTACGCAGCGGCTGTGGACCAAGGGCCGGCCGCGCAACTTCAAGCGCAGCCACATCCCGGTGACGATCCGGGTGGGCGAGCCGATGGAGGCGCCGACCGACCAGTACGCGGGTGCGATCACGCGGCGCCTGCGCGAGCGGGTCCAGGAGCTCCTGGAGTCAGCCCAGCGCGCCTACCCGGTGCGCCCGAAGGACGCGGACGACACCTGGTGGATTCCGGCCCACCTGGGCGGCACCGCGCCGTCGCCGGCGCAGCTGCGCGAGGCCAAGTAGCGCACCGCGGGGGCCGGGCGGGGCCGGGCACGCCACGGGCCGGGCGGGGCCGCGCGCCTCGCTGCTCACGCGGGCCCGGGTTCACACCGGCGCGTGGACCGTGACGCGGGCGCCGGGGCTGAGCTTCTCCAGGGACTCGGCGAGTTCCGCCCCTGCCGCCGCCAGCTCGGCAGGGGTCATCGGCGCGAGGCCCTCCAGCAGGAACAGGGCGTTCACGGACTCCTCGGTGAGCCGTGTGCGGACACCCTGGCGCCAGTTCCAGCGGCGGCAGGTGACGCCCTCGTCATCGCGCCAGACGATCTCGCCGGGCTCCGGGTGCTCGACGACCTCGGCGCCGGCCGCGGCGGTGGCGAACGGCTCGTCGCCGGTGGCGCGGACGAGGTGCATGCCGCCGCGGACGCGGTCGGCGTCCTCGCCGCCGACGGGGACGAGGTGGGCGACGCTGACCGCGTTGTACGCGTCGACGAGCCGGTTGATGCGCGGCAGCCCGCCGTCGACGAGGGCCCGCCGCGCCAGCGCCTCGGCGGAGTTGCGGGTACGGGAAGGCTTGGCGCCGAACGCGGTGTAGGCGGCCCGCCAGGCGGCCATGCTCGGGTCCTCGTGCGGGGCACGGCCGTCGAGGCGGTCGGCGAGGCGGCGGGCCGCGTCTTCGAGCAGGGCGGAACTGGCCGGATCGCTGGGGCCGTTTACCAGACCGTGCGCCTCGACGGCGAGGTGGGTGAAGCCGGGGACGAGGGTGCGGACCTCGTCGTGGACGGTGAGCGTGATGGTCATGGTCCGCCGTTCAGAGTTCCGTGGGCCGGATCTTCCACAGGTGTGACCGGTCGGTGGCGGCCCGCAGGGCCCTCAGCACCACCGGACAAGGTGCAGCATACAATACTTCACAGTTCAGTCCATTGAACTTCGATCGCCCAGGGAACGCCAGCCGCTCCTCGTCGGGCGCAGCCACGCGCCCACCGACGGCGACCGGCCCGAGAATCGCCCCGAACCGCCAGCGGCACAGGGTGGCGGACTCCGGCCCGCCGCAGGACGGGGGGATCGGCCCCATATCCGCGGAGCGTACGGACACGGCCGACCGGACGTCAATCGACTTCCGGTCGGCCGCATACTCATACAAGCATCAGGCGTGTATCGGGTGTGTATCGGGTGTGTACGGAGAGCCCTAGCGGGACATCTCCTCCTTCAGCGCCAGGACGAACGCGTCCACGTCGTCCTCCATCGTGTCGAAGGAGCACATCCAGCGCACGTCGCCGGCGGCCTCGTCCCAGAAGTAGAACCTGAACCGCTTCTGCAGCCGCACACTCACGTCGTGCGGCAGCCGCGCGAACACGGCGTTGGCCTGCACCGGATAGAGGATCTCCACGCCGTCGACCGCGCGGACACCCTCGGCGAGCCGCTGCGCCATCGCGTTGGCGTGCCGGGCGTTGCGCAGCCACAGGTCCTTCGCGAGCAGCGCCTCGAACTGCACGGACACGAACCGCATCTTGGAGGCGAGCTGCATGGACATCTTGCGCAGATGCTTCATGTGGTGGCCCACGTCCGGATTGAGGACGACGAGCGCCTCGCCGAAGACCAGCCCGTTCTTGGTGCCGCCGTACGACAGGACGTCGACGCCCACCGCGTTGGTGAACGCGCGCATCGGCACGTTCAGCGACGCGGCCGCGTTGGCCAGCCGGGCGCCGTCGACGTGCACCTTCATGCCCAGGCCGTGGGCGTGCTCGACGATCGCGCGGATCTCGTCCGGCGTGTAGACGGTGCCCAGTTCGGTGTTCTGCGCTATGGAGACGACCTGCGGCATGGCCCGGTGCTCGTCGTCCCAGCCGAACGCCTGCCGGTCGATCAGCTCGGGGGTGAGCTTGCCGTCCGGCGTGGGCACCGTGAGCAGCTTGAGGCCGGCCATGCGCTCGGGCGCGCCGCCCTCGTCCACGTTGATGTGCGCGGACTCGGCGCAGATCACCGCGCCCCAGCGGTCGGTGAGCGCCTGGAGGGCGGTGACGTTGGCGCCGGTGCCGTTGAACACCGGGAACACCTCGGCCGTAGGACCGAAATGGCTGTGCATCACGCGCTGGAGGTGATCGGTGTACTCGTCCTCGCCGTAGGCCACCTGGTGGCCGCCGTTGGCGAGGGCGAGGGCCGCGAGGATCTCCGGGTGGGCTCCCGCGTAGTTGTCGCTGGCGAAGCCCCGGACCGACGGGTCGTGGTGACGACGTGCGTCGGTACGGGTGGGGAACGCCGGGGTCACGGCTTGGGGGTCAGCCACAGACGCTGTCCATTCACATCCTGGGCGGGCCGGTCCCAGACGCCGGCGATGGCGTCGGCCAGGTCCTTGGCGTCGGTGAAGCCCGCGAACTTCGCATTCGGGCGCTCGGCGCGCATGGCGTCGTGCACCAGTGCCTTGATCACCAGGATCGCAGCAGCCGCCTTGGGGCCGTCCTCACCCCCCGCCTTGCGGAAGGAGTCGCCGAGCGCGAGTGTCCACGCCTCCGCGGCGGCCTTGGCCGCCGCGTACGCGGCGTTGCCCTCGGTCGGGCTGCTGGCGCCGGACTGGCTGACGAGGAGGAACCGGCCCCGGTCGCTGCGCTTGAGCGCCTCGTGGAAGGCGAGGGAGGTGTGCTGGACGGTGCGGATGAGAAGCCTCTCCAGCACGTCCCAGTCGGCGAGGTCGGTGTCGCCGAAGGTGGCGCTGCCGCGCCAGCCGCCGACGAGGTGGACCAGGCCGTCGACGCGCCCGAACTCCTTCTCGGTCTTGTCGGCCCACTCGCGGGTCGCGGCGGGGTCGAGCAGGTCGACCGTGTCACCGGTGACGGTCGCGCCGCCGTGCGCGTACCGGGCGGCGTCGACCGCTCCGGCGAGCCGCTCCGGGTCGGCGTCGGCGCCGACGACGGTCGCGCCGGCCTCCGCGAGCCGCAGCAGCGCGGCACGGCCCGCCGGGCCCGCCGCTCCGGCGACCGCGATCACGGCACCGTCCAGCGGCCCGCCGTTCCCGTTGCTCGTCATGGTCCTCGCCTCCTGCGTCTGCGTACCGGATGTACCGGTCCTACCCTGCGTGTGCGCGCTCACGCGGCTGCCCGCTCGACGTCGGCGGGGGTGATGCCCTTGGTGGAGGCGATCACGGACTTCAGCTTCTTGGAGAGGGCCTCGTAGAACATGCTGAGCGGAAACTCGTCCGGAAGCACGTCGTCGACGAGCTTGCGCGGCGGCTTCGACAGGTCCAGGGCATCGGGGCCCTTGGCCCAGTGGGAGCCGGGGTGCGGGGCGAGGTAGGTGGAGACCAGGTCGTACGCGGCGAACCAGTGGACCAGCTTGGGGCGGTCGATGCCGTCGCGGTACAGCTTCTCGATCTCGGCGCAGAGCTGGTTGGTGACCTCGGGGGCACGGTCCCAGTCGATGTGCAGCGTGTTGTCGGTCCAGCGCACCACGTCGTGCTTGTGGAGGTACGCGAAGAGCAGCTGGCCGCCCAGGCCGTCGTAGTTGCGGACGCGGTCGCCGGTGACCGGGAAGCGGAACATCCGGTCGAACAGGACGGCGTACTGGACGTCCCGGCCGTGCCGGTTGCCCTCGGCCTCCAGCTTCACGGCCTCCTTGAAGGCGGTGAGGTCGCAGCGCAGCTCCTCCAGGCCGTACATCCAGAACGGCTGGCGCTGCTTGATCATGAAGGGGTCGAACGGCAGGTCGCCGTGGCTGTGGGTGCGGTCGTGGACCATGTCCCACAGGACGAACGCCTGCTGGCAGCGCTGCTGGTCGCCGAGCATCTCCTTGATGTCCTCGGGCAGTTCGACGCCCAGGACGTCCACGGCGGCCTCGGTGACGCGACGGAAGCGCGCGGCCTCGCGGTCGCAGAAGATGCCGCCCCAGGTGAACCGCTCGGGGGCCTCGCGGACGGCGACGGTCTCGGGGAAGAGGACGGCCGAGTTGGTGTCGTAGCCCGAGGTGAAGTCCTCGAAGGTGATGCCGCAGAAGAGCGGGTTGTCGTAGCGGGTGGCCTCCAGCTCGGAGAGCCACTCCGGCCACACCATGCGCAGCACCACGGCTTCGAGATTGCGGTCCGGGTTGCCGTTCTGCGTGTACATCGGGAACACGACGAGGTACTGGCGGCCGTCGACCCGCTCGGCGGCGGGGTGGAACTCCATCAGGGAGTCCAGGAAGTCCGGGACGCCGTAGCCGCCGTCGGCCCACTTGCGCAGGTCGGCGACGAGGGCACGGTGATACGCGGCGGCGTGCGGGAGGAGCGGGGAGAGCCGCTCGACGGCCGTCGCGATCCGGTCGAGCGCGGTGTCGGCGTCCGCGCGGGCCGGGGCGTTCTCGGTCTCGAAGTCGATGGAGCCGTCCGCCGACTGCCAGACGCGGATCTCCTCCACGGCATTCTTGAGCTCGGGCCATGCAGGGTGGTCGACCACGCGCGTGTCGATGGACACACCTCCGGCGGCAACGTCATGCACAAGAATTTCCGTCATCTCACTTCCTCCACGGGAGAACCTCGCGTTAAAGCACCGTATCCATCTGAGGTTCTTCACCACAAGGGGCCCCGATGGAAATTATCCTGTCGAGCCCCGTGATCGCCGACATTTTTCCCGTCAGACAGGGGTCGGGGCGCTCGCATCGACCGCGGGAGACATACGCCTCACCGTTCCGCGCACGATGGGTTCCGCTCCGGAGCCGGACGGTTACGCTGCGGTTGGTCCGCGTGGGCAGCCGTGCCGCGCGGGATCCGCCGTCGACGGAAGCGAGAAGACCTTGAGTTTCGTCACCATCGGTCATCGCGGAGTCATGGGTGTCGAACCCGAGAACACCCTGCGCTCCTTCGTCCGCGCCGAGCAGGCGGGGATGGACGCCATCGAACTGGATCTGCACCTGAGCAAGGACGGCGCGCTCGTCGTCATGCACGACGCCGATGTGGACCGGACCACGGACGGGACCGGTCCGATCGCCGACAAGACGCTCGCCGAGCTGCGCGAGCTGGACGCCGGGATGGGCGAGCGGGTCCCGGTCTTCGACGAGGTGCTGGAGACGGTGGCCTCCCCGCTCCAGGCGGAGATCAAGGACGTGGCGGCCGCGCGGGCGCTGGCCGAGGTGATGCACCGGCGCGACCTGATCGGCCGGGTCGAGGTGTCGTCGTTCCACGACGCGGCCGTCGCGGAGATCACCCGGCTGGTCCCCGGGGTACGTACGGTGCTGATCGCCAGCCGCTGGGGGCCGGACATCGTGGAGCGCGCCCTCACGGTCGGCGCGGACGGGGTGGCGCTGAACATGCGCCGCCTGACCCTGGAGACCGCCGAGCGGTCCCGCGCCGCCGGCCTGCGCGTCATCGGCTGGGTGGTCAACACCCCGCAGCACCTGCGTCTGGCCCGCGCCCTGGAGCTCGACGGCGCCACGACCGACTACCCGGAGATCCGGCGCACGTGCCGGTTCATCGCCTGACCCCGCGCCTCTCCCGCACGGGGCCCCTCCCCCACCGCGCGCCCCGCGCCCGCTGCCGCCGTGTGCGGTGCCGCGTGGGGCGTGCGGCACGGAGTCGGCCGTGTCCCATGTGTAGCCGGTGCCTCTCGGGGAACCCGCGTGGCTGGATTTTGCCGTGTTCGGCATGAATCCTGGACGGACAGGCACGGACTGGGATATCTGGGACGGTCACATATGAGCAGCGGCTTCGTCGGACCCGAGGGCTTCGGCCCCGACCCGTTCAGTGAGTTTCTGGCCCGCCTGTTCGGGGGCACCCCGGCCTCCTCGGCGGCACGCCGGGGTCCCCGGTACAGCGACATCGCCCGCATGATGAGCGAACCCGCCCGCCGCATGGTGGACGACGCCGCCTCGTACGCGGCGGAGCACGGCAGCGCGGACCTGGAGACCGAGCACCTGCTGCGCGCCGCACTCGACACCGAGCCGACACGGGACCTGGTGTTCCGCGCCGGCGCCGACCCCGACGAGCTGATCGCGGAGATCGACCGGACGGCCGGCGAGGGACCTCCGCAGTCCCGGATCGCCGTCACGCCCGCGGTCAAACGCGCCCTCCTGGACGCCCACGACCTGGCGCGGCACATCGGCGCCTCCTACATCGGCCCGGAGCATGTGCTGGCCGCGCTGGCCGCCAACCCGGACTCGGCGGCGGGCCGCATCCTGCGCGCGGCCAGGTTCGACCCGGGCTCCGTCCCGGGCCCGCCGTCGGGGCCGTCCGGACAGCGCGGCGCCCCGTCCGGCGGCTGGGAGAACACCGCCGCCGACCAGCGCCCGGCACCGCAGCGGGGCACACCCACCCTCGACAAGTACGGGCGCGACCTCACCGACCTGGCCCGCGCGGGCCGTGTCGACCCGGTCATCGGCCGGGAGCTGGAGATCGAGCAGACCATCGAGGTGCTCTCCCGGCGGGGCAAGAACAACCCCGTCCTGATCGGTGACGCCGGTGTCGGCAAGACCGCCGTCGTCGAGGGCCTCGCCCAGCGCATCGCCGACGGCGACGTACCCGACACCCTCTCCGGCCGCCGCGTCGTCGCCCTCGACATGACGGGCGTCGTCGCCGGCACCCGCTACCGCGGCGACTTCGAGGAGCGCATGACCGCCATCATCGACGAGGTGCGGGCGCACTCCGGCGAACTCGTCGTCTTCATCGACGAGCTGCACACGGTCGTCGGGGCCGGCGGCGGTGGCGGCGGTGGCGAGGGCGGCTCGATGGACGCGGGCAACATCCTCAAGCCCGCGCTCGCCCGGGGCGAGATGCATGTCATCGGAGCGACCACGCTGGAGGAGTACCGCCGCCACGTCGAGAAGGACGCGGCGCTCGCCCGCCGCTTCCAGCCCATCCTGGTCCCCGAGCCGAGCCCCGAGGACGCGCTGGAGATCCTCCGAGGCCTGGGCGACCGGTACGAGGCCCACCACCAGGTCCGCTACACCGAGGACGCGCTGCGCGCCGCCGTCGAGCTGTCCGACCGCTATCTCACCGAGCGGTTCCTGCCAGACAAGGCCATCGACCTGATCGACCAGGCCGGGGCCCGGGTGCGGCTGCGCTCCCGGACACAGGACACCGACGTACGCGCCATGGAGCGGGAGGCGGAGCAGCTGACCCGCGACAAGGACCAGGCCGTCGCCGCCGAGCAGTACGAGCGGGCCACCGAGCTGCGTGACCGCATCCAGGAGCTCGAGGCCCGTATCAAGGCCGGCCGCGGCGAACCCCTGATGCGGGACGACCGTGTCCTGGAGGTCACCGCGGAGGACATCGCCCAGGTCGTGAGCCGCCAGACCGGCATCCCCGTCAGCCGGCTCACGCAGGAGGAGAAGGAACGGCTCCTCGGCCTGGAGGCCCATCTGCGGGAGCGGGTCATCGGCCAGGACGAGGCGGTCGCCGCGGTCTCCGAGGCGGTGCTGCGCTCCCGGGCCGGCCTCGCGGACCCCCGCCGCCCCATCGGCAGCTTCCTGTTCCTCGGGCCGACCGGCGTCGGCAAGACCGAGCTGGCCCGCGCCCTCTCGGACGCGCTGTTCGGCAGCGAGGAGCGCATGGTGCGGCTCGACATGAGCGAGTTCCAGGAGCGGCACACCGTCAGCAGGCTGGTCGGCGCCCCGCCCGGATACGTGGGTCACGAGGAGGCCGGACAGCTCACCGAGGCGGTGCGCCGCCACCCGTACTCGCTGCTCCTCCTCGACGAGGTGGAGAAGGCCCACCCGGACGTGTTCAACATCCTGCTCCAGGTGCTGGACGACGGGCGGCTGACCGACTCGCAGGGCCGCACCGTCGACTTCAAGAACACCGTCATCGTCATGACCAGCAACCTCGGCTCCGAGGCCATCGGCTCGGGCCGGGGCGTGCTCGGGTTCGGAGCGGACGCGGCGGCCGACGAGTCCGCGACCCGGGACCGGGTGCTGCGCCCGCTGCGCGAGCACTTCCGTCCCGAGTTCCTCAACCGCATCGATGAGATCGTCATCTTCCGCCGCCTGGAGGAGACGCAGCTGCGGCAGATCACCGACCTGCTGCTGGAGGAGACCCGGCGCAGGCTGCGGGCCCAGGAGGTGACGGTGGACTTCGCACCGGAGGCCGTCGACTGGCTGGCCCGACAGGGCTACGAGCCGGAGTACGGCGCCCGTCCGCTGCGCCGCACGATCCAGCGGGAGGTAGACAACGAGCTCTCCCGGCTGCTCCTCGACGGGCGGCTCCCGGTCGGCGGCCGGGTCCGCGTGGACGTCACGGACGGCAAGCTGGACTTCCGTACGGAACCGGAGGCCGGTGCGGAGCCGGAGGCCGCGGGCGGTGTCAGCCCAGCTCCTTGACCAGCAGCTCGAACCGGAGGTCGGCGCGGCGCGGCACTCCGAAGCGCTCGTCGCCGTACGGGAACGGGGTCATCCGTCCCGTACGGCGGTAGCCGCGCCGCTCGTACCAGGCGATCAGCTCGTCGCGGACCGAGATCACCGTCATGTGCATCTGGCGCACGCCCCACTCCGCGCGCGCGAGCCGCTCGGCCTCCGCGAGCACGCGCCGGCCGAGCCCGCCGCCCTGCATCCCGGGGCGGACCGCGAACATGCCGAAGTAGGCGGCGTCACCGCGGTGTTCCAGCTGGCAGCAGGCGACCAGCTCGCCCGCCCGCTCGACGGCCAGGAGGCGGGACCCGGGCGCGGTGATGACCTCGCGGACCCCCTCCGGATCGGTGCGCTGCCCTTCCAGGATGTCGGCCTCCGTGGTCCAGCCGGTCCGGCTGGTGTCACCGCGGTACGCCGACTCGACGAGGGCGACGAGCGCGGACACGTCCGCCTCGACGGCGTCGCGGTAGGTCTCCCCGGCGTCCTGGAGCGGTGCGGTGTCCATCGTCAGCGGTCTCCCATCGGCGTGCGGTTCGCCCACCGAGCCTAACGCGCCCCCTCCGTACGCCCTTGCGCTCGCGTGCGCCCGACGGTGGCGGGCATCGTCCTACGGCCGGATCCGTTCCGTCCCGTCGAAGGGTCGAGGGCCGAGGGGGGTGACCGTGCGGGGACCTGCCGTGGCCGGGTGGCTGCTGGTGGCGCTGTGCGGGGTGACGGGCCTGTACTGCCTGCTGCGGATGCGGCGGTGCGCGGGCGGGCGGCGCCGGGAGGCCGGGAGCGAGGCCGTGATGGGCCTCGGCATGGCCGTGATGGGGGTGCCGGCGGTCGTCGTCGCGCCGCCGGAGTGGTCGTGGGCCGTGTACGCGACGGTGTTCGGCGCGGCGTCGGTGCGGGCCGCGTGGGCGCTGCGGGGCAGCGGTCCGGGGGGCCACCATCTGCACCATCTGGTGGGGTCGCTGGCCATGGTGTACATGGCGGTGCCGGCGGCCGGGTCGGCCGCGGGTGGCGTGCACGCCGGGCACATCGGCCATGTGGGGCACGCGGGGGGCGGGGTTCCGCTCGTCACGGGCGCGCTGCTCGCGTACTACGCGGTGTGGGTGCTGCGCGCGGGGACGCGGCTTGTTCCCCTGGCGGCCACGGCGTCGGGCCCGGCCGCGGCCGGTGAGGGGGAGCCGGAGCTGGCGGACGCCTGCAGGCTGGTCATGGCGGTCGCCATGCTCGCGATGCTGTGCACGGTATGAGCAGAACTCATGGCGGGCGGTGAAGTTCAGAGCGGCGCTCGAAACCGTGGCGTACGTCACTTCCTCCTCGGCGCGTGCCTATGAGCGCCGTCCCGCTCATAGGCTGACGGTATGTGGGTCTCCCTCGCGCTGCTCGCGCTCGGTGTCCTGGCCGGCGCCGTGGCCCCGCGTCTGCTGGCGCGGGCGGACTGGCCGGAGCGTGAGCCGATCGTCGCACTGTGGGTGTGGCAGTGCGTGGTCGCGGCGGTGCTGCTGAGCTTCGCCCTGTCGATGACCTTCAGCGCGGCGGCCGCCTGGCAGGCGGTACGCGGCCAGATGTTCGCCACGGCGCCGGCCGCGGTGGTCGATGCGTACGCGCTCGGCGCGCTCGGCCCCTGGTCGGCGGCGCTCGCGGTGGCCCTGGCGTGCGGCGGGCTGTGGACCGGCGCGATGCTCACCCGCGAGGTGGGCAGGGCCCGGGCACGGCGGAGGCGGCAGCGGGCCGAACTCCTGGTGCGCGCCCCCCTCTTGCCGGACGAGGAGGCCGGTTCCAGGCCGCTGGTGCTGCTGGAGGGCGACCGCCCCGGCGCCTGGTGGATGCCCGGCACGGCGCCCCAACTGATCATCACCACTGCCGCGTTGCGCCGTCTGAAGGGCCGCCAGCTGGACGCGGTGCTGGCCCATGAGCAGGGGCACGCCCGGGCCCGGCACGACTGGCTGCTGCACTGCGCGTCGGCGCTGGCCGAGGGGTTCCCGCGCATTCCCGTGTTCGCGGCGTTCCGGGCCGAGATGCACCGGCTGGTGGAGCTGGCCGCCGACGACTCGGCCTCCAAGCGGTACGGGCGGCTGACGATCGCGCTGGCGCTGGTCGGGCTCAATGAGGACCGGGGCGTGTTCGGGCCGTGCCCCACGCCCCACGCCCATGTGCCGCAGCGTGTGAACCGGCTGCTGACGGCCGAGCCGCGGCTCACTCCCGGGCGGCGGCTGCGCCTGACAGCGGCGGCCGCGCTCGTACCGGCCGTTCCCCTGGCCGTGGCCCTGGCACCGGGGCTGAGCGCGCTGGCCTAGTAGCCAGGGAGTGTCCGGCGGATCATGCCGACATCCGAGCCGGGTGCCCTTGTCCCGCGGCCCAGGCATGATCCGCCGGACACGACCTCGACGGCGCTGTCGCGGCGATGCCGCGACGCTCGGCGGGCAGGATGCCTCCATGCCCTCACCCACGTACACACCCGTCACTCCCGTCCCACTCGCCCGCGCCGTCGTGGGGGCGGTGGGGAGCGGGGCCGCGGCGGTGGCTCTCACTCTGCTCGTGGTCGTCGAGTGGGGTCCGCTGATCGCGTTCGACCGGACGGTGGCCGAGGAGTTACACGCGTCCGCGGTACGCCGTCCCGTTCTCACCCGGGGCACGCGGGTGCTGTCCGACTGGGTGTGGGATCCGTGGACGCTGCGCGCCCTGCTGGCGGTCGCGGCGATCGCGCTGTGGCGGCGCGGGGAGCGGGGGCTCGTCTGGCTGTCGGCGGTGGCGGGCGTGGTGGCGGCGGTCGTGGTGCAGGGGCTGAAGGCGGTGGCGGGGCGGGCGCGGCCGTGGTGGCCGGACCCGGTGGACTCGGCGGACTTCGGGGCGTTCCCGTCCGGTCACGCGATGACGGCGGCGGTGGTGTGCGGGCTGCTGTGGTGGCTGGCCGCTCGAGTGGCGCACCGGAATGTGGTGCGGTTGGTGGCCTGGGCAGGGGCGGTGTCGGTGCTGGGCGTGGGGCTGACCCGGCTGTACCTGGGGGTGCACTGGGCGTCGGACGTGGTGGGCGGCTGGCTGCTGGGCGGCTGTGTGGTGGCCGCGGCGGTGGTCGCGTACGAGCGGCGGAGAACGGCCGTGGAGGGCGCCCTCGCGCGGTGATGGACCGCCGCCCGGCGATGGGCCGGAGGCGAGAGCCGGGGGCTGCGGCTTGTGTGGATGTGTGCCACCGCGGACCAGGCGATCCCCCGCGTCGCCCGGTCCGGATGACACACAGCCCCCTCACCGACGACGCGGTGCGTGTCGGCGAGGACGCTCTGAGTATATTGGCTGGGAGCCAGTCAACGCAGGAGATAAGCATGTGCCCGCGGAGCGCATCGGTCAATGAAGAGCTCCGGCGGCGCTCCCGGGAGCGACTCCTCCAGGCGACGGTCGAACTGGTGGCCGAGCGTGGGTACGAGGCCACGACGCTCGCGGACATCGCCGACCGGGCCGGTTCGGCGCGCGGTCTGGTCTCGTACTACTTCCCCGGCAAGCGGCAGCTCCTCCAGTCGGCCGTCCACCGGCTGATGCACCGGACGCTGGCGGCGGCCCTGGAACGGGAGCCGCGTACCGACGACGGCCGGGAGCGGCTGGCCCGGGCCGTCGACGCGATCCTCGGCCTGGCGGTGGAGCAGCCGATGCTGATGCGGACGCACATGGCGGGGATCCTCCAGGCGGAGGGGTTCGTACGGTGTCCGGAGCAGCAGCGGCTCGCGGGGCTGTTGCGGGACACGGTGGAGCGGTACGGGTCGCGGGACGTGGACACGGACTACCCGCTGCTGCGGGCGCTGTTGATGGGCGCGGTCTTCGCGATACTGCTGCCGGGCGCGCCGATGCCGCACGCACGGCTCCGGGCGGAGCTGTTCCAGCGGTACGGGCTCGACTGGGAGCTGGGCGTTCCACCGGACGGAGGACAGCCGTGAGCCGTTGACCGAGGCGCCGCGGGCACGGCGGTGACGGCCGTGTGGGCCCGTCCGGCCGCGGTGGGGCTCGTACGGACCCTCCCGTCCGTCGGGTCCCGGTGGGATGCTGGAAGCCTCCGCGGGAAGGAGCGCGGCCGTGCTTCGTGTCGCCGTGGTCGGTTCGGGCCCCAGCGGGGTCTACACCGCCCAGTCACTGGTCGAGCAGACCCTGGTGCCCGACATACAGGTCCATGTGCTCGACCGGCTGCCGTGTCCGTACGGGCTCGTGCGCTACGGCGTGGCGCCCGACCACGAGAAGATCAAGTCCCTGCAGAGGAACCTCCGTACGATCCTGGAGCACGAGCGGATCGGGTTCGTCGGCAATGTCGGCGTCGGCACGGCCGAGCTCACGCCGGGGCGGCTGCTGGAGCTGTACCACGCGGTCGTGTACTGCGTGGGCGCCGCGCGGGACCGTCGGCTCGGCGTGCCCGGGGAGGACCTGGCGGGCAGCTGCTCGGCGACCGACTTCGTGTCCTGGTACAGCGCGCACCCGGACGCGTCCGCGTTCGGCTTCGCCCTGGACGGCCGGTCGGCGGTGGTGATCGGCGTCGGCAACGTGGCCGTCGACGTGACCCGGGTCCTGGCCCGGGGGCCGGACGAGCTGCGTCCCACGGATGTGCCGCAGGGCGCCCTGGGCGCGCTGTCGGCGAGCGGGGTCCGCGAGGTGCACATGGTGGGCCGGCGCGGCCCGTCCCAGGCCCGGTTCACCACCAAGGAGCTCCGCGAACTGGGCGCACTGCCCACCGCGCGCGTGGGGGTGGAACCGGCCGACCTGGCGCTCGACCCGGCGTACGCGGACCCGTCCGGGCTGCCGGCCGTGAACCGGCGGAACGTCGAGGTCGTCCGTGGCTGGGCGACGGCACAGCGCGCCGTGGAGCCCGCCGAGCGGTTCATCAGGCTGCGCTTCTTCCTGCGGCCGGTGGAGATCCTGGGCGAGGGCGCCCGGGTGGCCGCGGTGCGGTTCGAGCGCACGGTGCCGGACGGTACGGGCGGCGTGCGGGGCACGGGTGCGTACGAGGACATCGAGGCGCAGCTGGTGCTGCGGGCGGTCGGCTACCGGGGCGCGCCGCCGGAGGGACTGCCGTTCGACCCGACGCGCGGGACGGTCCCGCACGCCGCGGGGCGGGTGCTGCGGGACGGGACTCCGTCGCTGGGCGAGTACGTGGCCGGATGGATCAAGCGGGGCCCGAGCGGGGTGATCGGCACGAACCGCCCCTGCGCCAAGGAGACCGCCGCCTCGGTGCTCCACGACGCCTCGCTGCTGGCCCGGCGCACGGTGGCCGACGACCCGCTCGCGGCCCTCCGGGCCTGGGGTCAGAGTCCGGTCGAGTGGCCGGGCTGGCTCTCCATCGAGGAGGCGGAAGAGGCCCTGGGCCGCACGCTCGGCCGGGGCTCCGTGAAGATCCCGGACTGGCCGGGGCTGCTCTCCGCGGCGACGGACGGCCACTGACGCGACCGGGCACCTGACGCGGCCGGGCACCTGGCGCGGCCGGGGCCGAGCCCGGCGAGGGCGAGCCGGACCGGCCTGAGCCAGCCGGGTGTACCCCGCTGACCTGCGGCGGGGGTGTTCCGGCGGCCGTTGTCAGTGGGCGGGTGCAGACTGGCCCGTATCCGCGACAACGGCGTCCTGGAGGTGTCGGCCATGACCGATGTACTGCTGACCGTAGGCACCCGCAAGGGACTCTTCGTCGGCCGTCGCCGAAAAGGCGACTGGGAGTTCGAGGGGCCCCACTTCAACGCGCAGGCCGTGTACTCGATCGGTATCGACCTGCGGCGGAGCACGCCCAGGCTGCTGGTCGGCGGGGACAGTCTGCACTGGGGCCCGTCCGTGTTCCACTCCGACGACCTGGGTGTCACCTGGACGGAACCGCCGGCGCCCGCCGTGAAGTTCCCGCAGGACACGGGCGCCTCGCTGGAGCGCGTCTGGCAGCTGCACCCGGCGGGCCCGGCGGCGCCCGGCGTGGTGTACGCGGGGACGGAGCCTGCCGCGCTGTTCCGGTCGACGGACGAGGGCGAGACGTTCGAGCTGGTGCGGCCCCTGTGGGAGCACCCGACGCGGTCGCGGTGGCAGCCGGGCGGAGGCGGCGAGGCGCTGCACACGGTCGTCACGGACCCGCGCGACCCGGACGCGGTGACGGTCGCGGTGTCGACGGCCGGGGTGTTCCGCACCCTGGACGGGGGCAGGACGTGGTCGCCGTCGAACGACGGGGTGTCCGCGGTGTTCCTGCCCGACCCGCACCCGAAGTTCGGCCAGTGCGTGCACAAGATCGCGCAGGACGCGGGCGACCCGGACCGGCTGTATCTGCAGAACCACTGGGGTGTGTACCGCAGCGACGACTCGGGCGTCTCGTGGACCGACATCGGCGCCGGCCTGCCCTCCGACTTCGGCTTCGCCACCGTCGCGCACCCGCGCCACGCCGACATCGCCTACGTCTTCCCGATCAACGCGGACTCCGACCGGGTGCCGGCGGAGCGGCGGTGCCGTGTCTACCGTACGAGTGACGCGGGCGGCAGCTGGGAGGCGCTGTCGGCGGGGCTGCCCGAGGGCGACCATTACGGCACGGTGCTGCGGGACGCGATGTGCACGGACGGCGCGGACCCGGCGGGCGTCTACTTCGGCAACCGTAACGGCGAGCTGTACGCCAGCGCCGACGACGGCGACAGCTGGCGGCTGCTGGCCTCACATCTGCCCGATGTGCTCTGCGTACGGGCGGCGGTAGTCGAGTGACGGGAGGGGGCGGTTGCGCCAGTAGAGTGACGGCCGTGGCAGCACGACCGTTGAAAGAAATCGTCGAGCCGGGCTGGGCCGACGCCCTCGCCCCCGTGGCCGAACGCATCGCCGCCATGGGGGACTTCCTCCGTGCGGAGATCGCCGCGGGGCGCACCTATCTCCCGGCCGGGCCGAATGTCCTGCGCGCGTTCCAGCAGCCGTTCGACGAGGTGAAAGTCCTGATCGTCGGCCAGGACCCGTATCCGACACCGGGGCACGCGGTGGGGCTCAGCTTCTCGGTGGCGCCGGATGTACGGCCGCTACCGGGGAGCCTGGAGAACATCTTCCGCGAACTCCACAACGACCTGGGCCTGCAGCGCCCGTCCAACGGCGATCTGACGCCGTGGACCGGGCAGGGGGTGCTGCTGCTCAACAGGGCGCTGACGACGGCGCCCCGCAAGCCGGGCGCGCACCGCGGCAAGGGCTGGGAGGAGGTCACCGAACAGGCCATCAGGGCCCTTGTGGCACGCGGCAAGCCCTTGGTGTCCGTGCTGTGGGGGCGGGACGCCCGGAACCTGCGGCCGCTGCTCGGCGACCTCCCGGCCATCGAGTCGGCACACCCCTCCCCCATGTCCGCGGACCGCGGTTTCTTCGGCTCCCGGCCGTTCAGCCGCACGAACGAGCTGCTGGTACGTCAGGGGGCGCAGCCGGTCGACTGGCGCCTGCCATGACGGCAACCCGCCTGTGGGTGCTCGGCGTCGACTCGGGCGGGTCGGGGCTGCGGGTCGCCCTGGGGCGGGGTGCGCGGGGCGGCGGTGCCGTGGAGACGGTGGCGACCCGGGCCTTCGAGGAACCGGTGCCGACGGGCCCTGCGGGAATCGACGCGGCACGGCTGCTGAAGCGACTGGTCCCCGCCGCCGAGAGCCTGCTCGCGGCGGCGGGCGCGGCCGGGGGCGCCGGTGCGGCGACCTTGGGTGCCGGAGCGGCGACCTTGGGTGCCGGAGCGGACGGTAACGGTCCCGGGCGGGGGTTGCGGGATGGACGACTGGGGTCCCCCCTGTCGAGTGAGGCCGTGCCCCGGAGAGAGGCCGGCACAGCACGAAGTGCGCCCTCACCCGGGGATGCCGGTGCGGTCGGCGGCCCGCCGGTCCTCGCTGCCGTGGCCGTGGGCGCCGCCGGTATGGCCGGGCTAGGTGACGAGTTGCGCGCCGTGGTGCCCGGTGCACTGCGGGATGCGCTGAGGGTCGGGCGCGTCGCGCTGGCCTCCGACGCCGTCACCGCGTACGCGGGGGCGCTCGGGCAGCGGCCGGGGACGATGGTCGCCGCGGGGACCGGGGTTGTCGCGCTCGGCACGGATCTGACGTGCTGGCGCCGCGCGGACGGCTGGGGGCACCTGCTGGGCGACAGCGGCAGCGGCGCCTGGATCGGCCGCGCGGGTCTCGAGGCGGCCCTGCGCGCCCACGACGGGCGACGCGGCGGCTCCCCCGCGCTTCTGGGCCGAGCCGAGGCCGTGTTCGGGCCCGTGGCCGGCCTTCCGGGCCTGCTGTACCCGCGCCAGGACCGGGCCGCCGTGCTGGCGTCGTTCGCGCCGGAGGTGGCGCGGTGCGCGGCGGACGACGCGGTGGCGGCCGGCATCCTGGCGCGGGCGGCGCGGCACATCGCGGAGGCGGCGGCCGCCGTGCACCCGCCGGGCGGCGCGGGCGACGTGGCCCTGACGGGTGGTCTGTTCCGAGTCGGCGAGCCCCTTCTCGTACCCCTGCGCGCGGAGTTGGCGGAGCAACTGCCGGGCGCCCGGCCGGTGCCGTCGGCCGGGGACCCGCTCACCGGCGCGCTCGCGGTCGCGGCCGCGCTCGCCACCGGCGCGCTGGCGCTCCCCAGGGAGCCTGGATTGCTGGACACTTTCGGCGGCTGACCGGCGCATCGGACAAACCTGCGCATAGGGAGCGGGAATGCCCCCTCCCCGAACAGCGGGGCGGACAAAACCAGTAGCATGCGGCGCCATGAGCTCCCCCACTGGGCCCGCTGGCCTGCCTGTACGAATGCCACGCCCCCGCCAGTCCGGGCGGCACCGTCGCCCCGAACCCCTGGCGGCGCCCGAGGGCGCGCCCGCACTCGTCCTCGCCGTCCCCGGCGAGCCTTCCGCCGCTGTGCGCAGCCTGGCGGAAGAGCTCGTGAGCATCGCGCGCTCCGAGCTGCCCGGCCTGGAGGCCGGCATCGGTTTCCTGGACGGGGACGACACCGAATACGCCTCGCTGGCGGGTGTCCTGAGGGAGGCCGCGGCGCTCCGCGTGCAGCGGTACGAGCTGGCCAGGGCGGCGGGCCGCGAGGTCGCCGAGCCCGAGGGCCCGGCCGCCGTCGTGGTGCCGCTGCTGGTCGGCCCCGACGCCGCCCTGATGGGCCGCATACAGCAGGCGGTGGCCGACAGCGGCGCCCCCGCCGAGCTGACCGATGTGCTGGGCCCGCACCCGCTGCTCGCCGAGGCGCTCCATGTGCGCCTCTCGGAGGCCGGCCTGGCCCGCGCCGACCGTGCGCGGCTGTTCACCGTCGCGACGGCGGCGGACGGCATCGTGCTGGCGACGACGGGTGGCGCCGAGGCCGTCCAGGCGGCCGGTATCACCGGCATGCTGCTGGCGGCGCGGCTCGCCGTGCCCGTGATCGCGGCCGCGCTGGACCAGGACGGCTCGGTGGCGGCGGTCGCCGAGCAGCTGCGCGGCTCCGGCTCGGTACAGCTGGCCCTCGCCCCTTACCTGGTCGGCCCGGAGGCGCCCGCCGGACTGCTGGAGGACGCGGCCAAGGAGGCGGACTGCTCGGTGGCCGAGTCGCTGGGCGCCTATCCGGCGGTCGGCAAGCTGGTGCTGTCGCAGTACATGACGCTGCTCGGCATCTCGCCGCAGCAGCCGGGGACTCCGGTCCGCTGACGGCCCCGGAGGCCGGGAGACCCGTCGGAAGACCTGTCGGGACACCTGTCGGGACACCTGTCGGGACACCTGTCGGGACACCTGTCGGGACACCTGTCGGGACACCTGTCGGGATACCTGTACGGAGGGCCCGCACCGCGCGTGAGCGGCGGTGCGGGCCCTCCGTGTGTCAGCCGAGGACCACGCAGGAAGCCGCAGGTGCCGCCACCGCGCCCGCACGGGACGGCACCCCGGTCCCCGGGTCGATGTCGAACCCGGTGACGTCGCCCGAGCGCTCGTTGGCCACGTACAGGCGCCGCCCATCGGGGTCCAGGGCGAGGTCCCTGGGCCAGTGGCCGCCGCACGGCACCGTGGCGGCCAGTCGAGGCCGCTCGTGGCTCCCGTCGAGCTCCAGGACGGCGATGGTGTCGTCGCCGCGCACGGCGGCCCACACGTGCCGCCCGTCGGGGCTCACGGCGACGCCGGACGGATAGCCCACGCCCTGGGCGCCCGGCGGCCGCACCGGGACGTCGCGCACCGGCACGAGGGTGCCCGTGCGGGCGTCCCAGCGGCACACGGTGAGCGTCGGCGCCAGCTCGGCGAGGACGTAGACGTGGCCGCCGTCCGGATGGAACGCGAGGTGCCGGGGGCCGCTGCCCGGGCGCAACGCGCTCTCGCCGTGGACGGCGAGGGTGCCGGCGGTCTCGTCGAGGACGCAGACCCGTACGGAGTCGGTGCCGAGGTCCACGGTGAGCAGCCATGCTCCGTCGGGCGTGGGCAGCACCTGGTGGGCGTGCGGGGCGGCCTGCCGGTCCGGGTCGGGGCCGGAGCCCCGGTGGCGCACGAGGCCGGTGAGCGGGCCGGGCGCGCCGTCCGGGCCGACGGGGTGCGCGCTGACGCCGCCGGAGCCGTAGTGCGCGGTCACCACATGGCCGGCGGCGTATGCGAGGTGCGTCGGCCCGGAGCCGTGTACGGGCTCGGGGGCGCCGATGAGCCGGGGCACGGGGCCGGAGACGTCGAACGCGGCGACGGCGCCCTCATCGGCCTCGGAGACGGCGTACAGGACCGCGCCGTCGGGCCCTGGCGCCAGGTACGACGGGTCGGCGACCGCGTCCGTCGAGCCCGTCGGCGTCAGGGCGCCGGTCGCGGGGTCGACGGTGGCGGCGGTGACGCCCAGGCCCCCCGCGGAGGTGAAGGAGCCGATGAAGGCCCGCCGCCCCGCGCGCCCCGCTCCACCGGTTCCGCTCGGCGCCTCGTCGGCTCCGCGCCGCTCACCCCGACGCCCTTGTCGCTCCACCGCGCTGCCCCTCCCGGTCGGCCGGTCCCGCCATGAGGCCATGAGGCCATGACGGGGCCGACGCTAGCAGCTGCGGTCTAGACCAAAGCTGCGGATGTGTGGATCGGAAGGCCGGGAGCTCAGGAGGTCAGGAGCGGACCAGTGGCGAGCGGGGCGCGGTACGGAGCGGTCCGTCGAGCTGGACGAGCAGCCGCTCCAGGCCCTGCAGATGGGCAAGCGCCGGTGCGGCGCCCACCGGCTCGGCGGACGGGCCGTAAGCGGGCCGGTCCGGAGCCTCCGTCTCCTTGGCAGCGCCCGCGGTGTCCAGGCCCTCCAGCGCCCGCTCGCGCCGCATCAGCGCCTCCACCGCGGCCTCGACCCGCCAGCAGGCCGCCGCGAGCCGGGCGTCGTGGCTCGCGTCCGGGTCGGCGGCCACGGCGGCGAGACCGCGCACCTCGCGGGCGCAGTCGTCCAGCAGGGCGAGGACCTGCAGCGCGCGGGCCTTGCGGGCGCGCAACGGGCTCAGCGGGTGGACGAGCGGCCCCAGGGAGAGCCGTACACGTCCGAGGAGCAGTTCCAGCTCGGCGGCGTGCGGGGTCGGGTCGGCGGTGGCGGAGCCCGCGAGCCGCTCGGCAGCCTCGGCGGTGCACCGGCGCACGGCGTCCAGCGCGCGCTGGATCCAGGCGTCGTTGTTGGCGTGCGTGGTGACGGGCAGCACGAACGTCACGGCGAGGCCCGCGAACAGCGCCCCGACGCCGGTCTCGGCGAGGCGCAGGACGAGCAGGCCGGGCGTGAGCACGCCGAGCAGGCCGTAGAGGAGGCCCGCCATCAGCGTCACGGCGAGCATCATCCAGCTGTACGAGACGGGCGCCGTGTAGAAGATCGCGAAGACACACAGGGCGACGAGGAGGGCGGTCGGCGCGGCCGAGCCGTGCAGCGGCAGCGCGACGAGCAGCCCCACGCCGATGCCGACGACCGTGCCGAGGACACGGCGGAACCCGCGGACCAGGGTCTCGCCGCGCGACGCGGTGTTGACGAAGATCCACCAGGCGGTGCCGACGGCCCAGTACCAGCGGTCCTCGGAGAGGACCTGGCCCACGGCCAGCGCGAAGGCGCAGGCGACGGTCACCTGGAAGGCCTGGCGGGTGGTCGGCCGGGCGAGGCCGCTGCCCGGCAGCGGCGCGGGCGCGGCGGCGGGCGGGGTACGGCGCTCGATGGGCCACAGGACGTACCGCACGAGCCCGGCGGCGGCCAGGCCGAGGCCCACGGCGACGTACAGCTCGGGCAGCTGGGCCGGGGTGGCGTGCAGGAACTGGACCACGAAGTACTGCATGAACGCGAAGATGCCGAGCGCGTGGCCGCGCGGGCCCCAGCGGCGGGCGTACACGCCGCAGAAGACCACGGCCAGGAAGGCGGCGTCGCGGCCGAGCGGCAGACCGTGCAGGGTGGTGGCGAGGGCCAGGGCGGGGAACCCGGCGGCGGGCAGCAGTGCGGTGGTCACCCGCTGCGCGCGGACGGTCGCGTCGATGACGGTGAAGAGCGCGAGCAGCGCGGCGAGGCCGCCGGTGATGGACGCGGTCAGGGAGAGACCGGCCAGCTCGGCGACGGTGACGGCGAGCGCGACGCCGATGACTGCGCGGGTCGCGTTCCTCAGCCTGAGGTGCCCCGGATCCGGAGCTACGAAGATCCTCTTCACGACGGCGTGACCGCCCCCCTGTCTTGCTCACGTCGGGCCGTGGAGGCGCCCGGGGGTGGTGGGCGTCCACAGGCACGACGAAGGCGCCGCGGTCCGGATCCGGCCTCGTTGCCGTCCGGCGCTGCGCGGCGCCGCTGGTGCGTGGATACGGCAAGGAAAGCATCCCGTGGGGCAGTGGCTCAACACATGAGCGGATTACTGGGCCATTGGCCCAGTGCCTCGCGCACCACTACGGCCGGCGGGAGGCCAACGGACCAGACCACGGCGCGGCCGGTCCGCGAGGCGTCACGGGCGGTCCGCTGCGGCCGACACCTCGTGCCCCAGGCCGGAGGCGGTCGGCAGGGTGACCCGGCCGGTGTCCGCCGTACCGGCGAAGGCCCTCGGGGCGAGGGGTTCGGCGGTCACGAGCAGGGGTCCCACGAGATCGGCGGGGACCGTGGCGTGGGGCAGGGCGGCGGCGAGGTGGGCGGCGGCGAGGGTGGCGATGCCCAGCTCCGGCATGCTGCCGATCTTCACGGCGAGTCCGGCGGCCTCCGCGAGGGCGGCGATCTGGCGGGCGCGGTGGAGTCCACCGACCTTGAGGATCTTGATGTTGAGGACGTCGGCGGCGCCGCGCCGGACGATCTCCATGGCGTCGTGCAGCGACTGCATGGACTCGTCCGCCATCACCCGTGGCCCGCCCCGGCCGCGCAGCGCGGTCATACCGGCGAGGTCCCAATGGGGCAGCGGCTGTTCGACGAGGTCGAGCCCGGCGTCCCCGAGCCGCCCCACGGTGCGGGCGGCGGTGGACGGGTCGTACCCCTCGTTGGCGTCCAGCGACAGCTCCACGTCGTCCGGCAGGGCGGCCCGCAGCGCGCGGACCAGTTCGACGTCCCGGTCGGGTTCCTCGCCGCCCTTGACCTTGATGTGGGTGAAGCCGCGGGCCGCGTACTCGGCGGCCTCCTTGGTCATCTCCTCCGGAGTACCGAGGCCGACCACCCAGGTGGTGGGCACCTCGGTCCGCAGCCGTCCGCCGAGCAGCAGGTGCACGGGCCAGCCGGCCGAGCGGCCCGCCAGGTCGTGCAGGGCGAGGTCGAGGGCGGCCTTGGCGAGGTGCTGGCCGCGGATCGCCGCGTCCATGGCAGCGTGGGCGCCGGCGAGGTCACGTGGGTCGCGGCCGACGAGGGCGGGGGCGACATGGCCGGTGAGCGCGGCGCGCAGACCGTCCAGGGTCTCCCCGGTGTACGCGGTCATGGGGGATGCCTCGCCGAATCCGGTCGTGCCGTCGTCGGCGCGGACCTCGACGACGAGGCTGACGAGTTCGGGGCTGGCCCCGCTGCTGATGGCGAAGGGGCGTCGGTAGGGGGCCCTGACGACATGGCTGCGAATCGAGTCGATCTTCATACGGCTCCTCCGGGTCAGGGCCCCGGCCGCAAGAGCGTGGGGCCCTAGAGACGAACTCGGTAGACGGTGGGCGGCCGGCCGGTCCTTCCCTCCTGCCGGCTGCCGGTGGGAACCGCCACCCCGGCCCGCTCCAGGCGCTTGAGGATGCGCCGGGCGGTGCGCTGCTGGACGGCGAGGTGATCGGCGACGTGCTGCGCGGTGATGCCCGGCTCGGTCCCGTCGCCGACGAGCTCCCGCAGCCGGTCGAGGGTCTGGGGGTTGAGGCCTGCGCGCCGGGCGAGCAGGCCGGTGCTCTCCGGTGCGACGGGCGCGGCACCGCCGTCGTCCTGGGCGATGACGATGTCCACGTCGTCCTTCATGCAGACGACCCCGGCGACCGGGCCGACCGACCGGGCCCGGTTGACGGCCCGGCGGGCCAGCGCCTCCGCCTCGGCGGCGGTACGGCCGAGGCCGAAGCCGACGTGGGCGGTGCCGTGCCGGGCGGCGAGGCCGTCGAGGAACGGCAGCCGGGTGAACTGGTCGGTGGCCTTCTCCAGGGCGCCACGCGTGGTCACCGCGAGGCGCTTCCCGTCCGGCAGGCCGGCCAGGCTGCAGCCCAGGACGGCCAGGTCGGCGGCGAGTTCCTCGTCGGCGGCCGGCGGGTCGACGATGCCCAGCGCGACCTGGGCGTCGCCGCTGTGCGCGCCCGCGGTGGCGAGGACCAGCGCCTGGAGCGTGGCGCGTATGGAGTGCCGGGACGGGGCGAGGCGTACCGCGTGGGTGCGGTGCTCCAGCTGCTGGTGGGCGGAGCCCAGACAGGTGAGGGCGACCGTGGAGCGGTGCAGGTCGTGCGCCGCGAGGTGGAAGTCGACCAGGTCCTGGGAGGTGAGGCCGGGCCGGTACGGCAGGACCCGGACGTGCTCGGTGGGGAGTTTGGCCTCGATGAGGGTCTCCATGACGTCGGCGCGGCTGAGCGTGTCGATGGAGATCCGGGACACGTCGTGGCCGAGCCTGAGCAGTTCGACGAGGGCCCGCAGCAGGGTCGCGCCGCTGTAAGGGACGTACATGGCGGGCCGGTCGACGAGACCCGCTCCGGTGGCGAGCGTGTGCGGGACGACGCCGGTGAACAGGAGGGCGTCCACCCGGGAGCCCGCCTCCCGGACCACGTCGGGGGTCTCGTCCTCGTGCCGGTACGGGAGGGGGCGCAGCCGGGCGGCGCCGCTCCCCTCGGCCACCGCGACGACCCGGTCCACCAGGTCCTCGGGGCCTATCACGCCGACCGTGAGTGCCATCGGCCGGTCTCCGTTCGTCTTCCGGAGTGTTCCGGAGTGTTCCGGAGTGTTCCGGAGTGTTCCGGAGTGGTCCGGAGTGGTCCGGAGTGCTCCGGGGTGCTCCGGGGTGCTTCCGTGCGGCTTTCCGTGGGGCTGGTTGACGCCGGCCCACGGGGGTCCTAATTTCGGCCCAGGCCATAACCGCTCGTCCTGGCGGAAGGATAGTAACCCGATGCCCGAACGGGAAATCCCCTTGCCCACGGTGCTCGATCCGCGTGGCAGGACCATCGGCGAGGAGGAGCGGGCGGCGGTGCTGCGGGTCCTCGACTCGGCGGTGCTGTGCAGCGCGTTCGGGGACGAGGCGCGGTCGCTGGAGGCGGAGATGGCCCGGCTGTACGGGCGCGCGCATGCCGTGGCGTCGAGTTCCGGGACGGCGGCGCTGCATCTGGCGGTGGTGGCGTGCGGGGTCGGTCCGGGCGACGAGGTGGTCACGACGCCGATCTCCGACTTCGGCACCGTGGCGCCCGTCCTGGCGCAGGGCGCGCGGCCGGTGTTCGCGGACGTACGCGCGGAGGACGGCAATCTGGACCCGGACGCCGTCGAGGCCGCGATGACGCCCCGCACGAAGGCGGTGATCGCCGTCCATCTCTTCGGCGGGGCGGCGGACACCGGGCGGCTGCGGGCGGTCTGCGACCGGCACGGCGTCCCGCTCGTGGAGGACTGCGCGCAGGCGTGGCTGGCCGAGGACGGGGCGGGGCGGCTGCTCGGCACGGCAGGTGACATCGCCTGCTTCAGCCTGCAGCAGTTCAAGCACATCACCGCGGGCGACGGTGGCCTGTCCCTCACGGACGACCCCGCGCTGGCGCGTCGTATGCGGCTGTTCATGGACAAGGGCTGGGACCGCTCGGAGGGCCGCATCCACCGCGAGACGGGCCTCAACTACCGGATGCCCGAGCTGGTCGCGGCGGTGGCCCGGGCCCAGCTCGCCAAGGTCGAGGGCGTCGTACGGGCCCGTCGCGAGCGAGCGGGCCGCCTGATCGCCGCATTGGGCGGCCTGGAGGGGGTGGCGGTCGCCGGTGAGCCGGACGGGCACGCGTGGTGGATGTTCCCGCTGCTGGTCGCGGACAACGCCCGCTGGGCGAGGGAACTCGCCGCCGAGGGCGTGCCGGCGCTGCCCGGCTATCTGGAGCGCCCCCTGTACGCCAATCCCGCCGTGCCCGGCGACCGGCCGGGCCTCTGCCCGAACGCGGAGCGCCTGATCGGCCGCACCCTGCTCGCCCTCCCCTGGAACGAGGCGTACAGCGAGAGCGACGTGGACCGCCTCGCCCGGGCCCTGCACCGGGTCCACCGGCGGTCGGGGACGCGTTGAGCGGCGGGACGGAGGGCCCGTACGGCTGCGGCGGTCAGGCCCCGGTGTCGCCTTCCTTGGACAGTTGCTCCAGGCAGGTGACGACCGCGCGCCGCTCCGCGCCCGCCAACGGGGGTCCGTACGGGTCGAAGGCGGCCTCCTCCGGCAGGAGGCCCTCCCATACGGCCGCCCACAGCATGCGCTGCACATAGCCCTCGACGGGGGCGAGGAACGTCACCTCGGCGAACCGGTCGAGGCGGCCCGAGGCCCGTACGAAGGCGGCCGTGTCGCCCGCCGTCCAGGCGTCGAGCACCGCACCGGTCAGTCCCACCCGGGCGGCGGCGATACCGACCAGGGCGGTGTCGGCGCCCCACATCAGGGACGGCCCGAACATCCGGTCCTCGCCCGTCACGACCAGCGCGCCGCTCCCCCCGGCCGCGCGGATCGCGTCCTGGCAGTCGACCGCCCGGTCCAGCGTGGCGATCTTGATCCCGGCAGCGTCTGGCAGCGCCAGCAGACGGTGAATCAGCTCCGGCGGGTACGGGTAGCCGCCGGCCTCGGCGTGCAGGAAGAAGCCGAGCACGGGCAGCCCGCTCGCCACCGCGACCCGCTCGTGCAGCCGCACGGCCCGCTCGACCGCGTCGGGCAGCCCGTGGTAGCGGGCCATCGGGTACACCATCACGGCGTCCGCGCCGAGTTCGGCCGCGTCGGCGGCCATCGCGACCGTGGCGTCCTCGGCGGCCTTCAGGGTCGCGCCCTGCACCGAGCGGGGCACGCCCGCCCCGGCCACCACGGGCACGTCGACGGTGTCGCGCCACAGCGCCAGGACCCGGCGGCGGTCGGTCGCGGTCAGATACAGCCCGCGCCCGGTGTGCGCCCATACGGCGACACCGCCGATCCGCTCGGCGGCGATCCGCTCGGCGTAGCCGCGCAGCGCGGGCAGCCGGACGGCTCCGGTGGCGTCCATGGGGGTGACCACGGCGGGTACGACGGTGCCCCGCAGCCGGCCGGCGAGGTCCTCGGTCGCGGACATGAACGGCCCCCTGTCTGACGGTCTGTCGCCATGGTGCGCGTTCACGCTAGCCTTTACGGCCCGGACCGTAAAGGAAGGAAGCCGCGCCATGCGCCTCGGCCTCTACGTCAACCTGTACGCGGACAAGGCCGACCGGCCCCGGCTCGCCGACGCGGTGGAGCAGGTGCGCCTCGCCGAACAGGCCGGGTTCGCCTGGGTGGTGCTCGGCGAGCGGCATCTGTACCGCCCGGGCTACCACGAGGCGGTCACCTCACTGGCGTACCTCGCGGCGCACACCGAGCGGATCGGCCTCGCCACGGCCGGGCTGATCGCCCCCGTCCACCACCCGGTCCAGCTCGCGGAGAGCCTCGCGCACATCGACGTGCTGTCGGGCGGGCGGCTCACGGCCGGTTTCGTCCTGGGCTACCGGCCGGAGGAGTTCGCCCTGTACGGCACCGACGCGCGGGAGCGGGTGCCGCGGTTCGAGGAGTGCCTGGAGCTGCTGACCCGGCTGTGGACCGAGGAGGAGGTGAGCCACGACGGCCGCTTCACGTCCCTGGACCAGGCGTTCCTGTCGCCGCGCCCGGTGCAGGCCCCGCGGCCCCGGATCTGGAACGGCGGCCGGGTGTCGGCCGCCCTGGAGCGCACGGCCCGGATGTGCGACGGGTGGACGACGTCCTTCAACGAGCTGGACGCGGAGCTGCCGGAGAAGATCGCCGAGTATCTGGCGTACCCGAGGGGCGCGGCCGCTCTGGGCGCCGAGGTCATCGTCTGCCGCGAGGGCTACTGCGCGCCCACCACCCGGCTGGCCCGGGCCGCGTTGGAGGACCCGCTGCGGTCGCTGTACGACGCGTACGGCGACTGGAAGCGCACCTCGGCGGACGCGGAGCGGTACGCGCAGGAGTGGGACGCCATCGCGGCCCGCTCGGTGATCGGCTCGCCCGAGGAGTGCGCCGACCGGCTCGGGCGGTACGAGGCGATGGGCGCGGACGGGGTGGTGCTGCGGATCCAGCCGCCCGGCATGCCGCAGGCGGACGCGCTGCGCGCCATCGAGGCGTACGGCACCGATGTGCTGCCACGGCTGCGGACCGCCGTCCGGCCCGCCGGTCCGGCGGTCAGCTCTTGAGGCCGCTGGTCGCGATGGAATCGGTCAGATAGCGCTGGAGCAGGCCGAAGACGAGCAGGCACGGCACGACCGTGATGGTGGCCCCGGCCATGATCTGGTTGACCGCGACGTTCTCGCCCTCCAGCGTGGCGAGTCCGACCGTGAGGGTCCGCATGCTCGACGACTGGCCGATGACCAGCGGCCACAGGAAGTCGTTCCAGTGCCAGAGGAAGACGAACACGCCGAGCGTCGCCAGAATGGGCGTGATCAGCGGGATGACGACGGTCGTGTAGATCCGCCACTCCGACGCCCCGTCGATCTTCGCGGCCTCGAACAGCTCGTCCGGCAGCTGCCGGATGAACTGCCGCATCAGGAACACCGCCTGCGAATTGGCGAGGGTGGGCACGATCAGACCCCAGTACGTGTCCACGCCGCCGAGCTCGGACACGAGGATGAAGTACGGGATGAGCGTGGCCTGGAACGGCACCATCAGCGTCGCCAGGAACGACCAGAACATCAGCTCACGCCCCGGGAAGCGCTTCTTGGCGAAGGCGTATCCGGCCATGGACGAGAAGAGCAGGATCAGGACGACCGAGACCAGCGAGTAGACCAGCGAGTTGACCGCCCACCGTGGGATGTCGGCGCCCGACAGCACGGCGGAGAAGTTCTCCCAGGTGGCACGGGTGAGATCGAAGGCTCCGGGCAGGGTCTGCCCGCCGGGCGGGGCGAACGCGACCAGCAGCATCACCACGAACGGTGTCATCGTCACCAGCGCCACCAGCACCAGCAGAACGGGCAGCCGCAGTCTCGCCATCACTCGTCCCGTCCGATCAGCCGGCGCTGGATCAGCGAGAACACCAGGACCACCAGGAAGAGGACCAGCCCGAGCGCGCTCGCGTAGCCGAAGTCGAAGAACTTGAAGCCGGTGTCGTACAGGAAGTAGACGAGTGAGTAACTGGCGCGCACCGGCCCGCCCGCCGTCATCACGTACATCGCGTCGAACACCTGGAACGCGCCGATCGCCTCGATGACGAGGACGAAGAAGAGCACGGGGCGCAGCAGCGGCAGGGTGACCCAGCGCAGCCGCTGCCAGCCGGTGGCGCCGTCGATCACGGCCGCCTCGGTGACCTCGCGGGGGATGGACTGGAGTCCGGCGAGCAGGATCAGCATCGAGTAGCCGAAGCCCTTCCAGGCGGAGGTGGCCGCGATGGACGGCAGCACCAGGTGCTCGTCGCCGAGGAAGTCGACGGGGCCGAGGGAGAGGGCGCCGAGAGCGGCGTTGAGGAGGCCGTCCTCGATGTCGTAGATCCACTTCCAGATGACGGCGGCGAGCACGATGCTGGTGACGTACGGCAGGAAGAACAGGCCGCGGAAGAAGCCGCGCAGCCAGACCGTGCGGTGCAGCAGCAGGGCCGTGGCCAGCGAGACGCACACCGTCAGCGGGACGAAGAACAGGGCGTACAGGGCGGTGACGCCGAGGCTGGACCAGAAGAGGTCGTCGTGGAGGAGCCGGGTGTAGTTCTCGGCGCCGATGAAACGCCACTCGCCGCTGAGCCGGTAGTCGGTGAGCGACAGGAACGCCGCGCCGATCGTCGGGCCGAAGCGGAAGACGAGGAAGAGCAGCAGCATCGGGGCCACGAAGAGCAGCCCGATGCGTGCCTCCCGGCGCCGGACGGGCCGCGCCGGCCCGCCCGGCTTGCGGGCCGGGCCGGGCACGGGGACCGGTTCCGGTGTCGGAGCGGTCCTCTCGCCGGCCGCGCTGGCCGTCAACGCTGCCGCGCCAGCAGGTCGTCGGCCTGTGCGGCCGCCGAGTCCAGAGCCTCCTCAGGGCTCTTCCGGCCGGTGAGGGCGGCCTGGATCTCGGGGGCGATCAGCGACATCAGCTGACGCGCGACGGGGCTGGGCTCACCGGGGAAGGCGTACGCGAGGGCGTCCTGGAACTCCTTGGCGTGCGGGGCGTCGCTGGGCACCGTGACGTCGGTGCGCGGGGAGAGGAAGCCGCTCGCCTTGCCCAGGCTCTCGATCTGGGCCGGTTCGGTCATGAAGGCGAGGAACCTCTCGGCGCCCTGGACGTTGCGGGACCTGGCGCTGACGCCGAGGCCGCCGGGGACGCCGAAGGTGACCTGTTTGGCGTTGCTCAGGGGCTTGCCGACGAGGACGTTCTCCGCGCCCCAGGTCTTCCGGGCCAGATCGGCGTCGGCGAGGGTGCCGGCGAAGCCCATGGCGACCTGCTGCTTGCCCAGGGGGTGGTCGGCGAAGGCGTTGGAGTTGGTGAGCGCGGACTTGGGGATCGCGCCGGCCTTGTAGAGGTCGGTGAGGAAGGTGAGGGCGGCGACGCCCTCCGGGCCGTTGAAGGCGGCCTTCTTGCCGTCGTCGGAGAAGACCTTGCCGCCCGCCTGCCACAGCAGCGGGTAGAAGTTCATGTTGAGCGTCGCCTCGTTGCTCGCCGAGTAGTCGAGGGTGGCGACGCCGGCCTGCTTCAGCCTGGGTGCGGCGGCCTTGATCTCTTCCCAGGTGGCCGGGGGTTTGTCGATGCCCGCCTGGGCGAGGAGTCTCTTGTTGTACAGCGTGCTGGTGACGGTGTGGTAGATCGGCACCGCGTACAGCCTGCCGTCGTGGGTGAGGGCGGTCAGCGCGTTGGGCAGGAACGTGTCCTTGGTGTCCTTGACCGCGGCGTCGACCGGGCGGATGGCGCCGTTGCTCAGGTACTGCGGGATCTGGTCCGGGTTGAGCAGCACCACGTCCGGGCCCTTGCCGCTGCCGAGCGCGGTGGCGAGCTTCTCGTCGCGGTTCTCCCAGGGCTGCTGTTCGATGGTGAGCGTGGTGCCGGGCGTCGCCGCTTCGAAGTCCTTCTCGATCCGCTCCCAGTACGCGGAGTTGGCCTGCGGGTCGGAGATCACCGGGTACATCCAGACGGTGACGTTCCTCGATCCGGAACCGCCGTCGCCGCTTCCGCCGCAGCCGGCCAGCACGGAGGCCGCGGCGAGCAGGGCGAGGGGTCTGATGGCGCGCTTGAAGCCTGTGGTCATAGGGGCCTCCGGAAGGGCCTGAAGGAGGATGCGCGAAACCCGGCTGCTTTCGGCCCGGGCTGAAAGCAGCCGGGCTCGATTCGGGCTGTCAATGGGCTCGGCGGTTCAGCGGCGTACGTCGACCGTGTACAGCTGCGGGCCACGGCTGAGGTACAACCGCCCTTCGTGGGCGGTCAGTCGGCGGTGCGGGAAGTTCACCACCAGCTGCGGGTCGCGGGCCGGGAAGCGCGGGTCGACCCGGAAGATCAGCGCGCCGTCGACGGAGACGTACAGTTTGCGGCGGCTGATCGCTATCGAGCCGTCGTTGCTGCGGGTGCCCAGCTCGATGCGCCGTACGATCCGGGGGGTCTTCGGATCGATGGAGAACAGCGAGTGCCCGGCGAGCGCCCAGACCAGGCCCTCGGCGACGACGACGGCGCTTACCGAACCGATCCCCTGGACGAGTTCGAGTTCCCAGAGCTTCTCGGCCCGTTGGACATGCCAGGCGAAGACCGCGCCGGCGGTCCGGGTGGGCGGTGTGGTGCCGAGTCCGCCGAAGATGGACGCGCCGCCGTAGACCACGCCCTCGTCCGCGGTGAGCGCGATGACGGACATGTCCCGGACGACATTGCGGGTGAACGTCGACTCGCCGGTGGCCTTGTCGTAGAGGGCGAGCCCGCCGCCCAGGCGGTTGCCGTACGGGACGGTCCCCACGGCGATCTTCCCGTCCACCTCGGCCAGGGAGCGGGCGCGCGCCTGGAGCTCGGGCTTGAGGGTGAGGCTCACCTCCGGGTTGGCGGGGGTGCCAGGCGGCCCCTCCGGGGAGTACTCCGGGCTGTTCCAGGGCAGGTCGGGGCGGTAGCGGAAGAGCCTCGCGTCGGGGTACTGGCCGATCCAGACCGTGCCCTCCGAGTCGCGCAGGATCGCCTCGATCTGGCCGAAGCGGTGGAAGGTCGGCGTGCCGGTCCCGGTGTCGACCGACGAGAGGCCGCCGTTGAGGAACCCGCCGGCGTACACCGTGCGGCGGCCGCCGCACCCGAGTGCCTGGATGTCGATGGGCTCCTTACGGACCTTGGTCTCCAGGATGGCATGCGCGCCGGTGGCCGGGTTGTAGCGGAACATGTCGCCGCGCCACAGCGTGCCGACGACGCTCGGGCCGGGGTATTCGGGCAGTCCCAGTTCGGCCCAGCCGAAGGAACGGGAGTTCTGCACCTTGCCGGTGAGCAGGAGTCCGGTGCCGGTGTTCGCTCCGGTGGCCGGGTCGTAGCGGCGCAGTTCGCTGCGCTGGATGAAGTAGACGGCGCCGTCCGTGCCGGGCGGGCAGACGCTCAGGCCGTGGACCTCCGGGATGGGGTCCGACCAGGTGCGGGTGGCGAGGTCGAAGACGTAGAGGGGGCTGGGGGCGTCGGAGCCGATGCGCGCGTAGAGCCGGCTGTCGTAGGCGTTGAGGTCGTAGACGGGCTTGCCGGTGACGGAGCCGAGGCCGGGCGGCGTCGGGAGCTCCGTGAAGGTCCCGGTGGCCGGATCGAGTTCGGCGATGTGCGCGGCGGCGTACGAACCGCTGTAGACCCTGCCTCCGGCGCAGGCGATGCTCCGGACGTATGTCTGCCCGGGCACGGCCTGGCCGAAGTCGGTGGTGGCGCGGGTGGCCGGGTCGAAGCGGAAGACGTTGCCGCCGGGGAAGGTGCCGCCCCAGACCTTGCCGTCGGCGTCGGCGTCGAGGCACCAGATGAACGTCTGCCCGGTGACCGGGCGCCCCAGGTCCTCGGCGGCGTCGCCGCCGCCCGGCGTCCAGCGGTACAGATGCCCCCTTCCGTATGTGCCCGCGTACACCCCGCTGGGTGCGGCGGTCACCGCCCAGGCGCCGTCGGCACTCGTGAGGGGTGCGCTGACCAGCAGGTCACCGCTGGCGGGGTCGACGGCGTTGAGGCGGGCGGGCTTGCCCGTCGAGGCGTTCCAGAGGGCCTGCGCGCCGGAGGGGCCGGGGGCGACCGCGCCACCGAGCAGCAGGACGTCGGCGAGGGGCACTCCGGTCAGCTGGGGATCACGCATGAGCTGGCTCCCGGCGGCTTCGGCATGTGCTACGGGAGTGGGGGGCAGGAGAGTCGCGGAGACTACTGCGGTCGAGCCGGCGAGAAACGCGCGTCGCGTCGCCACAGACGGAACACCTCCCTGGAAGGAGAGAGTTACGGCACTAGCCGAAAGTGATACGCCGCAGCTCATGGGCCGTCAACGGTACCGGCCACCCTTCCGGTGTTTTGATCCGACACACGGTCACCTCCGTTGGGTCAGCCGGAGGGGCGACACCGTGGTCACGGGGTGTGCGGAGAACTCCTGGAGCGGGTTATGGCGCTTTTCGGTCAACTCCTCGGCCATACGGGAAGAGACGTTCCAGGCGATGGCCGCCCCGCGCACGGAATCGTTGCTTCCCTATCCCACCGCTTCGGGTCCGGCGGAAACACTCCGAGGCGGCAGGCGGGCCGCTGGCCCAGCCGGGAAGCCGAAGGAAATGCCATTGGTACAGTCGGGAGGTGGACCGCCCGGCCAGAAGGAGGGCGACGGACCATGCCCGTCGACGAACTCGACACCCGGATCCTCCGGCTGCTGATCGAGCAGCCACGCACCAGCGTGCGGGAGTACGCACGGATCCTCGGCATCGCACGCGGCACCCTCCAGGCGCGGCTCGACCGGCTGGAACGGGACGGCGTGATCACCGGCACCGGCCCGTTCCTCTCCCCCGCCGCGCTCGGCCACCCCGTCCTGGCCTTCGTCCACGTCGAGGTCACCCAGGGCCGTCTGGACGAGGTGGGCGACGCGCTCGCCGCCGTACCCGAGATCGTCGAGGCGTTCTCGATCACCGGCGGCGGGGATCTGCTGACCCGGGTGGTGGCCCGGGACAACGGTCACCTGGAGGACGTCGTCCAGCAGCTGATCCGGCTGCCGGGCGTGGTGCGGACCCGGACCGAGATGGCGCTGCGCGAGCGGGTGCCGTACCGGCTGCTGCCGCTGGTGGAGGCGGTCGGACGACGGGCCTCCCGCACACCGCGGACGGCCGGCGGTGAGGCGCGGTGACCGCGGTCGTCTTCGACCTCGACGGCACGCTGGTCGACAGCGAGCCGAACTACTACGAGGCGGGGCGCAGGGTCCTGGCCGACTACGGCGTCACCGACTTCGACTGGGACCGTCACACGGACTTCATCGGCATCGCGACGCGCGAGACCCTGGAGATCCTCAGGGCGGAGTACGGCCTCGGCGCGCCGGTCGACGAACTGCTGGCCGACACGAACCGGCACTACCTGGAGCTGGCACGGACCGGCACCGGGGTGTTCCCCGAGATGCGGGCCTTCGTGGAACGGCTGTACGCCGACGGAGTCCCGCTGGCGGTCGCGTCCGGATCGTCTCCGGCGGCCATCGAGACCGTCCTCGGGGGCACCGGCCTCGCCGGGTACTTCCGGGTGCTGGTGTCGGCCGAGGAGGTGCCGCGCGGCAAGCCGGAGCCGGACGTCTTCCTGGAGGCCGCCCGCCGGCTCGGCGCCGACCCGGCCGAGTGCGTCGTCCTGGAGGACTCTCCGCCGGGCGCCGCGGCGGCCCTCGCGGCCGGCATGCGGTGCATCGCCGTACCGTACGTGCCGGCGACGGCCGACGACCCGGCGTTCCTGCGCGCGGGGCTGCTGTTCCGGGGCGGTCAGAGCGAATTCAGCGCGTCCGCGGCGTACGCGTTCACGGCGGGCCGCACGGGTGGCGGCGGGCCCGGAGGCCGGGCATCGGCGCGCTGAGCGTCGCCGACGGTGCGAAACTGAGTCTCACGGGGTGCGCGGGCACTCGCGCCGACTCCCGTCCCCCACCGGAGCTGCCGTGCGTCATCAGCGGTTCTTCGCAGCAGTACTCGCCCTGTTCCTCGTGGCGGCCCCCGCGGTCCCCGCGGCGGCGCGGAGTAAGGCACAGGGCGAGGAGGTCCCGCGCGGCCCGACGTTCTGGGACCGGGCACTGCAGGCCCTGCTCGACGGGGTGCAGTTCGGCGTCATCATCGCGATCACCGCCGTCGGCCTGTCCCTGATCTTCGGGACCATCCATCTGATCAACTTCGCGCACGGCGAGCTGGTGACCATCGGTGCCACCTTCGCCTTCTTCCTGAACGTCTCCCCCTCCGGGCCTGGCTGGCATCTGATCCCCGCCGCCATCGCCGCCACCGCCTTCGGGGCGGTCATGGGCGCGGCCATCGACCGGGGTCTGTGGCGGCCGCTGCGGGCCCGCGGCACCGGGCTGATCAACATGTTCATCGTCACGATCGGCCTCTCGCTGCTGCTGCGGCACGTGGTGCTCGTGCTGTACGGGACGCGGCCGGGCTCGTACGCCCAGTACGACATCCAGAAGGCGTTCGACCTCGGCCCGGTCGGCATCACCCCCCGGGACCTGACCGTCACCCTGCTCGCGATCGCGACGCTGCTCGGTGTGGCCGCGCTCCTCGGGCGGACCCGGATCGGCACGGCCATCAGGGCCGTCTCCGGCAACCGGGACCTCGCCGAGGCGTCCGGTATCGACGTGGGACGTGTGGTCCTGGTGGTGTGGATGATGGGCGGGGCACTCGCGGCGCTCGGCGGGGTGTTCTTCGGGCTCGTCGAGATCATCAGCTGGGACATGGGCTTCAAGCTGCTCCTGCTGATGTTCGCCGGGGTCATCCTCGGGGGGCTCGGCTCCGCGTACGGGGCGATGGTGGGCAGTCTGGTCATCGGCATCGTCGCCCAGATGTCCACGCTGTGGTTCCCCGTCGACCTCCAGTACGCGTGGGCGCTGCTCGCGCTGATCGTCGTGCTGCTCGTCCGGCCGCAGGGCATCCTCGGCCGCCGCGAGCGGGTCGGATGAGAGGCGGTGGGCCATGGACTTCGAGATCGTCCTCACCGACGCCCTGCGCTCCGGCCTCGGCCCCATCGCGGCGATCTTCGCGCTCTCCGCGATGGGCCTGAACCTGCACTTCGGCTACACGGGCCTGCTGAACTTCGGGCAGGTCGGCTTCATGCTCGTCGGCGGGTACGGGCTGGCGATCACCGTGGCGACCTGGGGCGGCTCCATGTGGCTGGGCGTCCTGGTCGGCACCGCCTCCGCGGTCGTCCTCGCGCTGCTGCTCGGCCTGCCGACACTGCGGCTGCGCGCCGACTACCTGGCCATCACCACCATCGCCGCCGGTGAGACGCTACGGCTGTTCTACCGGTCCAGCTGGGCCGAGCCCACCACGGGCGGCGTGTTCGGGCTCCAGCGGTTCGCCAACGACTTCTACGACCTGAACCCCGTCCCGCCGGGTACGTACGGCTTCTGGCTGGTCCGGTTCAGCTCCCGGGACCTCTGGGTGCTGATCGTCGCCTGGTCGCTGGTGGTGGTCGCCGGGGTCCTGCTGGCCCTGCTGGTGCACAGCCCGTGGGGCAGGGTCGTCCGGTCGATCCGCGACGACGAGACGGCGGCGCGCAGCCTGGGCAAGAACGTGTACGCCTTCAAGATGACGAGCCTGGTGCTGGGCGGTGTGCTCGGCGCGGTCGCCGGCATGCTCCAGGCCATCCAGGTGCAGTCGGTGAACCCGGACAGCTTCGACCCCGGGGTCACCTTCTTCCTGTACACGCTGCTGATCCTGGGTGGTGCGGGGCGGATCCTCGGGCCGGTCGTCGGGTCGGTCCTGTTCTGGTTCCTGCTCGCCTTCGTGGACAGCGCGCTGCGGCAGGCCATCGGGGCGGGGATCATCTCGCCCGAGGTGATCAGTACGTCGGAGGTCGGTGCCGTCCGGTTCGCGCTCGTGGGGGTGGCGCTGATACTGCTCATGGCGTTCCGGCCGCAGGGGATCCTCGGCAGCCGGAAGGAGATGCTGCTCAGTGGCCGCTGACCCGCCCGTCCCGTCCGCACCCGGGCCCGCACCGGAACCGGTGGCCGCACCGGGAGCAGGGGCCGCACCGGAGCCCGTGCCCGGTGTGCGCAAGAGCGACCCGCTGCTGGTGATCGACGGGGTGACCCGGTCCTTCGGTGGTCTGGTCGCCGTGGCCGTCGACCACCTGGAGGTGCAGCGGGGCACCATCACGGCCCTCATCGGGCCCAACGGCGCCGGGAAGAGCACGCTGTTCAACGTGGTGAGCGGCTTCGACCGGGCCGACAGCGGCGAGTGGTGGTTCGAGGGGCGGCGCCTCACCGGCCGCTCGGCGCACCGGATCGCGCGGCGCGGACTGGTCCGTACGTTCCAGCTCACCCGGACCCCCGCCCGGCTCACCGTGCTGGAGAACCTGCTGCTTGCGGGCGTGGGTCAGCGGGGCGAGCGGCTGCTGCCCGCGCTGCTGCGGCCGGTCTGGCGCGGCCAGGAGCGGGAGCTGGTGGAGCGGGCCGACGAGCTGCTGGAGCGCTTCCGGCTCACCGGGCTCCGCGACGCGCATGCCGGCACCCTCTCCGGCGGCCAACGCAAACTGCTGGAGCTGGCCAGGGCGCTGATGGCGCGTCCGGTGATGGTCATGCTGGACGAGCCGATGGCCGGTGTGAACCCCGCGCTGACCCAGTCGCTGCTCGGTCACATCACCCGGCTGCGGGACGAGGGGCTGACGGTGTGCTTCGTCGAGCACGACATGGACGTGGTGATGGGCATCAGCGACTGGGTGGCCGTCATGGCCGGCGGGCGGCTGGTGGCCGAGGGGCCGCCGTCCACGATCGGCCGCGACCCCGCCGTGGTGGACGCCTACCTCGGCAAGCGGCACGACGAACCGGGAACGACGAACGGCGAGGAGGGCCACCATGACCGGTGACGCCTCGGGGAACACCCCCCGGAACGGGGCGGGGAACGGCACCGGCGACGAGGCCGTGCTGGTGGCGGACGACCTCTACGCCGGGTACGTACCGGGCGTCGACGTGCTGCGCGGCTGCAGCATCGAGGTGCGGCCCGGCGAGCTGGTCGGGGTGATCGGCCCGAACGGCGCGGGCAAGTCGACCCTGGCCAAGGCGGTGTTCGGGCTGCTGCGCGTCCGCGAGGGGACGGTGCGGCTGCACGGCGAGAACGTCACCAACCGGCCCGCGCACGAGCTGGTGCGGCGCGGCGTCGGCTACGTACCGCAGCTGGCGAACGTCTTCCCGGCGCTGACGGTCGAGGAGAACCTGCGCATGGGCGTGTACCTGCGGCCGAAGGACTTCGCCGGGCGGGCGGCCGCCGTCGGGGAGCTGTTCCCGGTGCTGGCCGCCCGGCGCAGGCAGAAGGCCGGTTCGATGTCCGGCGGTGAGCGGCAGATGCTCGCCATGGCCCGGGCGCTGATGATGGAGCCGCAGGTGCTGCTCCTCGACGAGCCGTCGGCGGGGCTGTCGCCGATCTACCAGGACCAGGTGTTCGAGCGGGTCAGGGAGATCAACGGCGCGGGCGTCGCCGTGCTCATGGTCGAGCAGAACGCCCGCAAGTGCCTGCAGATCTGTGCCCGTGGGTACGTCCTGGACCAGGGCCGCAACGCACACACGGGCACAGGTGTGGAGTTGTTGCACGATCAGCGGGTGATCGACCTCTATCTCGGTACGCTCGCCCGCGTCCGCTGACGCCTGTCGGCCCGGCCGACGGGACGGGGTCAGTCCTCCACGCTCGTCTGCTCGGTCCGCACGGTCGTCAGCTCACCCTCCTCGGTGTACTCGTAGACCTCGATGGTCGCCTGGCTGGGCTCACCCGCGTCGGTGAAGTCGAGCGGGCCGCTCACACCGTCGTAGTCGATGTTCTTGCCGTCGGCGATCAGCTGCTTGCACTGGGCGAACGAGTTGCACTTCTCGCCGTCCTTGGTGACCGGGATCATCTCCTTGACGAACTCGCGCGGGTCGTCGGTCTTCGCCTGCTCCGCCGCGAGCGCGATGGTGGTCACGCAGTCGAACGTCTGCGGTGCGAACTGCAGCACGTTCAGGTTCGGCGCGAAGTCCTGCAGCGAGTTCACGAACTGCTCATTGGTCTCCGACGCCGGTGCCGTGCCCTTCATACCGGCGATACGGCCGGGGTCGTTCGGTGCGACGAGCCCGGGCAGCTCCTCGCTGCGGAGTCCGTCGGTGCCGTACACACCGCGCTGAGCGGGGCCGATACCGGCCTCGATCAGGCCCTGGATGATCTGCGTGCCCTCCTCGAAGGCGATGACGACGGTGGCGTCCGGCCGCGAGTTCTCGACCCTCTGGATCAGCTGGTCGAAGTTGGTGGCCTTCGGGTCGTAGGTCTCGGCGACCGTCACGGTGGTGCCGCCTGCCTCCAGAGCCTTCTGGGTGGCGTCCAGCAGCCCGCGTCCGTAGTCGTCGGCGCGCGCGACGAGGGCGACCCGCTCGTGCCCGTCGCCCTGGATGGTCTCCGCCAGGACCGGGCCCTGCAGGGCGTCGCTCGGCGCGGTACGGAAGTAGTAGCCGCCGTCGTCGTAGTCGGTGAAGGTCGGCGCGGTGTTGGAGCCGGAGCACTGGACGACGCCCTCACCGGTCACCCGGTCGATGAACGCCAGCGACATCGCGGAGGCGGCGGCGCCGACGATCGCGTCGACCCCGGCGTTCAGGACCCGGGCGGCCGACTGGGACGCCACGGCCTCCTGGCCGGCCTCGTCGGCTCCGACCACCTTCGGGATCGGGTTGCCGAGGACGCCGCCGGCGTCGTTGATCGTCTTGATGGCGAAGTTGGTGGACTGGATCATGGGCGGCCCGAGGAAGGCCAGCTGTCCCGTCTCCGGGAGCACATAGCCGAGCTTGAGGACGTCGTCCTCGGCCGCCCGCGCCTCGGCGGACGCGGCGCCGCTGTTCGCGCCGCCCATGGCGACCAGGAGCGCGACCGCACTCAGGAAGATCGCGGACCGCCGTATCGGGGTGTGCATGTCCGCCTCCCGTAGGTAGAGGCTGTGGTCTCTCTGTATCGAGCCTAGGACTCCTCCCGGGGTGGCGCGCTGTGGCCGGAGGGCCGGAGGTGTCGCCCGGACACCCGGTTCAGGGCCGTCCCCGCAGGTCGGACAGCAGGAGGTCCAGCTCTCGCTCCTCCTCGACCCGGATACCGGCTTCCGCGAGGGCCTCGGCGAGGTCGGGATCCCACGGTGTCCGGGTCGGGACACCTGTGAGAGGTCTGGGCGCGAGCTTCGAGTCGCTTCCCACGAGGGCCGCACGATAGTCGGCGGCGGTATACCGCCAGGGACGCCACGGAACGCGGCTCAGCAGGGCTCCGGCGATCCGAAGGCCACCCCAGTCGAAGTCGCCGTGATAGTAGAGGTCCGAGCCGTTGCCGTGCAGGTGGCGCAGCAGGGCGAGTGCGGCGGCCGAGGGCTGGCCCTGGAGACAGATCATGGGCGGGCAGGCGGGGCCGAGGGCGTCCGCCGCCGCGGCGAGGACTGCCGGGTTCTCGCAGATCCGTACCGCTGGGGAGGCGACGGAGGGCGGGCGTCGGATGAGCTGGCGGAGTGTCAGGACGGCTGGTTCGCCTTCGTCGGCCGTCCAGTCGAGGGCGGGGGTCCCTCGCAGGTTCAGGGTGAGGACCGTCGAGGACAGTTCGTCCTTCAGCAGGCCTGCCGATGCCCAGGCGTCCCGCCGCCATTCGGCGCCGCTGCCGTCGGCGAACCCTGTCAGAGCGCGGATCCCGGACAGTGTGAGAGTGGCCTGCGGCGTGCCGTCGTCCAGGGCGTGGGCCGAGCCGAGGACGTGGGCGGCGAAGGCTGCCAGCGAGACGGCGGGCTCGGCCGGAAGCGCGCGGAGAGCGGCGCAGACCCCCGTGAGCAGGGTGTGCACGGCGCCGGGGGTGCGGCCAAGACGCCGGGCGAGGCCGTCGGCCCGCACCCTCGCGGCCCAGGCGGCGAGCTCGGGCCGGTCCAGGACGAGCGCGTCGAGGGGTGCGTACGCCCGGTCCCAAGCAGCGTCCTCCGCCGCCCTGACCTGGGCGAGCGGGGTGACGGGGCCGGTGAGGGCCGTGACGGCGGCGGCGAGGCCGTCCGGGCTGATGCCCGAACGGCGCAGCACGGCGTCGACGGCTTCCAGCCGTACGGTGAGGGAACGGCCACCCCCCGGGGCTCGGGCCAGCAGCCGTTCGACCGCGGAACGCTGGCCTGGAGTGGGGGCGGCCAGGGAGACGGCGCCGGTGAGGGGTTGCCCGGCCGCGAGCCGACCGCGTACCCGTTCGACGAGCCACCCGAACTCCGGCGCGCCCAGGAGGCGGCGCAGTCGGGGCACGTCGACCGTGCCGTCGGCGACCCGCCCCGCTGCGGCGCCGGGCGCTGCGTACCCGTCGTGCGTCAGGTCCACTGTGGCTCCCGTTCCGGCCGGGCGGCCGCGTCCGGTGCCGGTTGCCGCGCGGGGTCGTCACGGCGCTGTCGTCTCGTACCGTCCCACTCCCAGCGGGTGACGAGGACCGCCGCCACCTCGTCCGTGCGCGACAGCTGGGCGATGGCGATGCCGGGGACCTGTGGGTAGCAGGCCCATTCCCGTTCGCTGGTCATCACCACGTCCAGGTCGAAGGCGCTCAGCAGGCCGAGGCACTTGGCTCGCGAGTCGTCGTCCACTCCCGCGAACGCCTCGTCCAGCGTGACCAGACGGGGCGCGTGCGGGCTGCCCGCGCTCGCGTAGTGCGAGGAGGCGGCGGCGAACAGCGGTACGGAGACGGCGAGGACGCGTTCGCCGCCGGAGGCGGGGCCGGTGGCCGGGACCCAGCGCCCGTGCTGGTGGCGTTCGACGCCGAACTCGTGCCAGGAGCGGTAGTCGAGCGCGGCGGTGAGGTGTTCGAGCCAGCTGCCCGAGCCGTCGTCGGACTGCTGGCGGGCGATCTGGGCCTGGAGGAACTCGCCGACCGCCGTGCGGTCCTCGGCGGTCCACGCGTCGGCGGACTGGCGCAGCCGCTCCCGGGCCTGGGCGAGTCCGGGCGGGGCCTTGCGCGAGGGCCGCCATACCAGCCGGAGCTTCATGCCGGTGGAGGTGGGGCGGTCCTCCAGTTCGGCGTTCATGTCCCGCACCTGGCGTTCGGCAGTGCCGATGAGTTCCTGGAGGGTGCCCGCGACCTCGTTGATCAGGTGGGTTTCGAGGATCTCCCGTTCGTGCGCGGACAGGATGCGGGTGAGCTCGCCGACCTCCTTGGCGAGCGCTTCGGCGAGTTCGGGTACGGCCCGCTCGCGGCCCTGGTAGACGATGTCGACGACCATGCCGTCCTCGACCATGCGGGCCGAGGCGCTGTGTCCGTGCCGGGAGAGGGTGTCCTGGAGGGTCTTGAGTTCTTCACTGAGCCGACGCTGGACGCGCTCCCAGGCGGCATCCGTGTCGTCGACCGAGGAGAGTCCGGTCTCGATGGCGCGGGCGAGCGCGATGGCCGGGGTGGCGGCCCAGGAGCCGTCGTCGGCGGCGGGGACCGCGAGTTCGGGCAGCGCGACCGCGACCAGGCCAGTGGCCGTGAAGCCCTGGAGCGCGGCGATGGCCGCCGCGCGTGCGCCGACGGCTTCCGTGAGGTCCTTCTCCAGCTGCTCGATCCGCCCCTCCGCCCGGCCGGCCTCCCGATCCGCCTCCGCGTGACGCCGCAGGGCGGACTTCTGGTCGGCCTCGCACATCCGCTGCGCCTCGGCAGTCTCGGCGAGTCGCCGTTCGAGCTCCGCGACGGCCACTCCGACGGTGGAGCGCAAGGTCAGGTGGCGCTCGTCCGCCGCTGCCGCCTCATGCTCCGCGTCTTCGGCCCGCTGGGCGAGGTCGACGGCCCGCCGCTGCGCGTCGGTCGCCTCGGCGCGCTCGTCGTCGACCTGGCGTGCGGCCTCGCCTTGTTCGCGCACCGCGGGCCACAGGGCGGCCAGCGCGGCAGCGAGGGAGCCGAGGGCGTGACGTACGGCGGTGAGTCCGGCCCGGTCGGCGGGTAGCCCCAGATCGGTGGCGCTCTCGGTGAGTTCGGCGGCGGCACGCTCGGCTTGCCCGGCCACCTCGGTCACCTCGGCGGCACGCTCCTCGCACCGCATGCGGGCCTTGCGTACGGTGTCGGCGGCGGCGCTCACGAGCGCGTGTGCCCGGGTGAGCGGCGACTCGTCGGGGACGGAGGCGAGTTCGGTGTCGAGCGTGCGACGGCGGCCTGCGATCGCCTCGGATCGGTCCGCGACGACTGCCGACTCCTCGCGCAGGGCGGCGAGTTCGATGCCGACCGCGGCGACACGGGCCCTCCGTGCCGCCTCGCGCGCGCCTTCGCCGATGTACTCGGCGGCGGGCTTGGCCCATGTGCCGGTGAGCGCGCCGACCCGGAAGCGTCCGTCCGCTGCCACCCATGTCCCGGCTCCTCCCCCGCTGTCCAGGCCGATGGCGGCGAGCAGACCGATCACCGTCGCTTCGTCCGGGGTCGCGGCCCGTCCGTCGCCGTGGCCCATGGCCGGGCGCAGCACGTCGGCGAGCGAGGGGCCGCTGACCGGTCCGTTCGACGGGGAGAGCAGCACGTCGTGCCCGTTCACGGCGAGGGCGGAGCCGTCGGGGAGCACCCAGGCGTCGAGGAGGCCGGAGGCTTCCAGCGCCGCTTCGAGCCCCGCGCGTTCGGGTTCGGGCAGGTCGTCACGGAAGTCGACCAGGCGCCAGAGCGGGGCGCCCGGCAGCTGTTCGCGAAGGCCGGGGGTGCGGGTGGCAGGGGGCCGGGGCTCGCGTCCTCCGCCGGCTTCCAGGGCGGCGAGCTCCCGCCGCGCCTCGTCGGTGCGCTCCGCCAGCTCGGAGGCCCGGCGGGCGGCTTCGGCCGCCTGATCGGCGAGGTCCGCCGAGCGGACGGTGTGCGCCCTGGCTGCGTGGACGCGTGCCGGGTAGGGGCCGTCGAGGTGACGGGTCCATTCCTGGAGTTCGTCGAGGAGGCCGGTCTCGTCGGGGAAGGCCAGCTCCGTCCAGGCCCGGGCGCAGTCGCGTACGTCGTCCAGGAGGACCTGTCCGGCCCGCGCGCAGCCCTCCTCCGTCGCGCCGTGCGCTTCGGCGGCCAGAGCGAGGTCGGTCTCCGCCTCGTCGAGACGGCCCGACGCCCGGCGGTGCGCGGCGGCGGCCCGCTCGGCTGCTTCGAGGAGGCCCTCGACGTGGGCGAGGGAGCGCTGGGCGCGGCCCGCGGCGTCCTCGGCGGCGCGCCGCAGTTCGGGCTCCGGCAGCCGGTCGTCCAGGGGCAGGGCGATGTGCGCGGCGGTGGCGTGCTCCCTCGCCTGGGCGAAGGTCTCCTGGACCCTGAGCCGCGTGGCACGGAGCCGGTTCTCGGCAGCGCCGAGCCGCCCGAGCACCTTGGTGTGGAGAGCCGTCGCCTGCTCCCGGTCCCCCCGCGCCCGGTCCGCCGCCTGCGCCGTTCGCGTCATGGCCAGCGCGGCGTGCTCCAGTTCCCGCGCGTCGCGCATCTCGGGCGCCTCGCGCAGGGCCTTGTCCTGGGCCCGCAGGCGTTCCGCGGTCTCCGCCAGGGAGCTGATCTCCTCCCCGGCCGCCGCCCGCTTCTCCTCGGCGCGCCTGCGCCGCTCCTGTGCCTCGGCCAGATCCCGTTGCACGCGCTCGTAGCGGGAGTGTTCGGCACGCGGAAGCCGTGCCCGGCGGCGGGTGGCGATGCGGGCGTACCGCCGGTAGTGCTCCAGGAAGGTGGAGGCGGCCCGTTCGGCGGCGGAGGCGGCGGCGAGCTCGTCCTTCTCCTCGTCGAGGGAGCGGAACGCCTCGGCCACGTCGGCGATGACGGCCTGGTCCATGGGCGGCAGGGCCTCGGTGAGAGCGCGGGAGAGGGCGGCTTCGTTGGGTCGCTTGGAGAGCTGGGGCTGACGCAGCTGGACGAGCAGGTCGACCAGGGCGGCGTACCGCTGCTCTCCGAGGCCGAAGAGTGCTTCGTCGACGGCTCGGCGATATGCCTTGGCCTGGTCGTACACCATGCCGTGCCCGGCGACCGCTTCGGCGAGCCGATCCCGGGACAGGGCCGTGCCGGTGGCGTCGAGCAGCCGGAAGGTCTCCTCCGTGCGCTCGGTGGAGCCGTGGTCGACACGCCGGCGGGTGACGGCGTACCAGTGGCGGGCGACGCCCCGCCCGCTGACGGCCTTGAGCCCGCACAGCAGTGTACGGAAGTGCTGCTCGCCGGTCGTGTCGTCGAGCCTGCCGAACTCGATCCACGTGTAGCCGAGCCGTTCGGAGTGCGGGTGCTCGCCTCCGAGGAGCAGGTTCCACTCCATCCTCTTGCCGGGGTCGCCGTCGGGTTCGACGCGGCGCGGGCTGAGGTCGCCGTCGAGCAGGAACGGCAGCGTCAGGGCGAGCACCTTGGACTTGCCGGTGCCGTTGTTGCCGCGCAGCAGCAGGCGCCCGTCCCGGAAGTGGAACTCCTCCACGTCGTAGTGGAACAGGTCGACGAGCCCGACGCGCAGGGGCTGCCAGCGGGATCGCCGTGGGGTCGGGAGGCGGGTCACGGAGCGGCCTTTCGCTGTGGGGGCACTGAGGCGGAGCCGGGCTCGCGGATGACGGTCTCGCCGACCGCGTACCGGGCGAGGGCGGGGCGGGCCGCGACCGTGTGCCGGGTACGGGCGACCAGGCCGAGCGCGGTGAGCCGGGCGACGGCCTGTTCGACGAGCTCGGTCTCCATACCCGGCTCCCGGGCGGACTTCGACCAGAAGCCGCCGTGCTCGGCCGCGAGTTCGCGGACTCGGAGGGCGAGGGCTCCGAGGGTGACCGGCCCGTCGGCGCCGGCGAGATGCTCGGCGATCAGCAGGGTGATGTGGCCGTGGGTGCCCTGTTCGGGCATGCGGAGGTCGGTCAGGTCGTCGTCGGGGTCGACCATGGCGAGCCCCTCGGCCCGCACCTCGGCGACGAGTCCCGTCAGCTCGGTGATCCGGGCGGTGAGGAAGCCGCGCTGTCGGGTGAGGTAGCCGAGCTCGGCGTCGGTCAGTTCGTCGTAGTAGAGCACCGGGTCGTCGAGGAGCCTTCGGGTGAGTGAGCGGCGCATGGCGCGGAAGCGCAGCTCGTCGCTGTCCAGGGCGGTTTCCGCGACGAGCTCGGCGAGCCGGTCCTCGAGGTTGTCCGCCCGCACGGTGGAGGGGCCCCGCCGGGTGGCGAGGAGGCCGGCCAGGACCCGGCGTTCCACGTCGTACAGGACGTCGCCCACCCCGCTGACGTACGCCTCCTCCTCGCCCGCGACGCGCCGCAGCACTCCGAGGTCGAGCAGGAGCCGTACGACGGCGGCGAGGTCGAGGCGCTCGTCACGGCGTTCCAGAACGAACTCGACACCCGCGGCGGCGAGTCGGGGATCGGCGGCGTCGAGGACGATCTGGTCGGCGAGGCGCCCGAGAGCGATCTGGGCCTCGCCGCGTTCCAGGGCGGCGAGCGCGAGGCAGAACAGGACGTAGCGGCGACGGGTGAAGGGGGCGGCGCCCCGGCTCGCCTCTCGGGCCGGGTGCGTGGGGTCGGTGAGGACGCCGGGCGTCTTGCGCAGCCGCGCCGTCTCGGCGTCCGCCTGGAGGGACCAGCCCGTGTTGCGGTCGAACCACTCCCGGAGTTCGGTCGCGTGCCGGCGGACGAGACGGAATTCGTCGGCGTGCCGGCCGCGCGCGAGAAGGAGGGGGTGCTTCAGCAGGGCGCGCGCTGCTTTGCGCAGGTCGGCGGCGTGCTGGCCCTCCAGCACCTCGGCGAGCGGTGCGGTCATCGGTCGGGTCCTCCGTCCGTCGGCTCGTCTCCGTCCGTCAGGTCGACGATCTCGACAAGGTGGTCCGGGCCGCTGAAGACTCCGCCGGGCGTGCGGATCTCGGCGGTCGTGCCGTCGGTGACAGCGGTGAGCCTGATCTCCATGGAGCCGTCGTTGCTGGTGGCCACGGTGTGCCTCATCCCGGGTCGCCAGGTGGCCAGCGCGTCTCCGAGCAGCTGGAGGAACAGACCGAAGGAGGCCGGGTCGAGCTCGCCGAGGCCGGACAGACGCGTGACGCCGTCCGTGACGAGCCGAGCGCGGGCGGCCGCGGTCTCCGCGGCCTGCTTGGCCGCCGTCTCGGCGAGAGCGCGCCGCCGCTGCTCCCTGTCCTCGACCTTGCGGGGCTTGCCGCGCCGCTCGTAACTCCCGGTGCGGCGCAGCTGGGGACTGATCCGCAGCGGCTCCGCCTCGGCCCACGGGGTGGCAGCCGGTACGGGCCGTGCCGCACGAGCAGCGAGGGTGTCCGCGTCAACGGTGAGGTGCCGCGCCGGATAGAGACCGAAGGCGGCCCGCCACAGCCGGTGCCGGGCGTCGTCGTCGGGTGCCTCGGCGAACCAGCGTGCCAGGGTCCGGAAGTCCGCGGACCGGTCCGAGCGCCCCGACCGGCGCTCGTTCAGCGCCCGTACGACGGCCAGGAGCTGCGGAATCGCACCGAGAGCCCGGCCGCGTAGCAGCCGGGCCTGCGACTCGCGCCCGTCCCTGCTGATGAACCACGCTCCGAGCCCCGCCCAGCGCGCGGCCCACCGCTCGAACGCCTCGTCCGCGGCGCGTTCGGCCTCCTCCGGCGCTGCGTCGGCGGCCTCCCGGCCGGCGGCGGCCCTCAGCAGAGGCTCGGCCCTTCCGTCCTCCTCCAGCTCCAGGATCAGCCGGGCGATACGCCCGCCCAGCGTGATGAGGTCCTGGATGAAGCGCTCCAGGTACTGGATGAGCCGGTCCTTGTACGCGAGGAAGACCTCCTCCTCGACGTCGTGCAGGTCGATGGTCCGCTGAAGCGAGCCCATGAAGGCCCGTGCGTTGTCGGCGAGCGCCGCGAAGCGGCTGGCCAGCGTGTCGAGCGCCAGGTGCGCCTTGGCCGGGTCGGGCTCGTCCTCGGCGGCCAGGACGAGCAGGGCGCGCAGCTGGGTGACGATGTCGTGCAGCGCGACGGCCTGCAGCGCACCGCGACGGCCGAGCGCTTCGTCGTAGGCGGAGAGGGCCTCCTCGGCTGCCTCCCCCTCCCGCGTCAGCTGGTAGATGAACCGCTTCCGGTAGAAGTCCTCGACCGCGGTCACGCGGGCGGTGTCCGGATCGGCCCGCAGATTGCCCCAGCCGACGAGCTTGTCCAGCGCGCCGACAACGGCCTCCGGCTCTGGGGGGCGGATGTCCGCCGGCAGTGCGGCGTGCACGTCCTCAGGACGCAGATGAACCGCGAACCGCTCTTTGGCCACCAGGAACACCCGTATCACTCCGCGATAGAGCGGGGTGTTCGGCACGGTGAGGTGAGCGAAGGGGCCGAAGCCCACCGGCTCGGGACCCGGAACGGCCGAGGCGGTTGAAGCGGTGACGGTCATCGCCAGGCATTCTCCCTCAGACGCTGCCATCACCGGCGCGGGCCGGCGTACCTGGCTGATTCACGCCGTCGCGATCCACGCGAGACAGCAGGCCGCGGGCCTGGCGGCAGGCCGACCAGGGGCGAGCCCGGAACGTAAACTGGCCAGGTGAACGAGAATCTTCCCCCGTGTCCCCAGTGCTCCAGCGCCTACACCTACCAGATGGGCGCATTGCTCGTCTGCCCCGAATGCGGCCATGAATGGTCGGCGACCGCCGAGGCGGCCGACGGCGGCGGTGGCGGTGGCGAGAAGGTGATCAGGGACTCCGTCGGCAACGTCCTGGCCGACGGCGACACCGTCACCGTCGTCAAGACCCTCAAGGTCAAGGGCAGCCCGACCGGCATCAAGGCGGGCACCAAGGTGCGCAACATCAAGCTGGTGGACGGCATCGACGGCCACGACATCGACTGCAGGATCGACGGCTTCGGCCCTATGCAGCTCAAGTCCAGCGTCGTCAAGAAGGCCTGAGCCGCACGTTCCGCATCGCTTCGACACTTCTATTGATTGCATAATTCGGCAATTCGATACATGATGGTTTCACTGTGTTCGCAGCTGGCTGCGGGCACAACACCAGGCGAGCCCTCGCCGCGCGCGAGGCGATGAAGGAGAGTGCGAGGCCGTGTCGGTTCCGCTGTACCAGGCCAAGGCCGAGTTCTTCCGGATGCTGGGGCACCCTGTGCGCATCCGGGTCCTTGAGCTGCTGCAGGAGGGGCCGAAGGCCGTGCGGGATCTGCTCGCCGCGATCGAGGTCGAGCCGCCGGCTCTGTCCCAGCAGCTGGCCGTCCTGCGCAGGTCCGGAATCGTGACGTCCACACGCGAGGGTTCGACGGTGGTCTACCGGCTCGCGGGCGGTGACGTGGCCGACCTGATGCAGGCCGCGCGGCGCATCCTCACCGAGATGCTGGCCGGGCGGAACGAGCTGCTCGCCGAGCTCCGGGAGGCCGAGGTCTCCACTCGGTGAACGCTGTTCTCGCCAGGGTGCGTGCACTGCTGCCCGGGCATGCCGACTTCGCCGCCATGGGCCGCAACCCGCGCCGTGATCTGCTCGCCGGTCTGACCGTGGCCATCGTGGCGCTGCCGCTCGCGCTCGGCTTCGGGGTCTCCTCCGGCCTCGGCGCCGAGGCCGGCCTCGCGACCGCCGTGGTGGCCGGTGCGCTCGCCGCCCTCTTCGGCGGATCGAACCTTCAGGTGTCCGGGCCGACCGGGGCCATGACCGTCGTCCTCGTCCCCATCGTCGCCCAGTACGGGCCGAGCGGAGTCCTCACGGTCGGGCTGATCGCCGGCGTGATCGTCGTCGGCCTGGCCCTGGCCCGGGCCGGACGGTACATGGCCTACATCCCAGCCTCGGTGGTGGAGGGCTTCACCCTGGGCATCGCGCTGGTGATCGGCCTCCAGCAGGTGCCGAACGCGCTGGGCGTCGCCAAGCCCGAGGGCGACCGGGTCCTCGTGGTCACCTGGCGCGCCGTCGAGGAGTTCGTGCGGTCCCCCAACCTGACGGCCCTCGCGCTCGCGCTCGGTGTGGCCGCGATCATGCTGATCGGGGCCCGATGGCGTCCGACGATCCCGTTCTCGATCGTCGCCGTGATCGTCGCCACGGTCGTAGCGCAGTTGTTCCACCTCGACGCGGCGAAGCCGATCGGCGAGCTGCCCGCCGGGCTGCCCGCACCCTCCCTCGACTTCGTCGACCTCTCACAGCTGGGGTCCCTTATCACGCCGGCCGCCGCGGTCGCGGCCCTGGCCGCACTGGAGTCGCTCCTTTCGGCACAGGTCGCTGACGGCATGACCGTGGGCCAGAAGCACGACCCGGACCGGGAACTGTTCGGGCAGGGGCTCGCAAACCTGGCCGCACCGCTGTTCGGCGGCGTCCCGGCGACCGGCGCCATCGCCCGTACGGCGGTCAACGTCCGTACCGGCGCGTCCTCCCGGCTCGCGGCCCTCACCCACGCCGCCGTCCTCGCCGTGATCGTCTTCGCCGCCGCTCCCCTGGTCTCGAAGATCCCCCTCGCCGCGCTCGCCGGCGTGCTGCTCGCCACGGCCGTCCGGATGGTGGAGGTCGGCTCGCTGCGAGCGATGGCGAAGGCGACCCGTTCCGACGCCGTGGTCCTCGTGCTCACCGCCGTGGCCACGCTCGCTCTGGACCTCGTCTATGCGGTGATCATCGGCATGGTCGTGGCCGGCGCCCTCGCGCTGCGCGCCGTGGCGAAGCAGGCACATATCGCCGAGGTCGACTTCCGCCCCGACCTGCCCGGCGCGCACAGCGATGAGGAACACGCGCTGCTCGCCGAACACATCGTCGCGTACCGGATCGACGGCCCGCTCTTCTTCGCCGCCGCTCACCGCTTTCTCCTCGAACTGACCGAGGTCGCCGACGTGCGGGTCGTGATCCTGCGCATGTCCCGGGTCACGACCATCGACGCGACCGGCGCGCTCGTCCTCAAGGACGCCGTCGAGAAGCTCAACCGGCGCGGCATCGCCGTCATGACCTCCGGGATACAGCCGGGCCAGCGCCAGACCCTCGAATCCGTCGGCGCCCTGGACCTGCTCCGCCTCGACGGGCGGGAGTACGCCACCACGCCCGAGGCCATCGCCGGGGCCCGCGCCCACCTCCAGGGCACGGGCGTCCTTGCCGCCCCGGCCCCCGTCCCCGTCCCCGCCCCCGTCCAGCCGACCCGTACCACCGTCGAGGACCCCGCCCGATGAACGCCCCCACGACCCGCCGCATGGCCGAGATCACGGGCCTGGAGGCCCTGTGGCTCCTCCAGGGCGCCGCCCAGGGACGCCTCGCCTATGTGATGCGCGAGCAGGCCGTTGTACGGCCCGCCGTCCGCGTCCCTCACGAACTGCCGGAGTCGGGCAGTGCGGCCGGCAGTGGGTCGTGTTCCTGCTCGACGGCGGGCTCGCCGGAGGAGGGGAGCAGTTGCGGGACGCCGTCGATGATCGGATAGCGACGGCGCAGGCGCGGATTGTAGAGAGCGCCCCTGATCTCGTCGAGGATCAGCGGACCCTTGTCGAGTGGGCAGGCGAGGATCTTCAGCAGCGGGTTGTCAGGCTTCATGGCCGGGTTCCTCCGGAGGTGTCGGTGTCCGCGTCGTGTCGCGGCAGGGTGAGCAGGACCGTCAGGGCCAGTACGGTGCCGCCGAGACGCAGTAACAGCCGCAACGGGTCGTCGGGCAGCGGCTCCTCGAACGCGATCGTGCCGCTCACGATGGTGAACACGCAGGTCACCGTCGAGCACACCGGGACGATCAGTGACGCCCGGCAGCGCTGCAGGGCGGTCTGCGACAGCACCAGTCCGCTGACCCCCGTGAACAGCAGAAGGTACGGGTGGGGGGAGGCGAACAGGGCCGGAACAGAGCCCAGAAGGTCGGAGGTGTCCAGGTGCCCGGAGATGCCCTTGATGGCGAGCGAGCTGACCCCGTAGAGCAGACCGACCGCCACCGCGTAGGCCACTCCGGTGGTCGGCTGCCGGTGGCGCCGACGGGCGCGCCGTTCCGCGGCCGCGTACAGCGACAGCCCGGCCGCGAGTGTCGGCACGCACAGTCCCAGCAGGATGCCCGCGGACGCGCTGCGGCTGATCTCCTCGCTGGTCTCGTACAGCGAGGCCACCACCATCACCAGCGCCAGACCGATGACCGCCACCGCGCGCCGCTCACGCCCGGAGGGGCGCTCACCGAGCACCACCGATGAGAGCACCAGCAGGAGGACCAGCCCGGACAGGAACAAGCCCTGGGCAGCGGCGATCGGCAGTGTGCGGTAGACGGCCAACTGGGCGGCGAACCCCAGGGCCAGCGCCATGGCCCCGCAGATCCACAAGGGCCTGCCGGCCAGCAGGAGCAGAGCTCTGCCCGGCTGTGCGGCGCTCAGCGGCGGCATGCCGGCCAGCGCCCGCTTCTCCAGGACGAAGCCGGTGCTGTACAGGACGTTCGCCACCAGCGCGGCGGCCACACCCCACACCACGGGCTACACCTTTCTCGCATGCACGAGGATGATGGAGGCGAGGGACGGCAGCCCACAGGCCAGGCGGTCCAGCGGTCGGAGCGGGCGCGGCACTCCGTGGAACGGCGCACCGGCGACCGTCACCACCTCGAACCCTGACGCCGCCACGAACTCGCGCAGCGCGCGCACCGTGTACAGCCGCAGATGGCCCGCCACCTCGCTGCCCGGCCTGCCGTGGATGCGGCGCAGACTCACCTCCGAGAACACCGGCTGGACTCCGGCGAGCAGGAGCCCGCGGTTGTACCAGGCGGCGAGGTTCGGCGTGGAGAGCATCAGATGCCCCCCGGGGCGCAGCACCCGGTGCAGTTCTTCGAGGGCACTGTCGGGGTCGACGAGGTGCTCGACGACCTCGCTGAACAGCACGGCGTCGGCGCTGCCGGAGGCGAAGGGCAGCCCACTGCCGGTCAGCTCGCCGCGGACGACCTGGCTCAGGCGCGACGCCGCCCGGCGCAGCGCGTCCTGCGACCAGTCGATCCCCACGATGCGGTGCCCGTCCAGTACGCGGGCGGCGGTCGCGCCCGCCGAGCCGTCCCCGCAGCCCACGTCGAGCACGGTCGCGGCCGGGCGGCCGGGCCCCACGGGCCCGAGCGCATCGGCCAGCATCCTGGCCTGGCGCAATGTCCGGGCACGCCCGGAGGCGACGGGAACGGTGTGGTTCTCGTAGAAATCGCGCAGCCCGGGGAGGGGCGTCGTCGGCGAAGACACCGGTGCCTCGGGCGATGTCATGGCGGCGGGGCCGGTGGGTGAGGGGGTCATGATGGCCTCTTGTGGTTCTCCCCGGCGGAGCGGGCTCCACCCGGTGTCGGGTCCGGATGCGGTGCGTCGCGGCCCTACAGCCCGCCGGCCTTCCGGAGCGTCGGCTTCCGGCCTGAGATCCTCAGCGTTCGACCGGGACAGGGTGACCACCGACGTCGTCGAAAAAGACTGATCGAACAAGTCGGCCAAGTGCGCGCCCGCCGCGTCACCGAGCAGCGCCCTCGACCAGCGCAGCGTCACATGCAGTCGCCCGCCGGTGGAAGCCGCCGCCACGCTCAGCCCGCGCGGCATCCGCGCCGGAGCGGAGAACCACACGGCTGTCGCCCGGCCGGCGTCGCCGAAGTCCAGGGCGTACGGCACGCGTCCGATGTTGGTGACCAGCGCCGTCGACGTGCAGGGCGCCGCCGCCCGCCGCGCGCCACGGGTGAGCGCGCCCCGGACCCCGACCGGCAGCGGCAGTGCGGTCAACAGGCTCGCCCCAAGCCCCAGTGGCGCACCGTGGGAGGACTTGAGCTCGCGGGTTCGCCCAGCGGTGGTGCGCAGCAACCGGACCACGGCTGCCACGTCCGGCCGCTCACCGAGCAGCAGTTCGGTGTCGCGCGGGTCCTCGGAGGTCATGGCCACTTCGACGAGCCGGGTTCCGTTCCCCATCGGCATCTCCCTGCCGCGCGGGCGGTCGTCGACGGGCATCGTGATCCGCACCGGCCCGGCCGGCCGCCCCTGCGAGACGTTCCAGCGGCCCACCATCAGTGAAGTGGCGACCAGCAGCTGGTCGTTGACGGTCCAGGGATGGGGGCCTCCGGTCCGCGCCGCACGCCGCGGAACAGGCAGTTCCATTTGCAGCATGCCGTTGCCCACGGCACCGGCGCGCACCGGCTCGGGGCGGGAGTCCGGCGCGACCCGTACGGGCCGCGCGCATACCGCACGGCCGGTGCCGCCGGTCGCGCTCGGGGCCGGACCCGAGCGGCCCGGCCGTACCGGCCCGGGGACCGGGAGAGCGGCCACGTCGGCGTACTGTTCGGCGGTCGTGGCGAGCACCCTCAGCCCCGAGGGGGCGTCAAGCGCCGTGTGATGCATCGTCAGCAGCAGCACGGTCCGGGTCTGCGAAGGCCCACCGCCCACCGACGGCTCACCGGCGGCCGTCTCCCCGTGGACCTCGACGACTTCCAGGCGCATCGGCGGCGACAGGGTGAGCGACGGGCATTGCGTCAGGGCCCGGGCCCTGGCCTGCGCCAACGCGCCGGGGCCCCGCCCCGCGAAGCTCACCGGGTCGCTGTCCGGTTCGCCGGTCAGCTCCCACGCGAAGAACTGCCGGTGCCGGCGGCCGGGCACTTCCCGCATCAGCACTCTCGGATGGGTCAGCAGCGCCCGCCGGAACGCGGTCCGCAGCCGTGCCGGGTCCAGCCGTCCGGGCAGATGGACCTCAACGTGTACGGTCTCCGGTTCGTCGTCACTGAGGCAGTGCCGCGACACCTCATCGATGGTCGGGAAGGGAATCCGGACCCCGCCGGGAGGGGTTGCGGTCCCCCGCCCGGCGGTGGTCCACGGCGAGATCACGCGGGGCCACCGCCTCCCGGCTGCCGGCGGGGCGGCTCGGGCAGGTCCCCGTCGTCGGTGCCTCCCTGCCGGGCCGTCGCCACCGGTCCGGCTTCGGGCTCGTCGGGACCGTCGTCGTATTCGCGCCCGGCGGCCGCGGAAGCCGGGCTCACCGCCGTCACCAGGGCGGCAGACAGGGCCACCAGTGCCAGTACCTGCGCGAAGCCGCTGAACGCGCCTTGCCCGACGGCGACCGGCTCCCCGGCTCCGACGGCCGCGACTATGCCGGCTCCGGCCATCGTCGCCGCCGCGGTCGGCACCAGAACGGCCGGCCGGAACCGCGCCGTCACGGCGAGTACGGGCACCACCAGGGCCAGCGGACCCGCCGCCACCGCGACGACCGCGGTCAGCGCCAGCGTCCCGAGCACCATCCCCGGGGCCGCCGGCTCGGGCAGCTGCTCGTCGGTTCCGCCGACGTTGCGCCTGCGGCCCACGAAGGCGAGGGCGCCGAGCGCGACGAGCGCGAGCGCACCGCCGATCAAGGCTGCCCGGTACGGCCCGGAGGGCTCGAACTCCAGGTTCACCGTGCCGGACGCCCCCGCCGGGATCAGCCAGGCCTGCTGCCAGCCGTCGAGACGCACCGACTCCAGCTCCGTGCCGTCCAAAGTGGCCTTCCAGCCGTCGTTGGCGTTCTCGTAGGTCTGCAGGTACGTGGCCTCGCCGGAGCCGGCCGACACCGAGACGGTCCGGCTGTCGTCGGTCCACTTGGTGACGGTGGCCTCGCGACCCGCTGCTCCCGCCATCTCCTGCGGAGTACCCCGGGTCAGCGTGACGTCGGTAATCGCCAGCGGGCCCGCGTCACCCGCCTCCACCTCGTGATCGCCGGGCGGAAGTTCCAGGGTGCCGTCCTTCTCCTCACCTGCGCAGAGTGCGACGGTGACGGGAAGCCGCTCGGTGAGGTCCCGGACGAATCCGGAGGCTTCCGTCTTGTGCAGGACACCGCCCACAGCAAGGTCCGGGCCCTCACCGCACGGCAGCGAGAAGCGCGCGGACGGCTTCGGACGCGGCACCCGCAGATCGGCCAGTGCGGGAACATGCACCTCACTCAGCCCGACCGGCAGCTGCAACTGCGCGTCCGCCACCGGATTGTGGACGGTGAGCGGGGCGACCCTGCTGATGACGATGTCAAGCCGGTTCGTCTCGATCTCCGGGAAGCGGACCCGCCCGTTCTCGTCCACGTCAGCCGTCGCGGCGCCGTGCGGGGAGCTGATCATCACCTGCTCCGGTCGGGTGGACACCCCACCCGCCGGAGCGAGGATGATCTCGTCGATCTTCTCCTTCTTGGGCCAGCTCAGGTGGACGACCGGCCGGTCGCCCGCGATCCAGGCGGTCGTCAGATCGCCGTCGACCAGGTTGCGGGCGCTGAGTGACATGCCGTTGCGGCTGGTGGAGTCCACGGAGGCCGTCACCCGGTTCTTCGATCCGGGAGCCGAACGGTCGAGCAGTTCGTCCAACGGCCCGCCGGGGACGGCGACGGCTCGCGCCGACACCTTGTACTCGCCCGTTTCCCGGGTGCTGAACCGCCGGTGCAGTCCCACCTCGGCCGATACCGGCGACAAGCCGCCCGCGTCGGTGCCGCGGTGCAGGGAGTACACGCTCGCCGCCGCGTCGGTGCGCTCCGCGTCTGCAGGCAGCACCAGCATGCGCGTCACCTGCACATCCGGGATCGACACCTCGGAGAAGCCGGCCCCGGACAGGCCCGGCCGCGCCTGTTGCGCGGCAACGATGCCGATCTTCATCCAGGAGGCCTCGCCGGAGGGCGCCCTTACGGTCTGCGGCAGGCCGTTCGTCCGCAGCGGGCTTTCGGCCGAACCGCGGTCGGTCTCGATCCGCACCCGCGTGGGCGCCGCGCGCATGCCGTCGCCCGGCAGGGGCGTCAGCTGGATGGAGGCAGGGATGTCGGTCGGCCGGGAGAAGTCCACTCTGAGCCACTGTCCGACCGGCTTGCCCGGGCTGCCCTCGGCCCAAGCGGTGTCCGGGTTGCCGTCGAAGGCGTTCGCCGGGTCGTACTGCGGCAGGTGGAACAGCCAGTTGCCACTGCTGGAAGCCGTCACGGACTCAGCGCCACGCAGCACCGCCGTCGTCTGATGATCGGTGCCCTCCGACGGCAGGATCTGTTTGGGCTTCTCGCCCGGGTTCTGCAGGCTGCCGGAGTGATTGCGCTCGTCCGCGGTGTACGTGTACGAGGTGTTGTTGTTGACCAGGCCGAACCGGGTGTCGGCTCGCCGCAGCCCGTCCGCGACCGCCTTCACCGGTGCGATGACGCCCTTGGGAAGTCTGTCCCCGGCCAGTACGGCCGGCCGGTCGGTCATCGAGGGATCGGCGGACAGCTGGAGCAGCGCCTCGGGTCCGCCACTGACCACGGCCGTGTCGGCCACGGCCGACACACCGACCCTGTCGGGCCGCGTGTCGCGGTCCTGCGGCTGATAGATCTCCACGGCCCGGAGCCGCGGATAGAGCCCCTGGACCTGTAGCGGGGTGTCGGGGGCGATGCGCCCGCCGGTCACCAGCGGGCCGAACGCGGCGACCTTGCGGTAGCCGGACGACTCCAGGGTCCGCTTCACCGTCTGCGGCGGGACATATCCGATCTGGTCGGGGTCGAGGTCGTTACGGACGACCACCTCGTGCATGCCGGCCCGGGCCAGGTACGCCTGAAGGCCCGGAACCTCGGTGCCGGACAGCAGGGCCTGCTCGACGGCGTCCGTCACACGACGTGAGCCGGGCGTACCGAAGGGGACGAAGTCACGCTGCGCCCAGGGTGTTTCGGCCAGCACGTCGAACGGCTGGTCGATGGGGGAACCCCAGGTGTAGATGCCGTGCGCCGTCGCCGGTACGACCAGTGCCCGGCTCTTCGGGGCGTTGTCCTTGAGCCAGCCGGCGGCCTTCTCCCAGTGGGTGGGCAGTTTGGTGAACGCCCCGGGCTGCAGGATCGAGCCGTTGACGTACGGCAGCGCCAGACCGGGCAGTACCAGCACCGCCACGGCCGCAGGCGCCCAGCGGCGACCGGGAAGTGCGCGAGGACTCCTGCTCACGGACAGAACGGCCGTCAGGTGGGCCAGTCCGAGAGCGAGCGCGAGGGCCAGTCCCGGCTGGAACTTGTAGATGTTACGGAACGGCTTCAGCGCCCCGTCCAACCAGTCCTGGACGACACCGTGGAACGGACCGCCGAAGGCGCCGCCGTACCCGGCGAGCGCGATCAGGACGACGGCCAGGACGGTCAGCAGCAGCCAGCGGCGCTCCGGCAGGTCCCGGCGGGCGAGGCCTGCCAGCCCCAGCGCCGCGGCGAACGCCGAACCGAGGATGGTGATGACGGAGGTCGCGACGGCCCAGCCGGCCGGCAGCCATGCCTCACCGAAGTTCAGATAGGCCACCCAGTTGCCGGCGCCGCGCAGCAGCTCGGTCGCGGACATGGTGGCCGTGGTGGTGTCGGCCTGCTCGACATACGGCATGAAGTTCTCGCCGTAGATGCCGAGCAGGAGCAGCGGCACCACCCACCACACGGTGGCCAGCGCGACGCCCGGTATCCACCAGCCCAGCAGCGCGCGCCGGCGCCGGCCGGGCGGGCGGCTGAGCAGGAACAGACCCACGGGCAGCAGCGCGGCCAGCGTCGAGGCGGCGTTCACCCCACCCATGAACGGGATCAGCAGGGCCGAACGTGCCGCAGCCATCCGCGGGCTCAGCGCCGCGGAGGTCAACGGCAGCAGCACCCAGGGCAGCAGGGCACCGGGGAGCGCGGCGGCGGAGGTCGATCCGATGACGATCGTGAAGGTGGGCCACAGCGCGTACACCACCGCCCCGAGCAGCCGGGTCGCGGGTGTACCCACGCGCAGCCGTTCGGCGAGCCTGAGCGCGCCCCAGAAGGCGACGGTCACGATGATCGACAGCCAGAGCCGCTCGGCCAGCCATACCGGCACCTGCAGGAAGTCCATGAACAGGTAGTAAGGGAGCGCCGGGAAGGCGTAGCCGATGTACTGGTTGGCTATACCGCCAAGGCCCACGTTGCCGTTCCACAGCGAACCGAGGTCGCCGAGGAAGCGCTGGGGATCGAGCGCGACGCCGAGTTTGGTCTCGAACGTCATCTTCCCCGGGGACACCGCGAGGAAGGACACCAGCACGACGGCCCAGAAGCCGAACAGCAGGCGTCGTCCGCGCGGGGCCTCGGACGCCCCGGACGGCGTCGGGCCGGGCTGCGGCGCCCGGGTGGGCGCCTGGACCGTAGTGGTCATGACCGTTCCTCGCTTCGCTTGCTCATGGGCTTCGCCTGAGAATCAGCAGCAGATTCCAGGTGGCGATCTCGCGGAGCCCCGGCACCCGGGTGATCATGCTCGCGAGGAACGGCCAGTAACGGGACCGCGCCGTGACGACCCGCACGTCGTCGCGGCCACGGACGTGCCGCAGGGTGGGACCGATGTGGACGGGGAACAGGTTCTCGCCGACGGTGTGCTTGGCCTCGCGGCCGGTGCGCCGTTCGTAGCGTGCGCGGGCCCGGTCGGCCCCGAGGTAGTGCCACGGCGCGCTCTCGTGACCTCCCCAGGGAGAGAGCCAGTTGGTGAACGACAGGTAGATCAGTCCGCCGGGGCGGGTGACCCGCACCATCTCGCTGATGAATGTCTGCGGGTCCGACACGTGCTCCAGCACATTGGACGAGAAGCACACGTCAGCCGCACCGTCGGCGAGCGGCAGCAGATAGCCGTCGGCGAGCACCGCGTCCTCGGTGACCGTGCCACGGGCGCTCAGCTCCCGCGGGTCGGGCTCGAAGAGGTAGCTCTGCGCGCCACGGCGGCGGAACTCCTCGGTGAAGTGGCCGCTGCCGCCGCCGATGTCGACGACGATCTTGCCGGGCAGGTCGATGTGACGTGCCACTTGTGCGACCGAGTCACGGGCCAGCAGGGTGTAGCACCGCTCGGGATCGCTCTGTTCGCGCATGAACGCCCGGAAGAGAGCGGCCGATCGCTTCAGCGACGGATCCTTGAAGGCGCGTTCGGTGATCTCAGGCATGGCCCCTCATCTGCCGCGTCTCGGGGCGCCGGCGAGCGCCGCGGCCTCGGCGGCGACCGCCTGGAACTGACGGACCGTCACGCTCCAGCGGAAGCGCTGGGCGCGATGCGCGGCGGCACGCCCCATGACTGCGCGCCGGTCGGCACTGAGGGACAGGGCGCACCACGCGGCGGCGAACGAACTCTCGCCCCGGGCCAGCACCCCGGTCTCTCCGTCCTCGACGGAGTCGCACAGGCCAGGTATGTCGAAACCGATCGCCGGGGTGGCCCGCGCGGCTGCCTCGGTCACGACCAGCCCCCAACCCTCGACGAGGGAGGGGTGCAACAGCAGCCACGCCTCGCACATCAGCCGGTGCTTCTCGGCCTCCGACACCCGGCCGGCGAACGTCACAGCGGGGCCGGCCATGGCTTCCAGCCGCTCCCGTTCGGGGCCGTCGCCCACGATGACGAGACGGCCGCCGGTGACGGGGCGGACCCGCTCCCACAGCCGTAGGAGCAGGTCGATTCGCTTGTACTCCACCAGCCGACCGACGGCCAGGAACAGCGGTTCCTTCGCCTCGGGCAGCAGCGGGCCGGGGTCCTCGACACCGTTGTTGACGATCCGGATGCGGTCCGCGGCCACGCCGATGCCGCGCAGCTCGGAGGCAGTCGACTCGGAGACGGCCACCATCAGGTTGTCGCGGTGGGTGCCTGCCAGCGCCCAGTGCTCCAGCCTGCGGCCGAGCCGGGCCGCCGGGCCCGGGTAACGCATCTGCCAAAGATCAGTGTGCACATGGTTGACCAGGCACAACGTTGGTCCGCGATGCCACAGCGGCGCCAGGTACGGCATGCCGTTGCACACTTCGACCAGCAGGTCGCAGTCGCCGACCTCGCGGGCGAAGGTCGCCTTGGCGCGCAGGAAGTGACCTGCGTCACTTCCTGCCGAGACCACCCGGTAGTGGCGTTCGGCGGCCGGGCCGCCGCACACGAGCGTGACCTCGTGGCCGCCGGCGGTCAGACCGTCGGCTATCCGGTCGATGAGCAGTTCCGAGCCGCCGGCGGCCTGGTTGCCCAGGTCACGACGGGCGAGGAAGGTGATCCGGCGCGGCAGATGTGCCAGGGCGGATGCGATGTGCGGGTCAGTGGCGGGCGAGTCGGTGACTCGGCTGCCGGTGCAGGCTTGGGCGGGGACGGAAACGGAGTCCTTCTGACTGGGGGTCAGAGCGGAGGCGCGCTGGGGCATAGAGGTGCTCCAACTCGGCGGCTGCGGGGGCAGGCGGGTGAGGGATTGCCGGGCTTCCGGGGATGAAGCGCTGGGCTGGCTCGGTGTGCGGATACTGCGGGTACTGCGGTACCGGACCTGGATGTGCGGTTGATCTGTCAGCGCCGGGGCGGCTGCGGACTCCTGGGATGGGAGCCGACTCAAACCGGGAACACTGGGCTTACTCAGGGGTAACGTCAGTGTTCGTTCAAGCGACTCGTTCCGGCTACGCTCATCGGTGACAAGTTCGGGCTATTCGACAACCCGTTTTCATCACTCTTCTGAGTGTTCCGGCTGTCGACGGCCGCGGATCACCAGCACAGCGCCGGCGGCGGCGGCGAGCAGACCGCCCGCGATCCCGCCCCAGAGCGGCGCGGTCTCGCCGAGCAGCTTCAGCCGACTGCTGTCTTCGGAGGCAAGCTTCACCTGCTCGCGCCGGGTCGCCTCGGTGAACTCCAGCCGCTTGCTGGACAGCAGGGTGACCGAATCCTTCTGCGAACCCGGGGCCCGCAGCGTCTTCGTCGGCGCGATCATCGCATTCATGATCCGACCCGTGCGCCGGTCCACAGTCAGCTCGATCCCCGCGTTGGAGTACCACTCCTCGGCCAGCACCTGGCCCGGCCCCGAACTGCCCACCAGTGCGCCGGGCACCTGACGGGTGCCGATCGCGGTGGCCTCGACGGTGCCGACGAAGCGGTAGCCCTCATGCCCGTCGATCCTGGTGGTCCCCTCGAACTTCAGCGGCACTGTGGCACCCAGGGTGCTGTCCCACCAGGCGTAGGTGCGCTTCTCGACGTCGAACGGGAACTTCAGGTAGGCCTCGCCCTCGAACTCGGGCTTCTCCTCGCAGCAGCGCACCGGCAGGTTCGTCCGGCGGTCGGTCACCCAGCGTTCGGTGGTCCACTGCAGGGATTTCCGCGGGTCGGCCAGCGGCAGCGTCTTCGGCGTGTCGATCTGTGTCGACACGTCCCAGATCGCGTTTCCGCTGCGCTCGCCGCCGGCTACGTCACCCAGCACCCGGCGAGTGATCGTTATCGTCTGGTCGCCCACCGTGGAGACGGACTCGGTGTCGAAGTAGCTGCCCTGCCCGGTGAAGACCGTCGTGGAGTTCACATCGGTCGGTGTGCGCTTTGCACGCGGCTCCACGTACCAGACGAGCAGCTGGGTGAGCACCAGCAGAAATACTCCGGCACCCAGCAGAATCAGGGACAAAAGTGATGTTGAACGGCGCATGCGGGTACTCCGATACGGGCGCGATATGCGGGGGTGGTTCATGGGCTGTGCGGGAAGGGTTCGCACGCACGGATTTCAGCGTCCGGGGCGAGGAGTGGCTTACCCGGGAGTAACAGTGCCTGTGAACGGCGAAATTAGGCGGAGCTTGACCACCTGTCAATGCGCTCGCATACTGACCGCGCCGGACCGGGCCGGCGCGCTGGGTGACAGACCTCATCGACTGAGAGGCCGATCATCCTCATGCCCAGACTGCTCGCCGCCTTCCTGACCTGCGTCGCCTCCGCCGTTCTGGCCGCAGGCGCCGCATTCGGAATCGTCGCCGCTCTCGACACAACCCCCGAGCAGCAGAATGTGCCGCTCGTCACGTTCCCCGACCCACCCGCCGACGGGACGCCCAGCACGCCGGGCCCCGGCGCGGGCTAGGTTGGAAAGTGCAGGCCAACAGACCGAGCGGCCGGACGGACATCCAGGAGCGGGCTGTGGGAGCGTCGTCAGCGTGGCACGACGTGCCACGAGAGCGGATTCAGCGGTTCGCCGACCGCGCCCTGGAGCAGGTCCCCGAGCTGGCAGAGGACATCCTCGCCGCGATCCGACGGGAATATCCGGGTCTGACGTTCATCCCTGACGAGTCCGGAGAGCCGAAGGCCCTGGTGGCGATCCGGCACGCGCTGGAACTCTTCGTGGAGCAGATGACCACGGGGTCGGACCGGCCTCGCGCCCTTCCCGAGATGTTCCAGGACTTCGGGCGCGGCGAGGTCACGCACGGGCGCAGCCTGGACTCCTTGCAGGGGATCTACCGGCTGGGCGTGCGCCTTTCCTGGCGGCGCATGGCGGAGATCGGCCAGCAGGTCGACATCCCGCCCTCGGCCATGTACGAACTCGCCGAGTCCGCCTTCGAGTACCTCGACGTCATGGTGGCCCAGTCGGTACGCGGCTACGCCGAGGCCGTCGCCCGCCACGCCGGGGAGCGGCTGCGCCTGCAACGACTTCTCGTCGATCTACTGCTCACCGAGCACCGCACGGATCCGTCCGTCTTCCTCGCCGACCGCGCGGCCGACGCGGGCTGGCAACTTCCCGAAAAGGTGGCGGTGGCCGTGCTGCTTCGCCCTGCCCTGGAGGCTGTCGCCCCTGCCGTGGGCGACGAGGTGTTGCTCGACATGGAGGGCGAGCAGCCGCGCCTGGTCGTGCCGGACCTGGACGCTCCCGGACGCGCGGAGTTGCTGCACCGGGCGGTGGCCGGTTGGTCCGGCGCGATCGGCCCGTCGGTTCCCCTTGCGGAGGCCGTCACGTCGCTGCGCTGGGCGGAGGCCGCCGTCGGGATGATCGAGCAGGGCCTGCTGCCGCGAGGGCGGCTCCTGCACTGCGGCGAGCACGTCGAAGCCCTGGTACTGCTGCCGGCAGGGGAGTTGATCGACGATCTGGCGCGGCGGCGGCTGGCGCAGCTGGACCGGTCCGTCGGCCCGGCGCACGCCCACCGTCTCGCCGAGACCCTGCTGGCCTGGCTGGAGACGCGGGGTGGCGCCCCGGAGGTGGCCGCCCGGCTCGGAGTCCATCCGCAGACCGTGCGCTACCGGCTGAAACAGCTCCGTGAGTTGTGGGGCGAGGACCTGGACGACCCGGACCGCCGCTTCGAACTGGAGCTGGTGCTTCGCACCCGGCGGCTGCGCGGAGATCTCGCCCCACCGTCCGGCTGACCCTGTGGCGACGCTGACGGCACGCCCGACGCCCCGCGCCTGGCAGCGTCGGGGCGCCGCAGCGTGAGGCGAAAGGACGGCCGGCCCCAGGGGATCTCGGTCAGCTCAGGAAACTCAGCCGGACCTGGCGTTCCGGGTTGTCCTTGTTGGTGTCGACCAGGCATACCGACTGCCAGGTGCCGAGCGCCAGCCGCCCGCCGACGACGGGGAGCGTCGCGTGGGGCGGGACGAGGGCGGGCAGGACGTGGTCGCGGCCGTGGCCGGGGCTGCCGTGGCGGTGCTGCCACCGGTCGTCGGCGGGGAGGAGTGTGTGCAGGGCGGCCAGCAGGTCGGCGTCGCTGCCGGATCCGGTCTCGAGGAGGGCCACGCCGGTCGTGGCGTGCGGGGCGAAGACGTTCAGCAGGCCGTCCCGGCCCGCCGCCACCTCGCCCAGGAAGGAGGCGCACGCCTCGGTCAGGTCGTGGACGACTTCGCGGTTCCCGGTGGTGATGTGCAGCGTACGGGTGGTGAATGCGTCGCTCATGCCTCCATGGTGCCCGCTGGGCGGCCCGGGAAGATCCACCGCACCCGCGGAGTTGGTAGAACCGTGAACGAATTCGAGGTGCGGCGTGTACGGGACGTGGACGTGGTCGTCGTGGGTGCCGGCCAGGCGGGGCTGTCCGCCGCGTACCACCTGCGGCGCGTCGGTTACGAGCCGGGCCGGGACTTCGTCGTCCTGGACCACGCGCCGCGGCCGGGCGGCGCGTGGCAGTTCCGGTGGCCCTCACTTACGTACGGCAAGGTGCACGGCATGCACGCGCTGCCCGGCATGGAGCTGACCGGGGCCGACCCGGGCCGTCCGTCGGCCGAGGTGATCGGCGCGTACTTCGCCCGGTACGAGGAGGGGTTCGCGCTGCGGGTGCGCCGGCCGGTCCGCGTCACGGCGGTGCGGGACGGCGAGGGCGGCCGGCTGTGCGTGGAGACGTCGGAGGGCGGGTACGCGGCGCGGGCGCTGATCAACGCCACGGGGACCTGGGACCGTCCGTTCTGGCCGCGCTATCCGGGGCAGGAGACGTTCCGGGGGCGGCAGCTGCACACGGCTGACTATCCGGGGCCCGAGGCGTTCGCCGGGCTGAGGGTGGTCGTGGTGGGCGGCGGGGCCTCCGGAACGCAGCACCTGATGGAGATCGCCGAAGTGGCGGCGGAGACCACGTGGGTGACACGGCGCGAGCCGGTGTACCGCGAGGGGCCGTTCGGAGAGGCCGAGGGGCGGGCGGCGGTCGCCCTGGTGGAGGAACGCGTACGGCGGGGGCTGCCGCCGCGCAGCGTGGTGAGCGTGACCGGGCTGCCGGTGACCGCCGCGATCCAGGACGCCCGGGAGCGCGGCATCCTGGACCGGCTGCCGATGTTCGACCGGATCACGCCGACCGGTGTCGCCTGGGACCGGGGAGCCGGCCCTGCCGGGCGAGGCCGAGACCTTGAGGGAGGACGGACCGTGGAGGCGGACGTGATCCTCTGGGCGACCGGGTTCCGGGCGGCCGTCGACCATCTGGCGCCGCTGAGGCTGCGCGAGCCGGGCGGTGGGATCGCGCTGGACGGTACCCGCGCCGTGCGGGACGAGCGCGTTCACCTCGTCGGCTACGGCCCGTCGGCTTCGACCATCGGGGCGAACCGGGCCGGGCGGGCTGCCGTGCGGGACATCAGACGTCTGCTGGAGCATGAGTCGGAGCCTGCCGTCGTCTGAGGCCGTGGTCGTCCCGGGCCGCGGTCGTCCGAGGCCATGGCCGTCGCCGTGTCAGGGGGTCGCGCTTCTGCGGTTCTCGTTGAACTCGTCGACGTTCATGAGGTGTTCGTCGTAGTCGGCGGTGAAACGGGTGTCGCCGGGCTCCACGGTCACGAAGTACAGCCAGTCGCCGGGCGGCGGGTCGATCGCCGCGTGCATGGCCTGCTCGCCCGGGTTGTCGATGGGCGTCGGGGGCAGACCCGTACGTGCGTAGGTGTTGTACGGGCTGTCGATCCGGGTGTCGGAGTGCGAGGTGTCGAGCGAGGAGCGGCCGAGCGCGTAGTTGAGGGTCGAGTCCATCTGGAGGGGCATACCGAGGGCGACCCGGTTGTGGACGACCCGGGCGACCTTCCCCATGTCCTGCTCGGTGTCGGCCTCGGCCTGGACGATGCTGGCGATGGTCACCGTCTCGTAGAGGCTGAGGCTGTTGCGCTGGGCGCCCTGGGTGATCCGGTCCTTCCCGAACCGCTCCGTGGCGGTGGTGACCATGTAGCGCAGCAGACTCTTCGGGGTCGTCGTGTCGTCGATGGGGTACGTGGCGGGGAACAGGAACCCCTCGGGGTTGCCCCGGGCGACGGCCGGCAGGTCGAGTCCGGCGGTCGCGGTCGCGGCGCGCGTGGTGCCGGACGGCATACGGAGGGCCTTGTCCACAGCTGCGTACACCTGGTCGGCGCGCCAGCCCTCCGGGATGAGCAGGGTCCTGGTCGGCTTCCGCGGCTTCTCCACGGGGGGCTCCTCGACGAGGAGCAGCGGCACCAGGACGCCGGCCGCGACGAGGGCGAGCACGCCGGTGATCAGGGCCAGCCGGCCGCGGAGGGTCAGTCGTGGCCATCGCCGCCCGCGCAGGGACTTCCTCTGGAACTCGTACCTCATGCGGGCACGCTAACCCGCCAAACGCCGAAAATCTGACATATCCGACTTATCGACACGCATCACAGGAACACGCGAACGCGGGATCGGATGTTCGTCAGAACGTGTGGTCGTAACGGAATCCATTGCTCAACCGGCGTGCGGCGCATGATGCTTACGGTGCGCAAGCAACGGGCTGCAGACCGCGATTGCGCCGTCCCGCACATGCACGAAGCACAAGGAGATTCCACCGCATGAACCTCATCACCGACCTGCTCGCCGGTGTCATCCACTTTGTGGGCTGGCTGGTCTGACGCTCGTTCGACGCGGCGCCGTCGCTCCCCCGTCCCACGGGAGCGGCGGCGCTTCCGTGTCCATGCGGACATCACCCTGCACCAGCGCGGTGTAGCGACCGCCCCGGGCGAGCAGCTCGGCGTGGCTGCCCCGCTCGACTATGCGGCCCGCGTCGAGCACGACGATCTGGTCGGCGTCCCTGATGGTGGAGAGCCGGTGCGCGATGGTGATGGTGGTCCGCCCGGCCGACAGTGCGTCGATGGCCTGTTGAACGGCGAGTTCGGTGCGGGTGTCGAGGGCGCTGGTCGCCTCGTCCAGGATGAGCACGGGCGGGTCGCGCAGGATGGTCCGGGCGATGGCGAGGCGCTGCTTCTCGCCGCCGGAGAACCGATAGCCGCGCTCGCCGACCAGGGTGTCGTACCCGTCGGGCAGTGCGGCGATGTGGTCGTGGATCTGCGCGGCCCTGGCGGCCGCCTCGATCTCGGCGTCGGTGGCATCGGGCCGGGCGAAGCGGAGGTTGTCGGCGACCGACGCGTGGAACAGGTAGGTCTCCTGGGAGACGACACCGACACCCCTGGCGAGGCTGTCGAAGTCGAGGTCGCGTACGTCGACACCGTCGAGGGTGACGCGGCCGCCGGTGACGTCGTACAGCCGGGGCACCAGATAGCTGAGGGTGGACTTGCCGGAGCCGGTGGCGCCGACCACGGCGAGCCTGCTGCCCGCCGGCACGGCGATGTCGATGCCGTCGAGCGTGGGGCCGCTCTTCTCGTCGTCCCTGTCGTAGTGGAAGTCGACGTTCTCGAAGCGGACCTCGCCGCGGATCTCCTCCAGGCGCACCGGCCGCTCGGGCTCGGTGATGTCGACCGGCAGGTCGAGATACTCGAAGATCCGCTGGAAGAGGGCGAGCGAGGTCTGGATCTGCACACCGGTGGAGAGCAGGCTGACGGCGGGGCGGAACAGACCCTGCTGGAGCGAGACGAACGCGACGAGAGTGCCGATGGAGATGGCGGCTCCGCCGGCCTGGAGAGCGAAGCCGGCCGCCCAGTAGAGCAGCGCGGGCATCGCGGCCATGACGATGGAGACGGACGCCATCCGCCACCGCCCGGCCATGGAGGAGCGGACCTCGAGGTCGACGAGGCGCTCGGACTCGGTGGCGAAGGACCGGGTCAGCGAGTCGCTGCGGCCCATGGTGCGGCCCAGGAGGATGCCGCTGACGGAGAGCGACTCGGTGACGGTCGCGGCCATGGCGGCCATCTGCTTCTGCCGCTGCGTGGTGATCGTCTTGCGCTCGCGGCCGACCCGGCGGCTGATCCAGACGAAGACCGGCAGCAGGACGAGCGAGACGAGCGTGAGCCGCCAGTCCAGCGCCAGCATCGCGACGACGGTGGCGACGACGGCGGTGAGGTTGGAGACCAGGGACGTCGCCGTCGAGGTGACCGTGGCCTGCATACCGCCGATGTCGTTGGCGATGCGCGACTGCACCTCGCCGGTGCGCGTCCGGGTGAAGAAGGCGAGCGGCATGCGCTGCAGCTGGGAGTACACCGCGGTGCGCAGGTCATGCATGACGCGCTGCCCGACCGTGGTGGAGATCAGCGTCTGCAGGACACCGAAGACGCTGGTCACCACCGCGGTGAGGATCATGCCGAGGGCGAGCAGGCTGAGCAGCCCGGTGCGGCCCTGCGGGATGGCGGTGTCGAGGATCTCGCGCAGCAGGAACGGCGACGCGACCCCGACCAGCGACGAGGCACCGACGAGCAGACCGACGAAGGCCAGCCGGCCGCGGTAGGGGCGGAAGAGCCGGAGGATGCGCCGGATCTGGGCCGGCGGCTGGTCCGGGTCCGGGGGTGGCGGCGTCCAGGTGGACTCGGCGTGGATACGCATGGGCTCCTTCGGGCCGGTCGATCGCGCGCCCCGCGGCGACGGCGCCGGGCGCGACACTGGATTGCGAGCCTAGCTCATTGTTACCTGTATTCACAATGAGCAAGGTCCTGATACTCTTCGGATTATGAACGCTTCCGACGCCGACGGCCTGCTGGCCGAGCAGCTGCTGCGGCTGACCCGCCGCCTCCACCGCAGCCAGAAGCGGCAGCTGGAGGCCGCGGACATCAGCATCACGCCCGCCCAGTCGCGTCTCCTGCGGACCGTCGCGCACTACGAACGGCCGCCGCGCATGGCCGACCTCGCCGAGCGGCTGGAGGTCGTGCCCCGGGCGGTGACCAGCCTGGTCGACGGGCTGGAGGCGAGCGGCCGGGTGCGCCGCGCCCCCGACCCGGCCAACCGCCGCGTCGTCCGTATCGAGCTCACCGACGAGGGGCGCGCCACGCTGAGGCAGCTGCGGAGCGCACGCAGGGCCGCCGCAGAGGACATCCTTGCTCCACTGGACGCCGAGCAGCGCGAGGTGCTCGGCGGGCTGCTGTCCGCTCTGGTCGACGGGGTGCCGGAGCGGCGCTGCTGAGCCGCCGTGCGCCATGCGTGCACCGTCGAGGGGATGTGACATGCCGCTGCTGGAGCCGAAGCCGGACCCCCTCCGCCCGGGCGACACCGGGCGGTCCCCGTCCCCCGACCGGCTGGCCGACCTGATGGCGCACGGCACGCCCTCGGGGATGCGCGAGGAGCTGACCGCGGTGCTCGGTCCCGACAAGGTGCTGTGGCGTGTCTCCGACCTGGTGCGGTACGCCTCGGACGCCAGCCCGTACCGCTTCGTGCCGCAGGTCGTGCTGGTCGCGGAGGACATCGACGACGTCTCCGCGATCCTGTCGTTCGCGCACGGCAAGGGCCGGGAGCTGGTCTTCCGGGCGGCCGGTACGAGCCTGAACGGGCAGGCGCAGGGCGAGGACATCCTGGTGGACGTGCGGCGCCACTGGGAGGGCGTCGAGGTCCTCGACGGCGGTGCCCGCGTCCGCGTACGGCCCGGCACGACGGTCGCCCGGGTGAACGCCGCGCTCGCCCGGTACGGCCGGGTCCTCGGACCCGACCCCGCGAGCGCCGTGGCCTGCACGGTCGGCGGGGTCGTCGCCAACAACGCGTCCGGTATGACGGCCGGGACCACGCGCAACGCATACCGGACCGTCGCGTCGCTCACCGTCGTCCTGCCGACCGGCACAGTCGTCGACACGGGCGACCCGGACGCCGACGAGGAACTGGCCCGCGCGGAGCCCAAGTTGTGCGAGGCGCTCCTCGGCCTGAAGGCGGAGATCGAGGCGGACCCGGAGCTGAGGGCTCGTATCCGCGCCAAGTACCAGATCAAGAACACCAACGGCTACCGGCTGGACGCCTTCCTCGACGGCGGGACACCCGTGGAGATCCTGCGCGGCCTGATGGTCGGCTCCCAGGGCACCTTCGGCTTCATCGCCGAGGTGGTACTCGACACGCTGCCGCTGGACCGCGCGGTGTCGACGGCGCTGTTGCTCTTCCCGTCGGCGGCGGCGGCCGCCGCCGCCGTTCCCCGGTTCAACGAGGCGGGAGCGCTCGCCGTCGAGCTGATGGACGGCAACACCCTGCGGGCCTCCGTGAGCGTGCCCGGTGTGCCCGCCGACTGGGCGGAGCTGCCCCGGGCGTGCGCGGCGCTGCTCGTCGAGTTCCGCGCGCCGGACGAGGCCGCCCTGGAGGCGCACGAGTGGGCGGCGATGGAGGTCCTCGACTCGCTGCGGCTGATCGCGCCCGTCCCCTCGGTGACCAACACCTTCACCCGCGACCCGGGGACGATCGGCCGGTACTGGCAGGCACGCAAGGCGTTCGTCACCGCCGTGGGCGGCTCCCGCACCCCCGGTACGACGCTGATCACGGAGGACTTCGCGGTGCCGCCCTCACGGCTCGCCGACGCCTGCGCGGCCCTGTTGGAGCTTCAGGCCCGGCACGGCTTCGACGCCGCGGTCGCCGGTCACGCCGCTCATGGCAACCTCCACTTCCTGCTGGCCTTCGACCCCGCCGACCCGGACGACGTGGACCGGTACGCGGCGTTCATGGACGACTTCTGCCGGATGACGGTCGAGCGGTTCGACGGCTCCCTCAAGGCGGAGCACGCGACGGGCCGCAACATCGCCCCGTTCCTGGAGCTGGAGTGGGGTCCGAGGGCCACGGATCTGATGTGGCGTACGAAACAGGCCATCGACCCGGACGGCGTGCTGGCCCCGCGCATCGTGCTGGACCGCGACCCGCGCGCGCATCTGCGCGGCCTTAAGTCCGTCCCGGCGGTGGGGCCGCTCGTCGACGCGTGCATCGAGTGCGGCTTCTGCGAACCGGCCTGCCCCAGCCGGGACCTGACGACCACGCCCCGTCAGCGGATCGTGCTGCGCCGGGAGATGGCCCGGCAGGCCCACGGCTCGAGGGTCGAGGGCGCGCTGGCCGCCGCGTACGGGTACGACGCGGTGGACACGTGCGCGGTCGAGGGGTCCTGCCGGACGGCCTGCCCGGTGGGCATCGACACGGGCGCGCTGATGAAGCGGCTCCGCCATCTGCGGCACTCGCCGCGCGAGGAGCGGGCGGCGGCGCTGGCCGCACGGAGCTTCACAGTGGTGGAGCGGGCGGCCAGGCACGCGGTGGCCGCCGCGGAGCTGGCCGGGCGCATCGCGGGCACCCGGCTGCCGCACGCCGTGACGGGGGCGCTGCGGACCGTGCGCCCCGACCTCGTCCCGGAGTGGCTGCCGGAGATCCCGGGCGCGGCAGCCGCCGAACTGCCCTGTACGGAACGGGCCGGGGCGGCCGCCGTGTACTACCCGGCATGTGTGAACCGGATCTTCGGCGAGCCGCTCGGCCACCGGGGCCCGTCTCTCCCCCGGGCGGTCGTCGACCTGTCGGCGCGCGCGGGGCGGCCGGTGTGGATCCCCGGCGACGTACGGGGCACGTGCTGCGCCACGATCTGGACGTCCAAGGGGTACGAGGAGGGCGCCGCCGTGATGGCTCGGCGGGTCGTCGAGGCCGCCTGGGGGTGGACCGGCGGAGGCCGGCTGCCGCTCGTCGTGGACGCCTCTTCCTGCGCCCTGGGGCTCGGCCGCGAGATCGTGCCGTACCTCGACGGACAGACCAGGGAGCTGCACGGCGAGCTGACCGTGCTCGACTCCCTCGTGTGGGCCGCCGACCACCTCCTCCCCCACCTGGCAACACGACGCACGGTGCGCTCCGCCGTCGTCCACCCGACCTGCTCGATGCGCCATCTGGGCGTCGACGGCCGGCTGGCCGCGCTCGCCGCCGTCTGCGCGGACGAGGTGGTCGTGCCCGAGGACGCGGGCTGCTGCGCCTTCGCGGGGGACCGGGGCATGCTGCACCGCGAGCTGACCGAGTCGGCGACGGCCCGCGAGGCCGCCGAGGTGCGGGCCCGTACCTTCGACGCGCATCTGTCCGCGAACCGCATGTGCGAGATCGGCATGCAGCATGCGACGGGCCGCCGCTACTGCTCGGTGCTGCTGGAGCTGGAGCGCGCCACGCGCGCGTAATCGGCGGGAGATGTCGGCGAGTTCTGTGTGGCTCGGTGCGGAAAACCGTTTGCCCCCACCTGGGCCGTGGCGCGAACCTTGCACGTCTTCGTTCCGCGCGCCTTCTTCCGGGTGCCAGAGGTCTGGGGCGTCATGCAGATCCGTCATCTCCCGTACGCCGATCCTGGCGAACCCGACGTCCGGTCGGGCGCGCGCTTCCTGCTCTGGCTGGGCCGCGAGCAGTGGGCCGGCCAGCTGGCCGCGCTCTGCTGGGCCCTGCTCATGCAGCTCGGTATCGCCGCGCTGCCGCTGGGCGTGGGCCTCGCCGTCCAGGCGGTCGTGGACCGCTCCGGCGGCGACCTGGCCGTGGCAGGGGTGGTGCTCACCCTGCTGGGTGTGGCCATCGCTGTCGGCGACATGCTGCTGCACCGCGCCGCCGTCACGAACTGGATCACGGCGGCCGCCCGGGTGCAGCAGCTGCTGGCCCGCAGAACGGCGGAGCTGGGCGCGGTGCTGACCCGTCGGGTCGCGGCGGGCGAGGTCATGGCGGTGTCCACGGGCGACGTCGAGCGGATCGGGTGGTTCGTGGAGGTGCTGTCGCGGTTCGCGGCGGCGGTTCTCACCCTGCTGGCGGTCTGCGTGGGCCTGGTGCTGTACCAGCCGGAGCTCGGCGTCGTCGTGGCGCTCGGCGTGCCGGTGCTGGCGGTGGCCGCGCTGCCGCTGCTGCCCCGGGCGACCCGGCGGGCGGACGTCCAGCGTGAGAAGGCGGGGCGGGCCACCGAGCTGGCCTCGGACACGGTCGCCGGGCTGCGGGTGCTGCGGGGCATCGGTGGCGAGGAGCTGTTCCTGACCCGCTACCGCGAGGCGTCCCAGGAGGTACGGGCCGCGGCCGTGCGCAGCGCCCGCTCCTGGGCGCTGATCGCGGCTGTACAGGTGGTGTTGCCGGGGCTGCTGTTGATCGGCGTGGTGGCGTACGGGGCGAAGCTCGCGTTCGACGGGCGGATCTCGGTGGGCGAACTGGTCACCGTGTACGGGGCGGTGATGCTGACGCAGCACCCCTTGCGCGGTTTCGAGGAGATGGCGATGGCCTACTCGTTCTCGCGGCCGTCGGCCAAGCGGGCGGCGCGTGTGCTGGCGCTGAGCCGTACCGGACCGGTGGCCGGGACCGACGAGGTGCCGCGCGGCGATCTGTACGACCCGGTGACCGGTCTGCTGGCGCCCGAGGGGTGCCTCACCGCCGTGGTGTGCGGCGACCCGGACGCGGCGGGGCGGCTGGCCGACCGGCTCGGCGGTCATCCGGCCGGGGCGGGCGCCGAGCCGGAGACGTCGGTGCTGCTGGGCGGCGTGCCGCTGGACGCGCTGCCGCTGGAGCGGGCCCGTACGGCGGTCCTCGTGCAGGACAAGGACCCGGTGCTGCTGTCGGGCACCCTGCGGGAGCTGCTGGACGTACCGTCGTCCGGCGCGGTGAACCCACGGGACGCGCTGGCGGCGGCGGAGTGCGGCGATGTGCTGGACGCGCTGGCGCAGGCGTCGCCCGACCCGGGCGGCGACCCCATGGGCACCCGGATCACGGAGCGCGCCCGGTCCCTTTCGGGCGGCCAGCGACAGCGCCTGGCCCTGGCCCGCTCGCTGGTGACCGACCCCGGGGTGCTGGTCCTGGACGAGCCGACGTCGGCCGTGGACTCGCACACCGAGGCGCGGGTCGCGGCGGGCGTCCGGCGGCTCCGGGAGGGCCGTACGACGGTCGTCCTCGCCTCGTCGCCGCTGCTGCTTGACGTGGCCGACCGGGTGGTGCTGGTGCACGAGGGGAAGGCGGTGGCGGTCGGCACGCACCGCGAGCTGCTCCGTGACGAGCCGCGCTACCGGGCGGTGGTGTCCCGCGAGGCCGAAGCGTCCCCGCCCGAGCCGTCCGCCTCCCCCGCCTCCCCCGCGTCCCCCGAGTTCGCAGACATCGAGGAGTCCGCATGATCGGCCTGGCGCCACCGGAGTACGACCCGGCGGCCCCGCATTCCGCGGCCACCCTGCCCGTGGGCTCGCCCGCGACCGTGCGCGCGTATGTACGGGAGCTGCTGCGCCGCCATCGCCAGGCGTTCGCCGGGCTCGTCGCGGTCAACGCGGTCGCCGTCGTGGCGTCGATGACCGGCCCGTATCTGCTGGGCTCGCTGGTGGACCGGCTGGCCGCGGGGACACGCGAGCTGCACCTGGAGCGGACCCTGGCGCTGTTCGCCGTCGCGCTGCTCGTACAGGCGGTGTTCGTGCGGCTGGTGCGGCTGCGCGGGGCGATGCTCGGGGAGGAGATGCTGGCCGATCTCCGCGAGGACTTCCTGGTGCGGTCGGTGGGGCTGCCGCCGGGGGTGCTGGAGCGGGCCGGGACGGGTGATCTGCTGTCGCGAATCACCACCGACATCGACCGGCTGGCCGACGCCATGCGGCAGGCCGTGCCGCAGCTGGCGATCGGCGTGGTGTGGATGGGCCTGCTGCTCGGCGGTATGGCCGCCACCGCGCCGCCGCTGGCCCTCGCGGCCCTGGTGGCGGCGCCGCTGCTGCTGGTGGGCTGCCGCTGGTACTTCCGGCGGGCCCCGTCGGCGTACCGCTCGGAGGCCGCCGGGTACGCGGCGGTGGCAGCCGCGCTCGCGGAGACCGTCGACGCGGGCCGCACGGTGGAGGCGCACCGGCTGGGGGCGCGGCGGGTCGCGCTGTCGGACCGGCGGATCAAGGAGTGGACGGGTTGGGAGAGGTACACCCTCTACCTGCGCTCGGTGTTTCTGCCGGTCATCAGCCTCACCCACGCCGTGGTGCTCGTCGCGGTCCTGCTGATCGGCGGCGTGCTGGTGCTGCGCGGGTGGCTGGACGTCGGCCAGCTGACCACGGGGGCGCTGCTGGCGCAGATGCTGGTGGACCCGATCGGGATCATCCTGCGCTGGTACGACGAGCTTCAGATCGCCCAGGTGTCGCTGGCGAGGCTCGTCGGGGTCCGGGACATCGAGCCGGACGCCGGCGACGGCGCCGTACGGCCCGAGGGGCGGGACGTACGGGCGGACGAGGTGCGGTTCGGCTACCGGGAGGGCGTCGACGTGCTGCACGCGGTGTCGCTGGCGGTCGCGCCGGGCACGCGGCTGGCGCTGGTCGGGCCGTCGGGCGCGGGGAAGTCGACGCTCGGACGGCTGCTGGCCGGGATCTACGCGCCGCGCTCCGGGCGGGTCACGCTGGGGGCGGCGGAGCTGGCGAGGATGCCGGCCGAGCGGGTACGGAAGCATGTGGCCCTGGTCAACCAGGAGCACCATGTGTTCGTCGGGACCCTGCGGGACAACCTGAGGCTGGCGCGCCCCCAGGCGGGTGACGGGGAGTTGTGGGCGGCGCTGCACGCGGTGGGCGCCGACCCGTGGGCGCGGCCCCTGGACGACGGCCTCGACACCGAGGTGGGCTCGGGCAGCAGGGCGCTGACCCCGGCGCAGGCCCAGCAGGTGGCGCTGGCCCGGCTGGTGCTGGCGGACCCGCACACCCTGGTCCTGGACGAGGCGACGTCGCTCCTCGACCCGCGGGCGGCCCGCCATCTGGAGCGGTCCCTGGCCCGGGTCCTCGAGGGGCGCACGGTGGTGGCCATCGCGCACCGGCTGCACACGGCGCACGACGCGGACCTGATCGCCGTCGTGGAGCGCGGCCGGATCAGCGAACTGGGCAGCCATGACGCGCTGGTCGCGGCGGACGGCGCGTACGCGGCGCTGTGGCGGTCCTGGCACGGCGAGACCTGACGGTCCGCCGGGCGCGCCCCGGCCGGGTCGTGCCCGCTCCGGTCCGACGCTCCCCGGCCCTGCCCGTACGGTCCTGCCCGCCCCGTCCTGCCCGCCCGGTCCTGCCCGTCAGACCACGTTGAGCGCGACCGCGCCGCCCACTCCGCCGAGGACCATGAACACCGGCATGAGGACCTTCACCTCGACCCAGCTGCCCGCCTTGAACCGGAGGGCCTTCGGCGGCCCGATCGGGTACCAGCGCTTCCGGCCGACCGGGATGGGCCACAGTATCGGGCAGCCGGACACGGTCAGCGCGTCGCCGATGTCGTGCACCAGCGCGCCGAGCACGATCGGCAGCCCGAGCCATATGTACTCCTGCCCGGGCGCTTCGAACAGCCAGCTCGCCCCGTTGCCGGGCTGGTCCAGTACGCCCGCGAGGATCCACGCGCTGGTCGCGCCGAGCAGCCACACCAGGACGTCGCTGGAGACCCGGGCGGCCCGCCACAGGAGGCCCTCGACGGCCAGCACCAGGTGGACGAAGAGGATCGCGAGGACCGCCCACCGGCCCCCCGCGACGGCGATCCCCGATGTGCCGGCGCCGATCGCGACGGCCCACAGCCAGGTGTGCGTCAGCGTGCGGTGGCCGCCGCTCCTTCGCGGGTCGGCGGGCTTCCGCGTCGCCTTGTAGACGGCGTACGAGAGTTTGTCGACGACCTCGCACAGCCAGCGCGACAGGGGTCCGAAGGCGCGCGAGATCGTCGCCGACTTGTGGTCCAGGTCAGGGGCAAGCGCGGCGCCGGCGCAGATCAGCGCCCCGACGACGAGGACGGGCCACGGCATGGGGTGGCCGGCCGCCGCGGTCGCGGCGCCCACCCCCAGCCAGGCTGCCGCCCCGGAGAGAGAGTGCGCCGGTCCCATCATGTGCGTGCCCGCCCCAGTGCTCGTGTGGTGTTGCCGAGTTGACGGCACAGGGTATCGCCCGTGATCTTCGAGCCGGTGGCCGGTTCCCGCTTCGCGGGGGAAGGCAGGCAAGATGGAGGCGTGACCCTTATCGATCAGCTCCCGCAGACCGCCGATCCCGATGACCTCTTCGAGGCTTTCTCGTCATGGGCGGAGGGCCGGGGCATCTCCCTCTATCCGGCCCAGGAGGAGGCGCTGATCGAGGTGGTGTCGGGCGCCAACGTGATCCTCTCCACCCCGACCGGTTCGGGAAAGAGCCTGGTCGCCGCGGGTGCGCATTTCACGGCGCTCGCCAACGACCAGGTGACGTTCTACACCGCGCCGATCAAGGCGCTGGTCTCCGAGAAGTTCTTCGATCTGTGCAAGCTGTTCGGCACCGAGAATGTGGGCATGCTGACCGGCGACGCGTCCGTGAACGCCGACGCGCCGGTGATCTGCTGCACGGCGGAGGTGCTGGCGTCGATCGCTCTGCGCGACGGCAAGCACGCCGACATCGGCCAGGTCGTGATGGACGAGTTCCACTTCTACGCGGAGCCGGACCGCGGCTGGGCGTGGCAGATCCCGCTCCTGGAGCTGCCGCAGGCGCAGTTCGTCCTGATGTCGGCGACGCTCGGCGACGTCTCGATGTTCGAGAAGGACCTGACGCGCCGCACGGGCCGCCCCACGTCGGTGGTCCGCTCGGCGACCCGCCCGGTCCCGCTGTCGTACGAGTACCGGACGACGCCGATCACCGAGACGCTGACCGAGCTCCTCCAGACCAAGCAGGCGCCGGTCTACATCGTGCACTTCACGCAGGCGGCGGCCGTCGAGCGGGCACAGTCGCTGATGAGCATCAACATGTGCTCGCGCGAGGAGAAGGACCGGATCGCCGAGCTCATCGGCGGCTTCCGGTTCACCACGAAGTTCGGACGGAACCTGTCGCGCTACGTCCGGCACGGCATCGGTGTGCACCACGCGGGCATGCTCCCCAAGTACCGGCGCCTGGTGGAGAAGCTCGCCCAGGCCGGTCTGCTGAAGGTGATCTGCGGTACGGACACGCTGGGCGTCGGCGTCAACGTCCCCATCCGTACGGTGCTGTTCACGGCGCTGACGAAGTACGACGGGAACCGGGTGCGCACGCTTCGCGCCCGCGAGTTCCACCAGATCGCGGGCCGGGCCGGCCGGGCCGGGTTCGACACGGCCGGGTTTGTCGTCGCGCAGGCGCCCGAGCATGTCATCGAGAACGAGAAGGCACTGGCGAAGGCGGGCGACGACCCGAAGAAGCGCCGCAAGGTGGTCCGCAAGAAGGCCCCGGAGGGCTTCGTCAACTGGTCGCAGAACACCTACGAGAAGCTCATCGGGTCCGAGCCGGAGCCGCTGACGTCCCGGTTCCGGGTGACGCACACGATGCTGCTGTCGGTGATCGCCCGGCCCGGCGACGCCTTCGCGGCGATGCGTCACCTGCTGGAGGACAACCACGAGCCGCGCAGGAACCAGCTGCGGCACATCCGCCGCGCGATCGCCATCTACCGGTCGCTGCTGGACGGCGGCGTCGTCGAGCAGCTGGACGAGCCGGACGCCGAGGGCCGCACTATCCGGCTCACCGTCGACCTCCAGCAGGACTTCGCGCTGAACCAGCCGCTGTCGACGTTCGCGCTGGCCGCCTTCGAGCTGCTCGACCCGGAGTCCCCGTCGTACGCGCTGGACATGGTGTCGGTCGTCGAGTCGACGCTGGACGACCCGCGGCAGATCCTCGCGGCCCAGCAGAACAAGGCGCGCGGCGAGGCCGTCGCCGCGATGAAGGCCGACGGCGTCGACTACGAGGAGCGGATGGAGCGGCTCCAGGACGTGTCGTACCCGAAGCCGCTCGAAGAGCTGCTGTGGCACGCGTACAACCTGTACCGGAAGTCCCACCCGTGGGTCGGCGACCACCCCGTGTCGCCGAAGTCGGTGATCCGCGACATGTACGAACGGGCGCTGTCCTTCACGGAGTTCACGTCCTTCTACGAGCTGGCGCGGACCGAGGGCATCGTGCTGCGCTATCTGGCGGGCGCGTACAAGGCGCTGGACCACACGATCCCGGACGATCTGAAGACCGAGGACCTGGAGGACCTGATCGCCTGGCTGGGCGAGATGGTCCGGCAGGTCGACTCCAGTCTGCTGGACGAGTGGGAGCAGCTGGCCAACCCCGAGGTGGAGACGGCCGAGGAGGCCCAGGAGAAGGCCGACCAGGTCAAGCCGGTCACGGCCAACGCCCGTGCGTTCCGGGTCCTCGTACGCAACGCGATGTTCCGGCGCGTGGAGCTGGCCGCGCTCGACCACGTCGACGAGCTGGGCGAGCTGGACGCGGAGTCCGGCTGGGACGCGGACGCCTGGGGCGAGGCGATGGACAAGTACTGGGACGAGTACGAGGACCTGGGCACCGGCCCGGACGCGCGGGGCCCGAAGCTGCTGTCCATCGATGCGTCCGACGAGAACACAGCCCACGGTCTGTGGCGGGTCCGGCAGACCTTCGCGGACCCGAACGGCGACCACGACTGGGGCATCAGCGCGGAAGTGGACCTGGCGGCCTCCGACGCGGAGGGCCTGGCCGTCGTCCGCGTCACCCACGTCGGCCCGTTCTGAGGACCCGGAGAACCCGATGACGAACCCTGCCAACGCCGCCGAGCGCCTCGTCGACCTGCTCGACCTGGAGCAGATCGAGGTCGACATCTTCCGCGGGCGCAGCCCCGAGGAGTCGCTGCAGCGGGTCTTCGGCGGACAGGTCGCCGGTCAGGCCCTGGTCGCGGCCGGCCGCACCACCGGGGGCGACCGGCCGGTGCACTCGCTGCACGCGTACTTCCTGCGGCCGGGCATCCCGGGCGTGCCGATCGTGTACCAGGTGGAGCGGGTGCGGGACGGCCGCTCCTTCACCACGCGCCGGGTCACGGCGGTCCAGCGCGGCCGCACGATCTTCAACCTGACGGCGTCCTTCCACCAGCCGGAGGAGCCCGGCTTCGAGCACCAGCTGCCGCCGCGCCTGGACTTCCCGGACCCCGAGACGCTGCCTCCGGTCGCGCAGGAGATCCGTGAGCACCTGGGCGCGCTGCCGGAGGCGCTGGAGCGGATGGCCCGGCGTCAGCCGTTCGACATCCGGTACGTGGACCGGCTGCGCTGGACGGCGGAGGAGATCAAGGACGCGGACCCGCGCAGCGCGGTGTGGATGCGCGCGGTGGGCCCGCTGGGCGACGACCCGCTCGTCCACACATGCGCGCTGACGTACGCGTCCGACATGACCCTGCTCGACGCGGTCCGCATCCCCGTCGAGCCGCTCTGGGGGCCGCGGGGCTTCGACATGGCGTCGCTGGACCACGCGATGTGGTTCCACCGGCCGTTCCGTACGGACGAGTGGTTTCTGTACGACCAGGAGTCCCCCATCGCGACGGGCGGGCGCGGCCTGGCGCGGGGGCGGATCTACGACCGGGAGGGCAGGCTGCTGGTGTCGGTGGTGCAGGAGGGGTTGTTCCGACCGCTGAATCCGTGACGGCGGGTGGGCTCCTCAAGCGCCGGACGGGATCTCACAGGCCGGGCAGCGGGTCCTGGTCGACGTCGTGGCGGCGCGGCCGGATATCGGGCCGCGCCGGGTGGAGCTTGGCGTCGCACGACGGGCCGAGGCCGGTGCGGCGGGAGCCGCGGCCGGTGAGGGGCTGCCCGCACAGCCGGCACCACACGGGCGGCCGGGCGTCGTCGGGCACCGAGGCCGGAAGTTGCTGATCGTTCATGTGTACGTGTCTACCCTGTCGTCTGTTCCACTGACGACGAGGAGACCTTGATGAGCCTGTACGACATTCCGCTGCACACCCTGTCCGGCGACCCCGTGAGCCTGGCGGACTACCGGGGCCGTGCGGTGCTGGTGGTGAACGTCGCGTCGAAGTGCGGGCTGACGCCGCAGTACGCGGGCCTGGAGCGGCTGCAGCAGCAGTACGGCGAGCGCGGGTTCACCGTGCTGGGCGTGCCCTGCAACCAGTTCGCGGGCCAGGAGCCGGGCAGCGCGGAGGAGATACGGACGTTCTGCTCGACGACGTACGGGGTGTCGTTCCCGCTTCTCGAGAAGACGGATGTGAACGGCGCCGGGCGGCACCCGCTGTACGCGGAGCTGACGAAGGCCGCGGACGCGGACGGCGCGGCCGGGGACGTGCAGTGGAACTTCGAGAAGTTCCTGATCTCGCCCGAGGGTGAGGTCACCCGGTTCCGCCCGCGCACCGAGCCGGAGGCCCCGGAGCTGCTCGCCGCGATCGAGGCGCTGCTCGGCGCCTGACGAGACTCCGGCCTCTCGTCAGGCGACCGCGCTCAGTGTGTCCGCCAGCCTGCGGCGGGCCGCGCGGGCGGCGGGGACGGCCGCGAGTGCGATCGCGCCCAGGACGGCGCCGGCCGTGAGGGCCAGCAGGTGGAGGAGCGGGGGGCCTTGGGCGATGCCGGCGCCCACGCCGCTCGTTCGGCCCTCGTGGTCGATCAGCCAGTGGGCGAGCGGCACCCCCAGGGCCGTACCGGCGAGCGCGGCGGCCAGGGCGGTGCAGCCGACGGCGGTCACCGTCACGGCGGTGACCTCGCGGGGCGACAGCCCCATGGCCTTCAGCGCCAGCAGGTCGCGCTCCCCGTCACGTACCGCTCCGCCGATGGCCGTCGACACCTCGGTCAGGCCGATCAGGGCGAGGACGATGATCAGCCCGGCGACCACACCGCGCAGGGAGGCGAGCCGGTCGGCGGGGCCCGCGACCGCGTGGATGTCCAAGCGGCCCGCCGCCGCCTCGGTCAGTTCGGCCCGCACCACGCGCGGGTCGGCGCCGGGCCGGAGCAGTAGGTGGTAGACGGTGGGCTGCAGGGCCGGGTCGTTCTCGCGGAGGGTGTCGAGCGAGGTGGAGATGGTCCGGCCGCCGTTCTCGGGCTCGATGCTGCGGCCGACGAGGTGCAGCACCTGGGGGTGACCCTCGACGGTGACCCGCACCCAGTCGCCGACCCGGACGCCGAGCAGGTCCAGCAGACCCTGTCCGGCCACCGCCTCGTCGAGGCCCCGCGCGAGGCGGCCCTCGACGACGGAGTAGGGGTAGGGGTCCTGGCGGGTGCCGAGGCCGCGCAGGGCGATCGTGCCGGTCTGGCCGGGGACCAGGGCGGCGACCTCCAGACCGCGGTGGGCGGCGATCACGTCGGGGCTGCGCTGGAGCAGGGCGCGGGCCTCCCGGTCGCCGAGGCCCTCGGCGGGGCGCGCGGTGAGCGCGGCGGCCAGGCCGAGCTGTTCGGGGCGGGAGTCGAAGCGTTCGATGGTGGTCAAGGCGCCGAGGGCCACGGTGATCAGCAGCAGCGGCAGGGCGAGCCGGGCGACGGTGGCGGGCGTGTGGCGGCCGCGGCCGAACGCGCGGTGCCAGCCAAGGACCAGGGCGGGCGGTACGCCGGGCAGGGCCAGGGCGCGCCGGACCGGGCGGGAGAGGCCCCGGCCCGCTGCGGTGCCCACCGGGGACCCGGCGGGGACGGGCGGGACACGGCCCGCGCGCCAGGCGGCGAGGCCGGTGGCGGCGCCGATCAGGACGACGACGGCGACGGGGATGCCGAGGAGGGACCCGGCGTGTCCGGGCAGGCCCTGCCAGACGCCGACGGCGTCGCCGAGGCGCCCGGGTATGCGGCTGCCGAGCGCCTGGGTGAGCGCGCTGGCGAGGGCGGCGCCGAGGGCCGCGTACGCCAGGTGCTGGGCGAGGAAGACCCGGACGACCTGGCCGGGGGTGAAGCCGATGGCCTTGAGGACGGAGATGTCGCGGAGGTGGCCGCGTACGCGCGTACTGATGGCGCCGAACACGGCGAGCGCGGCGGCGGCCAGCGCGCCGAGCCCGAACAGGCCGAGGACCTGGCCGAGGAGCCGGGTGTCGCCCTGCGCCTCGGCGCGGGCCTGCCGCCAGTCGGTGACATCGGTGACCGCTCCGGCGCCGAGGGTCGTGACGGCGCGCTGCACGGCGTACTCGGTGTCGTCGCCGTCGGTGAGCCGCAGGCCGGTGACGCGGCCGGGCTGTCCGGGGGTGGTGCGCACGGCGGTGGGCGGGGCCCAGACGGTGCCGGGGCGTTCGCCCGGCCGGTAGCGGGGCTCGGCGCTGTCGGCGACGCCGAGGACGGTGAGGGTCCGGCCGTCGCCGCCGGGCAGGGTGAGGGTGTCGCCGGGCTCGGCGACCAGTGCCTCCGCGAGGCTGCTCTCCAGGACGACGCCGTCGGGCACGGCCGGGTCGAGCCAGCGGCCCGCGGTGACGAGGGGGCGGCCGGTGGTGGGCGGCCGGTCGGCGGTGGCGCGCAGCTCGACGGCGGCGCGGGCGCCGCGCGAGGCGACGCCGGTGGCGACGGTGTCGTACGGGCCGGCCGTGGCTGCGACACCGTCGAGTTCGGCGAGCCGGGCGGGGTCAGCGGTGCGGCCGGTGTGGATCCAGACGTGCGCGCCCTGGGACTGGGTGAAGACCCGCTGCCAGGGGTTGGTGGCGTAGCCGAAGAGGGCCGCCGCGAGGAGCAGGGAGGCGACGATCCCCGCGGTGGCTGAGACGAGGAACAGCGCCTCGCCGCGGTGGGTCCGCAGATCGGCGTGCGCCCAGCGCAGCATGGCCCGCACGCCGGTCAGTCCCTCAGCTCGACGACGCGGGCGGGTCCGGTGGTACGGCCCCGGCGCCCGCCGTCGCGCCCGCCGCCGTCCTTGCCGTCGTCACCGTCGTCCCCGAGCGAGGCGTCGTCCGTGACGCGGCCGTCGAAGAAGCTGATCACGCGGTCGGCGGCGCTGGCGAGCCGGGCGTCGTGGGTGACGAGGACGATGGTCTGGCCGCGTTGGTGGAACCGGCCGAGCAGCCGCATCACCTCGCGGGTGCCCTTGCTGTCGAGGCTGCCGGCCGGTTCGTCGGCGAGGAGCAGCCGGGGCTGGTTGACCAGGGCGCGGGCGAGGGCGACGCGCTGCTGTTCGCCGCCGGACAGCTCGCCGGGCATGCTGCGCGCCTTCGCGGCGAGGCCCAGCTCGGCGAGGAGCTTCTCGCGCTCGGCGCGGGCGTGCTTGGCGGAGGCGCCGGCGAGCAGGGCGGGGAACTCGACGTTGTCGGCGACGGTCAGGTTGGAGACGAGGTTGAAGAACTGGAAGACGATGCCGATGCTGCGGCGCCGCTCCACCGCCCAGCGGGCCTCGGTGTAGGCGGCGGTGGACTCGCCGTCGAGCTTGATCGTGCCGCTGTCGGGGCGCTGGAGCCCGCCGAGCAGGTGGAGGAGGGTGGACTTGCCCGCGCCGGAGGGGCCGGTGACGGCGACGAACTCGCCGCGCCGCACGGTCAGGTCGACCCCGCGCACGGCATGGACGGGGCCGCCTTCGCCGTGGTGGGTCCTGGTCAGGCCGTGGGCCTCCAGCAGGGGTGCCGGGGCGGCGGCGGTGTCGCTCACGGCGGGTTCTCCGGCGCTTGTCGCGGCTTCTCCGGCGCTCATCGCGGCTCCTCCAGCTCCTCCTGGCAGCGCTCCAGCCAGTCGAGGTCGGCCTGGAGGTGGAGCATGGCGCCCTCGATGAGCAGGTGGGCTGTGCGGTTGTCCCGGTTCTCGGTGGCGGCCAGCTTGGAAAGGGTGCGCATGGTCCTGAGGTACTCGCGTCGCTGCTTGTTGATGAGGGATATCTGGTCGGCGAGGCCGGTCCGGGGCGCGAGGGCGAGCTTCATGAAGAACTCGTCCCGTACCCGCGGTTCGTCCGCGGTCTCCTCGAACCAGGCGCTCAGCGCCTCACGTCCGGCGGCGGTGAGGCGGTAGATCTTCTTGTTCGGCCGGTTCGACTGGGCGACTTCCTCACCCTCGATGAGTCCCGACTTCTCCAGTCGGCCCAGGGTCACGTAGATCTGCCCGACGTTGGGCTGAGGGTACGCGGCACCCAGCAGTTGCTCAAGGTCCTGCTTGAGCTCGTAGCCGTGCGCGGATCCGTCAGCCAGGAGAGCGAGGAGCTGCATGCGCACTCGTGGGCTCTCCTTCTATCGCGATCCGGGTTCAATGTGCTCTGCGCCCTAGTATCGCCCAATGCCTAACAGGTATACATGCCACTGACCTGACGAAGGTGTCCGGTACTGGTGTTACAGGGAGGAACCTATGCGGTGGACGCGTGCCGCGGGTAGGGGGCTCCTTGTCGCGGTCCTGCTGCTGGTGGGATCGGTGGCGTCCGGCGTGCCCGGGGACGGGCCGCGGAGCGCGGGGCGGGGTCCGGTGACGCTGGCCACGGCGGGCGACCTCACCGGATACCTGGGCCCGCTGCTGGACGACTGGAACCGGGAGCGGCCGGCGGAGAAGGTCACGCTCGTCGAGCTGCCCGACTCGGCCGACGAGACCCGGGCGCAGATGATCACGGATCTGCGGTCCGGCGCGGGCGGCCGTTTCGACATCCTCAACATCGATGTGGCGTGGACGTCGGAGTTCGCGGCGGCCGGTTGGATCGCTCCGCTGGAGCGGGACCGGTTCGCCCTGGACGACTTCCTCCCGCCGGTCGTGGACACGGCGACATACGAAGGCCGGCTGTACGCCGTGCCGTATGTGACGAACGCGGGCATGCTCTTCTACCGCGAGGACCTCCTGGTGGCGGAGGGCGAGCGACCCCCGCGCACCTGGGCGGAGCTGGAGCGGCAGGCGCGGACGATCGCGCCGAAATACGGCGTCGGCGGTTACGCCGGGCAGTTCCTGCCGTACGAGGGGCTCACGGTCAACGCCACGGAGGCGATCTACTCGGCGGGCGGCGCGGTCCTCGGTGACGAGGGCGGCCGGGTCGCCGTGGACTCGGCCGCGGCGCGGTCCGGGGTGGCGTTCCTGGGCCGGGGTGTGCGGGACGGCTGGATCCCCCGGGAGGCGCTCACGTACAAGGAGGAGGAGTCCCGGCAGGCGTTCCAGGACGGCCGGCTCCTCTTCCTGCGGAACTGGCCGTACGCCTGGGCGGGCGCCTCCGGGAGCGACTCGAAGGTCGCGGGCCGCTTCGGCGCTGTGCCGCTGCCGGGCCCGGACGGGCCGGGGACGAGTGTCCTGGGCGGGGCGAACCTCGCGGTGAGCAGCCGGACGCGGCACGCGGAGACGGCGCGCGACCTGCTCGCGTATCTGACGAGTGACGCGGTGCAGCGCAGAGTGCTGACGGAGGGCGCGCTGCCGCCGGTGCGGGCCGCGCTGTACGAGGACGCGTCGCTGCTGCGGCGGTTCCCGTATCTGCCGGCGCTGCGGGAGAGCGTGCTGGCGGCCCGGCCTCGCCCCAAGAGCCCGCAGTACGAGCAGGTCAGTCTGGCCGTCCAGGCCGTGATGCACGACGCGATGGCACAGCGCCAGTCGTCCGAGGCCGCGGTGCGGCGGCTCGCGGCGGAGCTGGACGCGATCGCGCGCCGCGGCTGACGCACGCCGCTTCGGATCTCCCGGAGACCCCCTCTTAGTTACCTGTTAGGCATGGGCGCCGCATCGGAGGCGCATATTTCAGCGTTCCCCCAGGGTGACAAATCGGTACATAACCAGGTAACCGGCCAGTGTTTATTGCATCGTCGTTGACACGAGGTAAAGCGTGCTACCTAACATGCATGCATAACCGCTGCTCCCTCTGAGCGGCGCGCACCCTTCACGCAGAAACAGGTCAACGGGTGATGCTCACAGCCCCGGCCGACGACGGCCTCTCGCACCGCCTCACGCACCCCTGGTGGCGCGACGCAGTGATCTACCAGGTGTACGTCCGCAGCTTCCTGGACAGCACCGGCGACGGGATCGGCGACCTCGCCGGTGTCCGCACCGGACTGCCGTATCTGAAGAAGCTCGGCGTGGACGGCATCTGGCTGAGCCCCTTCTATCCCTCGCCGCAGCACGACCACGGCTACGACGTCGCCGACTACCGCGACGTGGACCCGGTCTACGGCGACCTCGACGAGTTCGGGCTGCTGGTGGCGGACGCCCACCGGCTCGGGATCAAGGTGCTGCTCGACATCGTCCCGAACCACTGCTCCAGCGAGCACCCCTGGTTCGGCGAAGCGCTCGCCGCCGGCCCCGGCAGCGAGGCCCGCGCCCGGTTCCACTTCGCCGAGGGCCGGGGCCCGGGCGGCGACGTGCCGCCGAACAACTGGCACGCGATGTTCGGCGGCCCCGCGTGGAGCCGGGTGACCGAGCCGGACGGCACCCCCGGCCAGTGGTACCTGCACATGTTCACGCCGGAGCAGCCGGACCTGAACTGGCGCAACCCGGACGTCCCCGCGCACTTCGACGAGGTGCTGCGGTTCTGGCTCGACCGCGGCGTGGACGGGTTCCGGATCGACGTGGCCGCCGGGCTGTTCAAGCACCCGGACCTGCCGGACTCCCCCGACCCGGAGGCCGACGCCCGCACCCGCGACTCGGTCAACCCGCTCGCCTGGAACCAGCCCGAGGTGCACGGCGTATGGCGCCAGTGGCGGAAGGTGTGCGAGGAGTACACCGCGAGGGACGGCCGCGAGCGGCTGCTCGTCGGCGAGGTGTCCGTGCCGACCGCCCGCGAGCACGCCCAGTACGTCCGCCCGGACGAGCTCCACCAGGCGTTCTTCTTCGACCTGCTGGGCGCGCCCTGGGACGCCGCCGCGTTCCGGAGCGTCATCGACGAGGCGCTGCGGGACATCGCCGGAACCGGCTCCAGCGTCACCTGGGTGCTGAACAACCACGACCAGGTGCGGACCGTCACCCGGTACGGGGAGTCCGGCACCGAGGGCAGCGGTCTCGGGGCCGCCCGCGCCCGGGCCGCCGCGCTGCTGCTGCTGGCGCTGCCCGGCGCCGCGTACATCTACCAGGGCGAGGAGCTGGGCCTGCCGGAGGTCGTCGACCTGCCGGACGAGGTGCTCACCGACCCGATCTTCCGCCGTACCGGCAGCCGGGCCCGGATCCGCGACGGCTGCCGCGTCCCGCTCCCCTGGTCCGGGCACGCCTCACCGTTCGGGTTCAGCGCGGGCCCCGAGGGCGTACGGCCGTGGCTGCCGCAGCCGGGCTGGTTCGCCGAGCACGCCACCGAGCGGGCGCTCGCCGACACCCGCTCGTTCTGGCACCTGTACCGCGAGGGCCTGCAGCTGCGGCGCGGGCTGCCCCAGCTGGGCGAGGGCGCCCTGCGCTGGCTGGACGCGCCGCCCGGGGTCCTCGCGTTCGAGCGGGGCGACGGGCTGGTGTGCGCCGTGAACTTCGGCACCGCGCCGGTGCCCGCCCCGGTCCCGGGGACGCCGCTGCTGGCGAGCGGGATGTGCCCGCCGGGCGCGCTGCCGGGGTCCACCGCGGCTTGGTGGATCACCGACGGCACCGAAAACCCCACCCCGTAACCCCTTCCCTACACCTTCCCTGGACCCCCCACTCGCACCACCACCCCGTAACCCCCACTCGTACCACCCCTTCGAAATCCCACCCCCGAAAGGTACGGACATGATGAGACGACGCTTCACCACAGTGTGCTGCTCGGCCGTCACGGTCGCCCTGGCCCTTGGCGCGACCGCGTGCGGTGGCGGCCCGGTGACCAAGGCGGACGGCGGCAAGGAACTGGCCGGGCAGACCCTGACGATCGCGGGTGTCTGGTCGGGCGCCGAGCAGAAGAACTTCCAGAAGGTGCTGGACACCTTCACCGAGAAGACCGGCGCGAAGACCCGGTTCGTCTCCACCGGCGACAACGTCTCCACGGTCGTCGGCAGCAAGATCGAGGGCGGCAACGCGCCCGACGTGGTGATGGTCCCGCAGGTCGGCGTGCTCCAGCAGTTCGCCAAGCAGAACTGGCTCAAGCCGCTGTCGGACCGGACGGAGAAGGCGGTCGACGCCAACTACGCGCCGGTCTGGAAGAATTACGGCTCCGTCGACGGGAAGCTGTACGGCCTGTACTTCAAGGCGTCCAACAAGTCGACCGTCTGGTACAGCCCCGCCGCCCTCGACCAGGCGGGGGTGAAGCCGCCGACGACGTACGAGGAGATGCTCACCGTCGGCCGCACCGTCGCCGACTCGGGCCTGCCGGCCTTCGCGGTGGCGGGCGAGGACGGCTGGACGCTCACCGACTGGTTCGAGAACATCTACCTGTCGCAGGCGGGCCCGCAGAAGTACGACCAGCTCGCCAAGCACGAGATCAAGTGGACCGACCCGACGGTGGTCGAGGCCCTGAAGACCCTCGGCACGCTCTTCAGCGACGACAAGATGCTGGCCGGCGGCCGGAACGGCGCCCTCTCCACGGACTTCCCCGGCTCGGTCGAGAAGGTCTTCGGTCCCAAGCCGGAGGCCGGAATGGTCTACGAGGGCGACTTCGTGGCCGGTATCGCGAAGGACGAGTTCGGCCGGAAGATCGGCGAGGACGCGACGTTCTTCTCGTTCCCGCCGGTCGGCAAGGGGGATGCGCCGGTGGTCAGCGGCGGCGACGCGGCCGTGGTGCTGAAGGACGGCAAGAACCAGAAGGCCGCGATGGCGTTCATGGAGTTCCTGGCCACCCCCGAGGCGGCCTCCGTGTGGGCGTCCGAGGGCGGCTTCATCTCCCCCAACAAGGGCCTGGACCTGGGCGCGTACGGGGACACCACGCTGCGGGCCACCGCCAAGTCGCTGATCGACGCCGGTGACACGGTCCGCTTCGACATGTCCGACCAGGCGCCGGCGGCGTTCGGCGGCACGAAGGGCGCGGGCGAGTGGAAGATCCTGCAGGACTTCCTGCGCGACCCGTCGAACCCGACCGCCACGGCGGCCGCGCTGGAGGCCGCTGCGGCCAAGGCGTACCGCACCGCCAACCAGGGCTGAGGCGACCTTTCACCATGACCACAGTCACCGAAACCGCCCGGCGGGGGGCCGCGAACGCGCGGCGCCGCGCCGGGCGGCGCCGGCGGATCATCGCCGTCGCCTTCGTCCTGCCCGCGCTGCTGCTGCTCGGCGCGCTGGTGGTGTACCCCGTAGTCTTCTCGGTCGGCCGGAGCTTCTTCGACGCGTCGGGGGCCCGGTTCGTCGGCGGTGAGAACTACGTCGAGATGTTCCGGGACCCGGCCACGCTTAAGGCCATCCGCAACAGCACGATCTGGGTGGTCGTCGCCCCGACGCTGCTGACCGGTCTGGGGCTGATGCTCGCCGTTCTGGTGGAGAAGATCCGCTGGGCGGCCGCGTTCAAACTGCTGCTGTTCCTGCCGATGGCGGTGTCGTTCCTCGCGGCGGGCATCATCTTCCGGCTCGCGTACGAGGACGACCCCGACAAGGGCGTCCTGAACGCGGCGGTGGTCGGCGTGCACGACATGTTCGAGGAGGGCTCGCAGTACCCCGGCGCGAGGGCCAGGGAGGGCGAGTCGCTACGGAAGACCCCCACGGGCTCGTACGAGACGACGGCGACGCTCTCGCCGGGCGACGCGCCCGTTCCGCTGGGCGTGGTGGGGGTGAGGCCCCAGGAGGTCCCGTCCGAGGCGCGGCCCGCGGCGGAGGCGGCGACGGCGGAGGCTTCCGCCGACGAGCTCCGCGGTGTGGTCTACCTGGACTTCACCCCGGGCGGCGGGGGGCGTGCGGGCGAGGTCGACGCGGACGAGCGCGGCCTGCCGGGCCTGACCGTGGAGGCGGTGCGGGACGGCCGTGCGGTCGCCACGGCCACCACGGGCCCGGACGGCGCGTTCGGCTTCGACGGCCTGGAGTCGTCGGGCGCGTACACGCTCCGCCTCCCGGCGGCGAACTTCGCGGAGCCGTTCACGGGCGTGTCGTGGCTCGGACCCGCGCTGGTGACGCCGGCCATCATCGGCGCGTACCTCTGGATCTGGACGGGATTCGCGATGGTCCTGATCGGCGCCGGGCTGTCCGCGCTGCCGCGCGACACGCTGGAGGCGGCGCGGATGGACGGCGCGAACGAGTGGCAGGTCTTCCGGCGGATCACCGTGCCGCTGCTCGCGCCCGTGCTGACGGTCGTCTTCGTCACGCTGGTCATCAATGTGATGAAGGTCTTCGACCTGATCTACATCATCGCGCCGGGCCCGGTGCAGCAGGACGCCACGGTGCTGGCCACGCAGATGTGGCTGGTGTCCTTCGGCGGCGGCAACGATCAGGGGCTCGGCAGCGCGCTGGGTGTTCTGCTTCTGCTGCTGGTGATCCCCGCGATGGTCTTCAACGTCCGCCGTTTCCGCAGGAGCCAGTCATGAGCGCGACAGCGACCACCCCGGTGCGGCCGAGGACGGCGCCACCGGCCCTCCCGTCCCCGCCGCCGCCCCACCGCCGACGCCGTCTGCGCCGCTGGCTGGGCAACGGCGTGGTGCAGGCGTTCCTGCTGGTGATCGGCCTGATCTGGATCACCCCGGTGGCGGGCCTGCTGCTCTCCTCCCTCCGCTCGGCGCAGGACAGCGCGTCGAGCGGCTGGTGGACGGCACTGGGCGACCCGGGCCAGCTGTCGTTCGCGAACTACGCGGCGCTGCTGGAGAACTCGGGCATGACGCAGGCGTTCTGGAACACGGTGCTGATCTCGGTGCCGACCACGGTCCTGGTCGTCGTGCTCGCCGCACTCGCCGGCTACGCCTTCGCCTGGCTGGAGTTCCCCGGCAGGGACTGGATCTTCCTGCTGGTCGTCGCCCTGCTGGTGGTACCGGTCCAGGTGGGCCTGCTCCCGGTGGCGAAGCTCTTCGGCGCGCTGGGCCTGTTCGGCACGATCCCGGGAGTCGTGCTCTTCCACGTCGCCTACGGCCTGCCCTTCGCGATCTTCCTCCTCCGCAACTACTTCGCGGAGATGCCGAAGGAGATGCTGGAGGCGGCGCGGATGGACGGCGGCGGGGAGTGGCGCATCTTCAGCCAGCTGGTCCTCCCCGTCGGCCGCCCGGCCATCGCCAGCCTGGCCATCTTCCAGTTCCTGTGGGTGTGGAACGACATGCTGGTCGCCCTCCTCTTCGCCGACTCGTCGTCCCAGCCCCTGACGGTGGAACTCCAATCGCAGGTCCGCCAGTTCGGAAGCAACATCGACGTCCTCGCCCCGGGCGCGTTCCTGTCCCTGGTGGTGCCGGTGGCCGTGTTCCTGATCTTCCAGCGGCACTTCGTACAGGGGGTGATGGCGGGCTCGGTGAAGTGACCCCGCGCACACCGCGCCTACGACATCCCGCACGCCCCGTCACGTCATGAACACGGTGTGTACCCACCCTGCGCCGCTCACCGTGTGAATGCTCACGATGGGCGGCGAACAGGGTGGGATCGGCGGACCGGCTCCCTAGTCTGGACACATGTCCATTTCCCCGTTCGATGCCGAGACGCCCGACACCGAAGCCCTGAACGCCGCGATCCGCGAGTTGTGGGTACGTTCGGGCGGCACCCTGTCGGCGGACGGCCAGCGGATCTACCAGGCCCTCGTCACCGCGTGGGCGGCCGCCCACCGGGGCGACGTCGCACCGGCCGCGTAGCGGCGCGACGCCAAGCCCTCAGGCCGGGGCGAGGGTGGCGGTCAGCTCGTCCGTGGCGATCAGCAACGACTGTCCGTGGCAGTGGAGGGCCCGCACGGGAGGGCCGGGGCGGAACTCGCGTACCAGCGATGTCCCGACGCCGTCGGCCGTGTCCGGGGTCTCGTGGCGGACAAGGCCGTCCGTCCAGGCCACGGCCAGGACCGGTCCCGCGTCGAGTGCGTCCGGGACCGCGGCGAGTGCGTCACCCGGCCCCTCGTGAAGGCGCCGGGTGACGCGGCGCGGAGAAGCGTCCCCCTTGGACCAGGAGGTGTACGCGCCCCAGGTCGTCACCGAAGGCGACCCCGTCGGGCAGCGCGCACGCCGCCGTGAGCCTGGCGCCTCCCGGTACGTCGGCGGGGAACGCGGCCACTACGTCCCGCAGGTCCTTCCCCACGTCGGCCGTGGCCGGGTCGACGAGCGCCAGCAGGCCGGAGGCGACCGCGCCCGGTGCCGGGGCCGGCTCGCCGAGCAGGGAGACGGCGCCCCATTCGTCGAGCGCGCCGACACTTCCGTCGGGCAGGCCGAACACGGCGGTGAGGCCGCGCGGCTCCGCGCCCGAGAGGCGGGCCTGCGGAAGCGCCGTGACCGGGTCGAGAATCCGTACGTCACCGAGCGGCCCGCCGACCAGCACGCGACCGGTGTGCGTCCACCGCGAACTGGAAAGACGCATAGCGGACCCGGCGAGAGGCAGCCCCGGCCAGGCGGACAAGCCATGCAGTGATGCGAGAGGATGCACATGCGACCATCACGAGAGAGAGGCCGGCGGTGACCGAACCGGACGCAGTGGACCTGATCCACCTGGAAGATGCAGACGGTAACCGCTGCGTCGTCCGAGTGACCGGCCGCTACCAGCGGGGGTTCTGACCGGCCACGACATCCTGCGGGCAGATGTCCTGGCCTCCGCCGACTTCGTTGACGCCCGGCTTGAACTCTTCCTGTTCCAAAAGGACCTCGACGCCTGGCAGCGCGACCTGGCCCGGCTCGCGCCGGGCACGGACGCGAGCATCGGTGGCGACCGCGGACTGAGCCTCGTCTTCCACATGCACGAGGACCGCTCCTTGTCCGTGACCGTTGACGACCCCGACCGCCTCACCGCAATGCTCTGGATCCAGCCGCAGGAGACCTGGGTCCAGGAGCATCACCAGCGACTTGAGCACCTTCGAGAAACCTGGCCGAGTGAAGTCGTAGAGACGGCTCCCATGGCCTACGAGTGGAGTCCCAGCCGCAAGCGTTGAATCGCGACGCCCGCCCGCGAACGCCCTCACTTCTTAAACAGCTCTGGCGGGACAGAACGCTCTTTCAGAAGATGCCGTCCACGATCTCCTCGTACATCCGGTTCCACTCGGATCGCTCCACGGCGAACGGAAGGTCGTCGAACGCCTCAATCCTCCGGCGCAGTTCCTGAGGGTCGAGGTCCTCGTTCTCCTCGCGCTCCTCACAGAACTTCTTCAGGACGATGAGCGAGCGGACGAGGGACTCGACGTTTCTGTGGATCAGTACGGGGTTCCCATCCCCATCATGGGAGAACTCATAGATCCGCCCATCTGCGGGATTCAGGGCAGCGATGGCGGTGGGGAAGTATCCCACCCTCAGCCAGGAGCGGCACGCCTCTGGAGGACCTTGCGCTTGGCGCGCTTCCCGTCGAACGTGGACTTCTTGTCCTGGAACCGTCCGTGCCACTCACCGGGTCGTCGAACAGGTTCTCCAGCGGCGCGACCACCTGCGCCTCGATCTTCTCGACGGCGAGGTCGACGAGTTGCTGTACCAGGAGGTCTATGGCCTCCCGTACGGCCACTGTGAGAGCGGCGGCGGCCGCGGCGAGGTCGCCGATGATGACGTACTTACAGGTGGTGACTTAACATCCTCGCCGCCCTGCAGGACGGCGATTCCCGCACTACCGCGCCGTGGAAGGCTGTGGTGTCGGGTGGGTACATCGAGCAGCAGAACCGACCGCTCTGCCCCGGGCTGAGGCCAACAGCGCAGATCCGTGAACACAGCTGAGGTCAGAGAAACGCCGGTTCGATCGTACAACGGGGTTCCGAAGACGATCTCCGGGTGGGAACGACGGCCAGAGCGCGACGGGGACGAGGCCGGCGTCAGCGGATGGGCATGCCCGAGAGGGTGCGGGCTATGACGAGGCGCTGGATCTCGCTCGTGCCCTCGAAGATGGTGTAGATGGCCGCGTCGCGGTGCATGCGCTCGACCGGGTACTCGCGGGTGAAGCCGTTGCCGCCGAGGATCTGGACGGCCTGGGCGGTGACGGTCTTGGCGACCTCGCTGGCGTACAGCTTGGACATGGAACCCTCGGCGGAGGTGAAGGGCTTGCCCGTCGTGGCCATCCAGGAGGCCCGCCAGACGAGGAGGCGGGCGGCGTCGATCTGGGTGCGCATGTCGGCGAGTTGGAAGGCGATGCCCTGGTTGTCGATGATCGGGCGGCCGAACTGGTGGCGGGTCTTCGCGTAGTCCAGCGCCACCTCGTAGGCCGCCCGGGCCGTGCCCACCGCCATGGCGCCCACCGCGGGGCGGGATGCCTCGAAGGTGGCCATAGCGGCGTTCTTGACCTCTCCCCGCTCCCGGCTTCGCTCGAGCGGGGGAACCCCCATGCCGCTCTGCCGCGCCTTCTCGCAGGCGCGCGCCAGGCGTTCGTCGAGCTTCTCCTTGCCGCCGAGGAGGCAGGAGCCGGGGACACGGACGTCCTCCAGGACGACCTCGGCGGTGTGCGAGGCGCGGATGCCGTGCTTCTTGAACTTCTGCCCCTGGGAGAGGCCGCGGGTGTTCGGGGGGACGATGAAGGAGGCGTGGCCCTTCGAACCCAGGCCGGGGTCCACCACGGCCACCACGACATGGACGTTGGCTATGCCACCGTTCGTGGCCCACGTCTTGGTGCCGTTCAGGACCCACTCGTCCTTGGCCTCGTCGTAGACGGCCCGGGTCCGCATGGAGGCGACGTCCGAGCCGGCGTCGGGCTCGGAGGAGCAGAAGGCGGCGACCTTGACGTCGTCGGCGTCGCCGTACATCTGCGGGATCCAGGTGCCGATCTGCTCCTCGGTACCGTTCGCGAGGACACCGACGGCGGCGAGGCCGGTGCCCACGATCGACAGGGCGATACCGGCGTCGCCCCAGAACAGCTCCTCCATCGCCATCGGGATGCCGAGGCCCGTCGGGTCGAAGAACTGCTGGGCGTAGAAGTCGAGGGAGTAGATGCCGACCTTCGCCGCCTCCTGGATGACCGGCCAGGGCGTCTCCTCACGCTCGTCCCACTCGGCGGCGGCCGGGCGGATCACGTCCTCGGCGAATCCGTGCAGCCAGTCACGGACCTGCTTCTGGTCGTCGTTGAGCTCGAGCGTGAACTCGGCCATGATCCCTCCCGGCGGGGCATAGCGTTACTTGCGGTAACCGCAGTCTGTTACCGGTAGGTAGCCACTGTCAACCGGCAGCGGCGCCGAGGCGGGTGTTACGTTGCGCTGGCCTAAGGAACATCGACGGGCGGGGAGAGACGCTATGGACACCACACACCGGACCGAGCAGCAGCGATCGGCCGAACAACGGCGGCGCGAACTGCTCGAGGCTGCCGACCGCGTGGTCCTGCGCGACGGGCCCCAGGCGTCCATGAACGCCATCGCCGCCGAGGCCGGTATCACCAAGCCGATCCTCTACCGCCACTTCGGCGACAAGGGCGGCCTCTACCGGGCCCTCGCCCAGCGCCACACCGACGCCCTGCTGGGCGCACTGCGTGCCGCGCTGGACGCCCCGGCCGAGCGCCGACAGCGCGTGGAGGCGACCCTCGACACGTACCTCGCCGCGATCGAGGCGCGCCCGCAGGTGTACCGGTTCCTGATGCATCCGGCGGAGGAGGCCGGCCCGCCTTCGGAGCAGGGCTTCGACGTCGGCCGGCACTCCGCGCCGCTGCTGCGCCGCATGGGCGAGGAGCTCACGGAGGTCATCGCCGAGCGCATCGACCTCGGCGGGAACGGCGAAGCACTGGCCCGCGTCTGGGGTCACGGCATCGTCGGCATGATGCACGGGGCCGGGGACTGGTGGCTCGGTGAACGCCCGTGCTCCCGCGCCCAGTTGGTGTCCGCGCTGGCCGACCTCCTGTGGGGGCGGCTTGCCGACGCCGACGACCGTACGGGCGGGCCGGGCTTCTGACCCGGGCTCATATCGCGCCGTCAGCCCCGCCGCGTCCACGGGGCGCGGCGGGCCGCACGCAGCAGCCGCGCGCGGCGCCAGCCCGTGAGCCGGTCCGGGTAGACCAGGCCGTCCAGGTGGTCGCACTCGTGCTGGAGGCAGCGGGCGAAGAAGCCGGTGCCCTCCACCCGCACCGGCTCGCCCCGCACGTCGACGCCCTCCACCACCGCGTGGTCGAAGCGCTCCGTCCCGGCCTCCAGCCCCGGCAGCGACAGGCACCCCTCCGGGCCGCGCACCGTGACCCCGTCCGCCTCCACGAGACGCGGGTTGACGACATGCCCCAGATTCCGGACGTCCTCGTCGTCGGGGCAGTCGTACACGAACACCCGGAGGCCGACCCCGACCTGGTTCGCGGCCAGACCGACGCCGTTCGCCGCGTACATCGTGGCGAACATGTCCTCGACCAGGCGGACCAGGGAGGGCCCGAAGTCGGTGACGGTCTCGCAGGGGGCGTGCAGCACGGGCGAGCCGAGCAGGCTCATCGCCCGTACAGCGCCGGAACTGCCGGGGATCGGCCGGTTTCGCATGGCGTCAGGGTACGTTCCACGCCGCCACCTGCTGTCCGACAGGTGGCGGGGTTCGGGCCCACGACCGGATCTCGATAGGCTGAGGCCGGACCCACGCTAGGAGGAACAAGGACGATGGCAGGCAACTCGGAGCCGCTGTCGCCGCGCGCCAAGCTGGCCGTGACGGCGGGCAAGGCCGCAGCGGCGGTGTCTCGCGCGGCGGGACGCGGCAGCGGATCGGTGATCGGCGGCCGGGTGGCGCTCAAGCTCGACCCCGACCTTCTGGGCCGGCTCGCGCAGCATCTGGACGTCATCCTGGTGTCGGCGACCAACGGCAAGACCACGACCACGCGGCTCATCGCCGAGGCGCTGCGCGCCAGCGGCCCGGTCGTCTCCAACGCCCTCGGTGCGAACATGCCCGCGGGCATCACCTCCGCCCTGGCCGGGGGCTCGGACGCCAAGTACGGCGTCATCGAGGTGGACGAGAAGTATCTCTCCGGAGTGGCGCGCGATGTCACCCCGAAGGCCATCGCGCTGCTCAACCTCTCCCGCGACCAGCTGGACCGCGCCGCCGAGACCCGGATGCTCGCCGAGAAGTGGCGCGAGGGTCTGGCCGGCACGAAGGCCGTGGTCATCGCCAACGCCGACGACCCGCTCGTCGTCTGGGCGGCGTCCTCCTCCGCCAATGTGGTGTGGGTGGCGGCCGGCCAGGAGTGGAAGGACGACGCCTGGTCCTGCCCCGCCTGCGGCGGTGTGATGCAGCGCCCCGGCGACGACTGGTTCTGCGGCGAGTGCGGCTTCCGCCGCCCCGACCCGACCTGGGCGCTCAGCGGCGACCACGTCCTCGACCCGCACGGCTCGGCCTGGCCGATCCATCTCCAGCTGCCGGGCCGCGCCAACAAGGCGAACGCCACGACCTCCGCCGCCGTCGCCGCGGCGTTCGGCGTCCCGCCGCAGGTCGCCCTGGAGCGCATGTACCAGGTGCAGGCGGTCGCCGGCCGGTACGACACCGTCACCTTCCAGGACCGCGAGCTGCGGCTGCTGCTGGCGAAGAACCCGGCCGGCTGGCTGGAGACGTTCTCGCTGATCGACCAGCCGCCGACGCCGGTCATCCTCTCCGTCAACGCGCGCGGGGCGGACGGCACGGACACCTCCTGGCTCTGGGACGTCGACTACACCCGGCTCGCCGGTCACCCCATCTTCGTGATCGGCGACCGCAAGCTGGACCTCGCCGTCCGGCTCGAGGTCGCCGCGCTGGACTTCCGGGTGTGCGAGTCCCTCGACGAGGCGGTGCAGCTGGCCCCGCCCGGGCGGATCGAGCTGATCGCCAACTACACCGCGTTCCAGGACGTACGCCGCCGCGTCGGCAACTGACCACCCACCCCGAAGGACAGAGAGCATGAGCGACAGCAGTCTGCGTCTGGTGTGGGTCTACCCGGACCTGCTCAGCACCTACGGCGACCAGGGCAACGTCCTCGTCGTCGAGCGCCGGGCCCGGCAGCGCGGCCTGGACGTGCAGCGGGTCGACGTACGCAGCGACCAGCCGGTGCCGACCTCCGGTGACGTCTATCTCATCGGCGGCGGCGAGGACCGGCCCCAGCGGCTGGCGGCCGAGCGGCTCCGCCGGGACGGCGGCCTGAACCGGGCCGCCGAGAACGGCGCGATCATCTTCTCGGTGTGCGCCGGGTACCAGATCCTCGGCCATGAGTTCGTCAACGACCTCGGTGAGCGCGAGCCCGGCCTCGGTCTCATCGATGTGATCTCCACGCGCGGCGAGGGTGAGCGGTGCGTCGGCGACGTGCTGGCCGACATCGACCCTCGCCTGGGCCTCCCCCAGCTGACCGGCTTCGAGAACCACCAGGGCGTCACGCACCTCGGCCCGACGGCCCGCCCCTTCGCCCGGACCGTTTTCGGCCAGGGCAACGGCACCGGGGACGGCACGGAGGGCGCGTACAACGACACCGTCTTCGGTACGTACATGCACGGCCCTGTCATGGCCCGGAATCCGCAGATCGCGGACCTGCTGCTCAAGCTGGCCCTCGATGTGAACGCGCTGCCGCCGACCGACGACCGGTGGTACGAGGCGCTGCGCGCCGAGCGGATCGCGGCGGCGAGCCAGCCCGCCTGAGCTGCGGCGGGGCGGCCGTTCGGCCGCCCCGTGACAGCGGCGGCGCGCCCGCTCTTCGTCTGTTCCTCTGAAGTCCGTCCAAAGGTCGGACGTCCGGTTCGGAGGTTTCACGTGGCGCCGGTAGGGTGGCCGTGATCCAACCGGACGACGTGGTCCGGGAGTCGGCCCACGTTGCAAAGGTATTTCGGGCTATGCGCATTGGTGTGCTCACCTCCGGTGGCGACTGCCCCGGTCTGAACGCCGTCATCCGCTCCGTCGTGCACCGCGCCGTCGTTGATCACGGTGACGAGGTCATCGGATTCCACGACGGCTGGAAGGGCCTCCTGGAGTGCGACTACCGCAAGCTCGACCTCGACGCGGTCAGCGGCATCCTCGCCCAGGGCGGCACCGTCCTCGGCTCGTCCCGCGTCCAGCCCGCCCACCTGGTGGACGGTGTCGAGCGGGCGAAGGGACACGTCGCCGACCTCGGCCTCGACGCGATCATCCCGATCGGCGGCGAGGGCACGCTCAAGGCCGCCAACCTGCTCTCCGAGGCGGGCCTGCCGATAGTCGGCGTGCCGAAGACGATCGACAACGACATCGCGTCCACCGATGTGACCTTCGGCTTCGACACGGCCGTCGGGGTCGCCACGGAGGCGCTGGACCGGCTGAAGACGACCGCCGAGTCGCACCAGCGGGTCTTGATCGTCGAGGTGATGGGGCGCCACACGGGCTGGATCGCCCTGCACTCCGGTATGGCGGCCGGCGCGCACGCCATCGTGGTGCCCGAGCGGCCCTTCGACATCGACGAGCTGACCGCCCGCGTCGGCGCCCGGTTCGAGGCGGGCAAGCGGTTCGCGATCGTCGTCGCCGCCGAGGGCGCCAAGCCGCGCTCGGGTTCCATGGAGTTCGACGAGGGCGGCAAGGACATCTACGGCCACGAGCGGTTCGCGGGCATCGCCCGGCAGCTCTCGGTCGAGCTGGAGAACCGGCTCGGCAAGGAGGCCCGCCCGGTGATCCTCGGCCACGTCCAGCGGGGCGGCACACCGACCGCGTACGACCGTGTCCTCGCCACCCGGTTCGGCTGGCACGCGGTGGAGGCCGTACACCGCGGCGAGTTCGGCATGCTGACGGCGCTGCGCGGCACGGACATCGTGATGGTGCCGCTCGCCGAGGCCGTCCGGACGCTCAAGACCGTTCCCACCGAGCGGTACGCCGAGGCCGAGACGGTCCTCTGAGCCACCCGAGTCGTCCGGGGCCGTCACGCGGCCCTGTGAACCGCCCCCGGTCGCCGACGCGGCCGGGGGCGGTTCTAGTCTTGGTGCGGCAACCGGACAACCAGCACGAATCAGGAGCCGCGGGATGGATCACAGCGGGCACGGCATGACGATGGACCTGCCGCCGTTCACGCTGGGACGGGGGCTCGCGTACTCGCCCGACACGTTCTTCCTCGTCGGCTGCCTGGTGGCGCTGGCCCTCTACGGGTGGGGGGTCGTCCGGCTGCGCCGGCGCGGCGACAGCTGGCCGGTCGGCCGTACCGTCTTCTTCACGCTCGGTGTGCTCTCCATCGCGCTGGTCATGTGCACCGGGCTGAACGACTACGGCATGGTCATGTTCAGCGTGCACATGGTGCAGCACATGGTGATCAGCATGCTGTCGCCGATCCTGCTGCTCCTCGGCGCCCCTGTGACGCTGGCGCTGCGGGCGCTGCCGGTCGCGGGCCGGGACCGTGGGAAGGGGCCGCGCGAACTGCTGCTGATGCTGCTGCACAGCCGCTATCTGCGGGTGATCACGCATCCGGCGTTCACGATCCCCATGTTCATCGCGAGCTTGTACGGGCTGTACTTCACGCCGCTCTTCGACTTCCTCATGGAGTCCAGGCCGGGGCACATCACGATGATGGTGCACTTCCTCGCCGTCGGCCTGGTCTTCTTCTGGCCGATCATGGGTGTGGACCCGGGCCCGCACCGGCCGGGCTATGTCATGCGGATGCTGGAGCTGTTCGCGGGCATGCCGTTCCACGCGTTCTTCGGGATCGCGCTCATGATGGCGTCGCAGCCGATGGTCGGCACGTATATGAACCCGTCGGCGTCGCTCGGCATCGACGCGCTGTCCGACCAGAACGCGGCCGGCGGCATCGCATGGGCGTTCAGCGAGATCCCGTCCGTGGTGGTGCTGGTCGCGCTGCTGTACCAGTGGTACCGCTCCGAGCAGCGGGTCGCGAAACGGGCCGACCGGGCCGCGGACCGCGACGGCGACAAGGAGCTGGCGGCGTACAACGCGTATCTCGCCTCGCTCCAGGGGCGCGCCCGGTAGCACGGGGAGACCGGGATGCTCCGGCCGGTGGCGCCGGGGCCTCCTCAGGGGGACGATGGCATCGAGGCCCGCGGCCAGGAGGAGGGCGCGATGTCCGGTGCCACGAAGACCATGGGGGTGCTCACCGTCGGGACGCTCGTCCTGACGACCGCGTACACGGTCGCGCTGGGCAGTAACGGCTGGCTGTGGTTCGCCTGGATCGTGCTCGCTCTGGCGACGCTGGGGGCACTCACGACGCGCGGCACCTGATTTTCCGAGGATTTCCCGCAGGGCGGCAACCCATCCGGTGGCGGCGGCGACCACCTGATGTCAGTGCCCCCCATACGAGGAATCCCATGACTCCAGAGACACAGCCGCGGGCACGGCACCGCCGACGCCGCGTCCGCGTGGCCGACGCCGACGGACAGCAGGCCCGTGAGCAAGACCATCGAGGTCTCCGGCGCGTACGACGGCAAGCTCAAGCGCTTCTACGGGAGCGGGGAACTGGGCGACGGCGGGCAGGACGAGAACCAGTCGCCGCTGTTCAAGCTGAAGGACGGCGCGGTACTCAAGAACGTCGTCCTGGGCTCGCGGGCGGCCGACGGGATCCACTGCACGGGCAGCTGCACATTGCAGAACGTGTGGTGGGAGGACGTCGGCGAGGACGCCGCGTCGTTCAAGGGCAAGTCCTCGTCGTCGGTCTACATCGTCTACGGCGGCGGCGCGCGGAAGGCCTCCGACAAGGTCTTCCAGTTCAACGGCGCGGGCAAGCTCGTGATCAGCAAGTTCCAGGTGGCCGACTTCGGCAAGCTGGTGCGCAGCTGCGGGAACTGCTCCACGCAGTACCAGCGGACGATCATCGTCAACGACGTGGACGTGACGGCCCCCGGCGAGCAGCTGATCGGCATCAACTCCAACTACGGCGACACGGCGGCGCTGCGCGGCATCCGTATCCACGGGGACAGCGGCCGGAAGATCACGCCGTGCGTGCGGTACGAGGGCAACGACCAGGGCAGGGAGCCCAAGACGCTGGGCGGCGGCCCGGACGGGGTCCACTGCCGGTACACCCACGCGGACATCACATTCAAGTGATCCGTCGCAGTACCGGCACCGGTACCGGATAGTGCTCCGGGGCCACGGCGGTGACCGCCGTGGCCCCGGGGCGTGTGCGGCCTCGCGGGCAGTTGCCGTGCCTCGGGCTACGCCGAACGGGGGCACCGTTCACCGGCACCGGCGCGCTTCCCGCGTCGGCGGCCCTGGTGGCCGCCGTGCCGGTGCGGTCGGTCGTGCGGGTGCGGGAGGGCGCTGCCCTACGCAGACTGGTCCCATGAACCAGACCGTGGTCATCACCGGTGCCAGCGGCGGTGTCGGCCGCGCCACCGCCAGGGAGTTCGCACGCCGGGGAGCCCGCATCGGGCTGGTCGCCCGCGGCCGGACGGGTCTTGAGGCGGCGGCGCGCGAGGTCGAGGAAGAGGGCGGCGAGGCCCTGGTCCTGCCGACGGACGTCGCGGACCGGGATCAGGTCCAGGCGGCCGCGGCGGCAGTGGACGAGGCGTTCGGGCCGGTCGACGTATGGGTGAACGCCGCCATGACCTCCGTCTTCGCGCCCTTCACGGACATCGGTCCGGACGAGTTCCGCCGCGTCACGGAGGTGACCTACCTCGGATACGTGCATGGCACGGAGGCGGCCCTGGACCGCATGCTGCCCCGCGACAGGGGCACCATCGTCCAGGTCGGCTCCGCGCTGGGATACCGCTCGATCCCGCTCCAGTCCGCGTACTGCGGTGCCAAACACGCGGTGAACGGCTTCACCTCGTCGGTACGTACCGAGCTGATGCACAACGGGAGCAACGTCCGCGTCACGGTCGTCCAGATGCCCGCGCTCAACACCCCCCAGTTCTCCTGGGTGCTCTCCCGCCTGCCGCGCCATCCGCAGCCGGTGCCGCCCATCTACCAGCCCGAGGTGGCGGCCCGCGCGGTCGTGTACGCGGCCGACCACCCTCGGCGCAAGCAGTACTACACCGGTGGTTCGACCGTCGCGACGATCCTGGCCAACAGGATCGCGCCCGGACTCCTCGACCGATATCTCGCGCGCTCCGCGTACGACTCCCAGCAGACGCACGACGAAGTGCCGCCGGACCGCCCGCACAATCTCTGGGAGCCGCTCGACGGTGAGAAGGACGGCCGGGACTTCGGCGCCCACGGCGTCTTCGACGCGAGGGCCCACGACCGCGCCCCGCAGCTGTGGGCCTCCCAGCACCCCCGGGTCCTGTACGGCGCGACGGCGGCCGCCGCCATGATCACGGCATGCGCCCTGCGGCGACGACGGAACGGCTGACGATCGGGAGGCGCCGTCACGGACCGTCTGCGCGGTGCGGGGCTCCTGGAGCGGTTCCCTCACGGACCGGCCGAACCGGAGCCCGTCGCCCGTAGGCCGTCGGCGGGCGTTCGGTCTGGTCTGGTCTGGTCTGGTCAGCCGCGCGGAATGACGCTGATCCCGCCCGAGGTCTCCAGTACGGCGTACTTGATCTGGTCGAGGCGCTCCAGGCCGTGGCTCTGCCGAGCCGACTGGAGGATCTCCGCTTCGTTCACATGGTGCCGCCGCAGACGGTGTGCGATCGGGCGACCGTTGTCCACGAGGATGGCGGGCCTGCTGTTCGTGATCGTCGAGAACGACGGGAAGCGGAAGCCGAGGTAGTCGGCGAGCCGGTCCACGGCGACGAGCGTGGCGATGACCACGATCCCGGTCGTGAGGGAGAAGTCGTCGCCGAGGAGTGACTGCTGGGTGGCCTGGCTGATCACCAGCAGCAGCACCAGGTCGAAGGTGGTGACATTGGCGAGGGTGCGCTTGCCCGCCACGCGCATGAGGAGCATCAGCACCAGGTAGATGATCAGAGCCCGCAGCACCGACTCCACGCCGGCCTCCTCAGGGGTAGACGAACTGGTCGAACACCACGCGACTGCCCGTGGCCTCGGCCGTGACCGTTGCATCGACCGGCCCGATTCTGTCCGGCCGGTAGGTGACATGGACGACGACGGGCGCGGCGTCGGCGGCGATGACCAGCCGCAGGCCGTCCCGGCCCACGCGCCAGACCTCCGGGTCTGGTGTCACATGCTCGATGTCCACGTCGTTCACCCAGGACGACTCGAGGGTCAGCACGGCCCGGCCTTCGCGGACGCCCGCGGCACCGAGTGTGATGGTGAGGTCGTTGCGGGCCGTGTAGCGGGCGAAGCGGGGGTAGTCCACGCTCATGGGTCCCGCCGACGCCTGTGCCGACGTGACCGGACCCGCCCCGCCGAGGACTCCCAGGAGCGCGACGACGAGCAACGCCGCCATCCCGGCCCAGCCCACCCGCTCGAAGCGGGCCTCCTTGCGCTGGAAACTCTCCGACTCGTCGATCTGAAGACCGCTGGAACCCATGGGACCTCCCGCCCTCAGACTGCCGACCGGTGCCGCGGAGGCCGGGGCCGCCACGCCGTCCGCGTGCGGTAAACGGACGATCCACCGGTCCGGGGTGGCCACATGTGGCGACATCCGCACATGTCCCCGCTCGGCTACGTACTGTCTGACCTGGAGCTGAGCGGCTCGGGGCCCATCCGGTGCAGTAGGGAGACAACCGATGTTCTACTACCTGCTCAAGTACGTGCTCCTCGGGCCGGTGCTGCGTCTGCTGTTCCGGCCGAGGACCGAGGGGCTCGAGCATGTCCCGGAGACCGGCGCGGCCATCGTGGCGGGCAATCATCTGTCGTTCTCGGACCACTTCCTGATGCCCGCGGTGCTGAAACGGCGCATCACGTTCCTGGCCAAGCAGGAGTACTTCACGGGGCCGGGCGTCAAGGGCCGGCTGACGGCGGCGTTCTTCCGCAGCGCCGGACAGATCCCGGTCGACCGGTCCGGCAAGGAGGCCGGGCAGACCGCCATCCGTGAGGGCCTGGACGTCCTGAGCCGGGGCGAGTTGCTCGGTATCTATCCGGAGGGCACGCGCTCGCACGACGGGCGGCTGTACAAGGGCAAGGTCGGCGTCGCGCTGATGGCCCTGAAGGCGGGCGTGCCGGTGATCCCGTGCGCGATGGTCGGCACGTTCGAGATCCAGCCGCCCGGCAAGATGGTACCGAAGATCAAGCGCGTCACCGTCCGCTTCGGTGAGCCGCTGGACTTCTCGCGCTACGCGGGCATGGAGAACGAGAAAGCCGTCGTCCGCGCCGTCACGGACGAGATCATGTACCGGATCCTCGCGCTGTCGGGGCAGGAGTACGTGGACGACTACGCGGCGAAGGTGAAGGCGGCGGAGCCGGAGGCCGCGGCGCCGGTCGTACGTGGGCTGCGGCGGATGCTGCCGTCGCGGTGGCGGCCCTGAGCCGGGTACGGGCGGGCATCAGGGGCGCGGGCGCGGCTCCGCCGCCAAGGACAGGACCGGCGGCCTACGGGCCGGTGAGCGCCGTGAGGGCGTCGTCCAGTACGCGGCGGAGCCGACGGGCGTCCGGGGCCACGGCCGTGACCAGAGCCGCTGGCCCCGCCAGTGGGGTGAGTACGGCCGTGTCGTCCAGTTGCCGGGAATCCACCGGCTTCTCCGCGAACTGGGGGTCCACCACGAGGAGCTGGCCCACCGCGCGGTGGCCCGCCAGGACCGCCGGGCCGTCCCAGCCGCCGGGCGCGCCGGGGCCGCAGGCGAGTTCCTGGTCCAGGAGCGGGCGGCCGGCCCGGAGGACGGTGAGTCGGGTGGTCAGGGTGCCGGGGGGCTCGGCGGTGCGGCCGAGGATCTGTTCCTCGCGCAGGACCAGGCGGGCCGTCGCGGCCAGTGCGACGCGCGTCCGCATGCGCAGGGTGGAGCAGTGCGCGGCGATCAGCTGCTCCGGCAGCCAGGTCAGCTCGGCCTGCTCGCCGACGTCGAGCCGTACGTCGTAGTACGCGCTCTCGCCCGTCTCGCCCGGCAGCGAGACCGTGGCCGCCGCCGAGTCGACCAGCAGCCGGGCCCCGTCCCTCACCTCGGCCTCCAGGGCAAGGCGGTCGCCGCCGAGCGGGGCGCTCATCGCGCCGACGACGGTGACGCGGGCCGTGGCCGGTTCGCCGGAGCCGGAGCCGGAGCGGGAGCGGGAACGGGAACGGGACCGGGTGCGGCGCAGGGCCAGGGGGCCGTCGCTCACCAGGACGGGCAGGACGCCGCCCGGCTCGGCGACGATCCGGGCGGTCGCGCGGACGCTCACGCCGCCCCGGCCGTCGTCCAGGCGGCGAGCCGGGCACGTACCCAGTCGGCCACCGGCGCGACGCCGTTCTCGCCGGTCAGTGAGGTGAACGCGACGGGCAGGTCGCCGCGCTGCTCCTTGGCGTCGCGGGCCATCCGCTCCAGGTCGGAGCCGACGTACGGCGCGAGGTCGGTCTTGTTGACGACGAGCAGGTCGGCGGTGGTGACGCCGGGGCCGCCCTTGCGGGGGATGTCGTCGCCGCCCGCGACGTCGATGACGAAGATCTGCGCGTCGACGAGGCCCTTGGAGAAGGTCGCGGTGAGGTTGTCGCCGCCGGACTCGACGAGGATCAGGTCGAGCGGCCCTACGGTGTCCTCCAGGTCCTCGACCGCTTCGAGGTTCGCGGAGATGTCGTCGCGGATGGCGGTGTGCGGGCAGGCGCCGGTCTCGACGGCCTGGATGCGCTCGGGCGGCAGGACCGCGTGGCGCAGCAGGAACTCGGCGTCCTCGCGCGTGTAGATGTCGTTGGTGACGACGGCGAGGGACAACTGGTCGCGCAGGACGCGGCAGAGCGCGGCAACGGTCGCTGTCTTGCCGGAGCCGACGGGGCCGCCGAGGCCGATGCGCAGGGCGCGGCGGGTGCCGTCGGGGCGGGTGGCGTCGGCGCTGACGGCCGCGGTGCCCGGGTGGCCGTGGGTGTGGTCGAGGTGCATGGTGCGGCTCCCATGAGCGGTCGGAAGGTTGGCCGGGTGGGTGGTCAGGGCGTTCGGACGCGTGGTCGGGGTGGCCGGCGTGGTCAGGGCGGTCAAGAGGCGAAGAGGCGTACGGGCCACGCCGCGTGCTGCTCCGCCGTGATGTCCAGCAGCGGCGCCGACGCCGCCGGCAGGGCGTCGACACCCTCCCGCGCGGCGGCCGTGGCGCGCGCGGCCACGTCGTCCATGTCGGGCGCGAGCCGGGCCAGGACGGCGGTGGCCTGGAACGGGTCGAGGCTCAACAGCCGTACGGCGGCCGTGGCCGGTCCGCTGACGGTCTCGTACACGGCACAGTGCGCGGCCTCCTCGGGGCCGAGACCGGCGGCGCGGGCGGTGGCGCCGAGGACGACCGGCTGGTGGGCGCCGCGCGGGTAGGCCCGGGCCAGCGCGTCCAGTTCGGGGCTGGGCCAGGTGGCGCGGGCGGCCCGCATCAGCTGCCGTCCCAGGCGCCGGGCGGTGGCCCGCAGCGCGGGTGACGGGGTGCGGGCGTCCGCGGCCGCGTCGAGCGCCGCCGCGCCGTGCCCGAGTGCGGCCGCGGCGGCGAGGCCGGCCGCCGTGAGCCCGGTCGTGTGGAGGCGGCCCCGGCAGAAGTGCTCGAGGTCGGCCGCGTCCTTGATGCGGCCCGCCCTGACGGCCGGTTCGGCGCCGCCGGAGTGTGCGTGCCCGCCGGCGGGGAACCGCCCGTCGGCGAGCACGAGCAGTGCGGAGAGACCCGCGGATCGGCTCATCGCGTGACGTCCGTTCCTCAGAAGAGGAAGTAGCGCTGGGCCATGGGCAGTTCCGCGGCGGGTGCGGGTTCGACCGGTTCGCCGTCGATGGTGACCGCGAAGCTGTCGGGGTTCACCTCGACCCGGGGCATGGCGTCGTTCTCGCGCATGTCGGCCTTGGTGACGCCCCGGGTGTCGCGGATCGCGACGCACTTCTTGCCGAGGCCGAGCCGTCCCGGCAGGGCGTCCTCGATGGCCGCCTGGGCGACGAAGTTGACGGAGTTGCTCGCGGGTGCCCGGCCGTGCGCGCCGAACATGGGGCGGGGCAGGACGGGCTGCGGGGTGGGGATGGAGGCGTTGGCGTCGCCCATCTGCGCGTACGCGATCTGCCCGCCCTTGATGACGAGCTGTGGCTTGACGCCGAAGAACGCCGGGTCCCACAGCACCAGGTCGGCGAGCTTGCCGGGCTCGACGGAGCCGATCTCGTGGTCGACGCCCTGGGCGACGGCCGGGTTGATCGTGTACTTGGCGACATAGCGGCGGGCGCGCCGGTTGTCGGCGCGGCCGTCACCGGCGAGGGTGCCGCGGCGCCGCCTCATGACGTGCGCGGTCTGCCAGGTCCGCATGATCACCTCACCGATGCGGCCCATGGCCTGGGAGTCGGAGGAGATGATCGAGATGGCGCCGAGGTCGTGGAGGACGTCCTCGGCGGCGATGGTGGTGGGCCTGATGCGGGACTCGGCGAAGGCGAGGTCCTCGGGGACGGCCGGGTTGAGGTGGTGACAGACCATCAGCATGTCGAGGTGTTCCTCGACGGTGTTGACGGTGTGCGGCCGGGTCGGGTTGGTGGAGCTGGGCAGGACGTACGGCTCGGCGACGACGGTGATGATGTCGGGCGCGTGCCCGCCGCCGGCGCCTTCGGTGTGGTACGCGTGGATGGTGCGCCCGGCGATGGCGGCGAGGGTGTCGCCGACGAAACCGGCTTCGTTGAGCGTGTCGGTGTGGATGGCGAGCTGGGCGCCGGTCTCCTCGCACACGCCCAGGCAGGCGTCGATGGCGGCGGGGGTGGCTCCCCAGTCCTCGTGGATCTTGAATCCGAGGGCGCCGCCGCGCAGTTGGGAGTGCATGGCCTCGCGGGAGAGCGTATTGCCCTTGGCGAGGAGGCCGATGTTGACGGGGAAGCCGTCGAGCGCCTCCAGCATGCGGGCGAGGTGCCAGGGGCCTGGGGTGACAGTGGTGGCCTTGCTGCCTTCGGCGGGTCCGGTGCCGCCGCCGATCAGGGTGGTGATCCCGGAGGAGAGGGCCTGGTCCACAAGGGTGGGCGAGATGAAGTGGACGTGCGCGTCGATGGCCCCGGCGGTGAGGATCTTGCCGTTGCCGGCGATGATCTCGGTCTCGGGTCCGATGACGAGGTCCGGGTGGACGCCGTCCATGGTGTCGGGGTTGCCGGCCTTGCCGATGCCGGTGATCCGGCCGTCCCGTATACCGATGTCGGCCTTGACGACGCCCCAGTGGTCGAGGACGACGGCCCCGGTGATGACGGTGTCGGGGGCGCCTTCCGCGCGTGTGGCGCGGGACTGGCCCATGGACTCGCGGATGACCTTGCCGCCGCCGAACACGGCCTCGTCGCCGGCGCGTCCGGGGCCGCCGGAGCGGTCCTCCTCGATCTCGACGACGAGGTCCGTGTCGGCGAGCCGTACGCGGTCGCCGGTGGTGGGGCCGAACAGGTCGGCGTAGACGGCCCGGTCGAGCAGCACGGGCCGCCGGATGGGCTCAGTCATCGAGGGGACCTCCGGTCTCTCCGCGCAGCCCGGGTACGACCCGTGCTCCCGCGAGCGGTACGAGTTCCACGTCGACCGGGATGCCAGGTTCGAAGCGGACAGCGGTGCCGGCGGCGATGTTCAGCCGCAGGCCGTGCGCGGCCCGGCGGTCGAAGTCCAGTCCGGGGTTGGCCTCGGCGAAGTGGTAGTGGGAGCCGACCTGGACGGGCCGGTCGGCGGCGTTGAGGACGGTGAGGCAGGTGACGGGGCGGCCCTCGTTGATGGCCACGGGCTCGTCCGCGTAGAGGATCTCTCCGGGAATCATGTGTGACGCCCCCTCAGACGATCGGATCGTGGACGGTGACGAGCTTGGTGCCGTCCGGGAAGGTGGCCTCGACCTGGACGTCGTGGATCATCTCGGGAACGCCGTCCATGACGTCGTCGCGGCTGAGCACCTTGCGCCCGGACGCCATGAGTTCGGCGACGGTACGGCCGTCCCGGGCGCCCTCCAGGAGGTGCGAGGTGATGAGGGCGACCGCTTCGGGGTGGTTGAGCCTCACACCGCGTGCCCGGCGTTTCTCGGCGACGTCGGCCGCCACATGGATGAGCAGGCGCTCCTGCTCGTGCGGGGTCAGTTGCACGTTCCACCTCACAGTTCCCGCCCGGCGTCGTCCCGGGCGCAGCGGGACCCTATCCGGCTTCAACACTCTGTTGACCTGCGAGGACGACTGTGTCGGAGAGATATTTCAATCTCTCGCAGAAGTTTTTCCGGGAGGTTAACCGGCCTTTTGCGTGCCCATGGACATCAGGCCGCGCACGCCGTCCTGGAGTACGGCCACGGGGGCGGTGCCGAACACCGCCTGCTGGGCGGCGAACCCCTGGGCGAGGGCGATCATCGTGCGGGCCACATGGTCTGCCGGGATGTCGTCCCGCATCATGCCGGCCGTCTGGTAGGCGGTGACGACCTCGGTCCAGGCGCCGCGCACGCTCGCGTAGCCCTCGCGCATGGCGGCGGAGAGCCGGTCGTTGCGGAGGGCCTCGGTCCACACCTGGATCATCAGGCGGGGCAGACTCTCCCGACCCTCGTACGGGAGGCCGTGTCCCCCGCTGAGCACCTGCGCCATCACGTTGGCGACGAGCTGGTCGGGGGTCGGCGGCGGTGTCTGGGAGACGGCCGACTCGAAGGCCGAACGCATCGCGTCGAGCACCTCCGCGACGATGGCCTCGATGATCTCTTCCTTGCTGCGGAAGTAGCGGTACACCGCCCCGGCCGAGAGGTCGGCCTCTCGCAGCACGTCCTGCATGGACGTGGCATGGAAGCCGTTGCGCGCGAAACAGCGGGCGGCGCCGTTGAGGATCTGGCGGCGGCGGGCGTCGAGGTGTTCCTGGGATACACGGGCCATGATCCCAAATTTAAAACGAACGTTCATTCTTGACAAGCCCGACGGGCTGCGGGACAGTGACTCACGACCGTAAAACGAACGATCCTTCTCTTTACGGAGGCTTCCATGTCCGCCACCCCGCAGCGCCGCACGGTCGCGGTGATGCTGCTGATACCGGCGCTCGTCGCCCTCGCCCTGTGGGCCTTCGCCTGGCCGGCCGCCCGCGTCGCACCACACGACCTGCCGATCGGCGTCGCCGGACCCGAGGCGGCGGCCGCCCAGGTGGAGCGGGGGCTCCAGCAGCGCGAGGGGGCGTTCGACGTGCACCGTTACGCCGACGAGGCGGCCGCACGGGCCGCGATCGAGGACCGCGAGGTGTACGGCGCCGTGATCGTCGCCCAGGAGGGGCCGAAGCTGCTCACCGCGTCCGCAGCGAGCCCGGCCGTGGCGCAGCTGCTCCAGCAGGCCGTCCAGACACAGGCGCCGGGCGGCGCTCCGGTGCCGGTCACCGATGTGGCGCCCACACCGCCGGGTGACCCGCGGGGCTCGGCGCTCCCGGCGAGCGTGCTGCCCCTGGGGCTCGCCGGCATGGCGGGCGGGACCGTGGTGACCCTGCTGGGCCTGCACGGCATACGGGCGGTGACGGCCCTGACGGGCGCCGCGGTACTGGTGGGCCTGGTGGGCGCCGCGCTCACCCACAGCTGGCTCGGCGCACTGACCGGCGACTGGTGGACCGAGGCAGGCGTGCTGGCACTGACGGCCCTGGCCATCGCGGCGACCGTCACGGGGCTCGGGGCGCTCCTCGGGCGGGCCGGACTGGGGCTCGGCGCGCTGCTGATGGTGCTGCTGGGCAACCCCTTCTCAGGCGCGGCGAGCGCCCCGGAGCTGCTGCCGGAGCCCGTCGGGACGATCGGCCAGTGGCTGCCGCCGGGCGCGGGCGCGTCCCTGCTGCGTTCCGTGGCGTACTTCGACGGAGCGGCAGCAGGGGGACACGCGGTCACCCTGGCGCTGTGGGCACTGCTGGGGCTGACGGCGGTCCTCGTGGGCGGCCGCCGGGCCGCGGCAGCGACGGCCGGCCGCTCCTCCGCCGGACGCACTACGCCGGAGCCGGCACCGATCGGCTGACCCGGCTTCTGGACGGCCGCGCGTCCCCCCGCCACAGCGGACGGGGCGCGCGGCCTCCCCTATGCGCGCTCGCGGCGGCGGTCAGCCGCCGTGCGGGCGGTGTTCGGCGGCGATGCCGAAACGGCGGCGTTCACCGGGAGCGGACGGCGCACCACCCAACTCCGTCACCGAGCCGGCCGCCCGCTCCCCGGCCGGCTCCGGCGCGGCTTCGAGTCGCTCCAGGTCAGCGGCGGACACCAGCGCCACCAGCGGCTTCCCGTGGCGGGTCACCACGACGCGCTCACCGCCGTAGACGACGCGGTTGATCGCCGAGCGCTCCCGGCCGGGGAACGGAACGACGTGATCGCCCAACTCGTCCACCTCGAGTACGCGGCGCCCGACCAGGACATCTCGCTCTACATCAACTCCCCGGGCGGCCCGGTCGACATGATGACCGCCGTCTATGACGCGATGCAGGTGATCTCCTGCGACGTGGCGACGACCTGCGTCGGCCGGGCCGCGTCCACCGCCGCGCTCCTGCTCGCCGCCGGTGCGCCGGGGAAGCGCGCGGCGCTGCCGGGCGCCCGTGTGCTCCTCCAGCAGCCGGCCCTGGCGGAGCCGTTGCGGGGACAGCCCTCCGACCTGGACGTCCACGCCCGCGAGCTGCTGCGTCAGCGCGGCCAACTCGTCGACATGCTGGCCCGGCACACCGGCCGGGACCGGGATCGGGTCGAGGCCGACTTCGAGCGGGACCTGGTCCTTGACGCAACCGGCGCACGGACGCACGGCCTGGTGGACCATGTGGTCCGGACCCGGGTGGGGTGACCGTGCGGCCCCAGGAGCGACCTCCGCTGCCGGCGCTGACCCGCGCCGAGGGCGCATACGTGGACGGCTACCTCGACATCGTCGACCTGGTAGGACGTCTCAACCCAGCCCGTGCCACACACACGTACGGCGCAATGCGAGCCGCGCAGGCGCTGGCCCGTCAGGCGGTCGTGCTGCGCGACGCCCTGACGCTGATGCACCGGTGGGGCGAGCACGAGATCCACGACCGGACCCTGGCGCGTGCGCTGCGTGCGCTGGACGGTGAGCGGCGCACCGGTCGGGTGACGTTGCCTCAAGATCGCTTGGAGTGACCGGTTTCGGACCCACACGGGCGAGAGGCGCTCGGCCGTTCGGCTGAGGCAAAGGGAGGAACTTCGTACGGGGCGAGTTGCGGAGCGCGTGTACGAGGTGGACGGCCGCGCGCCGCTCCGCCGCTGGTACGGGGCTCGGCAGGTGCTCGCCAGCGGGCCAGGGAGCCGCTTCTGTCCACCCGATCGGATCAGTCGTGACGAGACTCACACAGCCTCGTCGCACCTCGGATTCGCGGCATCCGACGGGAAAGATCCGTCTCGACGACAAGCCCCCGCCATCCCGGCGGGGCGGTCCGGGCGGACGCCGAGTCCTGCCGCTGTCCGGGCGCCTGGTCGACATCAGTGGATCGGCAGGAGTGGAGGACCCGAGCAGTACGGGGCGGCCACCGCACAGCGTGCGGACCGGTCCCCCTTGGGGTGAAGCCGCATCAGCGGCCGGGCATCTTCGTCCTGTCCGAACCCGACAGGCAATCCTTCACAGGCGGGTTGACGAAGGGTACTGCATTGTCCGCGCAGAATCAGGTCCCGGTCCCGTCCTCCCCCACGTCCGACGTCCACTCCTCGCACCCCATGCCGGCCCGGATCGCCCGGGCCCTGTCGGCCCTCACGCTGGCCGCCGTCGGCGGCACGCTGATCGCCCCCGGCGCGGTCCCGGACGCGCACGCCGCGCCGGCCGCCGCCCACAAGGCGCTGAACGTCGCCGCCTCGAAGAAGGGCTCCCCCTACCAGTGGGGGGCGACCGGCCCGCACCGCTTCGACTGCTCGGGACTGACGCTCTACTCGTACAAGCGGGCCGGCAAGAAGCTGCCGCGCACCGCCCAGTCCCAGTACAACAAGACGCGCCGGATCTCCAAGTCGTACCGCCGAAAGGGCGACCTGGTCTTCTTCCACGGCCGCGGCGGCGTCTACCACGTGGGCATCTACGCCGGGAACAACAGGATCTGGCACTCCCCCAAGTCCGGGTCGTGGGTCAAGCTCGACCGCATCTGGTCGAGGTCGGTCTCGTACGGACGAGTGCGCTGACGCCAGACCGCGGCACGGTCACGGCATGAACCGCGGTACAGGGGTACCCGACGGGAACGTCCGAGAAACGCCCCTGTACCGCACGTGAGGAGACGCCGCTGGAGTGCGCCGACCGGAGCTTCTCGGAACCGCTCCAGGAGCTGAGGTCACGCGGGCCGGCGTCCAGATCCTGTTTCGCGTCTCTGCTCACACCCGCGTCGGGACGGCGGTCCTGACGCCCGCCCTGACCTCAGCGGTGCTGCTGGTCGTCGATGTGGCGCACGGCCGCCCGGAGGGGGCGGCGGCCGGGGCACTCACATTCCTCGTGTGCTCTGGACCGGCACGTTCCAGGGGAGGGCGATCCACACCGTCTTACCGCCCTCGTCGGTCGGTGTGACCGACAGCCGGCCGCCGCACTCGGCCGTCAGCCAGCGGATGATGACCATGCCTCGGCCGTTGTCCTGCTGAACGGCGGCCGGGAGCCGCCGCGGCCACCGTGGGTGGCTGTCCGTGACCCCGATGCGCAGCCGCTCCTCGCGGTCCAGCCGGACGTCGACCGTGAACGTGGGTGACCGGCCGAAGGTGTGCTGAACCGCGTTGGTGGCCAGTTCGGAGACGATCAGCCGGACGGTGTCCGCGGTGTCGGCGTCGCCGCGGAGACCCCATTCGGCGAGCACGTCGGACACATATCTCCGGGCCGCGGAGACCGAGGCGGGATCGCTCGGCAGAGTGACGGACGCTTCCTGATGGTCTGCCATGGCGACGCTGTCCCTTTCCCACCGGGGCCGGTCTCCGACGTGTCGCGGATCTTCCGGTCGGGGCGGCCTCGGATTGTGCTTCGCGCCAGACTGCCACTTATGTCCTCCCACAGGGGAGCGATCCACCAAGATATGCATATATCTGTCGCTCGATGCGGTGAACTCTGCGACGCGAGAACGGATTTACCGGGCACACCGGCGGGTCGCCGCAGGGGTGAGAGGGGACGCGGAAGGAAGTGGCGATGGGCGGCACGCGGAACGGCCCGGCGGTACGCCGGCGCAAGCTGGGCGAGGAACTGCGGAGCCTGCGTCTCGGCGCGGGGCTGACCAGCCGGGAGGCGGCGCGCCTGGTCGGCTGGCACCAGTCGAAAGTGAGCCGGATCGAGACCGGGCGCAGCGGGGTCACGCACGCCGACGTGGTGCGGCTGCTGGATGCGTACGGCGTGGGCGACCGGCGGCTGCGTTCGGTACTGGAGGCCCTCGCGGGGGCGGCCGACCGGGGCGGTACGGGCTGGTGGCGTGCCTACCGTGGGGTGCTGCCGCCGCAGTACCGCGACTTCATCAGTCTGGAGGCCGAGGCGTGCGGGGCGCGGACGCTGGAGACGTCGGTGGTGCCGGGCCTGTTGCAGACCCCGGAGTACGCGCGGGCGGTGACCCGGGCGGCGCTGGAGGGGCTGCCGGATTCGACGGTGGACGCCTTGGTGGAGGTGCGTATGGCCCGCCAGGAGGTGCTGAGCGGGGCGGCGCCGCTGCGGCTCGAGGCGGTGCTCGACGAGGCGGTGCTACGGCGGCAGGTCGGCGGGCCTCGGGTGATGGGGGCGCAGCTGCGGGCTCTGGCGGAGGCGGCGGCGCTGCCCCATGTGCGGTTGCAGGTACTGCCGTTCACCATGGGAGGTTACGTCGGACTTTCGGGATCTTTCGTTATCTTCTCTTTTCCGAACATCTCTGATCTGGATGTGGTTGTTCTTGACCACATGACGCGTAGCCTCTACTTGGAACGGTCGGAAGACCTGGAGGCGTACGGGGCCGCGTTCCGCACCATGCAGGCGCACGCCCTGACGCCCGAGGACTCGTTGGATCTCATCGCCGGGATCGATGACGGCGCGTAGGGAGAGGCACGCCCATGTCTGCTTACCTCGCACACGACGACAACCTCCGCTGGCGGCGCAGCAGTCGCAGCGTGGGCATGAACAACTGCGTCGAGGCGGCAAGCCTCGGCACCGGACAGCTGGCCGTGCGGGACTCGAAGGACACCGGTCGGCGGCCGCTGCGGTTCTCGGCGGCGGCCTGGGAGTCGTTCGTCGGCACGCTCCGGCCGGCGGCCGTCCCGCTCAGCTGACGGGCGGCGCGGTTCGGAGGATCGTGCCGACCGCCACCTCGATCTCTTTTTCCGTCAGGTCCGCTCGGGCGGTGAGCCGCAGCCGCGACACACCGTCCGGCACCGAAGGCGGCCGGAAGCAGCCGACCGCCAGCCCCTCGGTGCGGCAGTCCGCCGCCCAGCGCACGGCCTGCTCCGCCGAGGGCGCCCGCACCGACACCACCGCCGCGTCCGGGCGTACGGCGGACAGCCCCGCAGCGGTCAGCCGGCCGTGCAGCGTGGCCGCCACCGTACGCGCGCGTGCGGCGCGTCCCGGTGTGCGGCGCAGCAGGCGCAGGCTCGCCAGGGCGGCGCCCGCCGCGGCCGGGGCGAGGCCCGTGTCGAAGATGAACGTCCGGGCGGCGTTCACCAGGTGGTCGATGACCCGGGCCGGGCCCAGCACCGCGCCGCCCTGGCTGCCCAGCGACTTGGAGAGGGTGGCCGTGGCGACGACGTCGGGCGCGCCCGCGAGGCCGGCCTCGTGCAGGGCGCCCCGCCCGCCCTCGCCCAGCACGCCCAGGCCGTGCGCGTCGTCGACGACCAGGGCGGCGCCGTGCGCGCGGCAGGCCTCGGCGAGGGCGCCGAGCGGGGCAGCGTCGCCGTCGACGGAGAACACCGAGTCGCTGACGACGAGGGCGCGCCGCCCGGGGTGGGCGCCGAGGGTCTTGCGTACGGCGTCGGGGTCGGTGTGCGGGACGACCGCGGTCTCGGCGCGCGACAGCCGGCAGCCGTCCACGATCGAGGCGTGGTTGCCCGCGTCGGAGACGATGAGCGACCCGCGGGCGCTGAGCGCCGTGAGGGCGGCGAGATTGGCGGCGTACCCGGACGACAGGACGAGGGCCGCCTCGAAGCCGCAGAACGCGGCGAGCTCCCGCTCCAGTTCGGCGTGGAGAGCGGTCGAGCCGGTGACGAGCCGGGAGCCGGTCGAGCCCGCGCCCCAGCGGCGGGCCGCCTCCGCGGCGGCTCCGGTGACCTCCGGGTGGCGGGTGAGACCGAGGTAGTCGTTGCTCGCCAGGTCCAGCACATCGGCGTCGGCGGGGCGCGGGCGCAGCGTACGGACGAGACCGGCGTCGGCGCGACGGCGGGCCTCGGTGTCCGTCCAGTCGAACGGTGCCTCGGGCACGGCGTCGGCGGCGTCCATGGGCATGTCTCGGTCCCCTTTGTAGGCAGCGCACAGACCCTAACGAAGATGGTGCGTGGTCAGAGTGTGGTCATCCACACACCCCAGACGGGCCTCGTTGTGGAGTTCCTCCTTGGCCCCGGGGTATGCCGTAGGCCAGGATCAGCGCCATGGACTTGTTGAACACGCTGGTGGACAAGGGGCTGCGGCGTGAGCTGCCGACCCGAGAAGAGGCGCTCGCCGTCCTGGCGACCTCCGACGACGAGCTGCTGGATGTGGTGGCCGCGGCCGGGAAGGTACGGCGCCAGTGGTTCGGGCGGCGGGTGAAGCTCAACTATCTGGTCAACCTCAAGTCCGGACTGTGCCCGGAGGACTGTTCGTACTGCTCGCAGCGGCTCGGTTCGAAGGCGGACATCCTCAAGTACACCTGGCTGAAGCCGGACGAGGCGTCGAAGGCGGCCGCCGCGGGTATCGCGGGCGGCGCAAAGCGGGTCTGCCTGGTCGCCAGCGGGCGCGGCCCGACGGACCGGGACGTCGACCGGGTCTCGAAGACGATCGAGGCGATCAAGGAGGGGAACGACGGCGTCGAGGTGTGCGCCTGCCTCGGGCTTCTCTCCGACGGCCAGGCGGAGCGGCTGCGGACCGCGGGCGCCGACGCCTACAACCACAACCTCAACACGTCCGAGGGGACGTACGGGGACATCACGACCACCCACACCTACGCGGACCGGGTCGACACGGTACAGAAGGCGCACGCCGCGGGCCTGTCGGCGTGCTCCGGGCTGATCGCGGGCATGGGCGAGACCGACGACGACCTCGTCGACGTCGTGTTCGCGCTGCGCGAGCTGGACCCGGACTCAGTGCCGGTCAACTTCCTCATCCCGTTCGAGGGCACCCCGCTCGCCAAGGAGTGGAACCTCACGCCGCAGCGCGCGCTGCGGATTCTGGCGATGGTCCGGTTCGTCTGCCCGGATGTCGAGGTCCGGCTCGCGGGCGGCCGCGAGGTGCATCTGCGGACCCTCCAGCCGCTCGCCCTGCACCTGGCCAACTCCATCTTCCTCGGCGACTACCTGACCAGCGAGGGCCAGGCCGGCAAGGCGGACCTGGAGATGATCACGGACGCGGGCTTCGAGGTGGAGGGCGCCGGGACGACGACGCTGCCCGAGCACCGCGTGGACGCGGAGGCGGCCGCCGGGTGCGGTACGGGCGGCGGCTGCGGCTCCGGCGACGTGTGCGGCTCCTCGGCGGGTGTGACGGACGCGGCGGGTGTGACGGACTCGGTGGACTCGGCGCCGGCGGACGAGGAGGCCACGCCGTCGTCCGCCCGCGCCGACCTGGTGGCGGTGCGCCGCCGGGGCGCCGGCACGGACCTCGCGCCCAATGCCTGACCCCCTGTACGGCCCCGGCGAACTGCTCGCGCTGGACCGGGAGCACGTGTGGCACCCGTACGGCCCGATGCCCGGACGCGTCGACCCGCTGGCCGTGGAGTCCGCGTCCGGGGTACGGCTGCGGCTCGCCGAACCGGCGCACGGGCGGACCGAGCTGGTCGACGGCATGTCGTCCTGGTGGTCCGCGGTGCACGGCTACAACCACCCGGTGCTCAACGAGGCGGTACGCGCCCAGCTCGACCGGATGAGCCACGTCATGTTCGGCGGGCTCACCCACGAGCCGGCCGTCCGGCTCGCCACCCGCCTGGTGGAGATCACCCCCGAACCGCTGCGGCATGTCTTCCTCTGCGACTCGGGCTCGGTGTCCGTCGAGGTCGCCGTGAAGATGTGCCTCCAGTACTGGCGCTCCACCGGCCGCCCGGCCAAGCGGCGGCTGCTGACCTGGCGGGGCGGCTACCACGGGGACACCTGGCAGCCGATGTCGGTGTGCGACCCCGAGGGCGGGATGCACGAGCTGTGGTCGGGCATGCTGCCGCGCCAGATCTTCGCCGGGCCGCCCCCTGCCACGTACGAGGAGGAGTACGCGGAGGAGCTGCGCGCGCTGATCGCCCGGCACGCGGACGAGCTGGCCGCGGTGGTCGTCGAGCCGGTGGTGCAGGGCGCGGGCGGGATGCGGTTCCACTCGCCCGCGTATCTGCGGGTGCTGCGGGAGGCGTGCGACGCGCACGACGTGCTGCTGGTGTTCGACGAGATCGCGACGGGCTTCGGCCGGACGGGCACGCTGTTCGCCGCGGAGCACGCCGGGGTGGCACCGGACGTCATGTGCCTCGGCAAGGCGCTGACCGGCGGCTATCTGTCGATGGCGGCGACGCTCTGCACACCGCGGGTCGCGGACGGGATCTCGCGGGGCGAGGTGCCGGTGCTGGCCCACGGCCCCACGTTCATGGGCAACCCGCTGGCCTCGGCGGTGGCCTGCGCCTCCATCGACCTTCTGCTGTCCCAGGACTGGGCGGGCGAGGTCAAGCGCATCGAGGCCGGGCTGCGGGAGGGCCTGTCGGCGGCACTGGACGTGCCGGGTGTCCGGGACGTACGGGTCCTCGGTGCGATCGGAGTGGTCCAACTCGACCACCCGATCGACATGGCGGCGGCGACGGCCGCGGCGGTACGGGAGGGCGTGTGGCTGCGGCCGTTCCGGGACCTGGTGTACGTGATGCCTCCGTACGTCACCGGCGACGACGACCTGGCCCGGATCTGCCGGGCGGTGTGCGCGGCCGCGAGGGAGGGCTGACATGCCGGTCGTGGTGGTGAGCGGCACCGGGACGGAGATCGGCAAGACCGTCGTCACGGCGGCCGTCGCGGCGGTGGCCTGCGCGCGGGGGCGGTCGGTGGCCGTCCTGAAACCCGCGCAGACGGGCGTCGGCCCGGGCGAGCCCGGTGACGCGGACGAGGTCGTACGGCTCGCGGGGCCGGGGGCGACGGGCCGGGAGCTGGCGCGGTTCCCCGAGCCGCTGGCCCCGGCCACGGCGGCCCGGCGGGCCCGGATGGCGCCCGTACGGCCGGACGCGGTGGCTGAGGCGGCGGAGAAGCTGGCCGCCGAGCACGACCTGGTGCTGGTCGAGGGCGCCGGGGGGCTGCTGGTGAGGTACGACGAGGACGGCGGGACCCTGGCGGACGTGGCGCGGCTGCTGGGCGCCCCTGTCCTGGTCGTCGCCCCGGCGGGGCTGGGCACGCTGAACCTGGCCGCCCTCACCGGCGAGGCCCTGCGGGCGCGTGGCCTTGCCCAGCTGGGTGTGGTGGTGGGCAGCTGGCCCGAGGCACCCGGGCTGGCCGAGCGCTGCAACCTGGTGGACCTTCCGGACGCTGCGGGCGCGCCCTTGCTGGGCGCGGTGCCGCGCGGCGCCGGCGCCCTGCCGCCGGCCTCCTTCCGCGCGGCCGCGGGCTCATGGCTGGCGCCGGAACTGGGCGGCACCTGGAGCGCCACGGCCTTCGCGACGGCCGCGGGCGCCTGAGCGGTACGCGGAGCCGGCCCCGGCGCGGACGCGACGCCGTCCTGTCGATGCGCGGGCGCTGCGCATGCGGCGGATGCGCCGCCGCCCGGTGCGCCCCGGGCACATACGCTGGCGATCATGCGAGCGACTGTGAGCGAGATCGTGTTCGACTGCGCCGACCCCGCCGCGCTGGTGCGGTTCTGGGCCGGGCTGCTGGGTGGGGACCCGGTGGACCGGGACCCGGAGTGGTCGTATGTGGAGCCGCCCGGGTTCGTCCGGGTGGCGTTTCAGCGGGTGCCCGAGGGCAAGGCGGTGAAGAACCGGGTACATCTCGACCTTGACGCGGGGGACGTGGAGGCCGCGGCCGACGAGGCGGTGGGGACGGGGGCCGTACGGGTCGGCGGGGTCGTTCGGGACGACCAGGGGTGTTTTCAGGTGCTGCGGGATCCCGAGGGCAACGAGTTCTGCTTCCTGGGCGACTGACAGGCTCTCGACGGCCCCCGGCGGGGCACAATCCCCGTATCCGCCCCTTTTTCTGTCGGAGCTGCCGGAGGAGGTCCGCGATGACGGAGCGCAGCACGAAGGCCACCCGGGATCCTGTCCACCATCCGGTGTTCGCCCGCTTCTACGCGCGCGTGAGTGTGCTCGCCGACGCCAAGGGTGGGGTCGCCGCCCTCCGGCGGGAGATGCTGGACGGGCTCGCCGGGCGGGTCGTCGAGGTGGGTGCGGGCAACGGGCTGAACTTTCCGTACTATCCGCCGGCCGTGTCGGAGGTCGTGGCGATCGAGCCGGAGCGGCTGCTGCGGCGGCTCGCCGTCGAGGCCGGGATGCGGGCCGGGGTGCCCGTGGACGTGGTGCCGGGGGCGGCGGAGGCCCTGCCGGTGAAGAGCGAGGCGTTCGACGGGGCGGTCACGTCGCTGGTGCTGTGCAGCGTACGGGACGTGCCGCGGTCGCTCGCGGAGCTGCGGCGGGTGCTCAAACCGGGCGGCGAACTGCGGTTCTTCGAGCACGGCCGGGCACCCGGCAGAGTGCTGGCGGCGACGCAGCGGGGCCTGGACCTCACTGTGTGGCCTCGCCTGTTCGGCGGGTGCCACACCTCCCGGGACCCGCTGTCCGCGATCGAGGCGGCGGGGTTCGAGATCGTCACGTACCGGCGGCTGAGGCTGCCGGAACGGGGTCCTCTGCTTCCGTCGTCGCCGTGTGTGCTGGGCGTGGCGCGGCGCCCCGGGTCCGACACCGCCTGAGCCTGCCGCCGCCGGGTACGCGTACGCCTCCCCGTACGCCTCCGCGCAGCTGCGCCGGCGAGACGCGGGGGCGGCCGCCGTTGGTGATGAGGGCGTTGACCGGGGTCAGCGGGTCGACGGCCATGGCCTTGGCGAACAGGACGCCGAGTGCCAGCGGGAGCAGGGCTCCGGCGAGGGCCGTGCCGAGCGGGGCGAGCCGCCGCGGTGCGAGGCGGTGGCGGGACGGTGCGCGGGTCATGGGGGTATTCCAGCGGCGGGGCGCCGCACGGGACATCCGGTGACGTACTCGGTGACGTACTCAGACTCGGGCCCCTCGCGTACTCACCCCGACCCTGACTACAATCTTCCATGGATTTATGGAGGATAAGATGACAACGGGTACCGGACCCGGCGGCGAGTCCAAGGCGCGGCTGTACGACGCGTTCGCCGCCACGGGCAAGGCGCTGGCCAACGGCAAGCGGCTCGAACTGCTCGATCTGCTGGCGCAGGGCGAGCGGAGCGTCGAGGCGCTGGCGCGGGCGGCGCGGCTGAACGTGACGACCGCGTCGGCGCATCTGCAGACGCTCAAGCAGGCCGGCCTGGTGGCCACCCGCCGCGACGGTGTCCGTATCCACTACCGGCTGGCGGGGGACGACGTGGCGCGGCTGTTCGCGTTGCTGCGCGAGGTCGCCGGTACGCACCAGGCGGCCGTGGAGCCCGCACGGGCCGCGTATCTGGGCCCTGCGGACGATCCGGCCGTGACGCGCGACCAGCTGCTGGCGCGGATCGAGGCCGGGGAGGTCGTGGTCCTGGATGTCCGCCCGCCGGAGGAGTACGCGGCCGGGCACATCCCCGGGGCGGTGTCCATACCCGTGGAGGAGCTGCCCCGGCGCGTCGGCGAACTGCCCGACGGCATCGAGGTCGTCGCCTACTGCCGCGGCGAGTTCTGCGCCCTCGCGCACGACGCGGTGCGTCTGCTCAACGAGCGGGGCCGCAAGGCGGTCCGGCTGGTCGACGGGATGCTGGAGTGGCGTCTCGCCGAGCTCGAGGTGGCCGTCGGGGCCGCCGCGTGAGCACATCGCGCACCCCCGCACCGGCGGCACGGCCGAAGGAGGCCACGCCGGCCGAGCCGCATCCGGCGCAGCGGCACGTCCTGACCGTCCTGGTCGTCTCGCAGCTCCTCAGCGGCGCAGGACTGGCGGCCGGGATCACGGTCGGCGCGCTGCTGGCCCGGGACATGCTCGACTCGACCGGCCTGTCCGGGCTGCCCAGCGCACTCTTCACGGCCGGGTCCGCGCTCGCCGCGGTGGGCGTCGGCCGGGTGTCGCAGCGCCACGGCCGCCGCCCGGGGCTCGCCGCGGGGTACGCGACGGGCGCGCTGGGCAGCGTCGGTGTCATCGTCGCCGCCGTCACCGGCAACGCACCACTGCTGTTCGTCTCCCTGTTCGTGTACGGGGCCGGCACCGCCACCAACCTCCAGGCGCGGTACGCCGGGGCCGACCTGGCCGACGGCCGGCACCGCGGCAGGGCGGTGAGCACCGTGCTGGTCGCCACCACCTTCGGCGGGGTCGTCGGCCCGAACCTGGCGGCGCCCACCGGGCATCTGGCCGCCTCCCTGGGCATCCCGCGACTGGCCGGGCCGTTCCTGCTGGCCGGCGCGGCGTACGCCGTGGCCGCGCTGATCCTGGTGGTGTGGCTGCGCCCGGACCCCCTGCTGCTGGCCCGAAGCCTCGCACTGACAGGGCAGCAGACCGGGGCGGCGACGCCCGTGGGCGCCACCGAGGAGGCCGAACGGCGCGCCGCCGCACAGCCCGCCGCCGCACAGCCCGCCGCCGCACAGCCCGTCCCCGCACAGCCGTCCGCGGCGGACGCCCCGGCGCCGCCGCCGGGCGGTGTGCTGCTCGGTACAGCGATCATGGCCCTCACCCAGCTGGTCATGGTGGCGATCATGACCATGACGCCGATCCACATGGCGGAGCACGGCCACACCACCGCGGCGGCGGGTCTGGTGATCTCTCTGCACGTGGGTGCGATGTTCCTGCCGTCGCCGCTGACGGGGCTGCTCGTCGACCGGGTCGGCCGGCTGTGGACGGCGGGCGCGTCCGGGGTCGTCCTGCTCGGCGCGGGCGTCCTGGCGGCCACGGCCCCGCCCGCGTCCCTGCCGCTCCTGACCCTCGCGCTCGTGCTGCTGGGCCTCGGCTGGAACCTGGGCCTGGTCAGCGGCACCGCACTGATCACCGACAGCGTGGCCCTGGCCACCCGGGCCCGTACGCAGGGCATGGTGGACGTCGCCATCGCGATCTCGGGCGCCGTCGGCGGGATGGCGTCCGGGTTCGTCGTCGCCACCAGCGGCTACCCGCTGCTCGCCGTCACGGGCGGCGCGCTCGCACTGGCTGTGACGGCGGCCGTCGCCGCAACGGTCCGGGCGAGGTGAACGCCGCCGGAGGTCGAGCGTGACGCGTAGTCATCGTTGGCGTCGCGCTCGGCGCTCGGCGTCGGCGTGCCACCAGCCGGGTGGCGAGGGGTGCCCGGGGCGCGAGGTGGGCTGGTCGGGGTGGAGCCCCAGGCGGCGCAGCCCGTCGGGCGGGACGCGGACGTCGATCCAGCCACGCCAGTGCCCGTCGGGCCCGGGGCCACAGGCGAGCCCGCAGTAGATCTCGCCGGCGGCGAAGGGCATCCAGTCGATGCCGCGGTCCCGCAGTCAAGCGCGCAGCGCCGCCATCGGGACCGGGGCGCCCGGCACGTTCTCGTAGGCCACGACGGAAGGCCAGTCGCTGTACGCGGTGTTCATGACGCCATCATGCCGGACCGCCGATTCCCGGGGCGCTCACAGGGTCCACCGCTCCAGCTCGTCGGCGATGTCGCGTACGTCCGCGTCGCCGCCCTTGACCAGCCGCGCCAGATCCCTGACCCGCTCCGGCGAGGTGGTCACGCGCAGCCCGGACGCGGTGAGGTAGCCGTAGGCGACGGCCGAGGCGAACAGTGCGTTGGAGTGCTCCAGTGCCGGGACGTGCAGCAGCAGTTGGAGCAGGGCCGCTGCCCGGGTGTGCGGGTCGTCGTAGACGGGGATGCCGAAGATCTCCGCGTCGTGCCGGCTCACGGCGGCGACGAGCGCGCCCCAGTCGGCGACCTGAGGATCGCCGGGCGCCTTCTGTTCGGCGACCATGAGCAGCCAGGCGAGGTCTATGGAGAGGTTCATACGAGCCGGAGCGCCCTCACCGACCGCCCTCCGTACGGGGCCGGGGGCCCAGCGCCGGATCGCCGCGGAACTCCTCGGCGAAGACCGACTCGTACTGCTTCATGAAGTCGGCCGCCGCGTCCACGAAGGTGCGGCCCGCCTCGCCCACGTCGCGCTGGACGAGCTCCTCGATGTACCGGTTCACACTGACCCCCCGCTGCTGCGCCCTGCGCCGGGCGGCCTCGGCGGTCGCCTCTTCCACCCGTACGTTCAGCTGAGTCTTCGCCACACGACCACGCTAGCGCCATCCCGCTAGCATCAGCAAGGGGTGAGGCGCGGAAAGACATTTCCGATCGGCGGCCGCGCCGGGGCGGTGGTGGGATACCGCCATGACCGATCTGCGTATACGTGCCGCTTCCCCCGCCGACCTCGACACCGTCCTGGCCTTCTGGAAGGCCGCCGCCGAGGGCACGAGCATCAGCGACGACCGCGACGGCGTCGAACGGCTGGTGGCCCGCGACCCCGAGGCGCTGATCCTGGCGGAGGACGGTGGCGGTGAGCTGGTCGGCACCGTGGTCGCGGGGTTCGACGGGTGGCGGTGCCACCTCTACCGGCTCGCGGTCCACCCGGACCGGCGGCGCACGGGCGTCGGCACGGCGCTGCTCGCGGCGGCCGAGGAGCGGTTCGTACGGCTGGGCGGGCGGCGCGGCGACGCGATGGTGCTCGACCGCAACGAGCTCGCCCACCACGCCTGGCGGGCGGCGGGGTACGCCCCGGAGCCGCAGTGGAGCCGCTGGGTCAAGCCGCTCACCGACTGATCACGGCCCGATCGGGTGCCGGTCGCCCGCCGGCCGGTGGCGGAGCGGTCGCGGACCGATCGGCGCACTGCCTCTTTTGCGGGACCTTTACTATGGGTGAACGATTCACGATCGAACTTGAAAGGTGTGAGCGTCCGCCCATGGGCGAGCCTCCCAGTAGCAGAACCCGATATCGCGCGATCATCCCGCCCCTGCCCGATCATGGGACGGAGGTGAACCGATGACGGAAGTGCTGCTGCTCCTTGTGGCACTGCTGCTCGCCCTGGCGTGCGGCGCGTTCGTCGCGGCCGAGTTCTCCCTCACCACGGTCGAGCGCGGCACGCTGGAACAGGCCGTCGAGCGGGGCGAGCGCGGCGCGGCCGGCGCGCTGAAGGCCGTACGCTCCCTCACCTTCCAGCTCTCCGGCGCCCAGCTCGGCATCACGGTCACCAACCTGGTCGTCGGCATGCTCGCCGAGCCGTCCGTGGCCCGGCTCATCAGCGGCCCGCTCCGGGGGCTCGGCGCGTCGGCGTCCGTCGCCTCGTCGCTGGCGCTGGTGATCGGCACGGCCCTGTCGACCGTGGTCCTGATGGTCGTCGGCGAGCTCGTGCCGAAGAACTGGGCGATCTCGTCGCCACTCGCGGTCGCCAAGGTCGTGGGCACCCCCCAGCGGATCTTCAGTGCCTCCTTCAAGCCGCTGATCAGCCACCTCAACAACACCGCCAACCACATGGTGCGCCGCCTCGGCATGGAGCCCGCCGAGGAACTGGCCTCCGCGCGGAGCCCGCAGGAACTGGTCGCGCTGGCCCGCCACTCCGCCAAGGCGGGCGCCCTGGAGGCGGACACGGCCGAGCTGTTCGTCCGCACCCTCAACCTGGCCGAGCTGACCGCCGAGAACGTGATGACGCCCCGCGTCCAGGTCACCGCGCTGGAGGCACAGGCCACCGCGGAGGACGTCGCCAACGCGACCCGCGCGACCGGCCTGTCCCGCTTCCCCGTCTACCGGGGCAGCCTGGACACGGTCATCGGCACCGCCCACATCAAGGACGTCCTGACCGTCCCCGCCGAGCAGCGGTACCGCACCCCGGTCGTCGACCTGCTGCGGGAGCCGGTGCTCGTCCCGGAGTCGCTGACCGTGGACCGACTGCTCGACCGGATGTACGGCAAGGCGACCATGGCCGTCGTGATCGACGAGTACGGCGGCACGGCCGGTGTCGTGACGATGGAGGACATCGTCGAGGAGGTCGTCGGAGAGGTACGCGACGAGCACGACCCGCATGAGACGCCCGACCTGGCGCGCGCGGGCGACGACGCCGACGGACGGGCCCTGTGGTCCGCCGACGGCGCCGCCCGCACCGACCAGCTGGGGCGGATCGGGCTGCGGGTGCCGGAAGGCCCGTACGAGACGCTCGCCGGGCTCGTCGCCACGGCGCTGGGCCGTATCCCCGAGGTCGGCGACACCGTCGAGGAGTCCGGCTGGCTGCTGCAGGTCGTCGACGCCTCGGGGCGCCGGGCGGCTCGGGTCATCCTGCACGCCCCGCCGACCGCGGCCCACGGCGGCGATACGGGCGTCGGCGACTCCGGCGACTCCGGTGAGGGGGTGGACCGATGATCGCCGTCCAGTTGCTGATCGGCTTTCTGACGCTGGTCCTCAACGCCTTCTTCGTCGGCGCGGAGTTCGCCCTGATCTCCGTCCGGCGCAGCCAGATCGAGCCGCACGCGGAGGCGGGCGACCGACGGGCGCGCAGTGTCCTCTGGGGCCTTGAGCACGTCTCGGCCCTGCTGGCGGCCGCCCAGCTCGGCATCACGCTGGCCACGCTGGTGCTCGGCATCGTCGCCGAACCGGCCATCGCGCACATGCTGGAGCCGCTGTTCGGCGCGCTCGGCGTTCCGCACGGGCTCGTCCACCCGGTGTCGTTCGTGATCGCCCTGGCGGCGGCCACGTATCTGCACATGCTGCTGGGCGAGATGGTGCCGAAGAACATCGCGCTGGCCGAGCCGGTCCGTACGGCGCTGATCCTGGGGCCGCCGCTGGTGGCCGTGGCGCGGGCTCTCCGCCCGGTGATCTTCACGATCAACGCGTTCGCCAACGGGCTGCTGAAGCTGCTGCGGGTGGAGGTGAGGAACGAGGTCACGGCGACGTTCTCGGACGACGAACTGGCGCGGATGGTGACCGACGCCGGGGACGCCGGGCTGCTGGACGACCGTGCGGCCGAGCGGCTGCACGACGCGCTGGAGCTGGGCCGCCGCCCGGTCCGGGATGTCGTCATGCCGCTGGAGCGGGTCGTGTACGCGCAGGTCGGCGCCACGCCGGAGGAGGTGGAGCGGCTCGCCGCGCAGTCCGGGTTCTCGCGCTTCCCGGTGGTCGACCCCGCCCGCCACATCCTGGGCTATCTGCATGTGAAGGACGCGCTGGACGTCACGCCGCGCGACCAGCCGTTCCCGGTGTCGGCGATGCGCCCGATCGCGCGGGTGCGGGCCGTGACCCCGCTGGACGACGTGCTCACGGCGATGCGCCGCAGCCGTACGCACCTGGCGGCCGTCCTGGACGACGACGGCCGGCTGGCCGGACTGGTCACGATGGAGGACGTGCTGCGGGAACTGGTGGGTGGGCCGTCCGTCTGACGCCCCGGCGGGCGGGCACGCGTCCCGGCTGCGCGCGGCTCACAGGCGGGTCGCGGCCGGCCATGCGTCGAGGAGCGTGCGGTCGCCGGTGACGGCGTACCGGCGGTCCCCGGCGCCGTACCGCCCGTAGAGCAGGAGCAGCGGCTCGCCGGACGTGGCGTCGACCGTGACCGTGGCTGGGGCTGTCGCGGTGACCGTGGCCGGGGCTGTCGCGGTGGTGGCGACCGTGGCTGTGGCCGTCGTGGCGGCGGTGGCGATGCCGGTCGGGCGGGGACCGCGCTCGCCGTCCGTGTGCCAGGTGAAGCCGCCTCCGCCGAGCCTGAGCGTCCAGGCGAGGTGGACGACCGCCTCGAAGAGGAGCCGCCGGGGGAAGAACCGGACGTGCAGGTCGGCGCCGTGGGACCACATCCCGGCGTCGGGGTCGGCGGCGCGCAGGGTGCGCAGCGTGACCTCGGCGCTCCCGGCCAGCCAGTCGGGGTACTCGGCCGGGTCGCCGGGCAGGTCGAGCGGGACGTCGCGGGGCCGGACGCGGGCGGTGGCGCGGGTGCGGACGAGGAGGTCCGTCCAGCGGTGGGTGGTGCCGTGGTGCCGCACGAGGTCGGCGAGCGTCCAGCCCGGGCAGGTGGACACCGGGGTCGCCGGGTCGGCGTCCCGTACGGTCTTCACGAACCGGGCGACGTGCTCCTCCACGGCGTCGCAGTTGCCCGCGTGCGGGTCGTCGTCCAGGCCGAGGCCGCCCGGCAGCCGGTCCAGGGCGTCGCGCCGGTCGCCGTCCGGTTCCCGCAGGGCGGTGTCGTGGAACAGCCCGGCCAGGCGGCGCCGGTCGGCGGGCGCGAGGCGGCCGAGGCGGTACGCCGTGTGCTCGGTCCGCTCGACGGCGGCGTCCGGGTCGAGGACGTCGTCGTCGCAGGTGTCGACGGTGGTCAGCAGAAGGGCCGGCGCGTAGGCCGGCGCCCGCTCCAGTGCCTCGGTCATGGTGCTCCCCGTCTCTGCCCTCTCGCTCCCCCGGCTGTATCCGCGTTCCCCCCGGCCCCGGGCGACCTTATGCAAGCGGCCTCACACCGCCCGCTCCGCGATACGATCGCTCCGCCATGGAGATCAATGCCACGTACACGAGTCTCGTCGCGGTGGGCGACAGTTTCACCGAAGGCATGTCGGACCTGCTGCCGGGCGGTTCCTACCGGGGCTGGGCCGATCTGCTGGCAGCCCGGCTCGCCGCCCGGACGCCGGGGTTCCGCTACGCGAACCTGGCGGTGCGCGGCAAGCTCATCGGGCAGATCGTCGACGAACAGGTGGGCCCCGCGGCCGAGATGGGTGCCGATGTGATCACGCTGGTCGGCGGGCTCAACGACACCCTGCGGCCCGCGTGCGACATGGGCTTTGTGCGTGGGCGGCTGGAGGAGGCGGTGGAGCGTCTGGCGCCGTCCTGCAAGCAGCTCGTGCTGATGCGCAGCCCCGGCCGCCGCGGGCCCGTCCTTGATCGGTTCCGGCCGCGCATGGAGGAGCTGTTCCTGTACGTCGACGAACTGGCCGCGCGGCACGGCGCGATGGTGGTCGACCTGTACGGGGCGCCTGTGCTCGGCGACCGGCGCATGTGGGACGTGGACCGGCTTCATCTGACGGCCGAGGGGCACCGGCGGGTCGCCGAGGCGGTCTGGCAGACGCTCGGGCACGCGGCGGAGGAGGACTGGAGGGCACCGCTGCCCCCGGAGGTGCGGGCCCCGTGGGTCGAGCGGCGGGTGAGCGACCTGCGGTTCGCGCGGCAGTACCTGGGACCGTGGATCGGGCGCCGTCTGACCGGGCGCTCGTCCGGTGACGGGCGCCCCGCGAAGCGGCCGGAGCTGCTGCCGTACGAGGCGCCGCTGCCGTAGGCGCCGGCCGGGGCACCCGCGCAGTGGCGTGGGTCTCGTAGTAAGGCACAAGGTGGGGCGGGGCGCTGGCCTGCAGGAATCGCCAGTAGAATCCCTTGACGTGACAGCCAAGCCTCGCATCCCCAATGTCCTCGCCGGCCGCTACGCCTCCGTCGAGCTCGCCACCCTCTGGTCGCCGGAGGAGAAGGTGAAGCTGGAGCGGCGGCTCTGGCTCGCCGTGCTGCGTGCCCAGAAGGACCTCGGGATCGAGGTGCCGGACACCGCCCTCGACGACTACGAGCGCGTCCTCGACCAGGTCGATCTGGTGTCGATCGCCGAGCGCGAGAAGGTCACGCGGCACGACGTGAAGGCCCGGATCGAGGAGTTCAACGCCCTCGCCGGGCACGAGCAGGTCCACAAGGGCATGACGTCCCGGGACCTGACGGAGAACGTCGAGCAGCTGCAGATCCGGCTGTCCCTGGAGCTGATGCGGGACCGCACGGTCGCCGTGCTGGCGCGGCTCGGGAAGCTGTCCGCCGAGTACGGCGAGCTGGTCATGGCGGGCCGGTCGCACAATGTGGCCGCGCAGGCCACGACGCTCGGCAAGCGCTTCGCGACGGCGGCCGACGAGCTGCTCGTGGCGTACGCGCGGCTGGAGGAACTGCTGGGCCGCTACCCGCTGCGCGGCATCAAGGGCCCGGTCGGCACCGCGCAGGACATGCTTGACCTGCTGGGCGGCGACGCGTCGAAGCTCGCCGAGCTGGAGCAGCGGATCGCCGCGCACCTGGGGTTCGCGCACGCCTTCACGTCCGTGGGCCAGGTGTACCCGCGCTCCCTCGACTACGAGGTCGTGACGGCGCTGGTGCAGCTGGCGGCCGCGCCGTCGTCACTGGCGAAGACGGTCCGGCTGATGGCGGGCCACGAGCTGGTCACGGAAGGCTTCAAGCCGGGCCAGGTCGGCTCCTCCGCGATGCCGCACAAGATGAACACCCGCTCCTGCGAGCGCGTCAACGGCCTGATGGTGATCCTGCGCGGCTACGCGTCGATGGCCGGCGAGCTGGCCGGCGACCAGTGGAACGAGGGCGACGTGTCCTGCTCGGTGGTCCGCCGGGTCGCGCTGCCGGACGCGTTCTTCGCGTTCGACGGTCTGCTGGAGACGTTCCTGACGGTCCTGGACGAGTTCGGCGCCTTCCCGGCGGTCGTCGCCCGCGAGCTGGACCGCTACCTGCCGTTCCTGGCCACCACGAAGGTGCTGATGGCGTCGGTGCGTGCCGGGGTGGGCCGCGAGGAGGCGCACGAGGCCATCAAGGAGAACGCCGTCGTGGCCGCGCTGGCCATGCGTGAGCAGGGCGTCGAACGCAACGAACTGCTGGACAAGCTCGCCGCGGACGAGCGCATCCCGCTGGACAGGACGCAGCTGGACGCGCTGATGGCGGACAAGCTCTCCTTCACGGGCGCGGCCGCCGACCAGGTCGGCACGGTGGTCGCCCGCATCGAGGAGATCGCCAAGCAGCATCCGGCGGCCGCCGCGTACGCGCCGGGCGCCATTCTCTGACGTAACTTCACGGGTGGCTTCACGCCGGTTCACCGCCGAGGAGCTCCAGGCCGCTCGCGACCGCGTCATCTCCGACGTGGTGGCGGGCGGCCTGTCCGTACTGCTCTGCGGGATCGATCCGAGCCTCATGTCGGGTGTGACGGGCCACCACTTCGCCCGCCCGGCAACCGGTTCTGGCCGCTCGGTACTGGCAGGCTCGCGTATGGAGTACGCCCGCCGCACCCGAGCATTGGACGAGATGGTTCTGTCGCAGCACCCGAGCCCGGCCCGGCGCCCTCCGGCCGGGCAGTGCCGGGCCCGGCACTGCCGCTACGGGCCTATGGTGCCTACCCGTGCGGGTTGAGCGAGTCGAGTACGGGGAGCCCGTTGATGCTCACGTGGATGGTGAACATGACGGCGGCCAGGGCGAGCACGATGAGAAGGATCTTCTTCACAGCGGTCCTTTCAGACTACGGACAGGGCTTCACGGACGGTCAGCCGGCCGGCGCGCCACGCCGCAGCCATGGTGGCCGCGGCTGCCCCGACCAGGACGAGGGTCAGCCACAGCGATACGGCCGGGCCTGACAGATTGAAGGGCAGGGGCAGATGGAAGGCCTGTTCGCCGACGAAGTCGCCGAGCACCCGCGTCAGTGGTAGCGCGACGACGACGGCGATGACCACGCTCATCGCCGCGACCAGCACAGCCTCACTGACGACGATCCGGCGTACCGCGCCCGGCGTGGCCCCGACGGCGCTGAGCACGGCGAACTCCCGGGTCCGCTCGACAACGCTGGTGCTCATGCTGGAGCCGAGGCCGAGCAAACCCACCACGCCCATGGCGGCGGCCAGGGCGAGCAGGATGGCGATGAGCACGGCCACATGCCCGTCCAGCGCTGTCTCCAGCTGGTCGACAGGCATGGTCGAGGCGACATTCACCCCTTCCGTCGCGAGCGTGCGTTCGATCTGGGTCAGCGCGGCCCGGCGGGCGTCGTCGTCGTGACCCTCGGTGGCGACCCGGATCAGCGAGGCCTGTCCGGGCACCGGGACGGCCCGTTCCATGCCGTCCGGCGTGACGTACGCCGTGCCATGGGTGCCGAAGTCGGAGACCAGCCCCACCACGCGCCAGGTGGAGGGCCGGTCGGCGACGGTGAGTGCGACCTCGTCACCGACCTCGATGTCCTGGTATGCCGGGACGAGCTGGTTGAGCACGACCGCGTCGGTGTCATCCGGCCGCAGCCACCGTCCTTCGATGACGGGCAGGGTGAGCATGGGGCTGTCCGGAGCGGCGGCCGTGATGCTGAAGCTGCCATGCCCGCCGTCGGGGTAGGTGTGGCTGACGTCGACGCCGTCCGTGCCGGTCACCGCGGTCTTCCACGAGGCGACCGCCTCCACATCGGCGACGCCGGGCAGTGGGCGCAGCAGTCCGTCGAGCGTGGCGGCGGATACCGGCTCGTTGAGCTTGACCTCCAGGTCGTAGTGGCGGTTGGCCTGCCCGTCGTCGACCAGTGCGGTCCAAGCGCCGGCCGTATTCAGGCCGGTGATGAACAGACCGCCGCCGACGGCGAGCAGGGCGAGATTGAGCGCGAGCCGCCCCTTGCGCCGCATTGTGTTGCGCGATGCCATCACCAGCGACCGGTCGACGCCGCGCAGCGACCCCAGCCATGCCTTGAACCGGGTGCCCCGTACGGAGCCCGCCCCCGTCCCGGTGCCGTGGTCGTCGATGGCCTGCCGCACGGTGACGCGGCTGCCCCGTACCAGCGGCACGAGTGCGACGAGCAGCGGGACGCCGAGGCCTGCGAGTAGCTGGACGGTGAAGACCCAGGCGGGGACCGCGACGCTGACCAGGTCGATGTTGAGGAGTTCCGCAATGACCCCGGCGAGGTAGCGCCCGGTCAGCAGGCTCGGCACGAACGACAGGGCGGTGGCGGCTGCTGCGATGAGCAGGGCCATGAGCAGATACAGCTGCAGGATCTGGCGGGTACGCGCACCGACCGCCTTCATCATCCCGATCTGGCGTATCTGCTGGGCGAGGAGCCCTCCGAGCATCGTCGCCACCAGGATGGCGCTGAGCGCGACCGAAAGCCCGGCGAAGACGAGCAGCAGAAAGGTGACGGACTCCATCTGCGACTGGTGCGGATGGCGGTAGGGCGGCGGCACCTCGATTCCGGTGACGCGCAGGCCGCGTTCGGCGAGTACGGCACCGGCCCGCCCGGCGGCCTGTTCGATCTCCTCGGCGCTGCGCGTCGGGTGAGCGGCGTCCGGGCCGACCACGAGCTTCAGCTCGTCGAGCGCGACGCTCTCCCCCAGGCGCTGCAGCGCCGCCGGGGTGAGGTATCCATAACCGACGGTCTCCTGCTCCGAGGGAGCCAGGCTCGGGTCGTGCACCGCCCCGGTCACGGTGACGCGCTGGGGCTTGCCGTTGGGGGTCTGCACCTCCAGGCTGCGTCCGGTGGCCACGCCGAAGTGGCTCAGGGAGCTGCGTTCCAGCAGCATCTCGGCGGCCGGCGTGGGCCAGTCCCCCTGTTCGACGGTGAAGCTGCTGATGCGCATCGGGTCGTCGGGCGCGACGACCCAGAGCATGAACTTCTCCCAGCGGCCGTCGACGCGGACCCGGGCCTTCACCGAGCCGCGCACGGCCGCGTCGGCGATGTCGGGCTGGTCCAGGACGCCGGCGACGGCCGCCGCGTCGGGTTTGCCCGACAGATGCAGGGTCGCCGACGCCGGGTGGGTGGACAGGTAGCTGCGTTCGATCTCCCGCAACACGATGGTGCGGGCGCCCAGGACGGCGCCGACCGCGGTGAGGCTGACCGCGATGGCGAGGATCATCATGGCGGTGCGGGTACGGGCGGTCCACAGGTCCCGCGCGACCTTGCGCCAGCGCAGCCGGGTCATGCCGTCACCCCGGCGGCACTCGTGCCGGCACTCGCACCGGCGTCCGCGACCCGGCCGTCGGCCAGCGTGATCTCGCGGCTGATGTACCGGCTGACGTCGCGTTCGTGGGTGACCATCACGATGGTCCGGCCCTCGGCGGCGAGGTCGGCGAACAACTGCAGCATCGTGTCGCCGGTTTGCGAGTCGAGATTGCCGGTCGGTTCGTCGGCCAGCAGGATCGGCGGGTCGTTGGCGAGCGCCCGGGCGATGGCGGCCCGCTGCTGCTGGCCGCCGGAGAGAGCAGAGGGCAGTTTGTCGGCCTGCTCGGCGATGCCCATGCGCTCCAGCAGGGCGAGTGCGCGCCCGCGCCGCTCCCCGGCGGGGAACGTGCGGCAGAAGTCCATGGGGATCATCACGTTCTCGGCGACCGTGAGAGTCGGCAGCAACTGGAAGAACTGGAAGACCAGGCCTACCGTCCGCCCGCGCCAGGCCGCGAGCTCGGCCCCGCGCAGCGCGTGGACGGCAGTGCCGACGACGCTGATCTCCCCGGAGGTCGACCGATCGATGCCGGCGAGGAGGTTGAGCAGCGTGGTCTTCCCGCTGCCCGACCGCCCGACAATGGCGACGAACTCGCCGGCCTCGATGTCCATGTCGACGCCCGCGAGTGCGGTGAAGGCACCCGAGGAGAGGTTGTATTCCTTGACGATGCCGCGCACCCGGATTGCCTGGGTGCCGGGATCGGCACCCCTGGTGCCGGACGCGGGCAACGTTGTGTCGCGCATTGGTGGTACCTCCAGAAGAAGCGGCGGCGAGGGCCGAGAAACTGTGCCCGAGCCCCGAACCGGCCGGCTGCGAACGGCATTTCCATGTGAGGCGAGCCGAAGCCTGGCCCCGCATCGTTTCCGAACGATAGGTTTGAAACCGAACAATGTGTTCGGCTCCTACGTAATCGCGAGTTGCCAGGGCAGGGCAACCGTCAAAGCGGGCCGAGCTGTTCGAAACGAAACAGCCGACAGCGAAGTGTTCGGCCAGAGACGGGAAACGCGCATGGCAACGGGTCCGGACAGGCGGGTACGCAAGACCAGGAAGGCGCTGCACCTCGCGCTGCAGCAGCTCATGATGGAGAAGGGGTACGAGTCCGTCACGGTGCGGGACATCATCGAGCGGGCCGATGTCGGCCGCACCACGTTCTACGCCCACTTCACCGACAAGGAGGACCTGCTCCGCCACGGCGTCGAGAACCTGCAGGACGAGCTGCACGAGGCGGGTACCGCCCGGCCCGCCGGCACCGGCCGGTTCTTCGCCTTCAGCCTGCCCCTGCTGGAGCACGCCTACGACAACCGCCACCTCAGCCCGCTCCTGGTGGGGCGGCGAGGTGGCCCGCTGTTGCGGCGGTGGTTCGACGAGATGGTCGCCGACCTCGCCCGCGAGGAGCTGTCCCGGCGGCTGCCGGCGCAGCATCCGACCCGGGTTCCGCTCGCCACGGTCGTGCCGTTCGTCGCCGGCGGGTTCGCGTCGCTGCTGACCTGGTGGATTGATGACGGCCTGCGGTGCCGGCCGACAGAGCTCGACGAGAGGTTCCACGCGGTGGCCGTGCCCGGTGTGAGGGCCGCCCTCAACCTATGACGGCGAGCGTCGAAGTGAGCTCCAGGCCCGCTGTCGTCCCGGACGGCCGCACCGCCCGGTGGGACAGCAGGTTCGCTGGGCGCCCGCTTCCCGGCAGAAGTTCGCCGAGCGGGAGCCGCAGAAGGAGCCGAAGAACCTGCGCAGCCGCCCTACGCACCGGGATGCTCAAGGCCCTCGCGCCGGTCGGCACGAGGGAGGCCATCGACGAGGCGAAGCTCCTGGAATTCCTGCTCTTGATCCCGTACGCGTACGACACCGACTCCGGCATCAGCTCGGTCGCCGCCAGCGAGCACGGGGACACCGAGGAGGAGTTGCGCCACACCGCCCACAGCTACCTGGAGAGGCTCCACGGTCGTCCTCTGCGGACCGCATCCACTCCCTCACGACGCAGCGCGCTGATCAGCTTGCCGAACTGCCGCGGGCTCAATCCGGTGAACGGGGCTATCCAGGAAGCTCCGACGCCGTAATCACACCAGGCACCGCAAGATCTTTTCACGGGCCGCAGTGCTGGCCTACGGGCAGTCAGGAGCGGTATCGCTGCGGCTCCACAGCCTTGAGCAGGCACTTGCGGTCGTCTGCGCCGATCAGCCCGTCCGGAAGATTCTCGTCCTCCAGCAACGCGCGCAGGGCAGAAGCGTGTGCGGCGAAGGCGGCCCTGCACCACTCGCGTTCCGGGTGATCGCAGTCCTTTCCGAATAGCAGCACCTGGCGTTCCTCGTCGGAGTCGACGGGCGATGACAGCTCCGCGGCGACGACCAGGAGGTCGACCAGGCCGGGCCGCACCACGAGGTCAGGGACAGCTGCCAGGCGGATCAGGAAGGGCAGGGCAGGCGGCATCACGGCGCTCACGTGGAAGATGCTGTTCATCAACACATTGCCCAGCACGGGCAGGGCCTTGGGGCCGGCTACCTCATCCAGGAGGCCGCGGAGCAGGACCGGGACCCCCGCAGGGCACCCGGGAATCTGTGACCAGTCGACATCGGCGCAGCCCAGCAGCGCGGGGTGGTCGCACGCAGCTCGCTCCATCTGCGGATGTTCGCGGAGGAACCGAGCGACGGCAGCCTCTTTGACCGCCGCGTCCATCACGCACATCTCTCTGCCCCTACCCCTGCTCCCACGACATCGCCCTAGCGGCGTCCGCAGGGCGGAACTCTTCCCGGGGCGGGCGTCGAACGCAAGCGCCAAGGCCAGTAGCCGACACCTCCCACCCTGGGGATAGTGGCGTACCAGCCCGGCACCGGATTCCGGGACAGCCCTCAGCCTGCCCGGGGACACCTGGCAGGAGCGTTGGGCGGCCAGCGGCACGGGCGAGCTTGCTGGTGCCACCTGGGTGGACCTCCCGCTGTGGATTTCTTCCGGTCACCTGTGCGACATCCCGTGGGTTGCTCTGAGCTTCCCTCAGGTCCTAACCCCGTGGCCAGGCGGTTCGTCCTCTCTCCTGCGTCAGTTCGCAGGCTGACGTAACTTCGGGAATCCTGAAGGTTCTCACTGTGTCCGATCGGTTCACGATCGGGGTGAAGGTGAGGGGGCTCGGGTTGGCTGCGCTGGCTGTCGTACGGGACCTGCGCGATGTCCGGCCGCCAGCCACGGCGGATGAACTGGAGCAGTTCGAGACCGACGTGCTGGCGGGGTTCGTGCTGGCGCGGGCTTCGGCAGGGCTGGCGGACGGCACGATCCGCGGGGACGTCGGGCACCTGGAGCAGATGCGGTCCTGGTTCAGCCGGCCGCTGTGGGAGATGGAGCCGCCTGACGCCGACGCGTACTTCGGGAAGGTGCTGCGGGCTTCGCCAAGTGGCACCCGGCTGGGGCGCTCTCAGGCGCTGACGACGTACTTCCTGTTCCTGGAGTTGCGGCACAAGGTCGAGATCCACCGGATGACCGGTCGGGTGATCGAGTGCCCGATCGACGAGATGAACCGGCCGCGCGGCGCGAAGGACGCGGCACTGCGGATTCCGCCGTCCGGGCCGGAGGTCAAGACGCTGTTCGCCGGATGGGGCGGTGAGCTGGCGACCTGCCGGAAGTTCGCCCCGACCGCCCGGAACTACACCGCCTCTAAGTTGATATCCCAGGTCGGGCTGCGGGTCGGCGAGGCGTGCAAGCTCGATCTGGCGGACATCAAGTGGGATCTGGGCCGCTTCGGCAAGCTCCATGTCCGCCACGGCAAGGGCGCCCGCGGCTCGGGTCCGCGCGAGCGGATGGTCCCCCTGATCAACGGCGCCGACCGCACGCTCCGATGGTCCATCGAGGACGTCTGGGGCCAGTTCGACGACGACCACACCCGCCCCGGAGCCCCGCTGTTCCCCTCCGAACGCAAATGCTCCGACGGCTCCTCGGGCCGGGTCGGCGACGATGCCCTGCGCGGCGGCCTCAAGACCGCGGCCACGGCACATCTGCCGGGCTGGGGGCGACAAACTCACTCCCCACGTCCTGCGGCACTTCTGCGCGTCCGAGCTCTACCTCGGCGGACTCGACCTGATCGCGATCCAGGAAGTCCTCGGACATTCCTGGATCGCCACGACCATGCGATACGTCAACCCTCGGGAGTTGCATCAGACGGGCGAGAAGTTGCAGGTCGGCAGCTCACAGGGCGGGTGTGCCGCTTTCCAAAGCCGCTACGCGCTGGGGGTCTGACCTGGCATGTTGCGGAGGCGATCCCATTTGATGCATGATCTGCCCTCCAGAAGGGATGGTCTGGATGGTGCATCAGCGCAAGGTCGCCCTGGCCGGGTCGGCTCATCTGGAGCTCGTCTCCGGTGTGGTCCAGCTGCGTCCCGAGGACGCGATGTTCGACGCGATGCTGCGGGGCTGGCGGGCCCAGCAGAAGGCACGTGGGCTTCAGGACGAGACGGTCGAGGACCGGGAACGGCTGATCCGCCGGTTCCACGAGTTCGCGAACGGCTATCCGTGGCAGTGGACGCCAGCCCACATGGACGAGTGGTCGGTGTGTCTGACTGGCGAGAAGCACTTGGCGCCGTCCACGATCCGCGGCTATCAGGGCATCGTCCGGCTGTTCAGCGAGTTCGTCATCGACAGCCGGTACGGCTGGGTGCCCGCCTGTGAGGAAGCCTTCGGCGCCTTCCCCGTGGCGATCTGCCACGAGTGGAACACCATCCCGCACCTGCAGGACTACGAAGGCAACCCAGAGGCGAGGCCGTTCACTCGGGAAGAGCTGCAGCGGTTCTTGGACTACTCCGACGACCAGGTCGAGCGTGCGGTGCGTGCGAAGCGCAAGGGCGCGCTGGCCGCCTACCGCGACGCCACCCTGTTCAAGGTCATCTACGGCTGGGGGCTGCGGCGGACCGAGACGTCCAAACTCGATGTCGTCGACTTCGGACGGAACCCGCAGGCCCCGCAGTTCGGGCGGTACGGCACCCTCAACGTCCGCTACGGCAAGGCGAAGAGGGGCCAGCAGCCCAGGCGCCGGAACGTGTTGTCGGTGATGGACTGGGCGGTTGAGGCAGTTACGGACTACGTCGAGAACGTCCGGCCGCGGTTTGGGTTCCCCGACCATCCGGCTCTGTGGATCACCGAGCGCGGTGGACGCCTCCAGCCCGGTTCCATCAACGACCGGTTCGAGGCATACCGCGACGCCCTGAAACTCCCAAAAGACCTAGTTCCGCACTCAATCAGACATTCGTACGTCACCCACATGACCGAGGACGGGGTGGACCGGCGGTTCATCCAGCAGCAGGTCGGCCACGAGTGCGACAGCTCCACGGCGATCTACACGCACGTCAGCGACGACTTCATGAACACTGCCCTGCACAAGGCACTGGCCCCGGCGTTCGCCGGAGTCTGACGGGAAGGACCTGGCGATGACCGCCAAGCTCGACTACCGCTGGCACCTGCGCAAAGTGATGGCGGACCGCGGGATGTTCTCCACCACCGACCTCATCCCGCCGCTCGCCGAACGGGGCATCACCTTGTCCACGAGCCAGGTCTACCGGCTCGCCGTCGAGCGTCCCGAGCGCCTCAGCCTGAAGATCCTCATGGCCCTGCTCGACATCCTGGACTGCCGGATGGACGACCTCATCGAACCGATCGCCGCGGCCGGCACGATGAAGAAGCCGAAGAAGGCCGCTGCTGCCGGTGCCGCACCACCGGCAGCGGACGCGCTCGGTGACCTGAGGCCCAAGCGGGCCCGGATCAGGGGTGTCGACCTGCCGTGACTTCCGTCGACCAGTCGGCCCGTGCAATCACGGACCCCATCGGCCTGATCACGGACCTGATCACCCCCGTCGAGAGGGACCTCGACCCCGCGGCCGTCCGGGCAGTGGTCCTCGGCGTCGCCGGTGGCCGTGCGAAGTCGCGCCGGATCGCCGAAGCCCTGGTGGGCCAGCCCGAGGTCCTGACCGACGGTCGCTCTCCGGCACTCCGGGCCATCGGTGACCTGCTGATCGCGCTCCGCAAGGCCGGGGCGACAACGATCTCGCCGCCGGTCTGCCGCGACTGCGGCAAGCATCTGCGGACCTTCCAGCGCCGAGGCCAGGACTGGTACTGCTCGGTCTGCGGGCAGGAGACCGCCGAGTGCGCCGCCTGCGGAAACACCCGGCGGATCTCCATGCGGGACCGAAATGGGCGGCCGCGCTGTTCGATGTGTCCAGACACCGATCCCCGTGACCCGCTCGACGTCGTCCATGAGGTGATCATCAGGATCAGTCCGGCCGCCGATCGCGAGGTCGTCGCGGAAGCGGTCCGCCGGTCCGCTCCGCGGCCCTCCTACCAGCAGAATCTGGCCTGGGCTCTGGAGGACAACCCCCGCCTGCTGACCGGCGAGGGGCACCTGGCTCCCCTTCGCGCCATCCCGCGGTTCATCGAGCTGCTGCACGCCGCGGGCGTCTCAGGCGTCGCCCGGCCGGCCTGCCCCCGCTGCCAGCGCGTGGTCCGGGTCGACAAGCCCCTCGACGGCCAGCGGGTCTGCCGCAACTGCATCGCCAAGTCCCGCATCGAGGAGTGCTCACGCTGCGGCGCCCGGCGCGAACCCGCCACCCGCGACGCCGAGGGGCGGCCGCTGTGTCCGCACTGCCTGATCACTGATCCCGCTAACTTGGAGGCCTGCATCGTTTGCGGCAACCGCCGCATGGTTTGCACCCGGACTCCCGACGGGCCGATCTGCCCGAACTGCCGTCCTCTGCCCACGCTGGTCTGCTCGATCTGCGGCCGGACGGCGCCCTGCATGCTCTCGAAACTGACCGGGCAGCCCCGCTGCGGCCGTTGCGACCAGCGAGAGGTGCATTGCACCGTCTGCGGACGCTTTCGCGACATCCACTCCGGCACCCTCGACGCCCCCGTCTGCGGCCCCTGCACGAAGCCGGACGCCGAACTCTGGCGCCCCTGCCCGACCTGCGGTGAGGCCGAACGGCTGACCGCACCCGGCCCTTGCCGCCGCTGCACGCTCAAGCAGCGGCTCGTCGCCCTCCTCACCGACGACACGGGCGCCGTCCCGCCGAAGCTACAGGCCCTCCACGACGCCCTGGCCAGCACCCAGCGGACGGCGACAGCTATGAGTTGGCTCTCGAAAGGCATCGTCTCCACCGTCCTGTCCGACCTGGCCTCCGGCCGACGACCCCTGACCCACGAGGCCCTCGACGAACTCCCCGACAGCAAGGTCGTCGAGCATATCCGCAGCGTCCTCGTCGCCACCGACGCCCTGCCGTCCCGCGACGAGCAGATGGTCCGCCTCGAACGACACGTCAAGGACCTCGTCACCTCCCACGCCACCCCCGAGGGACGGCAGATCCTCCACCGCTACGCGACCTGGCACCTGATCCGCCGGCTTCGCCGCCGGAGCCGCGGCAAGGACATCACACACACCCAGCTCAACGTCGTCCGCCAGCACCTCCGGGCCGCCGTCTATCTCCTGGACTGGCTCACGGACCAGGACCTGCCTCTGGCCAGCTGCCGGCAGAGCGACCTCGAACGCTGGATGACCCGCGACGAGACCCAACTGCGAAGAGAGGCAAGCCACTTCGTGCGCTGGGCCCTCGCCCAGAGGATCGCTCGGGACCTCAGCTTCCCGGCGGTGAAGTGGAACGGCCCCTCCCAAGCGATGGACGACGACGCCCGTTGGACCACCGCCCGCCGGTTGCTGCACGACGGCACCATCCGGACCGAAGACCGCCTGGCCGGCCTGCTGTTGCTCCTCTATGCCCAGTGGCCGGCGGCAATCTCCCGGCTGACCACCGCACACATCGAGAAGACGGACGAGGCTGTCCGCATCCGCCTCGGCGACATCGCGGTCACCTTGCCCAGCCCCGTCGCCGAGCTGGCCCTGGAGCAATCCGCCGCTCGTCGCAGCCACGCGGTCCTCGCCCAGACCGACTCTCCCTGGCTCTTCCCCGGCGGCCAGCCCGGCCGACCGATCAGCGCCTGGGCAATGGGCGAACGACTCCGCAAGCTCGGCATCCGGCTCGCCGAGACCCGCTCCACCGCCCTGTTCCAGCTCGCCACCGAGCTGCCCTCCGCGATCCTCGCCCGCACCCTCGGCATCCACATCAGCGTCGCCGTCAAGTGGCAGCGAGCCGCCGCCGGAGACTGGGGCGCCTACGCCGCCGAGATCAGCCGCCGTTCAGCCCCGCTCACCAATCCCCTCGCTCACGACACAGAACAGGGCACCCGATGACCACACCGGACCTCTCGGCCGACTGGCTCACCACCTGGCAAGGCGAGATCACCGTCATGCTTGAGCAGACCCTTGCCCACTTCGAGACCGCCTACGGCTACCCGCCAGGCGACAACTACGTTCTCGTGGCCGATGACCAAAGCCGAGCGGCGGCCGCGCGGCTGGAGGACGCCGCCGTCCCCACTGCCCTGGTCACCTTCTACTCCTCGATCGCCGAGCTGCGGCTCCCCGACGTCGACCACGGACACTTCATCCACTCATCCGACCTGGTGCTCGACCACCTCGCCGAATACGGACCAGTCCGCCTGACCAACGACTGCACCGGCATCGTCTTCGGCAGCGACGGCGGAGGCATCCTCTTCGCTCTCGATCACAGCGAGCAGGTCCACCGATCCACCACAACGTCATGGTTCGACGACTTCGAGCCGACAGCCCCAACCCTTACCCAGTTCCTCGAACAGCTCCACCGAGCCACTGCGGTCTTCACGGACGAGACCAAGCGCGACTCGGCCACCCAACACAGCTGATCGACCCCACCGATGGGCACCGTCCACGAGGCGTTCCAAGAGTTCCAATACCCGACTCCACCATCACATGTCCAGCAGACCCGGGTCGAGGACGCCTGGGTGGCCGGGCAGCAGCAGGCCGCGAAGCGGCTGGAAGGACTTCTGCGATGAAGTGGAACCTGCGGCTGACCGCCGCGAACAGGGGGATTTGGAAAGCCTCCGAGCTTCAGCGGAGCCTGGCCGAGCACGGCCTGGTCATCTCGGCCGGGAAGATGTCCGGACTGTGGTCCGGCCAGCCGGTCTCCCTCAAGCTGGAGGACCTGGACGTCATCTGCGTCGTCCTCCGCTGCGAGATCGGCGACCTCCTCATTCCCGAGCCGGAGAAGGTGCACCGCCCCGGCCAGGAGGAGACGGTCCAGGCCGCTGTCGGCTCGGCCACCGCCGCCCCGAAGGTGATCCCCAAGCGCCGGGACGGCCGGTCGCTGCCGCCGGAGTGATTCGGTGGCACGCTTCCCGAAGGGCTACGTCAAGCCGACCAGTTCCTGCCCGGGCTGCCTGGCCTGGGGCGACTTCCGCGGACGGCTCTGCCACACCTGCTACATGTTCGGCCGGGGGCACGACGCAGCGGAATGCGCCGGTTGCCGTCGCGTCCAGCCGTTGAAGTGGGACTACTGCCGTTTGTGCTGGTGCCAGGCCCGCCTCGGCGCGAAGACAGCCGACGGCCGGCTGGCGGAAGGGACAGACGTGCGGGAGAGGCTCGCCGCCGTCCGGCACCAACAGCTGTTCTTCGTCGGGATGCACTACCGCAAAAGACCGACGCCTCCAGCCCGACGGAAAGGAGGACGGCGTGGCCCCCCGCGCAAACCGCCTCCCGCGTCGGCTTGGCGCCCGGACCCCGGCTGGCAGCAGCCGCCGCTATTCGAGCAGATCCCCCGGCACTTCGGTCGGCTCGACCCGGCCGACGCCGACCTGGCCAGCCCGTGGCTGGCCTGGGCGAAGTACCTCGCCCACCGGCTCGCCGAGGCCCGCGGCTGGGGACGCAACATCCGCTTCGCGGTCAACCGGGGCCTGGCCGTCGTCCTCACCGGTCACGTCGAAGGCGACGTCATCCGGCACACGGAGATCTTCTCCTCGCTACGGGCCCTGGACCTGCCCGTCGGCCACATCGTCGCGGTCCTGGCGGAGATGGGGATCTTCGAGGACGACAGCGAGCCGTCCTTCGAGCGCTGGCTCGTCGGGCGCCTGGAAGGGCTCGCACCCGGCATCCGTTCGGAAGCCGAGCGCTGGACCCGAGTCCTGCGCGACGGCGGCCCCCGCAGTCTCCCGCGCAGGGAGGGTACGGTCTGGCTCTCCCTCAACCAGGTCCGTCCGGCTGCTGGAATGGTCGAACCGCTACGACCACCTGCGGGAGGTGACCCGCGGCGACGTCCTCGCCCACGTCAAGACGCTGCGCGGTAACCAGCGGCGTGACCAGCTCGTCGCGCTGCGGTCTCTGTTCACCTGGGCCAAACGGCAGGGGCTGATCTTCCGCAACCCCACCAGCCGGATCAAGGTCGGGCAGAACGAGTACGCCGTGCTGCAACCTCTCCTCCCCGAGCAGGTCGAACGCTCCGTCGCAGCTGCGACGACCCCGGCGGCGCGGCTCGTCCTCGCCCTCGCGGCGGTCCACGCCGCCCGGGTCGCCCAGATCGCCGCCCTCATGCTCGACGACGTCGACCTCGGCAACCGCCGACTGACCATCGCCGGACGCGCCCGGCCTCTCGACGACCTCACCCTGAAGCTCATGGTGGAGTGGCTGGGCCACCGGCGCCGTCGGTGGCCCAGCACCGCGAACCTCCACCTGCTGATCAACAACCAGACCGCCAACACGACCGGCCGGGCCAGCAACCACTGGATCAGTGCTCCGCTGCGGGGACAGGACGCCACCCTGGAACGGCTCCGTGTTGACCGGCAGCTTGAAGAGGCCCTGACCCACGGGCCTGACCCACTGCATCTCGCCGAGGTCTTCGGGCTCGACGAGAAGACCGCGATGCGCTACGCGGACTCCGCGCGAGCCCTGCTGGAACGGGCCGCTGAACAGCACCTTCGATGAAATCTGCTCGACCCGGACGCACCGTGAAGGGAATCATGGACGAGTGACGTCGACCGAAGCAGCAGCCATCGCCCTACAGGACCATGCCGCCCTCTGGAGCATGGGGGAAATCCGCGCGAGCGATGTCGTCAATGCCGCCTGCGATGCGCTCGTCGCCGGACTCGACACCCCCGGCCTTCGAATCCTCGCCGCCTGCACCCGAGCCGAGGCGGACTACGACGTCCACGACCTGCTTCCCGCAGCTCTCGACGAACTCGGCCTCGCCTTCTATCCGGTGGGCAGCGAGGCCGGTCAGGAAGCCGCCGCCCGAGCCCTCGCACGCCGCATGCTCGCCGGAGAGCTCACGCCTCGGGAGTTCGCCTTCCGGATTCATCAGCGCCACGGACATGAGCTACCCCTGACCGAGCGCCTCGCTGAGCTCGACGACGAGTACGACATCCTCGAATACGGCGACAGAACCGTGGACCAGGTCAATGCCGAGGTCACCGCCGAAGCCCGCCGCCTCGCAGCCCACCCCACGGTTCCCGCCGAACCCACGGATTCGCCCAGCTGATGCACACGGACCGACACGCGAGTTCCCGCTGAACAGACTTCGGTTTCCCTGAACTCGCGGGCCTCCTCGGCCTCGGTACGCTGGAGCAGGCCGCCCGCCGCCTCGTAGTTCCGTTACGAGAGATGGCGGGCGAAGAAGGTCCCTACCCGGCGCCGTACCTCAGCGAGTGTCATCGCAGGGTCGCCGGTGCCGACGAGCGCGGTCCGCGCCGTCGCTGTCACGAGACCGGAAGTCTGGAGTCGAGGGACGAGCGAGCCGTAGTCGGTGAATGCCCAGTGGTTCGCGTCGGGGAGCAGCCTGCTGCGGCCGGGAAGGCCCGCCCAGGACGACTCGATACGGGCGGCGCCGTCGAATCCGTCGGAGCGGAACAGCAGCAGCGGCTGATCGAAGCCGGCCAGCGTCGGGTACAGGTCGAGATAGCCCTCCAGGTTCACCACCGCGCCGACCCGGCGGTCGTCACGGGCCGCGTACACCGCCGCCGTGCCGCCTGCGGAGTGCCCGTACATCCCGATCCGGCAGGTGTCCATGGCCGGTGCGAGCTGTAGGTCGCTGAGCCGGTCCAGGACCAGGCGGAGGTCCGCGATCCGGGTGTCCACCATCGTGCGGAAGGTCGCCGGGTCCGGGGGTCCGATCAGGACGGTCGTCCGCATTCCGGTGGGCAGCTCCACCTGAGAAGCGTCACCGGGGTGGTCGACGAGGACGACCACTCGGCCGTTACTCGCCAGGTCCTCGGCGAGGGTTGTGCCGAGCGTGCGGGAGTCACCACCGCCGGGTGAGTACACCAGCACCGGCCGCCGCCCGGGCAGCGGCGGCGCGCCCATGTACCCGTGGGTGAGGACCGCGCCCCAGTCCACCATTCCCGGCTCCGGCAGTCCCGGATGAACGTGCGGCGCGTACTCGGCGAACTCCCTGGCCTCGGCCGGGGTGAGCTGCGGGGCCCGGGAGAAGCCGCGTACCGATCGGGCCGGGTACAGGACGGTCAGCATCAACTCCCGCACGCCGCCCACCCATGGGTCGGTCCGGGACGGGTCCGTCAGATGGACCGTCTGCATGCCTACGGGGTACGGGCCGGCGGGCGCGGGCAGCCGGAGGACCGGGCCGCCACCGGAGGCGGACGCAGCCGTGGGCAGCAGGGCGGCGGCACTCCCCAATAGGGTGCCTTTCAAAAGAGTGCGTCGAGAAGTCATACGAACATCCTTGGGGCGGGGGCCATCACGGTGCGAAGGTTCAGGCCCTGGCCGAAAGGCTGGCCCAGGACGAGGAGCTGTGAGGGTGCTGCGAATCCACTTCACCGCGCAGGACTTCGCCCAAATCCGCTTCGCACCCCGCCCGGCGCCGCTCCAAGAGCTGCACGCCGTCCTGACGACAGCCGTGACCCGGCGTGGCGGGCCGCTGTTCGCGCCGTGGCGCGGACGCGTCCTGCGCTCCCTCCCGGCCGCAGCTAACCCGCTCGCCGACCTGGTTCCAGCGGGCCGCCCGCCTTCCTTCCTCGACGTCATCGGCGACACCATGGCCGACGGCTTCGAACAGATCCGCGCCACCAGCCCCGGTCTCGTCCGCTCCGAGCTGGAGCGGGTCTACGGGACGATGCCCGCGCCTCGCTGGATCCGCGGCCTGCACGCGGGCGACGAGACGGCCTGGCGCACCATGCACCGCGCCCAGCAGGCCGCGTACGAGACGGTCCTCGCCCCGGTCTGGTCCGTCGTACAGGATCTGCACCGTGAGGAGTTCACCCGCTACGCCCTGACCGTCGCCGAGCACGGCGTGGCCGCCACGTTGACCGGCCTGGCCCCGGGCAGCCGACTCCACGAGGGTGTGTGGGAATGGCCCAGTGCAGCGCCGGACCGCGACGTCTGCCTCAACGGGCGCGGCCTGGTTCTGCTGCCCACCTTCCACCACCCGGCGGGCCCACTTCTCCACGACACCCC
>NZ_VSRY01000148.1 GCF_008271805.1 Streptomyces sp. TRM49041
TCAGCCTTCGTCGCCTTCGTCGTCGCCCTCGAAGAAGTCGCCGACCTCGTCGACGATCTCCGCCGCGACCAGGCCGCCCGCCACGCCGACCGCCACGCCCGCGGCGCCGGCCGCGATGGCCGTGCCCATGCCGGGGCCGGAGCGATGCCCGTCGCCGTGCCCGTGGTGGCCGTGGTGGCCGTGGTGGTCGCCCTTGTGCGCATAGGGGTCGCTGTGGCCGTACGCGCCGTGGGCTCCGTGGCCGCCGTGCGCGGAGTGGCGCTCCACGAGCTGGTGCACCCACGACTCGACCAGGGCGTTCCAGTCGGTGTGGCCGACATCCTGGTGGCTGACGGTGAAGCGGTTCAGCGCGTCGTGGCCGCCGGAGAAGAGGCCGCCGCGCTTGTCGGCCTCCAGGACGACCTCCATGCCGCCCGGGTTGGCGAGGAAGGTGACCTCGATCTCGTTGACCTGGTGCGCGTACTGCGGCGCCGGGGTCATCTCGATCTCCTGGTAGAACGGCAGCTGCTGGCCGGTGCCGCCGATGCGGCCGTACTCCAGGTCGGCCGACTTGAAGCCGAAGCCGAGCTGCCCGAACGCCTCCAGGACCGCCTCCTGCGCGGGCAGCGGCCCGACGGCGAGCGGGTCCATGTCGCCCTTGTCCTTCGCGCCGGCCACGCCCAGCTCGGTGCGCACACCGAGAACGATGCCGAGGGCCTGCCCGTAGAGCTCGTTGACCGGCGTCTCCCACGGCAGGTGCACGCTGAACGGCACGCTGCGCTGCTCGCCCTCGGTCAGGCGGAAGCCACCGGCCACGGTGAACCGTTCGAAGGCGACCACGCCCTCGGACTCCCCGTCGTCGTGCTCGGCCTCGACGCGGGCGACGAGTTCGAGCGTGATGTGCTCGATGTCGAAGTCGGCCTTGCCGCCCTTGAGGCGTACCTCGCCTGTGAGGGCGCCCCCCGGCTGGACCGCTCCGGGTGTGAGGACCGTGTCCACCGAGGGGCCGCCGATGCCGACCGAGCCGAGCAGTCGCTTGAACACCATCGTGGCGTTCACTCCTTCATGATGCGCGTTGCTGTACGGAGAGAGAGGGGCCGTCGCCACCGGCCTGGCCGGCGGTGGTGGTGGCGGCGGCCCCGGAGAGAGCTACTTCGACGCCGCGTCGAGGGCGGCCAGCGCCTGGGCCCAGCGGACGTACTTCAGATCGGCGAGGTCGGCCACCGTCTTCACACCGAACGCCTCCTTCAGGAGCTCGCCGTCCCGCTCGGACACGCCCTTCAGCGCGCCCACGGGTGCGGCGAGGATCTCCGGCAGGCTCTTGTCCGCCCACGCCTTGTCCAGCACCTTGTCCAGATCTATCGAAGCCACGAAGGCCCTCCCGCGAGTGATGGAGCGGTCCGGTGTGGCGTCAACCGCCATGAAGGCATGCCCTTCTGACGCTCCGTACCGCTTTTGGTCTACATACATGTAGAAGCATAGAGCTGGTCGTCGTTCAGTGGGGGAAACGCCCGGGTGAACGGACGGTGTACGGCACAGATCCGGCCAATCTGTCGCAAGCGGCTGCCTACCCCCGCGTCCGTGGGCTCACGCCCCGTCGCCGTGCGCGAGGCGGGCGGGGTTCACGCGACCGGCGGAGTGCGGAACACACGGGGATGCGTCGGCGTTCTCTACACGGGCGTAGAGCCGGAGCCTGCGGGTCTTCCCGGACGCTTTGCCTCCCCTTTACCATGACGGGAAGTCCGTCCCATCCCGCCAGACCCCCCGAGGGCCGCCCGCCGGTGGTCCTCCGCAGTGAGAAGGAGCAGCAGACCCGCAATGGGTGAACCTCCCAGTACCGGCTGTGCCGCACCCCGCCCGCTCATGACCGAGGGACGGGGGGTGGCACGGTGACCGAAGTGCTCCTGCTGCTTCTCGCTCTCGCGTTGACGCTCGCCTGCGCCGTGTTCGTCGCGGCCGAGTTCTCCCTGACGACAGTGGAGCGCGCCGACCTGGAGCGCGCCGCCGAAGCCGGTGAGCGCGGTGCCGAGAGCGCCCTGAAGGCTGCCAAGCGGCTCACCTTCCAGCTGTCCGGCGCCCAGCTCGGCATCACCGTGACGTCGCTGATCATCGGCATGCTCGCCGAGCCGTCCGTCTCGGTGCTGCTGCGCGGCCCGCTCCAGGCCGTCGGCCTGCCGGAAGGGGCCGTGTCGTCCGTGGCGACCTTCCTGGGTGTGGCCGTCTCGACGGTCGTGTTGATGGTGGTCGGCGAGCTGGTGCCGAAGAACTGGGCGATCTCCCGCCCCCTGGCCGTGGCCAAGGTCGTGGCGGCGCCGCAGCGCGGCTTCACCGCCGCGTTCGGCCCGCTGATCCACCACCTGAACAACACGGCGAACCGCCTCGTACGCCGCTTCGGCCTGGAACCGGCCGAGGAGCTGGCCTCCGCCCGTACACCGGAGGAGCTGGTCGCGCTCGCGAAGCACTCCGCCCGCGAGGGCGCCATCGAGGCGGACTCCGCGGAGCTGTTCGTACGCACCCTGCACCTGGGCGAGCTGACCGCCGAGAACGTCATGACACCGCGCGTCGACGTCAAGGCCCTGGAGGTCCACGCCACGGCGGCCGACGCGGCGAACCTGACCCTGGCCACCGGCCTGTCCCGATTCCCCGTCTACCGCGACAGCCTCGACGAGGTCGTCGGCACCGTCCACATCCGCGACGTCCTGGCCGTGGACGAGGACAGGCGCCCGCTCACCCCGGTCGCCGACCTCGCCACCGAGCCGCTGCTCGTCCCGCACTCCCTGCCGGTCGACAGACTCCTCGGCAGGCTGCGCCGCGCCCGCACCATGGCCGTGGTCATCGACGAGTACGGCGGCACCGCCGGCGTCGCCACGGTCGAGGACATCGTCGAGGAGGTCGTCGGCGAGGTACGCGACGAGCACGACCCGGACGAGACCCCCGACCTCGCCGAGGACGCCCCGGCCCCCGACGGCCGCCGCGTCTGGCAGGCCGAGGGCAGCGTCCGCCTCGACCGGCTCGCCGAGATCGGCTTCACCGTCCCCGACGGACCGTACGAAACGCTGGCCGGCCTGATCGCCACCCGACTGGAGCGCATCCCCACCGTGACCGACCGCCTCGACATCGACGGCTGGCAGCTCGCCGTGCTGCACGTCGAGCACCACCGCGCCGACCGCGTACGCGTCACCGGTCCCGCCCCCCGGGTGGCCGACCCGGCTGCCGCGACGGCGAAGGAGAAGGTGGCCGGATGACCACCCTCCAGCTCCTGATCGGCGCGCTCACTCTCCTCACCAACGCGTTCTTCGTCGGCGCCGAGTTCGCCCTGATCTCCGTACGCCGCAGCCAGATCGAACCCGCCGCCCTCAAGGGCAACCGCCGGGCGAAGACCACCCTGTGGGGCCTGGAGCACCTGTCGGCGATGATGGCGACCGCCCAGCTCGGCATCACCGTCTCCTCCCTGGTCCTGGGCGCGGTCGCCGAACCGGCCATCGCCCACCTGCTGGAACCGCCGTTCCAGGCCGTCGGCGTGCCCGGGGGACTGATCCACCCGATCGCCTTCGTCATCGCCCTGACCCTGGCGACCTACCTGCACATGCTGATCGGCGAGATGGTCCCGAAGAACATCGCCCTGGCCGCCCCGGCGCCCACGGCCCTGCTCCTCGGCCCGCCGCTCGTCGCCCTCACCCGGGCCCTGCGCCCCGTCGTCTTCGGCATCAACGCCTTCGCCAACGCGATCCTGCGGCTGCTGAAGGTCGAGCCGAAGGACGAGATCTCCTCCGTCTACACCGACGACGAACTCGTCCGCCTGGTCAAGGACTCCAGCGAGGCCGGCCTCCTCGGCCCCGAGGACGGCGACCGTCTGCGCGACGCCCTCGAACTGGGCACCCGCCCGGTCGGCGAGGTCATGGTCCCGCTGAACCGCGTGGTCACCGTCGGCCACGGCATCACCCCGCGGGAGCTGGAGCGGACCGCGGCCGCGAACGGCTTCTCCCGCCTGCCCGTCACCGGGCCCGGCGGCACGATCCTCGGCTACCTCCACATCAAGGACGCCCTCGGCGCCGCCGACCGCACCAAGCCGTTCCCGCGCGCCGCGCTGCACCCGGTCACCAAGGTCGCCCTCGACACCCCCCTGGACGACACCATGACCGCCATGCGCGCCGCCGGCACCCACCTGGCCGCCGTCACCGGCAACAAGGGCACCGTCATCGGCTTCGTCACCATGGAGGACGTCCTGGAGGAACTCGTCGGTCCTACCCCCGACACCGCCACCACGGCCTGACGTAACGAACCGAGCGCCGGCCTGCCGCATCCGGCCTGTTCGGCCACGAGTTCGCCGACGAGTTCGCCGACGAGTTCGTCAAGCGGTTCGCCAACGCCGCCTGGCGCGAGTACACCGTGTCCGGCCCAGCCCGGCCCAGGTCCTTCGATCCGGGCCGGGCCCGCGCCTGTCCGTGACAGCGTGCTCACCGGCATCACGTACCGCTCGACCGGTGCTCCTCCCGCTTCCGGGCCGGAGGCAGATTGCCCGTGCCGTACGCGAGGAACCCGGAGCCCGTGAACGACGTGTCGTTTCCGGTGCCGCTGTGGGTGTGGGCCGCGCTCACCATCGGCATCGTCGTGATGCTGGTGATCGATCTGCTGGCCCACCGCGACAACCACGTGATCGGGCTGCGCGAGGCCACTCTGTGGAGTGCGGGCTGGATCGCCGCCGGTCTGTGCTTCGGTCTGATCCTGCTCGTGTGGCAGGACGGGGAGGTCGCGTCCACCTACTACGCCGGCTATCTGATCGAGAAGGCGCTGTCGATCGACAACGTCTTCGTCTTCGCGTTGGTGTTCTCGTTCTTCGGCGTCCCCGACGCCTACCAGCACAAGGTGCTGTTCCTGGGCGTCATCGGCGCCCTCGTGGCCAGGCTGGTGTTCATCTTCCTCGGGGCCGAGCTGCTGACGGCGTTCTTCTGGGCCGCGTACGTGTTCGGCGCGTTCCTCGTCTGGACCGGCTGGAAGATGGCCGTCGCGAAGGACCTGGAGGTACACCCGGAGAGCAACCCGGTGGTCCGCCTGGTCAAGAAGATCGTTCCCACGGACACGCGGTTCCACGGTGCCCGGTTCTTCACCCGGGTCGGCGGGCGGCGCGTGGCGACGCTGCTGTTCGTGGCACTCGTCGCGATCGAGGCGTCCGATCTCGTCTTCGCCGTCGACTCCGTGGCCGCCGTTCTCGCGATCACCACCCACACCTTCCTGGTGTGGACCGCCAACGCGTTCGCCATCCTGGGGCTGCGCAGCCTGTACTTCTGCCTTGCCGGACTCCTGCGCCGCTTCGCGTACCTGCACTACGGACTGGCCGTCCTGCTGGCGTTCGCGGGCGTCAAGATGATCCTTGCGGAGACCCCGGTCGGCAAGCTCCCCATCTGGCTCACCCTCACCGTCATCGCCGCGACCATCACCGTCTCCATCGGCTGGTCCCTGCTGACCACGCGCCAAGGCCGGAGCGACGAGCGGCCGCGCTCCGCCGGTTCAGCGGGCGTCGGCGCGGAACACCCCTGCCCGGACCCGGGGGGCGAACGGGGCGCAGAAGGCGGTCAGGTGCCCCCGTAGGACCGCGGGCGGCCCTCGCCGAAGGCGCGCCCGCCCCTGTCGTCAGCGCCCGCCCCCTGTCATCCCTCGCCCCGTACGACGGCGACCGGGCATTCGGCGTGGTGCAGCACGGCCTGGCTGACCGATCCGAGCAGAAGTCCCGTGAAGCCGCCGCGCCCCCGGGCTCCCACGACCAGCAGTTGGGCGCTCCGGCCGGCCTCGATCAGCACCTCACGGCTACCGCCGCGCACGACTCTGCGCTCGACCGGGACGTCCGGATACCTCTCCCGGCGCCCCGCGAGCGCCTGGCCCAGCAGGCCCCCTCACTCTCCGCGAGAGCGCCCGGTGCGTTCGCGTACGGGCATGGAAGGGTCCTGCGGCGGGGGTGCCGGCGCGTCCCGCACCACCATCACGGGACACCGGCCGTGCGATTCTCCGGCGTGCGGGAGAACGCCGTATTCACCACGTGTGGCCCGTGTGGTCCGTGTGGCCTGCCGGGCTTGCGAGTGATTCGCTACCGGCGCCTAGTGGATGGTGGAGGGAGCCACCCGGCTCTCGACGACCCTCCATGGAAGGTCTGACCGATGGGCCGCTATGTCCGCACGCCGTTCGCACTGGCTGGAATCGTTCTGCTCGCCCTCGCCACCGGGTGCGGCGATGGTGACGGCGACACCGGTGGACAGACGGAGACCGTGCGGCCCCCGACGGGCGCGGCCGAAGTGGCCGTCCGCTCCACCGGCATCGGTGACATCGTCGTGGACGCCGAAGGCCGCACGCTCTACCTGTTCGCGTCGGACCGCCCCGGCGAATCGACCTGTTACGACGCCTGCGCCGTGGCGTGGCCTCCGCTGCTCACGGAAGGCAGGCCGACGGCGGGCGAAGGGGTCCGGTCCGAGCTGCTCGGCACCATGGTCCGGGAGGGTGGGGAGACAGCCGTCACCTATGACGGTCAGCCCCTGTACTACTTCCAGGGTGACGACGAGCCGGGTGATCTGGAGGGCCAGGCCATCGACCAGTTCGGCGCCAAGTGGTTCGTCGTGGCGCCCGACGGTGATCGGATCACGAAGACGCCGCCGGACGGGGACACGCCCGGCTACTGATCCGCGCCTGCCCTTACGGCGCGCACACCGCACCGGCGGCGACGTGCTCATGACCTGATTCTCCGGCGCCCGGAGTCCGGCGCACGGGGTGAACGGGGTGAACGGGGTGAACGGGGTGAACGGGGCCCCGCCCTCTTCCCGTGGGCGCGGGGCGCTGTCCGTGGGTGAGCCGTGTCTCACCCCGGTGCGGGCGCTTGTTTATGCAACGAGTTGCATATGAAGATCTGGGTATGGCGCTCGAACACGCGATCCTTGTGTCCCTGCTGGAGAAGCCGGGCTCCGGATATGAGCTGGCGCGTCGGTTCGAGCGGTCCATCGGCTACTTCTGGACCGCCACCCACCAGCAGATCTACCGCGTGCTCAAGCGCATGGAGAGCGACGGCTGGGTCGATGTCCGGGAGGTGCCGCAGCAGGGCCGTCCGGACAAGAAGGAGTACTCCGTCGCCGACCTCGGACGCGCCGCCCTGTCCGAGTGGCTGCACCAGCCGATCGAACCCGAGAGCGTCCGCCACGACCTCGCCGTGAAGATCCGGGGCGCGGCCTTCGACGACCCCGCCGCCCTGATCCGTGAAGTGGAGCGCCACCGGCAGGTGCACACCGAGCGCCTCGCGCACTACCTCGCGGGAGAGGTACGGGACTTCACCGGACCGCAGGCCCTCAGCGCCACCGCCGCCGGCCGGCCCGACGCCGGTCGGGAGCTCCAGCATGTCGTACTGCGCGGCGGCGTCGCGTACGAACGGATGACGCTCGCCTGGCTCGACGACGTCCTCGCCACCCTGTACCGGCTCACCCCCCGCGCCGACCCGGGCCCACCATGACCACCTTCAGCATCACCACCCCTCATCCCAAGCCGGAAAGGCGGACACCCATGGCCGACCCGCTGCTGTTCAACCCGCGCACCTACGACCCGGCGCACTTCGACCCCGAGACCCGCCGGCTGCTGCGCGCCACCGTCGACTGGTTCGAAGACCGCGGCAAGCGCAAGCTGATCGAGGACTACCGCTCGCGCGCCTGGCTGGCGGACTTCCTCGCCTTCGCGGCCGAGGAAGGGCTGTTCGCGACCTTCCTGACCCCTGCCTCCGCCGCCGACGGGCAGCCGGACAAGCGATGGGACACCGCCCGGATCGCCGCCCTCAACGAGATCTTCGGCTTCTACGGTCTCGACTACTGGTACGCCTGGCAGGTCACCATCCTCGGCCTCGGCCCGGTCTGGCAGAGCGACAACACCGCCGCCCGCGCCCGTGCGGCGGAACTGCTCGCGCAGGGCGAGGTGTTCGCCTTCGGCCTGTCCGAGAAGAACCACGGCGCCGACATCTACTCCACCGACATGCTGCTGGAGCCCGACGGCGAGGGCGGCTTCCGAGCCACCGGCTCCAAGTACTACATCGGCAACGGCAACGCCGCCGGACTCGTCTCCGTCTTCGGCCGCCGCACGGATGTCGAAGGCCCGGACGGCTATGTGTTCTTCGCCGCCGACAGCCGTCACCCGGCCTACCACCTGGTGAAGAACGTCGTCGATTCCTCCAAGTACGTCAGCGAGTTCCGCCTGGAGGACTACCCGGTCGTCCCGGAGGACGTCCTCCACACCGGCCGCGCCGCCTTCGACGCCGCCCTCAACACGGTGAACGTCGGCAAGTTCAACCTGTGCACCGCCTCCATCGGCATCTGCGAGCACGCGATGTACGAGGCCGTCACCCACGCGCAGAACCGCATCCTCTACGGCCGCCCCGTCACCGCCTTCCCGCACGTGCGCCGCGAGCTGACCGACGCGTATGTGCGCCTCGTCGGTATGAAGCAGTTCAGCGACCGCGCCGTCGACTACTTCCGCTCCGCCGGCCCCGACGACCGCCGGTACCTCCTCTTCAACCCGATGACGAAGATGAAGGTGACCACGGAGGGTGAGAAGGTCATCGACCTGATGTGGGACGTCATCGCCGCCAAGGGCTTCGAGAAGGACAACTACTTCGCCCAGGCGGCCGTCGAGATCCGCGGCCTGCCGAAGCTGGAAGGCACGGTTCATGTCAACCTGGCCCTCATCCTGAAGTTCATGCGCAACCACCTGCTCGATCCCGCGGAGTACGAGCCGGTCCCGACCCGCCTCGACGCGGCCGACGACACGTTCCTCTTCCGCCAGGGGCCGGCCCGCGGCCTGGGCTCCGTACGCTTCCACGACTGGCGCGACGCCTACGACGCGTACACGCACCTGCCCAATGTCGGCCGCTTCCGCGAACAGGCCGACGCGCTGTGCGAGTTCGTCGCCACCGCCGCCCCCGACGAGGAGCAGAGCCGTGACCTCGACCTCCTCCTCGCCGTCGGGCAGCTGTTCGCGCTCGTCGTCCACGGTCAGCTGATCCTGGAACAGGCGCGGCAGACGGGGCTCGACGAGGACGTCCTCGACGAACTCTTCGCCGTCCTCGTACGTGACTTCTCCGCGCATGCCGTCGAGTTGCACGGCAAGGACTCCGCCACCGAGCAGCAGCAGCTCTGGTCGCTGGCCGCCGTCCGGCGCCCGGTCGTCGACGAAGCACGCTCGGCCCGGGTCTGGGAGCGCGTCGAGGCGCTGTCCGGGGCGTACGAGATGGCGCCGTAACCCCACCGGGTCGCCGCCCTCAGCCACCCCGGCGGGGGCCGAGGGCGGCGGCCCTCCGGGCAGCCCCCGGGAAGCGCGCCGGCCCCGCGACAGACGGGGCCGTCAGCACGGCGCCGCACCGCGCACACGCGAACACGGACATGCGTCCTCCCCTTCCACCGAGCCCCTGGACACGAGCCCCCGGTCACCCGTGCCCGGGGGTTCGCTCGATCGGCCCGTGCGGCTCGCGGAGTCCGCGACACCGACCCACGATAAAGGCTCAGGGCCGACCGTGGTGCGCGCTCCGGACACGGCGGCCGCCGCTTGCTCTCGCGAAGGAAGGGCCTGCCGGATGACCTCTTCGACACGCATATCCCAGTCGGCGTTCGACGGCTCCAGGCTGCGAGTTCTCCTGCTCGTCGATCTCCACGAAGGCACCCAGCAAGAGTTCCTCGACGCGTACGAGCACATGCGCGAGCAGGTCGCGTCGGTTCCGGGGCACATCAGTGACCAGCTGTGCCAGTCCCTGGAGAACCCGTCCCAGTGGCTCATCGCGAGCGAATGGGACAGTGCTCCGCCGTTCCTCGCCTGGGTGAACAGCGAACAGCACCTCGAGACGGTCAGGCCCATGCAGAACTGTGTCCGTGACATCCGGTCGATGCGTTACAACATCCTCCGCGAGACCGGCCGGCGCGTCCCGCCCACCGTCGGGACCGCCGACGGGAACCAGGCGCCCGCACACGTGGGCGACGGGGTGACGCGCCATGCGCTCACCTTCACCGTCAAGCCCGGCTCCGAGTCGAAGGTCGCGGAGATCCTGGCCGGATACGCACCGCCGGAGGCCCGCGTCGACGACTCCACGCAGCTGCGCCGCACCACGCTGTTCATGCACGGCAACCGCGTCGTACGCACCGTCGAGGTGCGGGGCGATCTGCCGGCGGCCCTGCGCCATGTCTCGCGTCAGCCCGAGGTGCGGGCCGTCGAGGAAGCCATCAATCCGTATCTGGAACAGAACAGGGATCTGAACGACCCCGAGTCGGCCCGGGCCTTCTTCACCCGTGCGGCCATGCCTGCCGTGCACCATGTGGCACGTGGCGGTCCGGAACCGGCCGACCTGCGGCGCCACGCGCTGTACTACCCGGCCCGGGAGGGCTGTGGGATGGCGCTGGCCCGGCTGCTCTCCCAGCAGGACGAGACCGCCGCGAACGACCCCGCCGGTCCGGTGCACCGCAGCACCGTCTTCCACCGGGACCACATCGTCGTCCGGCTCGTCGACCTGTCGTGCGACCCCGAAGCCGATCCTGTCATGGCGCTCGGCATCCAGGGCACCAGAAAGGCCGCCGTGCTGGCCCGTCTGCTCGACGGTGCCGCACTCGGCCTGGAAGGACCGCTCACGAGCGAACGGGACGCGATCCGCCTCCTGGCGCACGCCGACATGACGCTCATCACCGATCGCAGGGCTGCCCAGTCCTGACCGCGCACGGATCTCACCCGCACCGCCGAATCTGGAGACGACGGACTATGTACAAGACGCGCCCGCGCATCGTGGACCTGAGCGAGACCGAGCCCAACCGTAAGCGCGGCGGCGACCTGCGCACCCTGCTCACGCCCGTATCGGTGGGCTCGACGAGCGGATTCATGGGCCTGGCCATCATGCAGCCCGGTGAACGCATCAGCGAGCACTACCACCCGTACTCCGAGGAGTTCGTCTACGTCGTCCAGGGCGAGCTCGAAGTCGACCTGGATGGCGAGACGTTGCCCATCCGCCCCGACCAGGGCCTCATGATCCCCATCAATATGCGGCACCGCTTCCGCAACGTCGGTGACGAGGAGGCCCGCATGGTGTTCCATCTGGGGCCGCTGGCTCCGAAACCGAGCCTCGGCCACGTCGACACGGAGGCCGTGGCGGAGAGCGAGGACCTCAAACCGTACCCGGTCGTGCAGGAGGAGGCCGCGCAGCCGGAACGACGTGAGGTCCCATCGTGACCCGGAGAGTGGCGGTCACCGGTATCGGCGTCGTCGCCCCCGGCGGGATCGGGGTGCCGGCGTTCTGGGACCTCCTCTCCAACGGCCGTACCGCGACGCGCGGCATCACCCTGTTCGATCCCGAGGGGCTGCGTTCCCGTATCGCGGCCGAGTGCGACTTCGACCCGCTCGCGCACGGACTCGAACCCGAACTCGTCGAACGCGCCGACCGTTACATCCAGTTCGCCGTGGCCGCCGCGGCGGAGGCGGTGGCCGACTGCGGCATCGAGTTCGGCAAGGAGGACCCCTGGCGCGTGGCCGTCTCCCTCGGCAGCGCGGTGGGCGGCACGACCCGCCTGGAGAACGACTACGTCCTGGTCAGCGAACGAGGACAACACTGGGACGTCGACCATCGCGCCGCCGGCCCGCAGCTGCACCTGGCGTTCTCGCCGAGCACGCTGGCCTCCGTCGTCGCCGAGCGCTTCGGCGCCCAAGGGCCGGTCCAGACCGTCTCGACCGGCTGCACCTCCGGACTCGACGCGGTGGGCTACGGCTTCCACACCATCGAGGAAGGCCGCGCCGACATCTGCGTCGCCGGAGCGTCGGACTCCCCGATCTCCCCGATCACCATGGCCTGCTTCGACGCCATCAAGGCGACGTCACCGAACAACGACGACCCGGCGCATGCCTCCCGGCCCTTCGACGCACACCGTGACGGATTCGTCATGGGCGAGGGCGCCGCGGTGCTCGTACTCGAGGAACTCGAGCACGCCCGTGCCCGAGACGCGCACATCTACTGCGAGCTCGGTGGCTACGCGACGTTCGGCAACGCGTACCACATGACCGGACTGACCAGCGAGGGCCTGGAGATGGCCCGCGCCATCGACACCGCGCTGGACCACGCCCGCGTGGACCCCTCACACATCGACTACGTCAACGCGCACGGCTCCGGCACCCGCCAGAACGACCGGCACGAGACCGCTGCGGTCAAGCGGTCGCTGGGCGCCCACGCCTACGACACGCCGATGAGCTCCATCAAGTCCATGGTGGGCCACTCGCTCGGTGCGATCGGCGCGATCGAAGTCGTCGCCTGCGTACTGGCCATGGCTCACCAGGTGGTGCCGCCGACGGCGAACTACGAGACCCCGGACCCCGAGTGCGACCTGGACTACGTACCGCGTACCGCACGCCCCCGCGGGCTCGACAACGTGCTCTCCGTGGGCAGCGGCTTCGGCGGGTTCCAGTCCGCGGTTCTCCTGACGGGCCCGGGCGGGAGGAAAAGATGAACGCTCAGCGAACCCGGAGCACCGCGATCACGGGGATCGGTGTGATCGCGCCCAACGGACAGCGTACGGACTCCTACTGGAAGTCCGTCAAGGAGGGCGTGAGCGTACTGGACCGGATCACCCGCGAGGGATGTGGGCACCTTCCGCTCCGCGTCGCCGGCGAGGTCCGCGGATTCGACCCCTCGGCACTCATCGAGGAGAACTTCCTCGTCCAGACCGACCGGTTCAGCCACTTCGCGATGGCCGCCGCCAGTGTCGCCCTGGACGACGCGGGACTGAGCAGCATCGCCGACTCACCGTACTCAGTCGGCGTCGTCACCGCCGCCGGGTCCGGCGGCGGCGAGTTCGGCCAGCGGGAACTGCAGAAGCTGTGGGGACAGGGATCCCGCTTCGTCGGCCCCTACCAGTCCATCGCCTGGTTCTACGCGGCCAGCACGGGCCAGATATCCATCCGCAGCGGCTTCAGGGGCCCCTGCGGTGTGGTGGCCAGCGACGAGGCGGGCGGCCTGGACGCGGTCGCGCACGCCGCCCGGACCGTGCGGCGGGGCATCGATGTCGTCGTGGCCGGGGCGGCCGAGGCGCCGCTCGCCCCGTACTCGATGGTCTGCCAGCTCGGATACCCGGAACTCAGCACCGTCGAGGACCCGGCGCGCGCCTATCGCCCCTTCACCTCGGCGGCCTGCGGCTTCGTGCCCGCCGAGGGCGGTGCCGTGCTGGTCGTCGAGGACGAGGAGCGGGCACGCCGCCGTGACGCGGTCGTCCGCGCCACCGTGGCCGGACACGCCGCCACGTTCACCGGCGCCTCGTGCTGGGACCGGTCCCGGGAGGGACTCGCCCACGCCGTCCGTGGCGCCCTCGACGAGGCCGGCTGCGCACCGGAGGAGATCGACGTGGTCTTCGCCGACGCGATGGGCGTACCGGAGGCGGACCGGGCCGAGGCCCTCGCCCTCGCCGACGCCCTCGGCCCGCACGGCACCCGCGTGCCCGTCACGGCACCCAAGACCGGCATCGGACGGTCCTACTGCGGGGCACCCCTGCTGGACATCGCCGCCGCCGTGATGGCCATGGAACACGGGCAGATCCCGCCGACGCCCAACGTCTTCGACATCTGCCACGAGATCGACCTGGTGACCTCCACGGCACGCCCGGCCGAGCTCCGTACCGCCCTGGTCCTCAGCCGGGGACTCATGGGCTCCAACGCGGCGCTGGTACTGCGCCGCGGTCCGGGAGCCGCCGCCTAGAACGGGCGCCGGCCGCTCGACGCCGTGCGTCGACGGCACCACCTCAGCACCCGGTACGACAAGGAGAAACGCGCATGAACAGTGAAGTGACCGTCGAAGAACTGGCCGCGCTGATGAAGCAGGCCGCCGGAGTCACCGTCGACCCGCAGGACCTGGAGCGTCGTGTGGACACCCCCTTCGACGCGTTCGGGCTGGACTCTCTCGGTCTCCTCGGCATCGTGGGCGAGCTGGAGAACCGGCACGGACGCGCGCTCCCCACCGACGCGGAGCGGAGCAAGAGCCCCCGCGAATTCCTCGACCTCGTCAACAGCACCCTCACGGCTGGAGCCTGAAGTGGCAGGACACACCGAGAACGAGATCACCATCGCCGCACCCGTCGACCTCGTATGGGACATGACCAACGACCTCGAAGGGTGGCCGCAGCTGTTCAGCGAGTACGCCGCCGTCGAGGTGCTGTCCCGCGAGGGCGACACGGTGACCTTCCGACTGACCATGCACCCCGACGAGAGCGGCAAGGTGTGGAGCTGGGTGTCGGAACGGGTCACCGACCGCGAAAAGCTCACCGTCCGCGCCCGCCGCGTCGAACCCGGCCCCTTCGAGTACATGAACATCCTGTGGGAGTACGAGGAGACCCCGAACGGCACCCGGATGTACTGGACACAGGACTTCGCCATGAAGCCCGAGGCCCCGGTCGACGACGCCGGTATGACGGAGATCATCAACCGCAACTCGCCCATCCAGATGGCCCTCATCCGCGACCGCATCGAGCAGGCCGCCGACGAGCGGCGGACACCCGCCACGCCCGCCTGAGCGACGCCGTCGCGGAAGGAGACCTCATGCACCACGCCCTGATCGTCGCCCGGATGGCCCCGCAGTCGGCTCCGGACATCGCCGAGGTCTTCGCGGCCTCCGACCGCGGCGAACTACCGCATCTCGTCGGAGTGACCCGGCGCTCCCTCTTCCAGTTCGGCGATGTGTACATGCACCTCGTCGAAGCCGACCAGGACCCGGGGCCCGCCATCGCGCGAGTGGCCGGGCACCCCGAGTTCCAGGACATCAGCAGAAAGCTCGCAGCGTACGTCAGCCCGTACGACCCGGAGACCTGGCGCGGCCCGAAGGACGCCATGGCGCAGTGCTTCTACCGCTGGGAGCGGGACACGGCCGCCCGGTGACGCGGGGGACACGAGAAGGCCGCTGCCCGCGCCGGGAGGCGCGGGCAGCGGCCTTCTCGCGTGTCTTTCAGGAGCGGGCGAGTGCGGGCATCAACCGCATGGCGTTTCCGCGGTTGATCCCGCGGAGCTGCTGGTCGGAGATGACCGGATCGCTGTCCAGAGCGGGTGCCGCGATGTCGGTGATGACGTGTGCGGGCGTGGGCGGCCAGTCCGTGCCGAAGAGGATACGGCTGGGGTCCACGGTGGCCAGCAGGGTGGGCGTGGACGAGGGTGACATGGGGCCGGCCGTGTCGAAGTAGAACCGGTGAAGGTAATCGCGGACCCGGCCGGGCTCGATCTCAGGAGTGAAGTGCCCTCCGAAGAGTTCGAGGCGGGTCGCGATGTAGGGGAGAAAGCCTCCGCCGTGCGGAAGGATGAACGTGAGGTTCGGATAGCGGTCCAGGGTGCCGTTCTTGATGAGGTTGACGGCGGCACGCGTCGTGTCCATCAGGAAGTCGCACACGAAGGGCGGCATTCCCGGCAGTCCCGCACCGCCGTCCTTCCCCGCCTGCACTTCCATGGGGTGGGTGCTGACGACCGCGGACCGGTCGTTCAGTTCCTTCAGAAGGCTGTCGTGGGAGTCGTCACCGAGGTAGACGCCGTCCATGCTCGTTCTCGTGCTCACCCCGACGGCGCCGAGCTCGTCGAGTCCGTACCGGAGGCTCCATGTGGAGAGTTCCAGGTCGTCGAGGAAGACGGGAGCGAAGAAGGCGAAGCGCGCGGGGTGGCTCTCGACGAGGTCGGCCGCCGCCCGCAGGGCGACACGCGCGCTTTCCTGGCGCTCCGTACGATCGCGGAGCCGTCCGAGCATCGCCACCGTCATCACGGACGTGCCGATGCCCGTCTTGTCCATGACCTCCAGGGCCGCGTTCAGGTCCCAGCGTGTCCACCAGGGGAGCCTTTCGCGGTTGACGACGCCTCGCTCTTCCGCCCAGTCCAGCCAGGCCGGCGCGGTGAAATGATGGTGGACGTCCACTCGGCCCAGGTCGGGACTGTCGTGGGCGGCCACCGCGGGTTCCGTCGATGACGTGCTCGGATTCTGCACGGATGTCATTTGCCACGTCCTCTTCCACAGACGACTACGGGGCGTTCGGCGGGCTGCTCAGCCGCGGCAGAGCACGGTCCGCAGCACATGCGTCAGCGTGCGGTCGGCGTGCGGCTCCGCGGCGGGCGCTCGCCATGCGACGAAACCGTCCGGGCGTACGAGGACGGCTCCGTCCTCGGCCGTGCCGTGCGACTCCGCCCAGTCGGCGTCCGGCTCGGGAACAAGGTCGTGATCAGGGCCGCTTCCCACCAGGTACGCCTCGACGGGAACGCCCAGATTCTCGGCGGCCGCCGCTGCCGCCTTCCGCCACACATGGCCTCTGGACCCCGCGAGGACCACGAAGGAACGCTCGTACAGATCCAGCGTGGAGATCTTGGTGCCTGCTCTCATGACCCACATATGGGGTGCGCGGCTCCCCGGTTCGCCGCCGAGGTGGAATTTCTCGGGCACCACCTGCCGATCCGGGGAGGCGCCCACAACTGCGTTCGACGCATACCTGTAGCAGAGCGCGACGGTCATCAGATCCGCCGGGTCGTCGTTGCGACGCGCGGTGGGATTGAACCCCGGGTGTTGCTCCTCGGCTGCCTGCAGGGACGCCCGTTTGCTCGTCGTGACGGCGACAGGCCGTCGTTCGTCCTGGTAGCTGTCGAGCAGCGGCGTGCCCGCCCACCCGCGGAGCACCGCGGCAAGCTTCCAGGCAAGGTTGTGCGCGTCCTGAATCCCGGTGTTGGAGCCGAACGCCCCTGTGGGGGGCATTTCATGTGCCGAGTCACCGGCCAGAAAGACCCGGCCCTCTCCGTAGCTGTCCGCGACACGGTCCGAAGCGTGCCAAGGCGCCTTCCCCGTGATCTCGACGTCGATATCCGGTACGCCGGCGGCCGCCCGAATGTGCTCCGTGCAGCGCTCGTTCCCGAAGTCCTCCAGGGATTCGCCGCTGTTAGGAGACCAGGGGACATGAATCACCCATCGCTCCTCGTTGTCCACGGGCAGCAGAGCCCCTTCGCCCCGCGGATCGGTGACGTAGCAGACAACGAAACGCTTATCCCCGACATAGTCCTTGAGCGCCTTGCTGCGGAAGGTGACGCTGACGTTGTGGAACAGGTCACCGCGCCCTGACTGGCCGATACCAAGACTCCTTCGAATGGAACTTCTGGGCCCGTCGGCAGCCACCAGGAAATCAGCCTCAACGGTGTAGGTCTCACCGGTGTCCCGGTCGGTGACCTGGGCCCGAACCCCGTCTCTGTCCTGTGTGAAGGACAGCATCTCCGAGTGGAAGCGGATGTCTCCACACTGTCGGCGGGCATAGTCGAGCAGTACCGGTTCCAGATCGTTCTGACTGCACAGGCACCAGTTGGACGAGCTGACACGGGACAGGTCCGTGCCCGCGGAGATGTCCTGGATGATCCAGCGGCGCTGGTCTCCGGTCAGGGTGTCCACTTGCAGGACACCGTCGTTCCCGGCGAGAGCGAAGGCGGCCTCGCGGATGCCCCGCTCCACTCCCGCCGTCCTGAAGATCTCCATCGTGCGGAGATTGTTTCCGCGGCCGCGTGGGTGCGTCGACGTCCGGGGATGTCGCTCCACGAGAATGTGCTTGATGCCGAGGCGCCCCAAGAAGACTGAGGTGGAAAGACCCACCAGGGATCCGCCTACGATGAGAACCGGTACAGATTCCACTGCTTTTCCGCTCATGGCTTTCCTACCCATCAGGCGGTGCCTGGTCCGGGGAATGGAGGGCTGGACTGTCAATGAGTGTTTACCAAGTGAGCCTTTCACCCGCGACCGGGGCGATTCCCCGATGCGCCGGCCGGGCTAATCGCGTCGACCCGGCCCATATGGCCCAGTGACGTTTGGTTCATCGTGCCGCAGGGGAAACCGTGCCTCTGACCGACGGAACACACCACTCTGCCCAGAGGTGCTCCGACAACGACCAGGACCATCCCTCACAGCTGCAGCCGGCAGCTCGACCCCCGGGACTCGTCATGACGCAAGCGTTCGCATCCGAGGAATTGTCGTCCGAAGGGGCCGCAGCCGCGGCATCGGCGTGCAGTCGGGAATTTCGCGCCGATCCGCATCCCGTGTACGCCACGCTCAGGGCGGCGGCACCCGTATGCCCGCTGTCACCGCCCCATGGTGTCGAGACCTACCTCATCACCCGGTACGACGACGCCCGCGCCGCCCTGGCCGACCCCCGCCTGAGCAAGGACATGTACGGCGCCATCGACGCCTACCACCGCATCTTCGGTGACTCGTCGATCGCCCTGGACGACAACATGCTCTTCTCGGACCCTCCGAAGCACACCAGGCTCAGGCGGATCGTCAGCAGCACCTTCACTCCGAAGCGGGTGGAGTCACTGCGTTCGCGCATCCAGAAGATCACCGACGATCTGCTGGACCGCTGCTCGACGTCGGAGCCCGTGGACCTGCTCCCGGACTTCTGCTTCCCGCTGCCGCTCAACGTCATCTGCGAACTGCTGGGTGTCCCGGAGCACGAACGCAAGCAGGCCCAGGCATGGTCCAGCACCGTCGCCCGGACCGGTTTCGGCCCGGAGGCGCGCAAGGCACTGGAAGTGGCCGAGGGCAACCTGCGCGACTATCTGGTGGAACTGATCGCACGGAAGCGTCAGGAGCCGGACGACGGCCTGCTCAGCGCACTGGTCACGGCGCGGGACCGGGAGGGTTCGCTCACCGACCACGAACTCGTCTCCACAGCGTGGGTCCTGCTCTTCGCGGGCCACAAGACGACGGCGTACCAGATCGGCAACGCCGTCTATCATCTGCTCAGCCGGCCGGAGCAGAAGCGACTGGCGCTCCGGGACGCGAGCGCGACAGCCGAGGCCCTCGAAGAGATCCTCCGGTTCGAGACCTCCGTCGAGAATGCGACCTTCCGCTACGCGAAAGAAGACATCGTGCTCCGCGACACGCTCATCCCCAAGGGCGCGCTCGTCCAGATCTCGCTCACCGCGGCCAACCGCGACCCGGAGGTGTACGACGATCCGGACCGGATGGACGTCCGGCGTCCCAACGTTCAGGCGACCCACCTGTCGTTCGGGCATGGCACCCACTACTGCATCGGCGCGCCTCTGGCCCGTCTGGAGATGCAGACCGCCCTCACCACACTCTTCGGCCGGTACCCGCGCATGGCCCTGACCGGGGCGCCGGAGGACGCACGCTGGCTGACCGTACCGTTCCCCGCCTTCCGCGGCCTGGTGGAACTTCCGGTCGTCCTCGACCCGTCCTGACCGGCCCCGCGGTGAGCCCCGGAGTGGATGACATGGAACCGGATGGCGGCGAGGGGGCTGGAGCCGGCTCCCCGGTACCGGCACGTGTGCGAGTGATCCGCTACCTTCGCGTACGCGAAGGAATGGAGGGGGATTTCGTCACGGCATACCGTGGCGTGCTCGAACGCGCCAAGCGGTTCCCCGGGCATCTGGGGGAGCAACTCTGCCGCTCGACCGACGACTCCGGCCAGTGGTTGCTGACCAGCGAGTGGGAAAGCCTCGAGTCCATCAGACGGTGGCGCGCCGACCCCGATCACACGGCTCTGCTCAAGCCGATGAACGCCTGCCTGCACGACGACCGGTCGACGGCGGTCTTCCACGTCATGAACACGGCGGCGAGTTAGCCCCGGCTGGACGGGCCCGCCACGGTCGGGGTCACGCGGAGAGGCAGAAAGGGTGTCCCGCCGGGTCCAGGAGGACCCGCCACCGGTCGCCGCCGGGCTGTCGGTCCGGCCGCACCGCGCCGAGACTCAGCGCCAGCCGCTCGGTCTCGTCGACGTCCTCGACACGGAAGTCCAGATGGAACTGCTGAGGTACGTCCTGCCCCGGCCACTGCGGGGCGCGGTACCCGTCCACCCGCTGGAAGCCCAGATCACAGTGCGGGGCACCGTCCAGAGCGACGAACTCCTCGGTACTGAAGGACACCCGCATGCCCGTCAACTCCGCGTAGAAGCCCGCCAGCGCCTTCGGGTCGGCACAATCCAGTGTCACTCCGCGCAGTACGGCACTCGCCATCGTCCAGTACCTCACCTTCCATGTCCGGGGGACGCTGGTCGACCTTGTGCCGCCGGCCCTCGGCCGGGAGCGTAGTCGCCCCGCTGTCCACGAGGTACCGGTTTTCCGACCGGCTCAGGTGCGGCATCGGTGCGTGAGGCGGGACGGCCGCGGGACAGCCGTCTCAGTGACCGACGTCGTGGTCGCCGGCCCGCACCAGCCCACTCTCGTACGCGAAGATCACGACCTGTGTGCGGTCGCGCAGACCGAGCTTGGTGAGAATGCTCGACACATGCGACTTGACGGTGGCGGGCCCGATGAAGAACCGCGCGGCGATCTCCGAGTTACTGGCCCCGCGAGCGACGGCGACCACCATCTCGCGCTCCCGCTCGGTGAGCCGCTCCAGGCGGCCGGCGACGGCCGGATTGACGGTGCGGCCCTCCGCGAACCGGCCGATGAGGCGCTGGGTGATCGACGGCGCGAGCAGTGCCCCGCCTTCGGCCACCGTACGTACGGCGCCGGCTAGTTGCTCGGGAGGAATGTCCTTGAGGATGAAGGCGCTGGCACCGGCGCGCAGGGCGTCGTAGACGTACTCGTCCGGGTCGAACGTGGTCAGGATCAGCACCCGTACGTCCCAGTCGGCCTCCCCCAGGATCCTGGACGTCGCCTCCAGGCCGTCCATCCCGGGCATGCGGATGTCCATGAGGACCACGTCCGGACGGTGCAGATGTGCCGCCTCGATCGCCTCGAGCCCCGTCCCCGCCTCGGCCACCACCTCGATGTCGGGGGAGACCCGCAGGATCATGGCGAAGCCTCTGCGAACCAGCGCCTGATCGTCGGCCACGACGACGCGGATGCTCATGCGGTCTCCGCTCCGACGGGCAGCCGGGCGACCACTCGGAAACCGCCGTCGGGCAGCGGCCCCGCATCGAGGCTTCCGCCCAGCAGGAGTGCCCGCTCCCGCATGCCGACGATCCCATGGCCCGCCGCACCGGGCCGGGACGAGCCCGACACGGGCCGGAGGGCGGCTCCGCGACCGTTGTCGAGCACCTCGACGGTGATGCCTCTGCCACAGGGTTCGCGGCGGACGTGTACCTCGGTACGTGTCCGCGGTCCGCTGTGCTTGAGCACGTTGGTCAGGGCCTCCTGGACGATGCGGTACACCGAGAGCTCCACGTGGGCCGGGAGAGAGGCCTGGAGACCGCCGGCGACCGTGACGTCCAGACCGGCCTCGCGGACCTGCTCGACCAGCCGGCCGAGATCGGCGAGCCGGGGCTGAGGGCCGAGTCCCTCGCGGTCGGCGTCCGGACGCAGCACGCCCAGCAGATGACGCAGCTCGTCCAGGGCCTGGCGCCCGGCCTCCTCCACCGCCGCCATCGCTTCGAGGGCCTCCTGGGGATCGTCGGCCGCCACCATCCGGGCAGCGCCCGCCTGCACCGTCATCATGCTCACCTGGTGGGCGACCACGTCGTGCAGTTCGCGGGCGATGTGGGTGCGCTCCTCGGCGACGATCCGACGTGCCTCGGCGGCCTGCTCCCGGCGCAGCCGGGCGGCGCGCTGGGCCCGCAGCCGCAGACGCCGGCCGATGTACCAGGCCACGACCATGACCGCGGCGCCGAAGCCGATGTCCCCCCAGGGGGTCGACCGCAGCAGACCGTCGGTCACGACCGCGGCGACGGCCATGGCGACGGCCGCCGCCGTGCCGAGGTGGCTCCGCCGGGTGTCCGCGGCGTACCGCCCGACGCCGTACAGCGCCACGATCACACACCCACCCGCGGTGGAGTAGTCGCTCCCCAGCGTCGGACTCCAGGCGACGAGTACCACGGGCAGGACCACGAGCGGTCGGCGGCGACGCCAGTAGAGCGCCCCGCCGGCCACGGCGAACAGCAGCAGCACCGGGACGGGGACCTCGGTGACCGTGCGGAGGGCGAGCGCGTCGCCGGGTGCTTCCTCGACGAACAGCGTGATCAGGAACATGGCGGTCGCGAGGACGGCGTCTGCGCCCCGCGGCCAGCGGGCGAAGGGCCCGCGGAACCTGCCGGGCACGCCGTCGGCCGGCGTCTGTGAGGACAGGCCCGTGCGGTTCATCAACGCTCCGTCGAAAGGCTTCCGGCGCCCGGCGTCGGTCGTCGGGGCACACCGGGCAGGCCATCGTAAGTCCGGTTCGCAGGCGCGGGCACCCGTCTCTGAGCGGAACCAGGTCTCCCCCGCCAGGGGGAGGCGCCGCCGCGGTCTCCCCGTCCCGCGCGGGAGCCCCGAACCCGCCCGGTGGCCGGGGACAGCGCTGCCGCCGGAGCCCACGATGGGAACCGCTCACGACTCCTGCCTCCGGCGTTCCGCGGACCGGTGGCGGACGCCCGCACTCTCACAGGAGCCCACACAGTCATGAACCGTTTCACGCGCCGTATCGGCGGCGCGAGCGCCCGCCGGCCCTGGGCCACGATCGCCGCCTGGGCGGTCGCCCTGCTCCTGGTGCTGCCCCTGGCCGGCACGGTCGGCGGCTCGTTCGTCGACGACCTGGTGGCTCCCGGCAGTCAGAGCGAGGAGGTGATGGAGCTGCTCGAAGAGCGCTTCCCGGAAGCCTCCGGTGGCAGCGCCATGGCGGTCTTCGCCGCGCCGGAAGGGGAGCGACTGGAGCGCCACCGGCCCGCCGTCGACGCCGCGGTCGCCCGGATCGCCGACGTGGAGCACGTCGCCACGGCGGTCGGCCCTTTCACCGCCGGCGCGCTCTCCGCCGACGGGCGTATCGGCTTCGCGCGGATCACGTTCGACGTGCCCGCGATGGACGTGGACCCCGGGGAGATCGAGGCCCTGACCGACGCCATCGCTCCCGCACGCGGGAACGGCGTCGTCGCCGAGCTGGGCGGTGACGCCGTCTTCATCAACGCCGAGACAGAGACATCCGGCGCGGAGACGGCGGGCCTGCTGGCCGCACTGGTCATCCTGGTGGTCGCGTTCGGCACGATCGTGGCCGCACTGGTGCCGGTCGCGCTGGCCCTGGTGGCCGTGGCCGCGGGCCTGGGCAGCATCACCCTGCTGGCCAACACGATGGACGTCTCCACCGCCGCCCCTACGATCGGCGCGATGATCGGCCTGGGCATCGGCATCGACTACGCCCTGTTCATCGTGGCCCGGCACCGCGAGAACCGCACCGCCGGCCAGGACAACACCACCGCACTGTCGAACGCCATGGGAACCTCGGGCGCGGCCGTCCTGTTCGCCGGCGGCACCGTCGTCGTGGCGATGGCCGCGCTCGCACTGACCGGCCTGGGCTTCCTGACGTCGATCGGCCTGAGTACCGCCCTGGTGGTGCTCTTCGCCGTGGCGACCGCCCTCACGCTGCTCCCGGCCCTGCTGTCGCTGCTGGGCGACCGAGTCCACAAGGGCGTCCGTGAAGGCGACCGCAAGGGACGGCTCCTGGGCCGTGAACGGCGCCCCGCGAAGAAGCCCGAGGACACGGCATGGTGGCGATTCGCCCACCGGGTGTCCGGCCGGCCCTGGCGCTACCTGCTCGCCGCGTCCTCGGTCCTGCTCGTCCTGGCCGCCCCCGCGCTGCGCATGGAGACCGGCTTCCCCGACGCCGGTGACGACTCCACGCGTACGACCCACCGCCGCGCCTACGACCTGCTCGCCGAGGGCTTCGGCCCCGGCTTCAACGCCCCGCTGCTGATCGTCGCCGACCTGACCCGACCCGGTGCCGACGCCGAGGACATCCCGGCGCTGGCCGAGCGCATCGCCGCCGATCCCGGCATCGCCACGGTCGGCGAGCCACAGACCTCCGCTGCCGGGGACACCGTCGTACTGCCCACCCTCCCCACCACCGCCCCCGCCGACGCCGAGACCTCCGGGACCCTTGAGCGCGTGCGTGACCTCGTCCCCGACAACGTCGCCGTATCCGGCCTGACCGCCATGACCGAGGACCTCACCGAGCAGCTCGCCGACACCCTGCCGGTCTTCATCGCGGCGATCCTGGTGGCGTCGTTCCTGCTGCTGATGCTGGTGTTCCGCTCCGTCGCGCTGCCGCTGAAGGCCGCCGTGGTGAACCTGCTGTCCATCGGCGGTGCGTACGGCGTGGTGGTCGCCGTCTTCCAGTGGGGCTGGCTCGGGGGACTGTTCAACCTGGAGGGCACGCTCCCGATAGCCTCGCCCCTGCCGACGATCTTCTTCGCGGTCCTGTTCGGCCTGTCCATGGACTACGAGGTGTTCCTGCTCTCGCGCGTCCGCGAGGAGTACGACGCCACGGGCGACCCCACCGAGTCGGTGGCGCGGGGCATGGCGGCCACGGGCCGTGTGATCACCTCTGCCGCGCTGGTCATGACGGTGGTGTTCCTCGGTTTCGTCGCCAACCCGTCGCCACTCGTCAAGATGATGGGCCTGGGCCTGGCGACCGCGATCGTGCTCGACGCGACGGTCGTCCGCATGGTGCTCGTGCCCGCGGCGATGGCACTGATGGGGCGCGCTGCGTGGTGGCTGCCCCGCCCGCTCGACCGCCGGCTGCCCCGTATGGGCGTCGAGGACGCCGAGGTCCTTCCCGCTCGGCGCGAGCCGGCGCTCGCACCCACACCCAGGAGCGGCTGATGCCGCACCCCGACCCGCGGCGACCCGACCCGAGGATCCACCGATCGGAGAGTTCCCGATGAAGGCCATCGTCCAGGACCGGTACGGCTCACCGGACGTCCTGGCCGTCGAAGACGTCCCCCGGCCGGTGCCGGCCGACAACCAGGTACTGGTCCGCGTGCACGCCGCCGCGGTCAACGCCTACGACTGGCACGTGATGCGGGGCGACCCCTACCTGGCGCGCCTCATGAACCCGTCGGTCTTCGGCCGCCGCGGACCCAGGAAGCGGATCCGGGGCAGGGACTTCGCCGGCCGAGTGGAAGCGGTGGGAAAGGAGGTGACCCGGTTCCGTGCCGGGGACGACGTCTACGGTGACCTCGGCGGCGACGACGGCGCCTTCGCCGCATATGTGTGCGCCGCGGAAGACCTGCTGGAGCACAAGCCGGCCAACCTCACGTTCGAGGAGGCGGCCGCGTTGCCGCTCGCGGGAACGACCGCCCTCAAGGGCCTGCGCGACCTGGGACGGCTGGCGTCGGGACAGAGAGTCCTGATCAACGGTGCGTCCGGCGGCGTGGGAACGTTCGCCGTACAGATCGCGCGGGCATCCGGAGCGGAGGTGACCGGGGTGTGCAGCACCCGCAACACCGGCCTGGTCCGCTCGATCGGCGCCGACCACGTCATCGACTACACCGAGGAGGACTTCACCCGCGGCGGACAGCGCTACGACGTCGTCTTCGACCTGGTGGGCAACCGCACGCTGACCGAGTGCCGACGCGTGCTCGGCCCGACGGGCACACTCGTCCTCTCGGGCGGAGGGGTGTCCGACGGCGGCAGCCTCGTCGGGCCGATGGGCCTCATCCTCGCGGGACAACTGCTGGCGCCCTTCGTCCGCGGGCAGCGGCTGCGCGTCCTCACCACCTCACCGAGCCGGGAGAGCCTGACCGCGCTGCGGGAACTGGCCGAGTCCGGGGCCGTCACCCCGGTCATCGACCGGACCTACCCACTGGGCGAGGTACCCGAGGCCATCCGCTACGTCGAAGGGGAGCACGCTCGTGCGAAGGTGGTCATCACCTGCTGACGGAGGTGTGGCACCCAGGCGGTCATGCGACCCGGGCACGCCCCGGGGGTACACGGGTGATCACCGTCCAGGCCCCCGAACCGAAGCGGGCCACACGGGTGTCCCCGCCGTTCCGCTGTCGCTGAGGCCGCGTCATACGCCGCCCGGGCGCCGGGCCGTGATCACGTAGTAGTCGAGCAGCCCGTCGCGGTAGGCGCCCAGGAAGTTGCGCGGCCAGGTCACGGGCAGCTCGATCGCGGCGAGGAACCGGTCGAACCCCGGCCAGACGGACTCCCCGATCGACTCGGTGCGCACCTCCGTCAGGCCGGCGGCGGCCAGGGCGTCGACGAGCGTCCCGACGGGGTGCGCCACGTCCAGTCCGGACGCGAAGCTGTCCAGACGCCCGGCCAGCGCGTCCGCCACGCCGCCCTTCGCGTCGCCGGGCACGAAGAAGCTCGTGACGGCCATACGGCCCCCCGGGCGCAGCACGCGTGCGCTCTCCCGCGCGAAGGCGGCCAGGTCACGGAAGTGCTGCGCGGCCTCGACCGAGTACAGACGGTCGAACTCCCCGTCGGTGAACGGCATCGACTCGGCGGCGCCGCGCGCGAAACGGAACCTCTCCGGGGCGGCGGACAGCAGGGCCGCGTTGGCGCCGCGGGCCCGTTCCAGCTGGTCGGGGTGAATGTCCATCCCCGTCACCGAATCGAACGCGAACTCCTCCAGTGCCAGGGCGCAACCGAGGCCCAGCCCGCAGCCGACCTCCACCGCGCGGCCCCGCCGGCCGCCGACGCCCGCGCCTCCGGGAGCGGTCAGCGTGCTCAGGACGTGCCGGTAGAGGTTCCGCGCGCTGCGGACGCGGTCCTCCGCCGTGAAGGGACGGTCGAGCGGGATGCCGTCCCAGTGACCGAAGTTGATGAAGCCGCCCAGGAACGCCGGTACGGAACTGAGGTCTTGCGGCCCGTAGACCGCGCGCACCGCGGGCGTGACGCCGTCGTCGTCGAGGACACCGGTCGCATCGTCACGAGTCATGGACCTACCGTAACGCGTCGGTCAACCGCCCCAGTTGGCGATCGACGCCGCGCGGTCACCCCACCCGAAGCGGTTCAGGTCCGGGGTGTTGCAGCCCTTGGGCGCGAAGAACTCGTTGCCCTGCCAGTCGAAGGCGTCGAACAGGGAGACGTCGTAGCGGCACCAGCTGAGCGACGAGATCACGTCGTTCCAGTTCTGCGTGCCGAGGAAGCCTCTGCTCACCCGGCTCAGATTCGGGTAGCCCCGGCCCTTGGGGAGGCGTTTGACGTCTCCCGACTCGCCGGCGTCCTCGTAGAAGTACACCTCTTCCGGCAGGGAGCCCGGGTTCGTCGTGCACACATGCTCCATGGAGCGCTTCGCCCGTTCCAGCCGCTCCGGGGGCAACTCCTCTCCCGCGTACTGCCGTCGCGCCTCCGCGAGCATCGCCGCGCGGTCGGTGAAGGCACCGAGCACTGCGTCGTCGCCGTGCCCGAGCCGGGTCAGGTGCAGTGGGCCGGGGAAATCGGCGTGCATACGCTCCTCGTCCTCGACGGGCTCGCCGTCCAGCACGATCGGAACGGCGGGGGCGAAGAGCCGTACGAGCCCGAGTGGCGCCCGGTCGGCGAACAGGTCCCGTTCGGCGGAGGCGGGCAGCGGCTGCGGCTCCGGCTCCGTCCCGGTGGCCCGCCCGGCGGTGTCCGGGCCCCGCGCGGTTCCCTGCCTCTGGTCCGCGGCCCGGTCGTCGGTCTGCCGGTGCACCATGACGCCACCTCCGTCCGTCCTTCGTGTCCAGGCTAGACCCGCCACCGCGGAGCCGCCTGCGGGCGACCGGGATATATGGGTGTTATGCGTATGTGAGGTGATAAATCGGGTATGAAGGGCTCATCGTCACGGGCTCCGCCCCGGTCTGCCCGCCCTCAAGCGAAGGAGAACCGAAGCGATGAGCGACGACCAGCCCACGGCCCACCGCTCTGCCACGCCGATCGTCGTCCTCGGCGTCGTACCGGCCGACCCTCCGTACCGTCTGGTGGAGGTCCGGGGTCAGGTGGCCGGGTCGGCCCACGACATGCTGGACGTGATCAAGCTGGCCCACCAAGCGGGGGTGGCGCGTGTCGATCTCGACGACCCGGCGGTCGTGCGGTGGGTCGGGGGCGGCAAGTACAAGTGGTCCCCGTAGCGAGCACCCTGGGCGCGCGCCGGTGAATCCGCGGGTCGGTCGGCTCTGACCGCCGCGACGCGGATCAGGCGGCTGCCCGGCTGTTCAGCGCGTGGCCGCGCCGGCGCGCGGGGTCCGCCGAGCGTGTGATCCCCGGCGGCCCGGCGTATAACGAACGCTACTGGCGGGAGAACGCCTGGCTATTGGACGTGTGTCCGGAAGCCGTGCTGACATGGCCTCAATTGCGTGCACACACCGCAGTCGAATCTTTCTTGGCCAGGGAGCTGCCCGTGGGGAACATCGAGAAAACCGAAGAAATGCATCGTCTCTTCGACAGGACGGCGAAGGTCTACGACCAGAGCGGTGTGGAATTCTTCGGTCCCATCGGCCGGCGGCTCGTCGAACTCGCCGGGCTGCCCTCCGGGGCGTCCGTCCTCGACGTCGGCTGCGGCCGCGGCGCCGCCCTCCTCCCTGCGGCGGAGGCCGTCGGCGCGGACGGCGAGGCCGTCGGTATCGACATATCGGAGGAGATGGTCAAGCACGCCACGGAGACGGTCCAGGACCGCGGTCTCGACCACGTGACCGTCTCCGTGATGAACGGCCAGAGGCCGGACTTCCCGGCTGCCCGGTTCGACGCGGTGATCGGCAGCTGCTCGCTCTTCATCTGGACCAAGGGCCCGGACGACGTCCGCCCCTACCGGGAGCTGCTCCGCCCCGGCGGCCGGTTCGCCACCGCCGCCCCGTCCTTCTTCTCCACCCTGCAGGGCAGGTGGGCGCTCTTCCCGGAGATTCTCAACGAGCTGCTCATGCCGTACATGCTCCGGTCGCTGAAGCAGAACGGTGCCTACGACTCCCAGTTCGCCGACGCCGGCACCAACTGGCTGGCCACGCCCGAGCTGATCGAGAAGACCCTCACCGAGGCCGGCTTCGCCGACGTCGCCGTCCAGGAGGAGGACCTGCCCGTCGTCGTCACATCCGGACGGCAGTGGGTCGAGTTCACCTACACCACCGGCATGCGCGGCATGTGGGAGCGGATCGAGGAGCAGGAGCGCGCCAGGCTTGTCGCGGAGGTGACACGCCGGCTGGACAGGCTGAAGGACGGCAACGGCTTCATCACCACTCCGGTCCCGATCGTCTACATCCGTGCGAACACGCCCGAGAGCTGATTCGCGCGACCGAGAGCCAGGGAATTCCCCTTCGGGGGAATTCTCCTTTCCGTGTACGGGGGAACACGCTGGGCCCGCTCCGGACGCACACCGGGCGGTCGGCATGGGGGAAAGAAGTGGCAGCCACAGTCATCGGAACAGAATGGCCCGTCACCGCCAGGGAGGCCGTACTCACGGACCTGGAGCGGTCCATGGCCGCCGGGGCGGGTGCCCTGCTCGTCGGTGATGTGGGGGTGGGCAAGAGCACGCTCCTGCGAGCCGCCGTGGAGCGGGCCCGGGGCCACGGCGCGCGCGTATTGCGGCTCGACGAACTCGACCGGCTCGACCGGCCGGGTCAGCTCGACCGGCCGGGTCAGCTGGACCGGACGGACCGGACGGACCGGTCGGACCGGACGGACCGGACGGACCGGTCCGACCGGCTCCAGCGCACCGGCCGGCTCCATCCGGCCGTACCGGGCGTTCCGGCCCGCGGTACGGGCGCACGCCGGCCCGGCCTCGTGATCGAGGCCGACGACCTGCCGTCCGCCGACCCCGCCGCGCTCGCCGCCGCCCACCGACTGGTGACCGGCGGGCAGGCCGTCCTCCTGGCCGCCGCGTCCTCCCGGGACCCGCTGTCCGACGGCGTCCGCAGGATGCTGATCGGCGCGTCGGTCCGCCGCCTGAACGTCGAGCCCTTCGACCGGTCGGAGGTCGCCGATGTCCTCTCCGCCCGGCTCGGCGGGCCCGTCACGGCCGACACCGCGGAGCGGTTCTGGGACCTCACCCGCGGCAACGCCCTCGTCCTGCGGGAAGTGACCGAACTGGCGCTCGCAGACGGCACCCTGCACGCCGTCCGGGGCGGCTGGCACTGGCCGGGCCTGACCGGCGAGCCCGACAGCCGCCTGACGGACCTCGTGGAACTCCTCCTCGGCGACCTCGACCCGCGGGAGCGGGAACTCGTGGCCGTGCTGGCTCTGGCCGGCCCGCTGGAGGCGGGCCTGCCGGTCATCGCCGACCGGGGGGACGCCGCCGAGTCGCTGAACCGGCGGGGCGTCGTCGTCACCGAACGCACCGGCTTCCGAATTTCCCTGCGGATCGCCCATCCGCTGTGCGAGGCCCTACTGTCCTCATGTCTGCCCGAGCTGACGGCCCGCCGGCTCCGGCTGGACATCGCCGACGCTCTGGAGGCGGCGGGCTCCTGCGGACCCCGGGACACCGCGCGCCTCGTCACGCTGCGGCTCGCGGCCGGAGAGCTCCCGCACCCCGCGCATCTGCGTGCCGCGGCCGCCGGTGCCCTCGCGGACCACGACTTCGCCCTCGCCGAACGCCTGTGCCGCACCGCCCTCGCGACGCGGGGGCGGACGGGGCGAGGAGGGGGACACGGACATGGACATGGACCTTGGTACGGGCCTGGGGGCGGGCCTGGGGACGGACATGGGCCCGCCGAGGCCGCGGACCTGGCCCTGATGCTCGGCGAGGCGCTGGCAGGTCAGCGACGGCCCACCGAGGCTGAGGCCCACTTCCGGCAGCTCACCCGGGTCGGCGCAGTTACCGGCGCGCTACTGCTACGGGCACGTGCCCTCAACCTCGCGACCGGCCTGGGCCGGCCGTCGGAAGCGGCCGCCGTCGTGGACGCCGCCATCGCGAGCACCCGCCCCGGCGAGGCAGACGCCTACCTGGAGGCACGCGCGCTGACGCGCCTGTTCACCGACCGCCTCGCCGACATACCGACCCCACCGGCCGAGTACGCCCGCGCTCGGCCGCCGGCCCGTGCCGTACTGCCTGCCCCGGCCGACGCCGATGTCGCCCGGGCCGGCTCCTGCGCCGCCCCGCCCAGCGCCGGCGCCGCCCCGCCTCG
>NZ_VSRY01000149.1 GCF_008271805.1 Streptomyces sp. TRM49041
GGGGTGTGAGCGATCTGGTGGGGGACGCGCGGCATCTGTCGCCGTCGGCGCAGGAGGCCCTGCGGCTGCGGGCGGTGGCCGCGTTGGTGGCGGGCCGGGACCGTGAGGACGTGGCGGCGGTCTTCGGGGTGTCGCTGAAGGCGGTCGACGGGTGGTGGGCGAAGTGGCAGGCCGGCGGACGGGAGGCGCTGGTCATGCAGCCGCGGGGCAAGCCGGTCGGGGTGCACCAGGTCCTCGGGGAGGCCGAGCAGGCCGCAGTACGGCAGGCGGTCCTCGACCACCGGCCCTGCGACGTGGGGGTGAGTGGGCAGTTGTGGACGCGGCGGCTGGTGGGTGAGCTGATCGCGAAGCTGTACCGGGTGCGGCTGACCGAACCGGGGGTGGGCAAGTACCTGAAGCGGTGGGGGCTGTCCTTCCAGCGTCCGGACAAGCGGGCCGTCGAGCAGGACCCGGAGGCGGTGGCGCGCTGGCATCAGGAGACCTGGCCGAAGATCCGTGCGAAGGCGAAGGCCGAAGGCGGTGAGATCCTCTTCGCCGACCAGGTCGGCATCCGCTCGGATCAGGTCACCGGCCGCACCTGGGGCGAGAAGGGGAAGACGCCCGTGGTGCGGCGGAGCGGGAACCGGTTCTCGGTGAACGCGATGTCGGCGATCAGCACCAAGGGCCGGATGCACTTCATGGTCTTCACCGAGAGCTTCACCGCCGAGGTGATGTGCCGCTTCCTGGACCGGCTCGCCGGCCACTTCGACCACAAGGTCCACCTCGTGGTCGACGGGCACTCCGCCCACCGCTCCAAGAGGGTCCGCGACTGGCTCGCCGCCCACCCCGACGACGTCGAACTGCACTTCCTGCCGCCGTACTCGCCAGAGCTGAACCCCGACGAGCTGGTCAACGCCGACCTCAAGCACAGCCTGCCCCGGCAGCACCGAGCCCGTGACCAGGCCGAACTCGCCGCCGAGACCCGCCGCTTCTTCCGCCGACGCCAGCGTCAGCCGCACATCGTCCGCGGCTACTTCGGCGGCCCACACGTCCGCTACGCCCTGGACGAGAACCCCATGAGTCTCTGATCAATAGCCGGCATCCGGTTCACGACCGGAATGCCTCGGCCGACACCCACATGAGGCTCTCCCGCTCGTCGGGTGTGAGGCGCTGGTGCATCACGCACTGTGGCGCCCGCTGCCGTCGCGCGACGCACCAGACCGCACAGGGCGGGCCACCCCGGAGCGGTGCGTACTCCGGCGCCGGCCCGCCGGGGCCGAACGTACGAGACGCAGACCTCCACCACGGGAGGGATGCGTCACATTGCCTACCCGCCCCCGGTGCCCGCTGCCGTCCTCGGCGCCCATCCCGGCGACCATCTGCCCCACGGGAGACGGCAACGGGACTGGCGGAACGGCCAGCATCCGGCACTCGCTGCAGCGCACCCGCACCGGCGGCCTCACGCATCTACCCACCAAGACCCGGGCATCCGAACGCCGCATCGCCCCCCACCGAATGCATCCACTCCCTCAGGAAGCACAAGCAGCGACAGGACAAGGAGCGCGAGACCGCAGGGCCAGCCTGGCGGGACAGCGGCCTGGTCTTCACCACGCCGACTGGACGGCCTCTCAACCCCGCCAACCTCACCCCCCGCTTCCGCAGCTTCCTCAACCGGGCTGGCTCCGACGGATCCGCTTCCACGACCTCCGCCACTCGACCGCCACCCTGCTCCTGGAACAAGGCGTCGACCTCATCGTGATTAAGGAACTCCTTGGCCACGCCCACATCGGCATCACCGCAGGCGTCTACGCCCACGTCCGACTCCGCCTTCAGCGCCAAGCTATCGACACCCTCAACCTCGCCCTCAGCCCGACCGAAGACGGGCCCGGCGATCCGCCGGCCACAACAGCCATCCGCTGAAGTTGCCGCTGAGGTTGAAAGGGTGGGGTGACGCTACGGGGGCTCCAGTGCCAGTCCGGTCTCGGCTATGAAGCCGTTGAGGACTTCGGGGCGGCGTTGGATGCCGCGCAAGCGGTTCTTCACGAGCGGAGTGAGGTCGTCGATTGTGTGGGGTGCGAGGTTGGCCAGGGACTTCTTCAGGTGGGCCCACACGCCTTCGACGGGGTTGAGGTCGGGTGCGTATGGCGGCAGCTTGACGATGGTCAGCCACTCGCTGTTGCGCTCGCAGAACTTCCGCAAGGCTTTGGCGTGGTGGGTGCTGGCGTTGTCCCACACCACGATCAGCGGGGCACCGCCGAGTTGCCGACGGGCGGAGGTCAGCAGGTCCGCGAACTCGCGGGCGCGAAAGCCCTTCTTCTCGCCGGTACGGCCCCGGTACGTCTGGGTCCGGTAGATCAGCCTGGTCTCGCGTCCCGGTCTGATGCAGATCATCCCGGCCATCAGGACCCGGCCGGAACCCTTGCCCGTGACCCTGACCAGCGGCGTTTGCCCGCGTCGCGACCAGGTCCGGCCCTTTCCGGGTTTCAGGTCCTGCCCGGCCTCGTCCTCGAAGACTACCCACGCGCCCAGGAGCTGGGCCGTCCTCTTACCCGTGACCACTGCTCCGTCCGCCACAGCCCAACGGCCTGCTCGTCCCGCTCGACGGCCCGGTGCGCGGGGACCTGCGGCGACCAGCCGAGCCTGTGCAGCAGGTACGACACCCCGCGCGGGGTGTACCGGTACCCGAACAGTCTGTGGATCAGCTCCGCGACCCTCGCCAGGGTCCACCGCTGGTCCTCCATCCAGCCATGCGCCGTTGGCCCGGCCTCCAACTCGGCCTGCAGCCGCTCCGCCTGAACATCGCCCAGCCGGCACGGAAAGCCGCCGGCCCCCTTGGACGTCAGGGCTGCTCTGCCACCCTCACGCCAGGAGGCGTGCCAGGCATACGCTGACTTCCGTGACACGCGCAATCTGCCGGCCACCTCCGGCGGCCGCACCCCCTGCTTGAACATCTCCGCGGCCTCGAAGCGCACCGCTTCACGCTTCGCCCGCCCCACGGCGGTCAACCCGCCGCCATCCGCATACCTCATGACGAGGATGTAGCACCGCCAACGCCCGCTGTCACCCCACCCTTTCAACCTCAG
>NZ_VSRY01000150.1 GCF_008271805.1 Streptomyces sp. TRM49041
GGCTGACGCTGGCGTCGGCGGAAGAAGCGGCGGGTCTCGGCGGCGAGTTCGGCCTGGTCACGGGCTCGGTGCTGCCGGGGCAGGCTGTGCTTGAGGTCGGCGTTGACCAGCTCGTCGGGGTTCAGCTCTGGCGAGTACGGCGGCAGGAAGTGCAGTTCGACGTCGTCGGGGTGGGCGGCGAGCCAGTCGCGGACCCTCTTGGAGCGGTGGGCGGAGTGCCCGTCGACCACGAGGTGGACCTTGTGGTCGAAGTGGCCGGCGAGCCGGTCCAGGAAGCGGCACATCACCTCGGCGGTGAAGCTCTCGGTGAAGACCATGAAGTGCATCCGGCCCTTGGTGCTGATCGCCGACATCGCGTTCACCGAGAACCGGTTCCCGCTCCGCCGCACCACGGGCGTCTTCCCCTTCTCGCCCCAGGTGCGGCCGGTGACCTGATCCGAGCGGATGCCGACCTGGTCGGCGAAGAGGATCTCACCGCCTTCGGCCTTCGCCTTCGCACGGATCTTCGGCCAGGTCTCCTGATGCCAGCGCGCCACCGCCTCCGGGTCCTGCTCGACGGCCCGCTTGTCCGGACGCTGGAAGGACAGCCCCCACCGCTTCAGGTACTTGCCCACCCCCGGTTCGGTCAGCCGCACCCGGTACAGCTTCGCGATCAGCTCACCCACCAGCCGCCGCGTCCACAACTGCCCACTCACCCCCACGTCGCAGGGCCGGTGGTCGAGGACCGCCTGCCGTACTGCGGCCTGCTCGGCCTCCCCGAGGACCTGGTGCACCCCGACCGGCTTGCCCCGCGGCTGCATGACCAGCGCCTCCCGTCCGCCGGCCTGCCACTTCGCCCACCACCCGTCGACCGCCTTCAGCGACACCCCGAAGACCGCCGCCACGTCCTCACGGTCCCGGCCCGCCACCAACGCGGCCACCGCCCGCAGCCGCAGGGCCTCCTGCGCCGACGGCGACAGATGCCGCGCGTCCCCCACCAGATCGCTCACACCCCTACAACGACCCAGAACCCGAACCGTTTCTGATCAATACGAGCGTAGGGCCTAGCGGATACTGACGCCGGAGATCAATCATGTGCCCTTCACTTCCGCCCAGACGGACTTGCCGAAGGGGATGTCGTCCACGCCCCAGGCGTCCGGACACAGGTGGTCAAGGATGATCAGCCCCCGCCCACGGTCACGTTCTCGGGACTCGGGCCGGGGCCGCGGTCGTCGGCGTACGGGATCCTGTACCTCGATGCGGGTCCGTGCACCGTCGGCGTCGATCCGGACCCGTACGGAGTCTCCGGGTTCGGTCCCGTACCTCAGGGCGTTGGTGACCAACTCGCTGGTCACGAGGACCACCGACTCGACGTGGTCGGGCGATGCGTCCGGGACGTGGCAGCCGACGTACTCGCGCACGAACTCCCGGGCGGCTTTGGCGGATCGGGGCTCACTCTCCAGCAGAAGGACCGACGGGGCGTCGTCACGCGGCACGCGGCTGCCGGGGGAAGTACCCCGCCTTCGTTGGCCGGACTTCCCCTGCGCGCCTCTCTCGAGCACACCGGGGTCCGGGACGTGGTAGACCTCCCGCTGTTTCGTACGACTGCTCTCCTCAGGCACGCTCGTTCCTCTCCGTAGCGCTTCCACTACTCAGGGCGGTTAAGCGTGGCGCAGCGTCGGGAAGCCTTCAACGTGTTGGAAACGGACGGAGAGTTGGTGACGCCTTGGTCAACCGCAAGGAGCTGAACCCCGACAGCAGCCCGGAGGCCGCCTTCGGGGCACGGGTACGCAGTTCACGAGAGGTTCACGGGTGGACACAGGAAGACTTAGGTACGCGCATGGGGTACTCCGGCACGCATGTCTCGGCCGTCGAAACCGGTCGCAAGGTGCCAACCCTTCGATTCGCGCGCAGTGCGGATCGCGTCTTCGGCACGGGTGACACGGCCGACACGTTCGAACGCCAGTGGCGGGAGATCCGCCACGGCGCCATGCTGGAGGGCTTTCCGGAGTACGTCGGCTACGAAGGGCGCGCGGCAGAGATCCGGCTCTACGAAGTCGGTGTCGTCCCTGGCCTCCTGCAGACACCGGAGTACGCGGCGGTGCTCGCGCGGAGCGCCGTGAAGCGGGGTGCGATCACGGCCGACCAGGCGGACGAGCGCATCCGGCTCGTCGCGGAGCGGCAGGCCACGCTCGTCCGCGCGTCACCGCCGCTGATCTTCGTGGTGCTGGACGAAAGCTGCATCCGCCGGCCCATCGGTGAGCCCGCTGTCATGGAGGCGCAGTTGGACCGGCTGGCGGAGTTCGCCGAACTGCCGCACAGTGTGTTCCAGATCGCCCCGTTCGCCATGGGCGCTCGCCGTCCCTTCAATCTGCCGATCACGGTGCTGACCATGGCGGATCGCTCGCTCATGTCGTATGCCGAGTCCGCTCAACGCGGCCATCTGGAGCGGGAAAGCACCTCTGTGCTGCCCATGTTGACGGCCTACCATCAGCTACAGGCCGAAGCCGCCTCGCAGGCGGAATCTGTGGCCGTGATCGATCAGCTGCGAAAGGGCATCCCGTGACGACCGAAACCCCGTGTTGGTTCACGTCCTCGTACAGCGACAACGGCGGCCAGTGCGTCGAGGTCGCCGCCAACCTCGTCGCCTCGCGCGGCGTGGTCCCCGTCCGTGACTCCAAGAACCCGAGCGGCCCGGTGCTCGACGTGCCCGCCGACGTGTTCGCCTCCTTCGTGGCGGGCGTCAGGGCGGGCGAGTTCGGCAACGGCTGACCTCCGTCGCGCTCTCGGTCAGGCGTCGGCAGCAGAGAGCACAGCAAGAGGCGGAAGCACCAGTGGCCGTGCCGAACGGCTCCTCCACCCTCCTGCGACACGCCGGGAGTCGTCGTACAGCGGCACCGTGACTGTATGCATCCACCACCGGGTCGCGGCGTACCGCGCCCCGGTGGGCGGCGGAAGCCGGAGGCGCCCGCCGGGTGCCTGGCGCCACGGCGGGAACGGCTCGCATCGGCGGCAGGGCCGAGGACGACCACCGCGGGGCTGTCCTCGCGGGCCGCTCGGTCCACCGCGTGGCGGCGGTGACCGATGCCACGCACGGGTGTCAAATCTCCTGGGACGCATGTCAGTTGCCTTGTATAGAGTGCAGATGCAGCCAGGGGGAGCCGACCGGACGTATGCGACGGTGCGGTCTGCTGATGGATCCGTCACGTCTCATGCCATGGACCCCCTGCGCCGTAACGACAAAACGGGGAAACGGGGAAGACCCATGAGACATGGCATACGCGTGCTCGCCGCTCTCGGCGCCACGGCCGCCGCACTGACCCTGACCGCTCAGCCCGCCTCGGCCAACTCCTTCGGGCCGCTCTTCGCGGACAACAAGGCACACAGCTTCTTCTACGACGACGACCTGTCGTCGAAGCAGCGCTCGGGCATGGACTGGGCGCGCAAGAAGTCGCTGGCCGGTCCGACGGACATGACGACAAGCGTCAACCGGTCATACAACAAGCAGGTGGACGTGTGGTCCTATGCCACCTGGAACCCGACCGGTGACCAGAAGAAGTGGTACGCCTGGACCACCTGCGTCAAGCGGGTGAGCGGCAGCTCGAAGAAGTGCGACCAGTTCACGATCGTCTTCAACAACAAGGTGCCGCACTCGAACTACAAGTCGCTCAGCTGCCATGAGATCGGCCACAGCGTCGGCCTGGGTCACGCGAGCGGCAAGAACAGCAGCTACACATCGGCGAATCGTTCCTGCATGCGGGGAAACCCTGACCACAACTACTACTCCAAGCATGACAAGAAGCACATCAATGGCCGTTACTGAGCAGGACCGACACAAGAAGAGGAGAGTGGGCAACCGATGAGCCACCGCATGCGCACGCGTACCGCACGGGCGACCACGGCCGCCGCCACCCTCGCCGTCCTGCTGGCCGCGACGGCCTGCTCGGCGGACGGCGGCGGTACCCGCGCCGACGACACCCGCGTCGGCGACCGCGGGGACGGCGCTGCCGCTCCCGCCGGGTTCTGGGGCGCCCACGCGGGAAGCGGATCCTCCGAGGCGGACCCGCCTGCGAGCCTTCCTGAGCTCGCCGACCGTTCTGACCTGGTCGTCCTCGGCACGATCGCGGGCGCCAAGGAGGGCAAGGACTACACCGATCCCGGCAAGCCGTCGAACCGGACGTCGAACATCGACATCCGTGTCGAGAAGTCCAGCAAACCCGGGGTGACCGATGCTGTCGTCGAGTTCACGCGTGCCCCCGGGGTCGAGCTGAACGACATCGTGGCCGACCTGCCCAAGGGCCAGTACGTCTTCTACCTCACGTCCTGGTACCAGGGGCCCGAAGGCCCGGTCTACAGCTGCACCTCCGCCGCTCGGTGCGTGGTCAGCGCCGAGGGCGGGACGCTTCGGACGCCCCGCGACCCGGAGGTCGCACAGGAGCTGACGGACGGCACCAGGGCCGCGGTCGGTACGTCCGCTCCCCGTAGGTCCGCATCCGCGTCGGACGGGGCCGCTTCCGCGGAGCCCGAGCGGGGCGGTCAGAGCGGACAGCCGGCGAAGACCCTGCCGGTTCAGCTCAACAGCGCCGAGGACGTCTTCGCCCTCAGCACCGCCGCCAAGGGCTGACCGGGACCGCGCCCCGGCGTGATCCGCAGGGGTCGCACCGGGGCGCTTCACGCCGCGTCCGTTCCGGCCCCGTCACCCCTCCCTTCGGGGGGAGGGGGCGATGGCCCACCTGATGACCTAGGCGGGCGGAGGGCGCGACCGGACCGAGTGACGCCGGCCCGGCGCGTGCCGCGGAACCGGCAGGTCGCCCCCGAGGCGCACAGCAGGGCCCCGCCGAGGGTGGTGATGGCGCATCCCTTCCATGGTGGAGGACGGTGTCTCGTACGCCCGCCCCGGCCGGCCGCCCCGGAGTACGCACCACTCCGGGGCGGCCCCCTGTCGCCGCCTGGCTGGAGCGGGACCGGTCCGGGTTGTAGGGACTGATCACCGAGCGACTCGTGGGGAGCGTGCGGTATGGCTGGGGGAGAGCGGAAGTTCCTGTTCCTGTTGGCGAGTACGCGTACGGGCGGGAACACCGAGCAACTGGCCCGGCGGGCCGCCGGGGGGCTGGGCGACGGCACTCACCCGCAGCCCGAAGGCAACGCGCGGCGTCTGCTGGACGCGACCCTGGAGGCGACCGATGTGGTGATCGCCTCGCCCCTGTACTGGTACAGCGTGTGCACGCCCGCGAAGCTGTACCTCGACCACTGGACCGGATGGATGCGCGTCCCGGGTCTCGACTTCCGGGCCCGGACGGCCGGCAAGACGCTGTGGGGCGTCACCGCCCTCGCCGGAGACGACCGTTCCGTCGCCGACCCGCTGATCGGCGCCCTCCGCAACACGGCCACGTACATGGACATGCACGGTGTCGCCGCGGCTCCGAGGTTGAAGAACCGACATGAGCCTTCGACCTGGGCCGGTTCGGGCCTGCGTGCTGGACGTGTACCGAGGCCGCCACGGCATGTCCGCTGAGACGGCGCGAATGCACTCTCAGGGCAGCCGTGCGAGTCTGAAATCAGCCCAGCGTCCGGGATCCGCTCCAGGAGGCGATCGATCGTGGGCAAGAAACAGACCCGGGTGAACCGCGGCGCCCGTACCGGTGGCCATGAGCACCGGACCGCCACGACTGCCGAGACGAAGGAACAGGCCAAGGCATCGGCCCGGCCCGAGAGGGAACGACCGATACCGGAGCCGGCTCAGCGGAAGCAACCGAAGTTCGGCCACAACTGATCCCCGGCGCACCGGTGGCACCTACGGGGCGCCACCGGCGACGGCTGCGCGAACGCGGTCAGGCGGGTAGGGCGGGCACGATGTCGTCGTCGCGGCTCGTGTCCCTGGTGTGCGCGGCCCGTCACGAGTGGTGCGACGCGCGCCAGTCCCTCAGCAGCTCGTCCACGTCGAACGGCTTCAGGTTCAGGGGTGGGCCCGGCGGTGGGCGGCGGACAGCTGTTGCGATCTTTTCGTTGATCTCGGTGATGATGCGGCGTACCTGGCCCTCCGAGACCGCCCTGCCCACCGCCTCCAGCGCGTCCTCCGCATCCTTGCGGAGGGCGAGGGTCGGGGGCAGGGCGGACAGGCCCTCGCGGTTCATCTTGCCCTTGACCCACCACAGCTCGTCGTAGGGGGCGGCGTCGTCGGGCAGAGGTTTTCCCAGGCCGGAGAGGTGGGCGAAGTCGCCGCGTTCCGTCGCCTCCCGGATCTGCCTGTCGACCCATGACTCGAAGTCGATCCCAGGGGGTTTCCGCTCGGTCATGGAGCCAGGGTACGGGGCGGGCCCGGCTCGGCAGGTGGCCCGGCGCGGTCTGTCCGCGAAGCGCGACCCCGGCCGGTACGCCGCCGGCACGCCGTACGCGACGACTCCGTATGGTCACGGGTCCGGCGGCCCCGGCCGTCGAAACAAAGGCAGGGGTCCCCGTTCCGCACCGAAATGCGGAATGGGGACCCCTTGGATACTGCTAAGTCGTGCGCGATCCGCCGACCCTGCCCAATCAGGCCGGGGTGACGTTCTCCGCCTGCGGGCCCTTCGGGCCCTGCGTGACGTCGAAGTTCACGACCTGGTTCTCCTCGAGGGAGCGGAACCCGGACGCGTTGATCGCGGAGTAGTGGACGAAGACATCCGGGCCGCCGCCGTCCTGAGCGATGAAGCCAAAGCCCTTTTCAGCGTTGAACCACTTGACGGTTCCGGTAGCCATAAGCCCTCCTTGGGCCAAAGGGTTGCCCTGCTCCAGAACCTGCAAACAAGTCTGAAAACTACAAAAGCCTGCGGGTCACATGCTCCGCAGGCTCTGTACTGCAAGGGAAACCAAACTGCAACTTGCGATGAGCCTAGCACGCAGCGTGCGGGCATGGGTAGAGGGAAAGATCACTCCATCGGGAGATCCCCCGGATGTTTGAACAGGGGGAACGCGGGCGAAGGACCCGCCCGGTACGTCCACCCGGCGGGACGGCACCGACAGGGTGGGGTCTAGCCTCACGATGTGGACAAATCTCGGCGGACCCGGCCCCGCGTCGGGCACATCCAGTTCCTGAACTGCCTGCCCCTCTACTGGGGCCTCGCCCGCACCGGCACGCTGCTCGACCTGGAGCTGACCAAGGACACGCCCGAGCGGCTCAGCGAGCAGCTCGTCGCCGGTGATCTCGACATCGGGCCGATCACCCTCGTCGAGTACCTCCGCCACGCCGACCGGCTCGTCGCCTTCCCCGACCTGGCCGTCGGCTGCGACGGGCCCGTCATGTCCTGCGTGATCGTGTCCCAGCTGCCCCTGGAGCGGCTGGACGGGGCGCGGGTCGCGCTCGGCTCCACCTCTCGTACGTCCGTACGGCTCGCCCAGCTGCTGCTCGCGGAGCGGTACGGCGTCGCACCCGACTACTACACGTGTCCGCCCGACCTCGGCGTGATGATGCAGGAGGCCGACGCCGCGGTTCTCATCGGGGACGCCGCGCTGCGCGCCTCCCTCCACGACGCGCCCCGGCTCGGGCTCCAGGTCCATGACCTGGGGCTGATGTGGAAGGAGTGGACGGGGCTGCCCTTCGTCTTCGCCGTGTGGGCTGTGCGCCGGGACTACCTGGCCGAGGCCCCCGACGTCGTACGCAAGGCCCACGAGGCGTTCCTCGCCTCCCGTGACCTCTCGCTGGAGGAGGTCGCCAAGGTCGCCGAGCAGGCCGCGCGCTGGGAGACCTTCGACGCAGACCTGCTGGAGCGCTACTTCACCACCCTCGACTTCCGGTTCGGCGCCGAGCAGCTCGCCGGCGTGCGGGAGTTCGCCCGCCGGACCGGTCCGACGACCGGGTTCCCGGCCGACGTACGAGTCGAGCTGCTCGGCCACCAGGAGCACTGACCTACGAGGAGGGGATGGGCGCCTGCATGTGCTCGCTGATCCACTGGATCGAGCCGTCCCCCATGCCCTTCACATACGTCCTGGCGTTGTGCTCGCCGTCCTGGATGACCTCCAGGCGGGTCTTGACCGGGCCCTTGCCGTAGTTCTTGATGAAAGAGCGGAGGTTGCCCAGTCCGGACTCCTTCGTTCCGATCTGGAACGCCAGATACACGTCCTTGTCCGGGCCGCTGGGCTGTGCCGACAGCGCCCGCGCCAGCTTCTCCGGGTTGTTCGCGGCCTTTTCGGCCTCGTGGCCCGCCCACAGCGGCGAGTCCGGCACCGTGTCCGGGCCCGACGCGATGACCGCCTTGAACTTGTCCGGGTGCTTCAGTACGGACTTCAGCCCGACGAACGCGCCCGACGACGAGCCCATGAACGCCCAGCCGTCACGGGACTTGAACGTACGGAAATTCGCCCTGACGAAATCGGGAACGTCCTCCGTCATCCAGGTGCCCATCTTCTCCCGGCCCGGAATGTCGCTGCCGTCGTAGTAGTACTTGTCGTCCGGGTTCAGGACCGGCATCACGACCACGAACGGCAGGCTCTTGCCCTCCTTCGACCACTTGCTGATGCTGCTCTGCAGCTTCAGGTCGGTGCCCATCCAGTAATTCTTCGGATAGCCGTTGCCGCCGGGGAGCGCGATCAGCACCGGGAAGCCGCTGTTCGCGTACTTGGGGTCGAAATACTGCGGGGGCGCCCAGACCCATACGTCGCCCGTGAAACCGGACTTCTTGCCTTCCAGCGTCGTCTTGCCGATCTTCGTGCCGTCGTCGACGGTGTTCTGGGTCGTGAACTCGGCCTTGGGGCCGGTCGGCATGAGGGTCTTCGCGGCGGTGGCGTCGTCGGCGGCGTCGTCGGACCCGCCGGTCCCGCCGGTGCCCTGAGCGCCGTTCCGGCCGTCCTGCGCGGCGGAGGCGGGCGGGGCGCTCGGTGTGTCGAAGGAGACCGGTTCGCCCGTGCAGCCCGTGGCCAGAGCGAGGGAGCCGAGGGCGGCGGCGGTCACGAGTGCCTTGAGCGGACGTTTCATGGGAGCACTCCGGATGAGGAAGGAGAGGTGGTTCTCTGCGGATCTCTGGCAGGGCGGGGGCGTTTGCGGGGTACGGCCCTGTAGATGGCGTAATGCGGCGGCGGGTTGGCCCGGCAGGACGGGGAATCCCGGTGGTGTCGCCCACCTCGCCGTCTACGCTGCAGTTCGGTACGTCGTACGAGTACGGGATCGGGGGGAGCGGAGCGCATGGAGCCGCTGGAGGCGGGCGAACCGCGGGGCATCGGCCCGTACAGGCTGCTCGGCAGGCTCGGGGCGGGCGGCATGGGCCGCGTCTACCTGGCCCGCAACGAGGGTGGCCGGACCGTGGCGGTCAAGGTCGTGCACCCGCACTTCGCGCTGGACGCGGAGTTCCGGGAGCGGTTCCGCCGCGAGGTCGACTCGGCCCGCCGCGTCGGCGCCCGGTGGACGGCGCCGGTCCTGGACGCCGACCCGGAGGCGGCCGTTCCGTGGGTCGCGACCGGGTACGTGGCCGGGCCCTCGCTCACCCAGGCCGTGATCGCGCACGGGCCCCTGCCGGAGCGGTCCGTACGGGTACTGGGCGCCGGACTGGGCGAGGCGCTCGCGGCCGTGCACGCGCTCGGGCTCGTCCACCGGGACGTCAAGCCCTCGAACGTGCTCCTCGCCCTCGACGGGCCCCGGCTCATCGACTTCGGCATCGCCCGCGCCACGGACGGCACCGCGTCGCTCACCTCAACCGGCGTGTCCGTCGGCTCCCCCGGCTACATGTCGCCCGAGCAGATCGTCGGCAAGGCGGGCGGCCAGGGCGTGGGCGGTGCGTCCGACGTGTTCTCGCTCGGCGCGGTGCTGGCCTTCGCGGCGACCCGGAACGCGCCATTCTCCGGTGACTCGTCGGCTGCCCTGCTGTACAAGGTCGTGCACGAAGAGCCCGAACTCGACCCGGCGTTGGGCGGTGAGCTGCGGGACCTCGTCGCCGCGTGCCTGGCCAAGGACCCGGCGGCCCGGCCCGCGCCGACCGAGGTGGCGGCCGCGCTCGCCCCGGACGGCGCGGCGGCGCTCGCGGCGGGCGGGTGGCTGCCGGGCGCCGTCGTGGAGGAGGTCAGCCGGGCGGCGGTGCGGCTGCTCGACCTGGAGCCGGCGGCGGAGGACGCGGGGGTCTCCGGGCCGGTGCCGTTCAGCAACCCGGCGGTCGCGCCCGGGGCCGGGGAAGCCCCCGGTCCGGCCTCGGGGGGCTACGGCCCGCCCGCCCGTCCGCACGCCCAACCGCCCGCCCAGCCGCCGCCGTACCCGCCCACGCAGAGCGGCGCCGGCCAAGCCCCCGTGTACGCGCCCACGCAGAGCGGCGCCCGGCCGGCCCCCGTGCACCCGCCCACCGTGGGGGCCGTGCCCCCGCCCCGTATCCCGGGGCCCGTCTCCCTCTCCGTCAGCTCCGTCGCCGAGCCCGTCGGCCCCCGGGGCGGCCGCAAGGTGAGCTGCACGGTGGCCCTCGCCGTCGCGGGCGCCCTCGCCGCGGTGACCGTGGGCGGTGCCGTTCTGTTCGACCTTCTCCCGGGAGGGGGCGGCGGGGACGGCGACAGCGTGGCCAAGCCGCCTGTCAGCGCCTCCGTCAGCGCCTCAGCCGGGTCCTCCGTCGGGGCCTCCGTCGGTGCTGGTGAGTCCGGCCCGGCGGACGGCGGCACGGCTCCCCGGTCCACCGTGCCCAAGGGGTTCGTCGGCACATGGAAGGGCCCCTACAAGCTGACCTTCGCGGGCAGCGAGATCGCCGCGGGCACGTTAACCGTGGTCATCAAGGGCGGCAAGACCGGTGAGCGCGTCGGCACGGTGGACCAGTTCGACGCGTTCGGGGGCTTCATCTGCCAGGACGACATCACCCTGACCAGCGCCACGGAGGACACCCTGGTGGTCCAGGGCGAGTCCAGCGGCAAGCCCGGCAGCCGGTGCACCAGCGGTCCCCACACGGTGAAGCTGCGACTGAACGGGGAGCGGCTGGAGTACACCTCGGACGAGCCCCGCGCGGGCAATCCGTCCGCCACCCTCGACCGCTTCGACTGAGGCCCCGAAGGCGGGCGCGGCGCGCTGGCGTACGCTGGTCCGGTCGCCCACCACCACCTTTGTACGAAGCGCTCCGCGCTGCACCTCCTGTCTCCTGCCGAAAGGTACGCACCCGGTGACCGAGAAGGCCGACCTCCAGTCCGTTCTCGACCGCGCCGCCGCCGGTGGGCGGATCACCCCGGAAGAGGCGCTCGACCTCTACCGCTCCGCGCCCCTGCACGCGCTCGGTGCCGCGGCCGACGCGGTGCGGCGCCGTCGTTACGCCGGTACGGAGCACATCGCGACGTACATCATCGAGCGCAACATCAACTACACCAACGTGTGCGTCACCGCGTGCAGGTTCTGCGCGTTCTACGCCCCGCCCAAGGACACCGCCAAGGGCTGGACCCGCGACCTCGACGACATCCTGCGGCGCTGCGCCGAGACCGTCGAGCTGGGCGGCACGCAGATCATGTTCCAGGGCGGCCACCACCCCGACTACGGCGTCGAGTACTACGAGAAGCACTTCTCCGCCATCAAGGAAGCCTTCCCGCAGTTGGTCATCCACTCCCTCGGGGCCTCCGAGGTCGAGCACATGGCCCGGATCTCCAAGGTGAGCGTGGAGGAGGCCGTCCGGCGCATCCACGCCGCCGGGCTCGACTCCTTCGCGGGTGCCGGCGCCGAGCTGCTGCCCGAGCGGCCGCGCAAGGCCATCGCCCCGCTCAAGGAGTCCGGTGAGCGCTGGCTGGAGATCATGGAGATCGCGCACGGCCTGGGCGTCGAGTCGACGTCGACCATGCTCATGGGCACCGGCGAGACGAACGCCGAGCGCATCGAGCACCTGCGGATGATCCGGGACGTCCAGGACCGGACCGGCGGCTTCCGGGCGTTCATCCCGTACACGTACCAGCCCGAGAACAACCACCTGAAGGGCCGGACGCAGACCACGCTCTTCGAGTACCTGCGCATCATCGCCGTCGCGCGGCTCTTCCTCGACAACGTCGCCCACATCCAGGGCTCCTGGCTGACCACCGGCAAGGAGGTCGGCCAGCTGTCGCTGCACTACGGCGCGGACGACCTCGGCTCGATCATGCTGGAGGAGAACGTCGTCTCCTCGGCCGGCGCCAAGCACCGCTCCAACCGCCTGGAGATCATCGACCTGATCCGCAAGTCGGGCCGCGTCCCGGCGCAGCGGACCACGACGTACGAGCACATCGTCGTCCACGACGACCCGGCGGACGACCCGGTCGACGCCCGTGTCGCCTCGCACATCTCCTCCACGGCGATCGCGGGCGGTACGGCGCACCCCGAACTGAAGCTGCTGGCCACGAACTGACCGCGCCGTGCTGACGATTCACACGGCGGCGGCCACACCGGACGAGGCGGTCGCCGTGGAAGGCGCGCGGATCGCCGCCCTCGGGCCGTACGAGGAGCTGGTCGCCGCCCATCCCGGGGCGAGGGTGCGGCGTTGGCCCGGCGTCCTCACGCCCGGGCTGGTCAATCCGTACGGGCCCGAGCTGCTGGAGCGGACCTACCACCCCGATCCGCGCGAGGCCGACGAGCTGGGCACCGGGCCCATCACCGGTGCCGGGCTCGCCGCGCTCGGTATGACCGACGCGCGGTGGGGCGCGAGCGCGCGGCGCGGCGTGCAGCGGATGCTGGCCCATGGCACGGTCGCTGTGGCCGGTGAGCTGCGCGTGCGCACGGTCCTGGACGCGGTACGGCGCGCGGGACTGGCCGTCACGGGACCCGTCACGGGACCCGTCACGGGGCCCACCGCCGCGGGCCCGGGCGTCGCGGGCCCGACTGTTGCGGGACCGACTGCCGCAGGCTCGGCCGTCGCGGAACCCGCTGTCACCGGACCGGCCGTCGCGGGGAGTGCCGAGCGGCCGGAGGGGACGCCGTCTCTGGACCCGTTCGCCTCGGGCGGCCCGGTCGTCTGGGCGCCCGCCCTCCGGGCCGGTATGCCCGCGAGGTTCGCCGTCTTCGACGTACCGGACACCGCCGAGCTGCCCCGGCGCGGCGCCGCCACGTGCGTGGCCACGGTCCTGGACGGGCGGTTGGTCTACCGGGGCGCTTAGGTCGTGATGCCGGCATGATCCGCCGGACTCCCCGGCGGCGCGCGGGCGGCCGGGCGGCGCCGGTTCGGGCGGGGGTGGCTGGTTCAATGGCTGTGTGACCCGAGCAACGCTGGACAAGCAGCCGCACGAAGTCGCCTCGATGTTCGACCATGTCGCGGCGAACTACGACCTCACCAACGACGTCCTCTCCCTCTTCCAGGACCGGCGCTGGCGCAAGGAGGTGGCCAGGGCCGTCGACGCCCGGCCCGGCCAGCGGGTCCTCGACCTGGCGGCGGGCACCGGCACGTCCTCGCTGCCGTTCGTGGAGGGCGGCGCGTACGTCGTGCCGTGCGACTTCTCCCTCGGGATGCTCAGGGAGGGCAAGAAGCGGCACCCCTGGCTGCCGCTGACCGCCGGCGACGCGATGAAGCTGCCCTTCCGCGACGGGGTCTTCGACGCGGTGACGATCTCCTTCGGGCTGCGGAACGTCCAGGACACCGACGAGGCGCTGCGCGAGCTGTACCGGGTGACGAAGCCCGGCGGACGCGTCGTGATCTGCGAGTTCTCGCACGCGACCTGGGCGCCGTTCCGCAAGGTGTACGAGGAGTACCTGATGCGGGCCCTGCCGCCGGTCGCCCGCGCGGTCTCCTCCAACCCGGACGCGTACGTGTACCTCGCCGAGTCCATCCAGACCTGGCCGGAGCAGAGCGACCTGGCGGCCATGCTGCAGAAGGCGGGCTGGTCGAAGGTGGCGTGGCGGAACCTGACCGGCGGGATCGTGGCGCTGCACCGCGGCACCAAGTAGGCGTATTGCCCCGCAGCGGTGTCCGCGAAGCCGGTCGCCCGCGTGCGGCCGGCGCCACCACGGGCCCCTACAGCTCCAGTCCGTAGCAGTGGGCCTCCGCGTCCTCGTGGCCCGGGACCGGGAGGGTGTCCCGTAGTCGCATGCCCAGGCGGCGGGCCACCGCTGTCGAGCGGGTGTTGGCCGTGTGGACCATCGCCACCACGTGGTCGACGCCCGCCGCCCGTACCCGATTCAGGGTCTCGCGTGCGGCGGCTGTCGCGTAGCCCTTGCCCCAGGCCGGACGGGCCAGACGCCAGCCGATCTCGATCCGGCCGGCGGGGCCCCACGCGTGGGGCCAGGGCTGGGCGCCCGTGAAGCCGATGACCTCGCCGGTCTCGTCCAGCAGGGTCCACAGGCAGAAGCCCCGCTCCGCGTCGTGGCGGCGCTGCCGGGCGGTGAACTCGTGGTAGACCGACAGCTCCGCGGGGCGACCGCCGTGGAACTCCATGACCTCGACGTCGTCGAACGCCCGGTGCCAGGCGTACGCGTCCTCCTCCGTCGGTACCCGCAGTCGGAAGGCGGGCCCGGTGGCGGGTCGGCCGGCGGCGGCGTGGAGCAACTCGGTCATCGAGGGTGGGCCCTTCGGATCGGGAGAACAGCCGGTCCCCATAGACTGCCCGTGTCCAGTGCTTTCGGCACGCAATTTCGAGTCTCGGGAGAACCCGCTGTGACCGAGTCCCTCTCCGAACACACCGCAGATGTGATCGTCGTCGGGGCGGGCCCGGCAGGCTCCACCACCGCGTACTACCTCGCGAAGGCGGGGCTCGACGTGCTGCTGCTGGAGAAGACCGCGTTCCCACGCGAGAAGGTGTGCGGCGACGGGCTGACCCCGCGCGCCGCCAAGCAGCTCGTGGCGATGGGCATCGACATCTCCGAGGAAGCCGGCTGGCTGCGCAACAAGGGGCTGCGGATCATCGGCGGCGGCGTCCGGCTGCAGCTCGACTGGCCGGAGCTCGCCACGTACCCGGACTACGGACTCGTCCGCAAGCGGGACGACTTCGACGAGCAGCTCGCCCGGCAGGCGCAGAAGGCCGGCGCCCGGCTCTACGAGCGGTGCAACGTCGGCGCGCCCGTCATCGACGACCGGACCGGGCGGATCACCGGCGTCCACGCCAAGGTGGGCGAGGAGAAGACGCCGGTCACCTTCCACGCGCCCCTCGTGGTCGCCGCCGACGGCAACTCCAGCAGGCTGTCCCTCGCGATGGGCCTGCACCGGCGCGACGACCGCCCGATGGGCGTCGCCGTCCGTACGTACTTCACCTCGCCCCGGCACGACGACGACTACCTGGAGTCGTGGCTGGAGCTGTGGGACCGCCGGGGCACCCAGGACCGGATGCTGCCCGGCTACGGCTGGATCTTCGGCATGGGCGACGGCACGTCCAACGTCGGCCTGGGCATCCTGAACTCCTCCTCCGCCTTCCGCGAGCTGGACTGGCGCGAGGTGCTGAAGGCCTGGTGCGCCTCGATGCCGGAGGACTGGGGCTACACCCCGGAGAACATGACCACCCCGATCCGCGGCGCGGCCCTGCCGATGGCCTTCAACCGGCAGCCGCACTACACGCGCGGCCTGCTGCTGGTCGGCGACGCTGGCGGCCTCGTCAACCCGTTCAACGGCGAGGGCATCGCGTACGCCATGGAGTCCGGGCAGCTCGCCGCCGACGTCATCGTCCAGGCGCACGCCCGTGCGACCCCGGCCCAGCGCGAACTGGCCCTGCACAACTACCCGAAGGTCCTCAAGGACACCTACGGCGGGTACTACACGCTGGGTCGCGCCTTTGTGAAGCTCATCGGCAACCCCAAGGTCCTGAAGGTCGCTACGCAGCGCGGGCTCACGCACCCGGTGCTGATGAAGTTCACGCTGAAGATGCTCGCCAACCTCACCGACCCGACGGGTGGCGACGCGATGGACCGGATCATCAACGGCCTGTCGAAGGTCGCGCCGAAGGCGTGAACGGCGTGTAGGTACGGAGAAGGGCCGTCGCTCCCTCCCCGAGCGGGGGAGCGACGGCCCTTCACGCCATGCGCGGCCGTGCTGCTGCGCGGATGTGCGCCTGCGCGGCTGTGCGGCGTCAGAGGATGCGGACGGCGCCCGACGGCCGGTCCCAGTCCAGGGAGCGCTCGACGACCCCGGTGCTGGGGTTCTGCGCGCCGACGTACTTGCCGCCGCCGACGTAGACGGCCACGTGGTACGAGCCGCTGCGGCTGCCCCAGTAGAGGATGTCGCCCGGCTGGAGGTTGCTGAGCGAGACGGAGGTGCCCATGCTCGACTGGGCGCCGGAGACGCGCGGCAGGTCGATGCCGGCCTGGCGGTAGGCGGCCTGGAGGAGACCGGAGCAGTCCCAGGAGTTGGGGCCGGTGCCGCCCATGACGTACGCGTCGCCGACCTGGGCGCGGGCGAAGTTCACGATCGCCGCGGCGGAGCCGGACGCCGTCGAGCTGGACGAGCTGGAGGAGCCGCTGCCGCTGTCGGAGGACGCGGACAGGGTGGTGCGCTCCGTGCTGCGGGAGGCGCGCTCATCGGCCTCGGCCCGGGCCTTCTCCTCGGCCTCCTTGGCCTTCCGCTCGGCCTCGGCCTTGCGCTCGGCCTCGGCCTTGGCCTTCTTGGCGTCCTGCGCGGCCTTGGCGGCCGCCGCGTCCTCCTGCACCCGGAGGTTCTGGGCGAGGGCCTCGTGCTCGGTCGCCTCGGCGGAGGCGGCGACGGCGGAGGAGAGGGCGCCGGACAGGTCCACGTTCGTGAGCGTGGGCATCTCGATGGTCTCGGTCACCGGCTCCGCATGAGCCGGTGAGGCGGCCACCGCGATGGTGCTGAGGACGCCACCGGCAACTCCGGCGCGCAGCGCGAGCTTGGAAGAGCTGCGGCGGGGCTTCCGGTGGCTGGGTATGTGAGCGGTGTGGGACATGGGTCAACCGCTATCAGGGTGTCCCGGTTCCCTTCAAGAAACGTGTGTTGCGCCACAGCTACGTACGGAACGGCTGAATCCGCTTCCCCCGGACCTTTATTGACGCCTTAACGGACATTTCAGGCTCACGTGATCACGCCCATGATCACGGGTTTTCCGAGAAACGTCCGAATTGCCGCCCGCCTACCACTCGTTCGCACGGATGGCCAACCCCGCTTTCGTGGTCGACGGTGACGCGTGGCGCAGGTCACAGAACGGCAACTGCCGGCGGCAGCTGCGGCTCGTGAACGCGTGCACGCGTCCACCTCCGTCCCGTCGCGCCCCCCGCACGGGTGGGGTGAGGTCCTCTATCACTCGGGAGCGTCCATATCGAATTTGCATGTAGGTAGAATCGTTTGGTAGAGCACAACCCCTCCGACCAGGGGTGACCGGCGTTGATGTCACGGATCGTGGCCACTCGGCCACCCCTGGTATGAAGATGACTGTTCATCCGAATTCATGATCGTTCGCCAGGTGGTGGAGATCACAAAGTCGTTGACGCACCCCGTGTCGCAGATCACAGATCCACGGGCATAGGATGCGTTGCAGTCGGGCTTGTGAACTGCCTCACATGAAAGCGATCTTCCGGGGGTCCCCGAGATCCACCGGGAGACGTAGAGGCGGCGAGACGGATGCCCGGTGCGGTCCAACGGTCAAGGACGACTGGAAGGAGCGAGGAGCGTGAATGCCTACACGCCCATCCTCGTGCTCGGCGCCCTCGGGGCAGCGTTTGCGATCTTCTCCGTGGTCATGGCCACGCTCATCGGCCCAAAGCGGTACAACCGGGCCAAGCTCGAGGCGTACGAGTGCGGGATCGAGCCGACCCCCACGCCGGTCGGAGGCGGCCGCTTCCCGATCAAGTACTACCTGACGGCGATGCTCTTCATCGTCTTCGACATCGAGATCGTCTTCCTCTATCCCTGGGCCGTCAGCTTCGACGCGCTGGGGCTTTTCGGGCTCGTGGAGATGCTGCTCTTCGTGCTCACCGTCTTCGTCGCCTACGCGTACGTATGGCGGCGCGGCGGCCTGGAATGGGACTGAGGGGCTGAAGGGCACACTCATGGGACTCGAAGAGAAGCTGCCGAGCGGATTTCTGCTGACGACGGTCGAACAGGCCGCGGGATGGGTGCGCAAGTCCTCCGTCTTCCCCGCGACCTTCGGCCTCGCCTGCTGCGCCATCGAGATGATGACGACGGGCGCCGGGCGCTACGACATGGCGCGGTTCGGCATGGAGGTCTTCCGCGGCTCGCCGCGCCAGGCCGACCTGATGATCGTGGCGGGCCGGGTGAGCCAGAAGATGGCCCCGGTGCTGCGCCAGGTCTACGACCAGATGCCCAACCCGAAGTGGGTGATCTCCATGGGCGTCTGTGCCTCGTCGGGCGGCATGTTCAACAACTACGCCATCGTGCAGGGCGTCGACCACGTCGTACCGGTCGACATCTATCTGCCCGGCTGCCCGCCGCGCCCCGAGATGCTGCTGGACGCGATCATCAAGCTCCACCAGAAGATCCAGACGTCCAAGCTCGGTGTCAACGCGCGCGAGGCGGCCCGCGAGGCGGAGGAAGCGGCGCTCAAGGCGCTCCCGACGATCGAGATGAAGGGGCTGCTGCGGTGACCGAACAGCCGAACCCCGAGAAGGACCTCAGTACGCAGAACCTGCCCGGCCGACGAGGCGAGCACGGCGAGGAGATCCGCGTCCAGCGCGGCATGTTCGGCGCCGACACGGGCGGCGACACCTCCGGATACGGCGGCCTCGTCCGCTCCATCCGCCTGCCGGGCCCCTCCTCCCGGCCGTACGGGAGCTACTTCGACGAGGTCGCGGACGAGCTGGAAGGCGCCCTGGAGGAGCAGGGACTCGTCCCGGAGAACGCGATCGAGAAGACGGTCGTCGACCGGGACGAACTGACCTTCCACATCGCCCGCGAGCACCTCGTCCGCGTCGCACGCACCCTGCGCGACGACCCGGCTCTCCGCTTCGAGCTGTGCATGGGAGTCGGCGGCGTGCACTACCCGGGCGACAAGGGCCGCGAACTGCACGCCGTCTACCACCTGCGCTCGCTCACCCACAGCCGGCGCCTCCGCCTGGAGGTCAGCGCCCCGGACAGCGACCCGCACGTCCCGTCGCTCGTCGCCGTCTACCCGACCAACGACTGGCACGAGCGCGAGACGTACGACTTCTTCGGCCTGGTCTTCGACGGACACCCCGCCCTCACCCGGATCATGATGCCGGACGACTGGCAGGGCTTCCCGCAGCGCAAGGACTACCCCCTCGGCGGCATCGCCGTCGAGTACAAGGGCGCCCAGATCCCGGCTCCGGACCAGCGGAGGTCGTACTCGTGACCACCCCCCACGCAACCCCTCAGGCGGAAGCCCCGCAGGCGGAAACCCGCGAGACCACCGAAGGCACCGTCTACACCGTCACCGGCGGCGACTGGGACGAGGTCGTCCAGACGGCGGCCCAGGCCGACGACGAGCGCATCGTCGTCAACATGGGCCCCCAGCACCCGTCCACGCACGGGGTGCTCCGGCTCATCCTGGAGATCGACGGCGAGACCGTCACCGAGGCCCGCTGCGGCATCGGCTACCTCCACACCGGCATCGAGAAGAACCTCGAGTACCGGACCTGGACACAGGGCACCACCTTCGTCACGCGCATGGATTACCTGACGTCGTTCTTCAACGAGACGGCGTACTGCCTGGCCGTGGAGAAGCTGCTCGGCATCGAGGACCAGATCCCCGACCGCGCCACGGTCATCCGCGTCCTGCTCATGGAGCTCAACCGGATCTCCTCGCACCTGGTGGCCATCGCCACCGGCGGCATGGAGCTCGGCGCCACCACGATCATGATCTACGGCTTCCGGGACCGCGAGATGATCATGGACCTGTACGAGCTGATCACCGGCCTCCGGATGAACCACGCGTTCATCCGCCCCGGCGGCCTCGCCCAGGACCTGCCGCCCGGCGCCGTCGACCAGATCCGCGAATTCGTCAAGACGATGCGGAAGAACCTGCCGGAGTACGACAAGCTCGCCACCGGCAACCCCATCTTCAAGGCCCGTTTGCAGGACATCGGCCACCTCGACCTGGCCGGCTGCCTGGCCCTCGGCGCCACCGGGCCCATCCTGCGCGCCACCGGGCTCCCGCACGACCTGCGCCGGGCCGAGCCGTACTGCGGCTACGAGACATACGAGTTCGAGGTCCCGACCGCCGACACCTGCGACTCCTACGGCCGCTTCCTCATCCGCCTGGAGGAGATGCACCAGTCGCTGCGGATCGTCGAGCAGTGCCTCGACCGGCTCGCCCCGGGCCCGGTCATGGTCGCCGACAAGAAGATCGCCTGGCCCGCGCAGCTCGCGCTCGGCCCGGACGGCCTCGGCAACTCGCTCGACCACATCAAGAAGATCATGGGCACCTCCATGGAGGCCCTGATCCACCACTTCAAGCTGGTGACCGAGGGCTTCCGGGTCCCGCCCGGGCAGGTGTACGCCGCGGTCGAGTCCCCCAAGGGCGAACTGGGCGCGCATGTCGTCTCCGACGGCGGCACCCGCCCCTACCGGGTCCACTTCCGCGACCCCTCCTTCACCAACCTGCAGTCCATGGCGGCGATGTGCGAAGGCGGCATGATCGCCGACGTCATCGTCGCCGTCGCGTCCATCGACCCTGTGATGGGAGGCGTCGACCGGTGACCGACGTCCAGCTGGGGATGCCCGAACTCCCCGCCCCCGACTACCCCGCCGACGTACGCGCCCGGCTGGAGGCGGACGCCGAGGAGGTGATCGCCCGCTACCCCGACTCCCGGTCCGCGCTGCTGCCGCTGCTGCACCTCGTGCAGTCCGAGGAAGGACACGTCACCCGTACCGGCATGCGCTTCTGCGCCGAGATGCTCGGGCTGACCTCCGCCGAGGTCACCGCGGTCGCCACCTTCTACTCCATGTACCGGCGCAAGCCGAGCGGCGACTACCAGGTCGGCGTCTGCACCAACACGCTCTGCGCGGTCATGGGCGGCGACGCCATCTTCGAGGAGCTCAAGGAGCACCTCGGCGTCGGCAACCAGGAGACCACCGAGGACGGCAAGGTCACCCTCGAACACATCGAGTGCAACGCCGCCTGCGACTTCGCGCCCGTCGTGATGGTCAACTGGGAGTTCTTCGACAACCAGACCCCGGACAGCGCCCGGCGGCTCGTCGACGACCTGCGCGCCGGCCGCCCCGTGGAGCCCACGCGCGGCGCGCGGCTGTGCACCTTCAAGGAGACCGCCCGCATCCTCGCCGGGTTCCCCGACACCCGGCCGGGCGTCGTCGAGGCGACCGGCGGCGCGGGCCCCGCCTCGCTGATCGGCCTGAAACTCGCCAAGGGCGAGGCACTCCCGCCCCGTGTCGTCCACCCGCGCGGCGAGACCACCGGGGCCGGCCCGCGCGGGAAGGCATCGCACGACGAGACCATGCCCGGCTCCGACCACCTCAGCTCGCACGACGCACCACAACAGACCTCGGCGTCGGACCCGGAGCACCCGGCGGGCCCGGTCAGCGAGGAGGGGGAGTGATGACCTTGGCACCCGAGATCGGGGAGACCAGCCCCGAGAAGCTGCTCGTACCGGTCCTGTCCGCCTTCTGGGACCAGCCGGACTCCTGGACCCTGGACACCTACCGGCGGCACGACGGGTACGAGGGACTGCGCAAGGCCCTCGCCATGACGCCCGACGAGGTCATCGCGTACGTCAAGGACTCCGGCCTGCGCGGCCGCGGCGGTGCGGGCTTCCCCACCGGAATGAAGTGGCAGTTCATTCCGCAGGGCGACGGCAAACCGCACTACCTCGTCGTCAACGCCGACGAGTCGGAGCCCGGGACCTGCAAGGACATCCCGCTGCTCTTCGCCAACCCGCACTCCCTCATCGAGGGCATCGTGATCGCCTGCTACGCGATCAGGTCGTCGCACGCCTTCATCTATCTCCGCGGCGAGGTGGTCCCCGTCCTGCGCCGTCTCCACGAGGCCGTACGCGAGGCGTACGCGGCGGGCTACCTCGGCGAGAACATCATGGGCAGCGGGCTCGACCTCGACGTGACCGTGCACGCCGGCGCCGGCGCGTACATCTGCGGTGAGGAGACCGCGCTGCTCGACTCGCTCGAAGGGCGCCGCGGCCAGCCCCGGCTGCGTCCCCCCTTCCCTGCGGTCGCCGGCCTCTACGCCTGCCCCACCGTGGTGAACAACGTCGAGTCCATCGCCTCGGTTCCCGCGATCCTGAGCCGCGGCAAGGACTGGTTCAGGTCGATGGGCAGCGAGAAGTCCCCCGGCTTCACGCTCTACTCGCTCAGCGGCCATGTCGCCGCCCCCGGCCAGTACGAGGCCCCCCTCGGCATCACCCTGCGCCAGCTGCTCGACATGAGCGGCGGCATGCGGCCCGGCCACCGGCTGAAGTTCTGGACCCCGGGCGGCTCGTCGACGCCGATGTTCACCGACGAGCACCTCGACGTGCCCCTCGACTACGAGGGCGTGGGCGCCGCCGGGTCGATGCTCGGCACCAAGGCCCTCCAGTGCTTCGACGAGACCACCTGCGTCGTCCGCGCCGTGACCCGCTGGACCGAGTTCTACGCCCACGAGTCCTGCGGCAAGTGCACCCCCTGCCGTGAAGGAACGTACTGGCTGGTGCAGTTGCTGCGGGACATCGAGGCCGGCAAGGGACGGCTCACCGACCTCGACAAGCTCGCCGACATCGCCGACAACATCAACGGCAAGTCGTTCTGCGCCCTCGGCGACGGCGCCGCCTCGCCGATCTTCTCCTCCCTGAAGTACTTCCGCGGGGAGTACGAGGAGCACATCACCGGCAAGGGCTGCCCCTTCGACCCGGCCAAGTCGACCGCCTGGGCGGACAACCACGTGGAGGTGAACGCATGACCGTCACCACGTCCTCCACCGGTGGAGGCGCGGGACCGGCGGTGCCGCCGGAAGACCTGGTCACGCTGACCATCGACGGCGTCGAGATCTCCGTGCCCAAGGGGACGCTCGTCATCCGCGCCGCCGAACAGCTCGGCATCGAGATCCCACGGTTCTGCGACCACCCCCTCCTCGACCCGGCCGGTGCCTGCCGCCAGTGCATCGTCGAGGTCGAGGGCCAGCGCAAGCCCATGGCCTCCTGCACGATCACGTGTACGGACGGCATGGTGGTGAAGACTCAACTCACCTCCGAAGTCGCCGAGAAGGCCCAGGTCGGCGTGATGGAGCTGCTGCTCATCAACCACCCCCTGGACTGCCCCGTCTGCGACAAGGGCGGCGAGTGCCCCCTGCAGAACCAGGCCGTCTCGCACGGCCAGGCCGACTCCCGGTTCGAGGGCAGGAAGCGGACCTACGAGAAGCCGGTACCACTCTCCACACAGGTGCTCCTCGACCGCGAGCGGTGCGTGCTCTGCGCCCGCTGCACCCGCTTCTCCCAGCAGATCGCCGGCGACCCGATGATCGAACTCGTCGAGCGGGGCGCGCTCCAGCAGGTCGGCATCGGCGACGGCGACCCGTTCGAGTCGTACTTCTCCGGCAACACCATCCAGATCTGCCCGGTCGGCGCCCTCACCTCGGCGGCGTACCGATTCCGCTCGCGCCCCTTCGACCTGGTCTCCAGCCCCTCGGTGTGCGAGCACTGCGCGGGCGGCTGCGCGACCCGCACCGACCACCGGCGCGGCAAGGTCATGCGGCGGCTCGCCGCCGACGACCCGGAGGTCAACGAGGAGTGGCTGTGCGACAAGGGACGCTTCGCGTTCCGGTACGCCCAGCGGCGCGACCGCCTCGCCACGCCCCTGGTACGCGGCGCCGACGGCACCCTGGAGCCGGCCTCCTGGCCCGAGGCCCTGGACGCCGCGGCACGCGGACTGGTCCGGGGCCGCACCGGTGTTCTCACCGGCGGCCGGCTGACCGTCGAGGACGCGTACGCGTACGCCAAGTTCGCGCGCGTGGCCCTCGACACCAACGACATCGACTTCCGCGCGCGCGTGCACAGCAGCGAGGAGGCCGACTTCCTGGCCGCCAGGGTCGCCGGACGAGGCCGGGACCTCGGAGGAGGAGCGGGGGTCACGTACGCCGCGCTCGAGAAGGCCCCGGCGGTGCTGCTCGCCGGGATCGAGGCCGAGGAGGAGGCGCCCGGCGTCTTCCTGCGGCTGCGCAAGGCGTGGCGGAAGCACGGCCAGGCGACGTACGGGCTGGCGCCTTACGCGACCCGGGGCCTGGAGAAGGCGGGCGGCACGCTGCTGCCGGCCGCCCCCGGCACCGAGACCGAGTGGCTCGACACGCTGGCCGCCGGGACCGGACTCGACGGGGCGGGCGCCGCCGCGGCGGAGGCCCTGCGCGCGGAGGGCGCCGTCATCGTCGTCGGCGAGCGGCTCGCGGGCGTACCCGGCGCGCTGACCGCCGCCGTACGGGCCGCGAACGCGACCGGCGCCGAACTGGTGTGGATCCCGCGCCGGGCCGGTGAGCGCGGCGCGGTCTGGGCGGGCGCCATCCCGTCGCTGCTGCCCGGCGGGCGCCCGGCCACCGACCCGCGCGCCCGCGAGGAGACGGCCACGGTCTGGGGCGTACGCGAACTGCCCGACCGGTACGGCCGCGACACCGGCCGGATCGTGGAGGCCGCCGCCACCGGTGAGCTGGGCGCACTGCTCGTCGGGGGCGTCGAGCCGGCCGACCTGCCGGACCCGGCCCGCGCGCGTGAGGCCCTCGACGCGGCGTTCGTGGTGTCGCTGGAGCTGCGGCCCGGCGAGGTCACCGAGCGGGCGGACGTGGTGCTTCCGGTCGCGGCGGTCGCCGAGAAGGCCGGCACCTTCCTCAACTGGGAGGGCCGGGTGCGGATGTTCGAGGCCGCGCTGAAGCCCGAGCAGATGACCAGCGCGCTGCCCCCGACCGACGCGCGCGTGCTGCAGATGCTCGCGGACGCGATGGACACGCACCTCGGGCTGCCGGACCTGCGGGCCGTACGGGCCGAGATGGACCGGCTCGGCGCCTGGGCCGGGGAACGGGCAGGCGACCCGGCCGAGTCCGGCAGGCCGCTGCCCCGCGCCGGTGAGGGCGAGGCCGTCCTGGCCGGTCACCGGATGCTCCTCGACCGTGGCCGCCTCCAGGAGGGCGACGAGGCGCTGGCCGGCACCCGGCACGCCGCCGTCGCCCGCCTCTCGGCCGACACGGCGGCGGCGACCGGCGTCAAGGACGGCGACCTCCTGGAGGTGACCGGCCCGGCCGGCTCCGTACGGCTGCCGCTCCAGGTGACGGAGATGGCCGACCGGGTGGTGTGGCTGCCGCTCAACTCCACCGGCGGCGGTGCGCTGTCCGACCTGGGCACGGTGCCCGGGCGCCTGGTCCGCATCGCCCCGGCCCCGGCCCCGGTCCCGGCCTCGCCGGGCACCCCGGGCTCCCCCTACTCACCGGACACGTCGGAATCGTCGGAGGTGCGAGCATGAACCCGGCCCTCCTCGCGGCCGAGGACCTCTCCATGTTCGGCCGCGACCCCTGGTGGCTCGTGGCTCTCAAGGCGGTCTTCTGCTTCGCCTTCCTCATGCTGACCGTGCTGATCTCCATCGTGATGGAGCGCAAGGTCGTCGGCTGGATGCAGCGGCGCATCGGCCCCAACCGCCACGGCCCCTGGGGCATGCTCCAGTCGCTCGCCGACGGTGTGAAGCTGATGCTGAAGGAGGATGTGGTCGTCAAGCGCGCGGACAAGGTCATCTACGTCCTGGCGCCGATCCTGGCCGCGATCCCCGCCTTCATGGCCGTCGCCGTGATCCCCTTCGGCCCCGCCGGCAACGAGATCTCCATCTTCGGTACGCGGACCACCATGCAGCTCACCGACCTGCCGGTGGCCATGCTCTACATCCTGGCGATCGGCTCGCTCGGTGTGTACGGCTTCGTCCTCGGCGGCTGGTCGTCCGGGTCCACGTACCCGCTGCTCGGCGGTATCCGCTCGGCCGCCCAGGTCATCTCGTACGAGATCGCCATGGGTGTCGCCTTCGCGTCGGTGTTCCTCTACGCCGGCTCGATGTCGACCTCGGCCATCGTGGACGCCCAGGGGGACCGCTGGTTCGCCGTCCTCCTGCCGGTGTCGTTCCTGATCTACATGGTGACGATGGTCGGCGAGTCCAGCCGGGCGCCGTTCGACATGCCGGAGTCCGAGGGAGACCTGGTCGGCGGGTTCAACACCGAGTACAGCTCCATCAAGTTCGCGATGTTCATGCTCGCCGAGTACGTCCACATGGTGACCGTGTCGATGATCGCGGTGACGCTGTTCCTGGGCGGCTGGCGGGCCCCGTACCCGATCTCCGCCTTCTGGGAGGGCGCGAACCACGGCTGGTGGCCGATGCTGTGGTTCGTCGGCAAGGTCGTCGTGTTCATCTTCTGCTTCGTGTGGCTGCGCGGCACGCTGCCCCGTGTCCGCTACGACCAGCTGATGCGGCTCGGCTGGAAGGTCCTCATCCCCGTCGCGGTCACCTGGCTGATGCTCGTCGCGACCGTGCGCGCCCTGCGCAACGAGAACGTCGCGTTCCAGTCGATCGTGCTGTACGTCGCGGGGGCCGTCCTCGCGGTGCTGCTGCTCTCCTTCGTCGCCGACATGTTCCGCGACCGGCGGGAGAAGGCAGAGGGCGAGGCCGAGGAGGCCGCCCAGGCAGGCGAGTTCGATCCCATGGCCGGAGGGTTCCCGGTCCCGCCGCTGCCCGGACAGACCCTGCCGCCGGTGCCGCGCCGAAGGCCGCGGGGTGATCGCGAGTTGATTGTCAGTGGCGGCCCCGACGCTGGGAGTGACGGAAAGGAGACGGACCGTGTCTGATTTCCAGAATCCGGTGGCCGGCTTCGGCGTGACCTTCAAGGCCATGTTCAAGAAGCGGCTGACGGAGCAGTACCCGGAGCAGCAGAAGACGACAGCGCCCCGCTTCCACGGCAGGCACCAGCTCAACCGTCACCCCGACGGGCTCGAGAAGTGCGTCGGCTGCGAGCTGTGCGCCTGGGCCTGCCCCGCCGACGCCATCTACGTGGAGGGCGCGGACAACACCGACGAGGAGCGCTACTCGCCGGGCGAGCGGTACGGCCGCGTCTACCAGATCAACTACGCCCGCTGCATCTTCTGCGGGCTGTGCATCGAGGCGTGCCCCACGCGGGCGCTGACGATGACCAACGAGTTCGAACTGGCCGACACCTCCCGCGAGAACCTGATCTACACCAAGGAGCAGCTCCTCGCGGGTCTGGAGGAGGGCATGGTCGACACGCCGCACGCCATCTTCCCGGGGATGGACGAGCAGGACTACTACCGGGGCCTCGTCTCCGAGGCGGCACCGGGCACGGAGCGGCAGGCCGCCGCCGGCAAGGGCGAGCAGCCGCCGCAGGAAGCCGCGTCGGACTTCGGTGAGAACGAACCCGCGTCCGAGAAGGTGGTCGGGGCATGACCGCGCTCACGCTGGCCGCCGCCTACACCACCTCGACCGGTGAGGCCGTGCAGTTCTGGCTGCTCGGCACGGTCGCGGTGCTGGGCGCGCTGGGCACCGTACTGATGAAGAAGGCCGTGCACAGTGCGCTGTCCCTGGCCGGCACCATGATCGTCCTGGCGGTCTTCTACCTCGCCAACGGCGCGTACTTCCTGGGCATCGTGCAGATCGTCGTCTACACCGGCGCGATCATGATGCTGTTCCTCTTCGTCGTGATGCTCGTCGGTGTCACCGCCGCGGACTCGCTGAAGGAGACCATCAAGGGCCAGCGCTGGCTGGCCGCGCTGTGCGGACTCGGCTTCGGTGTGCTGCTGAGCGCCGGGATCGGCCGGGCCTCGCTGGAGACCTTCAACGGTCTCGGAGTGGCGAACGCGGGCGGCAATGTCGAGGGCCTCGCGGCGCTGATCTTCACCAGGTACGTCTTCGCCTTCGAGATCACCGGCGCGCTGCTCATCACGGCCGCGGTCGGCGCGATGGTGCTCACCCACCGCGAGCGCACCGAGCGGGCCCGCACCCAGCGTGAGCTGGCCGAGCAGCGCGTACGCGAGGGCAAGCAGCTCCCGCCGCTGCCCGCGCCCGGTGTGTACGCGCGGCACAACGCCGTGGACATCGCCGGTCTGCTGCCGGACGGCACCCCGTCCGAGCTGACCGTCAACCGGACGCTGCGCGCGCGGGGCCAGATCCGCGACGTGTCGACGCAGGCGCTGGACGAGCTGAAGGCGCTGGAGCAGCGCTCCGACGAGCGGCTGGGGCGGAAGCGGAACGGAGAGGAGGCGGCCAAGTGAATCCCGTCAACTACCTGTATCTCGCCGCCGTGTTGTTCACCATCGGCGCGGCCGGGGTGCTGATCAGGCGTAACGCGATCGTCGTGTTCATGTGCGTGGAGCTGATGCTCAACGCCTGCAATCTGACGCTGGTGGCCTTCTCCCGGCTGCACGGCAATCTCGACGGCCAGATCATCGCCTTCTTCACGATGGTCGTCGCCGCCGCGGAGGTCGTGGTCGGGCTGGCGATCATCGTGTCGCTGTTCCGTACCCGCCATTCGGCCTCGGTCGACGACGCCAGCCTGATGAAGCTGTAAGGGGTCGCTGAATCGTGGAGAATCTGATCGCGCTGCTCGTCGCGGCGCCTCTGCTCGGAGCGGCCGTCCTGCTGTGCGGCGGCCGACGGCTCGACAGGACCGGGCACTGGCTCGGCACGCTGCTGGCGGCCGCCTCCTTCGTCATCGGCGCGGTGCTCTTCGCCGACATGCTGGGGAAGAGCGCGGACGACCGGGCCCTGCACCAGCGGCTGTTCAGCTGGGTCCCCGTCGAGGGCTTCCAGGCGGACATCGCCTTCCAGCTGGACCAGCTGTCGATGACGTTCGTCCTGCTCATCACCGGTGTCGGCACGCTCATCCATGTGTACTCGATCGGGTACATGGAGCACGACGAGCGCCGACGCCGCTTCTTCGGCTATCTGAACCTGTTCCTCGCGGCGATGCTGCTGCTGGTCGTCGCCGACAACTATCTGCTGCTGTACTTCGGCTGGGAGGGCGTCGGCCTCGCCTCCTACCTCCTCATCGGGTTCTGGCAGTACAAGCCCACCGCGGCCACGGCCGCGAAGAAGGCGTTCCTGGTCAACCGGGTCGGTGACATCGGTCTGTCCATCGCCATCATGCTGATGTTCACCACGTTCGGGACGTTCGCCTTCGGGCCGGTGCTGAGCTCGACCGGTGAGACGTCGGAGGGCACGCTGACCGCGATCGGGCTGCTGCTGCTGCTTGCCGCGTGCGGCAAGTCGGCGCAGGTGCCGCTCCAGTCCTGGCTCGGTGACGCCATGGAGGGTCCGACCCCGGTGTCGGCGCTCATCCACGCGGCGACGATGGTGACCGCCGGCGTCTACCTGATCACCCGCTCCGGGGCGATCTTCAACGCGGCGCCGGACGCGCAGCTCGCGGTCGTGGTGGTCGGCGCGGTCACGCTCCTCTTCGGTGCGATCGTCGGTTGCGCGAAGGACGACATCAAGAAGGCCCTGGCCGGTTCGACGATGTCGCAGATCGGCTACATGATCCTCGCGGCCGGGCTCGGCCCGATCGGCTACGCCTTCGCGATCATGCACCTGGTGACGCACGGCTTCTTCAAGGCCGGGCTGTTCCTCGGTGCCGGATCGGTGATGCACGGCATGAACGACGAGGTCGACATGCGTAAGTACGGGGGCCTGCGGAAGTACATGCCGATCACGTTCGTGACATTCGGCCTCGGCTACCTGGCCATCATCGGCTTCCCCGGCCTGTCGGGCTTCTGGTCCAAGGACAAGATCATCGAGGCGGCGTTCGCGAAGGGCGGCACCGAGGGCTGGATCCTCGGCGCGGTCACCCTGCTCGGCGCCGGCATCACCGCGTACTACATGACCCGCGTGATGATCCTGACGTTCTTCGGGGAGAAGCGCTGGCAGCCGGCGCCCGACCCGGACAAGGCGCCCAGCGTCGAGCCCGGCGTCGAGGCGAAGCCCGGCGAGATGCCGCACCCGCACGAGTCACCCCGGTCCATGACCATCCCGATGATCGTGCTGGCCTTCGGGTCGGTCTTCGCGGGCGGCCTGTTCTCGCTGAACAGCGCCTTCGTGAACTGGCTGGAGCCGGTCACCTCGTTCGCCCACGGGCACCCGCCGGTCAGCGCCGCCGTGATCACCACGTCGACGATCGTCGTCCTGCTGATCGGTGTCGCGATCGCGTACGCGCAGTACGGGCGCGGGCCCGTGCCGGTGGCCCCCCCACGCGGCTCGCTGCTCACCCGCGCGGCCCGCCGGGACCTGCTCCAGGACGACTTCAACCATGTGGTCCTGGTCCGCGGCGGTGAGCACCTCACCCGCTCCCTGGTGTATGTCGACCACACTCTCGTCGACGGGGTCGTCAACGGCACGGCCGCGACGATGGGCGGTCTCTCCGGCCGGATGCGCAAGCTGCAGAACGGCTTTGCCCGCTCCTATGCGGTCTCGATGTTCGGAGGTGCTGCGGTGCTGATCGCCGCGACCCTGCTGATGAGGGCGGTGTGACCGCGATGTCCTTTCCTCTTCTGACGGTGACGGCGGCGCTGCCGGCTGTCGGTGCGATCGTCACCGCCGCCGTCCCGGCCGCGCGGCGCACCGCCGCCAAGTGGCTGGCGCTGCTGTTCTCACTCGCCACACTCGCCCTCGCGGCGACCGTCCTGGTGCGCTTCGACCCGGGCGGTGCCCGCTACCAGCTCACCGAGTCGCATGCCTGGATCAAGGACTTCGGGGTCCGGTACGAGCTGGGCGTGGACGGCATCGGCGTCGCGCTGATCGCCCTCACCGCCCTGCTCATCCCGTTCGTCATCCTCGCCGGGTGGCACGACGCGGACCCCCTGGCGGTGTCCGACAGCGGCTCCGCCGAGGGTCGGTCGAAGCGGTGGCGGCCCACTCAGGGCTTCTTCGCGCTGATCCTGATGGTCGAGGCGATGGTGATCCTCTCCTTCGAGGCCACCGACGTCTTCCTCTTCTACATCCTCTTCGAAGCCATGCTGATCCCGATGTACTTCCTCATCGGCGGCTTCGGCGACCGCGCCCACGCGGGCACGGACGAGAAGGCGGCCGCCCAGCGGTCGTACGCGGCGGTCAAGTTCCTCCTCTACAACCTGGTCGGCGGCCTCATCATGCTGGCCGCGGTGATCGGGCTGTATGTCGTCGCGGGCAACTTCTCGCTCACCGAGATCGCCGCCGCCCGGGCGAGCGGCGAGCTGAACATGGCGACGAACACGGAACGGCTGCTGTTCCTCGGCTTCTTCTTCGCGTTCGCGGTGAAGGCGCCGCTGTGGCCGCTGCACACCTGGCTGCCCAACGCCATGGGCGAGTCCACGGCGCCGGTCGCGGTGCTCATCACGGCCGTCGTCGACAAGGTCGGCACGTTCGCGATGCTCCGCTTCTGCCTCGGCCTGTTCCCGGAGGCGTCGAAGTGGGCCACGCCCGCGATCATCGTCCTCGCGCTGATCAGCATCGTCTACGGGGCGCTGCTCGCGGTCGGCCAGCGGGACATCAAGCGTCTGATCGCGTACGCGTCGATCTCCCACTTCGGCTTCATCATCCTGGGCATCTTCGCGATGACCAGCCAGGGCCAGAGCGGCGCCACGCTCTACATGGTCAACCACGGCATCTCGACTGCGGCGCTGATGCTGGTCGCCGGCTTCCTGATCTCGCGGCGCGGGTCGCGGCTCATCGCCGACTACGGCGGTGTGCAGAAGGTCGCGCCGGTTCTCGCAGGCACCTTCCTCATCGGCGGCCTGGCGACGCTGTCGCTGCCGGGTCTCGCGCCGTTCGTCAGCGAGTTCCTGGTGCTGGTCGGCACGTTCGCCCGGTACCCGGTCGCCGGCATCGTCGCCACGGTCGGCATCGTGCTCGCCGCGCTCTACACGCTGGTTCTGTACCAGCGGACGATGACGGGTCCGGTGAAGGAGGACGTCCGGTCGATGCCCGACCTGCGGCCGCGTGAACTGGCCGTGGTGGCCCCGCTGATCGCCCTGCTCCTCTTCCTCGGCGTCTTCCCGAAGCCGCTGACCGACATCGTCAACCCGGCGGTGCGGCACACCATGTCCGACGTACAGCAGACGGACCCCCGGCCCGATGTGGAGGCGGCCAAGTGAGCACAACGGACTTCCACAGCCTGTGGACGACGGCGGCCCAGCCGCTCGGCGAGATCCCCGCGCCGAAGATCGAGTACGCCATGCTCGCCCCGGTCCTCATCGTGGTCGGCGCGGCGGTCCTCGGCATCGTCGTGGAGGCCGTGGTGCCGCGCCGGGCGCGCTACCACAGCCAGCTCTTCCTGAGCACCGTGGCGCTCGCCTCCGCGTTCGCCGCCGTCATCGGCCTCGCCGTCACGGGCCACGGCACCACCAAGGCGCAGATCTCCGCGATGGGCGCCATCGCCGTCGACGGGCCCGCGCTGTTCCTGCAGGGCACGATCCTGCTGACGTCGCTCGTCGCGGTGTTCACCTTCGCCGAGCGGCGCCTCGACCCGGCCCGGCACGGGCACCGGGTCGACTCGTTCGCCGCCGAGGCCGCCGCCGTGCCGGGCAGCGACCAGGAGAAGGCGGCGGTCAAGGCCGGGTTCACCACGACCGAGGTGTTCCCGCTCATCCTGTTCGCGATCACGGGCATGCTCGTGTTCCCGGCGGCCAACGACCTGCTGACGCTCTTCATCGCGCTGGAGGTCTTCTCGCTGCCGCTGTACATCCTGTGCGCCGTCGCCCGCCGCAAGCGGCTGATGTCGCAGGAGGCCGCGGTCAAGTACTTCCTGCTCGGCGCGTTCGCCTCCGCGTTCCTGCTGTTCGGCATCGCCCTGCTGTACGGCTACGCGGGCTCCGTCTCGTACGCCCGGATCGCGGACGTCGTGGACGGCGCCGTCGGCACGGTCGACCCGGCACTCGCCGCCACCATGAGCAATGACGTACTGCTGCTCATCGGCTTCGCGATGGTGCTGATGGGGCTGCTCTTCAAGGCGGGTGCCGTGCCGTTCCACATGTGGACACCCGACGTCTACCAGGGCGCCCCGACCCCGGTCACCGGCTTCATGGCGGCGGCCACGAAGGTCGCGGCGTTCGGCGCGCTGCTGCGACTGCTGTATGTGGTGGTGCCGGGGCTCAGCTGGGACTGGCGGCCCGTCCTGTGGGGCGTCGCCATCATCACCATGCTGGGCGGCGCGATCGTCGCCATCACACAGACCGACGTCAAGCGGCTGCTCGCCTACTCGTCGATCGCCCACGCCGGGTTCCTGCTGGCGGGGGTCATCGCGGCCACGCCGTCCGGCATCTCGTCGGTGCTGTTCTACCTGGCGGCCTACTCCTTCGTGACGGTCGGCGCGTTCGCGGTCGTCACGCTGGTGCGGGACGCGGGCGGCGAAGCGACCCATCTGTCGAAGTGGGCCGGGCTGGGGCGGCGTTCACCGCTGGTGGCGGCGGTGTTCGCGGTGTTCCTGCTGGCCCTCGCCGGTATCCCGCTGACGTCCGGCTTCTCCGGGAAGTTCGCCGTGTTCAAGGCGGCGGCCGAGGGGGGCGCGGGCGCCCTGGTCGTGGTCGGTGTGATCGCGTCGGCGATCGCCGCGTTCTTCTACATCCGGGTCATCGTGCTGATGTTCTTCAGCGAGCCGAAGCCGGAGGGCCCGACCGTCGCTGTGCCGTCGCCGCTGACGTCGACGGCGATCGGCCTCGGCGTCGTGGTGACGCTGGTGCTGGGCCTGGCCCCGCAGTACTTCCTCGACCTGGCGGGCCAGGCGGGCGTGTTCGTCCGGTAGCGGGGCCTCACGTACGCAGCCGTCGGGAAGTCGCGCGGCCCGGCACCCGGAGCAGGGTGCCGGGCCGTTCCCACGGCTGTGGTCACGCGACGGGTGTCACACGGTGGCTGTCACATGGTGGCTGTCACAGCGCGGGCGGGGCGATACGGCCCGTGACCTCGCCGAGCCCGACCCTCGTCCCGTCCGGGCCCGGCGCCCACGCCGTGAGCGTGACCGCGTCGCCGTCCTCCAGGAACGTCCGCTTGCCGGTGGTCAGATCGAGCGTGTCCCGCCCGTTCCACGTCAACTCCAGCAGCGAGCCGCGCTGGTGCACCTCCGGGCCGCTGACCGTCCCGGAGCCGTACAGGTCGCCCGTACGCAGCGAGGCGCCGTTGACGGTCATGTGCGCCAGCTGCTGCGCAGCCGTCCAGTACATGGTGGAGAACGGCGGCTCGGCCACCACCTCGCCGTTGATCCGCACCGTGATGTGCAGTTCGAAGCCGCCCGGCTCCTCCTCGCCCGAGTCGTCCAGGTAAGGCAGCACCGGGAGGTCCCGGGCCGGCGGGGCCACGCGGGCCGCGTCCAGGGCCTCCAGCGGCGTCACCCACGCCGACACCGACGTGGCGAACGACTTGCCGAGGAACGGGCCCAGCGGCACGTACTCCCACGCCTGGATGTCGCGCGCCGACCAGTCGTTGAGGAGCGTCAGCCCGAAGACGTGCTCCCGGAAGTCGCCGAGCGCCACCGGGCGGCCCAGCTCGGACGGCGTGCCGACGACGAAGCCGACCTCCGCCTCGATGTCCAGCTTCGTGGACGGGCCGAAGACGGGCGCCGCGTCGGCCGGGGCCTTGCGCTGTCCCGACGGCCGCACCACGTCCGTACCCGAGACCACGACGGTGCCGGACCTGCCGTGGTAGCCGATCGGCAGGTGCTTCCAGTTGGGCGTGAGCGGCTCACCGTCCGGGCGGAACATCCGGCCCACGTTGGACGCGTGATGCTCGCTCGCGTAGAAGTCGACGTAGTCGGCCACCTCGTACGGCAGGTGGAGCGTGACCGCGTCCAGCGGATGCAGCAGCGGCTCGACGTCGGAGCGGTGGGCCGGGGACGTCAGCCACGCGGTGAGCGCCCGGCGCACATCGCGCCACACCGTGCGGCCCGCCGCCATCAGCGGGTTGAGCGACGGCTGCGCGAGGAGGCTCGCGTACGGCGAACCCAGCGCGTGGGCCGCGGCCCCGGTGTCCAGCACATGGCCGCCGATCCGTACGCCGACCCTGCGGCGCCCGGGTTCGCCGGCGGTGGAGAACACGCCGTACGGGAGGTTGTGCGGGCCGAAGGGATCGCCTTCGGCCAGGTCGAGCGGGCTCTGTTCGGGCTGCTCGGGCATCGGTGCTTGCCTCGCTTTCCACGTGTGTGGGGGACACGTTACGACCGAGCCGGGCGCTTCTCCCAGGTGTGGTGGAAGAGGACCTCGTCACCCTCGCGGCACACCAGTTCCATGGAGGTCAGCAGCGTGTCGTCGACCCGGCCGGTTTCGGAGCGCACCTCCACGGTCACGTCCCAGGGCAGCTCGGGCCGGTGCAGCCGCACCCGCCAGTCGGCGCGCACACGCGCGGAGAGCGGGCCGGAGGCGTCGACCTCGTATGTCTCCAGGGCCTCCTCGGTGAGCTCCAGGCCGTCCGGGTACTCGCGCACGGTGCCGTGCTCGTCGCCGCACGGATCGGCCTCCAGCCGCCACGCGCCGCGGGCCACGTCCCGTGCGAGCACGAGCGGCGGCCGCCGGCCGTCCAGCATGGCCGGGACGGCCACGCCCAGCGGCGGGGCCTGCTCGGGCGGTCCGAAGACGACGGCGGCGTCACCGGGGGCCGGGGCGCGGACGGGGAGGCGGAGGGAGCTGCCGGCCGGGTCGAGCGTGAAGCCGGCCCGCGCCTCCGGTTCGGGCCAGACCCAGGGCCAGTACGCCGAGGAGACCGCGATCCGGACACGATGGCCCGGCCGAAAGGTGTACCCGGCGGCGCCCAGCTCGCAGGTGTACGTGCCCGGTGCGCCGCCCGCCCGGAGGGCGCCGCGGGTGACCAGCGTGGAGGCGCCGTCCGGGGCCACGTCGCAGAGGCGGGCGGTCAGCCGAACGGCGGGTGCCGCGGGCTGGAGGTCGAGGCGGACCAGCGGTCGGCCCAGGATCTCGACGGGGGCTCCGTCCGCCGGAACGGGGAAGTCGAAGCACGCCGCGTGAGCGTCGTCGGCGCGCTGGTCGGGCGGCAGGTCGGCGTCGCCGCCGCGCGGGGTGAAGCGCCCGGCGTCCATGCCCGTGTGGAGCGGCGAGCGGACGATGACGGGGGAGCCCTGGAGCGCGTATGTGACGGGCGTGACGTGCGGGGACGGCCACGCCTCGTCGGCCCCCCAGCCGTCACCGAGCCAGGAGCGCAGGAGCGGCTCGGCCATGACGCCGTTCTCGCTTCCCCTCAGATGGTGGTCCCACCATCGCAGGGTCTCCTGGAGGAACCCGATCGCGGGCCCGGGCGGCTCGCCCCGGTCGGGGTAGCGCTGCGGCCACGGCCCCAGGATTCCGCGTACGAGGCCGCCCGGCAGGCGCTCGACCAGCCGCAGGACGGTGTCCCGGTCCGGTTCGTACCACCCGCCGACGGCGAGGACCGGGGCGCGCACAGCCCCGTGGTCGAGCGGCGCGGGCACCTCGTCGCCGAACGGCTCCAGGGCCTCCAGCCGCCGTACCCACAGCTCGCGCCACGCGTCGCCCGCGTACAGCGGATCGGGCGGCCGGGCCATGTGCGCGAGCCGCGCCACGGCTTCGGCGCCGGGCGCCACGAAGCCACCGTGCCCGCCGGGGCGGCGCCTGCCGGAGACGTGCCCGCCGGAGACGTGCCCGCCGGAGACGTGCCCGCCCGAGCCGTGCCCGTCGGAGGCGCAGACGGCGACGACGGCCGCGACCGCCCGCTCCGGTGCGAGCGCCGCCGCCCGGAGGGCCGTGGTCGCACCCGGGCCCAGGCCGAAGAGGCCGGTCAGGCCCGTGCACCAGGGCCGGCCGGCCAGCCACTCCACCACCGCCAGGGCGTCGCGCGCGTCCGCGTCCTGGCCGGTGTGCGGAACGCCCTCGCTGTTGCCGTGGCCGCGCGGGTCCACCCGTACCGAGGCGTAGCCGTGGCCCGCGTACCAGGGGTGGCGCTGGGCGTCGCGGGGTGCCGTTCCGTCGGTGAGACGGCCCGGGTCGTACTCCAGGAGCGCGGGTACCCGGGCCTCGGTCAGGGGCCGCCAGACCCGCGCGTACAGCCCGGTTCCGTCGGGGAGCGGAATGCGGACGTCCGCGTGGTCCGTCTCGTAGGGGAAAGAGGTGCGGACGGGCATGGAAGCGGACCTCCTCCACCGTTTCATTTCGGTCGTACGCACTGATCACGAACATACCGGGGGTGGCGGGAAGGTGCCCACGGCGATCCAAACGGGACCGGATACGCTGACGTGAGTGAATCCAGCGACACATCGACAATCCGTGTGATCGTCAGCAGACAGGAGAACCCCTCGTGACCGCAGTCGGGCCGTTCGGGCTGAGCGTGCGGGACCAGGCTCTCGAAGCCGATGTCCAGACCGGATTGGCGGCTGTCGAGGCTGGACTCCTCGATGCCACCAAGAGCGAGGTGCCGTTCATCACGGAGGCGGCCCAGCACCTGGTGCGCGCGGGCGGCAAGCGGTTCCGCCCGCTGCTCGTGATGCTCTCCGCGCAGTTCGGCGACCCGCACGCGCCGGGCGTCGTGCCCGCCGCCGTGGTGGTCGAGCTCACCCACCTGGCCACGCTGTACCACGACGACGTGATGGACGAGGCGCTCGTCCGGCGCGGTGTGGAGAGCGCGAACACCCGCTGGGGCAACTCGGTCGCCGTCCTGACGGGTGACTTTCTCTTCGCGCGCGCCTCACACATCCTGGCGGATCTCGGCCCCGAGGCGGTGCGCATCCAGGCGGAGGCGTTCGAGCGCCTGGTCACCGGCCAGATCCTGGAGACCGCGGGCCCGCGCGACGGCCACGACCCGGTCGAGCACTACCTGGACGTCATCGCCGGCAAGACCGGCTCGCTGGTCGCCGTGTCGGGCCGGTTCGGCGCGATGATGGCGGGCGCCGACGAGCGGGTCGTGGAGGTGCTGACGCAGTACGGCGAGCGGCTGGGCGTGGCGTTCCAGCTCGCCGACGACGTACTGGACATCGCGTCCGACTCGCACGAGTCCGGCAAGACTCCCGGCACCGACCTGCGCGAGGGCATCGCCACGCTGCCGGTCCTCCATCTGCGCGCCCTGGCGGAGCAGCACGGGCGGGCCGAGGACCTTGAGCTGGTCGAGCTGCTGGACGGCGACCTGACGGACGACGCCCGGCACGCCGAGGTGCTGCGCCGGCTGCGCGTCCACCCGTCGCTGGAGCTGGCCCGCCGTGACACGGTGCGGTACGCGCAGGAGGCGCGGGCGATGCTGGCCCCGCTGGCGGACGGGTACGCGAAGGCAGCGCTGGCCGAGCTGTGCGACCTGGTGGTGCACCGGGCGGGCTGAGTCCGGGGCGCCGACGTCCCGGATGGGGGAGGACCCTGATGCCGGGTCATCCCTGAGAGGTACGGCAAGTTGATGCCGCGGTCTGACGCCTCAGGAGTGCTGGTTTGGTCAGATTGTTACCACCACACCACGGAGGTAGCGCAGACATGGCACCGAACGACAGCGACGCACAGACCACGCGGCCCGCTCGCGCGAAGCTGGCGCGGTACGGGGTTCCGGTCGCGGTGGCGGGGGTGGCGGCGGCGACCATCGGGCTCGTCCCGGCGCTCGCGGCCTCCGGTGACCCCGACCTGCCGAAGATCACCGCACAGGAGCTCATCGAGAAGATCGCCGCGTCGGACGTCCAGCAGATGTCCGGCACGCTGAAGGTCAGCACCGACCTCGGACTTCCGGCGATGGCCGGGCTCGGCGACCTGATCGGCGGCGACACCGACGCGGCCGCGTCCGCCGACGCGAAGCTCATGGAGCTGGCGTCCGGTACGCACACGCTGCGGGTCGCGGCCGACGGCCCGGACAGGCAGCGGCTGACGATCCAGGACGATGACGACGAGTACACCCTGATCCACAACAGGGGAGAGGTCTGGGCGTACGACAGCAAGGCGAACGAGGTCGTCCACGAGAAGAACGACGACCAGGACGACGACCAGGACGGCGGTCGGGACGGCCACCGGCCCGGCGACCGGGCCGGTGACGCGGACGGCGCCGCCGACGAGCGGTCGCCCCAGGTCACGCCCAAGGAGCTCGCCACCGAGGCGCTCAAGGCGGTCGACGGTACGACGTCGGTCACCGTCGACGGCACGGCGCGGGTCGCCGGGCGCGACGCGTACCAGCTGGTCATCAAGCCGAAGCAGAGCGGCTCGACGATCGGCTCGATCAAGGTCGCGGTCGACGCGCGGAACGGCGTTCCGCTGAAGTTCACACTCACCCCCGGCGGGGGCGGCAAGGCCGCGGTCGACGCGGGCTTCACCAAGGTCGACTTCTCGAAGCCGGACGCGTCCACGTTCACGTTCACCCCGCCGAAGGGCGCGAAGGTGACGGAGGCGGACGACGCTCACGACGCGCACGAGCACGAGCCGGTCGGCGGGCTGAAGGACAAGGACCGCAAGGCACTGGAGGAGGGCCTGGAGGGCCTGGAGGGTCTGGACGACTTCCACGGCCTGAACGTGATCGGCGAGGGCTGGACCACGGTGGTCGAGCTGGCCGGACCCGGCGGCGTCGCCGGCGGCGGGCAGGGCGCGCCGAGGCAGGGCGGGCCGAAGCAGAGCGAACTGCCGCCCGAGGCCCAGCAGTTCCTGGACGGCCTCGGCAGCAAGGTCACCGGGAAGTTCGGCTCGGGCACGGTCTTCAAGACACGCCTGGTGAACGCCCTGATGACGGACGACGGCAAGGTCTACGTCGGCGCCGTGACCGAGCAGGCGCTGGTGGCGGCGGCGAACGACGCCGCCAAGTAGGCACATCGGCTACGAGGGGGCCCACCGCACAGGTCCGGTGGGCCCCCGGTTCGTGTCCCGCCTCAGAAGGTCAGCGAGAAGCTGTTGATGTAGCCGGTGTCGTACCGGGCCACGTCCTGGACCCTGAGCCGCCAGGTGCCGTTCGCCGCCTCGCTCGACGCGTCGACCGTGTACGTCTCGCGGACGTTGTCGGCCGAGTCGCCGCCGCTGGAGTTCTTCAGCCGGTACGCCGTGCCGTCCGGGGCGACGAGGTCGACGACCAGGTCTCCGCGCCAGGTGTGGACGATGTCGACGCCGACCCGCAGCCCGGCAGGGGCGTTGCCGCCGCGGCCGGAGACGGTGACGGAGGACGTCACGGCGGCACCGTTGTCCGGGATGGGGACGTCGGCGGTGTTCTGGTACGTGTCGCCCGTCGGCGGCTCGGTCGTCCCGGCGGACAGTGTCCACACCGCGTGCGCGAGGGCGTCGCTGTTCCGGTCGAGCGCGGTGTCGTCGATGTTGGACGTGGTGTCGCAGGACGAGTGGTAGCAGCGGTCGAAGGCCCGCCCGGCCGTACCGCCCCACTTCTGCGCCTGCGCGCTCGTCTTGGTCCGGCTCGCGCCCGTGAACAGCCCACCGACCGGGATGCCGACGTTCTTGAACGACGCGTGGTCGGAGCGCCCGTCGCCCTCCGTCTCGATCTCGGTCGGGACGCCGATGCCGGCGAAGTAGTCCTTGAGGGTCTTCTCGATGACGGGGTCGTCGTCGTAGACGAAGTAGCCGGGGTTCGGCGACCCGATCATGTCGAAGTTCAGATATCCGCTGACCTTCGACCGCTCGGCGGTCGGCAGGTTGGCGACGTAGTACCGGGAGCCGACGAGCCCCAGCTCCTCGGCGCCCCACCAGGCGAACCGCAGATGCTTGGCGGGCTTGAAGTCGGCCCGGGACACGGCGAGCGCGGTCTCCAGGACGGCGGCCGAACCGGAGCCGTTGTCGTTGATGCCGGCCCCGGAGGAGACGGAGTCGAGGTGGGCGCCGGCCATGAGGACCTGATTCGGGTCCCCACCGGGCCAGTCGGCGACGAGGTTGTAGCCGACCGAGCCGCTGGTGGTGAACTGCTGGACGGTGGTGGTGAATCCGGCGGCGTCCAGCTTGGCCTTCACGTAGTCGACGGACGCCTTGTAGCCGGTGCGGCCGTGGGCGCGGTTGCCGCCGTTGGCGGAGGCGATCGACTGGAACTGGTTGAGGTGCGCCTTGACGTTGGCGACGGGGATGTCGGGCGCGGCGGCCGCGGTGGCGGGCGCCGCGGTGGCGGCGGGTGCGCCGGTGCCGAGCAGCCCGGCGAGGGCGAGTACGGCGGCCACCGCGGTGCGTCTGGGTATGCGGGACGCGGAGTGTGTCATGTGGGGGCTCCGAATTCCGTACGGGGATGGGACGGAACGTGCGAGACGCCCCGCGACGGTCGGGTCGCGGGGCGTTGGAGCTTCTGGTGCGTGACTTGTGCGTCGTGCGTGCTGAATGTTCAGCGACGATTTGACTGCCCGTCAAGGGCATGAACAGGTCAAGCGGGTTCGCATACCGTACTGCCGGGGCACCGGACGGGCCTTCCGGCTACTGAACGCAGAACTCGTTTCCCTCGGGGTCGGTCATGACGGTCCACCGGCCTCCGGGTTCGTCGACGTGCCGCAGCACCGACGCGCCGAGCGCCTCGAGACGGACGACCTCGCCTTCCCGGTCGAGGTCGGCTCCGGCGTGCAGGTCGACGTGCAGCCGGTTCTTCGTCGTCTTCGGCTCGGGCACGCGCTGGAAGAGCAGCCGCCTGCCCAGGCCGGCGCCGCTCTCCGGTTCGTATGCGTCGTCCGGATGGCGGACGGCGGCCAGATCCCGCCATGCGCGGCGGCCGTGCGCCTCGACGGTCAGGTCGGCCGGTACGTGTCCGAGGCCCAGCAGCCGCTCGATGAGGGGGCTGTTGTCCTCGACCAGATAGCCCAGCGCCTGCGCCCAGAAGTCGGCCTGGGCGTGCGGGTCGGCCGCGTCGATCACAAGCTTCCAGTGGAGTGTGGTCATGTAACCGTTTATATTGGTTACATGACCGAGGCAGCAACAGGACTGACCCTGTACACGCCGGAGGGTCGCCCCTATCGCTTCGATCCGGGGGCTCTCTGCCTGGAACTGCTCACGACGGGCGGTCCGGGCCCACTGGCCCGCTACGAGGTCCTGGACACCCCGGCCGGCCTGCACGCCTGGCTGACGGCCGGCAGGCTCGCCCCGGGCCCGCCGCTCACCGTCGAGCCCGCCGACCTCCCCGCCGTACGGGAACTCCGTGACGCCCTCCACGGCCTCGCCGCCGCCCGCGCCCACCTCAGGCCGCTGGAGCCCGCGGAGGTGGCGGTGGTCAACGCGGCCGCCGCCGACGCCCCCCTGGCCGTCCGCATGACCCCGGAGGGCCACCGCGAATGGGCACCGGGCGCCACGGTGGCCGCCCTCCGGTCCACGATCGCCCGCGACGCCATCGCCCTGTTCACGGGCCCGCACGCCCACCGTGTGCGCGAGTGCGGCGCCCACGACTGCTTCCTGCTCTTCGTCGACACGTCCCGTCCGGGGCGCCGCCGCTGGTGCGCCATGGAACGCTGCGGCAACCGTCAGAAGGTCCGCACCCACCGCGCCCGCACGGCTCCGAAGGACCCCGGCTGATGCTGCGCGTCGCGGGGGGCGAGGGCCGCGCACGAGGGCGCCCCGCACTCAGACGCGCGGCGCCTCGGGCTCCGGAGTGGCCGACGGGCGCTCGGCGGCGGTCGGCACGGAGGTCCCCGAGGGTGACTGGGTCCTGGCCGCCGCCTCCGCCGCGAGCCGGGCCGCCCGCGCGCGGGTGCGGTGCGCCGTACGCAAGGCGTCCCACGTCAGGATCGTCAGCGCGAGCCACACCAGCGCGAACCCCGCCCACCGCTCCGGCGGCATGGCCTCCCGGAAGTACAGGACGCCCAGCAGGAACTGGAACACCGGCGCCAGGTACTGCAGCAGCCCCAGCGTCGACAGCGGCACCCGAATCGCCGCCGCCCCGAAGCAGACCAGCGGCACCGCCGTGACCAGCCCGGTCGACGCGAGCAGCGCCATGTGCCCGACGCCCGCCGTGCCGAAGGCGGCCTCGCCCCGGGAGCCCAGCCACAGCAGGTACGCGACGGCCGGCAGGAACTGGATGGCGGTCTCCGCGCCGAGCGACTCGAGACCGCCCAGATTGACCTTCTTCTTCACCAGGCCGTACGTCGCGAACGAGAACGCCAGCACCAGCGAGATCCACGGCGGCCTGCCGTACCCGACGGCCAGCACCAGCACCGCCGCGAAGGCGATGCCCACCGCCGCCCACTGCGCCCGCCGCAGCCGCTCCTTCAGCAGGACGACGCCCATGGCGATGGTGACCAGCGGGTTGATGAAGTAGCCGAGGGACGCCTCGACGACATGGCCCGCGTTCACGGACCAGATGTAGACGCCCCAGTTGACGGTGATCACCGCGGCGGCGACCGCGATCAGGCCCAGCTTGCGCGGCTGGCGCACCAGATCCGGTATCCAGGCCCAGCGGCGTACGACAAGGAGCGCGACCGCGACGGCCACGAGCGACCAGGCCATCCGGTGGGCCAGGATCTCGACGGCTCCCGCCGGCTGAAGCAGGGGCCAGTACAGGGGGACGAGGCCCCACATGCCGTAGGCCCCGATGCCGTAAAGGAGGCCGGCCTTCTGGTCGCCGCCGGCCCCGCCGCCCCCGCCACTCCTCGCCGCCACTCGCCGCCCGCCCTTCGAATCCCCGGCGTCCGCCGTCCCGCGCCCGCTGTCCGGATGACGGTAACGCCGCGTGGGACGGCCTGTCATGCCCGTATCGCGATACGGTCATGACGCGTCCGTCACAGGGACTTGAGCGCCTCGGCGACGCTCTCCGCGAGTGGCTTCGTCGGCCGGCCGATGAGCCGCGCGAGGTCCCCGCCGGTCCCGGCCCGCAGCCCGCGCGCGATGGCCTGGTCGACGTCGACCAGGATCGCGGCGAACGCCTCGGGAAGGCCCGCGCCCGTCAGGATCTCGAGGTGCGTCCCGGCGGGGACGTCGCTGTACACGATGTCCTTGCCGGACTGGCGGGCGATCTCCGCCGCGTACTCCGCGAACGACCACGCGGTGTCGCCGCTCAGCTCGTACGCCCGGCCGATGTGCAACTACTCGCCGACCGCGCTGGGCCGCGAGGCGGCCGAGCAGGTGTGGGCCCCGGCGCGCTGGTCCGAGCGGTCCCTGGGTGCCGTCGAGCAGGCCCGCCGGGCATACGACGAGGCCCGGTCCTGAGCCGGCCGTCACCAGCCGTTCAGGACCGGGCCTCGCGCAGTGCGTCCCGTGGAGGAATCACGTCCCGTGGACTGTGCGGAGCGCGTGGGGAGCCGGGTCAGCCGACGACCGTCCATGTGTCGTTGCCGGACAGCAGCGCCGCCAGGTCGCCCTTGCCGTGCTGCTCGACCGCCGCGTCCAGCTGGTCCGCCATCTGCGTGTCGTACACCGGACGCTCGACGCTCCGGAACACCCCGATCGGCGTGTGGTGCAGCGTGTCCGGGTCGGCGAGCCGCGACAGCGCGAACGCTCCCGTCGGGGAGGTCGCGTGCGCGTCGTGGACCAGGACCCGGGTCTCGTTCTCCGGCGTGATGTCCACGACCTTCAGGTCGCCGGTCGCCGGGTCCCGTACGACACCCTTCGAGCCCTCGGGGCCGAAGCGGATCGGCTGCCCGTGCTCCAGGCGGATCACCGCGTTCTCGGCCTGCTCCTTGTCCTTGAGGATCTCGAAAGCGCCGTCGTTGAAGATGTTGCAGTTCTGGTAGATCTCCACCAGCGCCGTGCCCGAGTGGTCGGCGGCCTGTCGCAGCACCTCCGTCAGATGCTTGCGGTCCGAGTCGACGGTCCGCGCCACGAACGACGCCTCCGCGCCCAGCGCCAGCGACACCGGGTTGAAGGGCGCGTCCAGCGAGCCCATCGGCGTCGACTTGGTGACCTTGCCGACCTCGGAGGTCGGCGAGTACTGGCCCTTGGTCAGACCGTAGATCCGGTTGTTGAACAGCAGGATCTTGAGGTTGACGTTCCGGCGCAGCGCGTGGATCAGATGGTTGCCGCCGATGGAGAGCGCGTCGCCGTCACCGGTGACCACCCAGACCGACAGGTCCCGGCGCGAGCTGGCCAGACCGGTCGCGATGGCCGGGGCGCGGCCGTGGATGGAGTGCATCCCGTAGGTGTTCATGTAGTACGGGAAACGGGACGAGCAGCCGATGCCGGAGACGAAGACGATGTTCTCCTTCGCCAGACCGAGCTCGGGCATGAAACCCTGCACGGCGGCGAGGATCGCGTAGTCGCCGCAGCCGGGACACCAGCGCACTTCCTGGTCGGACTTGAAGTCCTTCATGGACTGCTTGGTCTCGGCCTTGGGCACCAGGGTCAGGGCTTCACTTGGCATCGATGGCCTCCTTGAGGGCCTTGGCGAGCTGCTCGGCCTTGAACGGCATGCCGTTGATCTGGGTGTGGCTGCGCGCGTCGACCAGGAATCTCGCGCGGATGAGCATCGCGAGCTGGCCCATGTTCATCTCCGGGACGACGACCCTCTCGTACCGCTTCAGGACTTCCCCCAGGTTCGCGGGGAACGGGTTGAGATGGCGTAGATGCGCCTGCGCGATCGATTCGCCCGCGCCGCGCAGCCGGCGCACGGCGGCGGTGATCGGCCCGTATGTGGACCCCCAGCCCAGCACCAGCGTGTCGGCGCCGTCCGGGTCCTCGACCTCCAGGTCGGGCACGGCGACGCCGTCGACCTTGGCCTGGCGGGTGCGGACCATGAAGTCGTGGTTGGCCGGGTCGTAGGAGATGTTGCCCGTGCCGTCCTGCTTCTCGATGCCGCCGATACGGTGCTCCAGGCCCGGCGTGCCCGGCAGCGCCCAGGGGCGTGCGAGTGTCTCCGGGTCGCGCTTGTACGGCCAGAAGACGTCCGTGCCGTCGTCCAGGGTGTGGTTCGGGCCCGCCGCGAACGTGACGCTCAGATCCGGCAGGTCGTCCAGGTCCGGGATGCGCCACGGCTCGGAGCCGTTGGCCAGATAGCCGTCGGAGAGCAGGAAGACCGGCGTGCGGTACGTGATCGCGATCCGCGCCGCCTCCAGGGCCGCGTCGAAGCAGTCCGCAGGGGTCCGGGGTGCGACCACCGGCACCGGCGCCTCGCCGTTCCGGCCGTACATCGCCTGGAGCAGGTCGGCCTGCTCCGTCTTGGTCGGCAGGCCGGTCGACGGCCCGCCGCGCTGGATGTCGATGATCAGCAGCGGCAGCTCCAGGGAGACCGCCAGGCCGATCGTCTCCGACTTCAGCGCCACACCCGGGCCCGACGTGGTCGTCACGGCCAGCGACCCGCCGAAGGCCGCGCCGAGCGCCGCGCCGATACCGGCGATCTCGTCCTCCGCCTGGAACGTCCGCACACCGAAGTTCTTGTGCTTGCTCAGCTCGTGCAGGATGTCGGACGCGGGCGTGATCGGGTACGAGCCCAGGTACAGCGGCAGATCCGCCTGCCGGGACGCCGCGATCAGTCCGTACGACAGGGCGAGGTTGCCGGAGATATTGCGGTACGTGCCCGTCGGGAACGCGGACGCCGCGGGGGCGACCTCGTACGAGACGGCGAAGTCCTCGGTCGTCTCGCCGAAGTTCCAGCCCGCCCGGAAGGCCGCCACGTTCGCCTCGGCGATCTGCGGCTTCTTCGCGAACTTCTGCCGCAGGAACTGCTCGGTCCCCTCGGTCGGCCGGTGGTACATCCACGACAGCAGACCCAGGGCGAACATGTTCTTGGACCGCTCGGCCTCCTTGCGGGACAGCCCGAAGTCCTTCAGCGCCTCTACCGTGAGGGTGGTCAGCGGCACCGGGTGGACGCGGTAGCCGTCCAGGGAGCCGTCCTCCAGCGGCGACGTCTCGTAGCCGACCTTCGCCATGGCGCGCTTCGCGAACTCGTCGGTGTTGACGATGATCTCGCTGCCGCGCGGCACGTCGCCGATGTTCGCCTTCAGCGCCGCCGGATTCATCGCGACCAGCACGTTCGGCGCGTCACCGGGGGTGAGGATGTCGTGGTCGGCGAAGTGCAGCTGGAACGACGACACACCCGGAAGGGTCCCGGCGGGGGCGCGGATCTCGGCGGGGAAGTTCGGCAGCGTCGACAGGTCGTTGCCGAAGGACGCCGTCTCCGACGTGAACCGGTCACCCGTCAGCTGCATACCGTCGCCGGAGTCACCCGCGAAGCGGATGATCACCCGGTCCAGACGGCGGACCTCCTTCTCCGAGTCACGCCGCTGCGCGAGAGTGCCGCGCTGCTCCCCGGCGGCGGCCTCGCCGGCCTCCCGGGCCGCCTTGGCCGCGCCGCCTGTCTGCTCGGCCGGGCTACTGACCTGGCTGGTCACTGAACTGGACCTCCCTCGAGACAAGGGATCTCCCCGCCGTCGGCGGGAGAACGCTCGGAAGACGGCCGGACGACCGGCCGTCCCAAGGCCCACCCTACGTCGGTAAGGGTTCCCTTCCCTGGACCGCTCATATGATGGACGCCGCTCTGAGACGCCCGTATGTCCTGGAACATCATGCTTCGTCTCCCCCTGTGTTCCACTGGAGCGGCACTCACGGCCCGGACTTTGGTCCTAGGCCGTTCAGGAGGCCGCGTGCCCGGGTCTCAGGTGTTCAGGTAGGTCAGCACCGCGAGTACCCGTCGATGATCCCCGTCACTCGGCGAGAGGCCCAGCTTCAGGAAGATGTTGCTGACGTGCTTCTCCACCGCCCCGTCGCTCACCACCAGCTCGCGGGCGATCGCCGAGTTCGTCCTGCCCTCGGCCATCAGACCGAGGACCTCCCGCTCGCGTGGCGTCAGCCCGGCCAGTACGTCCTGCCGGCGGCTGCGGCCCAGCAGCTGCGCCACCACCTCCGGGTCGAGGGCGGTGCCGCCGTTCGCGACGCGCACCACCGCGTCCACGAACTCGCGTACGTCGGCGACCCGGTCCTTCAGCAGATAGCCGACGCCACGGCTGTTGCCGGCCAGCAGCTCGGTCGCGTACCGCTCCTCGACGTACTGCGACAGCACCAGCACCCCGACACCCGGGTGGTCCCTGCGCAGCCGTACCGCCGCCCGGACCCCCTCGCCCGTGTGGGTCGGCGGCATCCGTACGTCGGCGACGACCACGTCCGGCGGCGCTCCGTCGGCGGCGAGCCGGTCCACCGTCTTGACCAGCGCGTCCGCGTCCCCGACCCCCGCCACCACGGCATGCCCGCGGTCGGTCAGCAGTCGGGTCAGGCCCTCCCGGAGCAGTACGGAATCCTCGGCGATGACCACCCGCACCCTGTCGTCCACGGTCCCCCGCCCCCCACTTCGATCCGCTCAGGTCCGGTGATGTCCACCGTCGTCACCAGCATCGCAGGATCTCCGCCCCTACGGGCGAACAGTGTTCAACTGCGTTCAACCGCGCCAGGGCAGTTCGGCGCTGACCGTCGTGGGCCCGCCGGCGGGGGAGTGCACGGCGAGGATGCCGTCGACGGCGTCGAGGCGTTCGGCGAGGCCGGCCAGGCCGGTGCCGCCCGCGGGGTCGGCGCCGCCGTGGCCGTCGTCGGCGACCTGGAGGAGGAGCCGGTCGCCGGTGCGCCAGACGTCGACGGTGGCGTGGCGGGCACGGGCGTGCTTGGAGACGTTCTGGAGCAGTTCCGAGACGGTGAAGTACGCGATGCCCTCGATGGCGGGGGCGGGCCGGTTCGGCAGGTCCACGTCGACGGTGACCGGGACGGTGCACCGGGAGGCGACGGCCGAGAGCGCGGCGTCGAGGCCGCGGTCGGTGAGGACGGCGGGGTGGATGCCCCGGGCGAGGTCGCGCAGCTCCTGGAGGGCGAGCTTCACCTCGCCGTGGGCCTCCTCGACCATGCGCGCCGCGGCCTCCGGGTCCTCGGTGGCCTTCTCCCTGGCCAGGCCGAGGTCCATGGCGAGGGCGACGAGACGGGCCTGGGCGCCGTCGTGCAGGTCGCGTTCGATACGGCGCAGATCCGCGGCGGCCGCGTCCACGACCACGCCCCGGTCCGACTCCAGCTCCGCGACCCGCCGCTCCAGCCCGTCCGAGGGCCCGAGCAGCCCCCGCACCATCGCCCTGTCCGCGTTCGTCAGGGCACGGGCGACATACGGCAGCGCGGGCAGCAGTACGGTCAGCCCCACCAGCGTCAGGGCGAAGGTCAGCACCCCCCACGGCAGCCGGATGAACCCGAACAGGACCGTCCGCCACGCCACCGGGTCCCGCAGCGTCGTCCAGATCCGTGCGACTGGCCCGCTCCCCGGCCGGTACGGCAGCCGGCTCGGCTCGTCGACCCGTACGCCCAGCAGCGCCCGGGCCCGCGCACGCTCCGCCCGGCCCAGCAACCGCGCCCCGGCCAGCCCCGCGGCCAGCAGCGGCAGCCCGACGACGGTCACGGACAGCGCCGCCCCGGCGACCACCGTGACCGTGACGTACACGAAGGCGATGAGCGATACTGGCAGGTTCGACAGGAGGTGGGAGACCTCCTTCCACATGGCCGCCCCGAACCCGGTACGGGAGGGAGGAACGGGAGCCGGGCGGTTGCTGGGCGTGGTCATGGCGACCAGCCTGCCGGGGCGAAGTCGGGTGCGCCATGGGGCACATGGGTGGGGGCGGGTGGGGATAACCCCACCTCATGTGTGGCACGGCTGATTACCCGCGCTTTGCCAGGGCCTAGACTCCCGTGCGTACAGATCGCCGGATCGGCGCCCGTGGGGGCAGGAGGAGAGAGGGACGGACGTGCCGGAACAGACCGGGCTCGCGGCCGACTACTTCCAGAGCTACTCGGTCGTCGGACTCATCGCCGTCATCGGCGTGCTCTTCGTGGCCGTCGCGTTCGCCGCCGGGCGGCTGCTGCGGCCTGTCGTGCCGACGCCGGAGAAAATGCTGACGTACGAGTGCGGCGTCGACCCCGTGGGGGAGGGCTGGGCCCACACCCAGGTCCGCTACTACGTGTACTCCTTCCTCTATGTGATCTTCGCGGTCGACTCGATCTTCCTCTTCCCGTGGGCGACGGTCTTCGCCGACGCCGGATACGGCGCCACCACGCTGGTCGAGATGTTCATCTTCCTCGGCTTCCTGGCCGTGGGACTGCTCTACGCGTACAAGAAGGGCGTCCTGACATGGACGTGACTCCCGGCGCCACCCCCGAGCCGGTGACCTCCGAGCAGGCCGCGGCCGCCGCGGTGCCGGTACCGCTGCCCGAGCCGCAGCGGCTCGGTGTGCTGTCGAGGCTGGCGCCCGAACCGATGAAGGTGGTCCTGAACTGGGGCCGCCGCTACAGCCTCTGGGTCTTCAACTTCGGTCTCGCCTGCTGCGCCATCGAGTTCATCGCCGCGTCGATGGCCCGGCACGACTTCATCCGCCTCGGCGTGATCCCGTTCGCTCCCGGCCCGCGCCAGGCCGACCTGATGGTCGTCTCCGGCACGGTCACCGACAAGATGGCGCCCGCAGTGAAGCGCCTGTACGAGCAGATGCCCGAGCCCAAGTACGTCATCTCCTTCGGTGCCTGCTCCAACTGCGGCGGCCCGTACTGGGACTCGTACTCGGTGACCAAGGGCGTCGACCAGATCATCCCCGTCGACGTGTACGTGCCGGGCTGCCCGCCGCGGCCCGAGGCGCTCCTCCAGGGCATCCTGAAGCTCCAGGAGAAGATCGCCCGTGAGTCGCTGCACGAGCGGTACGGCTACGGGGCGGCCGCCCGGCCGTCGACCGCCGCCCTGCGCAGCGGCCTGGTCACCCCGCCGCCCGCGCCGGGAGGCGATGCGTCATGAACGCGTACGACACCCTCCCCGACGCCGTCACCGAGATCTTCGGCGCCGAGGCCACGGCGGAGCGCGCCTACGACCTGCTGACCGTCGACGTCCCGGCCGGCTCGTGGATCGCCGCGCTGGAGATCGCCCGCGACAAGCTGGGCTGCACCTACTTCGACTGGCTGAGCGCGGTCGACGAGCCCGGCACGGGCTTCCGCGTCTGCGCCCACGTCGTCGCCCTGGAGGGCCGGCAGGTCCGCCGCCTCCTCGTGCGCACCACGGTCCCGCACAGCGCCGCCGTGCTCCCCACCGCGGTGGAGATCTACGCGGGCGCCGGCTGGCACGAGCGCGAGACGCACGAGATGTTCGGCGTGATCTTCGAGGGCCACCCCAACCCGGTGCATCTCCTCCTCCCCGAGAACTTCGAGGGCCACCCGCTCCGCAAGGACTTCGTGCTGGCCGCACGTGTCGCCAAGGCGTGGCCCGGCGCCAAGGAGCCGGGCGAATCCGAGCACGGCGGCCCCAAGCGGCGCCAGATGCTCCCGCCCGGCGTGCCCGACCCCAACGAGTGGGGCCCCCTGAAGGGCCAGCTCCCGCCCGCCCCGGCCCGCCCGGCCCGCACC
>NZ_VSRY01000151.1 GCF_008271805.1 Streptomyces sp. TRM49041
GGGGGTGCCTCTATGTCTTTCGTCAAGGCGCCCCTGTCGGGTTTGGGGTGGTTGGTGCTTGCTGAGGTTATGCGGCGAGTTCGACGTCGTCGGGTGTGCGGGGTTCGTAGAAGGTTCCGTCGCGGAGCATGGCGAACAGGACGCTGATGCGATGGCGGGCGAGGCGCAGAAGTGCCTGGGTGTGGGTCTTGCCACGGGCTCGGCAGCGGTCGTAGTAGGTGCGGGAGGCGGCATCATGCAGAGCGGCGAACGCGGAGAGGAACATCGCGCGTTTGAGCTGCCGGTTTCCGCTTCGGGGTGCGTGTTCGCCGTGGATCGAGGTCCCGGACGACTTGGTCGCCGGCGCGAGGCCGGCGTAGGAGGCCAGGTGGGCGGCGCTCGGGAACGAGCTGCCGTCGCCGACGGTGACCAGGAGGACTGCGGCGGTCCTGACGCCGACGCCGGGCAACGACGTCAGGACCGGGGAAAGAGGGTGAGCCTCCAGCAGTTCGTTGATCTGCGTTTCCAGGGCCCGGCGTTGTTCGTGGACCGCCGCGAGCGAGCGGGCCAGGGAGGGGACCACGATGTCGAGGGTGCCGGTGCCAGGGACGACGACGGTCTGTTCGTCGAGCGCGTCGAATACGTCGTCGATGAGCCGGGCGGCCATGCGCGGGGCCTTCGGGCGGATCAGTTCGACGAGTCTGCGGCGGCCTGCCTTGCGCAGGGCGGCCGGAGAGCCGTGGCGCTCCAGCAGCCAGGTGACGGCCTGGTGGTCGAGGCGGGGCCCGAGAACGCGCTCCAGGCTGGGGTGGAACTGGGTGAGCAGGCCGCGTATCCGGTTGGAGGTGCGGGTGGCCTCGGCTGCGAGGTCCTGGTCGAAGCCCGCGAGCACGGTCAGCTCGGCGGTGATCTCGTCGGTCAGTTCCAGCGAACGCAGGGTGTGGGGCATGGTGCGGGCGGCGTCCGCGATCACCGCGGCGTCCTTCGCGTCGGTCTTGGCCTCGCCCGGGTAGAGGTCAGCGATCCGCCGCATGGCCAGTCCGGGCAGGTAGGCCACCTGGCAGCCCGCGTCACGGGCCACCGCGAGCGGGAGGGCGCCGATCGAGGCGGGCTGGTCCACGACCACGAGGACAGTGCCGAACTTGTCGCGCAGCTTGTCAAAGACGGCCCGCAGTTTCGGTTCGCTGTTCGGCAGCGGCTTGTCGAAGACCTTCTTCCCGGCCGGGGTCAGCCCGTGCCCATGATGCGTGCTCTTGCCGACGTCCAAGCCGAGGAAGACGCCCACGCCGTCAGTGTCGATCACTGTGCCCCCACTCGTTCGTTACGTGCTGGCCTGGGCATCGGGGCCGTTCTCGCGCATCCACGTTATGCAGACCTGCCGCCCGCGGATGGCTGGGCATTGCGCCCGGCCAGGCGGTGGTCGGACCTCTCATCAGCGTCTCCGACGGCACCTCCCGGGCCCGGTGACACCACCCCCCCCGGTCATCCGTGCGACAGGGGGCAAAAGTCATGCCGGGCCCGGAGGCCAGCGGCCCTCTTGCAGGACCGCGAAAAACATAACGGGGCCGCTTTGCTGCGGCGTGGGGCAGCCGTGACGTCCTGGACGCGGTGCTGGTCCGCCCGGAGCTGGTGGCGGAGATCAGTGCCGACCGGGCCACAGGCCGCGGCGGGGTCTTCCGCCATCCACTGTGCTTCAAGCGCCTGCGCCTGCGGCTGGATGTGACGGTGGAGGACGTTGCCCGGTTCTGTCAGGGTGCGGCCGCGGCCGCTGGCTGAGCGGCCGCGGGACAGGGTGGGGCTGGCGGCTGGACTCAGCCCTGACCTCGGTTGTGGCGTGGCGGGACAGGCCGCGGCCGTTACTGCGCAGGGAACCTGCTGTGCCGGCCCGCGGCCGCGGCCCGTGGAGGGTGTTAGGGGATGACGATGGAGAACGAGGCGTCTTCGTAGACGCCGGGCTTTCCGGTGACGACGAGGAAGGTGTCGGTGCGGGTCCCGCACGAGGGGTGCGGCCACATCGAGATCCGGACGTCGTACTCGAAGCTGATGTACTGCAGGGTGGCGGTCGGGACGAGCTTGCGGATGTCGAGGTCCTTGTCCTCCAGCTCGACGCAGTAGTGGCCCGCCGCGGGCTTGGTGACGGCCTCGGCGCCCTTGGACCGGTTGCCGTTGCCGTTGCCGTTGCCGTTGACCACGGCCGCGGCCGCGGCCTGCGCGTAAGGGGCGGTCACCTTCGCGGAACCCGGGGGAGCAGCCACCGCTGTCCCCGCCCATGTTCCGCCGGCGAGGAGACCGAGGGCGACGCTGGTCCATACGGCTGCGCGGGTCCTCTTGCTCATGGACATGTGCGGTTTTCCCCTCTGTGGTGTGTGCCGGCGTCCTCCCCGGGCCGCCGGCACACCCGAAGCTAGGGGCGCCGCCACGGCCCCCATGGTCCGCACGGGGTGAAACCACCGGTTGACGGGGCGCGGGAGGCGACCCTCGCGGACCGCTGCGATCCTTCGGCGCATGGGCGTCGGGCTTCCACGGGCGGGGGTTTGCCTCACCCCTGGGGCTTCCGGTGGGCGATGCCGGGACCTGTGGTCGTACGTGTCGTGCGTGGCGTCCTGCGCGTCGTGGGTTGTTGTCGGACGGAATCGTTTAACGGTCAGTCGACGATTCGGTTGGCGGGGACGTCGCAGATCAGGTACGGGATGCGGGCCTGACATGCGTCACAGGAGTGGGCGGTCCAGGAGTTGGTGGCGCCCTGGCCGTGCCAGGGCCGCATGCGGGTGTGGTCCGCTTCGGGGCCGACGTACACCATCTCGCTCATGCGCAGGTAGTCGACGGAATTCCATGGGAGTTGCTTTTCGCCCAGCCCGAGCAGGAGTTTGACGGCGGCACACCCCTTTTTCAGGCCCCTGTGTTGCGGGTCCAGATCCACCCTCTCGCCCCGGACGGTCACCCATCCCGTGTGGTCTTCAGGGAGCCTCGGGTTCACCGTCTTCCAGGCTCCCTCGTGATAGCTGATGCCGGCGAGGTGCTTGTCCTGGATCCACCGGGCCGTCCACGGCTCTTCCGCATTTGGTGACCCGCTCGAGGCGATGAGGAAGTGTTCCCCCCCGCTGATTCTCGCCTCCAGCGCGCCCATCATGAAAGATGCCTTGGGGTTGTTGATCAGGTCCTGGTCCTGCCTGAGGTTGTGGTCGATCGTGACGAGGACATTCCGCAGCTGCGCGCTGTCGGTGACCTCCGGGATGCCGTGGAGAAGCTTCCCTCCCTTGTCTTTCTTGTTCCTTGCGTAGCGGCATCGAGGGCAGGTGTCGGAACTTTTTCCGCCGTGCAGGAGGTTCGGCGCGCGATCCGGCTTCTGAGGCTTTTTCTTCGGGGGCATGAGCAGCTCTCTCGAATCATCAAGGAAGCGGACGGAAATTGCACGAGTCGTATCATGCCACCGTCTCGCCGTGAGGGCGTGAGTCCATTTTCGGACGCCATCGGGTGACGCTCTGCTGCGGCCCGATCACTCTGTCAAAGTCGCTTTTTGATCTACTTCGGTTCAGAACTACCGCAGGTCGTGGCCGGTTTCATGGGGATCATTGCCTGATGAATCACCTGATATGACAACAAAACAGTCAATAATGGGATTCTCTTACAAACCGACGAAAGCACTCGAGGTGACTGCCCTGCGCGTGGCTTGATCACCTCTTGTGCGGATTCCGGCGCTGATAGTGTTTGCCGGAATTGCATCCGATATCGACGACGGTGCGTACCAGTGCAGTCAAACGGTCGGGAGGAAATGCGTTGTGGCGATGACCGCAGGCAGGCTCAAGGAATGGTTGAACGGCCTTTCCTCGGGGCAGGATCTGGCTCTTCCCGATGGGCTTCCGGACGAGTTGGAAGGTCTCGGGAACGCGGTGAACATCAACGCCCTTGCGGATTGGTTCACTGTCGGAGTCGGCCTCACGGACGTCGACCCGGACGCAGGCAATCTGTGTCTCGGCGGAACCATCGACGCGGCCACACCGGCGATCGCCCTGTGGTTCTTCACCGCCGACGACTCGGAATCCGTGGCCGACGACGCCGAAATCATCGGTGTCCAGATCGCCCTGTCGCTGAAGGACCATCCCGTGATGTCCGTCCTCGGCGGCATCGGACTGCGGGACCTCCTGCTGGTCTACGAGATCCGCATGCTGGACGGCGCCGCGATCCGCGAGCTCTACGCCCAGGCCGATCTCCCCGCCCAGGACGGGGAGACGCTCCTCGTCACCTGCGCGCTCGACTTCGCCGCGGGGCAGCAGAGCTTCGAGTTCATCGTGGAGCTCGAGTCCGGAAAGGAGTGGCACGTCGCCGAGGCGTTCTTCGCTCTGTTCGGCGTCGCCCCGCCGCAGTTCCTCCGCGACATCGCGCTGGAGCGCCTCACGCTGGCGTACGACGGGGGCACCGGAACCACCGGATTCCGGGTGAACGTGAACACCCGGTTCCCGCTGGGCGACACCACCGCCGACCTCGACGTCGAGGCGACGCTGACCAAGCAGTCCGACGGCCAGGGGTACGACCAGGAGTACGCGGGCCGCCTGCTCCTGGAGGTGCCCGCGCAGGGCGGCGACGACGACGAAAGCGCCCGGCTGGGGTTCCTGGGCCAAATCGTCAGGACGAGCGCAGGAGCCTGGGAACTGAGCGCATCCCTGGAAAACCGCGGCGAGGCCCTGACCCTGGCCGACTTGGCCGCCGCCGTGGGAATCGACGTTCCCCCAGACCTGGAACCCCTCGTCCCCGCGCTCCACGCGGCGTCGTTCACCTACCGCTTCCCCGCCGGGCCCTCCACGCCGGGTTCGCTGGTGGTGTCGGCGGCGGTCGGACGGGTCGGGGTGGTGGTGGCGTCGGTGCCCACCGGGGCTGCGGGGAGCGCTGTGGCGCGCCTGGTGGCGGTGCGTGGGGCCGTGGGGGCCCGGGCCTCGGATCTGCCGCTGGTGGGGGAGAGTATCCCGGCGGGTCGTGACGTGGTCGTCACGGGCGCTCATTTCCTGTATGCGGACGCCCCGTTGCCGCTGGACCGGGTCCGGGAGTTGAACTCGGTCGTCGCGGGCATGCCCGGCGCGGACGAGGGGCTGCTGCCCACGCTGCCGGAGGAGGCGCTGCAACGCGGTCCGATGATCTGGGCGACGCCGACAATCGGCGACGAGGTGCTGCCGCCGCTGGTCCTGCGGCCGAACACCGGCCCGGCACTCGCTCTTTCGCTCGCGGCGGCCCGGGACCCGGCGCCCGCGGACGTGGTCGAGGGCGCGGTCGTGCTCGGGCGCGAACGCGGCGACGCCACCCACGAGATGGACCTGCTCTTCGGCCCGGTACGGATCCGTCGGATCAGCCTCGGCTACGCGCGCGGCCGGTTGTTCGTCGCCTTCGGCGCGATGTTCCCCCTGGGCCCGGTCCAACTGGACATGATCGGCCTGGGCCTGGCGGTGGGCCAGGACTTCACCGTCACGCAGGTGCTGCAGGGCTCGGGCGTGCGCGTCGAGGCGCCGCCACTGAAGGTCACCGGCGCCCTGGAGGTCCGCGACGACGACAAGTTCGCCGTCTACATCGCGGGCCTGGTCACGGTGGAGGCCGGGTTCTTCGCCATGCAGGCGGCCGGTAGCTACGCCCGCAGTGTGGATGGCTGGTCGTCGGTGTTCCTGTTCGGCGAGATCGCCGCCGTAGGTGGGGCGGCGCTGTTCGTCGCACCTCCGTTCACGGTGACCGCGGTGTCGGCCGGGTTCGGGGTCAACAGCACCCTGCGGATCCCGGCCATCGAGGAGCTGGGAGAGTTTCCGCTGGTGGCCAACCTGGCCAGCGGGGGCTCCGGCGACAGCCCGCAGGAGGCCCTGGAGGCGTTGGCGGACTGGGTGCGTCCCGCGGAAGGGCGCTACTGGGCCGCGGCGGGGCTGGAGTTCACCCTGTTCAAGTTCATCGCCACCCGGGCGCTCGCGGTGGCGGAGTTCGGCGATGACCTGAAGCTGGCGCTGCTCGGCCGCACCTCGGTGACCTTCCCGCGCGACACCAAGCCGGGCAAGAAGGTCCACGCTCGCCTCGACATCGACCTCAAGCTCGCCTACCAGCAGTCCCAGGGCCTTTTCTCCCTCGATGCGGCGGTCGGTGCCGGCTCGTTCGTCTTCGACCCGGCCTGCCGGCTCACCGGCGGTATCGCCGTCTACCTCTGGACGGCAGGCCGACACGCGGGCGACTTCGTCATCACCGCCGGCGGCTACCACCCCACCTTCGAGAAGAACCTGCCCGCGCACTACCCCCGCCCGGCCCGGCTCGGCTTCATCTGGTCGCCGGACAGCAAGATCATGGTGAAGGCGGAGGGCTACACCGCGCTCACCCCGCACGCCTTCATGGTTGGCGGGCGGCTCGCCGCGACCTACACCTCCGGGCTGCTGTCGGCCTGGTTCACCGCCTACCTCGATGTGCTGATCCAGTGGCGGCCGTTCTATCTCGAAGCGAACCTGGGCATCGGCATCGGCGTCGCGTTCACCATCAAGGTCCTGTTCGTCAAGGTCCGGGTGTCGATCGAGGTCGGCATCGACCTGGCGCTGTGGACCCCGCCGTTCGGCGGCCGGGCCACCGTCAAGGTCTGGTTCGTCTCGTTCAGCTTCGACATCGGCTCCAAGCGCGTGGAGCTGGACGACGCCACGTGGCCCGAGGTCCACGAGCAGCTCCCGGAGCCGCTCAGCATCACCCCGGTGGCGGGGCTGCTCGCCGACGTCGACGCCGGCGAGCTCGCCGCCCGCCGCGCCGACGGCGACCCGGTGCTGGTGGCCGCCGCCGGGCTCGTCTTCACCGTCGAGACGGTTATCCCAGCGACCGCGATCCACCTCAACCAGGACACCGACTACGCGACCGCGCCGCACGGCGGGATCAGCATCCGGCCGATGCACAAGGACCGCTCGATCGCCTCCGAGTTCGTCGTCACCGTCGTCAAGGTCGGTGACGCCGACTACGTCATCTCGGAGGATGACTGGAGCGTCGAGGTGATCGAACGCGGCGCCCCCGCGGCGCTGTGGGGCCGGCCTCTGGCCAAGCCCGACGACGCCCTCGACGAGAGACAGGAGGCCTTGCTGCCCGGCCAGTTGGCCGGGCTGCGGTTCGAGGTCAAGCTGCCCGAGACCGCGGGTGAGATCGGGCCGGTCACCTCGGCCGCGCTCGCCGTGACCCCGGTGTTGCCCGCCGGCCATACCCCGCTGCGCAACGGCGGCAAGCAGGGCCCCGTCCCCCTGACCGACCCCCGCAACAGCGTCGACACGATCGCCGAGGGCATCGACTCCACCACCAAGGCCCGGCGCGCCGGTGCCTACCGCGCTCTGCACCGCCTCGGCCTGGCCCCGGGCGCCTGCGGCGCGTCCCTGCCCCGCTACGCCAGCAAGGCCCCCGACTACCTCGTCTCCTCGCCTCTGACCACGACCGCGCGCTAGTAAGGGAGCCTCCGTGGCCACCGGACCCGACCTGAACATCACGTTCTACGACTACCTGGCTCCCCGCCTGACCGCCGGCAAGTACCAGGTCCACGCCGAGCACGAGCTGACGGAGGGCGGCGTCGACATCACCACCCCCGGCGCCCGGATCGACCCCGTGGACGCCGAATTCGAGGTGCGGGCCGTCCGGTTCGTCCTCGACGAGTCCTCGGTGCAGGCGGTGTACCCGCCATCCGGGTCCTCGGGTAACTACCGGACCGTCCTGCCGCACATCACCCTCAACCGGTCCATCCTGCCGTGGGAGCGCGAGGTCAAGTGGTCGTCGCGGGCCGTCCGTGCTCCGTGGATGGCCCTGCTGATGTTCCAGGCCGGCGAGCTGCCGGACGACCCCGAAGGCATGGGAATCGCGACCTCCCGCACCGTCGCCGAACTGTGCCGGCCGAAACCGGAAGATTCAGCCGTGCAGCCCCCGGCGATCGATCCGGACGACCTGGATCCCAAGACCCTGGGCTCCACCTGCCGCACCATCGACGTGCCCATCGACCTGTTCAAGGCCCTGATCCCGCGTGAGAGTGAGCTGGACTACCTCACGCACGTCCGAGACGTCTACGAGCCCAGCCCCGACCCCCGCGCCGACGGCGAGAAGCTCACCCCGGGCTCGTTCGCCGTCGTCACCGGCAACCGCTTCCCCCTGGGCGCGGTCGGCCCGCGCGCCGTTCACCTGGTCTCCCTCGAAGGCCACGACGAGCCATTGAAGGGCCAGTTCACCACCGGCGCCACCCACATCCGGCTGGCCGCGCTCTGGTCCTGGTCCTTCACCCACGACCCGACCGGCCGTCTCGACCCGCACAGCCTGCTCAAGGCACTGGTCGCCCACGGCGCCCTCGACGCCGAACGCCTGGCCCTGCGCCTGGAGTCGGCCGCCGAGCCCGGCGCCAGCCCCGACGCGGATGAGCAGGACGCCCGTGAGCGGCTGCGCCTGGGCTACGTGCCCGTCCCGCAGCGGCTGCTGTCCGGTGAGCTCAGCTACGCCTGGTACCGCGGCCCCTGCACCCCCGTCACCGTCCAGGACCTCCCCCGTGGCTATGACGAGGACCCGAAGACCCAGACCACCGCCGATCACGCCCTGATCTACGACAAGGACTACGGCGTCTACGACGTCAGCTACGCCTGCGCCTGGACGCTGGGCCGTACCCTGGCCCTGGCCGACCCCGAGTACAGCGCCGACCTCGTCCGCGCCCGCCGCGAACTGTCGAACCAGGCCATCGGTTTGATGGCGCTGGCCGCCGATCCCGCCCGTGCCCGCGCCGCCACGCCGAGGGCCGGCCGCAGTCACGCGGATGCCGAGACCGACCTGCGCCCAGGCCTGGGGTGGCTGCGCACCCTCGCCATCGAGAGCCGCGACCTGCCCCGGGCCCTGGCCGCGCCGCAGTCCCGCGCCCCGATGCCCGCCGAGCCGCCGCCCGCCCCGCTGAGTCACGGCGACCGGCGGCTGCTGCTCGGCACGGGCGCCCGCGCGGCAGCCCTGCGCCACGCCGCGGACCACCGCACCGCCGGCATGCCCGCCTGGCTGGACCGCGCCGTCGCACTGCACGGCATCCCGTTCGGCTATCTTGTCCCCGATCCGCGCATGCTGGCGCCCGAGTCCCTGCGCCTGTTCCGCCTCGACCCCGGCTGGATCGACGCCCTCCTCAATGGCGCGCGCAGCGTCGGCCTGCACACCCGCCTCGACCAGCAGCTCGACGACACCCTGCACGCCGCGGTCGGTGCCCGCCGCACCACCGCGACACCCACCGCCGGACTGCTGCTGCGCTCCGCACTCGTGCCCGCCTGGCCCGAGTTCGACCTAGTCGTCTACACGGCCAACGGCCGGCCGCTGACCGAGCTGCGCCGCGACCGCCCCGCCCCCGACGTGCTGCTTCTGCTGTTCGACGACGTCCCCGACTCGATCGTGATCCGCGAACCCGGCGAAGGCATCCACTTCGGCACCACGGCGGACGGGAAGATCGCGCTGCGCGCCCTGGTCCCTGACGACGACTACGACCGTGGCGAGCCCATCGGACGGCCACTGCCCGCTACCGAGGGAAAGACCGTCTTCACCGAATTCCTGCGACCCGACAACCCCCATGGCGTGCTGAACCTGCTCGACAGCGGCGGAATCGTCGGCGCCCTCACCACAGCGCTGAACCACCCGCGGCAGCTGACCGCAAGCGAGTTCGCCATCGAGATGATCAATTCGCCGCTCGAGCAGAAGCTGGTGCCCGCCACCGGAGGCCGCAGTGAATGACACCCACCTGAACACCAGCGCCGACACCGAGCTGATCGTCCCGATCCGCCTGCACACCCTCGTGGTCAACGCCACCGTCACGGCCGACCACACCTGGACACCCGCCTTCAGGTTCATGCTGGAGCGGGCCGCTGACGCCGAGCCCCCGAACCCCACCTACGGGAGCCTGGGCACCGGCGTCCACATCCAGTGGGAACTTCCGGAGGCACTCAGCCGCGGCCACTTCCACTCGGACACCGGCGAGACGACCTTCCCCCTCGTGCCGAACCGCTGGCTGGTGGTCCGCTACGCCACCAAGGCGGGGCGGCGCCAAGCCGTGGGCTGGGTAGTCCACAGCGACTACCTGCAGAACAGCGACTACGAAGGCACCCTAGGCAACGGCACCAGTGCCTACATCACCGACCGCAGCCCGAGCGGCGAGACCGTGGCCACGCACACCGACATGATCGGCCGCAGCCACCCGCTGCAGGATACCGACGGGCAGGACCGTCCGTGGACGGACCCGGATCCCGAGGGCCGTCACCCGCTCTTCCTCACCGCGGTCGGGCCCGGTCTGCCGGCCTTCGCCGCCTTCGCCTCCTACCACAAGAACGTGTTCTGCCTCCACGACACCCTGCTGGACCTTAAGCTCCCCGGCGACAGCCACGTCGCCGACAACGAGCTGAGCTACCTGGTGGTCGGCTGGTACTCGGACCCGGACGCGGACATCCTGACCAAGGCCAGGGAGATCCCCGGGCTGCTGCCCGAGGGCGCCACCATGCAGGAGCTGCTCGCCGCATTGGAGTGGACCGCGCCGTCTACGACGCCAGCTCTCAAGCACACCCGCTACTGCGGAAGTTCACTGGGCATCAAGTGGAGTTACAACCGCCCGATGCACTCCACCCAGCCCACCAGCCCCGCCGCTCTCAAGGTCGCCGTCGGCCACAGCACCGCCGAAGCCTTCGCCGAACTGGTCCGCGGGCAGACCCGCAAGAACCTCGACGGGGACCTCGTCAAGGCGCTGTTCACCGGCACCATCGACACATACGGCCTGCCCGAGGGCGCCGTCGAACTCGACGAGGCCACCCGCCGCGCCTGGTACGCCGGCAGCGAGGGCGGCCACATCTGGGAGATCCTCCCCCGGCCCAGCGAGGACCCCGCACCTGCCACACCCGTCCCCGACTGGCTGGCCGACCTCAACCGCGCACAGGCCGAGTACGACAGCCTCGCCGACCGTCTCGCCCGCGCCAGGGCCCGCCTGTGGGACCTGTGGTGGCTGCGGCACCTGCCCGAAGCGCACCACGACCGTCCGCCCGGCTTCAACGACGAGGCCGACGCGCGGCTCAACCCCGAGAACGCCGACAGCATCGCCGCCGAGGTCCAGGGCTACCTGGACCGCATGGCCCAACTGCGCACCGGCCGTGACGCCCTGCCCATGGGCGACACCCCCGAGGCCTTGCAGTCCGCCATCGACACCTACGCCACCGACCACAACCTTCCACCCCGGCTCGAACTCAAGCGCACCGCCCACACCCCCTACTACAGCCCCGCCGACCCGGTCGTCGCCATCACGGGCGCAGGCTCCAACCAGCCGCTCGGCCGCGACCCCGACGACCCGCTGCCCTGCCGGCTCCCCTCCGCTCTGCTCACCTCGATCACCATCGACGGCATCCCGCCGTTCCTCCCCGACCCGACGGCCCCGCGGCCACCCCTGGCCAACCTGCCCGCGATCTGCGCAACGCTCCTCAACGAGTTCGCGCTGCTGGACAAGGCCGCCTTCACCAGGGTCGGCGAGGGCATCGCCACCGCTCTCGAGACTGCACTGTCCACTCCCGGTGCCATCCAGGGCACGGCGCCCGAATATCTCGGTGTGTGGCAGCAGCCCTGGACGCCGATGTATCTGCAGTGGGAGATCCGGTACTGCCCGACCCCGTTCCGCAGCGGGGCCAGGGACAACTGGACCTTCAACGGCACCACCTACCAGTGGACCGGCCAGGGAGCGCTGGCTCACGGCGGCGCGGAGAACCAGTGGCCCGCCTTCACCGGCCGTTCCTACCTCACCCCCACCACACCGTACGTGCTGCGCCGGCAGGTCAGCCGCTACCTGCAGACATACCCCGCCGCTGAGACCGAGGGCCTGGACCAACTGCTCGACATCTACGCCGACCTGGACGTCCTGTCGCAGACCCTGGACGGCTTCAACGACTGGCTGCTGCGCCAGGAGGGCGGCGCCCGGCTCGTCCCGTCCGCCGCACTCGCCGACGCCGAGCTGCTCGGCGACCCCCAGGGTGTGCCGTCCCCCGGCGAACCGGACGCCGCACCCGACGACGATGAGCGCTTCCAGCCGGTGCGTGCGGGCCAGTTCTATTTCCACAGGCTCCAGATCATCGACCGCTTCGGTCGCACCGCCCCGTTCTTGTACAACAACGACCCCGGAACGCTGTGGCCCTACCCGGCGGCCAGCGTGCTCCCCGACCGCGGCAAGCCGCTGTACGTCCCGCAAGGTGAGGAGCGCCCTCCGAACAACCACCGCTTCATCCAACTGCCGCCGCGGCTCATGCAGCCGGCCCGGGTCCGCCTTGAGCCGATCCGCGCCGCGGACAGCGCCGTCTACTTGGGACTGCCGCCGGCCGACGACCCCGCGGCGACCCCGGTCGTCGGCTGGCTGATGCTCAACTACCTCGACCAGAACCTGCTCGTCTACGCGCCCGACGGCTCCCCGCTCGGCGAACTACGCGTGGTCGGCGACGGCTCACGCGTCGCCTGGACCATGCTGCCCCACGCACCGTACGCGAGCCCCGAGGAGTTCACCGGCGTCTACCCGGAGCTGTCCAAGATGATCGTCGCCCTGCGAAACAGCGGGCCGATCTCGTTCGACGCCCTGCTGACCACCATCAACGACAGCCTGGAGAGCGTCACCGATCCCAGTGCGCAGGCCGACCGCAACCCGGCCCGCCTGACCGGGCGGCCCGTCGCCCTGATCCGCGCCGAACTCGCCATCCAGCTCCAGGGCCCGCCACTGACCAACCCCAGCTGGCAACAGATCCTCGACCCGGACCACGAGGACTACCCCGACTACACCTGGCCGGTGCGGCTCGGCAACCCCGAGCTGCTCGAAGACGGACTCATCGGCTACTACGCGAGCCAGTCCGGGCCGGGCGGTGACACGCACTACGGCGTCCTCAACACCGTCGAGAAGAAACCGCCACGCGACCGCTACCTCAACCCGATCACCACCGGCACCGACCTCGCCCTGCGGGCCACACCCAGCGGCGAGTCGCAGGTCCACCACCTCACCCTGCTCGCCCACCCACACACGGCCATCCACGCCACCACGGACATCCTCCCCGTGGCCGACCTCGCCCTGGACGCCGACCTCGTCCACAAGGCACTGGCCAGGATCGAGGCATCCTTCCGGCTCGACCCTCTGCTCGCCCCCACCAGGGCCGGCAACCAGACCGCCACCGCCTTCGACACCCTCAGCGAGATGCCCGGGCACGGCCTCGCCAACCTCCTCGACGGCGACCTCGGCACCTGGTACCTCAGCGAAGCGCCCGCCACCCGCGACGACTGGATCGCCCTGGACCTCGAGCAGGTACGCGACGTCCACCGCGTCGACCTCTATCCGGGCGACGCCATGGGGGAGAACCAACTGCCCGCCTGCGAACTGGAATCCTTCGACGAAGACGACCAGGAGTGGACCCCTCTCGACAGCTTCGCGGCCGGCGCGGAAATCCACTACAGCCCCACCGAGCCGGTGCCCGCCAGGCACCTGCGGATCCGGTTCACCGCCGACGCATCAGGCCCCGTGGCCGTCCGCACCTTCAACGCCACCACCAACGCCGGCGACAACGGGCTCGTCATGCCCCGCCCCGCCGCCTGGTTCGGCGACTGGTCCTGGGCTGAGCCCTACGACGACGCCGGCGACAAACCGCACTGGGCACGCCTGCCGATCCTGCCCGCCGACCGCTCCGCCTACCTCGACGACGCCGTACCGACCGCCCGCGCCGGCTACCTCCAGCTGCGCCCACGCCGCGACTGACCCGCAAGGAGCGCAACCATGGCCACCGCCACCGAACCACCCCTGCTGTCCTACGCGTTGGAACCGAAATCGATCGCGGTGAGCACGCCGACCAAGCCCAAACCGGGCAAGCTGGGTATCGTCGCGATCGCCGACACCGACGTGTACTGCGACGGCATCATCATCAAAATCCCGATCGGAACTGGTGAAGAGGACCTGACGACCGACAAGACGATCACGGCCAGGCTCGAAAGTGACAACGAGAGCGTGCCCGACGCCTGGCCGTACGAGGAGAAACTGGAGGCGGACGGCAGCGTCCTGGCCGTTGAGTTCACGCCGAACGCCGCCGTCCGCATCCCCGCCGGAACGACACTCACCCTGCACATCGCCGACTTCGACATCAACGAGGAGGTCGGCACCGCGCAGATCACGATCACCGAACTCACATCACCGACATCCGGTGGCCCCTACCCCCCGCGGACGACCTCGCGCGAGGTGAAGAAGACACCCCCCGGCTTCTACCTGAGCAACTTCACCCCCGACCACATCGCGGTAGACAACGGCGATTCCGTGGTGCTCACGTGGGACACCTCAGGCGGAACCAACTACCGCATGTACTGGGACGACCTGTCCGAGCCCCTCAGCACCGACGACACCGCCTGGCGCTCCCCCGCACTCACCCGCACCACCGGCTTCATGCTGCAAGCCTCCGTCAACACCCGCAGCGGCCGCTCCCTCATCCTGCACACCCTCACCACCGCCGTCACCGTGACCAACCAGGACATCGCCGCCCGCGACATCGCCGTCAACGGCACCCTCGACATCGGCAACGGCCCCGGCACCGCCACCACCCATCCCAGCCTCGGCTTCGCCGACCTGGACGGCACCCGACACCTTCCGTCCGCCATGACCGACGGCAGCCGGAACACCTACTGGCGCAGCGCGGGCCTTGGCCACGTCAACTCCTGGGTCCAGATCGACCTCGGCAGCGAACGCGACATCACCATGGTCGACATGTATCTCGGAGCACCGGACGGCCTGTTCGACTTGAACACCTGTGTCCTGGAGTCTTCAACCAACGGCACCAGCTGGAGCACGTACGCCAGCATCGCGGCGTACGCGAAGGAGTACCACGGCACCATTGCCCGAACCGCCCGCTACATGCGCCTGAAACTGACCGCCGGACGGTCTACCCCGATCGCCATCCGCTCCTTCGAAATCACCACGACCCCCCGCGGCGCCACCATCACCCCCGACGGCGCCATCATCTACGGCCCGGTGCAAATCCAGGGAGACCTCTTGGTCGGCGGCACAGTCATTTCCGCTGGGGGTGTCACCGCCCCCACCCTCAGGACGAAGACAATCACGTCACTGGCCAACGTCCCACTCACCATCGAGAACAATCCCACCCTCAATCCCGCCAACAAGGTGAAACTCGAACTTGGCTACGGCACCATCAAGGCAGACGGCGAAATCGTTGCCACCGACGGCCTCAAGGCAGACGGCGAAATCGTTGCCAATGGTGGGGTCGCCATTCCCTCCATGAAGCCGCTCGTGGTGGACACGATCCAGATTCCCGACCCTGCGGGTGCTCGCAAGCAGGTGGTGTTTAACTCCCCCGTCTGGATTCAAGAGGTCCCCCTCCCTGCCGGTACCCCCGCCCATCTCACCGTCAGGGGCTCGGTGGATGTCAGCGGAGCCCTCAACGCCAAGGGTAAACTCGCAGCAGTTGGCGACGTTGAGTTCACCGGGTCGGTACAGGGATACCGCAGTACCTACGCACGCAGCTGGGCGCAGGGCACGGTACCCAAAATCGGCAATCCTTACACCGCCACAGCACCAACGGACGGCGTCCTGTACGGACATATCCTGTGCTACGACAACACCGCCTACAACGACAACATCGGATACAAAGGTAGCCTCTTCTTCATCGTTGCCGGACAGGCCTATCGCTGTGACGCGCCGATCCTGCGTCAATCCGGTGCCGGCGCACAGCATTACACAGTTACCGCACCGGTCCGCAAGGGCGACTCTATTAGGGTCTACCTCACCCACGACACCACGTCGATCTGGTACAGCAAACTCGCGGCTGCCCTGTTGTGGCGCCCGTTCGGCCTGGACGCCGCCCTCACAGGGTTCTCCAGGGCAACGTTGTCGGCTGAGCTGCCTGCATTCACCGAAGAGTTCGACAGATCTGGGGGAGACGCGACGGCCGACACCCTGCCGGACTCGGAGTAGCTGACCTGAACCCCCGACAGGTTCCAGAACTCCGATCAGTCCGCTGGGTTGGGGTTTCATGCAGGCTGCGGGGCATCTTGTTCGGGGAGCGGGGCACTCGTTGAGCGTGAGCTTCCCCTCGTAGCGTGGAGTCCGTGACAGCAGGGGATGTTGGTTGTCATGGCGGAGAAGCGTCGGAAGTTCACGGCGGAGTTTCGTGAGGGGGCGGTACGGATCGTGACGGAGACCGGGAAGCCGGTCCCCGAGGTCGCGGAGGGCCTGGGGATCAACAAGACGACGCTGGCGAGCTGGGTCTCGCGAGCGAAGCGGGCCGGGAAGACGGCGGCAGAGGACAAGGACGCATTGATCGCGCGGCTGACGGCGGAGAACGCAGCGTTGGGGTGTGTCCAGTAGACGGCTGATCCAGTAGGGGTCAGATGGGAGCCGGGGTGGGCCGGCCTTCGAAGGCGATCTGGAAGGCGTTCAGGGGTGCCTTCCAGCGCATGGTCCACCGCTTGCGGCCCTTGCCGGTCGCCTCGCCCGGAGGGCCTTCTCGGAGATCTTGAGGATCGGTGATTGGTAGGGTCGGCTGGTGGTGTGCCCAGGTGAAGTTCCACCAAGGCCGGGTAGTTAGCGTTTCTGCAGGTCACGTGGCGGTTCCCGTTGGGGTGGTTGCCGCGTAGCGGCCGGTGCGAACTCTCTTGATCAGTCCTCTTTCGGTCCAGCGGGCGAGTTGTCGGTAGGTGGCGACCAGGGTGACGTCGCCGAGGAGTTCGGCGATCTCTCTGGCCCGCCACTGCCGCTCGGGCTCTGCCTGCAGGACCGCGAGGACGCGGGTCGTGCGGTTGCTGATCTGGCCGCGGCCGACATAGTCAGGGACCGTGGTGGCCGGCAGCGCGGGGCGAGGGGGCGGGGGTGGCAGGAGAGCGATCGTCACGGAGGTCACGGTCCGGCTCTGGTCGGGGCGGCCGTCCATCTTCCTTTCCGCGTAGCGCGAGGTTGGCGATTTCACCTTGCGGGTACTGACACGGGGCCGGCGCGGCGGGGCCAGCTCCGACAGGATCCGCCGTCCGATGGCCCCGATGCCCTGCTCGAAGACTTCTTCCGCGCGTACCAGCAGGTCGCGGGCGGTGTGGAGAGCGATCGTGAAGCCGCAGCGGTCGGGGTCGGTGCCCGGCCGTGACTCAGCCGCCTCGGCGATGGCCCGACGCAGGAGCTGGTAGCAGATCAGCAGGGCCCACATCTCCTGCTCGACGCCGCCTGGGTCGCACGAGCGGAGGACGCGCCCGCGCAGAATGGTGTGGCGCAGGGCGTAGTAGGCGCTCTCGTGTTCCCAGCGTTCGTGGTAGAGGCGCACGAGTCGGTCGGCGGGGTAGCGCCGGGCGTCCAGCAGGGTGGTCACCAGCCGGTAGGAGCCGTCGAAGGTACTGCCGTCGGCGCACGTGACGCTTGCCTGGGCCTCGATGATGCGCACGGCGACAGTGCCGATGACCGAGAGGTACGAGGAGTCCGGGAGGGCCGTGAGGACAGGCGGGCGGCGGCGCTGTCGGATGCGGCCCACCACGTGGGCGCCGGTGGCGTGCACGGCGGCGAGGAAGTCGTTGCTGTCGAAGCCCCGGTCCCATAGCACCAGCATCTCGGGGCCCAGATGGTTCAACAGGCGGGTGGCGTAGGAGGTTTCGCCCTCCCGGGTAGGGCCGAACACCGCGCCGATCACGGAGCGGGTCCCCGTCTCGACCAGCGTCATGAGCTCGATCTGGGGATAGCCACCGTGCGGGCACCGCCCCAGCCAGCCCCGATTGCGCTCACTGTCCGGGGTCTTGATCGAGCTGCAGCCGTCGAAGGAGACCGTGCGGTACGGGCCGAAGCGCACGCCCGGCGTCCGTGGCGGAGACAGCACTCCGGCCACCACCTCGAACAGGGCTTTCATCGGAGCGCAGCCCACCCGGCGGCGCAGATCACGCAGACCCTTCGCGCTGGGGGCCGGCCGGACACCGTCGATTCCGGAGGTCAGCCTGTCCCACACCAACCGGTAGCCGACCTCCGGAAACAGGCACATCGCCACCAGGAAGTACACCCCGACCCGCGAGGGCAAGTCCCGAAGACGCTGCTGGACCGCGCGCGTCTCCTCCAGGACTGCATCCACCAATTCGAAGGGCAGGAAAGGAGTCAGGCCACCGAGCTGCCCGGCAGCGAACCTCCCGGCAGCCACAGTGACCGTACGGGTGATGGCCATCACGGGAGTCGGCGGGACATGATGAGACGGCAACGGAGCTCCTCGGATACAAGCTGTCTTGGTCGACTGCCTGTACCAACGAGCTCCGTTGCTCTATGTCGGGCACACTTTCAACTGACTTGCGTGACCTGCAGAAACGCTAACTACCCGGCCTTGGAAGTTCCACCCTGATCTTGGACAGCGGGTGTTTACGCTGGGCAGTACCGGGTGGGCATCACCTGCTGGGCAGTTGGCAGCAGCGGCCGCACCAAGCCCGCGGAACAGAGTGTCTGGCTCGACGCCCGTCATGTCCGCCCCCTCGAAGGCGGCGACTACAGCCGCATCCCCACCCTTGCCACTCCCACCACCGACGGGCGGCAGGCCTGGACAGTACAAGACCTCCCTCACCGCCCCGGCCACCCCGGAGCACGCCTGATCCACGTCATCGGCTGCCAGCCCCACGCCGCACCCATCACCCTCGATCAGGCCCTCGACATCCTCCGCCAACCCCGCGCGGTCACCTGCCGCGAATGCCACGCCGCCACCTCCCTGCCGACCGCAACCGATCCCCAGCTCACCCAACCTGACCGCTCTGCGCCCTGAACCGGTAGAGGCGCTGTCCCGGCTCGGCAGTGATGCCGGTGCCCGAAGCGACTGGACAGGCGAAATGGGGCGTATGAGCGAGGACGCGTTACTGAGGTTGAACTCGTGGTGTCGTAGGGGCTGACGGCTCGTCGCCTGTGCGGTATCACCGAAGGCATGCGGTATCCACAAGGGGGCGGGCTGACCGCCGAACGGCAGCAGTTCCGCGAGGAGTTACGGCTAAAGGCGGCCGAGAGGTTCGCCCTGGGCGAGGCGAGCTCGGTGATCGCGAAGGACCTGCGGGTCAGCGTCCGTTCGGTGCAGCGATGGCGGCAGATGTGGGACGAGGGCGGTCCCCGGGCTCTGCGGTCGCAGGGGCCGGCGTCGCTGCCGAGGCTGAGTCAGAAGCAGTTCACGCAGCTGGAGGCGGAGCTGGCCAAGGGTCCGGCCGCGCACGGCTGGGAAGACCAACGCTGGACCCTGAGCCGTGTGAAGACGGTGATCGGCCGGCGCTTCCACCTGACCTACACGGTCCAGGGCGTGCGGAAGCTGCTGGTGCGCAATGGCTGGTCCTGCCAGGTGCCTGCCCGTCGGGCCGTGGAGCGGGACGACGATGCGGTCGCGGGGTGGGCCAAGGAGGTGTGGCCCCGCGCGGAAGGTTAGCGGCGGCCCGTGGGGCCTGGCTCGTCTTCGAGGACGAGGCCGGCTTCTCCATGACGCCGCCGCACGCGAAGACTTGGTCTCGGCGCGGCCGGACCCCGGTGGTGCGGGTGCGGGGCCGTTCCCGCAGACGGATATCCATCGCCGCGCTGACCTGCTACAAGCCCGGCCACCGGTCGCGGCTGATCTACCGGCCGCGCAGGGACGACGGTCAGCGCGACGGACGCAAGAGCTTCTCCTGGCGCGATTACCGGGACCTGCTGATCGCCGCCCACCAGCAGCTCGGGGGCCCGATCGTGCTCGTCTGGGACAACCTGAACGTTCACAAGGCCGCCGGGCTGCGGGAGTTCGCCGAAGCCCGGGACTGGCTGACCATCTACTACTTGCCGCCCTACGCACCCGACCTCAACCCCGTCGAAGGGATCTGGTCACTACTGCGGCGGGGCTGGCTCTCCAACGTCGCCTTCAATACCCCCGAACACCTCGTCCAGCGCATCCGACGCGGCCTCCGGCACATCCAGTACCGCAGCCACCTGATAGACGGCTGCCTCGCCGAGACCGGCCTGACCATCAGACCCACCTGAACGACCCAGCGACATCACGAGTTCAACCTCAGTA
>NZ_VSRY01000152.1 GCF_008271805.1 Streptomyces sp. TRM49041
GCCCCGTTATGTTTTTCGCGGTCCTGCAAGAGGGCCGCTGGCCTCCGGGCCCGGCATGACTTTTGCCCCCTGTCGCACGGATGACCGGGGGGGGTGGTGTCACCGGGCCCGGGAGGTGCCGTCGGAGACGCTGATGAGAGGTCCGACCACCGCCTGGCCGGGCGCAATGCCCAGCCATCCGCGGGCGGCAGGTCTGCATAACGTGGATGCGCGAGAACGGCCCCGATGCCCAGGCCAGCACGTAACGAACGAGTGGGGGCACAGTGATCGACACTGACGGCGTGGGCGTCTTCCTCGGCTTGGACGTCGGCAAGAGCACGCATCATGGGCACGGGCTGACCCCGGCCGGGAAGAAGGTCTTCGACAAGCCGCTGCCGAACAGCGAACCGAAACTGCGGGCCGTCTTTGACAAGCTGCGCGACAAGTTCGGCACTGTCCTCGTGGTCGTGGACCAGCCCGCCTCGATCGGCGCCCTCCCGCTCGCGGTGGCCCGTGACGCGGGCTGCCAGGTGGCCTACCTGCCCGGACTGGCCATGCGGCGGATCGCTGACCTCTACCCGGGCGAGGCCAAGACCGACGCGAAGGACGCCGCGGTGATCGCGGACGCCGCCCGCACCATGCCCCACACCCTGCGTTCGCTGGAACTGACCGACGAGATCACCGCCGAGCTGACCGTGCTCGCGGGCTTCGACCAGGACCTCGCAGCCGAGGCCACCCGCACCTCCAACCGGATACGCGGCCTGCTCACCCAGTTCCACCCCAGCCTGGAGCGCGTTCTCGGGCCCCGCCTCGACCACCAGGCCGTCACCTGGCTGCTGGAGCGCCACGGCTCTCCGGCCGCCCTGCGCAAGGCAGGCCGCCGCAGACTCGTCGAACTGATCCGCCCGAAGGCCCCGCGCATGGCCGCCCGGCTCATCGACGACGTATTCGACGCGCTCGACGAACAGACCGTCGTCGTCCCTGGCACCGGCACCCTCGACATCGTGGTCCCCTCCCTGGCCCGCTCGCTCGCGGCGGTCCACGAACAACGCCGGGCCCTGGAAACGCAGATCAACGAACTGCTGGAGGCTCACCCTCTTTCCCCGGTCCTGACGTCGTTGCCCGGCGTCGGCGTCAGGACCGCCGCAGTCCTCCTGGTCACCGTCGGCGACGGCAGCTCGTTCCCGAGCGCCGCCCACCTGGCCTCCTACGCCGGCCTCGCGCCGGCGACCAAGTCGTCCGGGACCTCGATCCACGGCGAACACGCACCCCGAAGCGGAAACCGGCAGCTCAAACGCGCGATGTTCCTCTCCGCGTTCGCCGCTCTGCATGATGCCGCCTCCCGCACCTACTACGACCGCTGCCGAGCCCGTGGCAAGACCCACACCCAGGCACTTCTGCGCCTCGCCCGCCATCGCATCAGCGTCCTGTTCGCCATGCTCCGCGACGGAACCTTCTACGAACCCCGCACACCCGACGACGTCGAACTCGCCGCATAACCTCAGCAAGCACCAACCACCCCAAACCCGACAGGGGCGCCTTGACGAAAGACATAGAGGCACCCCCGGCGGCGTACAGTCGGGCCATGCCGAACCTCTCGCTCGACCAGGTCGAAGCCATCGCTCGCCGGGCACACGCCGGGCAGACGGACAAAGCGGGGCGGCCCTACGTCGAGCACCTTCGGGCCGTGGCCGAAGGGGTGCGGGCGCGGGGCGGCAGCGACGAGCAGATCGCCGCGGCCTGGCTGCACGACGCGATCGAGGACGACGCCCTGTCGCCGCAGTGGCTCGCGGCCGCCGCGCTGCCCCAGCAGGTCAAGGACATCGTCCTCGCCCTGACCAAGCGCCCCGGCGAGGACCTCGCGGCCTACACCGCCCGCATCCTGGCCGTGCCGGGCGCCCGCCTCGTCAAGGAGGCCGATCTCGCGCACAACGCCGATCCGGACCGGCTCGCCGTGCTCGACGAGCCGACCCGGACCCGGCTGACCACCAAGTACGCGCACGTACGGGAGCTGCTGGGCCTCACGTCCGGCTGACGGCCCTCGCCGGCACCGTCTCCGCCGGAGGCTCCGCCCTCGCGGGTGCCGGGTCCGGGTCCGGGGCCGGGGCTGGTGCCGGGGCCGTCCGGCGGAACGCCCACTCCAGGCGAGGCTCCGTCACGCAACGCAGTGCGCGACGCACCGGCGGGGTGCACATCAGGGTCACCGCGACGGCCGCCACCACGGTCAGGCCGACCCGCCCGGCGGGCGTCGCCAGCACCGGGTACGCGTCTACGAGGTTCCAGTACTGGAGTGCCTTCGTCCCGAAGCCGTGCAGCAGATAGCCGCAGATGCTGCCCGCGCCCAGCACCGTGAACCAGGTGCGCCGCCCCGGCACCCACGCCAGGAACACCACCGTCAGCACCAGCGCGCACCCGCCGAGAGCGACCGTCGCGACGGGCCCGGCCCACCACGCGGCCTCCAACTCCTGGGCGCTCTTGTTCCGGTAGAACCAGCCCATCCGCAGTGTCGGCGTGATCGCGTACGCCCCCGCCAGCGCGGCCAGCGCGACCGGCACGGCGAGCACCCGCACTGCCCGCCGCCTGACCAGCTGGAAGTGCTCCTCGCGCAGCGAGAGGCCCAGTACGAAGAACGGCAGGAACTGCAGCACCCGCTGGAGATCCAGGTCCGCCGCGATGCGCGGTGTCAGCGAGGCCAGCGCCGCGACCGCCACCGCCACCGGCACGGGGTACCGCATGGCCTTCCAGAGCGGCGCGGACAGCCGCCACATGAACAGCGCCAGCAGGAACCAGGTCAGATAGAACGGGTCGGTGAGCGAGAAGGCCTGCCACGGCGCGTCCTCGGCCCACCGCCGGTACAGGGTGTACGCCACCTCGAAGGCCAGGTACGGGACGAGGACCCCGCTCACCAGCCGTCTCAGCTGCTCGGGCCGACCGGTGAAGCTCCGTGAGAAGTACCCGGAGATGATCACGAACGCCGGCATGTGGAAGGAGTAGACGACCATGTAGAGCGCCCGCGTGGCACGGCTGCCCTCCATGACCGGCTCCCACGCGTGGGCCACCGCGACGAGCACGATCGCCAGGTACTTGGCGTTGTCGAAGTAGGCGTCCCGCTGCCTCTGCTTTTCTTGGGGTGGGTGGAACATTCGAGGCACCATAGCCCCGCCCCGCGCCTTTCCGGAAACCCGGAAAACCACATCACAGCATTACTTACAGTGCCTGAAATGTAGCGATAAATCCGGGACAAAAGCCGCACATCGCATCGATCGTGCTGATCAATTACCGCCCGCGCGGCCGCCTTGAGAATTTTCTGTGACGGACATGCGCGCGCGGTGAAAGGATCAATGTGAATTCCGTTGCGGAATTACCGCTCGGGCCTCTCCGTTCGGCCCTCGGGCCGTCGGCGATGTGTCACGGGGCAGCACTGACGGGGCGGTTGATGGCACGATGGGCCGAGCGGGGGTGTGCTGGGCCGTGTGCCCCCGGCCGTCCGGGCGGACCGACCTAGAGGTGATCAGCGTGGCCATTTCGTTGTCCGTGGTGGTGCTGTTGGCGATCGTCCTGGTGGTGATGATCCGCGGCGGCTCGGTCAAGGCCGGGCCGGCGATCATCGCCGCCCTCTTCGGGTTCTTCCTGGCGTCCTCGGGTGTCGGCCCGACCCTCACCAAGGTCCTCAACGAGATAGCCGCGTCCATCAGCAAGATCAGCTTTTAAGGACCGAAAAACGACTCCGGCCCGTCCGGGTGAGCAGCTCACCCGGACGGGCCGGAGTCGATCGAAGAGCGGGCGACGGGAATCGAACCCGCGTAGCTAGTTTGGAAGACTAGGGCTCTACCATTGAGCTACGCCCGCGAGCGGCGCACCGCGCGCGTCACCAAGGAGCGACGACCGCGGTACGTGGAGCATCGTAGCGGGTCCGCGCCCCTGGTCGCACACCCCTTGATGTACCGACGCAGCGCCCGCGGCCATGTACCCTACGTGTCGCACCGACGGGGTGTGGCGCAGCTTGGTAGCGCGTCCGCTTTGGGAGCGGAAGGCCGTGGGTTCAAATCCCGCCACCCCGACCATCACAGACCTCCACACGCGCATCCGGCGCATCCAAGATCACGTTGTGGGGCGCGTACTCCTTGCGGTTACTATGCAAGCTACGTGCCCGTGTGTCTCTCGACCGGGCAGATCGGCCGGGCCGCCGCAGTTCGCGCCCCGGCAGAACCCAAGAATCAGCCACAAGGAGACCGAACCGTGAAGAGCGCCGTGGAGACCCTGAACCCGACCCGGGTTCGGCTCACTGTCGAGGTGCCCTTCGAGGAGCTCAAGGACAGCCTCGACGCGGCGTACAAGAAGATCAACCAGCAGGTCACGGTCAAGGGCTTCCGTAAGGGCAAGATCCCGGCCCGAGTGATCGACCAGCGGTTCGGCCGTGGTGCTGTGCTGGAGGAGGCCGTCAACGACGCCCTTCCCAAGCTCTACACCGAGGCGGTCAACGAGGCCGAGGTCAACCCGCTGGGCCAGCCGGAGGTCGACATCACCGAGCTGAAGGACGGCGAGCTGCTGGCCTTCACCGCGGAGGTCGACATCCGCCCGGCGATCGAGATCCCGGACTACTCCGGCATCGAGGTCACCGTCGACGCCGTCGAGGTCACCGACGAGGACGTCGAGAAGTCCGTGGAGCAGCTGCGCGAGCGCTTCGCCTCCACCGACCCGGTCGAGCGCGCCGCCGCCGAGGGCGACGTCGTGACGATCGACCTCGAGGCCAAGGTCGACGGCGAGGTCCTCCCGGACGGCGTCGCCGGCGGCGTGCAGTACACCATCGGCTCCGGCGAGCTGCTGGACGGCATCGACGAGGCCGTGACCGGCCTGGAGGCCGACGGCGAGGCCACCTTCACCTCCACGCTGAAGGGCGGCTCCGCCGAGGGCAAGGAGGCCGAGGTCACCGTCAAGGTCACCGCGGTCGCCGCCCGTGAGCTTCCCGAACTCGACGACGACTTCGCCCAGATGGCGTCCGAGTTCGACACCCTCGAGGAGCTGAAGGCCGACAGCCGCAAGCGCCTCGAGAACATGAAGCAGTACGACCAGGCCACCCAGGCCCAGGAGCGCGTCCTCGACGAGCTGCTGAAGCTGGCGGAGGTCCCGATCCCCGAGAAGCTTCTCGAGGACGAGATCAACACCCGCAAGCACAACCTGGTGAACCACCAGCTCGGCCAGATGGGCCTCGACCTCGCGAAGTACCTGGAGCTCCAGGGCAAGACCGAGGAGGAGTTCGACGCCGAGACCAAGGAGCAGGCCGAGAAGGGCATCAAGACCCAGTTCATCCTCGACGAGCTGGTCTCCACGGAGAAGCTCAACGTCAACCAGGACGAGCTGACCGAGCACCTGATGCGCCGCGCCCAGTCCTCCGGCATGAGCCCGGACCAGTTCGCGCAGGCCGTCGTCCAGGGCAACCAGGTCCCGATGCTCGTCGGCGAGGTCGCCCGCGGCAAGGCCCTGGCGCTGGTCGTCGAGGCCGCCAAGGTCGTCGACACCAACGGTGAGCCCGTCGTCATGGACGACATCGAGGACGAGACGGCCGAGACGGCCGAGGCCGCCGAGGCCGAGACCGAGGAGCGGACCGAGGCCTGATCAGCCTCGCCCTGAGCTCCGCGGCGGGCTCCGGACGCACTGCGCGCCCGGGGCCCGCCGCCGTACTCACGGAACCTTGCGCTCCCAGCGAACAGTTCGGGAACCGGGATGGCGCCCGCCCACCTGCGCGTTAGGGTCCATGAGTACGAGGGCAGGGGTAGTACCCGCCCCCAGTACGACAGACGCTGAGACGGCCGCAGCCGTCAGAGACGAGCAGGTGGATACGTGACGAATCTGATGCCTTACGCCGCGGGTGAGCCGTCCATCGGTGGTGGCCTCGGCGACCATGTGTACAACCGGCTGCTCGGCGAGCGCATCATCTTCCTCGGCCAGCAGGTCGACGACGATATCGCCAACAAGATCACCGCGCAGATGCTGCTCCTTGCCGCCGACCCGGACAAGGACATCTACCTGTACATCAACAGCCCCGGCGGCTCGGTGACGGCCGGCATGGCGATCTACGACACCATGCAGTACATCCCGAACGACGTGGTCACGATCGGCATGGGTATGGCGGCCTCCATGGGCCAGTTCCTGCTGACCGGCGGCTCCCCGGGCAAGCGCTTCGCCCTGCCCAACACCGACATCCTGATGCACCAGGGCTCCGCCGGCATCGGCGGTACCGCATCCGACATCAAGATCCAGGCCGAGTACCTCCTCCGTACGAAGCGGCGGATGGCCGAGATCACCGCGCGCCACTCCGGCCAGACCGTGGAAACGATCATCCGTGACGGTGACCGCGACCGCTGGTTCACCGCCGAGGAGGCCAAGGACTACGGCCTCCTCGACGAGATCATCTCCGCCGCTTCGGGCGTTCCGGGCGGTGGCGGCACCGGCGCCTGAGCCGATGCCCGCCCCCACCAGCCCTCCGCCCAGCCCGCCGAACGCCACCAGGATGGTGAACACCCCATGAGCAACTTCTCCGCGAGCGGCCTCTACACCGGCCCGCAGGTGGACAACCGGTATGTCGTCCCGCGCTTCGTCGAGCGCACCTCCCAGGGCGTGCGCGAGTACGACCCGTACGCGAAGCTCTTCGAGGAGCGTGTGATCTTCCTCGGCGTGCAGATCGACGACGCCTCCGCCAACGACGTCATGGCGCAGCTGCTGTGCCTGGAGTCGATGGACCCGGACCGCGACATCTCCGTCTACATCAACAGCCCCGGTGGTTCCTTCACCGCGCTCACGGCGATCTACGACACGATGCAGTTCGTGAAGCCGGACATCCAGACGGTCTGCATGGGCCAGGCGGCCTCCGCCGCGGCCGTGCTGCTCGCCGCCGGCACGCCCGGCAAGCGGATGGCCCTGCCCAACGCACGCGTGCTGATCCACCAGCCGTCCGGCGGCACCGGCCGTGAGCAGCTCTCCGACCTGGAGATCGCGGCCAACGAGATCCTCCGTATGCGCACGCAGCTGGAGGAGATGCTCGCCAAGCACTCCAACACCCCGATCGAGAAGATCCGCGACGACATCGAGCGCGACAAGATCCTCACGGCCGAGGACGCGCTCGCGTACGGCCTGATCGACCAGATCGTGTCGACCCGCAAGGGCGCGGCGGCCGTGGCGGCCTGACGCTCGACCTTCCCTTGGCACGGCCCACGTCATGGACTTCCGTCCGTGCGAACCGTGCCAAGGGGGGCCCGAACGGGGGGCCCGGCAAGGTACCGTCGGATATGAGGCACCAGGAGTCGGCTGCGAACAAGCCGCTCCCAGGCGAAGGGGAAGCACCTCGTGGCACGCATCGGTGATGGCGGCGACCTGCTCAAGTGCTCGTTCTGCGGAAAGAGCCAGAAGCAGGTGAAGAAGCTCATCGCAGGCCCCGGTGTGTACATCTGCGACGAGTGCATCGACCTCTGCAACGAGATCATCGAAGAGGAACTCGCGGAGACGAGCGAGGTGCGGTGGGAGGAACTCCCCAAGCCCCGCGAGATCTACGAGTTCCTCGAGGGCTATGTCGTCGGCCAGGAGCCGGCGAAGAAGGCCCTCTCCGTCGCGGTGTACAACCACTACAAGCGCGTCCAGGCCGGTGAGAACGGCGGCGCGCAGGGCCGGGACGACGCGATCGAACTCGCCAAGTCCAACATCCTGTTGCTGGGCCCCACGGGCTCCGGCAAGACGCTCCTGGCCCAGACCCTCGCCCGCATGCTGAACGTACCCTTCGCCATCGCCGACGCCACGGCGCTGACGGAGGCCGGCTATGTCGGCGAGGACGTCGAGAACATCCTGCTGAAGCTCATCCAGGCGGCCGACTACGACGTCAAGAAGGCCGAGACGGGCATCATCTACATCGACGAGATCGACAAGGTGGCCCGTAAGAGCGAAAACCCTTCCATCACACGCGATGTGAGCGGTGAGGGCGTCCAGCAGGCCCTGCTCAAGATCCTGGAGGGCACCACGGCGTCGGTCCCGCCCCAGGGCGGCCGTAAGCACCCGCACCAGGAGTTCATCCAGATCGACACGACGAACGTCCTGTTCATCGTGGGCGGTGCCTTCGCCGGCCTGGAGAAGATCATCGAGTCGCGGGCCGGTGCCAAGGGCATCGGCTTCGGCGCGACGATCCGCTCGAAGCGGGAGATCGAGGCGAGCGACCAGTTCCAGGAGGTCATGCCGGAGGACCTGGTGAAGTTCGGGATGATCCCCGAGTTCATCGGCCGCCTCCCGGTCATCACCAGCGTCCACAACCTCGACCGCGAGGCCCTGCTCAAGATCCTGGTGGAACCCCGCAACGCGCTGGTGAAGCAGTATCAGCGCCTCTTCGAACTCGACGGCGTGGAGCTGGACTTCGACCGCCCCGCCCTGGAGGCCATCGCCGACCAGGCCATCCTCCGCGGCACGGGCGCCCGCGGTCTGCGCGCCATCATGGAAGAGGTCCTGATGTCCGTGATGTACGAGGTCCCGTCCCGCAAGGACGTGGCCCGTGTCGTCATCACGGAGGACGTCGTCCACAACAACGTCAACCCGACCCTGGTCCCCAGGGTCGTCAAGGACCAGGGCCGCCACGAGAAGTCGGCCTGACCGCACGTAAGCGACAGGGCCCCCGCCCGGTTCCGTGAACCGGCCGGGGGCCCTGTCGTCGGCTCAGGGCGGCTCAGGCCTTGACGCGGATCTCCTTGCGGAGGTCGGCGGTGATCTTCGCCGCGCCGTCCTTGTCCAGACTCTTCGTCGCCTCGCCGGCGAAGACCGTGGCGATGGTGCTGTAGTCGGACCACACGCAGAACCAGTTGGTCTGCTGCTGCTTCGTCACGGCGTTCGGGCCCTCGATGGACTGGCACTTCATGACGCCGTTGAAGTCGTCCGGGGACACCGCCTCCGGAGACCCGATCAGCTTGAACTTGCTGTCGGTGTCCTTCTTCGCCTCCTCGTTCATCTTGGCGAAGTACGCGTCCAGCGTCTTCTCCGGGTCCGCGATCTTCCCGTACGCGCCGGTGAAAGTGACGGACTTGGCCGTCAGGAGCTCGGGCGAGGACGCGGGGTCGGACAGGTCGATCTTCTTCGGGTCGACCGTCGTGTACGTCCCCCGCACGGGCTTGGCGTCCTGGATACCGGCCTTCTCCATGTCGTCCGCATCGGACGAGTTGCCGGCACCCTCCTTGCTGGTCCGCTTGTACTCGCCGCCCAGCACCGCCTCCGGCGTCGCCAGCTTGTGCGGGCCGTCGTCCTCCAGGCCGCCGCCCAGGCCCGGGCCGAACACGAAGTACGCGCCGACCGCCAGCGCGACCACGCCCGCCGCGACGCCGATGATCAGGCCCGTCTTCTTCTTCGGGGGCTGCGGGGCGGGGGCGCCCGGGTAGCCGCCGGGGGCCGCGCCGTACGGCGGCTGCTGCGGGGGCTGGCCGTACGGGCCGGGCTGCGCGGGCTGGCCGTACGGGTTCGGCTGCTGGGGCTGCTGGGGCTGCTGGGGCTGCTGGGGCTGCTGGGGCTGCTGGGGGTAGCCGTAGCCCGGCTGCTGCTGCGGGGGCGGGGCCTGCTGCGGATAGCCGTAACCGGGCTGGGGCGCCTGCGGGGGCTGGCCGTAGGGGCCGGGCTGCCCGTAGGGACCCGGCTGACCGTACGGCCCGGGCTGCTGAGGCTGTCCGCCGTACGGGCCCGGCTGGTTGTAGCTCATTAAGGGTTCCCCCATCCAGACGTTTATGCGTTCCTCACATACTGGCCGAAGGAACGCTCCCGAGGCGCGGCGGGGGTCACACCATCACGGAAGATTCCCGTTTCAGTACGCGCCTGTGACACCTCTAAACTGGGCCCGTGACCGAGAACACTCAGCAGCAGCCAGCATCCGTCCCCGAACTGCCGACCCAGTACGCGCCGGCCGATGTAGAGGGGAAGCTGTACGAGCGCTGGGTAGAACGCGGTTACTTCACGGCCGACGCGACGAGCGCCAAGCCCCCGTACACCATCGTCATCCCGCCGCCGAACGTCACCGGCAGCCTCCACCTGGGCCACGCCTTCCAGCACACCCTCATGGACGCCCTCACCCGCCGCAAGCGGATGCAGGGCTACGAGGTGCTGTGGCTGCCCGGCATGGACCACGCCGGCATCGCCACCCAGAACAAGGTCGAGCAGCAGCTCGCCGAGGAGGGCAAGTCCCGTCACGACCTGGGCCGCGAGGAGTTCGTCCAGCGCGTCTGGCAGTGGAAGGAGGAGTACGGCGGCAAGATCCTCGGCCAGATGCGCCGCCTCGGCGACGGCGTCGACTGGAGCCGTGAGCGCTTCACCATGGACGAGGGCCTGTCCCGCGCCGTCCAGACCATCTTCAAGCGGCTCTACGACGACGAGCTGATCTACCGCGCCGAGCGCATCATCAACTGGTGCCCCCGCTGCCTCACCGCCATCTCCGACATCGAGGTGGAGTACCAGGAGGACGACGGCGAGCTCGTCTCCATCAAGTACGGCGAGGGCGAGGACACCCTGGTCGTCGCCACCACCCGCGCCGAGACGATGCTCGGTGACACGGCCGTCGCCGTCCACCCCGACGACCCGCGCTACCAGCACCTCGTCGGCAAGCGCATCAAGCTGCCCCTGACGGACCGTACGATCCCGGTCGTCGCCGACACGCACGTCGACCCGGAGTTCGGCACCGGCGCCGTCAAGGTGACCCCGGCCCACGACCCGAACGACTTCGCGATCGGCCGGCGGCACGGCCTCGAGTCCCTGACGATCATGGACGAGCGCGGTGTCATCACCGTCCACGGCCCGTTCCAGGGGCTCGACCGCTACGAGGCCCGCGACGCCGTCGTCGGCGCCCTGCGCTCCCAGGGCCGGATCGTCGCCGAGAAGCGCCCGTACGTCCACTCCGTCGGCCACTGCTCGCGCTGCAAGACGACGGTCGAGCCCCGGCTTTCACTGCAGTGGTGGGTCAACGTCCAGCCGCTGGCGCGGGCCGCCGGCGACGCCGTCCGCGAGGGCCGCGTCGCGATCCATCCCGAGGACATGTCGAAGCGCTACTTCGACTGGGTGGACAACATGCACGACTGGTGCATCTCGCGCCAGCTGTGGTGGGGCCACCGCATCCCCGTCTGGTACGGCCCGAACGGCGAGATCGTCTGTGTCGGACCCGACGAGGAGCCGCCGTCCGGTGAGGGCTGGACGCAGGAGACCGACGTCCTCGACACCTGGTTCTCGTCGGGCCTGTGGCCGTTCTCCACGCTCGGCTGGCCGGAGCAGACCCCGGACCTGCAGAAGTTCTACTCGACCGACGTTCTCCTCACCGGCCACGACATCATCTTCTTCTGGGTCGCCCGGATGATGATGTTCGGCCTGTACGCGATGGACGGCGAGGTCCCGTTCAAGACGATCGCCCTGACGGGCCTCGTCCGCGACGAGCGCGGCAAGAAGATGTCGAAGTCCTTCGGCAACGTCGTGGACCCGCTCGACTGGATGGACGCATACGGCTCCGACGCCGTCCGCTTCACCCTCGCCAAGGGCGCCAACCCCGGCACCGACGTGCCCATCGGCGAGGACTGGGTCCAGGCGTCCCGCAACTTCGCCAACAAGATCTGGAACGCCACCCGCTTCGCGCTGATGAACGGCGCCACCGTGGAGGGCCCGCTGCCGGACGCGTCCCGGCTGTCCGCCGCGGACCGCTGGATCCTGTCCCGCCTCGACAAGACGGTCGCCGAAGTCGACGCGTACTACGAGGACTTCCAGTTCGCCAAGCTCAGCGAGGCGCTCTACCACTTCGCGTGGGACGAGGTCTTCGACTGGTACGTCGAGCTGTCGAAGACCACGTTCTTCGAGGGCGGCGAGCAGGCCGAGGTCTCCGCCCGGGTCCTCGGCGAGGTCCTGGACGTCATGCTGCGGCTGCTGCACCCGGTCGTCCCGTTCGTCACCGACACGCTGTGGACCACCCTGACGGGCGGCGAGTCCCTCGTCGTCGCCGACTGGCCGAAGGCCGTGTCCGTTCCTGGGGCTCACGCCCCGGGCGGATTCCGCGACGACGCCGCCGAGCAGGAGATCGAGCTCGTCCAGCGTGTCGTCACCGAGGTCCGCCGCTTCCGCTCCGACCAGGGCCTCCAGCCCGGCCAGAAGGTCCCGGCCCGCCTGGACCTGGCCGGCACGGCGCTGGCCCCGCACGAGCCGGCCATCCGCCAGCTACTGCGTCTCCAGCCGGAGGGCGAGGGCTTCCACGCCACCGCCTCCCTCCCGGTCGCCGGCGCCACGGTCGCCCTGGACCTGTCGGGCACGATCGACGTCGAGGCGGAGCGCAAGCGCCTGACGAAGGACCTGTCCGTGGCCGAGAAGGAGAAGGCCCAGGCCCAGGCCAAGCTCGGCAACGAGGCGTTCCTGGCCAAGGCGCCCGACCACGTCGTGGAGAAGATCCGCACGCGCCTCACCAAGGCGGACGAGGACATCGCCCGTATCCAGGCGCAGCTCGCGAACCTTCCGCAGGGCTGAGCACACCCGTACGACGTACGACACCCCGAAGGCCCCGGAACCGCCTGGTTCCGGGGCCTTCGGGCCCTCCTGCGCCCGGCCGTGTCAGTGGCGCTCCGTAGACTGGACGGCGTGAGTGAGCAGCCCTCGTCCAGCGACCACAGCGACCACCCAGACAGCGACGGCTTCGACGACCTCGTCGAGGCCGAAACCGACCTCCCCCAAGCTCTCGACTCCGCTCGAGCGGGAGAGACCCCTGCCCCCGACCTGGCGGTGATCGAGGCGGGCAGCCGCACCCTGCGCGCCCAGGCCAGGCCGCCGCAGGCCGACCCCGTGCCGTCGCGGCCCGCCGACCCGGAGGTCGACAAGGCGCTGCGGGAGGTCGAGCAGGAGCTCGCGACCCGCTGGGGCGAGACCAAGCTGGAGCCGTCCGTGCAGCGCATCGCCGCGCTCATGGACGTCCTGGGCGAGCCGCAGCGCGCCTACCCCTCCATCCACATCACCGGCACCAACGGCAAGACCTCCACCGCGCGCATGATCGAGGCGCTGTTCGGCGCGTTCGAGCTGCGCACCGGCCGGTACACCTCGCCGCACGTCCAGACGATCACCGAGCGGATCAGCCTGGACGGCGCCCCGATCAGCGCCGAGCGGTTCATCGAGACGTACCACGACATCAAGCCGTACGTGGAGATGGTCGACACGACGCAGGAATACCGCCTGTCGTTCTTCGAGGTCCTCACCGGCATGGCGTACGCGGCGTTCGCCGACGCGCCGGTCGACGTCGCCGTCGTCGAGGTCGGCATGGGCGGCAGCTGGGACGCGACGAATGTCATCGACGCCTCCGTCGCCGTGATCACGCCCATCTCCCTCGACCACACCGACCGGCTCGGCACGACACCCGCCGAGATCGCCGGCGAGAAGGCCGGGGTCGTCAAGGACGGCGCCACGGTCATCCTGGCGCAGCAGCCGGTGGACGCGGCGCAGGTACTGCTGAAGAAGGCCGTCGAGAAGGACGCGACCGTGGCCCGCGAGGGCATGGAGTTCGGCGTCGTCGCGCGTGAGGTCGCGGTCGGCGGGCAGCTCCTGACGCTGCGCGGCCTCGGCGGCGAGTACGAGGGCGTCTTCCTGCCGCTGTACGGCGCGCACCAGGCGCACAACGCGGCGGTGGCGCTCGCGGCGGTGGAGGCGTTCTTCGGGATCGGCGCCCAGCACGCGCGGCCGCTGGATCTGGACACCGTCCGCAAGGCGTTCGCGACGGTCGCGTCACCGGGCCGCCTGGAGGTCGTACGGCGCAGCCCGACCGTCGTCCTGGACGCCGCGCACAACCCGGCCGGGGCGCGGGCCGCGGCCGAGGGCGTCCAGGAGGCGTTCGACTTCTCGCGGCTGATCGGCGTGGTCGGCGCGAGCGGAGACAAGGACGTGCGAGGTCTCCTGGAGGCGTTCGAGCCGATCTTCGCGGAGGTCGTCGTCACGGCGAACTCCACGCACCGCGCCATGGACCCCGACGAGCTCGCGGCGGTCGCGGTGGAGGTCTTCGGCGACGAGCGCGTGGTCGTCGAGCCGCGCCTCGACGACGCCCTGGAGGCGGCCATCACGCTCGCCGAGGAGGAGGGCGAGTACGGCGGCGCGGGTGTGCTGGTGACAGGTTCGGTGATCACGGTCGGCGAGGCCCGGCTGCTCCTCCGGAAGGGCTGACACGATGCGTACGCTCTGCGCCTCGACACTGATCGGCGAGTTCTTCGTGATCGGCTTCGCCGGTCTTGTCGCGATGAAGGACGACAGCCTGTCCATGGGCACGGTGTGGACGGTCTGCGGCATCGCGATGGCGCTGTCCGTCCTGCTGTGCGGGATGATCACCCGGCCGGGCGGCGTCCAGATGGGCTGGGCGCTCCAGATCGCCCTGATCGCCAGCGGCTTCGTCGTACCGGTGATGTTCTTCCTGGGCGCGGTCTTCGCGGCCCTGTGGTGGGCGTCGATCCACTACGGCCGCAAGATCGACGAGGCCAAGGCGAGGTGGGCGGCCGAGGCCGAGGCCCCGTCCCGGTAGTTCACGGGAGGCGGGTGCCGCGGCGCCCGTCACACCCGGTAACCTCTGGCGGAACCGCACACCCCGGGCCTGCAAGGAGCCGTTCACCATGACCCAGCGCACCCTCGTCCTCCTCAAGCCGGACGCCGTCCGCCGCGGCTTGGTCGGCGAGATCATCGGCCGAATCGAGCGCAAGGCCGGGTGGACCGTCTCCGCGCTGGAGATGCGCACGCTGGACCGGAGCCTGCTGGAGCAGCACTACGCCGAGCACGTCGGGCGCCCCTTCTACGAGCCGCTCGTCGAGTTCATGTCGTCCGGCCCCGTCGTCGCGCTCGTCGTAGAGGGCGAGCGGGTCATCGAGGGTGTGCGCCGGCTCGCCGGCCCGACGGACCCGATCGCCGCGGCCCCCGGCTCCATCCGGGGCGACTACGGCACCATCGTCCGGGAGAACCTGATCCACGCATCGGACTCGGAGGAGTCCGCCATTCGGGAACTGAAAATTTTCTTCCCCGGCCTTTCCTGACCTCATGTCAGCCAAACAGCGCTCTTGACCTGGGGCGACCGATGGAATTTCGGTCGCCCTGCGGCATATGGCGAGGGTCGGCGGGAACGCATCCGTCCGACACCTCGTCACCTATACAGAGGCGGACCACCGCGCCGTGTTCGCGTAGGCGGCACTACGATGGAATCCTCCGCTCCACACGATCCAGCGCGCCGTCCTGAGAAGCCGTCAACGCTCTATTGGGAAGGCCCGACGCTCCTCATGGGAAACAAGGGGAACTCAATGTCGTTCATCGGCCGTGACATGGCTGTCGACCTCGGGACCGCCAACACGCTGGTGTACGTCAGGGGTCGCGGCATCGTCCTCAACGAACCGTCGGTCGTCGCCATCAACACCAACACCGGTGGAATCCTGGCGGTCGGCGCAGAGGCAAAGAAGATGATCGGACGGACCCCCGGCAACATCGTCGCCGTACGGCCGCTGAAGGACGGCGTCATCGCCGACTTCGAGATCACCGAGCGGATGCTCCGCTACTTCATCCTGAAGATCCATAAACGCCGATATCTGGCCCGCCCCCGGGTCGTCGTCTGTGTGCCCTCCGGCATCACCGGCGTCGAGCGCCGCGCCGTCATCGAGGCGTCCACCCAGGCCGGTGCCCGCCAGGTGCACATCATCGAAGAGCCGATGGCGGCGGCGATCGGCTCCGGACTGCCCGTCCACGAGGCCACCGGAAACATGGTGGTCGACATCGGCGGCGGCACCACGGAGGTCGCCGTCATCTCCCTCGGGGGAATCGTCACGGCACAGTCCATCCGCGTCGCCGGCGACGAGCTGGACAACGCGATCATCCAGCACATCAAGAAGGAGTACAGCCTCCTCCTCGGTGAGCGCACCGCCGAACAAATCAAGATCACCATCGGGTCGGCATACGACCACGGCGAGGACGAGCACACCGAGATCCGCGGCCGCGACCTCGTATCCGGTCTCCCCAAGACCGTCGTCATCTCGGCCGCCGAGGTCCGCAAGGCCATCGAGGAGCCCGTCAACGCCATCGTCGACGCCGTCAAGACCACCCTCGACAAGTGCCCGCCGGAGCTGTCCGGCGACGTCATGGACCGCGGCATCGTCCTCACCGGCGGCGGCGCCCTGCTGCGCGGCCTCGACGAGCGGCTGCGGCTCGAGACGGGCATGCCCATCCACATCGCCGAGGACCCGCTCGACTCCGTCGCCCTCGGCTCCGGCAAGTGCGTCGAGGAGTTCGAGGCGCTCCAGCAGGTCCTGGACGCCCAGCCCCGCAGATAGCGCGCATACGATCAGCCGTACGGGTGCTGTCATACCCGTACGGCTGATCGTTGGTATATCGGCACAGACATTCCTACGAGGAAGGCACGGCCGCCCCACGTGAGGGACACGAAAGAGAGCCGGCTGCTCCTGGCGCTGCTGGTCGCCGTGGCGTTCGCGCTGATCACGGTGGACATCCGCGGCGGTGAGGGGTCACCGGTCGACGGAGCCAGGCGGGTCGCCGCCACCGTCTTCGGCCCGGTCGAGAACGGTGTCGCGTCCGCGATCGACCCGATCGGCAACGCGATCGGAGCCGTACGCGACTCGGGCGAGCGCCACAGCCGCATCGCGCAGCTGGAGCGGGAGAACGCCGAGCTGAAGTCCAGGCTCGGCAGCGACGACCGGAACCGCAACCGCGTCCGCGAACTCGACGACCTGCTGAAGAAGGCGGGCGCCGGACAGTACGGCATCAAGGCGGCCGAGGTCATCGCCATAGGAGCCGCGCAGAGCTTCTCCTGGACCATCACCATCGACGCCGGCTCCGACGACGGTATCCGCCGCGACATGACCGTCATCAACGGCGACGGGCTCGTCGGCCGGGTCACCACCGTCGGCCCCTCCACCGCCACGGTGCTCCTCGCCAACGACCCCGACTTCACGGTCGGTACCCGGATAGAGCGGACCAACGAGCTCGGCTTCGCCACCGGCCAGGGTGCCCGCCCGCTCTCCGTGCAGCTCCTCAACGGCAAGGCCAAGGTCAAGCCCGGCGACCGGCTCGTCACCTTCGGCTCCCAGGCGAACCGGCCCTTCGTGCCCGGCGTCCCCGTCGGCGAGGTCATCCGTGTCGACCCGTCCAGCGGCGACCTGACCCGCCGGCTCTTCGTCCGCCCGTACGCCGCGTTCAGCCGCCTCGACATCGTGGGCGTCGTCGTCCAGCCGCCCCGCACGGACCCGCGCGACATGGTCCTGCCCGCCAAGCCCCAGCCCGCCCCGACCGTCACCGTCACCGTCACCCCGTCCCCGGACGCCGACGCGCCGCAGGGCGAGGAGCCCCAGGTCGGACAGCGGGAGCAACTGGCCCCGGGCGAGCCGGTCGAGCAGGGCGAGCGGGAAGGGCAGGCCACGGCCCAGCCCGGCGTGACCGGACGCACCGACGAGCAGGAGCAGGAGTAGTCCCATGCGCTTCAACCGGATCCTGCTCTCCACCACCCTCGTCGTCGTCGCCCTCGTGCTCCAGGTCGCCGTCCTCGCCCGCCTCCAGCTGCCCGGCGCCGTCCCCGACCTGCTCCTGCTGACCGTCCTCGGCCTGGCCTTCGTGTACGGACATGTCAGCGGCGCCCTCATCGGCTTCGGCGCCGGCCTCCTCGCCGACCTCGCCCCGCCCGCCGACCACGCCGTCGGACGCTACGCCCTCGTGCTCTGCGTCATCGGCTACGTCGCCGGGCTCACCAAGCCCGAGAACGGCCGGCTCCGCTCCGCCACCGGCCCCATGGCCATGGTCGTCGCCTCCGCGATCGGCTCCACCCTGCTGTACGCGGGCGTCGGCGCCCTCGTCGGCGACACCGGCGCCCGCCACGTCGGCCTCGTCTCGCTCATCCTCACCGCGGTCGTCTACGACCTGCTGCTCGCGCCCTTCACCGTGCCCTGGATCATGGCCCTGGCCCGGCGCGCCGACCACGACCCGGTCGCCGAGACCGCCGGCTCCGGCGGCGACGTCTCCTCCGGATGGGCGCCCTCCGGCACCGGCCTGCGCGTCGGCAGCCCGCGCGGCGGCGGACTGCGCGGCGGGCTGCGCGCCAAGGCCGCCCGCAGCAGGGCCGCCCGCGCGGTCCGCATCAAGGGGGTCAAGCGCCTGTGAGGCCGACCGGAGCGACCGTCAGCCGCACCCGAGCTACCCAGGGGAGGGCATCGTGAGCAACATTCCCGAGACCGGCCGGACCCCACGCGTCCAGATCCGGCTCATCGCCATCCAGGTACTCGTCTTCTCCCTCCTCCTCACTCTCCTCGGCCGCCTCTGGTACCTCCAGGTCCGCAACGGCGAGGAGTACACGAACGAGGCGAAGAACAACCACGTCCAGCGAGTCGTCCAGCCCGCCGTCCGCGGCGCCATCCTCGACGCCCGCGGCGTCCCCCTCGCCGACAACGAGACCCGCCTCGTCGTCTCCGCCTCCCGCACCGAGCTCATGCGCATGAAGGACCGGGGCGAAGGCGTCCTCACCCGCCTCGCCGGCGTCCTCGGCATGACGCCCAAGGAGGTCATGGACAAGGTCCGGCTCTGCGACTCCAAGACCCCCCAGCCCTGCTGGAACGGCTCCCCCTACCAGCCGATCCCCGTCACCGACGAGGCCACCACCCAGCAGGCCCTGCAGATCCGCGAGCGGGCGGAGGACTTCCCCGGCATCACCGCCGAACCCACCGCCGTACGCCGCTACCCCGCGCCCGGCGACGCGCGGACCTCGCAGGTCCTCGGCTACCTCTCACCCGTCACCGACGAGGAGATCGAGAAGGCCAAGGACACCGACTCGCCGTTCCTCCGCTCCGACCAGGTGGGACGTTCCGGCCTGGAGCGCACCTACGACAAGGTGCTGCGCGGCAAGGCGGGCGTCACGCGCTACGAGGTCGACAACCTCGGCCGTGTCCTCGGCCAGGCCGAGAACGACCCGGCGCGGCCCGGCTCCACCGTCGTCACCAGCATCGACGCCCGGGTCCAGGCCGTCGCCGAGTACGAGCTCCACCAGGCGATGGAGAACGTCCGGAAGGAGACCGACAGGGTCACCGGCCGCCCGTACGAGGCCGACGCGGGCGCCGTCGTCGTCATGGAGTCCAAGACCGGCCGCGTCGTCGCGATGGCCTCCCAGCCCGACTACGACCCCAACGCCTGGGTCGGCGGCATCTCCGCGAAGGAGTACGCCAGGCTCACCGGCAAGAACTCCAACTTCCCGCTCCTCAACCGGGCGATCCAGGGCCAGTCACCCGCCGGCTCCGTCTTCAAGGTGGTGTCGGCGAGCGCGGCCGTGCGGGCCGGCTACCCCTTCGACGGCCGCTACAACTGCAGCAGCTCCTACAGCCTCGGCGGCCGCAGCTTCGCGAACTTCGAGTCCAAGGGGCACGGCCCCATCACCCTCGGAGACGCCCTCAAGTACTCCTGCAACACCGTCTTCTACCGTCTCGGCCACCAGGAGTGGCAGCGCGACGGCGGCCTCAAGCCGAAGAAGAACGCCCACGACTGGTTCTACCGCACCGCCCGTGACTTCGGATTCGGCTCCGAGACCGGCATCGACCTGCCGAACGAGGTCAGCGGCCGCATCCCCGACCGCCAGTGGAAGCAGAGGTTCTGGGAGGCCAACAAGGACTCCTGGTGCAAACAGGGCAAGAAGGGCGGCAGCTACGTCGAGCAGATCGCGTACGAGAGCTGTCTGGAGGGCAACCAGCTGAAGGCGTTCGACAGCATCAACTTCGCCATCGGCCAGGGCGACGTCCTCATCACCCCCATCCAGCTGGCCACCGCCTACGCCGCCATCAGCAACGGCGGCACCCTCTACGAACCCACCATCGGCAAGGCCGTGATCAGCCCCGACGGCAAGAAGGTCGAGAGGATCAACCCCAAGGCCCGCGGCAGGCTGCCGGTCGACGCCGAAACCATCAAGGACCTCGACAAGGGCCTGCGTTCCGTCGTCGAGCCCGGTGGCACCGCCGCCTGGCGGTTCACCCAGGTCGGCTGGCCGAACGACAAGATCCCGATGCGGGCCAAGACCGGCACCGCCCAGGTCTACGGCAAGCAGACCAAGTCCTGGTTCGCCACCTACACCGACGACTTCACCATCGTCATGACCATCTCCCAGGGCGGCACCGGCTCCGGCGCCTCGGGCCCCGCAGTGCGCAACATCTACGACGCCATCTACGGCCTCGACGACGCGGGCAACCAGGACCTCAAGCGGGCCCTGCTGCCCAAGCCGCAGAAGGACCTGCCGAAGATCCACCCGGACGGCTCCATCGAAGCGCCCGCCATCAAGCCGTACGACCCCGAGTCGCAGAAGCCCGAAGAGGACGCCGCCGAGGACCCGCAACAAGGGCTCGCGGGCCCGCCGGCATGGAGGGACTGACCGACACCACCATGCCCGGAAACAACACCTTCTCCGTCCCCCGGTACGCCCCTCAGCCCGGCGGCCTGTGGGCCAGGCTCAGCGCCCGCGACTCACTCGTCCGCAGGCTCGACTGGCCGCTGCTGTTCTCGGCCCTCGCCCTGTCCCTCATCGGCGCGCTGCTCGTCTGGTCCGCGACCCGCAACCGCACCGAACTCACCCAGGGCGACCCGACCTCCTTCCTCTTCAAGCACCTGCTCAACACCAGCATCGGGTTCGCCCTCATGGTCGGCACGATCTGGCTCGGCCACCGCACTCTGCGCGGCGCCGTGCCGGTCCTCTACGGCATCTCCGTCGTGCTCGTGATACTGGTCCTCACCCCGCTCGGCGCCACCATCAACGGCGCCCACGCGTGGATCGTGATCGGCGGCGGCTTCTCCCTCCAGCCGTCCGAGTTCGTGAAGGTCACGATCATCCTGAGCATGGCGATGATGCTCGCGGCCCGGGTCGACGCCGGGGACCAGCTCCATCCCGACCACCGCACGGTCGCCAAGTCCCTCGTGCTCGCCGTCGTCCCCATGGCCATCGTCATGCTGATGCCGGACCTCGGCTCCGTGATGGTCATGGGCGTGATCGTCCTCGGTGTGCTCCTCGCCTCCGGCGCCTCCAACCGCTGGGTCCTCGGCCTCATCGGCACCGGCGTCGGCGGCGCCGTCCTCGTCGCCCTGCTCGGCGTGCTCGACGAGTACCAGATCAACCGCTTCGCCGCGTTCGCCAACCCCGAACTCGACCCGGCAGGCGTCGGCTACAACACCAACCAGGCCCGCATCGCCGTCGGCTCCGGCGGCCTCTACGGCGCCGGACTCTTCAACGGCCACCAGACCACCGGGCGGTTCGTCCCCGAACAGCAGACCGACTTCATCTTCACCGTCGCCGGTGAGGAACTCGGCTTCCTCGGCGCAGGCACGATCATCGTCCTCCTCGGCGTCGTGCTGTGGCGCGCCTGCCGCATCGCCCGCGAGACCACCGAGCTCTACGGCACCGTCGTCGCCGCCGGCATCATCGCCTGGTTCGCCTTCCAGTCCTTCGAGAACATCGGCATGACCCTCGGCATCATGCCCGTGGCCGGGCTGCCCCTGCCGTTCGTCTCCTACGGCGGCTCGTCGATGTTCGCCGTGTGGGTGGCCATCGGCCTCCTCCAGTCGATCCGGGCACAGCGCCCCATAACGGCATAGGGGCTCGTGGACTAGATTCGATTCATGGCGGATACGAAACGCGAGATCGAGCGGAAGTACGAAGCCACCACCGACACCCGAGTGCCGGACCTCACCCGGGTCCGCGGCGTGTCCCGCGTCGTCGACGCGGGCACCGCCGACCTGGACGCCGTCTACTACGACACCCCCGACCTGCGCCTCGCCGCGCACTCCCTCACCCTGCGCCGCCGCACCGGCGGCGGCGACGCGGGATGGCACCTCAAACTGCCCGTCGCCCCCGGCGTACGGGACGAGATCCAGGCCCCGCTCGCCGACGGCGTCCCGCGCGGCCTGGCGAACCTCGTCCGCGCGAGAACCCGCGGCGAGGACCTCGTCCCGGTGGTCCGCCTCCGCTCCTCGCGGGGCGTCCGCCACCTCGTCGACGCCGACGGCGCCCTCCTCGCCGAGCTGAGCACCGACACGGTCCGCGCGGAACGCCTCACCGACGGCGGGGGCACGGCCGAGTGGGCCGAGATCGAGGTCGAACTGGCCGACGGCGGTGACCCGGCCCTGCTGGACGCGGTCGACAAACGCCTCCGCAAGGCGGGCCTGCGCCCGGCCGAGCTGCCGTCGAAACTGGCGAGAGCCCTGGAGGAGACCGGCACACCGCCCCGCACCGCCGAGCCGCCCGGGCGCGAGACGGCAGGCGACCACGTCCTCGCCCATGTGCGCGAACAGATGGCCGCACTGCTCGACTACGACGCCGCCGTACGCCGCGACCAGCCCGACTCGGTCCACCAGATGCGCGTCGCGACCCGCCGTCTGCGCAGCGCGTTCCGCAGCTGCCGCAAGGTCCTGGACCGTTCGGCGACGGACCCGGTCGCGGGCGAGCTGAGATGGCTCGCGGGCGAACTGGGGATCGACCGCGACCAGGAGGTCCTGGAGGAGCGGCTGCGCACGGCCCTCGACACGGTCCCGCGCACACTCCGGCTCGGCCCCGTACGCGGCCGCCTCCGCCGCTGGTCGGCGTCGCGCCGGGCAGGCTCGCGCGGCCGCACGCTGAAGGTCCTGGACAGCACGCGCTACCTGGCCCTCCTCGGCGCCCTGGACGCCCTACTCGCGGACCCGCCGCTGCGCCCCGCGGCGGCGAAGGACCCGTCCCGCGTCCTGGCCAAGGCGGTCCTCAAGGACTACGCGCGCGTAGCGGCCCGCGTGGAGCGCGCCCTGTCGATGGACCCCGGCCAGGACAGGGACGTGGCCCTCCACGAGGCGCGCAAGGCCGCCAAGCGGGCCCGCTACGCCGCCGAACTGGCCCGCCCCGCCCTGGGCAGGCCCGCGAAACGCCTCGCCAAGCGGATGAAGGCGGTCCAGCGGGTCCTCGGCGACCACCAGGACAGCGTCGTCGCCCGCGAGGCCCTACGGGACCTCGCGATCCAGTCCCACGCCGCCGGCGAGTCCGCCTTCGTCTGGGGCCTGCTGTACGGCAGGGAGGAGGCCGCGGGCGCCGCCCGCGAGCGTGAGTTGCCGGAGGTGTGGGGGCGCGTGTCGGTCCGTGGACTGGAGGCGTGACCGAACGGTGGCCGCTCGTCGGTACCGACGCACGGCTTCCCCGCGCGAGCGGGCGATCCGGCCTTCACGGGACGGTGTGTGTCCACGGTCGAGTCGTCCCCGCCGCTGCGGGGGCGCCGTTCGCCGGGCCGGGGGCGACTCGCGAGCGGGTTACGCTAGAGAGTCGCCCCTGCCAGACGATGAAGGTTTTCCTCCACATGCCTGCCGAATCGGTCTTCCCACAGCTTGAGGCCCTGCTCCCGCACGTGCAGAAGCCGATCCAGTATGTCGGCGGTGAGCTCAACTCCACCGTCAAGCCCTGGGACTCCTGCGACGTGCGCTGGGCGCTCATGTACCCGGACGCGTACGAGGTCGGTCTGCCCAACCAGGGCGTCATGATCCTCTACGAGGTACTGAACGAGCGCGAGGGCGTCCTCGCCGAGCGCACGTACAGTGTGTGGCCGGACCTCGAGAAGCTGATGCGCGAGCACAACGTGCCGCAGTTCACGGTCGACTCGCACCGCCCGGTCCGTGCTTTCGACGTCTTCGGCCTCAGCTTCTCCACCGAGCTGGGCTACACCAACATGCTCACGGCCCTCGACCTCGCGGGTATCCCGCTGGAGGCCGCGGACCGCGGGCTCGACGACCCGATCGTGCTTGCCGGCGGGCACGCCGCGTTCAACCCCGAGCCGATCGCGGACTTCATCGACTGCGCGGTCATCGGCGACGGCGAGCAGGCGGTCCTGGAGATCACCGAGATCATCCGCGCCTGGAAGGCCGAGGGCCGTCCGGGCGGGCGCGAGGAGGTGCTGTTCCGGCTCGCCCGCACCGGCGGGGTGTACGTGCCCCGCTTCTACGACGTGGAGTACCTGTCCGACGGGCGCATCAGCCGTGTCGTGCCCAACCGCTCCGGCGTGCCGTGGCGCGTGTCCAAGCACACCGTCATGGACCTCGACGAGTGGCCCTACCCGAAGCAGCCGCTGGTCCCGCTCGCCGAGACCGTCCACGAGCGGATGTCCGTCGAGATCTTCCGCGGCTGCACCCGCGGCTGCCGTTTCTGCCAGGCCGGCATGATCACGCGCCCCGTGCGGGAGCGAAGCATCACCGGCATCGGCGAAATGGTGGAGAAGGGGCTCGACGCGACCGGCTTCGAAGAGGTCGGCCTGCTCTCCCTCTCCTCCGCCGACCACTCCGAGATCGGCGACATCGCCAAGGGCCTCGCGGACCGGTACGAGGAAGACAAGATCGGCCTCTCCCTGCCCTCCACCCGCGTCGACGCGTTCAACGTCGACCTGGCCAACGAGCTGACCCGCAACGGCCGTCGCTCCGGCCTCACCTTCGCCCCCGAGGGCGGCTCGGAGCGCATGCGCAAGGTCATCAACAAGATGGTCTCGGAGGAGGACCTGATCCGCACGGTCTCCACGGCGTACGGCAACGGCTGGCGCCAGGTGAAGCTGTACTTCATGTGCGGCCTGCCCACCGAGACCGACGAGGACGTCCTCCAGATCGGTGACATGGCGGTCAAGGTCATCGCCGAGGGGCGCAAGGTCTCCGGCCAGAACGACATCCGCTGCACCGTCTCGATCGGCGGGTTCGTGCCCAAGCCGCACACCCCGTTCCAGTGGGCGCCGCAGCTCTCCGCCGAGGAGACCGACGCCCGCCTGCAGAAGCTCCGCGACAAGATCCGCGGCGACAAGAAGTACGGCCGCTCCATCGGCTTCCGCTACCACGACGGCAAGCCCGGCATCGTCGAAGGCCTGCTGTCGCGCGGCGACCGGCGCGTCGGCGCGGTCATCCGCGCGGTCTACGAGGACGGCGGCCGCTTCGACGGCTGGCGTGAGCACTTCTCGTACGACCGCTGGATGGAGTGCGCCGAGAAGACGCTGCCCGCGTACGGCGTGGACGTCGACTGGTACACCACCCGCGAGCGCACCTACGAGGAGGTCCTGCCCTGGGACCACCTGGACTCGGGCCTGGACAAGGACTGGCTCTGGGAGGACTGGCAGGACGCCCTCGACGAGACCGAGGTCGAGGACTGCCGCTGGACTCCGTGCTTCGACTGCGGTGTCTGCCCTCAGATGGATACGGCTATACAAATTGGCCCCACGGGCAAGAAGCTGCTCCCGCTCACGGTCAAGAAGTAGCCGTGACCAGCGGCGACGCCATCCATCGGATGGCTGAGGCGCTTGCCGACATGCCCGAGGCGGACCGCGCCGAAGCCCTTCGACGAGGGCTCGGAGCGAAGGAGCGCGAGCAGGCTCCCCGCCCTGAGCGGCGCACGCCGCTTCCCGCCCCTCGGCAGGACTCGGGCATCGTCTCGGCGGTCGAGTGGGTGTAGGGCGTAGAGAGGCGTTCGGACGATCCTGTCCGGGCGCCTCTCGGCGTTCCAGAGGCCCGGTTTATGCGACAACGCGCATAGTCGCGTTTCCGCATAGACGGCACATCGGCCTCGCTCGTACGGTCGTGGCGACCGGCCCGCAGAGGGCCCGCAAGAGGGGGGTCAGCATGGCGTGCGAAGAACTTACACGGCTCACCGGCAACACCAACGGAGGCAACTGCGGGCAGGGAGACTGCCCCAACGTCTACCGCACCACCTCCGGCTCGTTCGTCTTTCAGGGCGACGTGTCCACCGCCTTCACCCCGCCCGCCGGGGAAGGACTCGTCGAGATCCCCGAGGAAGTCCTGAGGGAGGCCGTCCGTGCTCTTGGATGGTGAAGCCTGGGCGGACAAGTTCAAGACGTTCCAGATCGAAGCCTGGCGGCTGGAGACCCTGCCGCAGTACCTCGTACCGCAGGAAGCGGAAGAGTTCGCCGCCTTCAAGGCAGGGGCCCGCTTTCCGGGCCCGTACGAGGACGCGTGGACGGCCATGGTCCGAACCCGCAACGTGGGCCGCGTCCACATCGTCACCCGGCCGCTCACGGACTACCTGCGGTTCGAGTTCGAGCGCTACTACCAGCACCAGGCCCCGGCGGGGGAAGACATCCGCATCCTCGACATCACCGACCGGCCGAACCCGCTCCCCGACGTCCGGGACTTCTGGATGTTCGACCGCTCGACGGTCGTCCTGATGAAGTACGAGGCCGACGGTACGCAGATCGAGCGGGAGCTGTACGAGGGTGACCCCGCCCCGTTCCTCGAATACCAGCGCATCGCCGTCGCGGAATCGGTCCCGTTCCTGGAGTACGTGACCGAGTGACGTTCGAGCCCGAGCAGCTCGGCCAGTCCTCCCAGGAACTCGCCGCCACACTGCGCAAGCTGCGGAAGCAGGCCGGTCTCTCCGGGGACCGGCTTGCCGCGCGCTGCAACGTGTCGCAGTCGAAGGTGAGCCGGATCGAGAGCGGGAAGGTGCGCCCGTCTCTGGTGGACATAGAGCGCATCCTCAGGGCCTTGGACGCCCCGCCGGCCTTGGTCGCAGAGGTGTCCGCGCTGGCCCGCATCGCCGCTACGGAGTGGCAGGACGCAAGGTCGATGCGGCGGAAGGGTCTGGATAAGAAGCAGCTAGAGCTGGCCGGGCTCGAAGCGTCTTCGGCGGAGTTCCGGTTCTTCCTGCTGTCGATGCTCACGGCCCTGCTCTCCACCCCGGAGTACATCAGGGCCAGCCTCGCTCACATCCCCGGGGACCACAGCAAGGCCGTGGCGAGGAAGCTGGAGCGGCAGGAGGTCCTGTACGACCGCCGGAAGAAGTTCACCTTCATCGTCACCGAACAGGCGGCCCGCTCCCCGTTCGTCTCCCCGGATGCCATGGCGGTACAGCTCGACCGGCTGGCGTCGCTGACCCACCTGCCGAACGTGCGTCTTGGCGTGCTCCCGATCGAGACGCGCCTGCCGGGGTGTCCGCTGAACACGTTCACCGTGTACGACGAGCGGCTGGCCACGGTGGAGACGACGGCCGGGGTCATGGTGTTCCGCGACCCGAGGGACGTCCGGATGTACCTCGATGAATTCGCCGGTTACGACGAGCACGCCCTCATCGGCGAAGACGCGCGGGAACGGCTGGCCGAGTGGGCGACGGCGTTCCGTTCCTGATCTTTAGTCCAGTACGCGACTGAACCTCGAATCGCCCCCTGCCAGCGGGCAAGGATGCCGTGCCATCGGAGAACGCACGGGAGGCGTACGAGATGAGCAGCGAGCAGACCACCATGTCGGGACCCGTGCACCTGTCCCTTCCGTCTCCACCTCCAGACCCCGTATCGGGTTGTCGTGAGTGCCTCGGCTTCGCGGTGAGCAGAGCGAATGCCACCTCTGTAGGCGACTACTCGAAGGCTTCGGATATGAACGTGGCCCTCCATGCTCACCTGCGGAGCAACCACGGGGGACGCTGATGGCGCGTGCCACCCTTCGGTTCGTGGCTCACCGGATCACGCAGCATCCGGACACGGACGTGACCTTTGAAGCGGAGTGCCTGCACTGCAAGTGGAAGGCGGAGCCGTCGACGGATAGCGCGGCGGTTGATGTCGAGTGCATGAGTCACACCGGCCTGAGTAACCATCGTGGCTTCAGGCGGATGTGTACGTCGTTCGCCATGGTGGTGCGGGCCGAGCCGGACAGACCCCCAGCGCACTGAGAGACGGCGAGCAACACAGACCAGAGGCGCGCTGGAAGGGGCGCGGCGTGAGCGACGTGCGCCCCTGTCTCAGGCGCTCTCTCCCAGGTGTCGGTACAGCGTGGCTCGGGAGACTCCGAGGGCCTTGGCGATGGCGCTGACGCTCTCGCCCTCGGCCTTCCTGGCGCGGGCCACGGTCAGTACGTCCTCGTCCACCACAGACGGCCGGCCGTCGGTACGGCCCTGCGTCTTGGCCGCTTCCAGTCCGGCCCGCGTGCGGTCCTTGATGAGCGAGCGCTCAAACTCCGCCATGGCCGCGATGATCTGGAAGAACAGGCGGCCATCGGCCGACGTGGTGTCGACAGAGGAGAGCGCACCGTCGAGCACGCGGAACCCTATGCCGCGCTCGCGCAGGCCGTCGACGATGGACACAAGGTCGATGAGCGACCGGCCGAGCCGGTCAAGCTTCCACACGCACAGCACGTCGCTCGGTCGGGCGTAGTCCAGTACGGCCGTGAGCTGCGGCCGGTCGATGTTCTTCCCGCTGGCCGTGTCCTCGAAGATGCGAGCGCACCCTGCGCCCGTCAGTGCGTCGCGCTGCAACTGCGCTTCCTGGTCGTCGGTGGAGACGCGGGCGTAACCGATGAGCTGGGCCGGTGGTGGTGTTCGTCGTCATGACGCGGACTGTCTCAGAACTCGTCTCAAAAGATCAAGTCCGAAGTGGGGTTCCGAGACGGGTTTTGAACAGATCTGCGTCCCTCGTGGGGGCGCGCTGCCTCGCGTCTCACAAACCTTGGTTATTGAGACGATCTTCAGCGGTCACCCCCTGTGCCGATCGCGAGCTGGTGCTCCATGGCGTTGTTGGCCCGAGTGGAGTCGCACGTCATCGTTCGCTGGCGCATACGTCAGGCCGTGTCTCCCCCGGCCGTGAACGCCTCGGTCTCATGGCGCGCCATCGCCTCTCGGCGTTCCTTCGCATATTGGGCTTCAACGGCCTCGGCCGTGATGCCCATGCTCTCCATGAGGGGGTCCAAGACCCTACGGCTGAAGCGTTCATCTGTCTGCGTGAGAAGTCGACAGTCCGCTTTCAGGTCTCTGCACAGCCTGGTCCGGCCAGCCTCGCTGATCATTTCTTGGATGCGCTCGCGCCAGAAGTTGTGAACCAGGTCGTTACGCCGCTTCAGGCTTCGGGTGAGGTCGTCGACGACCTCTGGGTAGGCGCTGGTGTACGGCTCGACGCGTTTGATGAGCTTGCCCATCATATCCTTGAAGCCTTGAGCCCAAGGGTCGCGGATGAGCTGTTCCCCCTGCTCCCTCGCCGTGGTGATCTTGGTGAGCGCGAGGGTGTTGACCAACGAGTGCTCAAGGCAGTTGGCCTTGTAGATGGCCAACCCGAAGAGGGCGTACACGGTCTTGTGGTCCGTGTCGTTGTCGTACTCGTTGTCCGGCTCAGGCTCCGGCTCCTCGCGCCAGGTCGGCTCATGCCTGACCACATACAGTCCATCCATGCCTTCCAGTGTGCTGGCGAGGCGAGCCGACTCGTAGCGAATTCTGGGCACTTGGCTACTGGCCCCTGAGCCGACCTTTGGGGGTGGGGGATGACCCCTTGAGCCCCTCAACGGCGACCGCTGTGTCTGAGCAGCCAAGATTCCGCCACGGTTCCAGGGTTCGTCTGCCCTGTTCGCAGACTGCCAGGGCAGGGGCGTATGACCAGTTCATAGCCCTGCCGTACTGGCAGCGGCGTAGGACTGTAAGGAGCAGGGCCTTACGGCGGAGACAGTGGGGCGCGGCAGCGCCCCCCTTGGTCTTGCTGGCTTGCTCCTATTGGCCCCGATGGGGCCCCACTGTCGTAGACCGCTTGCGACCGTGGCGGCCGGTAGGTCGCCCCCTGCCGTTTTTCTTGCGCCGTTGCTCTTGTCCCTGAGGGCGCTGCCGCGCCCCTGCTGTTTGTTGCCGCTGGGAAGGCAGCTTGCGTCTGTCGGCCCCGATGGGGCCGCACTGCACTGGGGCTAAATAGATAAGAGAGCACGCGAACGTTTCCGCAGGTCGGGTGCCATGCCGGTATACGCCAGACGTGCTCTGACTACACGTACCGCGTGTGCTCACCGGTCCTGATGGAGTCGGCAGGGGACCTGCGCCCTTGCCCTTCTGGAACAGGTGGGGAGGAAGGACGAGGCAGGCGGCCCCGGAACGGGGCGATACAAGGTCCAGTTCCTTGGCGCGGGTCACCGCGTTGCGGGTGCTCTGGTCGGACAGTGGCTTGCCGTTCTTGCCCAGCAGGGTGGCCAGCCGGCCAGGCTCGAAGCCTGCGTGTCCCTGCCTGTCCGCCCATCCGATGGCGGCGAAGTGCACGCGGTAGGCGAGAGGGTGTCCTGGGTTCTGCGCCATGCGTCGGTACTCGTGCTGGGAGATCGCGCCCCACGAGCGGTCATGGCCGAAGCTGATAGCCACCGGTCGCACCCCCTTCCTGCGGGGCGTGGCCGCAGTCGTGCGTCTCTCCCTCGACGAGGGGTGAGGTGCAGACCTCACAAGTCCAGACGACTTCGATCGTGATGTTCAAGGCTGGCGACTCCTGGCGCTGGCCGAGGACAGCACGGAGCCGCGCCTCGGCGTTGGGTGGAAGTCACGCAGTACCGTCCTACGCTTCGGGATGTCCTCGACGTCCCTGCGAGCCCCCTCGGGATCGCGGCCCCTCACGGAGTGGCCAGCTCTACCGCCGTTGAACGGCGGGAGCTACGGTGTCCGCTCCCAGAAGGAGCGGGAGAGTCTTCCTATCCGGAGCCCGGGCCGGCCGTCAAGCCGGAACACCTCCGGGTCTGGCTGACCGAGCCGCCCGGAGATGTCTGTCCCTGCTCCCTCGTCAGAGCCTTGCGGCGAAGTCGTCACCCTTGATGACCAGGCGTTCGCGGACGTCGCGCGGGATCTTGAGCCGCAGGTGTACGGACGGCGCGCGCACCCCCTTCACCTTCGTGCGGGTCACCTCGCACGTGACGCCCACGCGGCGCAGGTCCTCTGCCATGGCCTCCATGCCGCCCGCTTCCCATGTCTCCCGGAAGGTCTTGCCGTTGTGGACAAGGACCCACCGGTCCTGCGTGGTCTCGGGATCGATGGCGTTCAGTTCTTCCGTAAGCTTGTCGAGGGTCTCCTCCGCTCGCTCGCGAGTGAACCGCGTCTTCGAGAAGCGGCCCTCTGGTTCGAGCTCCGCCATGTAGTAGGAGATGGCGTCTTCGAGCCGCTTCACTTCGGCGCGTGCCTCGGCTCCCTTCGCGTACTCCCGGACCTGGACGGGGAAGTCGCCGAGGACGCGCAGCACGTCGCCCACGAGGACGTCGTAGACGTCCTGCGGGTTGGGCGCGCCGAGGCCGCCGCCCTTGCACTTGCCGCAGCGCAGGTACGTGTAGCTCCGGCCGTTGCTCATGTTCTTCTGCACGGTCATGTTGGTCGAGCAGTCGACGCAGATGAGTACGCCGAGGAACTGGGTCGCTCCGCCCGCCTGCCGGGTCGGCTGGCTCTTACCTCGTCGGTCGAGTGCCGCTTGGAGGGTGTCGAACTCCTCCTCGGTGAAGATCGGGGGGCCGACCCGTATCGGCTTGCCGTCGTTGCCGAGGACGAGCTTGCTCCGTCGCTTCCCGCCCTGCTTGTTCTCCTCGACCCGGTAGCCCATGAGCGCGGGGTTACGTAGGCGTCGGAGGAGAGTCGACGTGGTGAGTCCTGTCGACATGAGCCGGGAGCGGACGAGACAGAGGGCCATGCGGCGGGCGGAGACGCCTCGGAGCGCCATGCGTCGGGCCCAGTGCAGCGCCCTGTGTGCGCTCGGCTCGACGGCGAGTGCCGGCTTGCCGTCCACCTTCGTCGTTACGTAGCCGTACGTCGGTTTGCCCACGAGCCATGAGTCCTGCGTGCGCGCGTAGTCCCACAGTGATGTGACGCGGGTCGACGTGTTCGCCGCTTCGATCTCGGCGATGCCACCGATGAGCGTGACCATGATCCGGCCCACGGTCGTGCTGAGGTCGATCGCGTCGTTCTTCGACACGAGGTTCTTCCCGTACCGCTCGCACCACTCGATCATCGTGGACAGGTCCGTCATGCGACGGATGAAGCGGTCGAGCTTCCAGAAGAGCAGAGCGTCGAACTCCGGAGCCCGGTTGTTGAGCCACTCCCCGAGCTCCTTCCGCTTCCACGGCGGAACCTTCGTCGCCGACACGTTGAGATCGGAGGCGACGCCGACGACGCGGTACCCCTTCTCTCTGGCCAGGAGACGCAGGTCGAGTTCCTGCCGCACCGGCGAGGTCGTGTCTTCCGTAAGTACGGACAGGCGGACGGAGAGGAGTGCGCGAGGGGCGTCCTCGGGGAGCAGGGCCTCCGCCCGCTTCAGGTCCTCCAGGAGGGCCAGGTCCGAGGCGGTCCACTCGCTCTCGATGTCGTACGTCTTCATGGCTACGGAGAGTACAGATTGGATGTGGTCTTGTCTCGTTATTTCTCACGTAGAAACACACATCAGGGTGTTTGATCATGGTGAACCGTCCAACCGGTTGCGTCCGGCGCGTGTCCGGGAATGCTCACCAACCCCGTCTGCCTGGTGGGCTGGTTCTAGGGCGCGTATCGAGTCGTGATCAATCGGAGGGTTTCGCTCTCGTTGATCTTCGTCCTGGTGGATCGTCCGGTGTGGGTGGTGCCTGTGTTCGCACCGGCCGGAATACGCTCTCGCGGTGGCCGGTTGCAGCGGAACATGCACCATCCTCAGGAGCCGCCCAGCGGCATACACCCACTGCTTGCCGGGCGCTTCAGCCCCTACCGGTTCGATCCGTCGGCGGTTGTCGACGACCACGCCCTCGGGCTGCTGCTGGAAGCCGCGCGGTGGGCACCGTCGGCGGGGAACTCCCAGCCGTGGGGCTTCTTCGTCGGCAGGCCCGGTGAGCCGGAACACGACCGGGTGATCCCTCACCTCGCGCCGAGCTCGGCCCGCTGGGCGACGGATGCGGCCCTGCTCGTCGTCACGCTGACGCGTCGGCACGTCGATGACACCCAACTGCTCTACTCCGAGTTCGCGGACTACGACCTCGGCCAGGCCATCGCCCACATGACTGTTCAGGCCCAGGCCATGGGACTGGCCACGCACCAGTTCCGGGCCTTCGACCTGGAAGGGCTCACCAAGGAGCTGGACCCGAACCCAGGCTGGATGATCGTCTCCATGGTCGCGGTGGGCAAGGCGGCCGGCGGACCTCCGGAGGGCCGTGACCGGCGCAGCGTCGCGCATCTGCGCTCCGCTCCCTGGGCACCGGCGGAGTAACAGCCAACACCGTTGCGTTCACGTCTGTGAGCGGTTCGAGAGTCTGTGTTCGAAGAACGCGACGGTGGTGTGGACGGTGTAGTCCTGACTGGTCGCGGGGTGTTGTCCGGGTTCGGTCCGTACTTGCTGGTCGGGTTCATGCGGGTGACGGGCCTTGACGCGCTGCCGGTGGCGGGCGGGTACAGGGCGTCAAGAACGGCCCGGCCTTGGTGCCCCGGCACGGCCACCCCGCCAAGCCCGCCACCGGCCTGCCCATACGACGCCCGATCCGCCGGGAACCTCACACTTCTGGCGGCGTTCCCGAAAACCCACACCAGCCCCCTACGAACCAGCCCCGCCAGGGTTCACGCGACGCGCTCACCGACGCGTTGGACGCGGTGAGTCCGCCGAGCGGCACCCCGCCGCGGGCACTTGCGACTCACGGATGAGCGTGACGCCCGACGCCGCTGGCGGTCGTACGGTCGGTGAGCCGGACGGCGAAGCGGGCCGTCTCCTCCTCGGCCGGGCTCGCCGGCCTTGCCGCCGCGCCTTGGTGGAGGCGCGTGTCAGTGGCGTGGGAGACGATGGTGGCACCATGGCGGGCAACCTGTCCGGGCTCGCCGATGACCGTTGGGGGGATCGATGGGATCGCGCAGTGACGAGCTGGTGCTGAAGCTCGGGGCGGAGATTCTCACGGACAAGAAGTACGCGGACGACCGGTGGCAGGGGATTGCGCTGGTCGGTCAGGTCACCGGGGGAACCGAGAGTATGAACGGCTATGTGTACTTCGCGGACGGGGATTTCGAGGCTCGCACGCCCGCGACCATGGATGTTCTGTGCACGATCGGCATGTTGCACGGCGAAATGAAGAAGGAGGGGAAGGGAGCCTGGCATCAGTGTTTGATCCACATCACCAGGCCGGACCTCCGGATACGGATCCGGTTCGAGTACGACGACCCGAAGCGCTGGTCACCGAAGAAGCTCTCCCGTGACATGAGCGAGTACGCGGACTCGCTCAAACCGGAGAGCTGAAAGAGGCCGCCGACTCGGCAAGGGGCCGGTGGGGAGGCTCGCCGGCCGCGAGAGGCTATTCCGGCCGGTGCGAGCACAGGCACCACCCACACCGGACGATCCACCGGAACGAAGATCAACGAGAGGGAAACCCTCCGATTGATCACGACTCGATACGCGCCCTAGGGCCCTGGAGGCGGCATGAGGGAGCTGTTGTACCTGTCCAGTGCGAAGCTCGCAGACTTCCTGCCCGAGAAGGGCGGTGGGTTCTCCGGTCGGGCAGTGGAGGCGGAAGTGTCGGCGCTCGGCGCGGGTATGCGCCTGGCAGTGGGTGAATCCACGTCCGTTGAAGACTCACTGGGGGAGCGCTTACAGCAGGTGCTTGATCACGTCAGTGCCAAGTGTGAGGCGCACACGAACATCCCGGACTCCTGCGAGTCGCTCACCGCCTATGACTGGCTTGAGTTCACAGGGTTCTTCCGCCATGGGCCCAGGGTGAGGGACTGGGGACTCATCGACAGAGGTGTGTACACGTTCATGTCGATTGAAGATCCGTCGTGCGCGCTGAGGCACAGTGACGACAGCTGCGCCGGTGTTCAGGTCATCCTCTGTGGTTCACGGCATCATGTCCTGACCGAGACTGAGGCTCCACCGACGCGAATGGGGTCCGGGTCTGACTGGTTGCATGATCTGGCCGCTGCCTTGGTCGAGAGGGAAGGGCAAGGAGATACGTTGTTGCCGGATGACCTTGATTCCACGAGCCGGCGCGACAAAGAGTTCGCTGCGCGTTCTGCCTACGACATGCTTTTGACCGAGTACGAAGGGCCCGCGTACCTTCACGGCCACGCCCGAGTGTTGTGCAACTTCCCTCCTGGGGTGTGGCAGCACAGGTTGATCGTGGCGACCCCCTTGTATGTGGAGGCTGTACCGCGTCCCCGGCGCGGAGCCATCGCGATCGCTGGGCAGTCGGCTCCTGTCGGCGTGTGGCAGCGATTGCGGCGGGCCATGCGTCGAGAGGCGCGAAGGTGAAAAGCTAATGTAGCCCTGTATGGGTATAGCCGCAGATGGATACGGCTATTTAGGTCGGCCCCACCGGCAAGAAGCTGCTACCGCTGACGGTCGTCAAGTAGGGAGCGGGCGCCGCGTAACGTCCGGGCAACGGCCTGTCCTCGGAGAAACCCCGAGGGCGGGCCGTCGCGTCATGTCCGGCATGGACCTGGAGAAACACCCGCCGCCCGCGCCCGACGGCTGCCTCGTCGCGGCCGTGAGGATCCCGGTGCGGATCGTCGTGGTGGCCGTCGTCGTACCCGTACGGATGGTCTGGGACGTCCTCGCCCTGTGCGCCCGCACCTTCGACCGCACCGTGCTCCGCCCGCTGGGCCGTGCCCTCTTCGTGATTCCGCTCACCTGGCTGTGGCACCGGGTGCTGGCACCGCTGGGGTACGGGGTCGCGTGGCTGGCGGCGGCGCTGGTCACATACGGGCTCGTACGCCCCGGGGGATGGCTGTGGCGCCGGGTCCTCGTGCCGCTCGGGCGGGGTCTGGCGTGGCTGGTCGCGTACGGCGTGGTGGTGCCCGCCCGGTGGCTGTGGCGGTGGGTGCTCGTGCCGCTGGGCGCCGTGGTGGTGTGGCCGGCCCGTGTGCTGGGCGCCGTGGTGGTGTGGCTGGTCGGGGCCCTGGTCGTGGCGCCCGCCGGCGCGCTGTACCGGTGGGTGCTCACGCCCCTCGGGCGGGCGCTGGTGGTCGTCGGCCGGGAGGTCGCCGACGCGTTCGGCGTCGCCTGGCGTGTCGCCGGGTACGTGTCGCGGGCCTTCGGGCGGGCGGTCAAGTGGCTGGCCCGGCAGCTGGTCGGCCGTCCGGCCGCCTGGTTCTACCGTGAGGTGTGCACGCCCGTCGGGCACCGGCTCCGGGACGGCCTCTGGCTCCCGGCCCGCGACGCCGCCCGCGGCGCGCTCACGGCCGCCCGTGAGACCCTGCACCGGGCCCGCCGCGACGCGTGGCGCGCCCTGGTCGGCGGGGAAGCGGGCGTGCGGCCCGTGGGGGAAGGTTCCGTTCCGGCGCGTACCCTGGGCAGTACGACGACTGTTCCCGGCGCGGCGCCCGCCCCCGAGGTCTCCCCGCACCAGCGGGGATGATCCGGGCAGGACCCCCGGGGCTGCCACCCGCATCCGGTGGGCGGCGCGCCACCGCGCCCGCCCCGCACCGAGGAGAAGAACCACTGGGCAAGCGACAGCCCGAAGGCCCGCCGCCCGCACCGGCGGTGCAGCGCATCCGACTGCGCTACACCAAGCGCGGCCGCCTCCGGTTCACCAGCCACCGAGACTTCCAGCGCGCGTTCGAGCGCGCGCTGCGCCGCGCCGAGGTGCCCATGGCGTACTCGGCCGGCTTCACGCCCCACCCCAAGGTCTCCTACGCCAACGCCGCGCCGACCGGCACCGGCTCCGAGGCCGAGTACCTGGAGATCGCACTCACCGAGCCCCGCGACCCCGCGAAGCTGCGGGAGCTGCTCGACGCGTCCCTGCCGGACGGTCTCGACGTCACCGACGCGGTCGAGGCCCGTACCTCCGGCCTCGCCGACCGGCTCACCGCCTCCGTGTGGGAGATCCGGCTCGACGGGGTCGAGCCTGAGGACGTGGAGAAGGCCGTCGGCGCGTTCCTCGCGGCCGGTACCGTGGACGTCCAGCGGAAGACGAAGAACGGCCTGCGTACCTTCGACGCCCGCGCCGCCGTGGCCGGGCTCGAGACCGTTCCCGTCCCGGCTGATAGGCCCGCGGACGGCCGCTGTGCGATACTGCGGCTGGTTGTTCGGCACGTGACACCTGCCGTCCGACCCGACGACGTCCTGTCCGGTCTCCGAGCTGTGGCCGACCTGGCGCCGCCGGTCCCCGCAGCGGTGACCAGGCTGGCGCAGGGGCTCTTCGACGAGGAGTCCGGCACGGTGACCGACCCGCTCGCGCCCGACCGCGAGGCAGTCACGGCCGCCCCATCCAAGGCCGCCGGACCCGCCGTCGCGACGGCGCCGGAAGGTGCAGGTTCCGCGTAGGAGCGGTCGTCGAAGCGCGGCCCTGGTACTGGGAACCCATCTGGGCCGGGCCGCGTGCAGACACAACAGACTTTCGCCAGGCCGTGCGCAGAAGGTGTACGGAACCGGCGAGCCAGACATACAGCTCCCGTGCGGCGCCCGCGCCCCGGACGGCGGCCATCGCGCATCGCGCGGTGCGGCGGCCGGACCGGAAACAGACGCGGCGCCCGGGAGCGTGACGGGAGAACCGCCCGCATGCTCGAGCCGAACGAAACCGGCACCGCCGGTATCAGCGAAGAGAACGACAACAACTCACCCAGCGACACGCTGCCCCCGCGCCGTCGGCGCCGTGCCGCGTCGCGCCCCGCCGGGCCGCCCACCGGCGCGGCCGAGACCGCCGCGGAGACCGTGACGGTGACCGCCGCCGCGGCGCCGGTGGAGGCCACCGCGTCCGTCGTCGCCGACGGGCTCGCGGAGGAGCCCGCCGAGACCGCTGCCGCACCGGCACGCCCGCGCCGCCGCGCCACCCGTAAGACCGCCGCGCCCGCGCCTGCCTCCGTCGAGGCCCAGGAGCCCGCTGTGGCCGCCGAGGCCGCCGCGTCCGAGGCGGCCGCGTCCGTCGAGGAGCCGGCTGCCCCGGCCCGTACGCGTCGCCGTGCCACCCGCAAGGCGACGGCGCCCGCCGCCGAGAGCGCCGAGACCGCCGCGACGACTCAGACCCCGGAGTCCCGGGAGCCCGCCGAGGCGGCCGCGCCCGTCGAGGAGCCGGCCGCCCCGGCCCGTACGCGTCGCCGCGCCACCCGCAAGGCGGCCGCGCCCGCCGCGGAGGTCACCGGGACCACCGGGACGCAGGAAGCCGCGGAAGCCGTGGAGGCCGTCGAGGCCGAGGCCCCGGCCGCCGAGGAGGCCCAGCCGGCCGCCGCCCCCGCGCGTACGCGTCGCCGTGCCACCCGTAAGGCGGCCGCGCCCGCCGCGCCGGTGGAGCCCGAGGCCGTCGCGGAGGCCGAGGAGGAGGCCGAGGCGGGCGAGACCCTGCCCGCCGACACCGTCGCGCAGATCACCGCCCCCGACGAGGCGGGCGATGTCGCGGCCGCCGAGCAGGCCGCCGTCCGTGGCCGTACACGCCGTCGCGTGGCCGCCCCGAAGTTCACCGCCGAGCGGGCGGAGGCGCCCGAGCGCGGCCGCCGCCCCTCGCGCCCCGCCGTCCCGGTATTCCAGGCTCCGGTCTTCGCCGAGCCCATGTTCCAGACTCCGGAGACCGCCGCCGCCGCGGCCGCAGCGGAAGCCGCCGCCGAGTCCGCGGAGGCCGTGGAGGCCGAGGAGGAGACGGCCGGTACCGCCCCGGTGGCCGAGCCGGCCGTCGAGCGACCGGAGACCGGTGGCCGCCGTCGCCGCCGCCGTCGCGGCGAGCCCGCGGAGGCCGCCCAGCCGGTGGAGCCCGCCCCGCCCGTGGAGGCCGTCGAGGCCGTCGAGGCCGAGCCCGCCGAGGCGGAGGCCGAGCAGGCCGTCGCCGAGGGCGAGGAGCAGGACGAGTTCGAGGAGCGCCCGTCGCGCCGCCGCCGCAGGGGTGGCCGCCGTCGCCGCCGTGGTGAGTCCGCCGAGGCCGAGGAGGCGGAGGAGACCACCGGAGCCGAGGCCGAGGCGGAACGCGCCGAGGCGGAGTACGAGGCCGAGGAGCCCGAGGAGGAGACCGCCGAGGGCGAAGCCACCCCGTCGGCCGCCGGTACGAGCAGCTCGCGCCGCCGTCGCCGCCGTCGCCGCCGCACCGGCGAGCCCGCGGGCGAGGCCGAGGCGCCGGCCGAGGAGGACGGCGTCCGTACGGTCGTCAAGGTCCGCGAGCCGCGCCCCGCGCGGGAGAAGGCCGAGCCGTCCGACGAGGTGCAGTCCATCAAGGGCTCCACCCGCCTGGAGGCGAAGAAGCAGCGCCGCCGCGAGGGCCGTGAGCAGGGCCGCCGCCGTGTGCCGATCATCACCGAGGCCGAGTTCCTGGCCCGCCGCGAGGCCGTCGAGCGGGTCATGGTGGTCCGCCAGAGCGGCGAGCGCACCCAGATCGGCGTCCTCGAGGACAATGTGCTCGTCGAGCACTACGTCAACAAGGAACAGGCCACCAGCTACGTCGGCAACGTCTACCTGGGCAAGGTCCAGAACGTCCTGCCGTCCATGGAGGCCGCGTTCGTCGACATCGGCAAGGGCCGCAACGCGGTCCTGTACGCCGGTGAGGTCAACTTCGAGGCGCTCGGCATGGCCAACGGGCCGCGCCGGATCGAGACCGCGCTCAAGTCCGGCCAGTCGGTCCTCGTCCAGGTGACGAAGGACCCGATCGGCCACAAGGGCGCCCGCCTCACCAGCCAGGTGTCCCTGCCCGGCCGCTACCTGGTGTACGTGCCCGAGGGCTCGATGACCGGAATCAGCCGCAAGCTGCCCGACACCGAGCGCGCCCGTCTGAAGACCATCCTCAAGAAGATCGTCCCCGAGGACGCGGGCGTCATCGTGCGCACCGCCGCCGAGGGCGCGAGCGAGGACGAGCTGCGCCGTGACGTCGAGCGGCTCCAGGCGCAGTGGGAGGAGATCCAGAAGAAGGCGAAGAACGGCAACGCTCCCACCCTTCTCTACGGCGAGCCGGACATGACCGTCCGGGTCGTCCGCGACATCTTCAACGAGGACTTCTCGAAGGTCATCGTCAGCGGCGACGACGCGTGGGAGACCATCCACGGCTATGTCTCGCACGTGGCGCCCGACCTGGCGGACCGGCTGCAGCGCTGGACGTCCGAGGTCGACGTCTTCGCGACGTACCGGATCGACGAGCAGCTGATGAAGGCGCTGGACCGCAAGGTCTGGCTGCCGTCCGGCGGCTCGCTGGTGATCGACAAGACCGAGGCCATGGTCGTGGTCGATGTCAACACCGGCAAGTTCACGGGCCAGGGCGGCAACCTCGAGGAGACCGTGACGAGGAACAACCTCGAAGCGGCCGAGGAGATCGTCCGCCAGCTGCGGCTGCGCGACCTCGGCGGCATCGTCGTCATCGACTTCATCGACATGGTGCTGGAGTCCAACCGGGACCTGGTGCTGCGGCGCCTGCTGGAGTGCCTGGGCCGGGACCGTACGAAGCACCAGGTCGCCGAGGTCACGTCGCTGGGCCTGGTCCAGATGACCCGTAAGCGGGTCGGCCAGGGCCTGCTGGAGTCGTTCTCGGAGACCTGCGTGCACTGCAACGGGCGCGGTGTCATCGTCCACATGGAGCAGCCGAGCACCGCGGGCGGCGGCGGCAAGCGTGCGCGTAAGCGCGGCCGCGGCGGTGCCGAGCAGGCCGAACCCGTGGAGGCGCCGGCGGCCGTCGAGGCGCCCGTGGCCGTGGAGGCCCCGGCCGAGACCGCCCGGGTCGCCGAGCCGGAGCCCGCGTTCGCCCCGGACGAGGAGCTGTACTCCAGCGCCGCCGAGGCCGAGGCCGCCGCGTCCCGTGGCCGTACGCGCCGCCGGGCGACCCGCAGGGCTTCGGCCCCGTCCGGTGCCCCGAAGGCCGCTGAGCCCGTCACGGTCACGGAGCCGGAGGCCGTCCCGGTCGCCGAGCCCGAGTCCGTCGCGGTCACGCCCGAGGCGGCCGCCGCCGAGCCGGCTCCGCAGGGCCGTGCGCGTCGCCGGGCGACCCGTAAGGTGTCGGCCCCGGCCGGCCCGCCGAAGGCCGCCGAGGCCGCCGAGGCACCCGAGGCACCCGAGGCACCCGAGGCCGTGGAGGCCCCGGTGACCCCGGCCGCCGAGCCGGAGCCCGCGCCGGTCGCGGAGCCCGAGACGCCCGCCGCCGAGCCTGCCCCCGAGAGCGCCCCGCAGGGCCGTACGCGTCGCCGGGCGACCCGTAAGGTATCGGCCCCGGCCGGTCCGCCGAAGGCCGCCGAGGCCCCGGCCGCCGTCACGCCCGCCGCCCCCGCGCCGGCCGCCGTCGAGGAGCCGGGGGCCGAGGAGCCGGGGGCCGAGGAGCCGGTCGCTCCGGAGCCGGCCGCCGAGGCGCCCGCCCCCGTGGCGGCCCCGCCGAGGGCGCGCCGCCGGGCGGTCCGTAAGGTCACCGCTCCCGCCGGTTCCCCGGCGGGCGCCGAGGAGGCCGCGGTCGTCGTCGTGAGCAGCGCCGCGGCGGAGCCCACAGAGGCGGCCGAGGCGGAGGCCGAGGCCGAGGCACCGGCCGACGCCAAGAAGGCGGCCCGCAAGACCGCCAAGAAGGCCACGGCCAAGAAGGCCGCCACCAAGAAGACGGCGGCCAAGAAGACCGCGGCGAAGAAGACGACCGCCAAGAAGGCCACGGCCACCAAGGCGGCGTCGAAGACGGCGAAGACCGCCAAGTCGGCCAAGCCGGCCAAGAAGACCGCGGCGGCCGAGCAGTCGGCGGCGCCCTCCGTCACGGCGGTCACGGAGAGCTGAACGCCCGGCGAAGACTGGCTGAAATGATCTGTGTCCCGCCTCGCATTCCCGCGAGGCGGGACTCGGGTTTTGTTTCGGAATCGATGCTTGAAGGCGTTAACGGCCCGGAAATTGGCAGAGCCATTCCTGATAATGTGACGCCGGTCGATGCCGCCCACCGCTCCCCACGGAGTGTCCGGGCGGCGCGACTCGGTTCCGGGCCGGACCCGTCCCGGCCATCATCGGTAGGGCGTCGGCATCGCGCCGGAGGGGTTGACGCGCGCTCTCGACGAGACGTACGCACACCCCGGACCTCTGCCACAAAGAGCTCTCGCGGTGTTCAAGGAGGACGTCCATGCCGAGCGTCAACGAGCAGCCCATCCCTGCTGCCCGCCCGGTCATCGGTGAAGAAGAGATCGAGGCCGCGGTACGCGTACTGCGCAGCGGTCGCGTCGTACAGGGCCCCGAGGTGGCCGCGTTCGAGGAGAGCTTCGGCGACCTGGTCGACGGCCGCCACTGCGTCGCTGTCAACTCCGGCACCTCGGCGCTGCATCTCCTTCTGATGGCGCTGAACATCGGGCCCGGTGACGAGGTCATCGTCCCGTCCTTCTCCTTCGCCGCTTCGGCCAACGCGATCCGTCTGGTGGGCGCCGACGCCGTGTTCGTCGACATCGACCCGGACACCTACTGCGTGGACCCGGCGGCCGTCGAGGCCGCCGTGACCCCGCGCACGGTCGCCGTCATGCCGGTGCACCTGTACGGCCACCCGGCCGCGATGGACAAGATCATGGCCATCGCCGACAAGCACAAGCTGGCCGTCGTCGAGGACGCCTGCCAGGCCCACGCCGCGGCGCTCAACGGCACCCCGGTCGGCGCGTTCGGCGACGGCGGCACCTTCAGCTTCTACCCGACCAAGAACATGCACTCCCTCGAGGGCGGCATGATCTCGGTCGCGGACGCCGAGATCGCCCGCACCCTGCGTCTGCTGCGCAACCAGGGCATGGAGCAGCGGTACGCCAACGAGATCGTCGGCGCCAACATGCGCATGACCGACGTGGCCGCCGCCGTCGGCCGCGTCCAGCTGGCCAAGCTGAACGGCTGGACCGAGCAGCGCATCGCCAACGCCGCGTACCTCACCGAGCACATCACCGCGACGGACGTCGTCACCCCGGTGATCGCCGAGGGTGCGCGCCACATCTACCACCAGTACACGATCCGGGTCCGTGGTGACCGCGACGCCGCCATGGCGAAGCTCACCGAGGCGGGCATCGGCAACGCCGTGTACTACCCGACGCCGATCCACCGCCTGAAGCCCTACTGGGAGCCGGACCAGAAGGCCGGCCGGAACTGGGACCTGCCGGAGACGGAGAAGGCGGCCGCCGAGGTCGTCTCCCTGCCGGTGCACCCGTCCCTGTCCCGGAACGACCTGGAGCGGATCGTGACCGCCGTGAACGCGCTGGGAGAGAACCTGTGACCGCCAGTGGACTGCGGGCCGGCCTCGTCGGCCTCGGCTCGATGGGCCGCCACCACGCCCGTGTGCTCGCCGGGCTCGACGGCGTGGAGCTCGTCGGTGTCGTCGACCCGATGGGCGACAAGAACGGCTGGGCGCAGGGCGCGCCCGTCCTGTCGACCGTCGAGGAACTGCTCGCCCTGGGCGTGGACTACGCCGTCGTCGCCTGCCCGACCGCGCTGCACGAGGAGGTCGGCCTCAAGCTCGCCGAGGCCGGGGTGTGCGCTCTCGTCGAGAAGCCCGTCGCGGACACCGTCGACGGCGCCCGCCGCCTCGTCGAGGCGTTCGAGACCCGCGGCCTGGTCGCCGGTGTGGGCCACATCGAGCGCTGCAACCCGGCGCTGCGCTCCCTGCGCACCCGCCTGGAGGCCGGCGAACTGGGCGACGTCTACCAGGTCGTCACCCGCCGTCAGGGTCCCTTCCCGCACCGCATCGCGGACGTCGGCGTCGTCAAGGACCTCGCCACCCACGACATCGACCTGACCGGCTGGGTCACGGGCCAGACGTACACGTCGATCTCCGCCCACACGGTGTCCAAGTCGGGCCGCGCGCACGAGGACATGGTGTCCGCCGTCGGCCAGCTCTCCGACGGCACGATGGTCAGCCACCTCGTCAACTGGCTGAGCCCGCTCAAGGAGCGGTTCACCTCGGTCACCGGTGAGCGCGGCTGCTTCATCGCCGACACCCTCACCGCCGACCTGACGTTCTACTCCAACGCCGCCGTCGCCACCGAATGGGAGGCCCTGCGCGCCTTCCGCGGCGTCGCCGAGGGCGACATGGTCCGATATGCGATCCCCAAGCGCGAGCCGCTCCTCGTGGAGCACGAGCTGTTCCGCGACGCGGTCCTCGGCGAGTCGGACGACATCTGCACGCTGCGGCAGGGTCTGCGGACCGTGGAGGTCGCCGCGGCCGTCCTGGAGTCGGCTGCCAGCGGCGACACCGTCCGGCTCAACGGCGCGGCGCAGGGGTAGGGGCAGTCTCCCTTGACCAGACCTGATGTCACCGTCGTCGTGGCGGTCTACAACACCATGCCGTACCTGACCGAGTGTCTGAACTCGCTCGTCGGACAGAGCATCGGCAAGGACCGTCTGGAGATCGTGGCCGTCGACGACGGCTCCACCGACGACAGCGGCCGGGAGCTCGACCGCTTCGCGGAGCGGTACCCCGGCGTCGTGAAGGTCATCCACCAGGCCAACTCCGGTGGCCCGGCCGCTCCCAGCAACCGGGCCCTGGAGGTGGCCACCGGCCGTTTCGTGTACTTCATCGGCTCCGACGACCACCTCGGCGACGAGGCGCTGGAGCGTATGGTGAAGTGCGCCGACCAGCACGACTCCGACGTCGTCGTCGGCAAGATGGTCGGCACGAACGGCCGCTACGTCCACCAGGCGCTCTACAGGACGAGCGACCCCGACGTCAGCCTGTACGACTCTGCGCTGCCCTTCACGCTGGCCAACACCAAGCTGTTCCGGCGCGATCTCGTCGAGCAGTACAAGCTGCGCTTCCCCGAGGACATGCCGGTCGGCTCGGACCAGCCGTTCACCATCGAGGCGTGTGTCCGCGCCCGGAAGATCTCCGTCGTCGCCGACTACACGTGCTACTACGCGGTGAAGCGCGGCGACGCGTCCAACATCACCTACCGGGCCGACCACCTCGCCCGGCTCCGCTGCGCCGCGCAGATCATGGAGCACGCGGCCGGGCTCATCGAAGCGGGCCCGGGGCGTGACGCGGTCTTCAAGCGCCACTTCACCTGGGAGCTCGCGAAACTGGTCCAGGACGACTTCCCGTCGCTGGACCGGGCCACGCAGGCCGAGGTGTGCGCCGGTATCGCCGAGCTCGCCGACGCGTACTTCACGGAGGCGCTGCGCGACTCCATGGACGTCACGCGGCGGGTGCGGATCGCCCTCGCCCAGCGCGGCGCCGTCGACCTGCTCGTCCGTGCCATCGAGGACGAGGCGGAGCACGGCGCCCCGCCGTTCCTGCTGGAGGACGGCCGCGCGTATCTGCGCTACCCCGGCTTCCGGGACTCGTCCCTGGGCCTGCCCGACCGGCTCTTCGAGGTGATCGGCGAGGCCGTGCCCCGACAGCTCGCCGACGGCACCGGCCTGGTCTCGGCCGACTGGCTGCAGGACGGCGACGACATGGCCGTCTCCCTCGCCGTCCGCGTCCCCGTCACCGGGGAGACGGAGACCGCGTCCGTACGCCTGGCGGGCAGGGCACTGCCGAAGAGCGCCGACAAGCCGGGCGGCCGCCGCGTCCCGGTCGGCACCGAACTGCCCGCCCTCCCGGGCGAGTCGCGCCAGGAGCCGTCGGCCGACGGCACCGGGACCGTGCTGCTCGCCCGCATCCCCGTCCAGCCGAACCGGGCGAAGCTCGGCGTCCGCGCCTACGTGGATGTGGCAGGCTCGACGTACGAGATCCCGGTGCGGACCCAGGGGGTGCCGCTGCCCCTGGCCAGGCGCTGGCGCGAGCGGATCCCGTACCGCGTCTCCGCCACCGCCAACGCCAAGGGGCGGCTGGTCATCACCACGGCTCCGCTCTGGGAGCCATCGCCCGGCGTCAGCCTGCGACTGCGCCGCGTCCTGTCCCGTGTGAAGAGGAAACTGACCCGATGAACATCTGTGTAGTCGCGCTCGGCAAGATCGGTCTGCCGCTCGCCGTGCAGTTCGCCGACAAGGGCCACAAGGTCATCGGCGCCGACGTCAACGAGAAGGTCGTGGAGCTGGTCAACGCCGGCACCGAGCCCTTCCCCGGCGAGCACGACCTGGACGTCAAGCTGAAGAAGGCCGTCGACGCCGGGCTGCTCACCGCCACGACCGACACCGCCGCGGCCGTCGCCGAGTCCGACGCCGTCGTCGTGGTCGTCCCGCTGTTCGTGGACGCCGAGGGCACTCCCGACTTCGGCTGGATGGACAACGCCACGAAGGCCATCGCCAAGGGCCTCAAGCCGGGCACCCTCGTCTCGTACGAGACGACCCTCCCGGTCGGCACCACCCGCACCCGCTGGGCCCCGATGCTGGAGGAGGGCTCCGGCCTCACCGCCGGGAAGGACTTCCACCTCGTCTTCTCGCCGGAGCGCGTCCTCACCGGCCGCGTCTTCGCCGATCTGCGCCGCTACCCGAAGCTCGTCGGCGGCATCGACGAGGCGTCCACACGGCGGGGCGTCGAGTTCTACGAGCAGGTCCTCGACTTCGACGAGCGCGCCGACCTGCCGCGGCCGAACGGCGTGTGGGACCTCGGCACCGCCGAGGCGTCCGAGCTGGCCAAGCTCGCCGAGACCACCTACCGCGACGTCAACATCGGCCTGGCGAACCAGTTCGCCCGGTTCGCCGACAAGAACGACATCGACGTCAAGAAGGTCATCGAGGCCTGCAACTCGCAGCCCTACAGCCACATCCACCAGCCGGGCATCGCCGTCGGCGGCCACTGCATCCCGATCTACCCGCGGATGTACCTGTGGAACGACCCGGAGGCCACCGTCGTCCGCTCGGCCCGCGAGGCCAACGCCGCGATGCCGGACTACGCCGTCGACCTGCTGGCCGCCGCCTACGGCGACCTGAAGGGCGTGGGCGTGCTGGTGCTGGGCGCCGCCTACCGCGGTGGCGTCAAGGAGACGGCCTTCTCCGGCGTCTTCCCGACCGTCGAGGCGCTCAAGGCGCGCGGCGCGGTCCCGTACGTCTCCGACCCGATGTACACGGACGAGGAGCTCGCCGCGCACGGCCTGACCCCGCACCAGGGTGAGAAGGTCACCGCGGCGATCCTCCAGGCCGACCACGCCGAGTACCGTGAACTGGCGGCCTCCGACCTGCCGGACGTCACCGTCCTGGTGGACGGCCGCCGCACCACCGACCCGGCCCGCTGGGAGGGTGTCCGCCGCGTGGTCATCGGCGGCTGAGGAACAGTGCCACGCAACCACTGAAGTCCAGGCCCTGCCCCGCCCCGTCCGGCGGGGCAGGGCCGCTCTCAAGAGGTTCCACGATGAACTGGATGATCACCGGAGGCGCCGGATACATCGGCTCGCACGTGGTGCGGGCCATGACCGGTGCGGGAGAGCGTGTCGTCGTCGTCGACGACCTCAGCACCGGGCACGCCGACCGGCTGCCCGCCGACGTCCCCCTGGAGACCGGCACGGTCCTCGACCGGGACTTCCTCGACCGCGTCCTGCGCGAGCACGCCGTCACCGGCATCGTGCACATCGCGGCGAAGAAGCAGGTCGCCGAGTCCGTGGCCGAGCCCCTCCACTACTACCGGGAGAACGTGGAGGGCCTGCGCGTCCTCCTCGACGCGGCCGTCGCCGCGGGCGTCACCCGCTTCCTCTTCTCCTCCTCGGCCGCCGTGTACGGCATGCCCGACGTCGATCCGGTCACCGAGAAGACCCCGTGCGCGCCGATCAACCCGTACGGCGAGACCAAGCTCGCGGGGGAGTGGATGGTCGGCGCCGTCGGCCGCACCCACGGCATGGCGACCGCCGCGCTGCGCTACTTCAACGTGGCGGGCGCGGCGACGCCGCAGCTCGCCGACGACGGCGTGTACAACCTCGTCCCGATGGTCTTCGAGCGCCTCACGGAGGGCCGGGCGCCCCTGGTCTTCGGCGACGACTACCCGACGCCCGACGGCACCTGCGTCCGCGACTACATCCATATCGAGGACGTCGCGTCCGCCCACCTCGCGGCTGCCCGGCGGCTCGTCGCGGACCCGGAGGCGTCGCTGGTCCTCAACATCGGCCGCGGCGAGGGGGTCTCGGTGACCGAGATGATCCGCGTCATCCAGGACGTCACCGGCCACACCGACCTCACCCCCGAGATCACCGCCCGCCGCCCCGGCGACCCGGCCCGCGTCGTCGCCTCCGCGGACCTGATCCACCGGGAACTCTCCTGGACGGCCCGCCACGACCTCCGAGAAATGATCACCTCGGCCTGGCAGGGCTGGACCCTCCGCCACCCGGACTGACTGCCCGCCGGTTCGCCCGTTGACCGACCGGGCCGCCGGGCCACCGGGCGTCGGCTCCGTGCCCCGTCCAGCTCGCCCCGCTCAGGCGCCCACGCGCTCCCACATGCCCAGCGCCAGCCCCGGCTCGGGCTTCTGGCGGGCGACCCACAGCGCGCCGTCCGTGCCGATCACGGCCATGACCAGCCGCCCCCGTCCGTCCAGCGCCAGCGAGGGCGCGCCCACGCACGGGCTGCCGGAGAGCGTCCAGGCGGCCCCCGCGGCCTCGTCCTCCGTCGGGTAAGCGGCCAGCGCCGGCCGCCCGGTGGCCCCGTCCCGGTGCGCGAGGACCGTGCAGTCGTGGCCGTCGACGGCGGTACGCAGCAGGGCCACCGGCCCCGTACCGGCGCTGTCCCCGAGCGTGGCGGCCTCCGCCGAGGCCGGGCGCCAGGCGCGTACCGTGCCGTCCTCGGCGTCGTGCCAGAAGTGCGTGAGACCACCGGTCCCGCCGGTCGGCGTGGCCGTCGCCGAGCCGGGCGCGACCCTCAGCGGCACATCGTCGCCCCGCTCGAACCGGGCACCCGGCTTCTCCCGCTCCCAGCGCAGCAGCCGGTCCGACGCGGGGGCCAGCACCTCCACGACACCGTCCCCGGCGAGCGCCGCGGACACCGTGCCCCGGACGTCCGAACCCTTCAGGTCCGCCCAGGCGTTCCAGGCGCCCGTCTTGGCCTGACTGCGGGCGCACACCCCGCCGCCCGCGTTACGGATGACGACGGTGAGGGAGCCCTCGGCGTCGACCACGGCCGAAGGGAGACCTATCTGCTCGGCGAGCGCCGGGTCCGCCGGGTAGGGGGAGCCCAGCGGACGCCAGTCCCGCACCGGACGGCCCGACTGGTACTGGAGGGCGTACACCACGTCCGTGCCGGTCCGTCCGTCCGGGAGCGGCGAGCGGCGCACGCCGACGAGGTGCACATACCCGTCGGCACCCTGCGCGACCGCGAGGTACGGCAGCAGTCCGGACGCCGGGATCACCTCGGGCCCCGACCACTCGGGGCCGCCGGGGACGGTCTCGGTCCAGCGCAGTACGCCCTCGTCCCCCGGGGCGTACGCCGTGAGACGGCCGTCCTTGCCGCGGACCAGCCAGCCGGTGGTAGCAGGCACCGAGGGGTCCACGACCGGCAGCGGCGTCTCCTCTGCTGGTGCGGGCCCGTCGGCCCGACGCTTGGCTTTCCGCATGAACAAGACCGCCATGGGTGACCGTCGACCTTTCCCTGTGCCTGTACCGCGAGTGAGTGATCCTCTTTCCGCGGGCGCGCGCGACCTTAGCATCTCGCATCCTGGCGGGCCCGGTGGCGGCGAAGGGGCGGTAACCGAGCACTGCGGCGCCGGGCATACCATTGCCGTGCCCCTCATCGACCTGACCCCAGAAGAAGAGCGTGCAGTGAAAGTCATCAGCATCGTCGGCGCCCGCCCCCAACTGGTGAAGCTCGCGCCCATCGCGGCCGCGTTCGCAGGGACGGAACACGAGCACTTCATTGTGCACACCGGGCAGCACTATGACGCCGACCTCTCCGACGTCTTCTTCCAGGGCCTCGGCATCCCCGACCCGGACGTCCACCTCGGTGTCGGCTCCGGCAGCCACGGCACCCAGACCGGCGCCGTGCTCTCCGCGCTCGACCCGGTCCTGGAGCGGGAGAAGCCCGACTGGGTCCTCGTCTACGGCGACACCAACTCCACGATCGCCGGCGCGCTCTCCGCGGTGAAGATGCACCTGCCGGTCGCGCACCTGGAGGCGGGCCTGCGCTCCTTCAACCGCCGCATGCCGGAGGAGCACAACCGGGTCCTCACCGACCACTGCGCCGACGTGCTGCTCGCCCCGACCGAGGAGGCCATGCGCCACCTCGCCGACGAGGGCCTGAAGGAGCGCGCGGTGCTGGCGGGCGACGTCATGGTCGACATCTGCCTGCGCATCCGCGACGCCGTCCTCGCCGGCGAGCACCCGGCCCCGGCGCTGCCCGAGGGCATCGACCCGGAGCAGCCGTTCCTGCTGGCCACGATCCACCGGCCGGACAACACCGACGACCCCGAGCGGCTCGCCGCGATCGTCGACTCGCTGGCCGCGCTGCCGCTGCCGGTCGCGCTGCTCGCCCACCCGCGCCTGGTCGCCCGCGCCAAGGAGCACGGCATCGAACTGGCGAAGGGCTCCGTCCACGTCGGCCGCCCGCTGCCGTACGCCGGTCTGGTCGCCGCCGTCCTGGCCTCGTCCGGTGTCGTCACCGACTCCGGCGGCCTGCAGAAGGAGGCGTTCCTGCTGGAGCGCATCACGACCACGATCCGTCCGGAGACGGAGTGGGTCGAGACCGTCGAGACCGGCTGGAACGTCCTCGTCCCCGACCCGCACACGCTGTCCGCCGAAGAGTGGGCCGCCACGGTCACCCGCGCCGTGCCCACCGTCGACAAGGGCACCCCGTACGGCGACGGGCGCGCCGCGCACAACGTCGTCCGCATCCTCGAGGAGTGGCAGGGCACCGTCCGCAACGACGGTTGACCGGCCACGGCCGGCCACCCGGAACCCGACCGTCACGGGCGGGTTCCGGGCCGGTCGTGCCGACCGGCCCGGAACAGGGCCGGTGATAAAGTGGCGCGTCGCCGCGCAATCTCGTAAGGAAGTCGACATGAAGCAGGCAGCATCGAGGGATGCGGCCGTGGTCACGCCGTGGTATCCGACACGGGAGTTGCCTTTCCGGGGATCGTTCGTCTACGACATGGTGGCCGCGACGGCGCCCGGCTGCGACAGCCTCACGGTCTACCACGGCGACCCCTGGGTCGCCGCGATGGACGCGGGCACCGCGCAGACGGTCGAGGAGGCCAACGCCAAGCTGATGGTCCGCGCCGCGCACCGCGTACCCACCGTCGGCGGCGCCGAACTCGTCCACTACCCCGTCACGACACCGCGCGGCCAGCTCTACGGCGCCCAGGCCCGCAACCACGAACGGCACCTGCGCAACGTGCTCGGCGGCAAGCCCATCGACGCGCCCGTGGTCCACGCCCATGTGGGACTGCCCAGCGGCTGGGCGGCGGTCCAGAACGCCCGTCCCGACGCCAGGGTCTTCGTGACCGAACACTCGTCGTTCCTGGACAAGGTCTTCCAGGACCCCGAGGCCGTCGAGCTGTACGACGAACTCGTGGACAGGGTGACCGGCTTCCTGGTCGTCGGCGACCCCGTCACCGAAATCGTCGAGCGGCAGTTCCCGCACCACGCCGGGAAGATACTGCGCATCCCGAACCCGGTCTCCTTCGACCTCCCGCGCAGCGAGCCCGTGAAGGACCTGCGCAGCTGGCTGTATCTGGGCGGCATCCTGGAGAACAAGGGCGTTCACTGGCTCGTCGAGGCGTTCGCCCAGTGCCACGCGGAAGACCCCTCCCTCACCCTCACGATGGCGGGCGAGGGTGCGCTGCGCCGCCCGCTCACCGAGCGTGTCGCCGAACTCGGGCTGAGCGACGCCGTGAAGCTGCCCGGTTCCATTCCGCACGATCAGGCGCTGGAACTGATGCGCAGCCACGACCTGATGGTGCACCCTAGCCGCTACGAGACGTTCGGCATGACCATCGTCGAGGGTGTCGCCGCCGGTATGCCGGTACTGGTGACCCGCTGCGGCGGTCCCGAGAAGACGCTCGCCGGGATTGAGGACGCGGCGGGCGAACTCATCGACGTGGAAGAGAACGCGGAGTCGATCAGCGAGGGCTTCCGGCGTCTGCGCGCCCGCTTCCTCGACGGCGGACTGGACCTCGACCACGCCCAGGCGAAGCTGGCGGCCGAATACGGCTACGAGGCCGTGGCCCAGGCGCACCACCGACTCTGGTTCCCCGACTCCCTGTGATGGAGTGACATGCAGGTACTGTTCCTGGCCCTTGGCGCCTCGCGCAAGCGGGCCGTGGTCGAAGAGTCCGGCGCCGTCGCGGCGGCCGGCGGCCGGGCGGTCGTCCTGGTCGGCCAGAAGCAGCCCTGGGCGGCCCAGTCGTTCGCGCCGGGCGTCGAGCTGATGACGCTCGCGGACCTGGAGGCCCGGCACCTGCCACGCCGCCTCGAACGCGCAGTGCTCTACCAGGGCCCCCGCCGCGTCGCGGGCGTGGTCGGCCGCGGCCGGCTCGGCGCCAGGACGAAGAAGGCCCTCAAGGCGTACGAGAAGCGGGTCGCCGGCCGGGTGCACCGCAGGCTGTTCATGCCGCTGCACCGCAGGGTGTGGCCCACGGCGGCGGCCCGGATGGTCGGCCGCTGCTTCGGCGAGCGGGGCGGCCCCGAACTCGTCGTCGTCGCCGACGCCCTGTCGATGCGCCGCGCGGTGGAGCTCATGGAGGCCTGGCACGCGGACGGCCGGGGAACCCCGCGCGTCTGCTACAGCGTCGACTCCGTCGTACCGTCCCCCGCCGCCGTGTCTCCGCAGCCCTCAGCCGCTCGCTGACCAACCGAGGAAGACTGATGAAGAACCGTAGCGAACGGCGCCCCCGTGTGCTCTACCTGGCGTTCTACTTCCCCCCGTCGCGGGCGAGCGGTGTCTACCGCGCGCGGGCGACGGCCAACCACCTGGTGGAGAAGGGCTGGGACGTCACGGTCTGTGCCGCCCCGCTCGACTTCCTCTACAACGTGATCGGCTCCGTCGACGAGGAGCTTTCGAAGACCGTCGACCCGAGCATCCGTGTCGAGCGCCCGTCGCTCAACCAGTACACGTGGCAGCAGGACCTGCGCGACTACAGCTGGCTGCGCCGCAGCTTCCCGCTGATGGCCAAGCGTGTCTACCAGTTCAGCCAGACGAAGCTCTTCCCCGAGCGCTACTCGTCCTGGGCCTGGGCCTCCGTCACGCGTGCGCTGAAGCTGCACGCCAAGGAGCGCTTCGATGTCGTGATCGCCACCGGCAACCCGTTCGCCTCGTTCGGTGCCGCCTGGCTGTTCAACAAGCTCACAGGCGTCCCGTACGTCATGGACTACCGCGACTCCTGGACGCTGGACCTCTTCCACGACGAGCCGGCCTTCCCCGAGGGGCACATCGCCTGGGCGTGGGAGAAGCGCATGCTGGGCAAGGCGTCCGCGTCCGTCTTCGTCAACGAGGCCCTGCGCGGCTGGCACGCCGAGCGGTACCCGGAGGTGGCCGACCGCATGATGGTCGTGCCCAACGGGTGGGACGCGGACGTGCTGCCGAAGGTGGTCGAGGAGGTGGCGGGTGAGGCCGCCGCGGACTCCGCCGCCGAGGCCCCCGAGACCGCCGAGGCCCTCGCGACCGCTGAGGGCGCCGAGGCCCCGGAGACCGCTGATGCCGCCGAGTCGTCGGGGCAGCGCGCCCCGCTGAAGTTCACATACCTCGGCACGCTCACGGCCAAGCAGCCGGTGGAGGAGATGGCCGAGGCGTTCAGGATCGCCAGGCGCCACCCGGACCTCGCCGACGCCGAGCTGCAGATCCATGGCCACCTGGGCTTCTTCAAGAACAGCCCGGGCACCCTCAAGGCCCGTCTCGGCCTCCAGGACGGCCCGCGCGCCGAGGGCGTCGAGGACACCGGTCTGCGCTACTGCGGCCCAGTCTCCAAGACCGAGGTCGGCCGGGTCTACGAGGACGCCGACGTCCTGGTCTTCCTGGCGGGCGGCGGCAAGTACGTCACGTCCGGAAAGATCTTCGAGTACATGGCGTTCGGGCACCCGATCGTCTCCGTGCACCAGCCGGGCATCGCCGCGCAGGACGTGCTCGACGGGTACCCGCTGTGGTTCAACGCCGACAGCCTCGACGTCGAGGAGCTGGCCGCGTCGATGGTCGCCGCGGGCAAGGCGGCGCGCGATCTGACTCCGGACCAGCGGGAGACGGCGCGGCGCCACGCGGACACGTACACGCGCGAGGCGACGCTGATCCCGTTCGAGCAGCGCCTGCGGGAGATCGTCGGCCGCTGAGGCGGCGCGCGTACCGGGGCATGAGCAAGGGCCCTGACCGGGGAACCGGTCAGGGCCCTTGCTCATGGCATCACTTGGGCTCGTAGACGCTGCGGTCCAGGCTCGCGGTGACCTTGAGGTGCGGGTGGGACTTGGCCCACTTCCAGCCGGTCACCGTGGAGTTGATGTCGCTGACGAAGACGTGGTCCACCAGGTCCAGGCGCAGCTCCGGAAGTACCCGGCGCTTGGCGATCCGGGCGAACAGCTGCGGCCTGACCTCCTTGTAGCCGCGGTTGAAGACCTTCTTGTGGAAGGCGTTGGCGACCTTGGTGTGGGCTCGCTGCACGGTCGCGACGGCCAGCTCGGGGCCGATCGCCTCACGGTTCTTCGCGGCGATCCGGCGCGCGCGGCGCAGTACGGCGCGGGGGGCGCGGTAGACGAGGAACCGCTCGGCACGCGGGATACGGAGCTTCTTCTCGGCGTCCCCGACGCTGACGACGGGCACGCTCGCGTCGAGATCCAGGCGCTCCCAGAGCGCGGGGGCCTGGGCGGTGACGAGGGTGACCTCGACGCCCTTCTCGACCAGGTGGTTCGTGAAGTCGACGATGCGGCGCGGCTTCGCCGGGGTGAGCGCGAGGACGACGGCACGGCCGACGGGCTCGCCCTGCTCGCGCGCGGTGGTCTCCGCCACGCTGACCGGCCGGGCCTCCGGCTCGCCCTCGGGGACGACTGCCTCGTCGGGCCGGTCGACGTCATCCGCTTCGGCGGCCGGCGCGGACGGTACGGGCGGCAGGGCACCCCCGTACACGGCGAGGAGCTGCTTGGCGACGGCCTCGTAGCCGACCCGGTCCTCGATGACCTTGCGGGCGTGCGGCAGGTCCAGCTCACCGGTGTGCTCGCGGAGCCTCCGGTACGCGTCGGCGATGACCTGCGGGTCGTCGCTGACGTCCATAAGCGCTCCGGCGACCGACTCGAGGCCGGCCATCGTCTCCTCGGGGCCGCCACTGCGGGTGGCGAGCACGGGGAGACCGGACGCGATCGCCTCGACGACCGTCATCCCGAACGTCTCCTGCTTGCTCGCGTGCACCAGCAGGTCGTACTCGTGCATCAGCGGACCGACGGCCTCGGGCGCGACGGGCGGGAGGATACGGAAGCGGTCGCCCAGGCCCAGTTCGGCACCGCGGGCGCGCAGCTCCTCCTCGCAGGCGCCGTGCCCGACCATGGTGAGCGTGGCGCGGGGCTCCTCGGCGGCGATGAGCGCGAAGCCCTCCAGGAGCTCCTTGACGCCCTTCGGCTGGAGGAGCCGGCCGATGTACAGCCAGCGCAGCAGCTCGGGGGAGCGCTCGGGGCCGGGTGTGAAACGGTCGAGGGCGATCGCGTTGGGCACGACGCCGACCTTGTCCGCGTGCTCCGGGTAGCGCTGGACGATCTGCTCGCGCAGCACCGAGCTGACGCACATGACCGCGTCGACGCGCTCCAGCATCTCGGCGTAGAGCCGCTCGGCGGGGCCCTGCGCGAACACCTTGTCGAGGAAGGAGGAGTGCTCGGTCACCACGATGCGGGCGTCGGGGCGGGCGAGCCGGGTGGCCAGCACACCGCCGTAGACACCGGTGTGGGCGTGCACGACCGGCGCCTCGATCCGCCCGGTGGGCAGGGCGCTGCGCAGCGCGTCGGTCTGGGCGTCCACCCAGGGCGCGTAGTACTTGCGGTGGACGAGCGGCACGGCGACGCGGAGGAGGGTGCCCTCGTCGGTGTCCAGGACATGGCCCAGGGCGGCGCGCTCCTGGAGGCGGTCGACGGTGACCCGGATCGCGTCGTTGAGCGGGGCGGACGCGCGGCCGGACCAGTCCTCGGTGTGGAGGACCGTGACGCGGTCGAAGTGCCCGGCCACGGCGGAGGTCGCCGCCTGGACGAACGACCCGGCGTACGGGTTGTTCGGAGAGGGGTACCAAGGGGTGAGGACGGCCAGGTCGGCGGGCTCGACGGCGCGCCCGGCGCCGTGCGGCTCCAGCCGCAGCTCGATGCCCGGCCGGCGGCGCTGCGCGATCCAGGCCACCGGCAGCGCCTGGGCGTCACCCGCGATGACCGTGTCCGCCTGGGCGAACGGCCCGGACCTGGCGCCGGCGAGCTTCTTGGCCGGGGCCCACGCGGAGCCGTCCTTGTCCGGGGCGATGCGGACGACGTCCACGCCGTCCAGCCGGCCCAGCTCCTCCAGCGCCTCGCGCCACTCGGGAGCGTCCAGCACCACCAGGGAGACCCGGGACCCCGAGGACGCGAGCTCCTTCACCTGCTCGCGTGCCGCCCGTACTCGGTATGTGCCAAGCGCGAGATAGAGCACGTGGCTGTTCATCTGGATCCCTTCGCCCTTTCACCTGCACGCCGCGCACCCGTGCGGCGGAAGATTCCCCACGGGGTTCGTACGGAGATACAGCGCGGCGGCACCACCCTACCGAAGGGGGTGCGCCCTCCCGGCACACGGCCGGGTCCGCCGTCAGCCCTCGCGTTCGGCGAGCACGCCGTCCTTCTCGTCGTACAGGGCACCCGTCTGCGGGCACTCCCAGACACCCTCTTCACCGGCCCGCTCGACCAGCCGCACACCGGCCCGGCCGACCCAGCCGATCCGGCGCGCCGGAACACCCACGACGAGCGCGAAGTCCGGCACGTCCCGGGTGACGACGGCACCCGCGGCGACCATCGCCCAGCGCCCGACGCGCACGGGCGCCACACACACGGACCGCGCCCCGAGCGACGCGCCCTCGGCGACCCTGACGCCCACGGCCTCCCAGTCGCCACCGCGCTTCTGCTTGCCCTCGGGGTCGACGGAGCGCGGGTTGTGGTCGTTGGTGAGCACCACGGCGGGCCCGACGAACACCCCGTCACCCAGCTCCGCGGGCTCGTAGACGAGTGCGTAGTTCTGCAGCTTGACGTTGTCGCCGATCCGCACCCCGGTACCGACGTACGCGCCGCGCCCGACCACGCACCCTTCCCCGAGCCGGGCGTTCTCCCGGATCTGCGCGAGCTCCCAGACGCTGCTCCCGGCCCCGATCTCGGCGGTCTCGTCGACCTGGGCGGTGGGCTGGACCCTGTAGTTCACTCTGCTGTCTCTTTCGGGGGACGGCGGAAGTCTTCGACGGCTGAGCATACGCGGACGGGGGACGCGGTTCCCGCCGCCCGGCTCACGGGGAGTGGGGCCAGACGAGCATGAGGTGGACACCGTACGCGGTGGAGAGGGCGACCGCGGTCCCGAGCAGCGTGTACATGGTCGACGGCCGGGCCGCCGCGAGGGCGCGCGCCGCGGGTATGAGCAGGGGGAAGGCGGGCAGCAGGAAGCGGGCCTTGGAGTGGAAGTACCCGGCGCCGCCCACGGCGATGAGCAGCAGCACACCGGCGTAGATCAGCAGGACGGCGGGCTGGCGCTGCTGCACGCAGATGACGAACATCACCACGGCGGCGACGACGGTCGCGGCGCCGACGACGCTGTTGAGGTTGACCGGCAGCTTCAGGAAGATGTCCGCGATCCGGTGGAGGGTGAAGCTGCCGCCGTCGAAGGTGCTGCCCCACTTCTCCTGCACCTCGAAGTAGCCGCGCCAGTCACCCGCGCGGTGACCGACCCACGCGAACCAGGCGAACCATCCCAGCGGCGCGACGAGAATCGCGGCCAGGAGCGGCCCCGTACGGTCGAGGCGTCGCTCCGGGCCCGGCGTCGCGCGGCGGGAGGCGAACAGCGCCCAGAGGGCGGCGATGACCACGGCGGCGACGACGGCCGACCCGGAGGGCCGGGTGAGGCCCGCGAGTGACGCCAGCACTCCGGCGGCGGCCCAGCGGTGGCTGAGCGCCGCGTACAGCGACCAGGCGCACAGGGCGGTGAAGACCGGCTCGGTGTACGCCATCGACTCGACCATGGCGTGCGGGGCGATACCCCACAGGACGGTGGCGACGACGGCCGCGCGGTGCCCGGCCACCCGCTCCACGACGGCGTAGACGCCCCACGCGGCCAGCAGTGCGGCCACGGCGGCGACAGCCCATGCCACATGCCCGGCGGGCAGTGGCAGGACCGCGGAGCCGCCGCGTATCAGCGCCGGGTACAGCGGGAAGAACGCGTACTTGCACAGCTCGCCCTGGACGGTGCAGGCACCGGTCATGGGGGCCGCGTAGCCGTACTCGGCTATGTGGGTGTAGAAGACCGCGTCGTACTTGGCCGTCAGCATCGTGCCGAGGCCCGGCCCGTCGTCGCCCGCGCGCAGGGCCACTGCGGCCACACCGAGGCCGCGTACGACGACGTACGCCAGGAGGGCCGGCCAGGCGCGCGCGGCGGCACTCCGCAGACGGGAGAGAAACGTTTCTGTCGCGGGTGCGTGGCGTCGGTGGGTCCGGCCGGAGGGGCGGGCGGGCGCCTGGGCCGGCTCGGTGCGCAGTGGGGGCATGGGAGCTTCTCGGCTGGAAGGGGCGGCTCAGCGGCGTCCGGGGAGCAGGCGGCCGAGGCGGTGCCCGACCCCCCAGGCGGTGACCCGCCACAGGGCCTCGACCACGATGGCCCGGCTCATCTTGCTGTCGCCGCGCTCGCGTTCGACGAATGTGATCGGGACCTCGACGACCCGGAAGCCGGCCTTCGCGGTGCGCCACGCCAGGTCGACCTGGAAGCAGTACCCCTGGGAGGCGACCCGTTCCATGCCGAGACCCTCCAGGGTCTGTCGGCGGAACGCCCGGTAGCCGCCGGTCACGTCCTTGATCGGCACGCCGAGGAGGGTGCGGGAGTAGAGGCTGCCGCCGCGGGACAGGAACTCGCGGGACTTCGGCCAGTTCACGACCTTCCCGCCGGGTACCCAGCGCGAGCCGAGCACGAGGTCGGCGCCGTCGAGGGCGGCCAGCAGCCGGGGCAGTTCCTCCGGCTGGTGCGAGCCGTCGGCGTCCATCTCGACGAGCACGTCGTAACTCCGCTCGATACCCCACCGGAAGCCCGCGAGGTAGGCGGCGCCGAGTCCCTCCTTGCCGGCGCGGTGCAGGACGTGGGTGTGGTCGTCGGAGGCGGCGAGCTCGTCGGCGATCTTGCCGGTGCCGTCGGGGCTGTTGTCGTCGGCGACGAGGACGTGCGCCTCCGGGACGGCGGACCGTACACGGGACACGATCGCTTCGACGTTGTCGGCCTCGTTGTAGGTCGGAATGATCACCAGAATCGATTCCGCAGGGCTGGAGCCCTGGGCCCGCCGCTCGTTGATGTTCACTGCACCTTCACCCTCGGGATGCCGCCGGCGGGTCGGACGGCCGCGCGGTTTCCCGAAGCATACGGCGTCTCTGTGCTGGTCAGGGGGGTAGGGCGGGATGTCCGTGTTGGGTGTGAAGTACCACCGCCCGTGAACTACCTGTGATGGAGCTGTGACCGTCCAGTTATGGTCATGTCGGATATGTGATCTTGAGCCGTTGTCTGACGACGCGTCAAAGTCGGCCAGGTTATGACAGATTCATTCGGGTGGGGAACACACATGTCCAGCGCAGGAAGGACCTGGCGGCGCAGCGCCGCCGGGATCGCGACAGCGGCATGTCTCGCACTGGGACTGGGGGCGGGATCCGCACAACCTGCGGCAGCTGCCGGCACCTGTGCAGGAGGTCCATACCGAACGTGTCCGACGGCGCGGAGGCCGGTGACCAGTTCGGCTTCTCCTTCTCCGTGTACGACGCCAACAAGGACGGCTGCAGCGATCTGGCCGTCGGTATTCCGTACGAGGACGTCGGCACGGTTCCCGACGCGGGCCTCGTGCACTTGATCTTCGGCTCCACGGCGGGGATCGGCCAGGGCGCGGCGGACAAGGGATTCCAGGCAGGGCGGGGCGCTTTCTGTGGCTGAGGCCCACGCCGGGACTGGTCAGCTGGCCAAGGACGGGGGCGCGACCGTCCGCGCTCGGTCGTAAAGGTCCCGTGCGGTGGGGTTCTTCAGATGGGGTCGCAGGAGGCCGAACATGGTTCTGATCCGGTCGTCGGCGCGGCCGGACAGCACCATGGGGTTGTTGGACCTCGGCTACGTTGACAGGAAGGCTCTTGCCCAGGCGCGCAAGGATGCCGGCGCCGCCTTGGTCGTCCCTGACCTGTTGTGCGATGTGCTCGCCCTGGAGGTCGGACTGCGAAGTCTCATGTGACCAGCCCCGACACGGAAGCCGAGCACGTGGAAGCCACAAACCTCCTGTACCGCGATCCGGCACTTTACGACGTGGTCCAGTCCGACAGCACAAGCGCCGATCTGTGCCAGACCCTGATCGAGCAGCACCGGCCGGACGCCCGGACGCTGGTCGACTTCGGATGCGGTACCGGGCGGGATCTGGAAATTCTGGCCGAGCGTTTCGAGTGCATCGGCGTGGATCTCCAGCCCGGCATGGTCGACCACGCTCACCAGGTCAGGCCGGGACTGGACATCCGCATCGGGGACATGCGCACCGTACGACTCGGCAAGCGCATGGACGTGGTGACCTGTATGGGCAACAGCCTGGCCTACGTACACGACTACGAGCAGATCAGCCAGGTCTTCGCCACCTTCGCGGCCCACACCCGGCCGGACGCGCTGCTCGTGCTGTGCTCCCCTGTCGCCCCGATCACCCGGACCGAGCCGACCACCGCCGCGGTTGACACCCCGAGGGGACCCGCCACGGTCACCATCCGACATGAGTGGGACCTGCGGACCCAGATCAACACCATGCACCGGCGCTGGGTGCTCCCCTGGGGCGACGAGGCCCAGGACGAAATCCGCAGGCGTGTCCTGTTCCCCCGCGAGCTGGAGCGCTACGCGGAGGGTGCCGGCTTCGAGGTCCTGGACATGACCGACGGCACAGGCGCAGGGCCTACCGGCCAATCCGCCTACACGGTGGCCCGGTACACCCGTGCCTGAAACGGCTGGGCGGAACCAGTGCCCGCCCCCGATCTCCTGACGGCAGTAGCGACGGCAACACCCACGGCAGTAGTTGACGCAGGGCAAGGTCAGTGGGCGGTGTATTCGGTGTCGGGTGGTTCGTACCCGTCGTGGGGGAGGTCCTGCCGTCTTGTGGGGGTCGCGCAGGGCGGCATCGACGATGTTGAGGGCGTCGCACCTGCTGGGGGGCCGTTACTCGCTTGCGAAGCTCCCGAGCCCTGAGGGGCCCTCCCGCTCAGGGGCGACGCTGCTGGAGCCCGGCACCCGCGGAGTGGTGGACCCCGACCGTGAGCACGCATCTCCGGATCACCTCCAGGTGACGCGCCTGCTGCGTCGTACCGTGGCGGCGAGGTGGTGAGCAGATGACTGCGGCGTTGGCCGACGATGTCGGCAAGAACCGGTGCCGCGCGGGGATGCCTGGCTCCGTGACCACCGACACGCCAGTCCGTAATGGAGCACGAGGGTGCTTCCGGTTCCGGGAATGTCCACGTCGCCGACCAGTAGGCACGTCCAGGTGCCCATGGTGACGAGCGGTGAACGCGCAGACAGCAGCAGGGCCGGTTTGACCGCCCAGGTCGGGGCCCGTAATCTTGACCGTCGGCGTGTTTCCATGCGCGCCAGCTCCTGAGCACCTTCCCTCCCTGGCTCCGGTCGGGAGAGGCCGTTCCGACCATCCGGTTCAGTCGCGGGCCCCGGCCCGTGCGGGCGGCTGGCGTCAGGGGTTTCCGTTTCGAGCGAGGAGAGATCCGCGTGTACGCCATCGTGCGCAGCGGTGGTCGCCAGCACAAGGTTGCTGTCGGCGACATCGTTGAGGTTGACAAGATTTCCACTGCCAATGTTGGCGACACGGTCGAGCTCTCGACCCTGCTCGTTGTCGACGGCGACGCCGTGACCAGCGACCCGTGGGTCCTGGCCGGGATCAAGGTCCAGGCCGAGGTCGTGGACCACCACAAGGGCGCCAAGATCGACATCCTGCGCTACAAGAACAAGACCGGCTACCGCCGTCGTCAGGGCCACCGCCAGCAGTACACGGCGATCAAGGTCACTGCGATCCCGTCGGCCGCGAAGTAAGGGACTGAGGAGACATGGCACACAAGAAGGGCGCATCGTCCACCCGGAACGGTCGCGACTCCAACGCTCAGCGGCTCGGCGTGAAGCGCTTCGGCGGTCAGGTCGTCAACGCCGGTGAGATCCTGGTCCGCCAGCGCGGCACCCACTTCCACCCGGGCGCGGGCGTCGGCCGCGGCGGCGACGACACGCTGTTCGCACTGCAGGCCGGTTCGGTGCAGTTCGGCACCCACCGTGGCCGCAAGGTCGTGAACATCGTTCCGGTCGCCTGATCGGACTCTTCGCGAGGGCGGACCTCTCTTCTCGTACGGTGTACGCCGTGCGGGAAGCGGGTCCGCCCTTCGCGTGTTACAGGTAAGACAGCTCAACAGCTCAGACTTTTCACTCGCACATTTTCCGCACTGCTGGAGGCACCCCACCATGACCACCTTCGTGGACCGCGTCGAGCTGCATGTCGCCGCGGGTAACGGGGGCCACGGCTGTGCCTCCGTGCACCGGGAGAAGTTCAAGCCGCTCGGCGGCCCCGACGGGGGCAACGGCGGGCGTGGCGGCGATGTGATCCTCGTCGTCGACCAGTCGGTGACGACGCTCCTCGAGTACCACCACTCACCCCACCGCAAGGCCACCAACGGCAAGCCCGGCGAGGGCGGCAACCGCTCCGGCAAGGACGGCCAGGACCTGGTCCTGCCGGTGCCGGACGGGACCGTCGTCCTCGACAAGGGCGGCAATGTGCTGGCCGACCTCGTCGGACACGGCACCCGGTACGTCGCCGCCCAGGGCGGTCGCGGTGGCCTCGGCAACGCCGCGCTCGCCTCGGCCCGCCGCAAGGCCCCCGGCTTCGCGTTGCTCGGCGAGCCGGGTGACCTCCAGGACATCGTCCTGGAGCTGAAGACCGTCGCCGATGTGGCCCTGGTCGGGTATCCGAGCGCGGGGAAGTCTTCGCTGATCTCGGTGCTGTCCGCAGCCAAGCCGAAGATCGCGGACTACCCGTTCACCACCCTCGTACCGAACCTCGGCGTCGTCACCGCCGGCTCCACCGTCTACACCATCGCCGACGTCCCCGGCCTCATCCCCGGCGCCAGCCAGGGCAAGGGCCTCGGCCTGGAGTTCCTGCGCCACGTCGAGCGGTGCAGCGTCCTCGTCCACGTCCTCGACACGGCGACCCTGGAGTCCCAGCGCGACCCGCTCTCCGACCTCGACACCATCGAGGAGGAGCTCAAGCAGTACGGCGGCCTCGACGAGCGTCCCCGCATCGTCGTCCTCAACAAGATCGACATCCCGGACGGCAAGGACCTCGCCGACATGGTCCGCCCCGACCTGGAGTCCCGCGGCTACCGCGTCTTCGAGGCGTCGGCCGTCGCCCACCAGGGCCTCAAGGAGCTGTCCTTCGCGCTCGCCGACATCGTCGCCAAGGCGCGTGCCGCGAAGCCGAAGGAGGAGGCGACCCGGATCGTCATCCGGCCCAAGGCGGTCGACGACGCCGGCTTCACCGTCACCCAGGAGGAGGACGGCCTGTTCCGGGTCCGCGGCGAGAAGCCGGAGCGCTGGGTCCGCCAGACCGACTTCAACAACGACGAGGCCGTCGGCTACCTCGCCGACCGGCTCAACCGACTCGGCGTCGAGGAGGAGCTGATGAAGGCCGGTGCCCGGGCCGGCGACGGCGTCGCCATCGGCCCCGAGGAGAACGCGGTCGTCTTCGACTGGGAGCCGACCCTGATGGCGGGCGCCGAGATGCTCGGCCGCCGAGGCGAGGACCACCGCCTGGAGGCGCCGCGCCCCGCCGCCCAGCGCCGCAAGGACCGGCAGGCCGAGCGCGACGAGGCCGAGCGGGAGTTCGGGGACTTCAACCCCTTCTGAGGACTCATCTTCTGACTGTTGGTCAGTAAGGCGGGGTCGCTTTCCGGCGGCCCCGCCTTTCGCATGCCCCCCGCTCCGCGCGCCTCGCCCGGCCTATGGCTGAAAAGGGTTCCCGACCTGCACAACCTTTCGGTTATCGCCACCGTCTAGCAATCGGGGCGACCGACTAGCGCCCCGTTTCGCACACACACGGGGCATCGGTGAAGATCTCTTTCCTCATCCACACGATCTACGGCATCGGCGGCACCATCCGCACCACGCTGAACCTCGCCGAGGAGCTCGCCGACCAGCACGAGGTCGAGATCGTCTCCGTCTTCCGGCACCGCGACATCCCGCTCTTCACCATCGACCCGCGTATCAGCGTCGTACCCCTGATCGACACCCGCCCCAAGTCGCCCACTTGCGAGAATGAGCACCCGGACCAGCTCACGCCCGCGGAGCTCTTCCCCCGCAACGAGGCGCGCTACAAGGAGTACAGCAAGCTCACCGACGAGCGGGTCCGCGCCCACTACGCGCGCTCCGACGCCGACGCCGACGCCGACGCCGACGTCGTCATCGGCACCCGCCCCGGACTCGTGGCGTACGTCGCGCAGTTCGCGCCCTCCGGCGCCGTGCTCATCGGCCAGGAGCACATGACGCACAACCACCACAAGCAGGTGCTGCGCGAGGAGATGCGGCCTCATCTGGAGGCGCTCGACGCCTTCGTGACCGTCTCCGAGGGCGACGCGGAGGTGTGGCGCGAGCGGATGCGGCTGCCGGACACGCGCGTGCTGTGCATACCCAACAGCGTGCCCGAGCCCATGGTCACCCCCTCCGATCAGTCGGGCACCACCGTCGTCGCCGCGGGGCGGCTCTCCCGGGAGAAGCAGTACGAGGTACTGATCCAGGCGTTCGCGAAGGTCGTCGCCGTACGGCCCGAGTGGACCCTGCGCATCTGCGGCTGGGGCCCCGAGCGGGAGAAGCTCCGCAACCGCATCGACGCTCTCGGCCTCAACAACAGCGTCTTCCTCATGGGCCCCCGCTCACCCATCGAGCCCGAGTGGGTCAAGGGCGCCATCGCCGCCTCCACCTCCCGCCACGAGTCGTTCGGTATGACCCTCGTCGAGTCGATGCGCTGCGGCGTCCCCATGGTCAGCACGGACTGCGACTACGGCCCCCGGGAGATCATCAAGGACGGTGAGGACGGACTGCTGGTGCCGGTCGGTGACGCCGGCGCCGTGGCCGACGCGCTGTTGCGGCTCATCGAGGACGAGGGGCTCCGCCGCCGCATGGGCGAGGCGGCCCTCCGTAACGCCGGCCGCTTCGACCCGTCCGCCATCGCCAAGCAGTACGCCGACCTCTTCGCGGAGCTGGCTGCGGGTGCGGGTGCGGGCGCCGGGGACGGGGCCACCGGCGGGGCCACCGGCGGGGAGGGTACGTCTGCCGGTACGTCCGTCGGCTCCGGCTCCGGCTCCGGCTCCGGCTCCAGTGCCGGTGCCGGTGCCAGTGCCGACAGCGTCGTACGGCCGGACGGGCAGCGGGGCGGTCGGCCCGACGGTCAGTCCGACGGCCGGTCGGAGCCGGACGGCTTCGCGCCCGTCGCCGACTGCGTCGCCGAGGCCGACGGCTCGCTCACCGTCCGCCTGATCTCCCCGCCCGCCGCGGCCGCGCGCTACGACGGGCTGCGCCTCGTGGCCGTAGTCCAGGGCTCCGAGCCCGCGGAGCGGACGTATACGTTCCGCCCCGACGGCACTCTCACCATCCCCTCGGGCGAGGACCTCACCGAGGGCAACTGGGTGTGCCACGCCGAACACCCCGCCACCGGCACCCGCGCGCCCCTCACCGCGCGCGCTGTCGACCAGCGGGGGTCGCTGCACGCCGCCGAGCGGATCGCCCCCGGAGCCGGGGTGCGCCACCTCGTCCCGTACCGCAGGGCGCCCCAGCACCTGCTGGAGCTGCGCTCCTGGGTACGGGCCGTGCATGCCGAGGCCGGCGACATCGAGGTCACCGACCAGGATGTGACCGTCACGGGGCGGCTCATCGGGCCCGCCGACCGGGTCGTCGATCGCCCCCAGCTCGTCCTGCGTCGCTACGACAGCCACGAAGAGGTCGTCGTCACCGGCGCCTGGCTCCCCGACCGGCGCTTCCGGATCACCCTGCCGTGGGCCGAGCCGGCCGGCCGCCGGCGCCGTGAGCAGGACACCTGGGCGCTCTGGCTGCGCCACGCCGACGGCCAACCGCCCATCAAGATCGCCAGGTTGCTCGACGATGTGGTGGCGAAAGCGGACGTCTTCGCGTACCGGCCGGTCCGGCGGCACCGGCAGCGGCCGTTGCTGCTCCTGCGCCGGATCGTGCGGAAGGTGCGCCGACAGCCGCAGCGGATCGACGAGCTCACGCTCCGCTACGACGGCCACAACGCCCTGTACGTCCGCGTCACCGACACATAGGCGACACACAGGGCGACGGCACACACAGTCCCGAGGAGAGCGGAGAGTGACGGAGAGAGTGAGAGAGGGTCGCGGAGCGTACACACCGCGGCCGCGCCGGGCGCACAGGATCTTCCAAACCGCCGGATGGTGTGCCGTCCGTCACCACCGCCGCCCGCTCCCGGCCGCCTCAACAAGGCTGGCCACGAGGTGAACTGCCAGTGGCCGGCAGGGGTAGCGCCCTTCTGTCCCGCCTTGCGATTTGGTAACGGACAGTGCGACCATCAGCCCGTTCCCCCAGCCATAGCAAGGTAGGTCGTCCCTGTGTCAGCGCCTCCGTCCGCGGCCCGAGAAGCCAAGACCCGTACCACTGCCGTCGTACTCGCCGGGGGCACCGGTCAGCGGGTGGGTCTCGCGATCCCGAAGCAGTTGCTGAAGATCGCGGGCAAGGCGGTCATCGAGCACACACTCACGATCTTCGAGCAGGCCGACTGCGTCGACGACGTGATCGTGCTGATGGCACCGGGTTTCGTGCCCGACGTCGAGAAGATCGTCGCCAAGGCCGGGCTGACCAAGGTCACCCAGGTCATCGAGGGTGGCGCCACGCGCAACGAGACCACCGAGCGTGCCATCGCCGCCCTCGGCGAGGGCCTCGGGGACGGAGAGGACCTCAACGTCCTCTTCCACGACGCCGTCCGTCCGCTGCTGTCACAGCGAGTGATCAAGGACTGCGTCGACGCCCTCGACCGCTACGAGGCCGTCGACGTCGCCATCCCGTCCGCCGACACGATCATCGTGACCCGTACGCACGGCGAGGACGGCGAGTTCATCACCGACGTACCGGACCGCTCCCGGCTGCGCCGCGGCCAGACCCCGCAGGCGTTCAAGCTGTCCACCATCCGCAGGGCGTACGAGGTCGCGGCCGGGGATCCCAACTTCCAGGCCACCGACGACTGTTCCGTCGTCCTCAAGTACCTGCCGGACGTGCCGATCCACGTCGTGCCGGGCGACGAGTACAACATGAAGGTCACGCAGCCCGTCGACGTCTTCATCGCCGACAAGCTGTTCCAGCTGGCCTCCACGGCCGCCCCGCGCCAGGCCGACGAGGCCGCCTACCGGGAGCTGCTGGCCGGCAAGACCCTCGTCGTCTTCGGCGGCTCGTACGGCATCGGCGCCGACATCGCGAGCCTCGCCGAGAGCTACGGCGCCAAGGTGTACGCGCTGGGCCGCTCGACGACCGGCACGCACGTCGAGAACCCGCAGCACGTGGACGACGCACTCTCCACGGCGTACACGGAGACCGGCCGCATCGACTACGTGATCAACACGGCCGGGGTCCTGCGTATCGGCAAGCTCGCGGAAACCGACACCGCCACCATTCAGGAAGCCCTGAACGTCAATTACCTGGCTCCTGTACAGATCGCGCGTGCGTCGTACAAGTACCTGGTGGAGACAAAGGGGCAGCTGCTCCTCTACACCTCCTCCAGCTACACCCGCGGACGCGCCGAGTACAGCCTGTATTCATCGACCAAGGCCGCCATGGTGAACCTCACCCAGGCGCTCGCCGACGAATGGGCGGCCGACGGAATCCGTGTGAATTGCGTCAACCCGGAGCGCACCGCGACTCCCATGCGGACCAGGGCGTTCGGCCAGGAACCGGCCGGGTCGCTGCTCTCCTCGGAGGCCGTCGCCCGCACCTCGCTGGACGTTCTGCTCTCCGAACTCACCGGCCACGTCATCGACGTACGGCAGCAGGATCCGACCCGGGCGGCCGGTGAGGCATCCGGGTTCGAGCAGGCTCTGGCGGCCGTCCTGGACCGCCAGGAAGATGTGTAATACTCGCTGGATGTGAAATTCCCGGGCCCCCGCATCAGCGCCTGAATCATCGCCGGATTCGCGAATGCGGGGGCCCGCGCAGTGAAGCCCCACCTTCACGGAACCAACGCCTTGTGAAACAAACCGGCATCCCCGTCTGGAGCAGGTTCTACGTGATTTCGACCGTCATTCGAGTGGCCCGTGTGGGCAGCGGGTCGGAGCTGGCCGCGGCAGTCCTCATGGGACTCGGATATCCGTGCGTCATGCTCGCCGCGCTGATTCCGAACATCTGGTTGTTCGCGGGTGCCGGCGCCGTGACCTATGTCGCCGACTGGTATCTGCACCAGAAGAAGAGCCGTCTGGTCAACCGCCTCAACAGCGTCAGAGCCGGACTCCCCATCCGCTTCCTGCTGCGCCAGCTGCTGCTGATCCTGCTCCTCGCCCGCGAGAACCTCGCCGAGCAGCCGGTGTTCTACGCCACGGTCGCCTGCTTCCTGCTCTTCTACGGCCTTCAGGCTCCGCAGGGCGCCCTCGCCACCTTCATCCGGCTCCGCCGCACCATGCCGGTCGTCACCCGCAACGTCGACCTGCACGGCGTACGCATCCCGGACGCCCCGCCGCGCGCGCTGCTGAACCGCTCCGGCGAGAAGATGCTGCACCTCGACGTCCCCGCCGTCGTCGGCGTCATCGCCGCCGTCGCCACGGGCCGGAACGTTCTCGCGTACGCGGGAGTGACCGCGACGCTGGCCCTCGGCACGCTCTACATCCTGCTTCTCGCCCCGTACCTGCGCCGCAAGCGCCGCGTCCCCGGTCCGGGCGCGGTCCTCAAGGCCGTCGACACCTGGCTGCGCGAGTACCAGCCGACCGTCGCGCTCTACTTCTCCGGCTCCGACGACTCCGCCTACCAGGTCAACATGTGGCTGGACACCATGGAGCAGGTCGACGGCCGGCCGATCATCATCATGCGCGAGCGGAACCTCGTACCGAAGCTCGGCGACACCTCGGTACCCGTCCTCTGCATTCCCGGCGGCCAGCACCTGATGGCGAGGGACCTGTCCACGATCCGGGTCACCCTCTACCCCGCCAACGTCGGCAAGAACATCCACATCCTGCGTGTCCCGACCATGAAGCACGTCTTCATCGGCCACGGCGACAGCGACAAGCTCGCCAGCGTCAACCCGTTCTCCAAGGTGTACGACGAGGTGTGGACCGCAGGCCAGGCCGGCCGCGACCGGTACGCGCTCGCCGACGTCGGTGTCCGCGACGAGGACATCGTCGAGGTCGGCCGCCCCCAGCTCGCCCCCATCCAGCGCTGGACGGGCGCGCCGAAGAACCCGATCCCGACCGTCCTGTACGCCCCCACCTGGGAGGGCTGGGACGGCAACCCGGGCAACACCTCGGTGCTGCTCGCCGGGGAGAACATCGTCAGGCGGCTGCTCGCCGCCGACCCGCCGGTCCGCGTCATCTACAAGCCGCACCCCTTCACCGGACTCGTCAACAAGAAGGCCAAGGCCGTCGACGAGCGCATCCGCAAGCTGGTCACCGAGGCCGCCGCCCGCCGCGCCACCGACCCGCGCTGGGCGAAGGAGGCGGCCGCGGCACAGTCCGGACAGGCCGCCGCCCGCGCCGAACTGAGCCGTATCGAGGCCCGCCTGGCCGCTCTCAGCAGTCCGGGCCGCAAGGGCACCGACGAATCCGAGACATCCCGCGTCTCGCTCGCCGACCCCCACCGCCTCACCGCGATCAAGCGCCTGCGTGCCGAGTGGAACGACGCCTACTGGCGTTCCTTCGGCTGGTGGGAGCACCGCGTCGTCACCGGCTCCCAGCCGCACCTGTACGACTGCTTCAACGAGTCCGACGGCATGGTCTCCGACATCTCCAGCGTCGTCTCCGACTTCATCGCGAGCGGCAAGCCGTACGCCGTGACCGACTCCGCCGAGATCGGCGTCGACGAGTTCCGGCGTCAGAACACCGCCGTACGGGCCGCGGTGATCCTCTCCAACAGCGCCGCCGAACTCGACGAGCTGCTCGCCGCGGTGGCCGACCCGGCCGCCGACAAGCTGGCGGAGGAACGGCGCGGCCTCAAGCGGTACCTCCTCGGGCCCGACGAACCCACCTCCATCGAGCAGTTCAACGCCGCGGTGCGCGCCCTGGCCGCCAAGGCGGAGGCCCGTAACTCGGGCGTCTCCCAGCGGCTCGCCGGGCAGCGGATCGGCGAACTGGACCGTGAGGACGGCGCGACGCCGGTCGCCGCGCCGGACGGCGGGTCCACCGCCGCGGCCGAGGCGGACGACACGGACGCCGCCGAGACGACGGCGGTCGGCTGACCGCGGCCGTCACCCACGCCCGCGCCCGTGGACTCCGCGCAGACACTGCGACGGCCCGTACGCCCCTCGTGAGGGGAGCGTGCGGGCCGTCGCCGTACGGACCCGGGACTGTCCTCGGGGCCGCGCCCAGGTGTGTGCACGCGTGTGTCCCCGTGTGTGTCCCGGTGTGTGTCCCCGTGTGTGTCTCCGTGTGTGTCTCCGAGTGTGTCCATGGGGCTGTCCACGGGTGTGTCCATCGAGTGGGATATCCGCGCACGGGGCGGCGCCGCTGGCATAGATTCGCCATGTGACAGTGGCAAGGCAGTACGTAACGGAAGCTCGCAGGATCGTCGTCAAGGTCGGCTCATCGTCCCTGACCACAGCCTCAGGCGGCCTCGACGCGGACCGCGTCGACGCGCTCGTCGACGTACTCGCCAAGGTCCGCGGCCAGGGGGAGCGGGAGGTCGTCCTCGTCTCGTCCGGCGCCATCGCCGCCGGGCTCGCCCCGCTCGGTCTCGTCCGCCGCCCCAAGGACCTCGCCCGCCAGCAGGCCGCCGCCAGCGTCGGCCAGGGCCTCCTCGTCGCCCGCTACACCGCCTCCTTCGCCCGCTACGGGGTGCGTGTCGGCCAGATCCTGCTCACCAGCGACGACATGAGCCGCCGCGCCCACTACCGCAACGCGTACCGGACGCTCGAGCAACTCCTCACCATGGGCGCCCTCCCGGTCGTCAACGAGAACGACACCGTGGCCACGGACGAGATCCGGTTCGGCGACAACGACCGCCTCGCCGCGCTCGTCGCCCACCTCGTCCGCGCCGACCTGCTGGTGCTGCTCTCGGACGTCGACGGGCTGTACGACGGCGACCCGAGGAGGCCCGGCACGTCCCGTATCGAGGAGGTCCGGGGGCCGGAGGACCTGACCGGTATCGAGATCGGCTCCGCCGGGAAGGCCGGGGTCGGCACAGGCGGCATGGTCACCAAGGTGGAGGCGGCCCGGATCGCCGCGGCCGCCGGCATCCCCGTCGTACTCACCTCGGCCAGCCGGGCGGCCGACGCCCTCGCCGGCCGCGACACCGGCACGTACTTCCACAGCACAGGGCGGCGCTCCACAGGCCGGCTGCTGTGGCTCGCGCACGCCTCCGCGCCGCAGGGCGCCCTGACCCTCGACGAGGGTGCCGTGCGGGCCGTCGTGCACGGCAGGAAGTCCCTGTTGCCGGCCGGAATCGCCGCCGTGGAGGGGGAGTTCGGGGCGGGGGACCCGGTCGAGCTGCGTGACACCGACGGCCGGCCCGTCGCGCGCGGACTCGTCAGCTTCGACGCGAAGGAGATCCCGCAGCTGCTGGGACGTTCCACCAAAGAGCTGGCGAAGGAGCTCGGTCCGGCATACGAGAGAGAAGTCGTACACAGGGACGATCTGGTCGTACTGCACCCCTGGAACGGCTGAAAGTCGGCTCAACCACCGGAGACCTTTACCAAAACCGCCCCACGTTCCGCGCCGGGCTGGTCAACTTTGTCTGGGGGGTAAGCGGGGTGACAGCACGACAACGCATCAACAGGAGGCCGCCGGTGAGACGAGCGCGCCCAGGGGCTTCGCCCCGCGGGACGACCGAACGTGCCTTGACGAGTGTCGAGGCCGGGGCCGATTTCGACGACGCCGCGTTCGGAGCCGGGACCGGCACGGGCGCCGGAGCGAGCACGGGGGCCGGCGCGGGCGTCAGGACGGGCACCGGGACGGGCGCGGGTGACGACACCCCGGACCGGCCGGTGTCGAAGCTGTGGCACATCACGCTCAGCGTGTCCGGCCGGGAGGCCCCGCTGAAGGAGGTCCGGCGGGCGCTCGAGCAGCTCGCCCACGACCATCCGTTCCTGCTGACCAGCAGGTACGCGAACGATCACGCCGAGATCCGGTACTGGGAAGAGGCCCGCGACCTGCACGACGCGGCGGCGGTCGCGCTGCGCCTGTGGGGCGAGCACCGGCAGAGCGCCAAGCTGCCGCCCTGGGAGATCGTCGGCCTGGAGGTCATCGACCGCGAGACCTACCACCTGCGCATCGCCGAGGGGTACGGACCGCCGCCGGCGGCGCCCGTGGGCGTACACCCGTACTGAGGTCCGTCCCGTCGTCGGACGTCGGTGCCCGGCACCAGGGCTCGGTGCCCGGCACCAGGGCTCGGTCTCGCTCCGTCTCGCAGAGCGGGACGGAGCGTTACATATGCGGGATGCCCGCGGGGAGCGCATTACCCTGCGGGCATGACCTCGCACTCCGCCTCTCCCTCCATGAACCCGTACGACGACATGTCGCCGGTGGCCCAGGCCGCCTATCGGGCCCGTGCGGCCGCCGCCGACCTCGCGCCTCTCCCGCGCGCGGTGAAGGACGACGCGCTGCTCGCCATGGCCGACGCGCTGGAAGTCCGGACGGCCGAGATCGTCCAGGCCAACGCCGAGGACGTGGCCAAGGCCCGGGAGGCGGGCACCAGCGAGTCGGTCGTCGACCGGCTGACGCTCACCCCGGAGCGGGTACGGGCCATCGCCGCCGACGTCCGGCACGTCGCCGCGCTGCCCGACCCGGTCGGCGAGGTGGTACGCGGCTCGACCCTGCCGAACGGCCTGGACCTGCGGCAGGTACGCGTCCCCCTCGGCGTGGTCGGCATCATCTACGAGGCGCGTCCGAACGTCACGGTGGACGCCGCCGCCCTCTGCCTGAAGTCCGGCAACGCGGTCCTGCTGCGCGGCTCCTCCTCCGCGTACGCGTCCAACACGGCCCTGGTCCGGGTCCTGCGCGACGCCGTCGGCGGCGCCGGGCTCCCGGCGGACGCCGTGCAGCTCGTGCCGGGCGAGTCCCGCGACTCGGTGCGCGAGCTGATGCGCGCCCGCGGCCTGGTCGACGTGCTCATCCCGCGCGGCGGCGCGTCCCTGATCCGCACGGTCGTCGAGGAGTCCACCGTCCCGGTCATCGAGACCGGCACCGGCAACTGCCATGTGTACGTCGACGCCCAGACCGACCTGGACATGGCCGTCGACATCCTGATCAACTCCAAGGCTCAGCGCGTCAGCGTGTGCAACGCCGCCGAGACCCTCCTCGTCCACCAGGACATCGCCGCCGAGTTCCTGCCGCGCGCCCTGGACGCCCTCGCCGACGCGGGCGTCACCGTCCACGGCGACGAGCGGGTCCTGCCGTACGCGGAGAGCTCCAAGGCCACCGTCGTCCCGGCCACGCCGGAGGACTGGGAGGCCGAGTATCTCTCGTACGACATCGCCGCGGCCGTCGTCGACTCGCTGGACGCCGCCGTCGGCCACATCCGGCTGTGGTCCTCCGGCCACACCGAGGCGATCGTCACCACCTCGCAGGCCGCCGCTCGCCGGTTCACCCAGTTGGTGGACTCCACGACCGTCGCCGTGAACGCCTCGACGCGGTTCACGGACGGTGGCCAGTTCGGCTTCGGCGCGGAGATCGGGATCTCCACGCAGAAGCTCCACGCCCGTGGCCCCATGGGCCTGCCGGAGCTGACGTCGACCAAGTACATCGTCACCGGCGACGGTCACATCCGGTAGCCGCCAGGGCCCGGTCGCCGCTGTGAAGGCAGGGGGAGCTTCCGCGCTCTCCCTGCCCAAAGCCGCCGTCCGGGTCTACTCTGAGACCGTGCCGGACGACGTGGGGGGCAGGCCGTTCCCGGACGGCTGGGAGCCCGACGACGACCGCGGAGGCGCCGACGAGGACTTCGCCTCCGTGGTGTTCGACGAGGACTTCGTACGAGCCGCCGCGGTCCATGAGCCGAGCGCCGTGGAGAGACTGGTGGCCGCGGCCCAGGCGCGGGCCGACGCGGACGCCGCCAGGGCCCGCGGTGGCGGCCCCCCGCCCGACGACGATCCGTACGGCCCGGACGGCCCGGACGGCCACGACTACTACGGCGACGACCCGTACGATCCCTACGGGCCCGACGACCCGTACGGCCCCTACGGCGGCGCCCTCCGCCCGTACCGCCCGGGCCTCCGCTGGCACCGACCCGTCGCCTGGATCGTCGCCCTCCTGATGGGCCTCGGCATGGTCGCCCTCGCCTTCACCGCCGTGTACCGCAGCTCCTCCGGCGACCGCGACGACCAGATCCCGGCTCCGGCCACCACCGACGTCGGCCCGGACACGGCCCCGTCCGCCTCGGCGTCCGCCGACTACTCCGCCCCACCGGTCCCCGCGGTCCCCCGTACCCCCTGACGCCCCTCTCCCTGCCCTGGCATGCCGACGATGAGGGCGGTGCCCGCGCGCATCGGAAGATACGACCTCGGCCCTCCGGTGAACTCGGCGCCGAGCGGCGCGTTTACCCGGCCGCCCGAAGACCCACCCTGAAGGTATGGCAGGGAGTGGCGACCCACCTGACGGGACGCCCGACGGCACGCCCGAGGGGCTCCCCGGCGGTGGCGAGGACGAGTACCGATCCGTCGTCTTCGACGAGTCGTTCATCCGCGCTGCCCACATCCAGGAACTCTCAGCCGAGGAACGGATGGGCCACGACACCGACGGCGTACGCAGACTCCCCGGCCCCGACTCCGACTCCGAAACCGCCCCCGATGCCGATCCGGACCCGGACGCGGACCTGGACCCGGACGGGGACCACGGACCTGATGCCGGGTACGAGCCCGGTCCCGGGGGCGCGTACGGGTACGGACCCCGGGGTGGGCCGCGGCTCGGACGCCGACGCGGGCGAGCGCGTCTGCGCCGGTCGCGGACCGCCGCCCTGATGGTCGTGCTGCTCGTCGGGATGGTCTTCGCCGCCGCCATCCACCTGGGCTCCCGGTACCCCTACCAGCCCCCGCCCGCCCAGCGCGCCGAGCCTCTGAGCACGATCCTCGTCGCCCTGACGCCCCAGGACTCCGTCCCCGGCGGCCGCCCGGCCGACCTGTATGCCCACAGCCCTGCCGCGCAGTACCGCGCCGGTGCCGCCGGCGTCACCCTGCCGCCCGCGAGACGCACCCCCCACTTCTCCGAGGGCCAGGTCATGGCCGCCCTGACCATCGCCAAGGACTACCTGGTGCAGTCCTCACTCGACCCCGACACCCTCACCGGCGGAACCGTCCGGCCCGTGCGGCTGCTGCTCGACCCGGACCAGCTGGACCAGTTCGACCGGAGCGTCGACTCCCCGGCCGCCGACGGGCGCCACGCCACCGGCGGCTGGCTCATCCGGTTCGACCCGGCCCGCGTGGCCCTCGCCGACCCCTCCGTCCGCGTCCAGGGCACCCTGCGGGTCGCGGAGACGTCCGCCGAGGCCCTGGAGGTGACGTCCGACCACACCTTCGCCTACACGCTGCGCCCCGCCGCCACCGCCGCCACCGCCGCCACCGCCACTACCGCCGACACCGCGGACGCCTCGCTGTTCACCGTCCGCCGCGAGCTGCGCTTCCGCTTCGACCGCGAGGACCTGCGCATGCACCGCGCCGAGCTGGTCGCCGGCCGGCTGCAGGCCGGCCCCATGGACTGCGCCGCCGACCTGTCCGGCGCCCTGCGCCCCCTCCTGGCCGGCGAGCGCCCCACCACGACCGCGCCCCCGGCAACCGACCCGTATGCCACCGCGCCGGCCGCAGCCACCCCCCTCTGTGCCACCCTGCCCGCCGTCTCCCAGCCCACGGAGGCACCCGGGGAGCCCAAGTCCTGACACCGGCGGCCCGTGGCGCCGCCAGGCGCCCGTGACGCAGGCACCACGACGAGGAAGTCCCCGGGTGCCCCGCGACGCCTGGCAGGTCCGTCCTTGGCCCGGGATGTCTCTGCAGGGCCCGGGCCAGGGCGCGACAGCCGGACGGGCCGGCCGCCGGGTCAGGGGGTCAGGCTGTGCCCGGCCGGGGGCGGTCTCAGGGTCAGGCCGTGCCCGGGCCGCCCTCGCCCTTGCTGCTGTTGGTGGGGCCGCCGGGCCGGTTGCCCGAGCCGCCGCCGGCGAACTTCTCGAAGAGCTTGCCGCCGAGGTCACTGGCACCGCCGGCTATGTCACCGACGAGCTTCATCAGCGGATCCTTGCTGCCGCGCACCGTCTCCGCGTAGTGGCTCGCGGACTCGCGGAAGGAGTCCGTGACGGACGTTTCCCTGTCCTCCGACCGCCGCGGGTAGTGACCGTCCATGATCCGCTGGTAGTCGCGGCTCTCCGCCCACCGCTTCAGCTCGGCCGCGCGCACCGTGGTGAACGGGTGGGAGCGGGGCAGCACGTTCATGATCTTCAGCACCGAGTCGCGGAGGTCGCCGCCCGACTCGTACTCCTCCGCCTGCGCCAGGAACGCGTCCACGTTCATCTCGTGCAGATGGTGCCCGCCCGCCAGCTTCATCAGCCCGCGCATCGACGCCTGAAGGTCCTGACCGACCAGCAGCCCGGCCCGGTCGGCGGACAGCTCCGACTTGCGGAACCACTCCCGCAGCGCCGTGACGATCGCCATGATCGTCATATTGCCGAGCGGGATCCACGCGACCTTCAGCGCCAGGCTGGTGAGGAACAGCAGCACCGTCCGGTACACGGAGTGGCCGGAGAGGGCATGGCCCACCTCGTGGCCGACCACCGCCCGCATCTCCTCCTCGTCCAGCAACTCCACCAGCCCCGTGGTGACCACGATGATCGGCTCGTCCAGGCCGATGCACATCGCGTTGGGCTTCGGGTCCTGCGTGACGTACATCGGCGGGACCTTCTCCAGGTCCAGGATGTAGCAGGCGTCGCGCAGCATGTCGTGGAGGTGGGCGAACTGCTCATCGCTCACCCGCACGGAATCGGAGAGGTACAGCAGCCGCAGGCTCCGCTCGGGCAGCAGCCCGCTCAGGGCCTTGAACACGGTGTCGAAGCCGCTGAGCTTGCGCAGGGCGACGAGCGCGGAGCGATCCGCCGGATGCTCGTAGGCGCGGGAGGAGATGCCGGGAAAGCGCCTGCGCCTACGGCTCGGCACGCTCTCGTGACCACTTTCTGTCATGGTTGCCCCCATATTCGTACGAGATCTGCCTCGTCCCCCTGACAGACCTCAGAGTAGGCGCTGCTCCCCGGGACCGTTGGGGCTGTGGACAACGGCCTGTGGACAACCGCCCGTGGGAGGAGAACGACTGAGTCGGCGTGAGCGTGCCCGGACCGCCCGCATACGATGTGCGCGAAGTCTCCGCTCCGACTCCGATGGATAGGTCCGCAGAAGATGAGCAGCCTCCACACCGCCGCCACCCACCTGGTCACGCTCGCCCAGGGCTCCGAGCACGGCGGCAACCACGAAAGCCTCAACCCCTACGTCACCGGTGGCGGCGCGCTCCTGGCGCTGCTGCTGATGCTGTGGGTCACCACCCGCTTCAACCGCGACCGCTGAGTCGGCGCTCGCCGGGACCGGCCGGGCCGTCGTGCCGTTAGGCTCTGCACGCATGGGAGAGCAGGAAGTGCCGAGAAGTCCCGGCAAACGCCGCCTGGGCGTGATGGGTGGGACGTTCGACCCGATCCACCACGGACACCTGGTGGCCGCCAGTGAGGTGGCCGCCCTGTTCCACCTGGACGAGGTCGTTTTCGTACCGACCGGCCAGCCGTGGCAGAAGACCCACAAGACGGTCTCCCCGGCCGAGGACCGGTACCTCATGACGGTCATCGCCACGGCGTCCAACCCGCAGTTCTCGGTCAGCCGTATCGACGTCGACCGCGCCGGTCCCACCTACACGATCGACACGTTGAGGGAGCTGCACTCCCTCAACCCGGACACCGATCTGTTCTTCATCACCGGCGCCGACGCGCTCTCCCAGATCATGCCGGGCTGGCGCAACGCCGAGGAGCTGTTCTCGCTCGCGCACTTCATCGGGGTGACCCGCCCCGGTCATGACCTGTCGGACGACGGCCTGCCCAAGGGCGGTGTCTCGCTGGTCGAGGTGCCCGCGCTCGCCATCTCGTCGTCGGATTGCCGCGCGAGGGTCGCGCAGGGCGACCCGGTCTGGTATCTGGTGCCGGACGGTGTGGTGCGCTACATCGCGAAGCGCCATTTGTACCGGGGCCAGTAAGTCACGGAGAGGGGCACCGGTGAACGACCAGAACAGCCAGTACGACCCGTACTATCCGCCGCAGCCGCAGATCATCGGTTACGACGAGTACGGGCAGCCCGTGTACCAGCAGGCCCAGCAGGCGCCCCAGGCCCAGCCCCCGCATCCCCAGCAGCAACAGGGCTACGGATACGACCCGTACGCCCAGCCCCAGCCGTACCAGCCGTACCAGCACGGCCAGCAGGACCAGCAGAATCAGCCGTACCAGAACCAGCCCTACCAGGGGCAGCCGCAAGGCGGCCCCCAGTACGGCTACGACCAGTACGGCACCCAGCAGTGGCAGGCCCAGCAGGCCCAGCGGGCCCAGCAGGCCCCGCGGGCGCCCCAGGCCCCGCACCCGTCCCCGCCCCAGCCCCCCGTGCAGCCCGGCCCCGGGGCCGGGCCCACGGCCGTACCCGAACAGCGCCGCCCCGCGCCGGGGCAGCAGCACCCCGGCGCGCCCCGGCAGCCGCAGCCCCAGCGGTCACCACAGCGCGACCCCCGCGCGGCAGGCGGGCCGCGCGACCCCCGCGAGGGCCGGGACTCCCGCGACGCCCGTGACTCGGGCGACTACCGCACCGAGCAGTTCGCCTTCGTCGACGTGCCGGACGAGGAGTCCGAGGACGTCATCGACTGGCTCAAGTTCACCGAGAGCCGCTCGGAGCGCCGCGAGGAGGCCAAGCGGCGAGGCCGTAACCGCGTCGTCGCACTCCTCGTCGTCCTCGCCCTGGCGCTCGTCGGCGGCGTCGGCTACCTGTGGCAGGCCGGGCTGATCCCCGGCCTCTCCAAGGAGGACGCCAAGCAGGGCGGCGCCACTGCCACCGGCCCGCAGAAGCGCGACGTGATCGTCCTCCATCTGCACAGCACCAAGGACGAGGCCACCTCCACCGCGCTCCTGGTCAACAACGCCACTACCAAGCAGGGCACCACCGTCCTGCTCCCCAACGCCCTCGCGGTGGCCAACGACGACGGGACCACCACCACCCTCGGCAAGTCCGTCGAGGACGACGGCTCGTCCGGCACCCGTGAGGCCATCGGCACCCTCCTAGGCACCAAGATCACCGGTACATGGCGGCTCGACACCCCGTACCTGGAGAACCTCGTCGAGCTGGTCGGCGGGATCGACCTCAACACGGACGCGGAGGTGCCGGCCGCCAAGAAGGGCGAGGCGCCGCTCGTGCCCAAGGGTGAGAACCAGACCCTCGACGGGCGCATGGCCGTCGCCTACGCCACCTACCGCGGCTCCGGCGAGTCCGAGACACAGCAGCTCCAGCGGTTCGGGCAGGTCGTTCACGGCGTGCTGCGCAAGATGTCGGACGACCCCAAGAACGCGACCATGACGATCCAGTCGCTCGCGCAGATCCTCGACCCGTCGCTGCCCGACAAGGACCTGGGGGCGTCCCTCGCCAAGCTGGCCGAGCACGCCAAGACCGGCGCCTACAAGACGGCGCTGCTGCCGGTCCAGGGCGACGGTCGGCTCACCCAGGACGCCACCAGGAGCGTGGTCAAGGACATCCTCGGCGGCTCAGTCAGCGCTCCCGGGCAGGGCGCCGTGGTCCGTGTCGGCGTCCGCGACGCCAGCGGCAACGACGACGCCATGGAGGCGGCGCGGATCGTCCTGGTCAACGGCGGCTACGCGGTCATCGACGGAGGCAGCGCGGACGGTGCGGAGAACACCTCCGAGGTCCGCTACGGCGAGGCCGCGCAGAAGGCCAAGGCCGAGGAGGTCGCAAAGACCCTCGGACTGCCGGACCGCTCCGTCCGCAAGGGGGAGCCGTCCACGAACGCCGACGTCACCGTCGTACTCGGCAAGGATTACAAGGTCAAGTAATGGTTGTCGGGCTGTCGGCGGCACGTGAGACCCTTGAGGTGTCCTTGACCGCCGACGAAAGCCTGCATGTGACCGCCACCGACCGATCCATCGCGCTTGTGAACGCCGCCGCCCAGGCGGCCGCCGACCGGCTCGCGCACGACATCATCGCGTACGACGTGAGCGACGTGCTGTCGATCACCGACGCATTCCTGCTCGCCTCCGCGCCCAGCGACCGCCAGGTCAAGTCGATCGTCGACGAGATCGAGGAGCGGCTGAACAAGGAGCTCGGGGCCAAGCCGGTGCGCCGCGAGGGCGACCGCGAGGCCCGCTGGGTCCTCCTGGACTACGTCGACATCGTGGTCCACGTCCAGCACAGCGAGGAGCGGGTCTTCTACGCACTGGAGCGGCTCTGGAAGGACTGCCCGGAGCTGGCGCTGCCCGAGGACGCCAGGAAGACCCGCGGCAAGGCGGCGGAGCACGCCCAGCTCAGCGGTGCCGACGGCGCCGGCCCCGAGGGCCTCGCCGGTGACGGGATGGACGGTGAGCTGCGCTGAGCGGCACCAAGGGCGGCAGGGGCCGCCGTATCGTCCTCTGGCGCCACGGCCAGACCTCCTGGAACCTGGAGCGCCGCTTCCAGGGCAGTACGGACATCGAGCTCACCGATACCGGCCTCGCCCAGGCACGCCGGTCCGCCCGGCTGCTCGCCGCGCTCAAGCCGGACGCGATCATCGCCTCCGACCTGAAGCGGGCGGCGGCCACGGCGGCCGAGCTCGCCGCGATCACCGGGCATCCCGTCGGCCATGACTCCGCGCTCCGCGAGACGTACGCGGGCGTGTGGCAGGGCCTGACCCACGAGGAGATCCTCGCCCGGTACGGCGACGAGTACCGCGCCTGGAAGCGTGGCGAGCCGGTCCGGCGTGGCGGTGGCGAACTGGAGAGCGAGGTGGCCGACCGGGCCGCTCCCGTGGTCCTGGAACATGCCGAGAAGCTGCCCGAGGAGGGCACCCTCGTCGTGGTCAGCCACGGTGGGACGATCCGCACCACCATCGGCCGGCTCCTCGGCCTGGCGCCGCACAGCTGGGAGAGCCTCGGCGGGCTGTCGAACTGCTGCTGGTCCGTGCTGGGCGAGGGCGCGCGGGGCTGGCGGCTGCTGGAACACAACGCCGGCACGCTCCCCGAGCCGGTCCTCGGCGACGACGACTGACCCGGATTTCACTTTCCGGCAGGTGACAGGCTAAAGTTCTTCTTGTTCGCAGCGCGGAGCGCGAAGAACACGAGGGGCTATAGCTCAGTTGGTAGAGCGCTTGCATGGCATGCAAGAGGTCAGGAGTTCAATTCTCCTTAGCTCCACAGTCAAGGATCCCGTCCCCGCAAGGGGGCGGGATTTCTGTTTCCGTACCCCCTCCACCAGCCTCCAGCACCGTCCTGGGATGTCGCTGGGACGGCCGCCGGGGCCGGACGGCCGACCCCGCTGCCGCCCGTGCGGCGCCATGGCAGAATCGGACGGCCGGAGGGGGCGACGAACCGGACGGGAGGGATTGCGCGCGATGGCCGCCAGCAGATTCGAGGGACCCGCCGTCTGCCCGTCCTGCGGCCACAGCTGGAGCTGAGTGATGGGTGCACACAGGCGGAAGTGCGACTGGTGCGGCAGTGGTACGCCGATCGTTCGCGACATGGACCCGGTCAACCCGGACTACCAGTACTGGTGCGAGGAGTGCGCGCGGGCGCTGATCATAAAGGGCGACCCCATCGAGACGTACCGGGAGCTCGAGGGGGAACCGATCTACGGGCGTCTCCTCGACGAGCACTGCACCCTCAAGCGCTTCTACTCGTTCGCCACGGCCTGAGGCCGCCCCCTGCCGCGCAGTTCCCTGCCGCGCCGCCCCCTGCCGCGCCGCCCCCTGCCGCGCAGCTCACGGAGGGCCGGCACGGCGAACGAGGCCAACAGCGCGAGCCCCAGCAGGGTGTAGAGACCGGACAACAGCATCTGCCAGCCGTTCTGGTGCAGTTCGAGCCGTATCGGGGCAGGGGCGTGCGGAACCCACCAGAGCGAGAACGACGCGAACACCAGCCCCGTGGCGACCGTCCACACCGGCCGTACGCGGGTCGCCAGGAGTATCAGTGTCGGCACACACCACACCCAGTGGTGCGACCACGAGATCGGGCTCACGAGCAGCGCCGTCGTGGCACACGCCACCACCGCCACCGGACGGTCCCCCCGCAGCGCCGCCAGCACCGCCACGGCGAGCCCCGCCGCACCCACCAGAGTCGCCGCGACCAGCCACCACAGCCCCGGGTCGGTGGTGTGCAGCAGGCGCGCCAGGACCCCGCTCAGCGACTGGTTGGCCGTCTCCTCGGTGCGGCCGACCCGGCTCGTCTGGAAGATCATCTCGGTCCAGAAGCGGCGCGAGTCGTACGGCAGGACGACGGCGGACACGACCGTCACCACCAGGAACGCCATGGTCGCCCGCACTCCCCGGCGCAGCCACTCGTTCCACCAGGGCGCCCAGCCGCCGCTACGCGCGCGTGCCACCCCCACGACGAACAGCAGCACCACGAAGAGGCCCGGTGTGAGCTTCACCGCAGTGGCCAGGCCGATGCCCACGCCGGCCCAGCGGCTGTCCCCGCGGCGTGTGAGATCCCACATGACCGCCGTCGCCGTCAGCAGGTTGATCTGGCCGTACCGGAACGTCTGCCACACCGGCTCGCTCCACACCAGGACCGCCGCGATCCACAGTGCCGCCCCCGGCCGCTCCCAGAAGGCGCCGCCGCGGAGGTTCCCGGCCCCCGGGCCCGACGTCACGAGCCGCAGCGACAGATGCACCAGCGCCACCAGCAGAAGGAGATTCCCCAGCGTCGCCAGTGCGCGCATCTCCGGGACGCCGACCAGCGTCAGCGGCGTGAACAGCAGTGCGGCGAAAGGCGGATACGTCGTCGGCAGGTTCGCCGAGGTGGCCCGCATCGCGTACAGATCGCCGGCCGCCAGAACGGTCTCTCCCTCGGCCCGGTAGACCGACAGGTCGAGCATCGAGACGTTGGCGGCGCGCTGCGCGGCCCAGAAGGCCACGAACGACAGCAGGCAGGCTCCCAGGGCGGCCAGTGGCAGGCTCCGGAGGCGGGTTTGTGCGGTCACGGTCACGGTCACGTGGGCCGACGCTACCTGCCTCGGTGCGGGCGGGTCGGGGGTACGGACAAACGATTTGGTGAATGGCCGGGGGGACCGTGTAATGTTCTCCGTGTCGCCGCGAGGGAGCCCCAAGGGAAACCGAGCGAGGCGGCACACAGCAAGGGGCTATAGCTCAGTTGGTAGAGCGCTTGCATGGCATGCAAGAGGTCAGGAGTTCAATTCTCCTTAGCTCCACAGCACAAGAAGGCGGGCCATCCGAATCGGATGGCCCGCCTTCTCCGTGTGCGGCCTCAACTCCTGCCGCTGCCCAGGGCCTTCCGGTTCGGGGCGGGCAGGGCGGGACGCTCCTTCGGCGCAGCCGCCTGCTCGAGGCGGAGCGCCAGCGCGGGACAGCGCCGTACGGCGCGCTGCGCCCGCCCCTGCAGATGTGTGGGCACCGAGGTGTCCGCCAGCACCGGGAAACCGTCCGGGCCCATGCGGATCAGCTCCGGCACGATGTCCGCGCACAGTCCGTGTCCCTGGCACAACGTCCAGTCCACGGCCAGCCGCTCGCCGCTCGGGATGGACTCCTCGACGTCCTGGTAACCGGGGCCGGGCAGCGGCAGCACACCCGTCGTCGGGCGGCCGCAGCCCCCGTCCAGCACATGCGCCGCCAGATCGTCCGTGAACGCGGACAGCGTCGAGGCGAAGAACCGGGCCGAGCCGTCCGGGTGCTTGCACGCGCCCCGGCCCTTCACGGCCTGCACGACCTCCCGCAGCGCCTCCAGCGCCGCCGGTCCGCCCCCGTTCAGTACGTCCGAGAGGCCGCCCGCGGCGGCGGGCAGGCCCAGTCGGCACGGCCCGCACTGCCCGGCCGTCTCCGCGGCCAGCCAGTTCGCCACACGCTGCGCCTCGCCCAAGGGGCAGGTCTCCGGGCCGATCGGGAGGATCGCCCCCGCGCCAAGGGAGCCGCCCACGGCCGCCAGGGACGCGCGCGACACCACAGCGTTGTCCACAGCCGCCGCGTCGATCCAGTTGCCGTGGTAGCCGCCCGTCAGCACGCCCTGGGGAAGCTGCGGCGCACCCGCCAACTGCAGCACGTAGCGCAGCGGGACGCCCGTCGGGACCTCCACCACCATGGGGCGGGCGACCGCGCCGGACAGCGTCAGCAGCACCGTGCCCGGCTCGCCCTCCAGACCCGTGTGCGCGTACCGGTGGGCGCCGATCCGGGCCGCCACCGCGAGCTGTGCGAACGTCTCGGCGTTCGAGAGCAGGGTCGGCGCGCCCCCCACGCCCGACTCCGAGGCCCGCTCGCGGCGGCCCGGCGGCAGCGCGGGGCCGCCTCCGATCGCGCGGATCACCGAGGACGCCTCACCGGACACCATGCGCTCCGGCGTACGCACCACGCGCGCGCGCAGCTGCTGTCCGCGCCGGTCGGACAGACCCCGCTCGGCGAGCGCCGCGCGGATGGAGATCTCCGTCGAGTTCCGGGTCACCGCGACGACCAGGGTGCGCGCACCGAGCGCCTCCGCCGCCAGCAGCGCACCGTCCAGGATGAGATGCGGCGCACGGTTGAGGAGCACCGTGTCCTTCCGGCACGCGGGTTCGCCCTCACTGCCGTTGACCACGACGACGGGTCGCACCCCCCGACGTATCGCTGCCTCCGCCACGGCCCGCAGCTTCTTCCCGAACGGGAAGCCCGCGCCGCCGCGGCCGCGCAGGGAGACCTCGTCGGCGAGGCGTGCCAGCCGCTCACCGGCCATGGGCTCAAGGGGGCCGTGCACCTTCAGGTGCATGGCCAGGTCCAGCCGTTCGATCAGGTCGAAGCCCTGGGTGAGCTGGGGGAGGCCGACGACACGGACCTCGGGTACGTCGGGCAGAGGGGCGTTCACGGGCGGTCTCCTGCGGGTGCGGTCCAAGGCTCGCCGGCGGGCGGGCGCTGGAACTGGCCGGGCGTCGGCTCGGCGGCGCTGCCGTACGAGGACGGCTGCTGGGCGGTGTCGTAAGAGGGCGGGGAGGGAGACGGGGCGTCGGGAGCCGGGTCGGAGGCGTCGTACGCGCGCGGGGCGGGGGACGGAGCGGGCGGTGGCGGCGACGGGGTCGGCCAGTAGCCGGCGCGTACCGTCGGTTCCTCGGTGACGGTCGGCAGCTCCTCCGTCATGGGCACGCGCTCGGCGAACGGGATCTCCTGGGCCGGGTCGGCGGAATCGCTGCCGCCGCCCAGTGACACGGCGCGGTATCCGGCGGCGAGGCCCGCGCCCGCGCCCGCGCCGCTCGGCCGGGGCGGGTCCTCGGCCGGGAGCGCCGTCTCGGGAACGCGTTCGGCCTGGGCGCGCCTGGGCGGCTCCCAGCGTGCCTCGGGCTCGTACGGGTGCGGGCGGGGCGCCTCGGCCACGTCGAACGCCGTCACGCCCGCCGCGCCCGGCAGCGGCGCCATGGCGGGGTCGCGCCGGGCCCGCCGCGCCACCCGCGGAACCGGACCGGCGCCGGTACCGTCCGGGCCGGTCCCGAACAGGGCGAGGACCCGCTCGGCCAGCTCACGCTGCACCTGCGAGGGCAAGAGGCGTACGGAGACGGCCGCGGCTACCGCGGCCAGCGAAGCGCCGTACAGGACGGTCACCCAGGGGGCGGCCGGGCGCCCCGCGTACAGGCCGTGGATCAGGGCCGCGCACCAGGCCGGGTAGGCGAGCATGTGCAGCGGGCGCCAGCGGGCGGCTATGGCGCTGCGTCCCGCCAGGGTGCTGCGCAGTGCGCCGGTCGACGCGACGACCACCATCAGGAGGCCGGCCAGCGAACCGAACCCTATGAGGCCCGCCGAGCCCGAGACGCCGAGCCCGAAGGGTATGAGCGCGCCGATCAGCTCCACATGCCCGAGCGAGACCTTGACCGTGCCGTGCAGGAGGAGGAAACCGAGCGAGGACACGGCCGTCGCACGGTGGACGGCCTGGGCGAGCAGACGCTGACGGGGCGTGAGCAGAAGGCGGTCCGTTGCGACGAGTGCCCACGCCACGGAGGCCGTCAGCGACACGAGGGTCAGGACGCCGGTGCCGAAATCCAGGAACTCGCGGAAACCGTCGCTTCCGCCAATGGCCAGCAGGGGAAGGAGGACAAGGGCGGCCACGTACATGCCGCCCTGTACCGGCCGGCTCAGGCCCGCCTTCTCGGCGGGGGAAGAACGGATCTTGCGATGAGGGGTCATGGGCGACTCCGAATGGTGCGGATGAGGTCCCGTTGGCGCATGCTATGGCCGCGCATACCGGTGAGTACGGCGTTTGCGGGTTTACGGAGGGGACTGACCGACAACTGACTCGGGGGTTGCCCAGGAACGCGCCGATACGCCGAGTAAGCGTTCTCCGCGCGTAGTGCGACGGTCACGCGACAGGCCGTGTCCGCGTGCCGGACGGTGCGGTGCGGCGCGCAGGGGCCCTGCGGTACCCTGACGCCATGCGTGCCGTACGCCTTCTGCTTAGCGAGCCGCGCTGATCAGTGTCGGCGGATGAGAAATCTGTCCGGAATCGGCGCGGCGTCCCCTCCTGTGCGAGGGGCTTTTTCATTTCGCCGCGCTGAAGGAATCAGGGCGCGGCAGCGGCAGCGAGGCAGAGACGATCGATGGAGCTTCAGAGGATCATGACCGAGACGAATTCGGCTGCCGAGACGGCGGCCCCGCATCGTTATACGGCGGCCATGGCGGCCGACATCGAGGCACGCTGGCAGGACTTCTGGGACGCCGAGGGCACCTACGCGGCGCCGAACCCGAGCGGTGACCTGGCAGGGGATCCGGAGCTCGTCGCCCGACCCAAGAAGTTCGTCATGGACATGTTCCCGTACCCGTCCGGTGCCGGACTGCACGTCGGCCACCCGCTGGGTTACATCGCCACCGACGTGTACGCCCGCCACCAGCGCATGACGGGCCACAACGTCCTGCACACCCTGGGCTTCGACGCGTTCGGCCTGCCCGCCGAGCAGTACGCCGTCCAGACCGGCACGCACCCGCGCGTGTCGACCGAGGCGAACATCGAGAACATGAAGGCCCAGCTGCGCCGCCTGGGTCTGGGCCACGACAAGCGCCGGTCGTTCGCCACGATCGACCCGGACTATTACAAGTGGACCCAGTGGATCTTCCTGCAGATCTTCAACTCCTGGTATGACCAGGACACCGGGAAGGCCCGCCCGATCGCCGACCTGGTCGCCGCGTTCGAGAGCGGTGAGCGGCCCGTACCCGGCACCACGCGCGCGTGGAGCGAGCTGACCGCCGCCGAGCGCGCCGACGTGCTGAGCGGGTACCGCCTGGCGTACGCCTCCGACGCACCGGTCAACTGGTGCCCCGGCCTGGGTACCGTCCTGGCCAACGAGGAGGTCACCGCCGACGGCCGCTCCGAGCGCGGCAACTACCCCGTCTTCAAGGCGAAGCTGCGCCAGTGGAACATGCGCATCACCGCCTACGCGGACCGGCTGCTGGACGACCTGGATGCGCTGGACTGGCCCGAGGCCATCAAGCTGCAGCAGCGGAACTGGATCGGCCGCTCCGAGGGCGCCCGCGTCGACTTCCCGGTCGGCGACGACGCGATCACCGTCTTCACCACCCGCCCGGACACGCTGTTCGGCGCCACCTACATGGTGCTGGCGCCCGAGCACGAACTGGTCGAGAAGATCGTCCCGGACGCCTGGCCGGCCGGCACGCAGGCGCTGTGGACCGGCGGCCACGCCACCCCGGCCCTGGCCGTCGACGCGTACCGAAAGCAGGCCGCCGCCAAGTCCGACGTCGAGCGGCAGGCCGAGGTCAAGGAGAAGACCGGCGTCTTCACCGGCGCGTACGCCGTCAACCCGGTCAGCGGCGAGCAGGTCCCCGTCTTCATCGCCGACTACGTCCTGATGGGCTACGGCACCGGCGCCATCATGGCCGTCCCGGCCCACGACACCCGCGACTTCGCCTTCGCCCGCGCCTTCGACCTGCCGATGCGCTGCGTCGTCGAGCCCGGGGACGGCCGCGGCACCGACACGGCCACGTGGGACGACGCGTTCGACTCGTACGACGCCAGGATCGTCGCGTCCGCCAACGACGATGTGTCCCTGGACGGGCTGGGCGTCGTCGACGCCAAGACGAAGATCACGCAGTGGCTGGAGGCGCGCGGCATCGGTGAGGGCACCGTCAACTTCCGGCTGCGCGACTGGCTGTTCAGCCGACAGCGGTACTGGGGCGAACCCTTCCCGATCGTCTACGACGAGGACGGCATCGCCCACCCGCTGCCCGAGTCGATGCTGCCCCTGGAGCTGCCCGAGGTCGACGACTACGCGCCGCGTACCTTCGACCCCGACGACGCCGACACGCAGCCCGAGACCCCGCTGTCCCGCAACGCGGACTGGGTCCACGTCACCCTGGATCTGGGCGACGGCCCCAAGAAGTACCGCCGCGAGACCAACACCATGCCCAACTGGGCCGGTTCGTGCTGGTACGAGCTGCGTTACCTGGACCCGCACAACAGCGACAAGCTGGTAGACCCGGACATCGAGCAGTACTGGATGGGCCCGCGCGACGGCATGCCGCACGGCGGCGTCGACCTGTACGTGGGCGGCGCCGAACACGCCGTACTGCACCTGCTGTATGCCCGGTTCTGGTCCAAGGTCCTGTACGACCTGGGGCACGTCTCGTCCGCCGAGCCGTTCCACAAGCTGTTCAACCAGGGCATGATCCAGGCGTACGTGTACCGCGACGCGCGCGGCATCGCCGTCCCGGCCGCCGAGGTCGAGGAGCGCGACGGCGGCTTCTGGTACCAGGGCGAGAAGGTCAGCCGGGTCCTGGGCAAGATGGGCAAGTCCCTGAAGAACGCGGTCACCCCGGACGAGATCTGCGCCGAGTACGGCGCCGACACGCTGCGCCTGTACGAGATGGCCATGGGCCCTCTGGACGTGTCCCGGCCGTGGGACACGCGCGCGGTGGTCGGCCAGTACCGGCTGCTGCAGCGGCTGTGGCGCAACATCGTCGACGAGTCGACCGGTGCGGTCACCGTCGCCGACACCGAGCCCGACGAGGACACGCTGCGTGCCCTGCACAAGGCCATCGACGGTGTGTCCCAGGACATGGCCGCGATGCGCTTCAACACGGCCATCGCCAAGATCACAGAGCTGAACAACCACCTGACCAAGGCGGGCGGCGCGGTGTCCCGCCCGGTCGCCGAGCGGCTGGTGCTGCTGGTCGCGCCGCTGGCCCCGCACATCGCCGAGGAGCTGTGGCGCAAGCTGGGCCACACCGACTCCGTCGTCCACCAGGACTTCCCCGTCGCCGACCCGGCGTACGTGGTCGACGAGACCGTGACCTGCGTCGTCCAGATCAAGGGCAAGGTCAAGGCGCGGCTGGAGGTCTCGCCGTCCATCACGGACGCGGAGCTGGAGGCGCTGGCCCTGGCCGAGCCCCTGGTCGTCACCGCCCTGGGCGGTGCGGGCATTCGCAAGGTGATCGCGCGGGCGCCGAAGCTGGTCAACATCGTCCCGGCGTAATCGGGCACGGTGCGTCACCATGTGACGTCCCCGGGTTTCTCCCTACGGGCAGGTTGGGGGTTCGATGGAACCCCCAACCTGCCCGTGGACGTTTACCGTGGAGAGAACAACGACATCGAGGGGACCCCATGACAGCCGCGATCCTGATCCTGGCGTTGCTCTTCGTCGCCTTTGTCGCGCTCGGTGTGTATGTGAGCGTGAAGGTCGTCGGGGCCGCCAAGCGCGGGGTCGACCGCACCATCCACCAGGCCCGGCGCACAGTCGAGGACACCACGCTGCGTGCGAAGAGCTACGGGCAGGGCGGCGTCGTGGGCGAGCTGGCACAGCTGCGGCTGTCCCTGCGTACCTCGATGCGGGCCACGCAGGACGCTCTCGAGGCGCACGTGGGGGAGGACGCCTCGCTCCAGGAGTCTCTGGAGCTGTTCCGGCGGCTCAGCGCCCACGGGCACGAACTGGACGACGACCTCAAGCGGATGGAGCGGGACCCGGACCGGGCCAGGGTCGCAGAACGGCTCGACGAGCTGCGGGAGCGTACTCGGCGGGTCACGGAGTCTGCCGACTCGCTGCGCTGGGCGGCCAGGGACCGGGCGCAGAACTTCGCCAAGGACGACCTGGACACACTGAGTGCGCAGATCGACGTGGAGGCGGGCGCCCTGCGCCATTGGACCGAGTCCGGGGCGGCCGAGCCCGGGGCGGCCGCGCCGCGTGTGTCCGAGCCCGGGGCGCCCGGGCCAGGGGTGGCCGGGCCGGGGATGGCCGGGCCGGGGCGGTCGGCGGCGTCCGGCGCGTCCCAGCCGCATCGGGACCGCACACAGGTGTCGTGGCCGGAAGTGCCGACGGCGCAGGGGGCCGACCAGGTCTGGCCGGCCGAAGCGGATGCCGAGCCGGACCGGCAGACGGACGAGGCCGAAGGCGGCCGACGGGCGATCACCGCGCGGGACCCCCGCCTGGAGAGCGGCTACCCGTGGCAGAAGTCGGCAAGGCCCGAGACAACCAACTGACCGTGTCACACCCGTGGGACGGGGCCGGGCTGCCCTCGGGTGTCGCCTGGAGGTAACCTCCGGGTCATGTCCCGCCATGTCGCGATCGTCACTGATTCCACGGCCTATCTGCCGCCGCAGACGATGGAGCGGCACGGTATCACCGCGGTGCCGCTGACGGTCGTCCTCGGTGACCAGGCCCTCGAAGAGGGCACCGAGATCTCGGCCCGCTCGCTCGCCCAGGCGCTGCAGAAGCGACGCTCCGTCACCACGTCGCGGCCCAGCCCTGAGATGTTCGCCGCCCACTATCGCAAGGTGGCCGCGGCCGGCGCCGACGGCATCGTGTCCCTCCACCTGTCGGCCGAACTCTCCGGCACGTACGAGGCGGCGCTGCTCGCCGCCCGGGAGGCGCCCGTGCCCGTTCGGGTCGTCGACACCCGGATGATCGCCATGGCGCTCGGCTTCTGCGCCGTGGCGGCGGCCGAGGCCGTGGAGACGGGCGGCAGCATCGACGAGGCCGTGGCGGCGGCCGAGAAGCGAGCGGCCGGGACATCCGCGTACTTCTACGTCGACACCCTCGACTATCTGCGCCGCGGCGGCCGCATCGGCGCGGCCCGCGCCCTGCTGGGCTCGGCGCTGGCCGTGAAACCCCTGCTGGAGCTGGTCGGCGGCCGCATCGAGCCCCGTGAGAAGGTCCGCACCGCCTCGAAGGCCATCGCACGGCTCGAGGAGATCGCGGTGGAACGGGCCGGCAGCGGCTCCGTGGACATCGCCGTGCACCACCTCGCCGCGGCGGAACGGGCCGACACACTCGCCGGACATCTGCGGGAACGGGTCGAGGGGCTGACCGAGCTGCACGTCAGCGAGGTCGGCGCGGTGATCGGTGCGCACACCGGGCCGGGGCTGCTGGGAGTAGTCGTCTCACAGCGGTGAATTCACCCGGGCGGGTGGCCGGGTTTTCCACAACTTCCGTGTTATCCACGGAAATAAGCTCCCCTCAGCGGACTTGGGTGGATGCGTCTACCGTGCTGTGGCATGACGACTCGAACACACTCCGTAACGACGGTAGCGGCATCACATCGTCCGGCCGCGACGAGCGGGCCGGGCCGGGCCCGGGGCTCCGACGGCCGCGGGCGCGTCCGGGCAGGCGGCGGCCGGACACGAGGACGACACCGCGCCGGAAGCCGGGACGCGGCGGCACGCGCCACTGTTCCCGCGTCCGCGCTGCGGCGCAGGGCGGACGCGCTGATGGCGGGCACGGGCCCGCCGCCGGAGCCCCCACCGGCACGGCGGCAGGCACCGAGTGAGCCCCTGGAAGCCCCGCCCGTGCGGTCCGCCGCCGGAGCGCGTGAGCGGTGGCGGCTCGCGCTGCGGGACCGGTTACCGGTGTGGGTGCAGCTGCGGTGCGGGCTGGAGCGCCGGACGCTGGGCGCGCTGGCCGTCGTCCTGGTCGTGGGCGCGGTGCTCGCCGGACGGCACTTCTGGGCGGGCCGCCCCGAGGCCGTGAGCGCCCCCGAGGTGGTCGGACGCGGTGTGCCCGCGGCGACCGCGGCCGCGGCTCCGCCGTCGTCCGGGCGGCCGCCGAAGACCGGTTCCCCGCCGCCTGTGGTCGTCGTCGACGTGAGCGGCAAGGTACGGCGCCCGGGCGTGCTGCGGCTGCCGGTGGGCGCCAGGGTCGTGGATGCCCTGCGGGCGGCGGGAGGCGTCCGCCCGGGCGCGGACACGACCGGGCTGAACCGGGCGCGCGTCCTGATGGACGGCGAACATGTCCTGGTCGGCCTCCCGGCCGCGGCCGCGGCGGCGGGCGCCCTGCCGGTGGCCGCCGGCCAGGCTCCTGGCGGCCCCGGCGGCGCGGGACCGGTCAGCCTCAACACCGCGACGGCCGAGCAGCTGGACACACTGCCCGGCGTCGGACCGGTCCTCGCCCGCCACATCATCGACCACCGCACCCGGCACGGGGGCTTTCGCTCGGTCGACGAACTGCGCGAGGTCCGCGGCATCGGCACCCGCCGCCTCGCCGACCTCCGTTCCCTTGTACGACTATGACGCTCGGACAGGACTCACCGGCCGATCCGGGCGGGGCGCCGCCCGCCACGTCCACGGTGGCTCCGACCCACCGCGCGGCGCCATCGGCCGAGCCCCGCCCGGAGGAACCGGCCGATCGGGGAACAGCGGCGGGCGCCGCACCCGGCCAGGTGGTGCCCGCCACTCCCCGTGCGGGAGCGGAGCCCGTGCCCCGGGCCGCGGTGCATGCCGCGTCGGGGCATCGGCTGGGGGCTGCGAACCCTCGGCAGGAAGGCCCCACCGATCTGCGGCTGGTGGCGCCCGCCTTGGCGGCGTGGGGTGCGGCGGCGCTGGCGCTGGGAGCGCCGGGGCGGTGGACGGTGACCGGGGTCGTCCTGTGCGGGGCCGTGGCCGTACTGGTCCTCGTGAGCGGCTGTCGGCGGCGGCGGAACGGCGTCGCGTGTGCCGCGGTGTTGCTGTGCGCCGTGACCGGGGCCGTGTCGGCAGGGTTGCACGGGGCCGATCTGAGGCGGGGGCCTGTCCCGGGGCTGGCGCGGGAGCACGCGAGGGTAGTCGCCGAGGTGAGGGTCACCTCGGATGCGCGACCCAGCGTCCCGCGGGTGCGCGGCAACCGGGCGGCGCCCGCCTCCGTGGTCCTGAACGCGGAGGTGACGCGGGTGACATCGTCCGACGGGGCAGTCACCCGGGTCCGTACGCCCGTCCTGCTGATCGCGCGGGTGGGGGAGCGGGGGCAGTACGGCGACGCCTGGCTGCGGCTGTTGCCGTCCACGGGGCTCCGCGCGGCAGGGCGATTGGCGCCTCCGCACCGGTCCGGTGACCCCTTCGCGGCCGTGCTGTACGCCGACGCGGGGCCCCCGAGGATCACCGGCCCGCCCAGTGCTCTGCAACGCACGGCCGGGGAGCTGCGGGCCGGGCTGCGCGAGGCGACCGGCGGGCTGCCGGCGGACGCGAAGGCCCTGCTGCCGGGGCTGGTCGTCGGTGACACGTCCCGGGTCCCGCAGGACCTGCGGGCCGCGTTCGAGGCGACGGATCTGACTCATCTTCTGGCCGTGTCCGGGAGCAACTTCACCATCGTGCTGTTGCTGCTCATCGGGCCCGCGGGTACCGCGCTCAGGGCAGAGCGCGGGGGGCTCGCGCCCCGGCTGGGCATCTCGCTGCGGGGCACGGCGCTGCTGGGCGGTGCCCTCACGCTCGCGTTCGTGGTGGTGTGCCGGCCCGAGCCGAGTGTGCTGCGGGCCGCCGCGTGCGGGCTGGTCACCCTGCTCGCCATCGGGACCGGACGCCGTCGGTCACTGATCCCGGCGCTGGCGGCGGCGGTTCTGCTGTTGGTGCTGTACGAGCCGTGGCTCGCGCGGAGTTACGGGTTCCTGCTCTCGGTCCTGGCGACCGGCGCGCTGCTGACGATCGCCCCGCGCTGGAGCGCCGCGCTCCAGGCGCGCCGGGTGCCGCCGCGCCTGGCGGAGGCACTGGCCGCGGCGGCGGCCGCGCAGGTGGTGTGTGCCCCGGTGGTGGCCGTGTTCGCCGCGCGGGTCAGCCTGGTGGCGATCCCCTGCAACCTGTTCGCCGAGCTTGCGGTGGCCCCTGCGACGGTGCTGGGGTTCGCCGTGCTGGGCACGGCGCCGGTGGCCATGCCCGTGGCCCGGCTGCTGGCCGAGTGCGCGGCCTGGCCGGCCGGGTGGGTGGCGTCCGTCGCCCGTGCGGGAGCGGCGCTGCCCGGCGCGGAGGCGGACTGGCCGGGAGGCTGGCGGGGCGGGCTCCTGCTCGCGGCCGTGACCGCGGGGCTGGTTTTTCTCGCGCGGCGGCTGCCGTACCGCCCGTGGGTGGCGGTCGGCTGCGCCGTGGTGCTGCTGGTGGCGGTGGTGCGGCCGACGCCGCTCACCCGGATCGCCACCGGGTGGCCGCCGACGGGCTGGGTGTTCGCGATGTGCGACGTGGGCCAGGGGGATGCCACGGCCCTCGCGGCGGGGGACGGCACGGCGGTCGTCGTGGACGCGGGGCCGGACCCGGAGCCGGTGGACCGGTGCCTGCGGGACCTGGGCGTGAGCCGGGTGCCCCTCGTGCTGCTCACCCACTTCCACGCCGACCACGTCGCCGGGCTGCCGGGCGTGCTGCGCGGCCGGTCCGTCGGGGTGATCCAGACGACGGGGCTGCACGACCCGCCCGCTCAGGCGGCGTTCGTGCACCGGACAGCTGCGGTCGCCGGTGTGCCCGTGGTCCGCGCGGCGGCCGGGGAGCGGCGCAGGACCGGGTCGCTCGACTGGCAGGTGCTGTGGCCCGCGGCCGTACCCGGGCGCGCGCCCGAGGAACCCAACGACGCCAGCGTCACCCTGCTCGTCCGCACCCGCGCAGGCGTGAACCTGCTGCTCCTCGGCGACCTGGAGCCGCCCGCCCAGCGGGGCCTGGCCCGGGCGTATCCCGCCCTGCCGCGCGTGGACGTCCTCAAGGTCGCCCACCATGGCTCGGCGCACCAGGACCCGGGGCTGCTCCGCAGGGCCAGGCCTCGGCTCGCCCTGGTGTCCGCCGGCCGGGACAACCCGTACGGCCACCCCTCACCGCGTACGCTCGGCGCCCTCCGGGACGCGGGCGCGGCGGTGCTGCGGACCGACCGCGACGGCGCCATCGCGGTGACCGGGTCGGGACGCGACCTCCGTGCGGTGGCCCGACACCCTCCGAGGGGGCCGGACGACCGCTGACCCGTGCCGGGCGGACCTGGACGTTCGTCCCGTATCGGGGGGTTGAAGAATGGTGCCGTGAACGCAGTGAACGAAGAGAACGGCGTCGGCCACGTCACGCATGTGCTGGTGCTGCCCGACCGGGGCGCGGCGGAGGAGGCCGCGGAGGCGCTCGCCGGCCGATTCGGGCTGCCCGAGGAGCCCCAGCTGGTGCGGGACGCCCTGGCCGGCGAGGACGACGCCGAGGACGCCCAGTGGCTCGTGGTGGTCGAGGACCCGGACGGCGAGTTTTCCGCGGCCGAGCTGGACGAGTTCGCCGCCGAGTGGGACGGGTGGCGCGAGGAGCCCTAGCAGACCCGGGAGCCCTACGAGGTGCTGGGATGCCGGGATGCCGGGACGCCGGGGTGCCGGGCGCGGCCGGGTGGGCGCTGTCGGTGGGGGTGTCAGTGGGCCGTGGGATGCTGGTCGCGATGGCACCCAAGAACTCCACCGACGACCTCCTCGCCCCCGTGACCCTCGCCGTGGGCCAGGAGGACCTTCTGCTGGACCGCGCTGTCCAGCAGGTCGTGGCGGCGGCCCGCGCCGCCGACGCCGACACGGACGTCCGTGACCTGACCGCCGACCAGCTCCAGCCCGGCACCCTCGCCGAGCTGACCAGCCCGTCGCTCTTCGCCGAGCGCAAGGTCCTGGTCGTGCGCAACGCACAGGACCTGTCGGCGGACACCGTCAAGGACGTCAAGGCGTACCTGGCCGCGCCCGTCGAGGAGATCACGCTCGTGCTCCTCCATCCGGGCGGCGCCAAGGGCAAGGGGCTGCTGGACGCTGCCCGGAAGGCGGGCGCCCGGGAGGTCGCGTGCCCGAAGACCACCAAGCCGGCCGAGCGCCTGACCTTCGTACGGCAGGAGTTCCGGGCGCTGGGCCGGTCGGCCACGCCGGAGGCGTGCCAGGCGCTGGTCGACGCGATCGGCAGCGATCTGCGTGAGCTCGCCAGCGCGGTCGCACAGCTCACCGCGGATGTCGAGGGCACCATCGACGAGTCCGTCGTCGGCCGGTACTACACGGGCCGGGCGGAGGCGTCCAGCTTCAACGTCGCGGACCGGGCGGTGGAGGGGCGCGCGGCCGAGGCCCTGGAGGCGCTTCGCTGGTCGCTCTCGACCGGGGTCGCGCCCGTGATGATCACCAGCGCACTGGCGCAGGGGGTACGGGCCATCGGCAAGCTGTCGTCCGCGCGCGGCGGCCGTCCCGCCGACCTCGCACGCGAGCTGGGCATGCCACCCTGGAAGATCGACCGGGTGCGGCAGCAGATGCGCGGCTGGACCCCGGACGGTGTCGCCGTTGCCCTGCGCGCGATCGCGGAGGCCGACGCGGGCGTCAAGGGCGGCGGGGACGACCCGGAGTACGCCTTGGAGAAGGCCGTCGTCACCATCGCCCGAGCCGCCCGCTCCCGCCGCTGAGGGGCGAGCCGCGGAACGCCGAGCCGCAGAACGCCGAGCCGCGCGACGCCGAGCCCCGAGCGCCCGCCGCCGCCCCCCTGCCACCCCCCCCGAACGCAGGCACGCCGAAGGCCCCGGCGTCCGTTCTGGGGAAGAACGGGTGCCGGGGCCTTCGGGTCACGATGGTGAGCTCGTACCCGCGTGGCGAACGCAGGCCGCGTACAAGCTCGGGGGTGCCGGTCAGGAGCGGATGAGAGGGCCCGCTGGGTCCCTTCCGGCGATCAAGTCTTCCGTCCGTTCCCCAGGGCGTCAGCCCGGGGGAGTCCGGCCGGTTCCGGGGGTCACCCCGGGACTGCGGGAAGCTCAGCCCTGCAGGGCGGCAACCTTGGACGCCAGCGCCGACTTCTTGTTGGCGGCGGCGTTCTTGTGGATGACGCCCTTGGAGACAGCCTTGTCGAGCTTGCGGGACGCCTCGCGAACGGCCACGGTGGCCTTCTCGACGTCGCCGGCGGCGGCGGCCTCACGGGCCTTGCGGATGGCGGTCTTGAGCGACGACTTGACGGCCTTGTTACGCAGGCGCGCCTTCTCGTTCGTCTTGTTCCGCTTGATCTGGGACTTGATGTTCGCCACGAAAGAGCCTTTTCAGGTTCGTAAGGATTTCTCGATCCGTGTCACGCTGCTTGAGAGGGCCACGAGACACAGCTGCCCAGGCTACCAGCAGCCCTTCGAGCGGCCCAAACCGAGCGCCCGTCGCCGTCCGTGGGACCATGGAACCTACGTATCGATCCGCCGTCGACCCGAGCAGAGACACCGGCGTACGCCCGGCAGTCTCGAGAATCAGGACCCTGCGTGCCCGCGACCCCTATCCACGTGCCCGAGCCGAGCCGTACCGACCCGGCACTGATCCGCAACTTCTGCATCATCGCGCACATCGACCACGGCAAGTCGACCCTTGCCGACCGGATGCTCCAGCTGACCGGCGTGGTCGAGCAGCGGCAGATGCGCGCTCAGTATCTCGACCGCATGGACATCGAGCGCGAGCGCGGCATCACGATCAAGTCCCAGGCCGTCCGTCTGCCCTGGGCCCCCACGGAGGGCGAGGACCAGGGGAAGACCCATATCCTCAACATGATCGACACCCCCGGCCACGTGGACTTCACGTACGAGGTGTCCCGTTCGCTCGCCGCCTGCGAGGGCACGATCCTCCTCGTCGACGCGGCCCAGGGCATCGAGGCGCAGACCCTCGCCAACCTCTACCTGGCGATGGAGAACGACCTCACCATCGTCCCGGTCCTCAACAAGATCGATCTCCCGGCCGCCCAGCCCGAGAAGTTCGCCGAGGAGCTCGCGAACCTCGTCGGCTGTGAGCCCGACGACGTCATGCGTGTCTCCGCCAAGACGGGCCTGGGCGTCGAGGCGCTGCTCGACCGCGTGGTCAAGGACATCCCGGGCCCGGTCGGCGTCGCCGACGCCCCCGCCCGCGCGATGATCTTCGACTCGGTCTACGACTCCTACCGCGGTGTCGTGACCTACGTCCGTGTCGTCGACGGGCAGCTCAACAAGCGCGAGCGCATCCGCATGATGTCGACCGGCGCGACCCACGAGCTGCTGGAGATCGGCACGAACTCGCCGGAGATGCTCGCCGCCGACGGACTCGGCGTGGGCGAGGTGGGCTACCTCATCACCGGTGTGAAGGACGTCCGCCAGTCCAAGGTCGGTGACACGATCACCACCCTGTCGAAGGGCGCCACCGAGGCGCTCGGCGGCTACAAGGACCCCAAGCCGATGGTGTTCTCGGGCCTCTACCCGCTCGACGGCTCCGACTACCCGGAGTTGCGCGACGCCCTCGACAAGCTCCAGCTCAACGACGCGGCCCTGGTCTACGAGCCCGAGACCTCCGCCGCGCTCGGCTTCGGCTTCCGCGTGGGCTTCCTCGGCCTCCTCCACCTCGACGTGATCCGCGAGCGCCTGGAGCGCGAGTTCGGCCTCGACCTGATCGCCACCGCGCCCAACGTGGTCTACCGGGTCCTGATGGAGGACGGCACCGAGCACACCGTCACCAATCCGAGCGAGTTCCCCGAAGGCAAGATCAGCGAGGTGTACGAGCCGGTCGTCCGTGCCACGATCCTCGCCCCGTCCGAGTTCATCGGCTCGATCATGGAGCTGTGCCAGGCCCGCCGGGGCTCCCTCCTCGGCATGGACTACCTCTCCGAGGACCGCGTCGAGATCCGCTACACGCTCCCCCTCGCCGAGATCGTCTTCGACTTCTTCGACCAGCTGAAGTCCAAGACCCGCGGTTACGCCTCCCTCGACTACGAGCCCACCGGCGAGCAGACCAGCTCGCTCGTGAAGGTCGACATCCTGCTGCACGGCGACAAGGTGGACGCGTTCTCCGCGATCACGCACAAGGACGCGGCGTACGCGTACGGCGTGCGGCTCGTCGCCAAGCTCAGGGAGCTCATCCCCAGGCAGGCGTTCGAGGTGCCCATCCAGGCGGCCATCGGCTCCCGGGTCATCGCCCGCGAGACCATCCGCGCCATCCGCAAGGACGTCCTCGCCAAGTGCTACGGCGGCGACATCTCCCGTAAGCGGAAGCTGCTGGAGAAGCAGAAGGAAGGCAAGAAGCGGATGAAGATGGTCGGTTCCGTGGAGGTCCCGCAGGAGGCCTTCATCGCGGTGCTGTCCAGCGACGAGTCCGCCGGCAAGGGCAAGAAGTAGCACCCCCCACCGCACCAAGCGGGCGGCCCGGTCGCCGGACCGCAGGCGCGCGCCCGGAGCGTGCTCGATGTGCGGAAGCGCCCGTTCGGATGACGGACGGGCGCTTCCGCCCTTTCACGAAGGGGGCACAGTCGTTATGAACCGGGTATGAACCACGAGGCCGTAGCCCCTTACGCGGCGGACGACCGCGCTCTACCCTGATCCCGCTCGGTGGTTACTCGCGAGTTAAACAACCCGCCGTTGAACCCGCTTTTCACGCAGCAGCGAAACAGCCCGCACGACGTGCGGCACCTGCCAGGCCCGCCGGAGGACGCCGTGAGCGACACACAGACCCAGATCGAGAACCGGCCGCCATCCGTGGCGAGCCTCTTCCTTGAGCGCGTGGCGAAGACCCCGGACGCGGAGGCATACCGCTACCCCGTGCCGTCCCCCACCGGTCAGGGCCCCGACGACTGGAAGTCGCTGAGCTGGGGCCAGGCCGCCGATCGCGTGTTCGCCATGGCGGCGGGGCTCGTCGACCTCGGCGTACAGCCCGAGGAGCGCGTTGCGCTCGCCTCCGCCACCCGCGTCGAGTGGATCCTGTGCGACCTCGCCGTCATGTGCGCGGGCGCCGCCACGACCACCGTCTACCCGCAGACCAACGCCGAGGAGTCCGCGTACATCCTCGCCGACTCCGAGAGCCGCGTCCTGATCGCCGAGGACGCCGCGCAGCTCGCCAAGGCGCGTGAGCGCCGCGCCGACCTGCCGAAGCTGCACCATGTCGTCGTGATCGAGGCCGCGGCCGCCGAACCGGCCGAGGGCGACCCCGAAGGCTGGGTCCTCTCCCTCGCCGAACTGGAAGAACGCGGCAAGGCGTACCTGGAGAAGCACCCCGAGGCGGTCAAGGAGCGCGTCGCGGCCATCACCGCCAACCAGCTCGCCACACTGATCTACACCTCCGGCACCACCGGCCGCCCCAAGGGCGTGCGCCTCCCGCACGACAACTGGTCGTACATGGCCAAGGCCATCGCCGCGACCGGGCTCGTCCGCGAGGACGACGTGCAGTACCTGTGGCTGCCGCTCGCGCACGTCTTCGGCAAGGTGCTCACATCCGGGCAGATCGAGGTCGGGCACGTCACCGCCGTCGACGGCCGTATCGACAAGATCATCGAGAATCTGCCGGTCGTCCAGCCGACGTACATGGCCGCCGTACCGCGGATCTTCGAGAAGGTCTACAACGGGGTCGCCGCCAAGGCCCGGGCCGGGGGCGGCGCCAAGTACAAGATCTTCCAATGGGCGGCGGGTGTGGCCCGCGACTACGCCAAGGCCACCCAGGACAACTTCCGCCGCACCGGCCAGGCGACGGCGCCCTTCGGCCTCACCGCCAAGCACAAGATCGCCGACGCGCTGGTCTACTCCAAACTGCGGGACGCCTTCGGCGGGCGGCTGCGCGCCGCCGTCTCCGGTTCGGTCGCGCTCGCGCCCGAGATCGGCTACTTCTTCTCCGGCGCGGGCATCCACATCCTGGAGGGGTACGGCCTGACGGAGTCCAGCGCGGCCAGCTTCGTCAACCCGGGAGAGGCGTACCGCACCGGCACCGTCGGCAAGCCGCTGCCCGGCTGCGAGGTGCGCGTCGCCGACGACGGCGAGATCCTGCTGCGCGGGCCCGGGATCATGGAGGGCTACCACGGGCTGCCGGAGAAGACCGCCGAGGTCCTGGAGCCGGACGGCTGGTTCCACACCGGTGACATCGGTGAGCTGTCCGCGGACGGATATCTGCGGATCACCGACCGCAAGAAGGACCTCTTCAAGACCTCCGGCGGCAAGTACATCGCGCCGACCGAGATCGAGGGCGGTTTCAAGGCGGTCTGCCCGTTCGTCTCCAACATCGTCGTGCTCGGCGCCGACCGGAACTTCTGCTCCGCCCTCATCGCCCTTGACGAGGCCGCGCTGCTGGGCTGGGCGAAGGATCACGGGCTCGGTGGGAGGCCGTACGCCGAACTCGTGGCGACCCAGCAGGTCAAGGACCTGATCCAGGGGTACGTCGACCGGCTCAACGAGGGCCTGCAGCGCTGGCAGACGATCAAGAAGTTCCGGCTGCTGCCGCGCGACCTCGACGTCGAGCACGGCGAACTCACTCCGAGCCTCAAGCTGAAGCGGCCGGTGGTGGAGCGCGAGTACAAGTCCCTCATCGAGGAGATGTACGAGGGCGCGCGCGAGGCGTGACGCGAGGGGGCGCCCAGCGCGTCCCCTCGCCCCCAGGAGGCTTTCGTGCGCCCCGCCCCGCCCCGGAAACCCGCCCCGCCCCGGAAACCCGCCACGGGGCCGTCGGGCCCGGGACGGGCCCCGGACGCCGGGACGGGCCCCGGACGCCGGGACGGGCCCCGGACGCCGCCGCACGGTACGGATCCGCCCGGCACCCCACGCAGGGGCGGCGCCACACGCACGGCCGGACCCCGGCGGCCCGGCCCGGCCTCCGGAGGCTCCCCGCACCCACGTCGCGGCCGCCCGGCCCCCACGCCGGGCGGCCACCGCGTCGTGCCCGCCACTCCGCGACGGGCAGGTGGGGCGCCCGGGCCGGCCCGGCTTCTGCCGCGGGTGACGGACAATGGGGCTCATGCCTTCCGTACTGCCCGATGGTGAGCCCATGCCCGAGGACGGCGCGCTGCCCGCGTCCGCCCTGCTCGGGAGCGAGGCGCGGCCGCTCGGGTTCTATCTGCACGTGCCGTACTGCGCGACCCGCTGCGGCTACTGCGACTTCAACACGTACACCGCCACCGAGCTGCGCGGTTCCGGCGGGGTGCTCGCCTCGCGGGACAACTACGCCGCGACGCTCACCGACGAGGTGCGGCTCGCCCGCAAGGTCCTCGGGGACGACCCCAGGCCCGTGCGGACCGTCTTCGTCGGCGGGGGGACGCCCACGCTGCTCGCCGCCGACGATCTCGTACGCATGCTGGGCGCCGTCCGGGACGAGTTCGGGCTCGCCGACGACGCGGAGATCACCACCGAGGCCAACCCCGAGTCCGTCGACCCGGCCTACCTGGCCGCGCTCCGCGAGGGCGGGTTCAACCGGATCTCCTTCGGCATGCAGAGCGCCCGGCAGCACGTCCTGAAGGTCCTCGACCGCACCCACACCCCCGGCCGCCCCGAGGCATGCGTCGCCGAGGCGCGGGCCGCCGGGTTCGAACACGTCAACCTGGACCTCATCTACGGCACCCCCGGTGAGAGTGACGACGACTGGCGGGCCTCCCTCGACGCCGCGATCGGCGCGGGCCCCGACCATGTCTCCGCGTACGCGCTGATCGTCGAGGAGGGCACCCGGCTGGCCCGCCGTATCCGGCGCGGCGAGGTGCCGATGACCGACGACGACGTGCACGCCGACCGGTACCTGATCGCCGACTCGGCCCTCGCCGACGCCGGGTTCCACTGGTACGAGGTGTCCAACTGGGCCACCTCCGAGGCGGGCCGGTGCCTGCACAACGAGCTGTACTGGCGCGGCGCCGACTGGTGGGGCGCCGGGCCCGGCGCGCACAGCCATGTCGGCGGGGTGCGCTGGTGGAACGTGAAGCATCCCGGCGCCTACGCCGCCGCCCTCGCGGAGGGGCGGTCGCCGGGGGCGGGGCGTGAGGTGCTGTCCGAGGAGGACCGGCGGGTCGAGCGGGTGCTGCTGGAGCTCCGGCTCCGGGACGGCTGCGAGCTGTCGCTGCTGAAGCCCGCGGGGCTGGCCGCCGCCGAGAGGGCGGTAAGGGACGGGCTCCTGGAAGCCGCCCCTTACGGCGAGGGGCGCGCCGTCCTGACGCTGCGGGGGCGGCTCCTCGCGGACGCGGTGGTGCGGGACCTGGTCGACTGACGGCGTCCCGGGGGTGCGCAGGGGGGACGGGTGTTCAGCGCGCCGGCACGATCGCCCACAGCCGCGTGCGCCTCTACGAAGGCTCGGTCACATGGTCGATGAGCCGCTCCACCGCCCCCAGCAGGGCCGGCTCCAGGTCCTTGTACGAGTGCACCCGGCCCAGGATCCGCTGCCAGGCGGCGCCCGTGTTCTCGGGCCAGCCCAGGGACCGGCACACTCCCGTCTTCCAGTCCTGGCCGTGCGGCACCGCCGGCCAGGCCGGGATGCCCAGCGCGGACGGCTTCACCGCCTGCCAGACGTCCACGTACGGGTGCCCGACCACCAGGACGTGCGGGTCCGTGACCGACGCGGCGATCCGGGACTCCTTCGACCCCGGCACCAGGTGGTCCACCAGGACCCCCAGCCGGGCGTCAGGGCCCGGTCGGAAGTCGCGCACGATCGACGGGAGGTCGTCGACGCCCTCCAGGTACTCCACGACCACGCCCTCGACGCGCAGGTCGTCGCCCCACACCCGCTCCACCAGTTCGGCGTCGTGGCGGCCCTCCACATAGATACGTCCCGCCCGGGCGACGCGCGCCCGCGCCCCCGGCACCGCGATCGAGCCGGAGGCCGTACGGGACGGCCGTACGGGCGTGCTCACCGGCCGGACCAGGGTGACCGTACGGCCCTCCAGCAGGAAGCCGCGCGGTGCCAGCGGGAACACCCGGTGCCTGCCGAACCGGTCCTCCAGCGTCACCGTGCCCGCCTCGCACCGGATCACCGCCCCGCAGAACCCGGTGCCGGCCTCCTCCACCACCAGATCCGGCTCGGCGGGCACCTCCGGCACGGGGGCGGACTTCTTCCAGGGCGGCGTGAGATCGGGGTCGTAGCTGCGCATGGCTCTTTCGTTCCGGGTGCGTGGCGGGGCGGGCGGCGCTCTGCCGGGGGGCCGGGTTCCCGGGGGCCCGGGCTCCCCGGCAGGCGGACGCAAGCGCGTACGGGCAAGACGCTACGACACGGCCCGCGCTACGCCACACCGAACCGCCGCGCCAGCGCCTCCCGTTGGGCGCGCACGTATGCCGCGTCCACCACCGCCCCGTGTCCCGGCACGTACACCGCGTCCTCGCCGCCCAGCTCCAGCAGCCGGTCCAGCGCGGCAGGCCAGCGGGACGGGATCGCGTCCGGGCCCGCCTGGGGCTCGCCGGACTCCTCCACCAGGTCCCCGCAGAAGACCACCTCGGGCGGCCCGTCCCCCGCCACCCCCGGGACCAGCAGCGCGAGGTCGTGGCCCGTGTGCCCGGGGCCCACGTTCGCCAGCAGGACCCGCCGCCCGCCCAGGTCGAGCGTCCACTCGCCGCACACCAGATGGTGCGGGTGCACCAGTACGTCCACGGCCTCGCCCGCCTCGTCCTCGGGGACGCCCTCCCGTACCGCGTCCGCCCGCATCACGTCCCGGTCCCGCATCAGCACCTCGTCCACACCCACCGCCCCGAACACCTGCGCGCCCGCGAACGCCGCGGCCCCCAGGACATGGTCGAAGTGCGGGTGGCTCAGTGCGATGTGCGTCACGCGCCGTCCGCTCAGCAGCGTCTGGGCCTGGGCGCGCAGCTCCGCGCCCTCACGCAGGGTGGAACCCGCGTCGAACAGCAGGGCGGCGTCGTCACCGACGACCAGCCCGACGGTGGCGTCCCACCCGGGGAGTCGCCGCCGGCCCACCCCCGCCCCGAGCCGCTCCCACCCGAACTCTTCCCAACCGGCGTCCATACAGCGACGCTATCCGCAACGCCCCCGACCGGCGCGCGGTACGGTGATCGGCCGCCGCCGAGTCGTCCGGCGCCATCGCCCGGAGAGGAAGCCCACGTGGTCTCCCTTGCCAGGCAATGACCTGGGCGCCGTACACTGGCCGCGGGGATGATTGGCACTCGGACGCGGTGAGTGCCAGCAGACGTCAGCAGACCGGAGCCAGCTGGAGGTGCGCAGTGCTCAGTGAACGCAGACTCGAGGTGCTGCGCGCCATCGTCCAGGACTATGTCGGCACGGAGGAGCCCGTCGGCTCCAAGGCGCTCACCGAGCGTCATCGGCTGGGCGTCTCGCCGGCCACCGTGCGCAACGACATGGCGGTGCTGGAGGAGGAGGGGTTCATCGCCCAGCCCCACACCAGTGCCGGCCGCATCCCCACGGACAAGGGCTACCGCCTCTTCGTCGACAAGCTCGCCGGAGTCAAGCCGCTGTCGTCGCCGGAGCGCCGGGCCATCCAGAACTTCCTGGAGGGCGCCGTCGACCTGGACGACGTCGTGGGCCGTACGGTCCGGCTGCTGGCACAGTTGACCCGCCAGGTCGCGGTCGTGCAGTACCCGTCGCTGACGCGGTCGACCGTGCGCCACGTGGAGCTGCTGTCGATGGCCCCTGCCCGGCTGATGCTCGTCCTGATCACGGACACCGGGCGGGTGGAGCAGCGCATGGTCGACTGCCCCGCCCCGTTCGGTGAGACATCCGTCGCCGATCTGCGCGCCCGGCTGAACAGCCGGGTCGTCGGGCGGCGCTTCACCGATGTGCCGCAGCTGGTGCAGGACCTTCCCGACTCCTTCGAGTCGGAGGACCGCGGGACGGTCTCCACCGTGCTCGCCACCCTGCTGGAGACGCTGGTGGAGGAGACCGAGGAGCGCCTGGTGATCGGCGGTACCGCCAATCTCACGCGCTTCGGACATGACTTCCCCCTCACCATCCGGCCGGTGCTGGAGGCGCTTGAGGAGCAGGTCGTGCTCCTCAAGCTGCTCGGTGAGGCGACGGATCCGGCCATGACCGTGCGAATCGGCCACGAGAACGCCCATGAAGGGCTGAACTCCACGTCCGTCGTCGCGGTGGGCTACGGTTCGGGCGACGAGGCGGTCGCCAAACTCGGCGTGGTCGGACCGACCCGCATGGACTACCCCGGAACGATGGGAGCGGTACGCGCAGTGGCACGTTACGTCGGACAGATCCTGGCGGAGTCGTAGGTGGCCACGGACTACTACGCCGTACTCGGCGTGCGCCGCGACGCGTCCCAGGACGAGATCAAGAAGGCATTCCGGCGGCTCGCGCGCGAGCTGCACCCGGATGTCAACCCCGATCCGAAGACGCAGGAGCGCTTCAAGGAGATCAACGCCGCCTACGAGGTGTTGTCCGACCCGCAGAAGAAGCAGGTCTACGACCTGGGTGGCGACCCGATGTCGTCGTCCGGCGGGGCCGGAGCGGGCGCGGGCGGCTTCGGCGCGGGCGGCTTCGGGAACTTCTCCGACATCATGGACGCCTTCTTCGGTACGGCGTCCCAGCGCGGGCCCCGGTCGCGGACGCGGCGCGGCCAGGACGCGATGATCCGGCTGGAGGTCGAGCTCGACGAGTCGGCCTTCGGCACGACGAAGGACATCCAGGTCGACACGGCCGTCGTCTGCACGACGTGTTCCGGCGAGGGCGCCGCGCCCGGTACGTCGGCGCAGACCTGCGACATGTGCCGTGGCCGCGGTGAGGTGTCGCAGGTGACGCGGTCCTTCCTCGGCCAGGTCATGACGTCCCGGCCTTGCCCCCAGTGCCAGGGCTTCGGCACGGTCGTGCCGACCCCGTGCCCGGAGTGCGCGGGCGACGGGCGGGTGCGGTCCCGGCGCACGCTCACGGTCAAGATCCCGGCCGGTGTCGACAACGGCACGCGCATCCAGCTGGCCGGCGAGGGCGAGGTAGGACCCGGCGGCGGTCCGGCGGGTGATCTGTACGTCGAGATCCACGAGCTGCCGCACCCGGTGTTCCAGCGGCGCGGCGACGATCTGCACTGCACGGTGACGATCCCCATGACGGCGGGCGCGCTCGGCACGAAGGTGCCGCTGGAGACGCTCGACGGCGTGGAGGAGGTCGACATCCGCCCGGGCACACAGTCCGGCCAGTCCATCCCGCTGCACGGGCGTGGCGTCACGCATCTGCGGGGCGGCGGGCGCGGTGACCTCATCGTGCATGTCGAGGTCCAGACGCCCTCGAAGCTGGACGCGGAGCAGGAGCGGCTGCTGCGGGAGCTGGCGAAGCTCCGTGGCGAGGAGCGCCCGACGGGCCAGTTCGCCCCGGGGCAGCAGGGTCTCTTCTCCCGTCTGAAGGACGCGTTCAACGGGCGTTAGCCCCTGGCGGGGGCGTGCGACGGGGCGTGTCCGCGCCGTCGGCACGCCCCGCCCCGGCCTCATGGAGTGAGCGGAAGCGGGGGTTCGGCGGCGGGGCGGGGGCGTGACACCATGCGTGCATGTCCTCCGCGCTGACCGATCTCTGCCGTTACCCGATCGTGCAGGCCCCCATGGCCGGCGGCGCCTCCTGTCCGCAGCTCGCCGCCGCCGTGTCCGAGGCCGGGGGCCTGGGGTTCCTCGCGGCCGGGTACAAGACGGCCGACGGCATGTACCAGGAGATCAAACAGGTCCGCGGGCTCACCGCGCGGCCCTACGGCGTCAACCTGTTCATGCCGCAGCCAGGCCAGGCCGACCTCGCCGCCGTCGAGGTGTACCGGCAGCAGCTCGCCGGTGAGGCCGACTGGTACGACACCCCGCTCGGCGACCCCGAGACGGGCCGGGACGACGGGTACGACGCCAAGCTGGCCATCCTGCTGGACGACCCGGTGCCGGCCGTGTCGTTCACATTCGGCTGCCCGACACGCGACATTCTGGCCGCCTTCGCGCGCGTGGGCACCCGTACGGTCGTGACCGTCACCAGCCCCGAGGAGGCCACGGCCGCCGAACGCGCGGGCGCCGACGCCGTGTGCGTCCAGGGCGTCGAGGCGGGCGGCCACCAGGGCACCCACCGGGACGACCCGGAGACCGCCGGGGCCGGCATCGGCCTGCTGGCGCTGATCACCCAGGTGCGTGCGGCCGTGCGGCTGCCGATCGTCGCCGCGGGCGGACTGATGCGGGGCAGCCAGATCGCCGCCGTCCTCGCGACGGGCGCCGAGGCCGCGCAGCTGGGCACCGCGTTCCTCGTGTGCCCCGAGTCCGGCGCGCACGCCCTGCACAAGCGCGCCATGACGGACCCGCTCTTCACCCGCACCGAGCTGACCCGGGCGTTCTCCGGGCGGCCCGCCCGGGGTCTGGTCAACCGGTTCATGCGGGAGCACGGGCCGTACGCCCCGGCCGCGTACCCCGAGGTGCACCATCTGACCAGCGGGCTGCGCAAGGCCGCCGCCAAGGCCGGCGACCCGCAGGGCATGGCCCTGTGGGCGGGCCAGGGCCATCGCATGGCCCGCGAGCTGCCCGCCGGGCAACTCGTCGAACTGCTCCAGTCCGAACTCCGGTCGGCCGTCGCCGCGCTGGCCCTGGGAGGTGTCTCATGACCGCCCCCGTCTTCGTCGTCGACGACCTGACGGCCGCCGCGCCCGGCGGAACCATCACCCTGGACGGGCCCGAGGGCCGCCACGCGGTGTCGGTACGCCGTCTGCGCGTCGGCGAGGACGTCGTGCTCACCGACGGCGCCGGGCGGGGCGCGTACGGCTCGGTCGCCGCCGTCGAGGGCAAGGACCGGCTCGACGTGGCGGTCGCGGAGGTGCGGGAGGAGCCCGCGCCCACGCCCCGTATCACCGTCGTGCAGGCCCTCCCCAAGGGCGACCGGGGCGAACTGGCCGTCGAGACGATGACCGAGACCGGGGTCGACGCGGTCGTGCCGTGGGCGGCGGCTCGCTGCATCACCCAGTGGAAGGGCGAGCGCGGGCTGAAGGCCCTTGGCAAGTGGCGGGCCACCGCGCGCGAGGCGGGCAAGCAGTCCCGGAGGCTCCGCTTCCCGGAGATCGCGGAGGCGGCCACGACCAAGCAGGTCGCCCGGCTGCTGGCCGAGGCCGACTTCGCGGCGGTCCTGCACGAGGAGGGGGCGGAGCCGCTGGCCTCCGCCGCGCTGCCGGTGACCGGTGACATCGTGCTGGTCGTCGGGCCCGAGGGAGGCGTGTCGCCGGACGAGCTGGCCGCCTTCGCGGAGGCGGGCGCGAAGCCGTACCGGCTGGGCCGGAGCGTCCTGCGCACCTCCACGGCGGGTACGGCGGCCACCGCGCTGCTCCTGGGCCGCACGGGTCGCTGGTCCTGACGCCCGGTCACCGCCACCGTCACCGTCACCGTCACCGTCACCGTCACCGTCACCGTCACCGTCACCGTCACCGTCACCGTCACCGTCACCGCCACCGCCACCGCCACCGCCACCGTCACCGTCACCGTCACCGTCGACGTGGGCGCGTGCTCGTCTCGGGGCGGTGGTCCGGGCGGCGATAGGGTACGGACGTATCTGTCGTCCGAGCCGAGAGAGGGCCGCCAGCATGGCCGGAGAGCCGCAGAGCGACTGCCTGTTCTGCAAGATCGTGGTGGGGGACGTGCCCGCGACGATCGTCCGCGAGACCGCGACGACCGTCGCCTTCCGCGACATCAACCCGCAGGCGCCCACCCATGTGCTGGTCATCCCCAAGGCCCACCACACCGACGCCGCCGCGCTCGCCACCGAGGCCCCCGAGCTCGCCGCCGACGTGCTGCGCGCCGCGGGCGAGGTCGCCGCGCAGGAGAAGATCGACGAAGCCGGCTACCGCGTCGTCTTCAACACCGGCGCCGGGGCCGGCCAGACCGTCTTCCACGCGCACGCCCACGTCCTCGGCGGGCGCGGCCTCGAATGGCCCCCCGGATAACCACGATGTCCGTACGAGAACTCGTCGTGCTGGGCACCGCGAGCCAGGTCCCCACGCGCCACCGCAACCACAACGGCTACCTGCTCCGCTGGGACGGCGAGGGCCTGCTCTTCGACCCCGGCGAGGGCACCCAGCGCCAGATGCTGCGCGCCGGCGTGGCCGCCCACGACATCGACCGGATCTGCGTCACGCACTTCCACGGCGACCACTCCCTGGGCCTCGCCGGGGTCATCCAGCGCATCAACCTCGACGCGGTGCCACACCCGGTCACCGCGCACTATCCGGCCTCCGGGCAGCGGTTCTTCGAGCGGCTGCGGTACGCCACCGCCTACCGAGAGCGCGCCGACATCGTCGAGGCGCCGGTCGCCGTCGACGGGCCGGTCGCGGAGACGCCCGGGTACACCCTGGAGGCGCGCCGCCTGTCGCACCCCGTCGAGTCGTTCGGCTACCGGCTGACCGAGCCCGACGGGCGCCGCATGCTGCCCGAGAAGCTCGCCGCGCACGGCGTCAAGGGCCCCGACGTGGGCCTCCTCCAGCGCGAGGGCACCCTGCGCGGGGTGCGGCTGGAGGACGTCAGCGAGGTACGGCGTGGTCAGCGCTTCGCGTTCGTCATGGACACCCGCCTCTGCGACGGGGTGCACGCCCTCGCGGAGGACTGCGACCTGCTCGTCATCGAGTCGACGTTCCTCGACGAGGACGCCGATCTCGCCGTGGAGCACGGGCACCTGACGGCAGGACAGGCCGCGCGCGCCGCCCGCGACGCGGGGGTCGGGCACCTTGTCCTGACGCACTTCTCGCAGCGCTACCACGACCCCGCCGTCTTCGAACAGCAGGCACGCGCGGCCGGGTTCGACGGCGAGCTGACCGTCGCCCGGGACCTCGTCCGGGTCCCCCTCCCCAAGCGCTCCTAGTGCCTGCGCGATGTCGTGATCAACAGGCTGCCTGCAAGAGATCTCCGACCCAGATCATCGAGGCGCGGAGTTCGAGGTCGGCGAGGTAGCTCTCGGGCGTCTTGTCGAAGCGTGTGGCGATGCCGCGCCAGTGCTTCAGCCGGTTTATCAGTCGCTCGACGGTGTTGCGGTCACGGTGAAGACCGGCGTCGAAAGTGAGGGACGGCCGCCCCGGCTGCCCTTCTTCTTGCGGTGCCGGTCGCCGCGGGGACGAGGCAATGATCTTCGCCTGTTGTGAGGACGGAGACGCAGGTAGCCGGAGCGGGCCGTGACTATCCCGCAGTCAGGGACGTGGAGTTGAGCTCGCGTATCAACTGCGGGGTGAGCAGTTCGCCGGCGCGGTCGGCGAGGACGGCCATTTCGTAGCCGACCAGGCCGACGTCGCATCCCTCGGCGGCGAGGACGCCGAGGCAGCTGCCGTCGCGGATGCGACCGACCATGAGGAAGCCCCCGAGCATCTCGATCATGACGAGCTTCATGCCGTGGAGGCCGTGTGTCGTCGCCGCGTTCTGGGCGAGGCTGGTGATGCCGGAGACGATGGCGGCGAGGTGGTCGGCACGATCTCGGCCGAGGCCGCCCGAGGCGGCCATGAGGAGGCCGTCGGAGGACACGGCGACGGCGTCGACGACGCCGTCGGTGGTGCGTACGAACTCCGAGATGAGCCAGCCGAAACTCTGAACGGCGGTGGTCACGATGACACTCCTTGTGTGCTTCTGGCCTCGGCACGGGCGACACCTGCTCGGAAACCGTTGAGCAGGGAGGAGACAGCGGGCCTGGCGGGTGGGGGTGTGGCGGAGCTGTCCTGCGCGGGGACGAGCAGGCGCCCGGGAAGGACAAGGAGCGCGGACAAGCCGCCGCCGGGGGTGTCGAAGAGCTGGACCTGCGCGCCTTCACCGAGGCGGTGGACGAGTCGGCCCACGACGAGGTGGCCGAGGAATCGGGTGGGCGCGGCGAGAAGCGCTTCCTCGCCGGAGTCGGAGAGGCGGGCGCCCGCACGTTCCTTGTCGGCTTCGGACATGCCGATGCCGTGGTCGACGACAGCGAAGCAGCACGTGTCGTCGTCGGTGTCGTACCAGCCGTGCACTTCGACCGGTTCGGTCGGTGGTGAGAAATTCAGCCCGTTCTCGATGAGTTCGGCGAGGAGGTGTGCGACATCCGCGACGGCGTGCCCGCGCAGCCGCACCGGCTCCACGGTCGCGATCAGGACACGCCGGTACTGCTCCACCTCGGCGACGGCGGACTGGACGATCTCCAGGCCGTCGGCGGGTGCCGCCGTGGGCCGCGGCGGATTCTGCCCGGCGAGGACCAGCAGGCTTTCGGCGTTGCGCCGCATGCGGGTGGCGAGGTGGTCGAGCTCGAAGAGCTCGGCGAGGGCATCCGGGTCGAGTTCCTGCCGTTCCAGTCGGGTGATGAGGCTGAGCTGGCGACGCACGAGGCTCTGGTTGCGGCGGCCGAGATTGGCGAGTGATTCTGTGGTGTTGCGGCGCAGGCCGGCCTGCTGGGCAGCCAGGTGGAGGGCGGTGTGTTCCACCTTGTGAAGGGACGCCGCGACCTCGGCGATCTCCGCCGTGCCACCCGACAACCGCGCCTCGGGGCTGTCCGGGACCTCGGCCGACGGCAGGAACTCCCCGTGGTCCTCGGAGGACTGCTGGATACGGACGACGGTTGCCGGCAGCCGGTGCCGCGCCACGTCATGGGCGGCCTCGGCGAGTGCGCGGAGCGGGCGCGTGAGGGAACGCGAGGCAAAGGCGGCGAGGCCCGCGACGAGGGCGGCCATGAGCGTTCCCGCGACGAGGTAGGCGGCGAGGCCCAGCTCCGCGTTGTGACTGAGCCGGTCGGCCCGGTCCCGTACGTCGTCACTGACCGACTGCTGGACGGCGTACAGATCGTCGACGAGTACGGTCATCGCGTCCCACCACTTGCCCGCGTCGGCGCGCAGCACGGAGCCGTCGGCAGCGCCTTCCGCTTGATTCTCGTAGGCGGTGATGCGTTGGGCGTCCTTGGTGCCGAAGGCGTTTTTCAGGGCGGCGCGCTGGGGCGCGGTGGCAACCTGGCGGAATCGGACGAGGGCGGCGACGCGCGTGGCGCGCACCTCGGTGAAGGTGAGGTACTCACGGCCGTGGAAGGCGCCGTCGGCGAACACGCCGTTGAGAAGACCGCGTTCGAGAGCGACGGACTCCTTTGCCGCGGCCAGTTCCCGCAATGCCGCCAGCCCGTCGCGCAGTTGACGGTCGGCGCGCGTCGCGGCCTCCGTCACCGGGTCGACGGCGTTGAGAGCGTCGACAGCAGTGGTGTAGAAGGTGAGGGTGGCGGCCCGGTCTTCGGTGTCTGTGCCGGCGGTTCCCCTGTCAGCGGCGGCGCGGATGGCGGCGAGGCGCCGCAAGTGCCGCTGGACGACATCCTCGACGGCTCGTTCGGGACGCATTCCGCGCAGCGCGGTGTCAACGCGCTTTCGCGTAGCGGCGAGCGGTGTGCGGAAGCTCTCCTCACCGCCCAACAGGCCGTTCGTCAGGCCGCGTTCGCGCTGCAGCTGGTGTACCAGTGCCTGGACCCGCAGGCTGAGGCCGACCTCGGCACGGGTCGTCCGCGCGTCGCCGACGGCCTCGGCGCGGCCGTACACGGCCAGCCCGGCCACCGCCAGCAGCAAGCAGATCGGGACTGTGATGACCACCGCCACACGGCCTCTGATGCTGCGCCAACCAGGCATCGGCCGGTCGCCGGGAGTCGTTCGGCCACCATGGCGGCGCCCTGCACCACCCCTGCCGAAACTGCCGTTGCCGATCGCGCCGAGCCTGCCGGGCAGCGGCCGAAATGGCGTCCACACCCTCATGATTACGAAGTTAGTCCGACTGCCGTGGCGGCCGGTTTCCGACCTGTTAGACCCCGTGGGAACTTCAGTTGCGCCGCCCTCACACCGCAGGCCGGAACAGTGTGACCGCGCAGGACGGGACAGGTGCTCGGCGTCAGCAGGCCCGTCAGCCACGACGCGAACGCCTACAAGGAGAGGAACACCGTTGAGCGCCTGGTCAACAAGCTCAAGGCGTGGCGAGGCATTGCCACCCGATACGACAAGACCTCAGACAGCCGACCCGCAGTCCAAGCGCCGCGGTAGCGGCGGCCATGGCGACGAACGGGGCCTTCGTCGTTGGTGCATTTTCCAAGCCATGAGACGATTGATCAAGACCGAGACCACAGGCACTGCAATGGCAGTTGCACTCGCGCCACGGAAGAAGATCCACCGGCCCAGGTCTCGCCACGAGGGCGAATCGACACATTGATCACGGCCCGATACGCGTCCCAGGGGCACCGATGCACCTCTCCGAAGACTTCCCCGAAGATCTCCCCGCAGGTCTCCCCAAGGCCGAACTCCACCTGCACATCGAGGGCACACTCGAACCCGAGTCGGCCTTCGCGCTCGCCGCCCGCAACGGCGTCGAGCTGCCCTACGCGGACGCCGAGGAACTCCGCGAGGCATACCGGTTCGGCGACCTCCAGTCGTTCCTCGACCTGTACTACGCGCTCATGGCCGTGCTGCGGACCGCGGACGACTTCACGGAGCTCGCCGACGCCTACCTCGCCCGCGCCGCCGCCCAGGGCGTCCGGCACGCCGAGATCTTCTTCGACCCGCAGGCCCACACCGCGCGCGGCGTGCCCGTCGGCACGGTGATCGAGGGCCTGGCCGGGGCGCTGGACCGCAGCGAGGAACGGCACGGTGTCACCACGCAGCTGATCATGTGCTTCCTGCGGGACCGGCCCGCCGAGTCGGCGATGGAGACGCTGGACGCGGCGAAGCCCTGTCTGCACCACATCGTGGGCATCGGCCTGGACTCGGCCGAGGCCGGCCACCCGCCGGCCGCGTTCCGCGAGGTGTACGCGGAGGCCGAGGCGCTCGGCCTGCGGAAGGTCGCCCACGCCGGGGAGGAGGGCCCGCCCTCGTACATCCGCGAGGCGCTGGACGTCCTCGGCGTCGAGCGGGTCGACCACGGGCTGCGCGCCATGGAGGACCCGGAGCTGGTGGAACGGCTGGTACGGGAGCGGGTGCCGCTCACGGTGTGCCCGCTGTCCAACGTCCGGCTGCGCGCCGTCGACGCCCTGGCGGACCACCCCCTGAAGGCGATGATGGAGGCCGGTCTGCTCGTCACCGTCAACTCCGACGACCCGGCGTACTTCGGCGGATACGCGGGGGACAACTTCCGCGCGGTCCGCGAGGCTCTCGGCCTGGACGACCACCACCTGCGGGAACTGGCCCGCAACTCCTTCCGCGCGGCCTTCCTCGACCACGACGAGGCCCGCAGGGCCCGCTACCTCGCGGAGGTCGACGCACACACCTCCGGCCGGGCGGGCGGCCCGTCCCGCTGAGCAGCCCGGCTCCACGGCCGTTCCGGCGTGCGACCACCGCGCACGCCCCGGTCCGTGCGCCGGGGCGCCGTTGGGGCGTACGGGCAGGCGTGGTGATCGCGGGGCGTGGGTGGTGCGGATCGGGCAGACTGGCGGAGTCCGCACCGCGCGACCGGGGAGCCCGCCGTGACCACACCCGACCCCATCGGAGGACAACCGCGCCGGCACAGCGCCGGGGTGGACCCGCTCGGCACACTCCGTACCCCCACGGACCCGGAGTGCGACGTGTTCCTGACCGGCACGGTGTTCCTCGACATCATCTTCACCGGCCTCGACAGCGCCCCCGTGCGCGGTACCGAGACCTGGGCGCGCGGGATGGGCTCCAGCCCCGGGGGCGTGGCCAACATGGCGATCGCGCTCGCCCGCCTCGGGCTGCGGACCTCGCTCGCCGCCGCCTTCGGCGACGACCACTACGGCGAGTACTGCTGGGACGCGCTCGAACAGGGCGAGGGCATCGACCTGTCCAGGTCGCGCACCGTGCCCGGCTGGCACTCGCCGGTGACCGTCTCCATGGCGTACGACAACGAGCGGGCGATGGTGTCGCACGGCCACGAGGCCCCGCCCCCGGAGGGCTCTCTCCCCGCCTGTCCGCCCCGCACGCGTGCCGCCGTCGCCTCCCTCGTACCCGGGCGTACGGAGGATTGGGTGGCCGAGGCGGCCCGGCAGTCCACGCGGATCTTCGCCGATGTCGGGTGGGACGAGACCGGCCGCTGGGACCTCGGCGCCCTGGCCGACCTGGAGCACTGCGAGGCGTTCCTCCCGAACGCGGAGGAGGCCATGCGCTACACCCGCACCAGCTGCCCCCGCGCCGCGGCCCGCGCCCTCGCCGACCGGGTGCCGCTCGCGGTCGTCACGCTCGGCGCGGACGGCGCGTACGCCGTGGACGGCGCGACCGGCGAGACCGCCGAGGTACCCGCCATCGCCGTCGCCGCGCTGGACCCCACGGGCGCCGGGGATGTGTTCGTGGCCGGGTTCCTGACCGGCACGCTCGCCGGGTGGCCGCTCGCCGACCGCCTGGCCTTCGCCGGACTGACCGCCGCGCTCTCGGTGCAGGAGTTCGGCGGGTCGCTCTCCGCACCCGGCTGGGTCGAGGTCGCCGCATGGTGGCAGTACGTGCAGAGCTGCTCCGACCAGGACCCGGCAGCCCTGCGCCGGTACGGATTCCTGGACGCCCTGCTGCCCGCCCCGACCCGGCCGTGGCCGCTCCGGCGTGCCGTGCCGACCATCGGGTTCCGCCGGTCCGCCTGAGGGGCGGTGGAAAAGCCTTCTGGGTTGTCATCCGTACGTCGTAGGCTGGACAGTCCAGAGGTTGTCGAGCGGCGAGAACCCTGCAACAGGAGGTATGCGCAGGCCACAGAGCCGGCCCATGACTCAGACACCCACAGACCAGGTACGAGCCCACTTCACCGTACCCGCGAAGCATCCGATGGTGACCGTGCTCGGCTCGGGTGACGCCCTGCTCCGCGTGATCGAGCGGGCTTTCCCCGGAGCCGACATCCACGTCCGGGGCAACGAGATCAGCGCGGTGGGCGAGGCGGCGGAAGTCGCCCTCATCCAGCGTCTCTTCGACGAGATGATGCTGGTGCTGCGCACCGGGCAGCCCATGACGGAGGACGCGGTGGAACGCTCGATCGCCATGCTCAAGGAGGAGACCGGGGGAGCGGCCGTCGAGACGCCGTCCGAGGTCCTCACCCAGAACATCCTCTCCAGCCGCGGGCGCACGATCCGTCCCAAGACCCTCAACCAGAAGCGGTACGTCGACGCGATCGACAAGCACACGATCGTCTTCGGCATCGGCCCCGCCGGTACCGGCAAGACGTATCTGGCCATGGCCAAGGCGGTCCAGGCCCTGCAGTCCAAGCAGGTCAACCGGATCATCCTGACCCGGCCGGCCGTCGAGGCGGGGGAGCGGCTCGGCTTCCTGCCGGGCACGCTCTACGAGAAGATCGACCCGTATCTGCGGCCGCTGTACGACGCGCTGCACGACATGCTCGACCCCGACTCGATCCCCCGCCTGATGGCGGCGGGCACGATCGAGGTCGCACCGCTGGCGTACATGCGAGGCCGGACGCTCAACGACGCGTTCATCATCCTTGACGAGGCGCAGAACACGAACCCCGAGCAGATGAAGATGTTCCTGACCCGGCTCGGCTTCGACTCGAAGATCGTCATCACCGGTGACGTGACGCAGGTCGACCTGCCGAACGGCACCAGGAGCGGTCTGCGCCAGGTGCAGGACATCCTGGACGGCGTCCCGGACGTCCACTTCTCGCGGCTCACGTCGCACGACGTCGTACGGCACAAGCTCGTCGGCCGTATTGTCGACGCGTACGAGAAGTACGACACCCAGAACGGGAAGTAGACAGAACAGCACCATGTCGATCGACGTCAACAACGAGTCCGGTACCGAGGTCGACGAGCAGGCGATCCTCGACGTCGCCCGCTACGCGCTCACGCGGATGCGCATCCACCCCCTCTCCGAGCTCTCGGTCATCGTGGTGGACGCCGAGGCGATGGAGCAGCTGCACATCCAGTGGATGGACCTGCCGGGCCCGACGGATGTCATGTCCTTCCCGATGGACGAGCTGCGCCCGCCGTCGAAGGACGACGAGGAGCCCCCGCAGGGGCTCCTCGGGGACATCGTGCTCTGTCCCGAGGTCGCCGAGAGGCAGGGCCGCGAGGCCCCGACGGAGCACTCCATGGACGAGGAGCTCCAGCTCCTCACCGTCCACGGAGTGCTGCACCTCCTCGGGTACGACCATGAGGAGCCCGACGAGAAGGCCGAGATGTTCGGACTCCAGGCGGCGATCGTCGACGGCTGGCGGGCGGAGAAGGGCCTCACCGGCCCGTCCCCCGCGCCGACCGTCTCATGACCGGCCAACTCGTCCTGGGCGCGGTCGCGCTGGTCGTCGTCGCGTGGCTCGCGGCGTGTGCGGAGGCGGGCATCGCCCGGGTCTCCAGCTTCCGCGCCGCCGAGGCGCTACGGTCCGGGCGGCGCGGCGCCGTCAGACTCGTCCAGGTCGCCTCCGACCCCACCCGGTACCTGAACGTGGCGCTGCTGGTGCGGGTCGCCTGCGAGATGGCCGCCGGGGTGCTCGTCACCTACGTCTGCCTGGAGGAGTTCGAGGAGACGTGGAGCGCCCTGGTCGTCGCGATCGGCGTGATGGTGCTCGTCTCGTACGTCGCCGTCGGCGTCTCGCCCCGCACCATCGGCCGCCAGCACCCGCTGAACACCGCCACGGCCGCCGCCTACGCACTGCTGCCGCTGGCCCGCGTCATGGGCCCCGTCCCCCAGCTGCTCATCCTCATCGGTAACGCGCTCACGCCCGGCAAGGGCTTCCGCAAGGGCCCGTTCGCCTCCGAGGCCGAGCTGCGCGCCATGGTCGACCTGGCCGAGCAGGAGTCCCTCATCGAGGACGAGGAGCGCCGTATGGTGCACTCCGTCTTCGAGCTGGGCGACACCCTGGTCCGCGAGGTGATGGTGCCGCGTACGGACCTGGTGTCGATCGAGCGGTTCAAGACCGTCCGGCAGGCGCTGACGCTGGCCCTCCGCTCCGGTTTCTCGCGCATCCCCGTGACCGGGGAGAACGAGGACGACGTCGTCGGCATCGTCTATCTGAAGGACCTGGTCCGCAAGACGCACATCAACCGGGAGGCGGAGGCCGACCTGGTCTCCACCGCCATGCGGGCCGCGACGTTCGTCCCGGACACCAAGAACGCCGGCGACCTGCTGCGTGAGATGCAGCAGGAGCGCAACCACTGCGCGGTCGTGATCGACGAGTACGGAGGCACGGCCGGCATCGTCACCATCGAGGACATCCTGGAGGAGATCGTCGGCGAGATCACCGACGAGTACGACCGGGAGCTGCCGCCCGTGGAGGAGCTCGGCGACGGCCGCTACCGGGTGACCGCCCGCCTCGACATCGGCGACCTGGGCGAACTCTTCGGGCTCGACGCGTACGACGACGAGGACGTCGAGACGGTCGGCGGACTCCTCGCCAAGGCGCTCGGCCGCGTGCCGATCGCGGGGGCGACGGCGGTGGTCGACCTGCCGGACGGGCGGGCACTGCGGCTGACGGCCGAGTCCCCGGCCGGCCGCCGCAACAAGATCGTCACGGTGCTCGCGGAGCCGGTACCCGTGAAGCCCGAGGACGAGGCGGCGTGAAGGCGATGAACCCCGAGCGGCTGAGGGCGTTCTGCCTGGAGTTCAACGCGGCGGTGGAGGACTTCCCGTTCGGCCCGGAGACCTCTGTCTTCAAGGTCGCCGGGAAGATGTTCGCCCTCAGCGCGCTCGACGGGCGCCCCCTGACGGTCAACCTCAAATGCGAGCCGGAGATCGCCGTCCGGCTGCGCGCCGAACACCCGGGACTGATCGTTCCCGGCTACCACATGAACAAGCGGCACTGGAACACCGTCACGGTCACCGGCCTCCCCGAGGCGCTGGTCCGCGAACTCGTCGAGGACTCCTACGACCTGGTGGTCGCCGGACTGCCCAAGGCGGAGCGGCTACGGCTGGACCGGCCGTAGAAAGCGCTGTCGACGTCACCGGGTATCCTCGGCGCGACCACTCAGGTCGGGGAGGGGGGAACTGAACTCCCCACGTTTCCTTTCTTCATGGGGAGTCGTACGTTCATGAGAATTCGTATGCGTCGTGGCGCGGCCGTCGCGCTCACCGTGTCCGCGCTGGTCTTCACCGCCGCCTGCGGTGGCTCGGCCGAGGACAAGTCCGCGGGCGCCAAGCAGAAGACCGGTGAGAGCGGCAGCGCCGAGCAGAAGCCCGAGGAGAAGCCGGCCGCGGGCCCGCTGACCGCGGCACAGATGAAGGCCGGCATCCTGGAGGTCTCCGACCTGCCGTCCGGCTGGAAGGTGAAGAGGGTCCCCGACTCCAACGACGTGGCGAAGGCGGACAAGGCCAAGTGCCAGCCGCTCGCCACGCTGCTGTCCGACAAGGTCGAGGGCGCGACGGAAGGCGCAGACGTCGAGTTCAGCAAGGGGGTGGGCTCCGGGGAGTCCGCCATGCTCGCCCAGCAGATCTTCACGTACGACGACACGGCCTCCGCCACGGACTTCCTGAAGAGCATCGCGACCGCCGTCGACGCATGCCCGACCTTCACGTTCACGCAGGACGGCGACAAGGTCGAGATGAAGGCGGAGAAGCTGACCGTCGCGCAGGTGGGCGAGGAGTCCGTCGGTCTGCGGCTGACCCTCGACATCCCGGAACTCAACGCGAAGGTGGAGTCCGACCTGCTGATCGCACGCCAGGCCACGGGTGTGATGCGGCTCGCCTACGTCCCGATGGCCGAGAAGCCGGACCACGCCCCCTTCGACGACCTGGCCAAGCGGGGCGGCGACAAGTTCGTCAAGGGCGCGCAGAGCTGACCCTCTGAACGCCCGGGGCGGCCGGGGGAGACCCCGGCCGCCGACCTATGCTCGGGTCATGACGCAGAGCACCGACCTCGCCCCCGAGGACCGCAAGATCATCACGCTGGCGCGCAGCGCCCGGGCCCGCAACGGCGTGCCGGAGGGCGCGGCGGTACGGGACGAGACCGGCCGTACATACGTCGCCGGGACCGTCGCCCTGGAGTCGCTGAAGCTCAGCGCCCTGCAGACCGCCGTGGCGATGGCCGTGGCCAGCGGCGCGAAGTCGCTGGAGGCGGCGGCGGTCGTCTCGGAGGCGGAGGCCGTCGGCGACGCGGACCGCGCCGCCGTCCGCGACCTGGGCGGAGCCGGCACACCGGTCCTGCTGGCGGGGCCTGACGCGGTGCTGCGCGCCACGGTACCTGCGGGCAGCTGACGGCCTCTTGAGGCCGCCTCGCCCCTGTGCGGTTCGTGGGGGTCCGTGGATCAGGGAGAATGGCCCCCATGAGCGTTCGTACACCTGAAACCGAAGCGACCCACCGGTCGGGCTTCGCCTGCTTCGTCGGCCGGCCCAACGCGGGCAAGTCCACCCTCACGAACGCTCTGGTCGGACAGAAGGTGGCCATCACCTCCAACCGTCCCCAGACCACCCGGCACACCGTGCGGGGCATCGTGCACCGGCCGGACGCGCAGCTCGTGCTGGTCGACACGCCGGGGCTGCACAAGCCGCGCACGCTGCTCGGCGAGCGGCTGAACGACGTCGTACGGACGACGTGGGCAGAGGTCGACGTGATCGGCTTCTGTCTGCCCGCCGACCAGAAGGTGGGGCCGGGTGACCGGTTCATCGCCAAGGAGCTGGCGGGGATCAAGAAGACCCCGAAGGTCGCGATCGTCACCAAGACGGACCTCGTCGACTCCAAGACGCTCGCCGAGCAGCTCATCGCGATCGACCAGCTCGGCAAGGAGCTGGGCCTGGAGTGGGCCGAGATCGTCCCGGTGTCGGCCGTGGGCGACAAGCAGGTGCAGCTGGTAGCCGACCTGCTGGTCCCGCTGCTTCCGGAGGGCCCGCCGCTCTATCCCGAGGGCGATCTGACGGACGAGCCCGAGCAGGTCATGGTGGCCGAGCTGATCCGCGAGGCCGCGCTCGAAGGCGTACGGGACGAGCTGCCGCACTCCATCGCGGTGGTCGTCGAGGAGATGCTGCCGCGCGAGGACCGCCCGGCGGACCGGCCGCTGCTGGACATCCACGCCAACGTCTACATCGAGCGCCCCAGCCAGAAGGGCATCATCATCGGCCCCAAGGGCAAGCGCCTGAAGGAGGTCGGCATCAAGTCCCGCAAGCACATCGAGGCCCTGCTGGGCACGCCGGTCTTCCTGGATCTCCATGTGAAGGTCGCCAAGGACTGGCAGCGCGACCCGAAGCAGCTGCGCAAGCTCGGGTTCTGAGGGCGGCGCGCCGAAGCCCCCTCACGCGCGCGCCGAAGCCCCCTCACGCGCGCGCCGAAGCCCCCTCACGCGCGCGCCGAAGCCCCCTCACGCGCCCTCCCGCAGCACCCGGGAGATCAGCTCCCGCTGCGCCGCAGTCAGGTGCGGTTCCGCGCAGTACGCCGTCCGGCCGTCGATCGTGATCTCGTAACTGAAGCCGTCCGGCACCCCCACCGGGGGTGCCACCCCGGCCTCGGCCAGGGCCGTCTCCGCCAGGCTGTGCCATGTGCCGGCGTCGGGCCGGGCGGAGGTGTCCACCTCCGCCCGGCGCTCGATGCCCGCGAAGCCGCCTGTGCGCCGCACCTCGATCCGCATGGACACCGTCTACCCCCTGGTCGGCACCCCCACCGTCGACCACGCCTTGAGCACCGCCTCGTCCTCCGCGCCGCCCTCGCCGTACCGCTCGCGCGCCGCCGCGACCGTCAGCCGGGCGAACGCGGCGAAGTCGGCTGTCTCCTTGAGTCTGCCGCCCGTCAGCACGTCGTACCAGATCTGTCCGGCGCGCTCCCAGGCGTGCCCGCCCAGCGCCGTGGCCAGCAGGTAGAAGGCGTGGTTGGGGATGCCCGAGTTGATGTGCACCCCGCCGTTGTCTCGGGCCGTCTCGACGTAGTCGTCCATCGTCGCCGGCTGCGGGTCCTTGCCGAGGACGTCGTCGTCGTACGCCGTCCCGGGCGCCTTCATGGAACGCAGCGCCGTGCCCTCCACCTGGTCCGACAGCAGTCCCGCGCCGATCAGCCAGTCGGCCTGCCCGGCGGTCTGGCGCAGGGCGTACTGCTTGACGAGCGACCCGAAGACGTCGGACATGGACTCGTTCAGCGCGCCTGGCTGGCTGAAGTACGCCAGGTTCGCCGCGTACTGCGTGACGCCGTGGGCCAGCTCGTGGCCGATCACGTCCACCGGGATCGTGAAGTCCAGGAAGATCTCGCCGTCCCCGTCGCCGAACACCATCCGCTCGCCGTTCCAGAAGGCGTTGCCGTAGTCCCGGTCGTAGTGGACGGTCGCGTCCAGCGGCAGCCCGCATCCGTCGACGGAGTCGTGGCCGTAGACGTCAAGGAAGAGGTCGAAGGTCGCGCCGAGGCCGGCGTAGGCGCGGTTGACGGTCGCGTCCCGGGTGGGCTCGTCGCCCTCGCCGCGGACCTTCTTGCCGGGCAGCCGGGTGGTCTGCTCTGCGTCGAAGACCGTACGGCGTGGCTCGCCCGTCGCCGCCGGCACGCCGCGGACGGCGGGACGGACGCCCGTGACCGTGGTCAGGCGGCGGGCGGTCCGGTTCGCCTCGTCCGCGACGAGGGTGCGGCGCGCCGCCTCGGCGATCGCGGGGTTCTCGGCCTGGGCCAGCCTGTCGAGGAGGTGGGGCGGGACGATCGTGCAGTACACGGAGGAAGGGCAGGAGAGTGCGGTCATGCTTCGCAATGTGGCACTGAGTCACCCCGGTGTCACTGGAAGCGACAGAGATTGATGAAAAGGAGTGATAGGTCACTGTTTGCCTGTTACCGGCGAGAATCCCGCATACTGATACGGCACCTCCGCCTCCGCTGTCACTGGGCTACGCTGCTTCGCATCATGCGTTTCGGGCTGCTTCTCCTTAGCTGCCGCGGCGAGGGCCTGTAGTCGTAGGCCGACCCCCTCCCCGCGGAGTCTGGTGCTGCTTCGAAAAGTCGGCCGTCCCGTTGTCGGACCCGAGGAGCCCTACGCAATGTCCCAGCCCGCCGCCCATCCCGTCGGCCGCCGCACCCCCGTGACCAACGCGACGCACCTGCAGAAGCCGTCCGGGATGCCCATCCACAAGTACGGCCCGTACGAGGCCGTCGACATCCCGGACCGCACCTGGCCCGACCGGCGGATCACCAAGGCGCCGCGGTGGCTGTCGACCGACCTGCGGGACGGTAACCAGGCGCTGATCGACCCGATGTCCCCGGCCCGCAAGCGCGAGATGTTCGACCTGCTGGTGCGCATGGGCTACAAGGAGATCGAGGTCGGCTTCCCGGCCTCCGGCGAGACGGACTTCGCGTTCGTCCGCTCGATCATCGAGGACGGCGCGATCCCCGAGGACGTGACGATCTCCGTACTGACCCAGGCCCGTGAGGACCTGATCGAGCGGACCGTCGAGTCGCTGCGCGGTGCGCGCCGGGCGACGGTGCACATGTACAACGCGACGGCGCCGGTCTTCCGCCGGGTGGTCTTCCGCGGCTCCAAGGACGACATCAAGCAGATCGCCGTGGACGGCACGCGTCTGGTGATGGAGTACGCGGACAAGATCCTGGGCGACGAGACGGTCTTCGGCTACCAGTACAGCCCGGAGATCTTCACGGACACGGAGCTGGACTTCGCGCTGGAGGTCTGCGAGGGCGTCATGGACGTCTGGCAGCCCGAGGAGGGCCGCGAGATCATCCTGAACCTGCCGGCGACGGTGGAGCGTTCGACGCCGTCCACGCACGCGGACCGGTTCGAGTGGATGTCGCGGAACCTGTCGCGGCGCGAGTTCGTGTGCCTGTCGGTCCATCCGCACAACGACCGGGGTACGGCGGTGGCGGCGGCCGAGCTGGCGGTCATGGCCGGTGCGGACCGTATCGAGGGCTGTCTGTTCGGGCAGGGTGAGCGCACGGGCAATGTCGACCTGGTCACGCTGGGTATGAACCTGTTCAGCCAGGGCGTGGACCCGCAGATCGACTTCTCGCAGATCGACGAGATCCGCCGTACGTCGGAGTACTGCAACCAGATGGAGGTCCACCCGCGGCACCCGTACGCGGGCGATCTGGTCTACACGGCGTTCTCGGGTTCGCACCAGGACGCGATCAAGAAGGGCTTCGACGCGCTGGAGGCGGACGCGGCGGCGCAGGGCAGGACGGTCGACGAGATCGAGTGGGCCGTGCCGTACCTGCCGATCGACCCCAAGGACGTGGGCCGTTCCTACGAGGCGGTCATCCGGGTCAACTCGCAGTCTGGCAAGGGCGGTATCGCGTACGTCCTGAAGAACGACCACAAGCTGGACCTGCCGCGGCGGATGCAGATCGAGTTCTCGAAGATCATCCAGGCGAAGACGGACGCCGAGGGCGGCGAGGTCACGCCGGGGGCGATCTGGTCGGTGTTCCAGGACGAGTACCTGCCCAACCCGGGCAACGCGTGGGGGCGTATCCAGCTGCGTTCCGGCCAGACCACCACCGACAAGGACGGCACTGACACGCTGACCGTCGAGGCGGTCGTGGACGGCGTCGACACCGTGCTGACCGGTTCGGGCAACGGTCCCATCTCCGCGTTCGTCGACGCGCTGGCCCGGGTCGGGGTGGACGCGCGCGTGCTGGACTACCAGGAGCACACGATGAGCGAGGGCGCTTCCGCGCAGGCCGCCTCGTACATCGAGTGCGCCATCGACGGCAAGGTGCTGTGGGGCATCGGCATCGACGCCAACACCACCCGCGCCTCGCTGAAGGCGGTCATCTCGGCGGTCAACCGCTCCGCGCGCTGACCCGCCTCCGCTCCGGCGGGCCCGATCCCCGCCCACCCGCTGTGGGCGGGGATCGGCCATGTCCGTGGCGTTCTCCCGATGGGGTGCTGACGCCACATCATGGATGTGGCTAACATCACGTCAACGTCGGCAAAGGTGGCCGAGGCGTCTGGAGGTGCGAGGTGCAGCCAGCACGGGGATCACGCGGATCACGTGGCCGGAAACTCCGCATTTGTTCCGTTCATACCTCGTGGCACACCGTCGGCGACGGCGAGTTCTTCTGCCCCAGCTGCGGCGGCGACCGCAATTACCGGCGTCGCACAGGCCGTCGCCGGTTCACTCTTCTCGGTGTTCCTCTGCTGTCGCGCGGCGCCGCCGGGCCCGTCGTCGAATGCGCCGCCTGCCGCGACCGGTTCGGTACCGACGTCCTCGACCACCCGACCACCGCCCGGTTCTCCGCGATGCTCCGCGACGCGGTGCACACCGTCGCCCTCGCCGTACTCGCCGCCGGCGGCACCTCGTCCCACACGGTCGTACGGACGGCTGTCTCCGCCGTACGGGCCGCCGGGTACGCCGACTGCACCGCCGACAGCCTCACCAGCCTCATCGAGGCGCTCGCCGCCGACACCGGCAGGTTCCTCACCGACGCCGACGGGCCCTGCGGCGCCGCCCTCGCCATCGAGCTGCACGAGGCGCTCGAACCGCTCGCGCCCCACCTGGCGCCGGCCGGGCGCGAGTCGATCCTCCTGCAGGGCGCCCGGATCGCCCTCGCCGACGGCGCGTACATCCCGGCCGAGCGTGAGGTGCTCACCACCGTGGGCAACGCCCTGCTGCTCCGGCCCGACGACACGGCCCGCCTCATGGAAGCGGCGCGCGCCCCGTTCTGAGCCCCCGGCTTCCGGGGTCCAGGACGGGGCACGCGCCGCTTCCGCGGTCGGCGGTCGGCCGCCGCCGGGGCGTCAGACCTCGACGCCGCTCGCCCGCAGCATCTCCTCGCGCTCCACGATCTTCACGCGCTCCCGGCCCTCGGCCTCGCCGCGCGCCCGCTCCGCGGCGTCCAGCCGGTACCAGCCGTCCCAGGTGGTGTACGCGACGCCCCTGCCCTCCAGGAACTCCACCACGGCGTCCTCGCCCGGCGCGTCCGGCGTGTGCAGCCGGCCCTCGCGGTGGTCCTCCAGCAGGTTGGCGACCGTCTCGTTCGCATCGCCCTTGGTGTGGCCGATCAGGCCGATCGGACCTCGCCGGATCCAGCCCGTCACATACGTCGACGGGACGTGCTCGCCGCCCTGCTGCACCACGCGGCCGCCCTCGTCCGGGACGGTGCCGGAGTCGGCGTCCCACGGCAGCTTGGGCAGCTCCTCGGAGAGGTAGCCGACCGCGCGGTAGACCGCCTGGACGTCCCAGGAGGTGAACTCGCCGGTGCCCTTCACATTGCCAGTGCCGTCCAGCTCCGTGCGCTCGGTGCGCAGGCCGACGACCTTGCCGTCCTCGCCGACGATCTCGGAGGGCGACTCGAAGAAGTGCAGGAACAGCTTGTGCGGGCGGTCGCCGACGTCGCGGATCGCCCAGTTCTCCAGGGTCTTGGCGACCATGTCGACCTGCTTGTTGGAGCGCCGGGCGTCGATCGAGCCCTGGTCGTAGTCGATGTCCTCGGGGTTGACGATGACCTCGATGCTCGGCGAGTGGTCCAGCTCGCGCAGCTCCATGGGGCTGAACTTCGCCTGCGCGGGGCCGCGCCGCCCGAAGACATGGATCTCCAGGGCCTTGTTGGCCTTCAGGCCCGCGTGCACATTCGGCGGGATCTCCGTCGGCAGCAGCTCGTCGGCGGTCTTCGCGAGGATGCGCGCCACGTCGAGAGCCACGTTGCCGACGCCCAGCACCGCGACCTTCTCGGCCTCCAGCGGCCAGGTGCGCGGCACGTCGGGGTGGCCGTCGTACCAGGAGACGAAGTCGGCGGCGCCGTACGAGCCTTCGAGCTCCACGCCCGGGATGTTCAGCGCCCGGTCGGCGTCCGCGCCCGTCGAGAAGATCACCGCGTCGTAGAAGGCGCGCAGGTCGTCCAGGGTGATGTCGGACGGGTAGTCGACGTTGCCGAAGAGGCGGATCTGCGGCTTGTCCAGCACCTGGTGGAGGGCCGTGACGATGCCCTTGATGCGCGGGTGGTCCGGGGCGACGCCGTACCGGATGAGCCCGAACGGCGCCGGCATTCGCTCGAACAGGTCGATGGAGACACCCGGGTCGGCGGCGGCCTCGGACTTCAGGAGCGCGTCGGCGGCGTAGATGCCGGCCGGGCCGGCACCGACGATCGCGACCCGCAGGGGGCGGGGCATGGCAGGTTCCCTTCGAAAGTCAGCACTTCTCGCTCCGCCAGCCTCACAAGTGCAGGGAAGGAGTGGTACCCAGTTCCGTTCTATGACCACATAAGTATGGCTTATGACTTTTCGGGGTCGGTTCCGGGGTGGGGAGCGGGGGTGGGAGCGGCGGCGCGGGCCGGTGCGGGCCCCCTCAACGCGCTGCCAGGACGAAGCCCAGGGTGATCAGCGCGGGCACGGTCTGTACGAAGACGATCTTCCGGCTGGCCGTCGCCGCGCCGTACACGCCCGCCACCGCCACGCAGACCAGGAAGAACACCTTCGCCTGGAAACCCACCGGGTCCGCGGCGACGGCGCCCCACACGAGGCCCGCCGCGAGGAAGCCGTTGTACAGCCCCTGGTTGGCGGCGAGCGCCTTCGTCTGCCGGGCGAACTCCTCCGTCGTGCCGAAGGAGGCGCGCGCCTTCGGGGTCGTCCACAGGAACATCTCCAGGACGAGGATGTAGAAGTGCAGCGCGGCGAGGAGGAGGACCAGGACGGTCGCTGTGGTCGACATCCCGCCAGCATGCCGCAACCGCTTTCCCGGGGCGGCACCGGCACCCCTGTCCCGTACGGGACAATGGGCCCATGAGCCTGTTCCGTGATGACGGCATCGTGCTGCGCACCCAGAAGCTGGGCGAGGCCGACCGCATCATCACCTTCCTCACCCGCGGACACGGGCGCGTGCGTGCCGTCGCGCGCGGGGTGCGGCGGACCAAGTCGAAGTTCGGCGCGCGGCTCGAACCCTTCTCGCACGTGGACGTCCAGTTCTTCGCCCGCGGCGGCGAACTCATCGGCCGCGGGCTGCCGCTGTGCACGCAGAGCGAGACCATCGCCCCGTACGGCAGCGGCATCGTCACCGACTACGACCGCTACACCGCCGGTACCGCCATGCTGGAGACCGCCGAGCGGTTCACCGACCACGAGGGGGAACCCGCCGTGCAGCAGTACCTGCTGCTCGTCGGCGCCCTGCGCACCCTCGCCCGCGGCGAGCACGCCCCCCGTCTCGTCCTGGACGCGTTCCTGTTGCGCTCGCTCGCCGTCAACGGCTACGCCCCGTCCTTCGTGGACTGCGCCCGCTGCGGCATCCACGGGCCGAACCGGTTCTTCTCGGTCGCGGCGGGCGGAGTCGTCTGCGGGGACTGCCGGGTGCCCGGCAGCGTCGTACCCTCGGCGGAGGCCGTCGGTCTGCTCAGCGCGCTGCTGACCGGCGACTGGGAGACGGCGGACGCGTGCGAACCGCGCCACGTCAGGGAGGGGAGCGGACTGGTGTCCGCCTATCTGCACTGGCACCTTGAGCGCGGGCTGCGCTCGCTCCGCTACGTGGAGAAGTAGAGAAGATCCAGAAGGTCTAGGAGAAGTGAGCCGCATGGCCATCGCACGACGCGGAATCCTCGGGCGCTCCAAGCGCGAGTACCAGGCCCCCGAGCCGCACCCGTCCGGCGCGCGCCCGCCGAGGATCCCCGGCGAGCTGGTGCCGAAGCATGTGGCGATCGTCATGGACGGCAACGGCCGCTGGGCCAAGGACCGCGGCCTGCCCCGCACCGAGGGCCACAAGGTCGGCGCCGAGCGTGTCCTCGACGTACTGCAGGGCGCCATCGAGATGGGCGTCGGGAGCGTCTCGCTGTACGCCTTCTCCACCGAGAACTGGCGGCGCTCGCCGGACGAGGTGCGCTTCCTGATGAACTTCAACCGGGACTTCATCCGCAAGACCCGGGACCAGCTCGACGCACTGGGCATCCGGGTGCGCTGGGTGGGCCGGATGCCCAAGCTGTGGAAGTCGGTGGCCCAGGAGCTCCAGATCGCCCAGGAACAGACGAAGGGCAACGACAGGCTCACGCTGTACTTCTGCATGAACTACGGCGGCCGTGCCGAGATCGCGGACGCCGCGCAGGCGCTGGCGGCGGACGTGAAGGCCGGGAAGCTCGACCCCTCGAAGGTCACGGAGAAGACCTTCGCGAAGTATCTGTACTACGCGGACATGCCGGACGTGGACCTGTTCCTGCGGCCGAGCGGCGAGCAGCGCACCTCCAACTACCTGCTCTGGCAGAGCGCGTACGCCGAGATGGTGTTCCAGGACGTGCTGTGGCCCGACTTCGACCGCCGCGACCTGTGGCGGGCCTGCCTGGAGTACGCGCAGCGCGACCGCCGCTTCGGCGGCGCCGTCCCCAACGAGGAGCTCCTCGCGATGGAGGCCGCGATGAAGGGCCGCCCCGAGGACGCGGCCGGCGCGACGGGCTGAGCGACGCCTTACGATCTTGGCCTGTCCGCGTCACAAGGAGGGGCCATGACGGCAGAGGTACGGGGCGACCGTGAGGTGGTGGAGCTGGTCCACCAGCCCACCGCCGAGGACGCGGCGGAGATGCTGCGGGCCCGGATGCGCCGTACCTCGGCGGGCCGCCGGCTGCGGTGGCTGCTGTGGCCGAGCGGGGTGGCCGGCGCGCTCCTCGCGGCGGCGCTGATCGCCGGTCCCGGCACCAGCCATCCCGCTGTGACGGCGGGACTCTGCGGGCTCAGCGGCGCGGCCTTCGGGCTGCTGTTCCTGTCGCCGCGCCTGCAGGCGCGCCAGATCCATCGGCTGGCCGAGCCGCACGGCGAGCACCATGCCGTGGTGGACGACTCCGGGGTGCGCTGGACGACGCAGGCGCAGGAGGTCTCCAGCACATGGCGGGCGCTGCCCCGGTACACGGAGACGCCCCGGCTGTTCGTGCTGTTCTCCGGCGACCGCGCCGGCCTCGGCGTGGCCTGCCTGCCGAAGCGCGCCCTCACCGGGCCCGGAGGCGTCGACCGGCTGCGCGCGATCCTCGACCGGAACACGAGGCGGATATGACGCCGCGCGGCTGCCTCGGCGCCCTGTTCTTCGCCCCCGCGCTGTGGCTGGCGCTGCTCAGCATCGGAGGCACCAATGACCTGGCCATGCTGGGAATGGACTGGAACAACGCACCGGTGGTCGTCGTCATGTGCGGGCTCGCCGTCGCGCTCGGCCTGGCCGGTTACGCGGCGCTGGGGTGGCGTTCCGTCGTCGGGGCCGGCATGGCGCTGCTCCTCGCGGGGGTCGTCGCCACGAGCCTGTACATCGTCGTGCCGATGCTGCACTGCTGGTCGTACGACACCGTCGCGGCGAACGACGACGGGTCGTACTACTGCCTCAACCGCGACATGAGCATCCGCTAGCCGCTCGGCGGTCCGCGCCGCCGCTGCCTCAGCCCTCGGCGGCCGCCGCGGCGGCGCACTCCGCGCAGGTGCCGAAGATCTCCACCGTGTGCGCGACGTTCACGAATCCGTGCTCCGCCGCGACCGCCTCGGCCCACTCCTCGACCGCCGGGCCCTCGACCTCCACGGCCTTGCCGCAGCCCCGGCACACCAGATGGTGATGGTGCTCACCGGTCGAGCAGCGGCGGTAGACCGCCTCGCCCTCGCTGGTGCGGAGCACATCCACCTCGCCCGCGTCAGCGAGCGACTGCAGCGTGCGGTAGACCGTCGTCAGGCCCACCGAGTCGCCGCGGTGCTTGAGCATGTCGTGCAGCTCCTGCGCACTGCGGAACTCGTCCACCTCGTTCAGCGCCGCCGACACGGCGGCGCGCTGCCGGGTCGACCGGCCGCGTACGCCGGATCCTGCAGTCGCCACAGGTGCCTCCTTGCCCTCGGCCCGCTCAGTCGTACGTCCGTACGTCGCTTACGTCGGGCCATTCTGCCAGGCTCCGCCGTGGAGTCCGGCAGCCGTGATTCCGTGCGCGGCCGGTTCAGACCCTGACGTCGTCCGCCGTGCCCTGGGCCGGCCGTGCGCCCCGTTCGTACACCTCCGTCGCCGCCTCGGCGGCCCGGGCGCGCCGCCGTGCCAGTGGCGCGGCCAGCGCGGTGAGCAGGACGAACACGGCGATGGCCAGCAGGACGATCGTCGCGCCGGGCGGCACGTCCTGGTAGTACGTCGTGATCGTGCCGCCCAGGGACACCGCCGTACCGATGAGCACCGCCACCGCGAACGTCGCGCGGAAGCTCCGCGTCAGCTGCTGGGCCGCCGCGACGGGCACCACCATCAGCGCGCTGATCAGGAGCAGCCCGACGACGCGCATGGCGACCGTCACGGTCACCGCCGCGGTCACGGCGACCAGCAGATTGAGGGCCCGCACCGGCAGGCCGGTGACGCGGGCGAACTCCTCGTCCTGGCTGATCGCGAACAGCTGGCGGCGCAGCCCCAGCGAGACGGCCACCACGAAGGCGGCCAGCACGCAGATCGCGGTCACGTCCTCCTCGGAGACCGTCGCCAGCGAGCCGAAGAGGTAGCTGACCAGGTTGGCGTTGGAGCCGGCCGACGAGAGGCTGGTCAGCATGACACCGCCGGCCATGCCCCCGTAGAAGAGCAGGGCGAGCGCGATGTCGCCGCGTGTGCGCCCGTACATGCGGATCAGCTCCATCAGCACGGCGCCCGCGACCGACACGAGCCCGGCCATCCACACCGGGTTCGTGGACATCAGGAAGCCGAGGCCGACACCCGTCATGGCGACATGGCCGATGCCGTCGCCCATCAGGGCCTGTCGCCGCTGCACCAGGTGGATGCCGACGGCGGGCGCGGTGATACCGACCAGAACGGCGGCGATGAGCGCCCGCTGCATGAACGCGGGTTCGAGGAAGTCCATGGTCAGGTCAGCAGTCCCGTGCGGAGCGGCTCGTCGGCCGCGTGCGGATGTACGTGGTCGTGGCCGGGCAGCGCGTGCTGCCCGACCGCCTCCGGGGGCGGCCCGTCGTGGACGACACAGCCGTCGCGCAGGACGACCGCGCGATCGATCAGCGGTTCCAGCGGGCCCAGTTCGTGGAGGACGAGCAGCACGGTCGTGCCGTTCGCGACCTGTTCGCGCAGGGTCGCGGCGAGCACCTCCTGGCTGGCCAGGTCGACGCCCGCCATCGGCTCGTCCATGATCACCAGCTCCGGCTCGGAGGCGAGGGCACGGGCGATCAGCACGCGCTGGTGCTGGCCGCCGGAGAGCGCCCAGACCGATTCCCCGGCCCGGTCGGCGAGCCCGACCAGCTCGATGGCCCGCTCCACGGCGGCCCGGTCGGCCTTGGACGGCCTTCGCAGTTTCGTACGGGACAGCCGGCCGGACGCGACGACCTCGCGGACCGTCGCGGGCACCCCGCTCGCCGCGGTGGTGCGCTGCGGTACGTACCCGACGCGCGCCCAGTCGCGGAAGCGGCGCAGTTCGGTGCCGAACAGGGATATCGCGCCGCCGGTGAGCGGCACCTGTCCGATCACCGAGCGGACCGCGGTCGACTTGCCCGACCCGTTGGCGCCGAGCAGGGCGACGACCTCACCGTGGTCGACGGTGAAGTCGATGCCGCGCAGCACGGGGCGGGAGCCGAGCGTGGCGGTGGCCTCCCGGACGGAGATGACGGGCTCGCTGCTCACCGGGCCTCCAGAGGAATCGATCACTTGGCGCCGAGGGCCTTCTGGAGCGCCGCCAGGTTGGACTCCATGACCTCGAAGTAGTCAGCGCCCTTGGACCGCTCGGTGATTCCCTCCAGCGGGTCCAGGACGTCCGTCCGCAGACCGGTGTCCTTGGCGAGCGTCTTCGCGGTCTTGTCGCTGGCCAGGGTCTCGAAGAAGACGGTGGTGACCTTCTCCTTCCTGGCGGTGTCCTGGAGTTCCTTGATCCGGGCGGGGCTGGGCTCCGACTCGGGGTCGAGCCCGGCGATGCCCTCCTGGTCCAGGCCGTACCGCTCGGCGAGGTAGCCGAACGCGGAGTGGGTGGTGATGAAGGTCTTGGTGGTGGTGTTCTTCAGGCCCTGCTGGAACTTGGTGTTCAGGGCGTCGAGCTTCTTCACCAGCTCGTCGGTGTTCTTCTCGTACGTGGCCGCGTTGTCCGGGTCGGCCTTGGCGAGGGAGTCGCCGACGCCCTTGGCGACCTCGGCGTACTTCACGGGGTCCAGCCAGATGTGCGGGTCGGCGCTGCCCGCCTCCGCCTCGTGCCCGTGCTCGTCGGCGTGGGGCTCCTCGGCGTGGGACTCCTCCGCGTGGGCTTCCTCGCCCTCGTGGCTGTCGTGGCCGTCGACCCCGGTGCCGTGCGTCTCAAGGGTGGTGAGCGTGGCCGCGTCGACCGTGTTCTTGACGCCCGCCTGCTTGATCGCGTCGTCCACGGCGGGCTGGATGCCCTTGAGGTAGAGGATGTAGTCGGCCTCGCCGAGATCGGCGATCTGCCGGGCCTTGAGCTCCAGGTCGTGCGGCTCGACACCGGGCTTGGTGAGCGTGGACACCGAGACCTTTTCGCCGCCGATCTGTTCGGCCAGGAACTGCATCGGGTAGAACGACGCCACAACGTCCAGTTTGCCGTTCTTGTCCTTCTCCGCGCTTTCGGAGGAGCCGCCGCAGGCGGAGAGGGTGACCAGGCCGAGGACCGCGGCGCCGGTGACGGCGGTGGTGGATATGCAGCGTCGTACGTTCATGACACTCATTTTCAACTTTGCTGGAAACCATTGTCAACAAGCGGACCAAGTGGCCTCCACCACCCACCGATTTGATCGAAGGGGTGCGCCCGCCGCTAACCTGAGTCATTCGCCCGCACGTCTCCCGACCACCACCCCTAATCGAGGCGCTTCGCGCCGCCCTCTGTTTCCTGCCCGTCTCCCGACCACCACCCCTAATCGAGGCGCTTCGCGCCACCCCCTGTCCCATTTCGTCGTCGTAATGAAGAGAGCACCGTGGCCGCCGACAAGATCGACACCATCGTCAGCCTGAGCAAGCGCCGTGGCTTCGTCTACCCCTGTAGTGAGATCTACGGCGGCCAGCGCGCCGCCTGGGACTACGGACCGCTCGGCGTCGAGCTGAAGGAGAACATCAAGCGCCAGTGGTGGCGCTACATGGTCACCTCGCGTGAGGACGTCGTCGGCATCGACTCGTCGGTGATCCTGGCCTCCGAGGTCTGGGAGGCCTCCGGCCACGTGGCGACCTTCACCGACCCGCTCACCGAGTGCACCTCCTGCCACAAGCGGTTCCGCGCGGACCACCTGGAGGAGGCGTACGAGGAGAAGCACGGCCGCCTCCCCGAGAACGGCCTCGCCGACCTCAACTGCCCCAACTGCGGCAACAAGGGCACCTTCACCGAGCCCAAGCAGTTCTCCGGCCTGCTCTCCACCCACCTCGGTCCGACGCAGGACTCCGGCTCCGTCGCTTACCTGCGCCCCGAGACCGCCCAGGGCATCTTCACCAACTTCGGCCAGGTGCAGCAGACCTCGCGCAAGAAGCCGCCGTTCGGCATCGCGCAGATGGGCAAGTCCTTCCGGAACGAGATCACTCCGGGCAACTTCATCTTCCGCACCCGTGAGTTCGAGCAGATGGAGATGGAGTTCTTCGTCAAGCCGGGCGAGGACGAGACGTGGCACGAGTACTGGATGGAGCAGCGCTGGAACTGGTACACGGACCTGGGTCTCCGTGAGGAGAACATGCGCTGGTTCGAGCACCCGAAGGAGAAGCTCTCCCACTACTCGAAGCGCACCGCCGACATCGAGTACCGCTTCCGCTTCGGCGGCAGCGAGTGGGGCGAGCTGGAGGGTGTCGCCAACCGCACCGACTACGACCTCTCGGCCCACGCCCAGGCGTCCGGCACCGACCTGTCGTACTTCGACCAGGAGGCCGGCGAGCGCTGGACGCCGTACGTGATCGAGCCGGCCGCCGGTGTCGGCCGCACGATGCTGGCCTTCCTCCTCGACGCGTACGTCGAGGACGAGGCGCCGAACGCCAAGGGCAAGATGGAGAGGCGCACCTCGCTGCGGCTCGACCACCGCCTCGCCCCGGTCAAGGTCGCGGTCCTGCCGCTCTCCCGCAACCCGGAGCTGTCCCCGAAGGCCAAGGGCCTCGCCGCGGACCTCCGCAAGAACTGGAACATCGAGTTCGACGACGCGGGCGCCATCGGCCGCCGCTACCGCCGCCAGGACGAGATCGGCACGCCGTACTGCGTGACGGTCGACTTCGACACCCTGGACGACAACGCGGTGACCGTGCGTGAGCGTGACTCGATGAAGCAGGAGCGCGTCTCCCTGGACCAGATCCAGGGCTACCTGGCGTCCCGTCTGATCGGCTGCTGACACCCGCCGAACGCGCGAAGCCCCCGTTTCCCCGCACGGAACCGGGGGCTTCGCTCTTGCCCGCTCGGGGTGTGCGGAAAATCCGGTGCCCGCGCGGCCCGAGCCCGCTACGGTCGTCGTCATGTCCTCCTTCCTCCCGATCTACGAGTGAGAGTGCGCCGGGCCTCGACGCCCGCAGCGCCCCACGAGACACATTCCGGATGACTTCTCACCCAGAGGGAGACCCCCATGGCCAAGAGCCGCAACAACCTGCTCGGCGTAGGCGGGCAGCGCAAGAAGCTGTCCCGCGACGGACGCCAGGGCTCCGTGCCGCCCCGCGACGGCGCCGGGCGCGCGGCGGACGCCGCGGAGGCCAGGCAGGAGCTGCTGCGCAAGATGCGTGAGCGGAACCGTGCGCCGGAGCAGCGGAGCTGATCCCGTTCACTGACGGAGTGGGCCCGGCCGCCGGCGAGGCGGCCGGGCCCACTCGCCGTACGGGACAATGGGGGGCATGACCGCGTTCAGCCCCCTGTCCATCGGCCCGCACACCGTGCGGCCGCCGGTGGTGCTCGCCCCCATGGCCGGTATCACCAACGCCCCGTTCCGCACCCTCTGCCGTGAGTTCTCCGGCGGCAAGGGGCTCTTCGTGAGCGAGATGATCACCACCCGGGCGCTGGTCGAACGCAACGAGAAGACCATGCAGCTCATCCACTTCGACGCGACCGAGACCCCGCGCTCGATCCAGCTGTACGGAGTGGACCCGGTAACCGTCGGCAAGGCCGTCCGTATGATCGTGGACGAGGACCTCGCCGACCACATCGACCTGAACTTCGGCTGCCCGGTCCCGAAGGTGACCCGCAAGGGCGGCGGCTCGGCTCTCCCGTACAAGCGGCCGCTGCTCCGGGCGATCCTGAACGAGGCGGTCAGCAACGCGGGCGGCCTGCCGGTCACGATGAAGATGCGCAAGGGCATCGACGACGACCACATCACCTACCTCGACGCCGGCCGCATCGCCGTCGACGAGGGCGTCACCGCCATCGCCCTGCACGGCCGCACCGCCGCCCAGCACTACGGCGGCACGGCGGACTGGGACGCCATCGCCCGTTTGAAGGAGCACGTCCCGGAGATCCCCGTGCTCGGCAACGGCGACATCTGGTCGGCGGACGACGCCCTGCGGATGATGCGCGAGACCGGCTGCGACGGCGTGGTCGTCGGCCGCGGCTGCCTCGGCCGCCCGTGGCTCTTCGGCGACCTCGTGGCCGCCTTCGAGGGCACGGGTACGGCGGCGACGCCCACGCTGCGGCAGGTCGCGGACGTGATGGTGCGCCACGCCCAGCTGCTGGGGGAGTGGATCGGCGATGAGTCGCGCGGAGTCATCGACTTCCGCAAACATGTGGCCTGGTACCTGAAGGGCTTCGCGGTCGGCTCCGAGATGCGCAAGCGACTGGCGGTCACCTCGTCCCTGGACGAGCTCCGCGCTCAGCTGAGCGAGCTCGACCTGGACCAGCCCTGGCCCGTCGGCGCGGACGGCCCACGCGGCCGCACGTCCGGCAACAACCGCGTCGTCCTCCCGGACGGCTGGCTCAAAGACCCGTACGACTGCGCGGCGGTCGGCGCGGAGGCCGAGCTGGACACCTCGGGCGGCTGAGCGTCCCCCCGGCGCCCCGTTCTCGCCTCGACTGCCGTGGTGCGAAACCGAGTTGCCCATCCGGCGCCTCGCCTAGGATGTGAGACTCGGGACACAGGTGGGGGACCAGGTGACAAGCGTCGTCTTCGTTCATGGCACGGGTGTGCGCGAGAAGGCCTACCGGGACTCGTGGGAGCGGGTCCGGCGGGGCCTTGCGCGGGTGAGACCGGACGTCCGGCTCATCCCCTGCTTCTGGGGCGAGCCCCTCGGCGCGCGCCTCGGCCTGGAGGGGGCCTCCTTTCCCGTAAGGGATCGGGACCGCGCGGCTCCGGGCGGTGACGCGGACGGGGCCGCGGACGACGGCCTGGCGCTCTGGGCCGCGCTCGACGCCGATCCGCTCGCCGAGATCCGAACGCTCGCCGAGTCGGCCGGTCCGACGGCGGGCGGTGGTTTCTTCCCGGGGCGGGTGGACCCGTGGGACGCCCTGGCAGCTCGGGTACGCGCCCTCTCCGGCGAGGACCTGCCCCAGGAGGGCGCCGACACCACCCGCCGGCTCGTCGAGGACCTCGCCGGGCACCTCACCGCCGCCGCCGGTACGGTCGCGGACGAGCTCTCCCTGCGGCTCTCCGGAACCGCCGGCACGGGCGACGCCGAGGCCCTGGCCGCCCGAGCCGTGCTGGCCCTCGCCGTCCGGCGCGCCGAAGAGGCCACCGACGCCGACGAGCCGCTGCCCTTCGACGGCGCCGACCGCGATCTGCTCGTGGGCGCCCTCACCGACCGGCTCGGCGGCAAGGACCGCGGCGCCCTGCGCTCCGCGGCCTCGTGGGCGGGAGCGCGCACCCTCGACCCGGTCTGGTGGACGGTGTCCGGCGGTGTCGGGCTCGTCGGCCGCCGCCGCACGACGGACGCGGTCGTCCCGGCCGGCGGCGACATCCTGCGGTACCAGGCCCGCGGTGAGGCGCTGCGCGCCAGGATCGCCGAGACCGTGGCGCTCACCCGGGAACAGGACCCGGGCCCCGTCGTCCTGCTCGCCCACAGCCTTGGCGGCATCGCCTGTGTCGACCTCCTTGCGCTGGGGCCGGTGCCAGGTGTCGAGCTGCTGGTGACCGTGGGGTCGCAAGCACCCTTTCTGTACGAGATCGACGCTCTGGCCGGACTGCGGCGCGGCGACGGGCTGCCCGGCCACTTCCCGCGCTGGACCAATCTGTACGACCGCCGCGACCTCCTCGGCTTCGTCGGCGAGCGGGTCTTCCCCGGCCGCGTCACCGACCTCCGGGTCGATCTGCGCCAGCCCTTCCCGCGCTCGCACACCGGATACTTCGCGCACGCCCCCCTGTACGACCGGTTGGCCGCGGAGCTGCCGTGATGTCCGGAGCCACCGACTGGTCCCGCGCCCATGCCGTGGTGGTGGCGATCGAGCAGTACGCGGGCGGCCGCGACTGGGAGCTGTCCGGGCCCGCGAACGACGCGGCGAGGCTGCTGCGCTGGTTCACCGACCGGGGCATGCCGCAGGAACAGATCCGGCTGCTCGCGTCGCCCCTCGAACGCAACGAGGGACTGCTCGCCCCGTTCCCCCGGGTCGACCGCCGCCCCGCCGACCGCGGCACCCTTCGCCGCGTCTTCCAGGACGAGCTGAGCGCTCTCGCCGGCGAATGGCTCTGGATCTACTGGGCGGGGCACGGCGTACAGGCTCAGGGCAACCGCTGGAGCCTCCTCTACCCGGAGTCCCGGACCGGCGACCCGCTGGGGCTCGACGCCGACAACCTGGTGTCGCTGCTGCGGACCGAGCACCTTCCGGTCCGCGACCTGCCACGGGCGACGGTGATCATCGACGCCTGCCGCACCGCCCTGCCGGCCCGGGACCACGCGCACTCCACGCCGCCCGACCTGCTGACCCACTCCCCGGAGACCAACCGCGACCGGCGCATCTTCGTGATGCGCGCCAGCCAGTCCGGTACGGCGGCCAAGAACAGGGACGGGTCGGGACTGTTCACCTCCCGCCTTCTGGACCGGCTGGAGGAGACCACCCGCCACGGGCTCCCCGTAGACCTCGACGACACCTGGTCGTCCCTGCGCGCCGACTTCGCCCGGCTGCACGCGACGGGCGCCGCCCGGCAGATCCCGACGGTCCACGTCGTGAACTGGGAGGAGAACGCGTACGAGTACATACCGCTGTCGCTCCCCGAGGATCCGGCCCAGCGGCGCGCCCGGGCTGAGCTGACCCTCGCCACCAAGGCGGTGCTCGAAGGCGTGGGAGCCTCCGCGCACCGAGTCGCCAAACGTCTGTGCGAGGAACTGGACGCCGTGCCGCCCGCGGCGGAGGGGGACGTTCATGTCGCCGACATGGTCGCCTGGGCGCTGACCAGCCCGCACGGCGTCCCCACACTGATCCATCTGCTCACCCTGGAGCGCGGCGAGATGATGGACCGGGACGAGATGCGGCGCGCCTCCCTGTCGCTCGCGCCCGACCGGTGGCTGCTGTGCAGCGAGTACCACGAGCTGCTCCGCCTCCTGACCGACGAATCCCCCACCGTCCACCAGCGGTTCGCCGAGGCGGCCCGGCAGGCCGTGCCCGGGATCGATCTTCCGGACGCCACCCCGGCCGTCGTCGTCGACGAACTGGAAGCCCGCCTGCTCGACCCCGGCCGACTCCCGCAGCTCCTGCGCGCCGTCGAACACACCGCGGCCGCTCTGCCCGGCCGGATCGCACCCGCCCTGCGGTCCTGGTCCCTGCGGTGCGCCGAGCGCATCGACATGAAGGCCGTACTGCTGGACCGGCGTGCGGAGGCCGAGGAACAGGCCGAGCGGGCGCCGGCCGGCGCCACCGACTCCGTACAGATCAGCGTCTCCTCCGGGTCCGGACCCGACGCGAAGCGCACCTACCAGGTCTGGACGCGGGGCAGGCACGGCACCGAACTGCTCGCTGTCGAGGACAGTCCCAGGGAACTCCCGGCCGTCATAAGGGAGGTGGACACCCTCCTGTCCCGGCACGCCACCGCCCGGCAGACCCTGGTCGAGTTCTTCCTCGCCCCGACGGACCTCGAACTGCAGGTCCACCGCTGGGAGATCGGCGCCGCGGGGCCGGTCGAGCGCTCGATCGGCACCGACTTCCCCGTGGTCGTACGCTGCGCCGAGCACCGGTCGTTCAACGAGCCCCTGTGGCGTGAGCGCTGGTCGAGGGTGGCGTCGGCGGGCACCGCCGATCTGCACTGGCTCCCCGGCCACCTGCGGAACACGCGACAGGTGTACGGAGAGTTGCAGGCGCGCGAGGAGGCACCCGGTGTGGTCGTCACGGCGCCCCCCGAAGCCAGGGCCGAGGTGTTCACCGCCTGCCTGTTCGGCGGCGTTCCGGTGATGCTCTGGAACGGCGGGGCCGAACAGCCGGTCGGCAGGGAACAGCTGGAAACCCTTGTGGCCGACCGCCTGTTGGAGGAACTGCCCGGGGAATTGCGTAGGCTGCGCTCGGCGTGCGATGCCGACGACGACCATCCGGGACGGCACCTCGCCCTGCTCTGGGACAACCCGGAACGGCCGCTGCCGCCGCGACTCGACCTGTCTGCACCTTGAGGGGAAACGAAAATGAACCAGGACTGGCGGCTCTTCCGCGGCGGCGCCGAACCGCACGAGGTCGAGGAGTGGCCCGCCGCACCACCGTGGCGGACCTTCGGCGCCGGCTCCGGCCGGAACGGCACCGAACGGGGCCGGGTGCGCCACGTCATCTCCGACGAGGACCGGGACACCGTCAACGCCGCCCTCCACCTCCACCGGCCCCTGCTCGTCACCGGCAAGCCCGGCACCGGCAAGTCCACACTCGCACGCGCCATCGCCCGGGAACTCGTCCTCGGCGAGGTGCTCCACTGGCCGGTCAACAGCCGCTCCACCCTTGCCGACGGCCTCTACCGCTACGACGCGGTGGGCAGGCTCCGCGACGCGTCCCTGAACAGCCGCGGCACCGACGAACCCGCGCCGGAACCCGGCATCGGCGACTACCTCCGGCTCGGCCCCCTCGGCACGGCCATGCTGCCGCGTCCCAAACCCCGGGTCCTGCTGATCGACGAACTCGACAAGGGCGACGTCGATCTGCCCAACGACCTGCTCACGGTCTTCGAGGAGGGCACCTACGAGATCCCGGAACTCGCCCGGCTCAAGGAGTCCCGCGTCCAGGTCCGCGTCGACGGCGCCGGGGACGAACGAGTGACCGTCGAGGACGGCCGCGTCACCTGCCAGGTGTTTCCCGTCGTCGTGATCACCAGCAACGGCGAGCGCGACTTCCCCCCGGCCTTCCTGCGCCGCTGTGTCCGCCTCGACCTCAAGCAGCCGGACGAGCGGCAGCTCAGGGAGATCGTCCGCATGCACCTCGGCGAACGCGTCGGCGCCCTGGCCGACGAACTGATCGAGGACTTCATCCAGCTGCGCGACTCCCAGGCCCACGACCTCGCCACCGACCAACTCCTGAACGCGGTCCACCTGCGGGCGTCCGGCATCTCCATGGACTTCCCGAGTCTGCGTGAGACCGTGCTGCGCTCACTGGACGAATCGGACGCGTGATGATCCAGCGGCTGTGCGGTCTGCTCGAGGACGCCGGAGTCGACCTCTCCACCGAGGAACTCCTCGACGTCCTCTGGCTCGCGGTCACCACCCGGCCTGACGGACGCGAGCCCGGCCGGGCCGCCGCCACGCCCGCGGCGACAACCGCCATGGACGAGCCGCCGGAGGAGACCGGCACGGACGGCGCCGCCGCCAAGACGGGCGCCCGGCACGGCGGTGCCACGGACGAGCCACGCCCACGGCGGGGAACAGACGAGTCCCGTGCTCTGTACGCCCCGGGCCGAACCGGCACCGGCGGCCGGGAGCACGCACGCGCCGTCGGGGTCCGAGGGGTACGCGCCATCCCCGCCGCGCGGCGACTGCACCGCTCCCTGCGCGTCCTCCGGCAGCCCGTCCCGTCCCGCACCTCGTATGTGCTCGACGAGACCGCCACCGCCGACTGGGTCGCCGACACCGCCCTGCCGGACGTCATCCTGCGTCCGGAGACCGAACGCTGGCTCGACGCCGTCCTCGTCGTCGACGACGGACCGTCGATGGTCCTCTGGCAGCAGTACGCGGCCGAGACCCGGACCCTGCTGGAGCGCCACGGCATCTTCCAGCGAGTCCGGACCTACGGACTGGACAGCGGTCACCCGGACCGGGCGGTGGTCAGGGCCCGCCCCTTCCGGCCCTCGTCGGCGCGCCGGCCCGCCCGCCGCCTGGGGGACCAGGTCCGGCCGACGGTGGTCCTGGTGCTGTCCGACGGGGTCGGCCCAGGCTGGCGCAGCGGCGCTGTCCACGCTCTGCTGCGCCGTTGGGCCGCGCACTCCCCGGTCGCGATCGTCCAGCCCCTGCCGGAACGGCTGTGGCCGTCCCCCGGCATGCCGGCCGAGCATCTGCTCGTCACCGCGGACCGGCCCGCCGCCCCCGGCCGGGCCCTGAAGGTGCGCCACCCCGTCCTGCCGCGCGAGCTCCTCTCGTACGAAGGGACCGCGATCCCCGTACTCGAACTGGAGGAGGGGCGCCTGGCGTCCTGGGCCCGGCTGATCCTCGACGGTGCGGCGAACGGACCGCTGCCCGTGGTGCTGCTGCCCGACTCCGGGCAGCCGGACGGTGTGGGCCCGCCTGTGGAGGCGGAGCGCGGCACCTGCGACCTCTCCGCCGACGACCACTTCCACCGGTTCCGCCAGTCGGCCTCGCCCGAGGGCCGGCAACTGGCCGGCGCTCTCGCCTCGGTACGGCCGCTGACCCTGCCCGTGATGCGGCTGGTCCACCAGGCGCACCAGCCGGGATCCGGACGGTTCCACCCGGCGCAGCTCGCGGAGGTGTTCCTCGGCGGACTCCTGCGCCGGGCGGAGGGGCGGGAGCGGCGCGGGCCCGACACCGCCGAGTACGAGTTCCTGCCCGGCGTCGCCGAGCTGCTCCTGGACACCGTGCGGACTTCGCACGCCCTGGACACCGCCGCCCGGGTCAGCGAGTTCCTGCTGACCCGCCGCGGGACCGGGCCCGAGTTCCGGGCCCGGCTCTCCGGCGGGGAGGGCGAGTCGACGGTCGGCTCCGAGGCGGGTCCGTTCGCCGCGGCCTCGCCCCAGCTGCTGCGGAGGCTGGGGCTGTCCCAGGAGCGGCCGAGGACCGGGACGCATCCGGAGCCCGACCCTATGGAGGCGTCCGACGTCGATGACGAGCATCTCGAAGACGGGGACCTCGATGTCTCGCTCGCGCACGTCTGGTCCCGGATGGCGGACTTCGTGCGCCGGCTGGCGGGCGACCCCGACAGCCCTGCCGTGGTGACCCAGGCGTGCGGACCGCTGATGCGATGGGTCGACCGGCCCGATCCCGGCAGGCAGCCGATCTACGACCTCGACGGCCTGGCTTCGGCGCTGACCGATGCCCGGCAGCATGCCGACGCGGCGGAATTCATCGCCCTGCTGCGCGAGGGCCTGGAGCCCTTCACCCAGGACGAACGGCTGGCGGCCCGCAGCGCACGCGGCCATCTGGCCATCGCACTGAGCACACTCGGGGAGACGGCGGAGGCGGTCGCCCATCTCCTGGCGATCATCGACGTCTCGGGCCGGGTGCACGGCCCCGAGCACGCCTACACCCTGAACGCCCGCAGACACCTCCACGATATGTACTGGCGCGCCGACCGGCTGGAGGACGGCGAGGCGGAGGGCCGTGTCCTGATCGGGACGCTGCGGCGGCTCCCGCCCTCCGACGACCTGCCCGACCTCTCGGACATCCAGCTCGTCCAGGGGTTCATCCTCATGGATCTCGGCCGCTTCCAGGAGGCACAGGCGGCGTTCGGCGCGGCCCACTCCGACAGCAGCGCCCGGCTGGGAGCCGCGGCCGACAGGGACAGGTCCTGGGAGGCACGGGGATGGCTGGCGAGTGCGCTGGTGCGCCAGGAGCGTCTCGAAGAGGCCGAGGCGGAGGCCCGGGACGTGCTTGCCCAGCTGGAGCGGACAGAGGGCGGGGCCCGGCCGGGGCTGGGCAAGCTGACGACGCTGGATGTACTCGCCGACGTGCTGGAAAGGAGCGGTCGCACCGACGAGCTCGTACAGGCCCGCAGAGCGGTGGTGGAAGCGTCCGAGTACGTCTACGGCCCTGACACGCGCCGCACCGTCGCGGCCCGTCGCAACTGGATCGCATCACTGCGCGACGCTGGAGAACGGAAGACGGCGCGGCGGGAGGCGGAGGCCCTGGCACAACTGGCCCGGAGCTCACTCGGTGAAAGGCACATCGAAACAGTCAAGGCCCAGGAGGAGTTCGTCCGCGCGTTGGCCGACGAGGGGGAGTACGAGGAGGCCGAGGCACGGCAACGGGCGGTGCTGGACCAGGTGAGGCGTGACCTCGGGGCCGAACACCCCGCCACGCTCTCCGTCCGTCACAACCTCGGCTGGCTCCTTCACGGCGCGGGACGGCCGGCCGAGGCGGAGGCCATTCTCGCCGAGGTGTTGCGGGACAGGACCCGCTTCCTCGGGGAGGAGCACGGTTCCACGCGGGTGACGTGGTGGTGCCGCGCGCTGGCGCTCGATGCCCTCGGCCGACGGGAGGAGGCCGAGTCGGCTCTGCGGGCCCTGCTCGACGTCGAGATCCGCACGCTGCGACCGCACAGCCTCTCCCTCGCACAGACCCGTCGGGCCCTGGGCGACGTGCTGCGGGACGCCGGGCGCCTGCAGGAGGCGGAGGAGCAGTACCGGCTTGTGCACGCGGCCAGGTGCGAGACGCTGGGGCGGGAGGCGCCGCCCACGCTCACCACCGCCCACACCATCGGGGCGCTGCTCAACGAGGCGGGCCGGTACGAGGAGGCGGCCGCTCTCCTTGAAGAGGTGGCCGCATCACGTGAGCGGGTTCTCGGCGGGAACTCCGCGCACACGCTGCGGTCCCGCGTCCGGCTGGGCGTCGCGCTGGACGGGCTCGGACGCCGTGCGGAGGCGGTGGATCTGTGGAGGGCGGTGCTCGCCGATGCCGTGCGGGAGCTGGGCGAGGACCATGAACGCGTGGTGGAGACCCGCAGGCTGCTGGGGGCGGCGGGGGCCGCCGAGACGTAGTCCGGATCGTGGGATCCAGGCGGGGGCGGGGCGTGATTCTCGCCACCTCTGATCGGGGGTGCGCTCAGATGAGCATGTTAAGTGCGGGTGCACTTCTCAAAGGATGGCACTGAGTGCCATCCTTTTTGTGTTTAAGTCTTGAAGGCAAGTGTGCGAGGTGTCCGCTCATCTGAGCGGTCCTTGGGGGCTTCTTGACCATGTCGATTCAAGGGGTGAACTTTCCGCCGTCCAGGCGGAAACCGTTGCGTAACTTTCGATCTGCTGGCGGACGGGTGGTTAAGGCCGCATGACGGGTAGGCGTACCTCCCAAGAAGCCTTCGATCTGGGTATGTTCCTCGCCGTCAGGGCAGCCACGTCGTCCTCGAGGAGTCGAGACCCGTGTCGGAAAACAAAGATCAGAAGTTCGTGTACGACTTCATCGAGGGCAACAAGGACCTCAAGGATCTCCTCGGTGGTAAGGGTGCCAACCTTGCCGAGATGACGAACCTTGGTCTCCCGGTGCCTCCCGGCTTCACGATCACCACCGAAGCGTGCAAGGTCTACCTGGAGAGCGGCGACGAGCCCGTCGAGCTCCGGGACGAGGTGAGTGCGCACCTCGACGCCCTCGAGCAGAAGATGGGCAAGAAGCTCGGCCAGGCCGACAACCCGCTTCTCGTCTCCGTCCGCTCGGGTGCCAAGTTCTCCATGCCGGGCATGATGGACACCGTCCTCAACATCGGTCTCTCCGACAAGTCCGTCGAGGGCCTCGCGAAGCAGGCCGGCGACGAGCGGTTCGCCTGGGACTCCTACCGGCGCCTCATCCAGATGTTCGGCAAGACCGTCCTCGGCGTCGACGGCGAGCTGTTCGAGGAGGCGCTCGACGAGGCGAAGAGCGCCAAGAAGGTCACGATCGACACCGACCTGGAGGCCGCCGACCTCAAGAAGCTCGTCAAGCTCTTCAAGAAGATCGTCAAGGCCGAGGCCGGGCGCGACTTCCCGCAGGACCCGCGCGAGCAGATGGACCTGGCCATAAAGGCAGTCTTCGACTCCTGGAACGGCGACCGCGCCAAGCTGTACCGCCGCCAGGAGCGCATCCCGCACGACCTCGGCACCGCCGTCAACGTCTGCTCGATGGTCTTCGGCAACCTCGGCCCGGACTCCGGCACCGGTGTCGCCTTCACCCGTGACCCCGCCTCCGGCCACCAGGGCGTCTACGGCGACTACCTGCAGAACGCCCAGGGTGAGGACGTCGTCGCCGGTATCCGCAACACCGTGCCGCTCGCCGACCTGGAGTCGATCGACAAGAAGTCGTACGACCAGCTCATGGGCATCATGGAGACGCTGGAGAACCACTACAAGGACCTGTGCGACATCGAGTTCACGATCGAGCGCGGCCAGCTGTGGATGCTTCAGACCCGGGTCGGCAAGCGGACGGCGGGGGCCGCGTTCCGGATCGCCACCCAGCTGGTCGACCAGGGGCTCATCGACGAGGCCGAGGCGCTGCAGCGCGTCAACGGCGCCCAGCTCGCCCAGCTGATGTTCCCGCGCTTCGACGACGCCGCGAAGGTCGAGCAGGTCGGCCGCGGCATCGCCGCCTCGCCGGGCGCCGCCGTCGGCAAGGCCGTCTTCGACTCGTACACCGCCGTCAAGTGGTCCCGCTCGGGTGAGAAGGTCATCCTGATCCGCCGCGAGACCAACCCGGACGATCTGGACGGCATGATCGCCGCCGAGGGCATCCTCACCTCGCGCGGAGGCAAGACCTCGCACGCCGCCGTCGTCGCCCGCGGCATGGGCAAGACCTGTGTCTGCGGCGCCGAGGAGCTGGAGGTCGACACCAAGCGCCGTCGTATGACCGTGCCCGGCGGCCAGGTCGTCGAGGAGGGCGACGTCGTCTCCATCGACGGCTCCACCGGCAAGGTGTACCTGGGCGAGGTGCCCGTCGTACCGTCCCCGGTCGTCGAGTACTTCGAGGGCCGGATGCACGCGGGCGCCGACGACGCCGACGAGCTCGTCCAGGCCGTCCACCGGATCATGGCGTACGCGGACCGCGTCCGCCGGCTGCGGGTGCGCGCCAACGCCGACAACGCCGAGGACGCCCTGCGCGCCCGCCGCTTCGGTGCCCAGGGCATCGGCCTGTGCCGCACCGAGCACATGTTCCTCGGCGACCGCCGCCAGTACGTCGAGCGGCTCATCCTGGCGGACACGGACTCCGAGCGCGAGGGGGCCCTTGAGCAGCTGCTGCCGCTCCAGAAGAACGACTTCGTGGAGCTGTTCGAGGCGATGGACGGGCTGCCGGTGACGGTGCGCCTCCTGGACCCGCCGCTGCACGAGTTCCTGCCCGACATCACCGAGCTGTCGGTCCGTGTCGCCCTCGCCGAGTCCCGCAAGGAGCCGCACGAGAACGAGCTGCGTCTCCTCCAGGCCGTCCACCGGCTGCACGAGCAGAACCCGATGCTGGGTCTGCGCGGTGTCCGGCTCGGCCTGGTCATCCCCGGTCTGTTCACCATGCAGGTGCGGGCCATCGCGGAGGCGGCCGCCCAGCGCATCGAGGCCAAGGGAGACCCGCGCGCCGAGATCATGATCCCGCTCGTCGGCACCGTGCAGGAGCTGGAGCTGGTCCGCGACGAGGCCGAGCAGGTCATCGCCGAGGTCCAGCAGCGGACCGGCGTCGAGCTGAAGCTCGCCCTGGGCACCATGATCGAGCTGCCGCGCGCCGCGGTGACCGCCGGGCAGATCGCCGAGGCCGCCGAGTTCTTCTCCTTCGGCACGAACGACCTCACGCAGACGGTGTGGGGCTTCTCCCGGGACGACGTGGAGGCCAGCTTCTTCACCGCGTACCTGGAGAAGGGCATCTTCGGGGTGTCGCCGTTCGAGACGATCGACAAGGACGGCGTCGGCTCTCTCGTCCGGAGCGCCGTGGAGGCCGGCCGGGCCACCCGCCCGGACATCAAGCTCGGCGTCTGCGGTGAGCACGGCGGTGACCCGGAGTCGGTGCACTTCTTCCACGAGGTGGGCCTGGACTACGTCTCCTGCTCGCCGTTCCGGATCCCGGTGGCCCGCCTGGAGGCCGGTCGCGCCGCCGCCCAGGCATCCGGCAGCGACAGCCGCTGACACCCGGTCCCGCCGCGGCACCGCGGCGGGACCCCACGGCACCGGAGCCGTCGCCTGTCACCCGACCCTCACCGATCGGCGGCGGCTCCGGGACGCAAGAGACGGGGCGGACACCTTGTGCGGAGGTGTCCGCCCCGTGCTGTTTCGTCCCCGCGGGAATTGTAGGTTCCTGTTGAATCAAGGTGAAGCAAGGCGGATTGAATTCTTCGCAAGTTGAAGAGCGGACTTTTTACCGAAGGTTGACATCCCGTCAATTCCGGCCCTTGTCAGAGCAAACAACGGGCGGAGCGCGGCCACCGGATCCCCACCCGCCGACCGCGCCCCATTACCCCTGCCAGACAGGAGAGCCGCAACCTTTCAGGCCCGCCGCCGGGCGTGAGAAGCCCCCCACGGTCTTCCGACACGCCACCTCGGTCCTGAAGGTTTCCTGTCCGACGGCGTACAGCTTTTCGTTTCCCGGCCTCCCCCCGCGACGCGTTTCAAGTGTGGCTGAAATGCCGTGGTAACAACCTGTGATGGCATGCATACTCATCGGTGGGGGGTGATTGCGGATGCAACAGGTGGGGGTTCAGTGCTTCGTATACATTTCACCGGCGCGGATCTCGCCGGGGTGCGGATGGCGGCCCGGCCCGACGTGCTGTGGGAAACGATTCTCAGCTTTCACCGTTTGCGCGACCGGCGCGGCGCCCTGGTCTACGGGGAATGGCGCTCCGAAACGCGGACGCGGTTGAACGGTGAAACGCGACTGCTGGGCGCGCTCGTCCCGGCCCGCGGATATTTCCCGGACTTCCTGACGCCACCGCAGGGCCTGCACGGCCTCGACACGGCGCTGGAAGCCGTACGTGCCACAACGCCCGCCCGGCTCCACACGGAGCTGGGCCTGCTGTCCGCCGAGCGCCCGGCGGCCGCCCCGCTGCCCTCCTGGACGGCGGCCCTCGCCGAAGGTCGCCCCGAGCCGCTCAGCCGCCTCCTCGGCGCCCTGCGCGGCTACCACGGCGCGGCCATCGAGCCGTACTGGACGTACATCCAGGCGCGCGTGGAGGCGGACCGGGCCGTGCGGGGACGGGCGCTGCTCGACGGCGGCGCCGAGGAACTGCTGGCCTCCCTGCCGCCGATGCTCCGCTGGCACGCACCCGTCCTGGAGGCCGACTACCCGGTCGACCGGGACGTACGGCTCGACGGGCGCGGGCTGCTGCTCCAGCCGTCCTACTTCTGCCGGGGCACCGCCGTGATGTACCGGGACCCGGGGCTGCCGCCGGTCCTCGTCTACCCGGTCACGCACACCGAGCCCCCGGCCGCCTCCGGGGAACCCGGCGGGGCGCCGCTCGGGAAGCTCGTCGGCCACACCCGGTCCGCCGTCCTCAAGGCCATCGGCCCCGGCGGCACGACCAGCGAACTGGCCCGCCGCGCCGGGGTCTCCCTCGCCTCGGCCAGCCAGCACGCGGGCGTCCTGCGCGAGGCCGGCCTCGTCGTCACGCTGCGCCAGGGCAGCTCCGTGCTGCACACCCTGACGCCACTGGGCGCCGCCCTGCTGCACGGCGGCGCCCAGCCGGTAAGGGAGCGGCAGCGCCGCTACGCCCGGAACGGCCCCGTCACCTCGTAGGTGATGCCGCCCGACGAGCTGCCCGTGGTGCCGCGCTGGCTGGAGAAGTACAGCCGCTTGCCGTCCGGCGAGAACGCCGGGCCGCAGATCTCGGAGCCGGACTGGTTCTCGATCCGCAGGAACCGCGCCACCACATCGTCCGGCGTGATGAGGCAGATCTCCATGTCGCCGCCGTCCTCGGCGACGTACAGGTCGCCGGAGGACGCGCCGGTGACGTTGTCGACGCCGGTCAGCGGGGCGCCGCCGCCCGACACCAGCGAGTCGTCGTACGCCAGCTCATAGGTGTTGCCGCTGAGGTTCAGCTGCCAGACGCGGTTGTCGCCCTTGGTGGTGAACCAGACGGTTCCGTCGGCGTAGTGGCAGCCCTCGCCGCCGTTGAACCGCTTCGCACCGGACACCTGCTTGCGGGTAGCGGTGGGGGAGCCGTCGGGGTCGGGCACGGTCGCCCAGGTGAAGCCGCCGGACGTGCCCGAGCCCGCCTTGAGGACCTGGAGGGTGCCGGACGACAGGTCGCCCCAGGTGTGCGGGACGAACCGGTAGAAGCAGCCGTCCGACGCGTCCTCCGTCAGGTAGACCACCTTGCGGACCGGGTCGGCGGCGGCCGCCTCGTGGTTGAACCTGCCCATGGCGGCACGGCGGACGGCGGGCTGCACCCCCCACGGGTCGGTCTCGTACACGTAGCCCGAGCTGACCTCCTCGCAGGAGAGCCAGGTGTTCCACGGAGTGGCGCCGCCCGCGCAGTTGCGGTTGGTGCCGGAGAGGATCCGGTACGCGCCGGTGACGGAGCCGGACGAGTCGAACCTGATCGCGCTCGCCCCGCCCGTGCTGGAGATCTCGGAGTTGGAGACGTAGATCCAGCCCGAGCCGTCGGCGAAGCAGGCGCCGCCGTCAGGGGCGTTGTGCCACTTGTAGGAGGTGGAGCCCACGTTCTGGCCGGAGCGGGCTATGACCCGGCTGGTGAAGCCGGCCGGGAGCCGGATCCCGTTGGCGTCCGCCGCGCCGAGCGCTCCGTACGGACCGGGGCCGGGCTGGGCCGGGGCCGCGTAGGCCGCGCCCTGCATCAGCGTGTAGCCGAAGGCCGCGGCCGTACCGCCCGCGACCGCTCCGCGCAGGAAACTACGACGTTCCACTTGATCACTCCAGAGGGGATCGTGACCGCCCCGCCGCACCGGTCGGCGACGGGGTCGCGCGCTGCTGGAACCTAGGAGGCGCGGATTGACGGTGCGTCAACGGCCGGTGAAGTGGAAGAGGAGTGCGGAGGTCGGCTGCTGTCGGCCCTCCAGGAGCGCCTTGAGCCTGTCCGGCCGCCCGTCGCCGGTGTCGGACAGACGGAGATCCGGCTGGTCGCTCCGGCGTGGCGGTGACCTTCGGGCTCGCGGACACCCGCCGGTCGCCGTCCGAGGACCGGCCACCTCGCCGGTGGCGTCCGCAGCGCGTCGCCCGACGGCTTCTCGGCGATCATCCGGCCGGCGGGCTCATGCCGCCGAGGCCAGGCCGGACGGGCCTGCCCCGCAACGCGGAGAATTTCTTCGGAGACGGCGATGAGTTCCGCCCGGGCCCCCGGTCTACCCCTGCGTAAGCGACCACACCGAAGCCACACCACATGGGGAGACCCGCCATGACCGCTCAGATGATCTTCGTGAACCTGCCCGTCAAGGACCTGGAGGCAGCCAAGGCGTTCTGGACGAAGCTCGGCTTCTCCTTCAATCCGCAGTTCACCGACGAGAACGCCGCCTGCCTGGTCTTCAGCGACACGATCTTCGCGATGCTCCTCACCGAGCCGTACTTCAAGAACTTCACGAAGAAGGAGATCGCCGACTCGTCCGCCACCACGGAGGCCATCGTCGCGCTGAGCGCCGAGAGCCGCGCCAAGGTCGACGAGCTGGCCGACGCCGCCCTGGCGTCCGGGGGCTCCCCGGCCAACGAGCCGCAGGAGTACGGCGACTTCATGTACAGCCGGTCCTTCCAGGACCCGGACCACCACATGTGGGAGGTCGTGTGGATGGACGTCGCCAAGATGCCGGAAGAGACCCAGAGCTGACCGGGGCGCCGTGAGGGCCGGGCGGATGTGTGCCCGCCCGGCCCCGGCCGCTCAGAGCCGTACGGCGCTCGGCCGGATACGGCGGCTCCGGCTCCGCCGGGTGGGCGGTCAGGCCGTACGGACCGGGTACACCGACACCGCGACCTCGTCGTCGTCCAGGCAGCGGCCGGTCTCCAGGTCGAAGCGCTGCTTCAGCAGCGGCGAAGCCACGTACGTCCGGCCGTTCGCCGAGCCGATCAGGCCCCGCGACAGGACCTGGGCCCCGGTGAACGGGTCGCGGTTGTCGATCGCGTACAGCCGCCCCGACCGGTCCCGGAAGAGCGCCGCCTGCCGGCCGTCCGGCAGCAGGGCCGCCATGCCCCTGCCCGGCACCAGCACGTCCGGGTCACAGACCGGCAGCCATTCGCCGTCGTCGCTTCCGTCGTGGGAGAGTTCCAGCTTCATCGGGCGGACACTCCTTCCAGGGTGAGAATCGTCAGGTCGGGCTTGATCTGGCCGCGCTCGGGCACGAACTGCACCGTCGGGTCGGGCGCGTCGGGGGCGTTCACGAAGGACACGAACCGCGCGAGCCGCTCGGGGTCTTCCAGCGTCTCGGCCCACTCGTCCCGGTAGTTCGCCACATGGCGGACCATCAGCTCGTCGAGCTCCTCGCCGATGCCCAGCGAGTCCTCGACGACGACCTCCCGTACGTGGTCGAGACCGATCCGCTCCACCCAGGGAGCCGTACGCTCCAGGCGCTCGGCGGTGCGGATGTAGTACATGAGGAACCGGTCGATCAGCTGGATCAGCCCGTCGTCCGACAGGTCCTTCGCCAGCAGGTCCGCGTGGCGCGGCGTCGCGCCGCCGTTGCCGCCGACGTACAGGTTCCAGCCGTTCGCCGTGGCGATGATGCCGAAGTCCTTCGACTGGGCCTCCGCGCACTCGCGCTGGCAGCCGGACACCGCCGACTTCAGCTTGTGCGGCGCCCGCAGCCCCCGGTAGCGCAGCTCCAGGTCGATGGCCATCCGTACCGAGTCCTGCACGCCGTACCGGCACCAGGTCTGCCCCACACAGGACTTCACGGTCCGCAGGGCCTTGCCGTACGCGTGCCCCGACTCGAAGCCCGCGTCCACCAGCCGCGCCCAGATCGCCGGCAGCTGCTCCACACGCGCGCCGAAAAGGTCGATCCGCTGACCGCCGGTGATCTTCGTGTAGAGCCCGTAGTCCCGTGCGACCTCGCCGATGACGATCAGCTTGTCCGGAGTGATCTCCCCGCCGGGGATACGCGGCACGATCGAGTACGAGCCGTTCCGCTGCATGTTGGCGAGGAAGTGGTCGTTGGTGTCCTGGAGCGCGGCCTGCTCACCGCCGAGGATGTAGCCGTTGGAGAGGGACGCCAGGATCGAGGCGACCACGGGCTTGCAGATCTCGCAGCCGTCGCCGCCGCGTGCCTCCTCGCGCCCGTACCGGTCGAGGAGCTCGGCGTACGAGGTGATCCGCAGCACCTGAACGATCTCGTACAGGTCCTGGCGTGTCTTGCCGAAGCAGCCGCACAGGCCGCCGTCTCCGCTCTTCGGCAGCAGCTGCTGGATGACCTTGACGCAGCTGCCGCAGCCCGTGCCGGCCTTGGTGCACTTCTTCACCTCGGGCAGCGTGGTGTGCTCGCAGATCGCGCCCTTGGAGACGTTGTGGCACGAGCAGATCACCGCGTCGTCCGGCAGCGACTCCGGGCCCAGCGCGACCGGCGCGCCCGCGCCCGCCGGCAGGACCAGCTGCTCGGGGGAGACCGGCGGCACCGACCCCGTCATCGGCCGCAGCATCCCGTACGCCTCGGCGTCACCGACGAGCACACCGCCCAGCAGCGCGCCCTCGGGGGAGACCACGAGCTTCTTGTAGACACCGGCCCGCGAGTCCGAGTAGACGACGTCCAGGCAGCCCTCGGCCGTGCCGTGCGCGTCACCGAACGACGCCACGTCCACACCGAGCAGCTTCAGCTTGGTGGAGGTGTCGGCGCCCGTGAACGACGACTCCTGCTCGGTGATCGCGTCCGCCGCCGTCAGCGCCATCTCGTAGCCCGGCGCCACCAGCCCGTACACCCTGCCGTCCGCCGCGAGGGCGCACTCGCCGATCGCGTAGACGGCCGGGTCGGACGTACGGCACTGCTCATCGACCGCGATACCGCCGCGCTCGCCGACCTTCAGGCCGCAGTCGCGGGCCAGCTGGTCGCGGGGGCGGACACCGGCCGAGAACACCACCAGGTCGGTGGCGAGCTCGGAGCCGTCGGACAGCTTCATCCCGGTGACGGCGCCGTCGTCGCCGACGGTGACCTCCTGAGTGCCGACGCCCGTGTGGACGGAGAGGCCCATGCCCTCGATGGTGCGCAGCAGGGCCGCGCCGCCGCCCTCGTCCACCTGCACCGGCATCAGCCGGGGCGCGAACTCCACGATGTGCGCGTCGAGGCCCAGGCCGTTGAGCGCGCCCGCCGCCTCCAGGCCGAGCAGGCCGCCGCCGACCACGGCGCCGGTCTTCGCGTCCTTGGCGTACTCCTCGATGGCGAGGAGGTCCTCGATCGTCCGGTAGACGAAGCAGCCCGTGGCGTCCTTGCCGGGGACCGGCGGCACGAACGGGTACGAGCCGGTGGCCAGGACCAGCGTGTCGTACGCGACCGTCCTCCCGGACCGGGCCGTGACCGTGCGGGCCTCGCGGTCCACCGCGACCGCCGGGTCGTCCGTGTAGAGCTCGATGCCGTGCTCCGCCATGAAGCCCTCCGGCACCATCGACAGGTCGTCGGGCGTCCGGCCGGAGAAGTACGAGGTCAGCTGGACCCGGTCGTAGGCGGGCCGGGGCTCCTCGCACAGGACGACCACGCGGGCCCGCTCGGTCACACCACGCTCGGCGAGGGCCTCCAGGAAGCGCTGGCCGACCATGCCGTGGCCGACGAGGACGATGGTGGGCGTGTTCGCAGCCCCGGGCGTGTTCGGCATGTCAGGAGCCTCCGTCATGAGTCAACAGGTGGAGCAGGGGCGCGTCCGGGAGGGCCTCGTCGCCCTCCCACGCCCGGGCGAGCGTGCCGACCGCGGCGAGGTCGCCCAGCAGGACGCCGCCGACGAGCCGGTCGCCCCGGACGACGACCTTCCGGTACGCGCTGCGCGTGGCGTCGGCCAGTTGCACGGTGTCGTCGCCCGGCTGGGGCACCGCCTCGCCGAACGCCGCGAGTTCCAGGGCGTCCAGGCTGAGCCGGGTCAGCGCCCGCGTGCCCCGGTAGGCGGCGGTGCCCCCGGTCAGCACGTCCGCCAGCGCGTCGGCCTGTTCCAGGGCGGCCCCGGCCAGGCCGTAGAGCCGGCCGTCGTGCTCGGCGCAGTCGCCGACAGCGTGGATGTACGGGTCGGAGGTTCGCAGCTGGTCGTCGACGACGATCCCGCGCCGCACGTCCAGGCCCGCCTCCAGGGCGAGACCGACGCGCGGCCGCACCCCGCAGGCCAGCACGACGAGGTCCGCGTCCAGGACGAACCCGTCGGCCAGTTCGACCGCCGTCACGGCACCGTCCGCGACCTTCAGACCGCGCACCCGGCACTCCGTGTGCACCTCCACGCCGAGGCCGGCCAGATGGCCGCGGAGCAGCTCCGAGGCGTCGGCGTCCAGCTGGCGCTCCATGAGGTGCTCGCCCTGCTGGGCCAGCATCACCTCGGCGCCCCTGGCCGCCAGCGCGCGCGCCGCCGACACGCCCAGCAGGCCGCCGCCGATCACCACGGCGCGGGCCCCGGGGCGTACCAGCGTGTCGAGCGCCAGGCAGTCGTCGAGCGTCCGGAACGCGTACACACCGGAGGGCAGCCGGTCGCCGTCGGCGCCGCCGGGCAGGGCGCTGCCGGGCAGGCCGCCGCCGGTGAGGCCGCGCAGCGGGGGCAGCACCGGGTTGGAACCGGTCGCCAGGACCAGCCGGTCGTATGCGACCCGGGTGCCGTCCGCGCAGCGCACCTCGCGGGCCTCCCGGTCGATGCCGGTGACGCGTACCCCGCGCCGCACCGGCTCGCCCCGGGGCGCGGGGAGGGCGATCACCTCGGGCCCGTACCGGCCGGCCAGGACGTCCGCGAGCAGCACCCGGTTGTACGGGGCGTGCGGCTCCTCGCCGAGCAGGGTGACGGGCAGCCGCTCGGCGAGGCGCGCCCCTGCCGTTCCGCCGCCTACCACCACGATCCGTGAACTCATGTCCAGCAGCGTGCGTCGTCGGTGTTACCCGGCGGGATCCCGTTTGTTTCACGCGGGGAAAGCTGACCTCAGCGGGAACGGGTCCGGGCGGTGAGGGGGAGCGGCCCTGGCCGGGGCCGGACCTCAGACGTACCTCAAGTCTTCAGTGATTCATGGACGCACCATCCATTCCGTTCATAGGGTCATGGGCATGCCGGACATCTCGCTGACCACGCTCGTTCTGCTCTGCCTGGCCGCGCTGCTGGCCGGCTGGATCGACGCCGTGGTGGGCGGCGGCGGGCTGCTGCTCCTGCCCGCGCTGCTGCTGGGCGTTCCACAGGTCCCGGCCGCGCAGTGCCTGGGTACGAACAAGGCGGTGGCCATCGTCGGCACGACCGGCGCGGCCGTCACATACGTCCGCAAGGCCCCGGTCCGGGTCGGGACGGCCGTACGGATCGGGCTCGCAGCGCTCGCCGGGTCGATGGGCGGGGCCTTCTTCGCGGCGGGGATCAGCAGTGACGTACTGCGGCCGGTGATCCTGGTCGTGCTGCTGGGCGTCGCGGCCTTCGTGCTCCTGCGCCCGTCTTTCGGCACCGGCCCGGCGCCGGAGGGCACCGTGCGGCGTGCCCGCGTGGTCGCGGCGATCGTGCTGGTGGGCGGAGGGATCGGGTTCTACGACGGGCTGTTCGGGCCGGGCACCGGCACGTTCCTGGTGCTGGCCCTCACGGCGGTGCTGCACCTGGACCTGGTGACCGCGTCGGCCACCGCCAAGGTCGTCAACGTGTGTACGAACGCGGGGGCGCTGGCGATGTTCGCCTACCAGGGGAACGTGCTGTGGCGGCTGGCCGCGCTGATGGCGGTGTTCAACCTGGTGGGCGGCACGCTGGGGGCGCGGATGGCGCTGCGGAAGGGCGCGGAGTTCGTCCGTGGGGTGCTGCTCGTGGTGGTGTTCTCGCTGGTCGCGAAGCTGGCCTTCGACCAGTGGGCGTGACGGGGCCGCGCGCCCGGACCGGCGCGGCGGCGAGGCGGGACCGCGTGGCGGGACCGCGTGGCGGGGCCGCGTGGCGGGGCCGCGTGGCGGGGCCCGTCAGCGCGCGCCGATGAGGTGGGCGTACGCGACGACGTTCCCCTGGTAGCCGGTCTTCGGTGAGAAGCCGCCGCCGCAGGTGATCACGCGCAGCTCCGCGCGGTCGGCCCGGCCGTACACCTTGTCGTCCGGGAACGCGTCGTTGTCGTACACCTCGACCGCGTCGACCGTGAACACGGCGGTCCGCCCGTCCTGCCGGTTCACCTCGATCCGGTCGCCCTTCCGCAGGGCGCCCAGCGCGTAGAACACGGCCGGGCCCTGGGCGTTGTCGACATGGCCCGCCATGATCGCCGTACCCCTGGAGCCCGGCGGGGTGCCGTCCTTGTACCAGCCGGCGACGTTGCGGTTCCCGGCGGGTGGTACGTCGAGGCTGCCGTCCGGGGCGAGGCCGAGCCGGATGACCGGGGCGTCGACGTCGATCCGGGGTATGCGGACGCGTATGGGCGCGGACGGCGCGAGCGGCTCGGCGGCCGCGGACGTGTGCCAGCCGGGCCCCGCGGCGAACGCCTCGGCGGCGGACGGGACCGGCGGGGTCACGTCCCCGGAGCCGCTCTGGACCAGCCACAGGCCGACGCATGCCGCGACGGCTATGCCCCAGCCCTTGCTGCGGGCCTGGGTCTCGGTGGGGCTGCTCATACGGGTCGTCCTCCGTACGTGCTCCGCCAAGGGGTCTCCCCGCCCGCGCCGCGGTCTCGGGGTCACGCGGCGGGGGCGGGGAGGTATGAGGGGGCGGGGGTGTCGTCCGGTGCCGGGGCGGGCGTACCGGCCTCAGCCGCCGTGGTTTCCGTTCGCCCGGCGGCGCAGCAGCCACGCCCCACCGCCCGCGGCCGCAGCGAGCACCGCCACGCCCGCGGCGATCCGGGTGGTGTCCGGGCCGACGCTGCCGCCGACTCCCGTCTTCACATGGCCCTGCGGGCGGTCGTGCGGCGGGTAGTGGGGGGTGGGCTGATGCTGGGTCGGGTGGCGGGTGGGGTCCTGGCCCTGTCCGACGACCAGGTCGCCGGTGGCCGTCTTGCCGTTGTCGCAGGCCACGCCGATGCTGTAGGTGCCCGGCTTGGTGTGCTTCGGCACCTTGAACTGTCCGGTCACGACCTTCTTGTCGGTGCCGGGCCGCAGCTTGAACTCGCCCGCGCCGAGTGCCTCCGCGTCGCCCACGCCGTGGCCGTTCGGCCCGCACGCCCAGGTGCTGACGGTGACGGTCGTGCCCGGTGCGGCGGTGGACGGGGACACCTCCAGCGCCTCGAAGTCACCGGCGTACGCCGCCGGCGCGACGAGGGCGCCGAGGCAGACGGCCGCGAGCGCGGTACCGGTCAACGAGCGGGCAGTGGTGCGCATGGGTTCCTCCGGGTCGCGCTACGAGCAGGTGTCCTGTCTCCGAGGTAAGGCGGCACTTTGGTCCGCCGCCTGCTGATGCCCCATCAGCTCCACTGCCGTCCGGCCGTATCTCCGCAGCTCAGGGCGGTGACGCGTGGTCGTCCCGGATGAATTCCGAACGGGTGAAGAGGTGCGCGGTTGACCTCAAGCTTGGTTGAGGTGTGAGTCTCCTCGGCATGGAACTCACCACGCCTGAGAAGCCCCTGACCCTCACCGTCGTCCTCGGCAGCAACCGCGAGGGCCGCTTCGCGCCCACCGTCGCCGACTGGTTCCTCTCCCTGGTCCGCGAGCGCACCGACTTCACCCTCGACGTGGTCGACCTGGCCCGGACGGACCTGCCGACCTCGCTCTCCTTCAACCCGGCCCCGGCCGTCCGTACCGAACTCGCCCAGGTCAGCCCCCGGCTGGCCGCGGCCGACGCGTTCGTCGTCCTCACCCCCGAGTACAACCACTCCTACCCGGCGTCCCTCAAGAACCTCATCGACTGGCACTACGGCGAGTGGCAGGCCAAGCCCGTCGGATTCGTCTCGTACGGCGGGGTCTCCGGCGGCCTGCGCGCGGTCGAGCACCTGCGCCAGGTCTTCGCCGAGCTGCACGCCGTCACCGTCCGCGACACGGTCTCCTTCCACAACGCGGGCGGCCTCTTCACCGACGACGGCACCCCCAAGGACCCGTCCGGCCCCGAGGCCGCCGCCAAGAAGCTGCTGGACCAGCTCGCCTGGTGGGCCGATGCCCTCCGCACCGCCCGCACCGCCCACCCCTACGCGGCCTGAGGGGCGCCCGCCGTGCTGCTACGACTCCTCGCCACCCTGTTCCTCCCGACGCTCGACGCCGGCCTCGTCGACAACGGCGTCCTGCGCGGCGACGAGGCAGCGGCGGCGGCATGACGGGAAGCCGGCGCCCGGCGGGGCCACCGGTGCGATGCTGGTGGGGAGCCGGGCGTCGTCGACCCAAGGAGTACGAGCGTGATCCAGGCCCTGACCGTACGGACCACCACCGACAGCGCCGCGAAGGCCGAGGCGCTGGCACGGGGCGGGGTGGAGGAGCGGCTCGCCGCGTGTGCGCAGGTTTCCGGGCCGGTGACCTCCGTCTACCGGTGGCAGGGCGCGGTCGAGACCGCGCGGGAGTGGCAGGTGCTCTTCAAGACGGCGGAGAGCCGGTACGACGCGCTGGAGGCGTACATCCGGGAGTACCACGACTACGACACACCGGAGATCATCGCGACAGCGGTGGTGCGGGGCAGCGCGGGCTATCTGGAGTGGGTCGCCCGGGAGATCGCATGAGTGAGCTGCCGATCTTCGTCTACGGGACGCTGCGGCCCGGCGCGTACAACCACGACCGGTTCCTGAAGGGCCGCACCGGCGCCGAGGAGCCCGCACGGCTGCCGGGTGCCCTGCTGCACGACGGGCCCGGCTATCCGTACGTCGCGCGCGGGGACGGCGAGGTCGTCGGTGACCTCGTGCACGCCGCCCCCGGCCGCTACCGCGAGCTGCTCTCCGTACTCGACCGGCTGGAGGACTTCCTCGGGCCCGGCCACCCGCTCAATGTGTACGAGCGGGAGGCCCGCGACGTCGTCCGGGTGCGGGACGGGAGCGCCGTGCGCGCGTGGGTGTACGTCGCCGCGCCCCGCACCGAGCTGGGCGCGCCCGTTCCGGGTGGGGACTGGCTCAGTCGCCGGCCGGTTCGAGGCGTACCGCGCACGTCTTGAACTCGGGCATCCGGGAGGTCGGGTCGAGGGCCGGGTTCGTGAGCGTGTTGGCGCGGCCCTCGCCCGGCCAGTGGAACGGCATGAAGACCGTGTCGGGGCGGATGGTGGCCGTGATCCGGGCGGGGGCCACGGCACGGCCGCGCCGCGACACCACCGCGACCGGCTCGCCCTCCGCCACGCCCACCCGCTCGGCGAGCCGCGGGTGCAGCTCCACGAACGGCCCCGGCGCGGCGGCGGTCAGTTCCGCGACACGCCGGGTCTGGGCACCCGACTGGTACTGGGCGACCACGCGGCCCGTCGTCAGCACGACCGGGTACTCGTCGTCCGGCTCCTCGGCCGCCGCGCGGTGCGTGACCGGCACGAAGCGGGCCAGGCCGTCAGGGGTGGCGAACCGGTCCAGGAAGAGGCGCGGCGTACCCGGGTGCTCCGGGTCCGGGCACGGCCAGAAGACGCCGTCCTCCTCCGTGATGCGCCGGTAGCTGATGCCCGAGTAGTCGGCGGCGCCGCCCGCCGAGGCGCGGCGCAGCTCGTCGAAGACCTCCTCCGGGTCGGTCGGGAAGCCCTTCTCCCAGCCGAGCAGCCCGGCCAGCGCGTTCATCACCTCAAGGTCGCTGCGTACTCCGTCGGGCGGGGTGATCGCCCGGCGGCGCAGCAGCACCCGGCCCTCCAGGTTGGTCATGGTGCCGGTCTCCTCCGCCCACTGCGTCACGGGCAGCACGACATCGGCGAGCGCGGCCGTCTCGGAGAGCACGACGTCGGCCACGGCCAGGAAGTCCAGGGACTTCAGCCGCTCCTCGATGTGCGCGGCGCGCGGCGCGGACACGACCGGGTTGGACGCCATGACGAGCAGCGCCTTCACGTCCTGGCCGAGCGCGTCGAGCAGTTCGTACGCGCTGCGCCCCGGGCCGGGCAGCGTGTCGGGGTCGACGCCCCACACGCCGGCCACATGGGTGCGGGCCTCGGGGTCGTCCAGCTTGCGGTAGCCGGGCAGCTGGTCGGCCTTCTGACCGTGCTCGCGCCCGCCCTGCCCGTTGCCCTGCCCGGTCAGGCAGCCGTACCCGGAGAGCGGGCGGCCGGCGCGGCCGGTGGCCAGGCACAGGTTGATCCAGGCGCCCACCGTGTCGGTGCCCTTCGACTGCTGCTCGGGGCCGCGCGCGGTGAGCACCATGCCGTTCTCCGCGTCGCAGAACATCCGCACCACCTCGCGCAGCTGCGGCACGGGCACGCCCGTGATGCGCTCGACGAGCGTCGGCCAGTGGGACATGGCGGCGGCACGGGCGTCGGCCCAGCCCGTCGTACGGCTCTCGACGAACTCCTCGTCCACGCGGCCCTCGGCGACCACGAGGTGGAGCAGCCCGAGCGCGAGCGCGAGGTCGGTGCCGGGGCGTGGCGCGATGTGCAGGTCGGCCTGCTCGGCGGTGCGGGTCCGGCGCGGATCGATGACGATCAGCCTGCCGCCGTTCTCCTTCAGCTCAGTGAGGTAGCGGAGCGCCGGCGGCATGGTCTCGGCCAGGTTCGAGCCGACCAGGATGACGCAGCCGGTCCGAGGGATGTCCTCCAGCGGGAACGGCAGCCCCCGGTCGACACCGAACGCCTTGATGCCCGCCGCCGCGGCGGACGACATGCAGAAGCGGCCGTTGTAGTCGATCTGCGAGGTGCCCAGGGCCAGCCGGGCGAACTTGCCGAGCGTGTACGCCTTCTCGTTGGTGAGCCCGCCGCCGCCGAACACACCGACCCCGTCGGGCCCGTACGACTCACGGGTGCGCCGCAGTCCGTCGGCGACGGCTCGCAGTGCCTCCTCCCAGGTGGCCGGTTCGAGCCCGCCTGTGGCGTGGCGTCGGATCAGCGGCCCGGTCAGCCGGACCTGGGAGGAGAGCACGGCGGGTGCGGTACGTCCCTTACCGCACAGGGCACCCCGGTTGACGGGGAAGTCCGTGCGCTCCACGACATCGACACCGCCGTCCTCGGCGGGCCGTAGGTTCATCCCGCACTGAAGGGCGCAGTACGGGCAGTGCGTGGAGGTGGTGGCGGCGGCGAGCATGCCATCGAGCGTGCGACGCGTGTGTTACACGCGGGCTCCCGCCGTATTACGCCGGAGGTACTTCGTGCTCCGGTTCCGTGTCCGGAAGGCGTGAGCCGGGCCCGGTCACCCGGCCGAGGCGAGCGCCTCGGTCACACCCGTCTCCTGGCGCCCCAGAAACGTCGGATCCGGCCGGAAAGCGGCGTCCACGGCGGCCTTGCCCGCGGCGGCCAGCTCCCGGACGCCGCCGTAGTACCAGACCGAGTCGTGCGGCTCGGCGACCCCGACACCGTACGACTCGACCCCCGCGGCCCGACAGAGGGCGACGGCCCGCCGGATGTGGAAGCCCTGGGTGACGAGGACCGCCCGGTCGACGCCGAAGATCTTCTTTGCCCGGACGCAGGAGTCCCAGGTGTCGAACCCGGCGTAGTCGCTGACGATCCGCGTGTCGGGCACGCCGCGCTCCACGAGGTACGCGCGCATGGCGTCGGGCTCGTCGTACTCGGCCCGGCTGTTGTCGCCGGTGACGAGGACGACCCGTACCCTGCCGTCGCGGAACAGCTCGGCGGCGGTGTCGAGCCGGTGCGCCAGGTAGGGGGTCGGGCGGCCCTTCCACAGCCCGGCACCGAAGACCACGGCGACGTCCCGGGCGGGCACGTCGGCGACGGTACGGAGGTGGCCGGCGGTGCTCGTGTGCAGCCAGGTCGCGGGGGCGAGCGCCAGCACGCAGGCCAGCATGACGCCCTGCACCAGCCGCCGCCGCCCCCGCCGGGTGCCGGGCACCAGCCTCCGTATCCCGCTCCTGACCCGCATCTGTGGACCCTCCCCTTGCCGTGCCTCTTGCCGTGCCGTTCGCCGCGCCATTCGCGTGCACTCCGCACACAGCGACGCATGCGGACGGGTGTGCGGTTCAGTGCGACGGCTGTGACGTACGGGACGGCCGGTCGCCCCCGAAGAGCAGCCCGGCCGGCGCGGCGCCCAGCACCCCGCAGAGGAGCTGGGCGACCGCGAGCGGGGCCGGACGGGCGCGGCCGAGCCGCTCCAGGCCCACGACCAGCAGGACGAGCCCGGCGGTGGCGACCGTCTCGCCGGGCAGGAGCCGGTCGTCGGCTACGAGCACGGTGACGACCTCGCCACCGCCCTGCGCCACGGCTTCCGCACCGCGGGCCCGCTCCGGGTCTGGCTCGCCGAAGGCTGACACCGCTCCCGGCCCGCCGGTGAGCCCACTCCAAAGCCCTTGTCACCACCACGCAACACCCCGGCAACCTGCGCGGGCCAGGATCGACACACGATCCCCACCCCGCCCCCGACCGAACGCGCAGGCCGCCCATGAGCTCACCCCACCGGCCACCCGCCCTGGTCGCCGTCGCCCACGGCAGCCGTGACCCGCGGGCCCTGCCCACCGTGTCCGCACTGCTCGACCGGGTCCGCGAACTGCGCCCCGGGCTGCCCGTACGGCTCGGCCACATCGAACTGAACGAGCCGCTGCTCACCGACACCCTGGACGGCCTGCCCGACGGCGGGGACGCCGTCCTCGTACCGCTGCTCTTCGGCCGCGGATACCACGTCAAGCACGACGTGCCGCAGGCCGCGGCGGCCGCCGCCCCCCGGATACGGGCCCGGGTCGCCGCGCCGCTCGGCACGCATCCGCTCCTCGTCGAAGCGCTGTACGACCGGCTCACCGAGGCCGGCTGGCGCACCGGCGCCCGCGCGGCCCGCACCGCCGGAGTCGTACTGGCCGCCGCCGGGTCCCGCGACCCCGACTCCGCCGCGGGCACCCGGCGCCTCGCCGCGCTGCTCAGCGAGCGCCTCGGCGGCATCCCCGTCGTCCCCGCCTACGCCTCCGCCGCGTCCCCGACCGTCCCCGAGGCCGTCCAGGCCCTCACCGCCCGCGGCCGCACCCGGATCGCCGTGGCCTCCTGCTTCACCGCCCCCGGGCTCTTCGCCACCCGCAGCGCCGCCGCCGCGCCCTGGATCGCCGCCGAGCCCATCGGCCCGCACCCCGCACTCGCCCGGCTCGTCCTGCACCGCTACGACCAGGCCCTCGCCCGCGCCGCCGCGCCCGCACCACGCGCGTACGCCTCCGTCTGACGCACCGCAGGCTTCACTGTCACCCCGTGCGGTTACCTTCGGTGCATGAACGGCATGGAAGGTACGACCCACGCATCCGACGCGTACGACGAGGCCGACGGCGGGGCCTACGACGAGGCCGCGACCGAGCGCTGGGCCACCGAGCCCGACAAACGCCCGGGCCGCACCGCCTTCCAGCGCGACCGCGCGCGCGTCCTGCACTCCTCCGCGCTGCGCCGCCTCGCCGGCAAGACCCAGGTCGTCACGCCCGGCACATTCCCCCAGGCTCTCGGCTTCGCTCGAGCAGCGGGGACCCTCATCCCGGCCTGGGACGCCAGCCCCCGCACGCGGCTCACCCACTCCCTCGAATGCGCCCAGGTGGGCCGCGAGCTGGGCGCCGCCCTCGGCTGCGACCCCGACCTCGTCGAAGCCGCCTGCCTCTCCCACGACATGGGCCACCCGCCCTTCGGGCACAACGGCGAGCAGGCCCTCAACGAGTTCGCCAAGGACTGCGGCGGCTTCGAGGGCAACGCCCAGTCGCTCCGCCTCCTCACCCGGATCGAGCCCAAGCGGTTCATCCCCGACCCCGTCGGCGGCGACCTGGTCAGCGTCGGCCTCAACCTCACCCGCGCCGCCCTCGACGCCGCCACCAAGTACCCGTGGCCGCGCGGCGCCCACCCCACCGCCCCGCACTCCACGAAGTTCGGCGTGTACGAGGACGACCTGCCGGTCTTCGACTGGGCCCGCCGGGGCGCTCCCGCCGGCCGCACCTGCTTCGAGGCGCAGGTCATGGACTGGTCAGACGACGTCGCGTACTCCGTGCACGACTTCGAGGACGGCCTCCACGCCGGTCACATCGATCCCAACCTCCTCCTCGCCGAGCCCGAGCGCGCCGAGATCTGGCGCGTCGCCGTCGGCCGCTACGTACCCGACGACACCGATCCGCAGGAGCTCGCCGACGCCCTCGACCGGCTCATCGACCAGGACTGGTGGCCGCACGGCTACGACGGCACCGCCCTCGCCCAGGCCCGGCTGAAGGACGCCACCAGCCAGCTCATCGGCCGCTTCTGCCTCGCCGCCGAGGGCGCCACCCGTGAGGCGTACGGATCCGGCCGCCTCACCCGCTACGGCGCCCGGCTCGTCGTACCCCGCGAGGCCCGCAACGAGTGCGCGGTCCTCAAAGCCGTCGCCGACCGGTACGTCATGCAGCGCGCCGAACAGGAGGCTCTCCGCGCCGACCAGCGCATCGTCATCGCCGAGCTCGCCGAGGCGCTCCTGCACCGCGCCCCCGACGGCCTCGACCCGCAGTTCCGCGCCCTGTTCGACGCCGCGCCCGACGACCGGGCCCGCAAGCGGGTGGTCGTCGACCAGATCGCGTCGTTCACCGACGCCTCCGCGCGCGCCCTGCATGCCCGCCTCACGGCACCCCGCGCCAGGTAGTGCCTCTTCCCGCACCCGTCCTCCGTGCGGGACCCTCCCTAGGGCGCCACGGCCGCCGGAGCGGTCTTGCGGCGTAGCGTGGACTTGGACGTACTGGGCATTCCGGGTAGGAGGCGACAAGTGGTCGACGCAGATGAGACCTTCGTCATCGTGGGCGGGGGACTGGCCGGGGCCAAGGCGGCGGAGACGCTCCGCTCCGAGGGATTCTCCGGCCGCGTGATCCTCGTCGGTGACGAACGCGACCACCCCTACGAACGGCCACCGCTGTCCAAGGGCTACCTCTCCGGCAAGGAGGAACGCGACAGCGTCTTCGTCCACGAGCCCGCCTGGTACGCGCAGGCCGACATCGAACTGCACCTCGGGCAGCCCGTCACCGGCATCGACCGCGCCCACCGGACGGTCCGGCTCGGAGACGGGACCACCATCCACTACGACAAGCTGCTCATCGCCACCGGCGCCGAGCCGCGCCGCCTCGACGTCCCGGGCACCGGCCTCGCCGGCGTCCACCACCTGCGCCGCCTCTGCCACGCCGACCGGCTCCAGGGCGTCCTCGCCGCCCTCGGCCGCGACAACGGCCACCTGATCATCGCGGGCGCCGGCTGGATCGGCCTCGAGGTCGCCGCCGCGGCCCGCGGATACGGCGCCGAGGTCACCGTCGTCGAACCGGCGCCCACCCCGCTCCACCAGGTCATCGGCCCCGAGCTGGGCCAGCTCTTCACCGACCTGCACGCCGAGCACGGCGTCCGCTTCCGGTTCGGCACCCGCCTCTCCGAGATCGTCGGCCAGGACGGCATGGTCCTGGCCGCCCGCACCGAGGACGGCGACGAGCATCCGGCGCACGCCGTGCTCGCCGCGATCGGCGCCGTCCCGCGCACCGCGCTCGCCGAGACCGCCGGGCTCGCCCTCGTCGACCGCGCCCACGGCGGTGGCATCGCCGTCGACGCGTCGCTGCGCACCTCGGACCCCGACATCTACGCGGCGGGCGACGTGGCCGCCATGCACCACCCGCTCCTGGGCCTCCGGCTGCGCGTCGAGCACTGGGCCAACGCCCTGAACGGCGGCCCGGCCGCGGCCCGCGCCATGCTGGGCCAGGACGTGTCGTACGACCGGATCCCGTACTTCTTCTCCGACCAGTACGACCTGGGTATGGAGTACTCCGGCTGGGCGCCCCCCGGCTCGTACGACCAGGTGGTGCTGCGCGGGGACGTCGCGAAGCGCCAGTTCCTCGCGTTCTGGCTGAAGGAGCGGCGGGTCCTGGCCGGGATGAACGTGAACGTGTGGGACGTCACAGCACCCATCCAGGACCTTGTCCGGGCGGGCGCGGCGGGCACCGGCGTGGACCCGGACGCGCTCGCGGACCCGGGGACGCCCCTGACGTCACTGCTGCCGCACGATTAGGGGGCACCGACCCCCGTAGAATCTCCGCGTGGCAGGCAGGATCAACGATGACGACGTGAAGGCGGTACGGGACGCCGTCCCGATCGATGCCGTCGTGTCCGAGTACCTCCAGCTGCGCAACGCCGGCGGCGGCAACCTCAAGGGCCTCTGCCCCTTCCACGACGAGAAGTCCCCGTCCTTCCAGGTAAGTCCGAGCAAGGGTCTCTTCCACTGCTTCGGCTGCCAGGAGGGCGGGGACACCATCGCCTTCGTGATGAAGATCGACCACCTCACCTTCTCGGAGACGGTCGAGCGGCTCGCCGCGCGCGCCGGCATCACCCTCCGGTACGAGGAGGGCGGCTACAACCCCACGCACCAGCGCGGCGAGCGCATCCGCCTGATCGAGGCGCACAAGGCGGCCGCCCAGTACTTCACCGAGCAACTCGACGGCGCCGAGGCCGAGATCGGGCGCAGGTTCCTCGCCGAGCGGGGCTTCGACCAGGCCGCCGCGCAGCATTTCGGCGTCGGCTACAGCCCCGCCGGATGGGACCACCTCACCCGCTATCTGCGCGGGAAGGGCTTCTCCGACAAGGAGCTCATCGTCTCCGGTCTCGCCCAGGAGAGTCGCGGCGGCAGACCCATCGACCGGTTCCGCGGCCGCCTGATGTGGCCCATCCGCGACGTCGGCGGCGATGTCGTCGGCTTCGGCGCGCGCAAGCTCCGGGACGACGACAACGGGCCCAAGTACCTCAACACACCGGAGACCCCGGTCTACCGCAAGTCCCAGGTCCTGTACGGCATCGACCTCGCCAAGAAGGATATCGCCAAGTCGAGCCGGGCGGTCGTGGTCGAGGGCTACACGGACGTCATGGCCTGCCACCTCGCCGGGGTGACCACCGCCATCGCCACCTGCGGCACGGCGTTCGGCGGCGAGCACATCAAGATCCTCCGCCGGCTGCTGATGGACAACGGCTCCGCCCGCGTGATCTTCACGTTCGACGGCGACGCGGCCGGCCAGAAAGCGGCGCTCCGGGCCTTCGAGGACGACCAGAAGTTCGCCGCCGAGACGTACATCGCGATCGCCCCGGACGGCATGGACCCGTGCGACCTGCGTCTCGTCAAGGGTGACGAGGCCGTCCAGGAACTCGTCGAGCCGCGCACCCCGCTGTTCGAGTTCGCGCTGCGCCAGGTCGTGAACCGGTACGACCTGGAGACACCGGCGGGCCGCGCCGCCGCACTCGACGAGGCCGCGCCGATCGTCGCCCGTATCAAGAACGTCGCCTCCCAGCACGAGGTCGCGGTGGAGCTGGCCGGCATGCTCGGCATCCTCGACACCCAGTTCGTCGTGAAGCGCGTCGCCCAGCTGGCCCGCTGGGCACGGGACCGGGGCGCGGGGAACGGCGGCCCGGGCGGCCGGGCCCCGGCGCCCTCGCGTGCCCCCGCACCGGACCCGCAGCGCGGCCCTGCACCGTTCACGGGCCCGGCGCTGAACCTCCGCAGCCCGGCGCACCGCACGGAACGGGAGCTGCTGAAGCTGGCCCTCCAGTACCCGGCGCTGGTGTCCCCGGCGTTCGACGCGTACGGCGCCGACGAGTTCACCGCCCCGCCGTACGCCGCCGTGCGCCGGACCATCGCCGAGGCGGGCGGCGCCGCCCAGGGCCTCGACAGCGCCCCCGAGTACCTGGCCCGGGTCCGCGAGGCCGCCCCGGACGACACGGTCCGCGCCCTGGTCACCGAACTGGCCGTCGAGGCGGTGCTCTCCCGCGTGGTCGACGAGACGTACGCGGGCGAACAACTGGTCCAGGTCCGCCTCCGCGCGGTCGACCGCCGCATCCGAGACGTCCAGGGCACCCTCACCCGCCTGGGCGGCCACGGCGACCCCCGGCAACTCACCACGGTCCAGAACGAACTGTGGGTCCTCCAGCAGTACGCCCAGTCGCTCCGCAACCAGGGCGCGGCCGCCCTGTGATTCCCGGGGGACGCCCCCGGCCCCCCGGCGCGGCCCCGTAACCGCGCCGTCACGCACCGGTCTCAAAAAGTGGGCGCACGACCCTCGTGGCGGTGATGTGTCGTACCCCACACTGGGGGCGGTCGTGAGTCCGGGACGGCGCATCGCGGGACAGGCCCGCCACCGTCCCGCTGCCGCACGCCCCCGAACCGGCAGCGATCACCTGGAGGTCGCCCCCGTGCAGACCCAGACCCTGAGCGATGTCGTCCCTGTGCAGGGCCAACCGCCGAACCGCCCAGAAGCGCTGCCGGACGGCGTACCCGACGGCGGACCCGACGGCGTAATACCCCACGTGCCGGAACCCCCGCCCGAACCTCCCGTACGCCACGCGCCCGGCAAGGGCGGCAGCGGGCCCTCCTCGGACCTGTTCCGCCAGTATCTGCGCGAGATCGGCCGCATCCCGCTCCTCTCCGCCGCCGAGGAGGTCGAGCTCGCCCGCCGTGTCGAGGCCGGGCTCTTCGCCGAGGAGAAGCTCGCCCGCACTCCCGACCTGGACTCCCAGCTGGCGCTCGACCTCGACACGCTCGTCGTCATGGGCCGTATGGCCAAGCGCCGCCTCATCGAGGCGAACCTGCGCCTCGTCGTCTCCGTCGCCAAGCGGTACGTCGGCCGCGGCCTGACCATGCTGGACCTCGTCCAGGAGGGCAACCTCGGCCTGATCCGGGCGGTCGAGAAGTTCGACTACGCGCGCGGCTACAAGTTCTCGACATACGCCACCTGGTGGATCCGCCAGGCGATGTCCCGGGCCCTCGCCGACCAGGCCCGGACCATCCGCGTCCCCGTCCATGTCGTCGAGCTGATCAACCGGGTCGTACGGGTCCAGCGGCGGCTGCTCCAGGAGCAGGGCCAGGAGCCCACCACCGAGGAGGTCGCCGCGTACCTGGGCCTGTCCCCCGAACGGATCGGTGAGGTGCTGCGGCTGGCCCAGGAGCCGGTCTCCCTGCACGCGCCGGTCGGCGAGGAGGACGAGGTGGCCCTCGGCGACCTCATCGAGGACGGCGACGCCGCGTCCCCCGTGGAGTCCGCCGCGTTCCTGCTCCTCCGCGAGCACCTGGAGGCGGTGCTCTCCACGCTCGGCGAGCGCGAGCGGAAGGTCGTCCAGCTCCGCTACGGTCTGGCCGACGGCAGGCCCCGCACCCTGGAGGAGATCGGACGTCTCTTCGGCGTGACGCGTGAACGCATCCGCCAGATCGAGTCCAAGACCCTCGGCAAGCTGCGGGACCACGCCTTCGCGGACCAGCTGCGCGGCTATCTGGACTGAGGACCTACCGCTCGGCCCCCCGCTCCTCGCCGTCCCGCTTTCGGAGGGCGGTGCCGAAGGTGACACCGAACGCGGTGCCGATGCCCGCCCCCAGGGCGATGCCCACCGCCAGATTGTCGAGCACCGTGCCGAACACGATCCCGATGACCACGCCGAACAGCATGCCCAGGGCGATGCCCTGTCCACCGCCGCCCGACGCGCCCCCCGGCGCGCCGCCTTCCGGGTCCCCCGCGGTCCCGTCGCCCGCCGTGTTCTCCGTCATGCCGTTCCCCGTTCCCCGTTCCCCGTTCGCCTGGTTCCACTGTACGGTCAGTCGACCTCGGCCACCGCTTCCGCGAACTGCGCCGCGTACAAGCGCGCGTACGCGCCCTCCGCCGCCAGCAGCTCCCCGTGCGTGCCCTGTTCGACGATGGAACCCTGCTCCATCACCAAGATCACATCGGCGTCTCGGATCGTGGAGAGCCGGTGCGCGATCACAAAGCTGGTCCGCCCGTGGGCGAGCCGCGCCATCGCCTTCTGGATCAGCACCTCCGTGCGGGTGTCCACGGAACTGGTCGCCTCGTCCAGAACCAGGATCACCGGGTCCGACAGGAACGCCCGCGCGATGGTGATCAGCTGCTTCTCGCCCGCGCTGACGCCCGCGCCCTCGTCGTCGATGACCGTGTCGTAGCCGTCGGGCAGCGTGCGGATGAACCGGTCGGCGTGCGCGGCCCGCGCGGCCTCCTCGATCTCGGCACGCGTCACCTCGCGCCCGGCGTCCGCGCCGTACGCGATGTTCTCCGCGATCGTCCCGCCGAACAGCCAGGTGTCCTGCAGGACCATGCCGATCGAGGACCGCAGCTCTTCCCGTGACATCCGCGCCGCGTCGACCCCGTCGAGCACGATCCGGCCTCCCGTCACCTCGTAGAACCGCATCAGCAGATTCACCAGGGTGGTCTTCCCGGCGCCCGTCGGCCCGACGATCGCGACCGTCTGGCCCGGCTCCACCGTCAGCGACAGGTCCTCGATGAGCGGTTTGTCCGGCTCGTAGCGGAAGGAGACCTTCTCCAGCGTCACCGCGCCGCGCAGCTGCTCCGGCCGCTCCAGCGCCGGGGACTCCGGCTGCTCCTCCGCGTCCAGCAGCTCGAAGATCCGCTCGGCGGACGCGACGCCGGACTGCACCAGGTTCGCCATCGACGCGACCTGCGTCAGCGGCATCGAGAACTGCCGCGAGTACTGGATGAACGCCTGGACGTCACCGATCGACAGCGTCCCGGACGCCACGCGCAGCCCGCCGACCACCGCCACCAGCACGTAGTTCAGGTTCGACACGAAGAACATCAGCGGCTGCATCAGCCCGCTGTTGAACTGCGCCCGGAACCCCGCCTCGTACAGCTCGTCGTTCTGCTCGCGGAAGTCCCGGGCCGCCTCCTCCTGCCGGCCGAAGACCTTCACCAGCGAGTGCCCCGAGTACATCTCCTCGACGTGCGCGTTCAGCTGCCCCGTGGCCTTCCACTGCCGCACGAACTGCGGCTGCGACCGCTTGCCGACCCGCGTCGCCACGACCACCGACACCGGCACGGTCACCAGCGCCACCAGCGCGAGCAGCGGCGAGATCCAGAACATCATCACCAGGACGCCCAGGATCGTCAGCGCCGAGTTGATCAGCTGGCCCATGGTCTGCTGCATGGTCTGGCCGATGTTGTCGATGTCGTTCGTCGCCCGGCTCAGCACCTCGCCGCGCCTGGACCGGTCGAAGTACGACAGCGGCAGCCGCTCCAGCTTCGCCTGCACGTCCTCGCGGAGCCGGTACACCGTCCGGTTGATCACCAGGATGGACATCCGGGTCGACACCAGCATCAGCAGCCCGGCGACCGCGTACACCGCCAGGGCCAGCAGCAGGACGTCCCCGACCGCGCCGAAGTCGATGCCCCGGCCCGGTGTGAAGTCCACCCCGGACAGCATGTCCGCGAGCCCGTGCTCACCGTCCGCCCGCAGGGCCGCGACGGCCTCCTCCTTCGTGCTGCCCTCCGGCATGCCACGGCCGACGACACCCGCGAACACCAGGTCCGTCGCCCGGCCGAGGATCTTCGGCCCGATCACCGCCAGCGCCACGCTCAGCACACCGGCCGTGACCATCACCCAGAGCGCGGCCCTCTCCAGGGCCAGACGCCGCAGCAGCCGCTTGAACGAGCCCTTGAAGTCCATCGACCGATCGCCCGGGCCGCCACCGGCCCGCATCATTCCGCCAGGACCGGCCATCAGGCAGCCTCCGCCTCGGTCAGCTGGGAGAGCACGATCTCCCGGTACGTCTCGTTGGTCGCCATGAGTTCGTGGTGCCGTCCCACGCCCACGACCCTGCCCTCGTCCAGGACCACGATCCGGTCCGCGTCACGGATCGTCGACACCCGCTGGGCGACGATCACCACGGTCGCCTCCGCGGTCTCACGTGCGAGCGCGGCCCGCAACAGGGCGTCCGTCGTGTAGTCCAGCGCCGAGAAGGAGTCGTCGAAGAGGTAGATCTCCGGCCTCCGCACCAGCGTCCGGGCGATCGCCAGCCGCTGCCGCTGCCCGCCGGACACATTCGTGCCGCCCTGCGCGATGGGCGCGTTCAGCCCGCCTTCCAGCTCCCGTACGAAGTCGGCGGCCTGCGCCGTCTCCAGGGCCTGCCACAGCTCCTCGTCGGTCGCGTCCGGCCGCCCGTAGCGGAGGTTCGTCGCGACCGTCCCCGAGAACAGATACGGCTTCTGCGGGACGAGCCCCACCGTACGGGCCATCAGCGCGGGGTCCAGCTGCCGCACGTCGACCCCGTCCACCAGCACCTGACCGCCCGTCACATCGAACAGCCGCGGCACCAGGCCCAGCAGCGTCGACTTGCCGCTGCCCGTCGACCCGATCACCGCGGTGGTCTCGCCCGGCCCGGCCGTCAGGTCGATGCCGTGCAGCACGGCCTCCTCGGCCCCCGGGTAGCGGAATTCGGCACCCCGGATCTCCAGGCGGCCGCGGCGGGTCAGCTCCCGCACCGGCACGGCGGGCGGCAGCACGCTCGTCTCCGTACGCAGCACCTCTTCGATGCGCTCGGCGCACACCTCGGCCCGCGGCACCATCATGAACATGAACGTGGCCATCATCACGGCCATCACGATCTGCATCAGATACGCGAGGAACGCGGTCAGCGCACCGATCTGCATCCCGCCGCTGTCGATCCGGTGGGCGCCGAACCAGACGACGGCGACGCTGGAGACGTTCACCACGGTCATCACCGTCGGGAACATCAGTGCCATCAGCCGGCCCGCCGCCATCGACACGTCGGTGAGCTCCTCGTTGGCGCCCTTGAACCGCTCGCGCTCGTAGGCGTCCCGGACGAACGCGCGGATGACCCGGTTGCCGGTGATCTGCTCGCGCAGCACCCGGTTCACCGAGTCCAGCCGCTTCTGCATCGTGCGGAACAGCGGACGCATCCGCATCACGATCAGGGTGACCGCGATACCGAGCACCGGCACCACGGCCAGCAGCACCGCCGACAGCGGCACGTCCTGCCCCAGCGCCATGACGATCCCGCCGACACACATGATCGGCGCCGACACCATCAGCGTGAACGCCATCAGCACGAGCGTCTGCACCTGCTGGACGTCATTGGTGGTACGGGTGATGAGCGACGGCGCCCCGAAGTGCCCGAGCTCCCGCGCCGAGAACGACTGCACCCGGTCGAAGACGGCCGCCCGCACGTCCCGGCCGAGCGCAGCGGCCGTGCGCGCGCCGTAGAACACTGCACCGATGTTGCCCGCGACCTGCACAACCGACACCGCGATCATCAGGGCGCCGTACCGCAGGATGTAGCCGGTGTCGCCGGTCACGACACCCTTGTCGATGATGTCCGCGTTGAGCGTGGGCAGATAGAGGGTGGCGCTCGTCTGGAGCAGTTGGAGCGCCACCAAGAGAAGTATGGGCCGTTTGTACGGCCCCAGATGGTTGCGGAGAAGTTGTCTGAGCACGGCTTCAACTATCGCCCGCCACCCGCGGCCGTTACGAGCGAGTTTCGCAGCGTCCGCTACGAGCCGAACGCTCCCGGGTGCAACTGGTCCCGCGTCGCCCCGTACTGCTGACGCACCGCCTGCCCCACCGCCAGCTCGTCACCCGGCTCGAACACCTGCGCCGCGGCGCCCTGCCAGGCGGGCGGCGCCTGCGGGGACAGCGTGCCTTGCGCAACCCCGAGCGCCCACGCCGCCTGCCGGGCGGCGCCCAGCGCCGTGTAGTCGGCGGGCTGCGGTACGACGACCTGCGCACCGAAGATCGCGGGCGCGGCGGCCTGCACGGCCGGCAGCTCCGCGGCGGCGCCCAGCAGGAACACCCGCCGCACCTCCACACCGCGCCGGCGCAGCACGTCCATCGCGTCGGCCAGCGAGCACAGCATGCCCTCGAACGCGGCCCGCGCCAGGTGCTCCGGCTTCATCGACTCGCGCCGCAGCCCGCTCAGCGTGCCCGCCGTGTGCGGCAGCGGCGGCGTCCGCTCACCCTCCAGATAGGGGAGCAGCACCAGCCCCGAGGCGCCCGGCGTCGACTTCAGCGCCAGCGCCGACAGCTCCTCCAGACCGTCCACACCCAGCAGTTCCGCGGTACCCCGCAGTGCCCGGACCGCGTTGGACGTGTGGACCACCGGCAGATGCGTCCCGACCGCGTCCGCGAACGCCGTGATCATCCCCTGGGGGTCGGCCGGCGCCTCGTGGTGCACCGCCATCACGGAGCCGGACGCCCCGAGCGACACCACGGCGTCCCCCGGGCCCAGGCCCAGACCGAACGCGGCGGCCATCGTCTCCCCGGTGCCCGCCGAGATCAGCAGCCCCTCGGGCGTCGTCCCCGCGGCCTCCGCCGGGCCGAGCACCTCGGGCAGCGCCACCTGGTGCCCCAGCGCCAGCTCCACCAGGTCCGGCCGGTACGAGCCGGTGGCCGCCGACCAGTACCCCGTGCCGGACGCGCCGCCGCGGTCCGTGGTCCGCCGGGCGGGCCGGCCCAGCAGCTGCCACACCAGCCAGTCCTGAGGCTGCAGCACCGCCGCGACCCGCCGCGCCGCCTCCGGCTCGGTCCGCGCCAGCCAGCGCAGCTTCGACACCGGCTGCGCCGACTGCGGTACGCAGCCCACCGCCTCCGCCCACGCCTGACGGCCGCCCAGCGCCTCGACCAGATCCGCGGCCGCCACCTGCGCCCGCTTGTCGTTGCCGACCAGCGCGGGCCGCACCGGCGCGCCCTGCTGGTCCAGGAGGACCAGACCGTGCTGCTGCGCGGACACCCCGATGGCCTGCACGCCCTCGAGCAGCCCGCCCGTGGCGGCCTCGCCGAGCGAGAGCAGCCACGCCTGCGGGTCCACCTCGGTGGCCTTCGGCTCGACGGGGTGCGCGGCGTACCCCTGCCGCAGAACGGCGCCCGTGTCCGTGTCGCAGACGACGATGCGCGTGAAACCCGACGAACTCTCCAACCCGGCGACTATCCCCATGAAGAAGATTCTGCCGTACTCCGCCCGGTATCCGGCCCGCCCGGAACACCCGTCTCCGAGGTGTCAGGCGTCACGTCGGGTGTCGGTCAGGTGTTACTGGTGCCCCAGTCGTCCTCGCCGGCCTGGCCGCGGCCCCGCAGCGAGCGGACCCGCTCGGCGACCGACTCGGGCATCCGGTCCCCGACCCTGTCGCTCACCACCCGGTACGCGCGGCCGGCCACCCCCCGGCCGGTCTGCGCGGCCGACTCGGCGGCGTTGCGCACGGCGGGGTTCTCCGAGAGCTCGCGTGCGGACTTCCGCAGCTGTTCGTACCGCTCGCGCCCGGCCCGGGTCCCGAGGACGTACCCGACGGCCAGTCCAACGACGAACGTGAGCTTGTACCGCATGGCTGCCACCCTTCCGTAGGCGTCGGTGCCGGCCGCCTGCCCGTGGGGGCTGACGTCACCCGGCCAGGCCGGGGCGATACCGATTGGCGGAGCACCCCCCAGCTTGCGCTAATGTATGTGTCGCAGCGAGCGAGCGCCGCCCGGAACGCCCCGGGTGGGTACGTTCGGTGCAACGCAGCAATCCCCTGTAGCTCAATTGGCAGAGCAGCCGGCTGTTAACCGGCAGGTTACTGGTTCGAGTCCAGTCGGGGGAGCGCGATCCCCTGTAGCTCAATTGGCAGAGCATTCGGCTGTTAACCGGAGGGTTGCTGGTTCGAGTCCAGCCGGGGGAGCGGTGACGAGAGAGGACCCTCCCGGGTCCTCTCTTTCGTTTTCTCGGCTGATCCGGAACCGTGCGGGGGCGGCGGCAGTCTTCAACGGTGTGCGTTGCCGACCATCCGGAGCAGGAGATCGTATGAGCGGCTATGCTGCGGCAGACGGCGCGCACAAATGTGCGCGACGCACCGCACGGGGCGGTAGCTCAGCCGGTTAGAGCAGCGGACTCATAATCCGTCGGCCGTGGGTTCGAGTCCCACCCGCCCCACCGTCTGCCAGTCGAGCAGAAACCTTCTTACCTGCAGATACGCAGGTCTGAGGGCCCTCACAGTCGCTGTGAGGGCCCTCACTGTAGCTCCGGCCGACACCAGCTCCCGGGACAGTCACGCGGCGGGTCGCGACGGGTTCACCCCATCGGCTGCGGGGCCGGAGACCGGGGTGAAGTCGGGCGAGGACCTCCTGGACGCGGCTCACCGGCTCGTCGAGGCGGAGGCGGGCGCGGGCGTTCACGTGGCCGAGGTGGCCGAGGTGGCCGAGGCGATATGGCGGCCGACGATCACCAGGGCATGCGGCAGGCGGCCGAGCGTGTCGGCGGGCTCGCACGGCGGGACCCGTACATACCCGCCGACGCCCGGGCCGGTGACCCGGACACCCGGGCCCTGGCCTCGCCCATGGCGTGTGCAGGGCGCGGCTCCAGGCGGCCGTCAGGTCCTTGTCGTCCGTGGTGAGCACGCGCATCAACGCCGGAAGGAGATCGGAATTGGGCCCGCGCAGCTGAATGACGAAATCATCCGGTGTGCGAATTCCGTCGTCGACTTCCGGCGTCTGCGACACGTGAGCCGTTCCCTCCCCTGAAGTGCCAAGACCGTTGATCCATGCGCGGGTCGGTGTCACCGTGCCGCCGCACGGTACGCCACCGTAGTCAACTGCGATCCCGCGTGATGGGCAGGGAGTCGGCCGGTCGGGAGCGGCCTCCGGTTCCCGGCCCGGGAAGATTCTCCGGCGGCCTTAGTATGCAACGCGACGGGGGCGTGGGGGAATTGAGCGGCGCGTGTTCCCGGTGAATTCGGCTTTGTCGCGCTGCTTCTGCCGCTCTTCTTCTGGGTGTTACATGGGGGCCTCGCCGGCGTGGCCGCGCCCGGTCTCCGCCCGGGCGGGGTGGAGACGGCGGCGATGGCCGCCGAGCCGACGACCACCGGGTCGTACGAGAGGAGCGCGTTGTAGCTGATGCCGCCGCCCTCGCTCGCGACGAACGCGCCGATCTGGTGGAGGAACCACATCAGGCCCAGCGCCGGGCCGCCCCGGCGTTTCCGGCCAGTGGGACAGAGCAGGGGTGCGCTGCTCTTCGTGGATGACACCTGGATCGGGGGCAGGAACCGCCTACGTTGTCCTACGGAATGTCTATTCATCAATAAGAGTGATGCGAATTCAGATTTTCGGCGCCTTCGCACAAGAATGACGAATCCCACGTCGTAGGAGGTGCTGTTGTCCCGCTCCGTCACCCCGACCGGTCCGTCCCACATGACGACGCTCGGATACGCCCTGTTCGCCACGCGATGGCTCCAGGCGCCGCTGTACTTCGGCCTCGTGGCCGCCCAGGGGGTATACGTCTACAAGTTCTTCAACGAGCTCTGGAGACTCATCGCGCACGTCCTGAGCGGCCAGGCCGACGAGACGCACGTCATGCTGGCCGTGCTCAAACTGGTGGACGTGGTGATGATCGCCAACCTGCTGATCATGGTGATCGTCGGCGGGTACGAGACGTTCGTCTCGCGCATCGGTCTGCAGGGCCACCGCGACCAGCCGGAGTGGCTGTCGCACGTCAACTCCAACGTGCTGAAGGTGAAGCTGGCCACCGCCATCGTCGGGATCTCGTCGGTGCACCTGCTCCAGATGTTCGTCGACGTGCACCACACGCCCGAGCACGACCTGCTGTGGGGCACGGTGATCCACATGGCGTTCATCCTCTCGGCGGCGATCCTGGCGTACATGTCCGGGCCCATGGCGCCGCACGGGGCGCGGGCGTCGCACGGGGCGAAGGCCGGCGGTGACGCGGAGGGCGGCTCGGTGACGGGCGATGCGTCGGTGCGTCGGGGCCCGGCGCCGGATGACGCGGTGACGGGCGACGCGGTGATGCGTGACGCGGTGGCCGTCGTGCCGCGGCAGGGGACGGCCTGGCGGGTCACCGCCGGGACGGAGGAGCGGATCGCGGCGGCCGGGTTCCCCGGGCGCAAACAGCTGGAGGCGTTCGACACCGGCCATCTGCGCGCCCCGGACCCGCTGGTCATCGACCGGCTGGGCCGGCTCGACTTCGTCGCGAGCCACGCCAACGTGGTGTTCCTCGGCGGCCCCGGCACCGGCAAGACGCATCTGGCCGCCGCGCTCGGCGTACGGGCCTGCGAGGCAGGGCACCGGGTGCTGTTCGCCACGGCCCTCGAGTGGGGCACCCGGCTGCGCCGCGCCCAGGCCGATGGACGGCTGGCCGACGAGCTGGCCTCGCTCGACGCGTACCCGCTGCTCATCGTGGACGAGCTCGGCTACGTGCCGCTCGACAAGGAGGCCGCCAACCTCTTCTTCCAGCTGGTCGCGCACCGCTATGAGCGCGCCTCGCTGATCGTCACCAGTGACCGGCCCTTCGGGCGGTGGGCCGAGGTGTTCGGCGACGGCGACACCGCGTCCGCCACCGTGGACCGGCTGGTCCACCACGCCGACGTCGTCACCCTGGAGGGCGAGAGCTACCGCACCCGGGGGCTGGAGACCGCGGCGGTCGCGGGATGGGCCGGACCGGGCGCCTGAGAACCCTTCGCGGCGCCGCGAAGGGCCCCGGACCTGCGCGGTCCGGGGCCCTTCGGCCGTGTGCGGTTCAGGTCACTCGATGACCAGCCGCACGTCGATGTTGCCGCGCGTGGCCTTGGAGTACGGGCAGTACGCGTGGGTCTTCTCCAGCAGATCGCGGCCGGCGTCGCCCTGGAGGTGGTCCGGGAGCTCGACGCGCATGACCACCGCGAGACCGAAGCCGTTGTCGGCCTCGTCCTTGCCGATGCTGACCTCCGCGGTGACCGAGGCGTCCTTGACGTCGATCTTCTCCTGGCGGCCTATCGCACCCATCGCGCTGGCGAAGCACGCGGCGTAACCGGCGGCGAAGAGCTGCTCGGGGTTGGTGCCCTTGTCGTTGCCGCCCAGAGCCTTCGGGAGGCCGAGCGGAAGGTCGATCTGGCCGTCGGAGCTGACGGCGCGGCCCTCGCGGCCGTTGGCCGTGGCGACAGCGGTGTACAGGGCGTTCATGTGCCCGTCCTCTCGGTCAGGGGAAAGTGCGTCGGCGTTATTTCTAGCAAGCAATTCAATTGCACACAACTTGATTGGGTGGGGGTAGCATGGTGGTATGCACCACACGGACACGCACGGCTCGCACGGCGGCGCGCGGGACGAGGACTTCCTCCGTCTCGACCACCAGATCTGCTTCTCGCTGCACGCCGCGACCCGCGCCTTCAACGGCGTCTACCGCATCGCCCTCAAGGACCTGGGCCTGACCTACCCCCAGTACCTCGTGATGCTGGTGCTGTGGGAGCACGGCGAGCTGCCCGTCAAGCGGATCGGCGAGCACCTGCGCCTCGACTCCGGCACGCTCTCCCCACTGCTGAAGCGGCTGGAGGCGGCCGGTTACGTGGAGCGGCGGCGCAGCCCCGAGGACGAGCGGTCCGTCACCGTACGGCCCACCCCGGACGGCACGGCGCTGCGACGGCGGGCCCTCGGGGTGCCGCGCCGCATCTCCGCCGTGACCGGGATGAGCCTGGACGAGCTTCGCGACCTGCGCACCCGGCTGGGCGCCCTGACCGACGCCCTGGACGAGCTCGGCGCCGACGAGCTGGAGAACCTCGCGAACTGCGCCGTCGAGCCGGTCGGCCCGGAGCCGGTCGGCCACGAGACGACCGGCGCGCAGGCCGGGGCCGCCTCCTAGGAGGGCGTCCGCGTCACACGATGCCGCGTACGACCCCCAGCTCCACCAGGTCCTGGGGGCGCAGCCGCAGTTGCTCGGCCGTGTGCGGGGCGTCTTCCGGCGGGCGCTTCAGTATCGCCGCCGCCGGCTCCGGGGCGATCACCGAGAAGTAGCTGTCGGGCGTCGCCCAGGTGTTGTCCGGCGCCGCGAGGGCCAGTGCCCCACCCGAGCCGCCCTCGCCGATCACCAGCGTCGTCACCGGGACCCGCGCCCCGGCCACCGCCGCGAACATGTCCGCGATGGCCGCGCCCGCGCCCGCCCGCTCGGCCTCCGCGTCATTCGCGGCGCCCGGCGTGTCCACCAGAGTCAGCACCGGCAGCCCCAGCCGGTCCGCGAGCCGGACGATCCGCGCGGCCGTGCGGTACCCGGCGGGCCTGGTCGCCGTCCCGCACTGGGCCGCGTACGCGATGCCGTAGCCGTCGCGGAGGCCGATCCCGCACAGCATCCCCGGGTCCGTACCGCCGCACCGGTCACCGACGAGCGGCAGACGTTCGGTGAAGTACGCGTCCAGATAGGCCTCCGCGCGCGGCCGCGCCGTGTCCCGTGCCCTCCGCACCGCTTCCCAGCCGCTCCCCGGGAGCCCGCCGCCCCCGCCGAGGGCCAGCGGTGGGGGAGCCGCGCCGGACGCGGGGCGGCTGAGCGCGGCCAGCCAGTGTCCCAGCGCCGTACGCAGCTCACCGGCCGGCACCACCGCGTCGACGTGCCCCGCCGCCAGCTGCCCTTCGGCCGTGTACGCCGCCGGGTCCGCGTCCGCGGGCCGCACTCGCGCCCCGGCGAACCCGATCTGCGCGCCGGGCAGGGCAAGGCGCACATCGGCGCCCGCGCCGACCGTCGCCCAACCGCCGCCGGTCGCCGGATCCCGCAGCACCGTGACGTGCGGTACGCCCGCGTCCCGCAGGAGCACCGTCTCGCGCGCGACCCGCTGGAGCTGGGTGAGCGCGACCATGCCCTCCTGCATCCGGCTCCCGCCCGTCGCGACCAGCGATACCAGCGGGACGCGGCGTTCGCGCGCGAGCCGGTACGCGGCACCGATCCGGTCGCCGGTGCGCTCGCCCAGCGAGCCGCCCAGGAAGCCGAACTCGAACGCCAGCAGCGCGCACGGCACGCCGGAGACCTCCGCCTCGCCGTACACCACCGACTCGTCCTCGCCGGTCCGCTCCGCCGCCCGGCCGCGCGCGGCGCCGTACCCCTCCCACGCGAGGGGCCCGTCGGGCGCCGCCGCCGTGCCTTCGGGAGCGGGCGGGGGGTGCTCGGTGAAGGCGTCCGTCACCAGCGCTATCGCCTCACGGGCCGTCAGCCGTGCCGTCGGCTCAGCCATGGAGGGCCCGCTTCATGACCTTGCCCATGTCGTTGCGGGGCAGCGCGTCCAGGTAGCGCACGACGCGGGGGCGCTTGTACGGGGCGAGCTGCGCCGCGACATGACCGGCGAGCTCCTCCGCCGACGGGGGCGCCCCCGGGTCGGCCGGTACGACCCAGGCCACGACCCGCTCACCCAGATCCGTGTCCGGCTCCCCGGTCACGGCCGCCTCGCGCACGGAGGGATGGCCGAGGAGCACGTTCTCGATCTCCCCCGCACCGATCTTGTAGCCGCCGCTCTTGATGAGGTCCGTGGCCTTGCGCCCCACGAGCCGTACCGACCCGTCCGCGTCCCGCACGGCCATGTCGCCGGTCCGGAACCAGTCGCCGTCGAAGGCGGCGGCCGTGGCGTCCGGGCGGTTCAGGTACTCCGTGAACAGGTTCGGCCCGCGCACCTGGATCTCGCCCACCGTCTCCCCGTCGTTGGTGGGGAGGGGCGTCCCGTCCTCCTGGACCAGTCGCAGCTCGACGCCGTGCAGCGGCAGGCCGACGGAGCCGGGGCGTGAACCGGGGGCGTTGGGGTCGATCCCCACGGAGCAGAGCATCAGCGTCTCCGTCATGCCGTACCGCTCGACGATCCGCCGCCCGGTCGCGGCGGTGATCCGCTCGTGGTCGGGCAGCGGCAGCGCGGCCGAGCCGGAGACCAGCAGCCGGGCGCCCGCGAGCGCCTTGGCCAGCTCCGGGTCCGTGTCGAGTGCCTCGGCGATGCGGTGGTACATCGTCGGCACGCCGAACAGCATGGTCGCGCCGTCCGCCAGTTCGCGCCGTACGCCCTCGGCCGAGAACCGGCCCAGGTGCCGGACGCTCCCGCCGCGGCGCAGCGGGCCGAGCACGCCGAGGACCAGGCCGTGGACGTGGAACAGCGGCAGCGCGTGGACGAGGACGTCGTCGGCGGTCCATGCCCAGGCGTCGGCGAGCGCGTCGAGCGTCGCCGCGACGGCCCGCCGGGGGAGGACGGCGCCCTTGGGCGGGCCGGTCGTGCCGGACGTGTAGACGATCAGCGCGGGGGCGTCGGGCCCTGGCTCGGCGGGCGGTCGCCCCGCTTCGTCCCCGGATGTGGGCACGTCGACGCGGGGCAGCCGGGCGAGGGGACCGGGGAGCTCGTCGCCGGGGGCGGCCAGCACCAGGGCGGGCGCGCTGTCGGTGACGATGTGCGTCAGCTCCCGCTCGCCGGTTCTCGGATTGAGCGGTACGGCCGGGACGCCGGCGAGCAGGGCGGCGACCACCGCGACGGCGGTCTCCGGGGCCGGTGTCGCCCACACGGCGACCCGTCCGGCGCCCGCCAGCCGGGGCGTCAGAGCGGCCGCCGCTGCCCGGAGTCCGCCGTAGGTGAGGGTGCGCTCGCCGAACCGCAGGGCGGGCCGCCGGTCGTCCGGTCCGGCGGTGAGCGCCGGAAAGAGGGAACTCACGGGTCGTCCTCCTCGCATCGCTGCACAGGCTGTCCCGCCATGGTCGCAGCCGCCACCGACAACACTGCGGCCGGCCGGGCCGCGCGGCCGAAAGGACCCGGTGAGGCCACCTCTGTCCGTCCGCGCCTCCGCCTGTCCGCCCGTCCGCCCGGCCGCGCCCGCGTCAAGACCCCGGCGGGGTGCCCGGCGCGGCCGGGCCGCGCTGGACCGCGTACACGTACACCGTCGCCGGAGCCTTCGGGCTCACGGGCCTTCAGGAGGCTCTTGCGGCTCAGCGCTTGAGGTGGAACCCCAGCAGCGCGCCTCGCTGCCGTTGCGCTCCGCGGGCGTGATGTCGACGTGCCCGCCGGTGCCGCTGAAGTGGCCCGTGCCGCCGGTGGCGGCGAACGTCACACACGTCGCCAGGTTCGCGACCTCCTCGCCGCCCGTGAAGACGAGGTTGCCCATGTCGGTGAGACGCACGGTGCCGTCGAGAAGGAGGCTGCCGCCTTCGAGGAACCGGATCCGGGTCGGCGCGTCACCGGCCTTCCTCCCGTTCATGAACGCGGGGTCCTCGGTGAGGACGGTGTCTCCGGGGTCCGTCTCGGTGAAGCTGCCGAAGGCCGGCTCCTGGCTGACGAGTACGCTCGCCGCCTCACTCGGCGTCGGCGAGCGGGTCCAGCGTCAGCGGCTCGATACGGCCTTCGAGCATCTCGCCGAGCCCGAGGACGGAGCAGACGTCCGGACGTTCGGCGATCTGGACGGGCATACCGGTCGCGTTGCGCAGCATCTGGTCCAGGCCGGGCAGCCGGGCGCTGCCGCCGACCATCATGATTCCTCGGTCGGCGAGGTCGGCGACCAGGTCGGGCGGGCAGTCCCGCAGTACCTTGCCGATGCCGTCGAGTACGGCGGTGAGCGGGGTGTGAATGGCCTGGCGCACCGCCGCGGTGTCCACGAGCACCGACCGGGCCAGGCCGGTCGCCACGTCCCGGCCGTGGATCTCCGTGGAGGACGGGCCCTGGGTGGTGAGGCCGTTGCCGTGCAGGGCCAGCTGGAGGGGGCGTACGGACTGGCTGGGCAGCATCAGCTCGTGCTGGTGGCGCAGGTACTGGATGACTGCGTGGTCGATGGCGTCGCCGCCGATCGGGATGCGCTCTGCGGTGACGATCGAGCCGAGGGAGAGCACCGCGACCTGGGTGGTCGCCGCCCCGCACACCAGGATCATGGTCGCGGTCGGCTGCGCGATGGGCAGTCCGCAGCCGACGGCCGCCGCGATCAGGGTGTCGACGAGTTCGACGCGCCGCGCGCCCAGCCCGACCATGGTCTCGATGGTCGCGCGCTGTGCGAGCGGGTCGCTGTCGTGCGGGGTGCAGGCGGCGGCGCGGAGCATCGGCTTGCGGCGCAGCTGACGGCGGAGCTTCTCGCCGAGGAGGCTGCAGAGCATCCGCTGGGCCATGTCGATGTCGACGACGCTGCCGCCGGAGACGGGGCGGACGACGCGGATGTAGTCGGGCGTGCGGCCGGTCATCTTCTCGGCGAACGCCCCGACCGCGATGAGGGCGCCGGTGCGGGTGTTCACGGCGGCCACGCTCGGCTCGTCGACGACGAGCCCGGCGCCCTTCACGAAGACCCGGGTCCTGGCGGCCCCGAGGTCGACGGCGACATGGCAGCGGCGCAACTGCTCAAGACTGACGGTCACGGCAGATCCTCCCGAGAGCGGTGTGTGTCTGCATCGTGCGATCAGCCGGGCCTACGCGCGCGCTGGGCTGCGCCGTAGGGGGTACGGACCTGACGGGTGGTCAGTCGAGTGGCGCAGGCGTCGCCCGGCGCGACACGCGCGCGGGGCGGGCGCACTATGGGAGGAGGGCACAACGCCAGGACGGAGGTGCGGACGTCATGGGTAGGTTCATGGACGTTCACCACGAGATGAAGGGCATCACCACGGAGCAGCTGCGTGAGGCCCACCAGGCGGACCTCGCCCACGAGAAGCCGGAAGGCGTGCACTTCGAGCGCGCCTGGGCCGACCCGCAGTCCGGGATCGTGTACTGCCTGTCCTCGGGGCCGTCGAAGGAGGCGGTGCAGCGCGTCCACGAGAAGTCCGGTCACAAGGCCGACGAGATCCACGAGGTACCCATCGAGGTGTGAGCGACCGGTCACGGTGGGTGCGATTACACCGTTACGTCCGAGGGGTCGAACAGGCGCACCCGAGTGAGGGTCTTCCACACGAGATCCTCACATGGTCTCCAGTGCTTGGGCTCGGTCCGCCGCATACTCTGCGGGCGCCATGGATTACTGCCACCAGTGTCAGCGGCACCTCAACGGAGCCCTGGCCTGCGCCGGGTGCGGTACGCCTGTCGAGGAGCTCCGGCGTGACGACCCCCACATATCCGCGGCGGACCGCGTCTTCGAGCTGGCTCGCGACGAGGAGGTGCCGCCGGCGGCACCTCGCCGTGCGCAGCGTGGCACGTCCCGCCGTGCCACCCGGGCGAGCGGCCGCCGGGCTCGCAGACGCCGCGGCCGCAACATCCTGCTCGGTTTCACGGGCCTGGTGCTGGCGGCGGGCGCCCTGAGCCTGGCCCGGCTGGCGATGGAGCACCCGGCGGGCGGCGGCCCGGCGACCGCCGTACGGCAGGACGACGTGGCCGAGCCCGAGCCGCTGCCCGACCCGTCAGACAGCGCCGAGCCCCCGGAGGACCCGGACACGGTCGACGAGTCCGCCTCCGTGTCGGAGCCGTCGGGCGGCGTGTCCGTCTCGGCCGACGCCGGCGCCGGCGAGGACGACGGCGAGGACGACGGCGGCGGTGGCGCGTCGGGTGTGCCGGGGGCCTCCGCGTCCGGCGACGGCGCGGGCGTCGGCTCCGAGGAGGGTGCCGGGCCGGACAAGGCCAAGGGCGGGCTGAAGGGCTCGTCGAAGCCGGACGCGTCCCCGTCCTCCTCCGCCTCGCTCCCCGCGTCGTCCTCCGTGGCGCCGTCGGCCACGTCCTCGGCGCCGATCGGCGACCCGGCCCCGGACCCCACCACGGTCACCCCCGCTCCGGCGTCCACGGAGACCTGCCGCCAGTGGCTGTGGTGGTGCTTCTGACCGCACGCCGAGCCGCGGGACCGGCCCTGCGCCGGCCCCGTCGCACAGCGGTGCGATCAGCGGTGCGCTGACCCTGGTCCGGAGCCGCGCGGCCCGGTGGGCGGGCGTTCGGGCGAGGGGCAGGCAGGCAGGCGGTCAGGCGGGCGGTTCGCCCAGCATGCGGCGCAGGAGGTCCCGCAGCAGGGCCCGTTCCGCCGCCGTCAGGCCGGCCAGCGGTTCGCGGGCGAAGTCCAGGGCCTCCCGCAGGCGGCGCGCGGTGGCGCGGCCCTCGGCCGTCGGGGCGGCCAGTTTGACGCGGCGGTCCGCCGGGTCGGGGCGCCGCTCCACGAGGCCACGGGCCTCCAGGCGGTCGACGATGCCCGTCACGTTGGACGGCTCGCAGCGCAGCGACACGGCGATGCGCCGCATCGGCATGGGCTCCAGCCAGAGCAGGCTCAGGACTCGCGCCTGGGCACCGGTCAGCGAGTGCTGCGCGGCGGCCTGCTCGTACTCCTCGTGGTAGCGGGCCACGACCGTGCCGATGAGTTCCACGACCTCGAGTGTGAGCGGGTCTGTGCGTGTGCTGGCCATGTCCACAAGCTTACCCCTTTACTTGACAACCTGAAATATCGAGGAGCATGGTTGTTTCACGTCATGAAACATCTCCAGGAGGCACGCAGCATGTCCGCACTCCCCGCCACCGGCCGTGAATGGCACCTCGTCGCCCGCCCGCACGGCTGGCCGAAGCCGGAGGACTTCGCGCTCCGCGAGGCCCCGGTCGCGGCGCCGGGCGAGGGCCGCATCCTCGTTCGCAACCTGCACTTCTCCGTGGACCCGTACATGCGCGGCCGCATGAACGACGTGAAGTCGTACGTCCCGCCGTTCCAGCTGGACCAGCCCATGGAGGGCGGCGCGGTCGGCGAGGTCATCGCCTCCGAGGCCGAGGGCTTCGCGGTCGGCGACCACGTCCTGCACGGTCTCGGCTGGCGAGAGTACGCCGAGGTGGCGGCCCGGCACGCCACCAAGGTCGACGGCTCCGTCGCCCCCCTCAGCGCCTACCTCGGCGTCCTCGGCATGCCGGGCCTGACCGCCTACGCCGGTCTCTTCGAGACGGCCTCCTTCAAGGAGGGCGACGCGGTCTTCGTCTCCGGCGCGGCCGGTGCCGTCGGCAGCCAGGTCGGCCAGATGGCCAAGCTCAAGGGTGCCTCCCGGGTGATCGGCTCCGCCGGCTCGGACGAGAAGGTCAGGCTGCTGGTGGAGGAGTACGGCTTCGACGCCGCCTTCAACTACAAGGACGGCCCGGTGGCCAAGCAGCTGAAGGAGGCCGCCCCCGACGGCATCGACGTCTACTTCGACAACGTCGGCGGAGACCACCTGGAAGCCGCGATCTCCTCGCTCAATGTGCACGGCCGCGCCACCATCTGCGGCATGATCGCCCAGTACAACGACACGGAGCCGGCCCCGGGCCCGCGCAACCTGGCGCTGGTCATAGGCAAGCGGCTGCGCCTCCAGGGCGTGCTCGTCAGTGACCACGCCGCCCTCCAGCCGCGCTTCGTCGAAGAGGTCGCCGGCTGGCTCCGCTCCGGCGAGCTGAAGTACAACGAGACGGTCGTCGAGGGCATGGAGAAGGGCGTCGACGCCTTCCTCGGCCTGCTCCGCGGTGACAACACGGGCAAGATGATCGTTTCACCTGCCCGCTAGGCTCCCTCCAGGCCGTCGCGATCGTGGGCGCGAGTCGCGGCGCATCACAGGAGGAACCTCTACATGTCCATCCAGCAGTCCGACGTCGTGTACACCGCTGTCGCCACCGCCGAGAACGGCCGGGACGGCCGCGTGGCCACGGACGACGGGGCGCTCGACGTGGTCGTCAACCCGCCCAAGGCGATGGGCGGCTCCGGTGCGGGCACCAACCCGGAGCAGCTCTTCGCCGCCGGCTTCAGCGCGTGCTTCCAGGGCGCGCTCGGCGTCGTCGCCCGTCAGGAGAACGCCGACGTGTCCGGCTCGAAGGTCACCGCCGAGGTCGGCATCGGCAAGAACGACGACGGCTTCGGGATCATAGTGAAGATCTCCGCCACGATCCCGAACGTGGACGCCACCACCGCCAGGGACCTCATCGAGAAGGCCCACCGGGTCTGCCCGTACTCCAAGGCGACCCGCGGCAACATCGAGGTCGAGCTCGCCGTCTGATCGCACGGACGCGCGCGCAGCACCTCACACGGCAAGGGCCGCGCCCCGCTCAGGGGGCGCGGCCCTTCGCCGTACGCGCCCGAGCCACGGGGTGAGGGGAGTCATGGGCCGCCCCGGGTCACGGAGAGACCGGAGGCACGGGCCGGCCGGCCAAGCCGCCTCGATAGGGTGACCCCATGGGTGATCTTCGCAAGGGCTTCGGCTATCTCGTGCAGGGGCAGCGGTGGGTCGGCCGGCACGGCCGCTGGTACGGCTTCGGGCTGCTCCCGGGCCTCCTCACCCTCGTCCTGTACGCGGGCGCCCTGACCGGTCTCGCCTACGGCGCCGACGACCTGACCGCCTGGGCGACGCCCTTCGCCGACGACTGGTCGTCGCCCTGGCAGGCCCTGTTCCGCGGCTTCCTCACCGTCCTGGTCTTCGCCCTCGGCCTGTTCCTCGCCGTGATCACCTTCACCGCGGTGACGCTGCTGGTCGGCCAGCCCTTCTACGAGTCGCTCTCCGAGGAGGTCGACCGCACCGAGGGCGGCTACGTCGCGCACTCCGGGCTGCCCCTCTGGCGCGAGCTGTGGATCTCCGCCAGGGACAGCCTGCGGATCCTGGTGCGCGTGGCGTTCTACGGCGTGCTGCTCTTCGCCGCCGGGTTCATCCCGGTCGTCGGCCAGACCGTCGTCCCCGTGATCGGCTTCTGCGTCTCCGGCTTCTTCCTCACCGAGGAGCTCACGGCCGTCGCGTTCCAGCGCCGCCGCCTCGAACTGAAGGAGCGCCTGGAGCTGCTGCGCGGCCGCCGCATGCTGACCCTCGGCTTCGGCGTCCCGCTGACCCTGGCGTACCTGGTGCCGCTGGCGGCGGTCTTCCTGATGCCGGGCGCGGTGGCAGGCGCGACCCTGATGGCCCGCGAACTCGCGCCCGCCGCGCAGGATCCGGACCCGGAGCCCGGCTCCCGGCCGTACAGCCTCCAGAAGGACTGAGGGCCGCCACCAGGGGCCGACCGGCCCGCCGCGGCCCTGTCTCCCATGTCCGTGGGGCTGGGTGTCAGCCCGGACCGAGCGGGCTCACGCCTGCCTCACCGCCCCGCGCCGACCGCGACCGTGATGATCGCGCGGACCTGTGCCGTGATCGCCGCCCTGTTCCGCAGGAACTCCGCGTCCTGCACCTCGCCCGTGTCGCCCTCGCCGAACCGCAGCACCGGCGTGTGCACATGCCCGCCCGGCAGCCCGGACAGCCCCAGACGGTCGCGGAGCAGGGTGGCCCGGTAGGCGATCTCGTTGGACAGGTAGTCACCCCCGCCGCCCGCACGGGCCGCCGACCCGGGCGTCGGCCCGTCGGGGCGCACCACCGGGCCGGATGCGCCCGCCGGCACCTCGGTCACCCGTGTGTTGTCGTACACCGGGAACGGACCGGTGTCCGCCGCCACGATCGCCGCGTACGGCAGGCTCGTCACCGTCCACTGCGGCTGCCCGGCCGGGTCGTCGACCGGCACGGTCCCGGTCACGGAGACGTTGTCGTTGTCCGGGAACCCGCCCCGCCAGGCCCCGTTGAACCGCTCGATGTCGAACCGTCCCACCCGGCCCTGGCTGACGGTCGTGAACAGGTCCACGCGCGGCAGCTGCCGGCGCAGCGTGCGCTCCACGGTGGCGTCCGCGAAGTCCTGCCAGCGCACCGGGAACACCGCAGTCTCCACCCGCGCCCACGATCCGTCCGACGTACGGATCAGCGCTCCGTCGAGGGCCAGCGCCGCCGCGCCCGACGGATTGCTGATCCGGATGTCCCGGTCCAGAGTGAACGGGTCGAACCCGGTCATCACCACACGCTTGACGCCGCGGCCCGCCGGGAAGCGGATCGAGTCCTGGCCGCGCGACGCCGACTCCAGCCGGTCGAGCAGCCGTGCCCGCGCCCCCGCCGAGAGTCCGAAGTCCGGCTCCCAGGAGCGCAGTTCCCGGGTCATACCGAGCCGCGCCCAGTACAGCGGCCGGTCGTCGTCCCGGGCCAGATCGCCACGCGCCGGGCCCCGGCCCTGCGCTCGGTCCACGGCCCGCCGCCACAGCGCCGACCCGTGCCGTACGACGGCCCGCTCGGCCTCCGCGTACGACCCCGCCCGCGTCAGCGCCGCCGCGAACCGCGGCGCCGTGGTGTCGAACCCGGCGCGCCGCAGGATCTCTCGCGGCACGGCCCGGTCGAGGCGGCGCTCCTCGACGGTGGAGCCCGGCGCCGCCTCCGCCGCCGTCCCGCCGGGGGACGCGGACGCCGGCGCTGTGCCGAGGGTGAGCCAGGTGACGACTGACGTGAGGGCGAGGCCCAGCGTGGTGGTGCGTATCCGTGGCACGGGAATCCTTCCGTCGGGTGCGGGAAGTATCCCGGCCCGCCCGCAACTCCCGCCACCACGCGTCTACTTGTTCTCCCCAGCCTCTGACGGCCCCGGCTGCTCCGACGGTCCCGGCCGCTCCGACGTCCCCGCCGGGCCGGACGAGTCCCGCATCCCCAACAGGCCCAGGAGGTCACGGAACGCCGATGCCATGTCCACCGCCTCCGGATCCAGCAGCCACTGGTACTGGAGCCCGTCCAGCACCGCCGTCAGCAGCGGAGCGGCGCGCTCCGGGGTGAGGCCGCCCGGCAGCCGCTCGCCGAACTCGGCCCGCAGCAGCGCCGCCATGTCGGCTCGCACCTGGGTGTAGCGGCGGGTGAAGAAGTCCCGCGCCGGGTGCTCCTCCGTGACGCTCTCGCCGAGCAGCGCCGAGAAGGTCTGGACGATGCCGGGGCGCATCGCGTTGTAGTCGACGAGCGTGGCCAGCAGGTCCAGCCGCCAGGCCCCCCGGCCGGTCGCCCCTGCGCCGCCCGTGTCCCACTGGTCGCGCTCCTCCAGCACGGCGACGAGCAGCGCCTCCTTGCTGGGGTAGTGGTGCAGCAGCCCCTGCTGGGTGAGCCCCGCCCGCTCGGCGACGGCCGCCAGCGACGCACCCCGGTAGCCGCGTTCGGCGATCACCTCGAAGGCCGCGCGGAGGATGTCCGCGCGGCGCTCCTCGCTCCTGGGTCTGGCAGCCGTCATCTCGCGCTTCCTTCCCGTCGTTCCCGCATCAGGACGGTACGCCATCCACGGACAGTGAAGTCACGAAGGGATAACAACGCCTACTGGTCGACAGATTGGAGGTCCACCATGGACGCTCACACCCCCCGAGGGACAGGAGGTGCGGTCATGACGGCCGACAAGGCGGTGGAGGCGGCGCTCGGCGCACTCGACCTGGACACCAAGGCGCGGCTCCTGGCAGGCCAGGACATGTGGACCCTCCCGGCCGTTCCCGCGATCGGCCTCGCGTCCCTCGTCATGTCGGACGGCCCCGTCGGCGTGCGGGGCGTCCGCTGGACCGCCGACGACCCGTCCGTCACCCTGCCGTCGCCGACCGCGCTCGCCGCCACCTGGGACCCGGACCTCGCCCGCCGCGCCGGCCGCCTCCTCGCCCAGGAGGCCCGCCGCAAGGGTGTCCACGTACTGCTCGCCCCGACCGTGAACCTGCACCGCTCGCCGCTGGGCGGCCGCCACTTCGAGGCGTACAGCGAGGACCCGTACCTCACCGGCGAGATCGGCACCGGTTACGTACGCGGTGTACAGGACGGCGGAGTCGCCGCCACCGTCAAGCACTTCGTCGCCAACGACGCCGAGACCGACCGTTTCACCGTCGACAACGTCGTCGCCCCCCGCGCGCTGCGCGAGCTGTACCTCGCCCCGTTCGAGGCGATCGTCCATGACGCCCGCCCCTGGGGCGTCATGGCCGCGTACAACCAGGTCAACGGCGTCACGATGACCGAGCACCGGCACCTCCAGACCGACGTCCTGCGAGGCGAGTGGGGCTTCGACGGGTTCATCGTCTCCGACTGGCTGGCCGCCCGCTCCACCACCGGGGCGCTGCGGGGCGGCCTCGACGTCGCCATGCCGGGGCCGTACACCGTGTACGGGGAGGCACTGGCCGCCGCCGTCCGGGCCGGGGCGCTCGACGAGGCGCTCGTCGACGCGGCCGTACGGAACGTGCTGCGCCTCGCCGCCCGAGTCGGTGCCCTGGACGGGGTCGAACCGGCCGTCACCGCGCTGCCGGAACCCGTCGACGGCGCGGCGCTCGCCCGCGAGATCGCCTGCCGCTCCTTCGTCCTCGTACGGAACGCGGACGACGTACTGCCCCTCGACCTCGACTCCGACCTCGACTCCGGCGCCGACTTCGACCTCGACTCCGGCCCCGGCCGCCGTATCGCCCTCATCGGCTCCGCCGCCCGCGACGCCCGGATCCTCGGCGGCGGCTCCGCCGAGGTCTTTCCCGCCCGTACGGTCTCCCCGCTCGACGGTCTCACGGGCGCCCTGCCCGACGGCGTCACTCTCACGTACGCCGTCGGCGCCACCCCCAGCGACGAAGCGTCCCCCGCCGGACCGGGGTTCACGCTGCGCGCCGTCTGCCGCGAAGCCACCGGCGCCGTCCTCGCCGACACCCCGCTGCCCACCGGTCAGATCCAGTGGCTCGGCACCGACCTGCCCGCCGGCGTGACGCACGAGAAGCTGCACAGCGTCGAGATCAACGGTATGTTCACCCCGCGCGCGAGCGGCGCCCACAGCTTCGGCACACGCGGCCCCGGCGCCTTCACGCTCACCGTCGCCGGGCGGACCCTGTACGACGGGGTCCAGGCGATGGGTGACGAGGCCGACCCGTTCGAGGCGTTCACCGGCACCCCCGTCGAGCGCGGCACGGTGGCCCTCACCGAGGGCGTACCCGTCCAGGTGTCCCTCCGCCACACCGTCGACCGCGGCCGGCCGCGCCCGCTGCCCGCCGTCGTGTTCTCGCTCGTGCACCGCCCGCCGCTCCGCGACCCCGACGAGCTGATCGCCGAGGCCGCCGCGGCCGCCCGCGCCGCCGACACCGCCATCGTGGTGGTCGCCACGACGGAGCGCGTCGAGTCCGAAGGCTACGACCGCACCGACCTGAAGCTCCCCGGCCGCCAGGACGACCTCGTAAGGTCCGTGGCCGCCGCCAACCCGCGCACGGTCGTCGTCGTCAACGCGGGCGCGCCCGTGGAGATGCCCTGGCGCGAGGACGTCGCCGCGGTGCTGCTCGGCTGGTTCCCGGGCCAGGAGGGCGGCGCCGCGCTTGCCGACGTCCTCCTCGGCGCCGAGGAGCCGGGCGGCCGCCTGCCCACCACCTGGCCGGCCACGCTCGCCGACGCCCCGGTCACCGATGTCACCCCGACGGACGGGGAACTCCACTACACGGAGGGCCTGTTCATCGGCTACCGAGCCTGGGACCGGGCGTCCGGTCCCGCACCCGCGTACCCGTTCGGCCACGGCCTCGGCTACACCACCTGGGAGTACGAGTCCCTGGAGGCCACCCCCACCACGGCCCGGGTCCAGATCCGCAACACCGGCACCCGCCCCGGCCGCGAGATCGTCCAGCTCTACGTCGCCCCCCGCGCCGACCTGGCCGAACGGCCCGCCCGCTGGCTCATCGGCTTCGCGACCGCCGAGGCCGCGCCCGGCGAGGCCGTCGAGGCGGAGATCCGGCTGGCGCCCCGGCTCTTCGACATCTGGGACGAGGAGGCAGAGGCCTGGACGACCGTGCCCGGCGTGTACGAGATCCAGGCAGGCCGCTCACTCACGGACTCCCGCCTCCGCGTCACCCTGGAACTCGACTGACGGCCCGGCCTCAGCGCGTCCCGAAGCCGTACCGCGTCTCAAGCCCGGCCCCGTCCAGGTGGTCCGGCGCGTACACCTGTGGCCGGGCTTCGTCGTCCACACCGTCACCAGACGGCCCGTCACCGGCGAGTACAGCTCGGCGACAAGACCGCGCCCCGGCCCGTCGGAGTCCGCGTCCAGCACGTCGCACCGCCGTGCCCTCGGCGAGCCGGCCCCCCACTCCTCAAGCTCAGTGATCACGCTCGCCGGGGCTACGCGGGCGGCCGCGCGGCGGTGACGGTACGGTAGGCGATCTCCGCCAGCCGCCCCTGACCGTCCTGGCTCGGATGGAACACGTCCCAGGGGCTCAACTGCTCCACGCTGAACCGGTGGTCGAAGACCGCGCCCCCGTCGTACCGGCACCGCTCGTCGCGGGCACAGACGTCCCGGAGCACCTCGTTGTAGGCGACCACCCGCTGCCGCACCGCGGCCCGGCGCTGCTCGGCCACCGCGCCCAGATCGTCGGCGTCGGCCAGCATCGACGCACAGACGCCCAGCTTCCACACCTGCCGGCCCACCGGATGGTCCCGCCCCGCCGACCAGAGCCGCCGCAGATCCGGCACGCTCGCCACGTACACCTGCGTCGTGGGCGCCGACCGTCGCAGCCGCGCCATCGCCGACTTGAACGACGTCCGGAAGTCGGTCACGGGCGTCATCAGGCCGACGGATGCGCGGCACGCGTCGTTCGCGCCCACCATGACGGTGACGAGGCCGGGCTTCAGCTCCGCCGCCTGCGCCATCTGCCCGGGCAGTTCCGCGACACGCGCGCCGGACCTGGCCAGGTTCCAGGAGCGTGACGCCAGCGCGGGCGCGCCGAGCAGGCGCAGCGCCAGGCTGTTCACCCGGGTGTCCGAACCGGTGGCCCAGGACAGCTCCGGACAGTCCGTCAGCACGCCGCAGGCGTCGAAGCCCCGGGTGATGGAGTCGCCGACCGCGGCGATCGACGCCGGACGGGTGTTCCACGCGGGGGTGGGGGAGGGGCTCGGCGAGGGGCTGGGCGGCGCCGCCGCGGGCCGTCGCCCGGCCTCGGCGGTGTTACCGCTTTCGGTGGACGCGACACACCCGGACAGTGCGGCACCGCAGATCAGGGCCATGACCGCCGCCACCGCGCCACCCCGCCGCGTCCGCGTCCGGCGCGTGCGGTCGGCATCCTGGCGAGTGAAAGCTTCGTGTCGACGGGCCACGGGACCGACCGTACGTCATCCCAAGCGCCCCGGCGCACGGTAGCTTTTCCCCGTCGAACCAGAGGCGCCTGGCCGACCGGCTCCGGTAAATTACATCAAGTCACAAGCTGTCCCTTTTGCGGAGTTTCGCTCCCGATGCTGTTTACTGAGGCCGCTGGGAAAAGGCGAACCTCGTCCCACCCTGGAGGTCCCGGTGACGACACGTGGAGTCCTGTACGTCCACTCCGCGCCGCGCGCGCTGTGCCCGCACGTCGAATGGGCGGTCGCGGGGGTGCTCGGCGCGAGGGTCCAGCTCGACTGGATCCGGCAGCCGGCCTCACCGGGCACCTGGAGAGCCGAGTTCTCCTGGCAGGGCGAACCGGGCACCGCCTCCAAGCTGGCCTCCGCGCTGCGCGGCTGGCAGATGCTCCGCTTCGAGGTGACCGCCGAGCCCTGCTCCACCGCCGAGGGGGAGCGCTACAGCGCCACGCCCGACCTGGGCATCTTCCACGCGGTCATCGGCATCCACGGCGACATCATGATCCCCGAGGACCGGCTGCGCGCCGCCCTGGCCCGCTCGGCGCAGGGCGAGACCCGGCTGGAGGCCGAGATCGCCAAACTGCTGGGCAAGCCGTGGGACGACGAGCTGGAGCCCTTCCGCTACGCGGGCGAGGGGGCCCCGGTCCGCTGGCTGCACCAGGTGGTCTGATCGCTCGGCGCGCCGTGTGCGTACACCCGCGTACGGAACCACTGCGCGTGCCCGCCCTCCGGGAGAGGCGAGAGGCCCCCGCCCGGACGGGTGGGGGCCTCTTCACGCGGTACGAGCGGTGCGTCAGACCGTCCGGAACGCCAGGACGACGTTGTGGCCGCCGAAGCCGAACGAGTTGTTGATCGCCGCGATGGTGCCCTCGGGCAGCTGACGGGGCTCGCCGCGCACGATGTCCGCGTCGACCTCCTCGTCCAGGTCGTCGACGTTGATGGTCGGCGGGGCCACGCGGCGGTACAGCGCCAGGACCGTCGCGACGGTCTCGATGCCGCCCGCGCCGCCCAGCAGGTGGCCCGTCATGGACTTGGTGGCCGAGATCGCGACATGGTCGAGGTCCTCGCCGAGGATCTTGCGCAGCGCCTTCACCTCGGCGACATCACCCTGCGGCGTCGACGTGGCGTGCGCGTTCAGGTGCACGACCTCCGACGGTTTGAGGTCCGTGTCGTCCAGCAGGTTCTGCAGGGCGGCGGCGATACCGCGGCCGGTCGGCTCGGGCTGCGCGATGTGGTGGCTGTCGGCGGACAGGCCCTGGCCCAGCGCCTCGCAGTACACGCGGGCGCCGCGCGCGGCGGCGTGCTCGGCCGACTCCAGGATGACCACACCCGCGCCCTCGCCCAGGACGAAGCCGTCACGGGCCTTGTCGTACGGGCGGGAGGCCTTCTCGGGCTCGTCGTTGCTCTTGGACATCGCCATCATGTTGGCGAAGGCCGCGATGGGCAGTGGGTGGATGGCCGCCTCGGTGCCACCCGCCACGACCACGTCGGCGCGGCCGGTGCGGATCATCTCGATGGCGTAGCCGATGGCCTCGGCACCCGACGCGCACGCCGACACCGGGGTGTGGACGCCCGCCCGGGCGTTCACCTCCAGGCCGACGTTGGCGGAGGGGCTGTTCGGCATGAGCATGGGCACGGTGTGCGGGGAGACACGGCGGACGCCCTTCTCCTTCAGCACGTCGTACTGGTCGAGGAGCGTGGTCACGCCGCCGATGCCGGAGGCGATGACGGAACCGAGCCGCTCCGGCGCGATGTTCTCGTCCTCGCCGGCGGGCGCGGTGTAACCGGCGTCCGCCCAGGCCTCACGGGCGGCGATGACGGCGAACTGCGCCGAGCGGTCGAGCTTGCGGGCCAGCGGCCGAGGCAGGACCTCGAGCGGTTCGACGGCCACCTGGGCCGCGATCTGCACAGGCAGGTCGGCGAAGCGCTCGCCCTCGAGGGGCCTGACGCCGGAGCGCCCGGCCATCAGCCCCTCCCAGGTCGAGGCGGAGTCGCCACCCAGCGGTGTGGTTGCGCCGATACCGGTGACGACCACGGTGCGATTGGTCGAGCTCACAGGAATTCTTTCTCCACGTGTAAGAGGTAAGCGTGAATATGGCGCCACCGCCGGGTGGCGAACCGATCAGGCCTGGTGCTTGAGGATGTAGTCGGCAGCGTCGCGGACCGTCTTGAGGCCCTTGACGTCGTCGTCCGGGATCTTCACGTCGAAGCGCTCCTCGGCGGCGACGACGACCTCGACCATGGACAGCGAGTCGACGTCCAGGTCGTCGGTGAAGGACTTGTCCAGCTGGACGTCCTCGGTGGGGATGCCGGCGATCTCGTTGACGATGTCGGCGAGACCTTCGACGATCTCTTCCAGGGTGGCGGCCATATCGGCGCTCCTTCGGTGTGTAGCTCTGGGTTTCTCAGAGGATGTGACGGCTTGCCGTCCGGTCCGGAAGATCGGAACGGTGCCTAGGGGAGGGTAACGACCGTCGCGGCGTAGACGAGCCCCGCCCCGAAGCCGATGACGAGCGCGGTGTCACCGCTCTTCGCCTGACCGGTCGCCAGGAGCCGCTCCATCGCGAGCGGGATCGAGGCGGCCGAGGTGTTGCCGGTGGTCTCCACGTCACGGGCGACCGTGACGTGCTCCGGCAGCTTCAGCGTCTTCACCATCGAGTCGATGATCCGCATATTGGCCTGGTGCGGGATGAAGACGTCCAGGTCGGCCACGGTGATGCCGGCCGCGTCGAGCGCCTGCTGGGCGACCTTGGCCATCTCGAAGACGGCCCAGCGGAACACCGCCTGGCCCTCCTGGGTGATGGCCGGGAACTTCTCTACCGAGCCGTCGCGGTAGTCCGTCCACGGCACCGTCTGCTTGATCGTCTCGGACTTGTCGCCCTCGGATCCCCAGACGGTCGGGCCGATCGCCGGCTCCTGGGCCGGGCCGACGACCACCGCGCCCGCGCCGTCGCCGAACAGGAAGGCCGTGGCGCGGTCCTCCAGGTCGGTCAGGTCGCTGAGCCGCTCGACGCCGATGACGAGTACGTGCTCCGCCGAGCCCTCGACGATCATGCCCTTGGCGAGCGTCAGGCCGTAGCCGAAGCCGGCACAGCCCGCCGAGATGTCGAAAGCGGCCGGCTTGTTCGCGCCGATCTGGTCCGCGATCTCGGTGGCGACCGCCGGGGTCTGCTTGAAGTGCGAGACGGTGGAGACGATGACGCCACCGATCTGCTCGGGCGTGATCCCGGCGTCCGCGATGGCCTTGCCCGCGGCCTCGACCGACATCGCGGTCACGGTCTCCTCGGGCGACGCCCAGTGGCGGGTCGCGATGCCGGAGCGGGAGCGGATCCACTCGTCGGACGAGTCGATCGTCTCGAGGATCACCTCGTTCGGCACGACACGGGTCGGGCGGTAGCCGCCGACACCCATGATGCGCGCGTACGGGGCGCCCTTGCTGGGCTTGATCTTCGCCATGCTCTGCGGCTCCTTGCTCCGGTTCAGGAGGCGGCGCCGGCGTGCTCGGCGATGAGCGCGCGTGCCGCGTCGAGGTCGTCGGGGGTCTTGAGCGCGAGCGTCTTGACCCCGGGCAGGGCCCGCTTGGCGATACCGGTGAGGGTGCCGCCCGGGCACACCTCGACCAGCGCGGTCGCGCCGAGCCGCTGGAACGTTTCCATGCAGAGGTCCCAGCGGACCGGGTTCGCGACCTGGCCCACGAGGCGGGTGACGACATCGGCACCCGTGGCGACGGTCTGCCCGTCCTTGTTGGAGACATAGGCGACCTTCGGGTCCGCCGGGTCCAGGCCCTGTGCGGTCTCCTCCAGCTTCGCCACGGCGGGCGCCATGTGGTGCGTGTGGAACGCGCCGGCGACCTGGAGCGTGATCACGCGGCGGACACCCTCGGGCTTGTCCGACTCCAGCGCGGCGATCTGCTCCATGGTGCCGGCGGCGACGATCTGGCCGGCGCCGTTCACGTTCGCCGGGGTCAGGCCGAGCTTCTCCAGGTGCGGGACGGTGACCTCGGGGTCGCCGCCGAGCAGCGCCGCCATGCCGGTCCGGGTGACGGCGGCGGCCTCGGCCATCGCCAGACCCCGGGTCCGTACGAGACGGAGCGCGGCCGTGTCGTCGAGGACGCCCGCGAACACGGCGGCGGTGATCTCACCGACGCTGTGGCCGGCGACGGCGTCCGGCGTGATGTCACCGAGCGCGGCCGCGGACAGCAGTCCGGCCGCCACCAGCAGCGGCTGGGCGACCGACGTGTCGCGGATCTCCTCCGCGTCTGCCTTCGTGCCGTAGTGGACGAGGTCCAGCCCGATGGCCTCCGACCACGCGCCGACACGGTCGGCGGCGCCCGGGAGATCGAGCCAGGGAGTCAGGAAGCCTGGCGTCTGAGCGCCTTGGCCGGGAGCGACGAGTACGAGCACCCTCACACTCTCTCTTGTGGACGGTCCTGGACGCCCGTGGGGACTAGGACGAAGAACCGTCGGGTGAATTGTTGATCCCCCACAAAACCCTAGGACTGTGTCTCGCTGTCGGCCAGACGCCCCAGGATCAGTGCGATCCGCAGCGTAAAGGCCGACCGTACATCGGACGGTGACCATCCGGTGACGTCCGTCACACGTCGGAGCCGGTAGCGCACGGTGTTGGGATGGACGAACAACATCCTGGCGGCCCCTTCGAGGCTGCTCGCCTGCTCCAGGTACACGCTCAGCGTCTCCAGGAGCGCCGAGCCCGCCTCCTCCAGCGGTCTGTAGATCTCCTCCACCAACTGCTCACGCGCGGAGGGGTCCGACGCGATCGCGCGCTCCGGCAGGAGATCGTCGGCGAGGACCGGCCGCGGTGCGTCCTGCCAGGCAGAACAGGCCTTCAGCCCGGCCGCCGCCGCCTGCGCGGACCGCGTCGCCGCCAGCAGATCCGGCACCACGGGGCCGGCCACGACAGGTCCGGCCGCGTACGGGCCGATCAGCGCCTTGGCGACGGCCAGGGGATTGTCGCTGCCGCCCGCGATCACCACGAGGCGGTCGCCGAGCACACCGGTGAGGACCTGGAGCTTGGCGTGGCGGGCCGCGCGGCGGATCGCCTCGACGGTCAGCTCGCTGTCGCCGTCCGGCGCGGTGCCGAGGATCACACAGACGTGCTCCGGCGAGTTCCAGCCCAGCGCGGCGGCCCGGCTGACCGCGCCCTCGTCGGCCTCGCCCGAAAGCACCGCGTTCACGACGAGGGACTCCAGCCGGGCGTCCCAGGCGCCACGGGCCTCGGCGGCCTGCGCGTACACCTGCGCCGTCGCGAAGGCGATCTCCCTGGCGTAGACGAGCAGGGCCTCGCGGAGTACGGACTCGTCGCCGGGGGCGGCGACCTCCTCGATGGCCGACTCCATGACCTCGATGGTGGTGCGGACCATCTCCACGGTCTGCCGCAGGGTGATCGCCCGGGTCAGCTCGCGGGGGGCGGTACCGAAGACGTCCGTGGAGATCGCCTGAGGGGTCTCCGGGTGCCGGAACCACTCGGTGAACGCGGCGATACCGGCCTGGGCGACCAGACCGATCCAGGACCGGTTCTCCGGAGGCATCGCTCGGTACCACGGCAGCGTCTCGTCCATGCGGGCGATGGCGTTCGCGGCGAGCCGGCCGGAGGACTGTTCGAGGCGCTTCAGGGTCGCTGCGTGCGGGTGGGCGTTGTTCGCTGCGGGTTCAGGCACGGGGACAAGACTGCCTTATCGGGACGGCGCTCCGCCCAGCCGGTCTACCGTTGGGCCCGTGATGTCACTGCACAGAGCCGGGGACCGGTACCCCGGCGGCGACCCGGACGCCGGGATCGAGACCCGGCACGCCTTCTCGTTCGGCCCGCACTACGACCCCGACAACCTCCGCTTCGGGGCGCTCATCGCCTGCAACGAGGAGCGGCTCGCTCCGGGTGCCGGCTTCGACGAGCACCCGCACAGCCACACCGAGATCGTCACATGGGTCGTCGAGGGCGAGCTGACGCACCGCGACTCGGCCGGGCACGCGACGCTGGTGCGGCCCGGCGATGTGCAGCACCTCAGCTCGGCGGGCGGCGTGCGGCACGTGGAGCGCAACGACGGGACGGCGCCGCTGACCTTCGTACAGATGTGGCTGTCCCCGCTGGAGCCGGGCGGCGAGCCGTCGTACGAGACCGTCCGCGGCCTCGCCGACGCCACCCCGTACGCCCTGCCCGCCGCAGGGGCGCTGCTGCATGTGCGCCGCCCGGCCGCGGGTGAGCGCACCGCCGTCCCGGACGGGGACTCCGTGTACGTCCACGTGGTGCGCGGCGGCGTGCGCCTCGCCGACGACGGCGCGGTGGCGGAGCTGGGGCCGGGCGACGCGGCCCGGATCACCGACGCGCGGGGCGTGGACCTGACCGCTGTCACGGCGGCCGAGGTGCTGATCTGGGAGATGACCCGGGCGGTGCCCGCCGGGAGCTAGGCGTGCTCGCTAGGCGCGGTCGCTGGTCGCGCTCGCTAGGCAGGGCTGCCCGGACGCCGGCGGAGTTCGGCGAGGACCGCGTCCGTGAACGGCGGCCACGCCTCGATCGCCCACTGGCCGAAGTCCCGGTCGGTGAGAGCGACGCACGCAGCCCGGGCGTCCGGGTCCACCCACAGGAACGTCCCCGACTGGCCGAAGTGCCCGAACGCGCGGGGTGACGACGAACCGCCCGTCCAGTGCGGCGCCTTGCTGTCCCGTATCTCGAAGCCGAGGCCCCAGCCGTTGGGCTTCTGGTGCCCGTAGCCGGGCAGGATGCCGGTCAGGCCCGGGTGGACGACCGTCATGGCCTCAAGGACCGTGCGCGCGTCCAGGAGCCGCGGTGCCTGCAGCTCCGCCGCGAACCGTGCGAGATCGTCGACCGTCGACACCCCGTCCTTCGCGGGCGAGCCGTCCAGCGTCGTCGCCGTCATCCCGAGCGGGACGAGGACGGCCTGGCGCAGATACTCCGCGAACGGGATGTCGGTCGCCTTCGCGACATGGTCCGCCAGCACCTCGAACCCGGCGTTGGAGTAGATCCGCCGCGTGCCCGGCGCCGCCGTCACGCGGGGCTCGTCGAAGGCCAGCCCCGAGGTGTGCGCGAGCAGATGCCGCACGGTCGAGCCCTCAGGGCCCGCCGGCTCGTCCAGTTCGACCGCGCCCTCCTCGTAGGCGACGAGCACGGCGTACGCCGCCAGCGGCTTGGTCACCGAGGCGAGCGGGAACCGTCGCCCGGTGGGTCCGTGGGCCCCCGCGAGGGTGCCGTCCGCACGGACGACGGCGGCGGCCGCGGTCGGCACGGGCCAGTTCTCGATCATCGCCAGGCTCTGCATGCGGACGAGGGTACTTGCTCGCCCCGGCACTTGCTTCGAGTGCACTCGAACGTCCTAGCGTGGGGGCCATGACGGTGATCGAGACCACCCCGGCGGACACCAAGGCCAGCACCGACACCACCGACACCACCGACGGCACCGACATCTGTGCTGCCGCACCGCCTCGGCACCCCCGCCCCGACGGGCAGGACCGCTACACCATCAGCGAGGTCGCCGCCTGGACCGGCCTCACCGCCCACACCCTCCGGTGGTACGAGCGCATCGGACTGATGCCGCACGTCGACCGCTCCGCCACCGGCCAGCGCCGGTTCACCAACCGGGACCTGGACTGGCTGACCCTGGTCGGCAAGCTACGCCTGACGGGCATGTCCGTCGCCGCGATGGTGCGTTACGCAGAGCTGGTGCGCGCCGGCGAGCACACCTTCGACGAACGGCGCGCACTCCTCGAGGCCACCCGCCAGGACGTGCTGTCCCGCATCGCGGAACTCCAGGAGACGCTCGCCGTACTCGACTTCAAGATCTATATGTATGCGGGCGCCCACGGGGCGCAGGAAGGGGCATGAGGATGACCGAGGGCCACACGATCAGCCAGGTCCGGCTCGGCACGACGGGCCCGATGGTCGGCGTCCAGGGACTGGGCGCCATGGGCATGAGCGAGTTCTACGGCGACACCGACGAGGCCGCGGCCAGGGACACCCTCGACGCCGCTCTGGAGGCGGGCGTCAACCTCATCGACACCGCCGACATCTACGGACGCGGAGCCAACGAGGAGTTCCTCGCCCCATTCGTCGCCGCCCACCGCGACGAGATCACGCTGGCCACCAAGTTCGCCGTCGTCCGCAGCGACGATCCGCGCTACCGCGGTATCCGCAACGACCCCGCCTACATCAAGTCCGCCGTCGAGGACAGCCTGCGCCGCCTCGGCGTCGATGTCATCGACCTCTACTACATGCACCGCCGCGACCCCGCCGTGCAGCTCGCCGAGTCCGTCGGGGCCATGGCCGAACTAGTACGGGAGGGCAAGGTCAAGCACCTCGGCCTCAGCGAGGTCACCGGCCAGGAACTGCGCGAGGCGCACGCCGTCCACCCCATCGCCGCCCTCCAGTCCGAGTGGTCGCTGTTCTCCCGGGACGTCGAGGAGAGCGCCGTGCCGGCGGCGGCCGAACTGGGCGTCGCCCTCGTGCCGTACTCGCCGCTCGGCCGGGGCTTCCTCACCGGTGCGTTCACCGACGCCGCCAAGGAGCTCACCGAGGGCGACTTCCGTCGCACCCAGCCGCGGTTCTCCGGCGACAACGCCCGCCGGAACGCCGCGCTCCTGGAGCCCGTCCGCACCATCGCCGCCGCCCACGGCGTGACCGCCGCGCAGGTGGCCCTCGCCTGGGTGCACCAGCGGGCCGCCGTCCACGGCCTCCCGGTCGTGCCCATCCCCGGCACCCGCAAGCGCGGCCGCCTTCTGGAGAACACCGCCGCCACCCACCTCACCCTCACCTCGGCCGAACTCGCCCTCCTTGACCCCATCGCCTCCCAAGTCACCGGCTCCCGCTACTCGGACATGTCCCACACCTCCGCCGCCCGCGAGGAGTAACCCCACCGGGTCGCCGACCTGCCGGCCCCGGCACCCCCCCGACACCCCCGACACTCCCGACACCCGCCACCCCCGGTACGAAGGTTCCGGCCCGCGCCCGGGCCCCCAGCGCCGGCCACGCCGTGCCCGCCGAACCCGTGTACCCCCCACCGGGCCTCAGGCCAGCCCGAGGGCGAAGGCCGTGAAGCCCGCCGCGAGGAGCCCCGCCGCTGCCCGGCGGGCCTTCGTGGCCTTCTTCCAGGGCGACTCGAAGCCGCAGGCGTACCGGGCTATGAGGGCCAGCAGCGCGGCGAACAGCGGCAGCCACGCGAGCCGGGCCAGGATCCATCCGACGGTCTCGGGGGCGGTGGTCAGGCCGGGGACCGCGCCTGCGGTCAGCGACGCGGGCACGGCAGCGGCCAGCATGGCCGTCTGGTGCCAGCACAGGATGGTCATCGCCGACAGGTTGACCACGACCACCGGCGCCCACAGCGCCGGCCTGCGCAGCAGCGCCCCGAGCCGGTCCCGCAGGAGTATCGCGGCGCCGCTCTGCACCGCCGCCAGGGCGAGGACGAGCAGCGACGGTGGATGCGAGTTGGTGCGGGCTTCGCCGGGTACGCCGACCATCGACGCCGGGTAGTGGAAGACGACGAGCAGAGCCGCGAACAGCACGGCGCCGCCTACGAACAGCACCCACGCCTCGCGCCTGCCGATCCGCCGTTCACCCCAGGACACTCCGAGCTGGTAGGCGAACAGCCAGCCCGGCAGCAGGTTGAGGACGCTCAGCCACGACGGCATGGCCTCGGCGTACGGGCCGTACCGCACCAGGTCTACGACGGCGACCGAGCCGAGCAGTGGCGCCGCCGCCCACGGGCCCATCACCCGCGCAGCCCGCACGCAGCAGGGCGTGAGCGCGGTCACGACCGTGTACACGCCGACGAACCACAGCGGCTGTATCACCAGCGTCGCCCCGGTACGCAGCGTGTCGCCGGGCACGCCCACCGCGGTACCCACCGCTATCAGCACGGCCCACACGGCGGTGACCCCCAGCACGGGCCGGCCGAGCCGGGCGATCCTGCCCCGCAGCCACTCCCCGGTGCCGGCTGCGCGGCGCCGGTAGGACAGCACGGACGCGTACCCGCCGACCAGAAAGAAGACGCCGAGCATCTGCAGCACCCAGCTGGCGGGCGCGAGGCCCCCGAACGTCGAGAGCGGGCTCGCGTTGTGGATCGCCCGCTCGCCGTCCAGCGTGAAGCCGCCGAGCATCCAGTGCCCGGTGGGCACGGCGAGCAGGGCCAGGGCACGCAACCCGTCGACGCCACGGTCCCGGTGGGCCGGCGTCCGCCGCTCGATCCGTTCGGCGAGTCTCATACCGCCACCCCCCGCGCGATCGCGGCGAACGTACGGAGCGACGCGGTGCCGGGCGCGAAGTACCCGCTGTGGCCCCGGGCGTCCCCGGCGGGCACCCGCCGCGCACCGAACGCGTCCGACGCGGGGTCGGAGCCGTGCCCGAGGCCCAGAAATTCGACGTTGGGCACCTTGGAGATCCAGTCGGTGGGGTCCTTCGCGGCCCACACCCGGGCGGACGTACCGAGCTCCGCGACGTTCCCCGCGCGCATCCCGGGTGAGCCGAACACCACCAGGTCCTTAGCCTTCAGCTCCGCGGCGGCCAGCCCGCACACCACGGAGCCGTAGCTGTGGCAGAACACGGCCGGGGCGGCGGCACCGGTGGCGGCGAGCCCGTCGGCCAGGCGGACCAGCCGCTCGGCGCCCACCTCGGCGAGGTCACCGGTCGCGGCGTCGAGGCCGACCCCGACCGGCGTGGTGTACCCGGCCCAGGCGATCACCGCCGTACGGCCGCCGGTCGCGGCGCGCAGCTGCTTCGCCATCCCGGCCGGCGTGCCGTACGAGTCATGGGCGCGGTCGTACGATCCGGCGTCGATGTCCGAGCCGGGCACCACGACCGCCACATGACGGCTGCGTTCCAGGTCCCCGAAGACCTCGGCGGCCAGCCCGCGGCCGCGCGGGTCGAAGGCGAGTATCCGCCGCCCCTTGAGACGTGCGTACCGCGCGTCACGGCTGACGGCGAGCGCGTTCGCCTCGTAGCGCAGCGCCACCGGCACACCGTCCAGGTTGCCCACGACGCCCGGGTGACGCCAGGTCAGCTGTTTCTGATCCTTGCGCGTCAGGCCGCGGAAGAACGCGGTGATCTCCGATGGTGAGGCCCGCGCGGGGTCCGGCAGGGTCCGCCCCAGTGACGTGTCCGCGCGCCAGGCCGAACTGCCCGGCGGCGGGCCGGTCATGGCCTGCTGCGCGGTCCCGGAGGCCCATCCCGCGGTCCCGGCGACGACGGTCGTCGCCAGCACGGCGGCCACCAGAGCCCTCTTGTAGCGGCGCATGACGCCCCCCTGTTTCTGCCTCGTCCGGTGTTGACGAGGAGGAAGCTAGGGAGACGACATATGAGCGATCGTCAACCCGGGGAGCCAACTGCGCAGTGATACCGGGGTAGGGGGTGTCCCACGCCCCACGCCCCACCGCAGCCGCGGCGGACGGGGCGACGCCGCTCGGCGTCAGGCCACGTCGCCGGGCGTGACCACCCCGGACTCGTAGGCGAAGACAACGGCCTGCGCCCGGTCCCGCAGGCCCAGCTTGGCCAGTACCCGGCCGATGTGCGTCTTCACCGTCTGCTCCGCCAGCACCAGATGCTCGGCGATCTCCTGGTTGGACAGGCCGCGGGCGACCAGCTCCAGGACCTCCGTCTCCCGTGGCGTGAGCCCGTTCAGCCGCACCGCACGGTCCTTGCGCGGTGCGGGCCGCTGAGCCGCGAAGTCCTCGATCAGCCGCCGCGTCACCGATGGGGCGAGCAGCGCCTCACCCGCCGCCACCACACGGACCGCGGCGATCAGGTCCGCCGGTGGGGCGTCCTTCAGCAGGAAGCCGGACGCGCCGGCGCGCAACGCCTCGTACACGTAGTCGTCCACGTCGAAGGTGGTCAGCATCAGGACCTTCGGCCGGTGTGTCACACCGGCCGGCGGGTTCAGCAACTCCCGTGCCGCGGCGAGGCCGTCCATCTCGGGCATGCGCACATCCATCAGGACCACGTCCGGGTGCGCTGACCTGCCCACCGCGACACCGGCCCGGCCGTCGGCGGCCTCCCCGACCACATCGATGTCGGGCTGCGCCGACAGCAGCGCGGCGAACCCCGCCCGCACCATGGCCTGGTCGTCGACGATGATCACGCGGATGGTCACGGGGGTCCCTTCAGACGGTCAGGGGAGCGGTGCGGTCAGCGGCAGCCGTGCCGCGACCCGGAAACCGCCGTCCGGCAGCGGTCCGGTGTCGAGCATCCCGCCGGTCAACCGTACGCGCTCCCGCATGCCCACCAGGCCGTGTCCCGTGCCGGACGTCTCCAGCGGTGAAGTCGGTTCGGTCGGCGGGCCGTTGACGACCAGTACGATCAGCCACTCCAGGTTGGGCGACCTCGACACGGACACCCTCGTCCGGGCGCCCGGTGCGTGCCGCACCACATTGGACAGCGCCTCCTGCACGATCCGGTACGCGGACAGGTCCACGGTCGGCGGCACCGTGCCCAGCTCCGCCGCCAGCGAGAGCTCGACGGGCGCACCCGCCCGTACCGTCGCCTCGACCAGTTGCTGCACCCGGTCGACACCCGGCTGCGGCGCCCGTTCACCCTCGGTGTTCTCGCTGCGCAGCACCGCCAGCAGCCGCCGCATCTCGGTGAGGGACTCACGCGCCGACGCCGCGATCGACGTGAACTCCTCGCGTGCGGCCTCCGGAATCCCCTCGATTCGGTAGGGCGCCGAGTCGGCCTGCACGGTGATCACCGACATGTGGTGGGCCACCACGTCGTGCAGTTCCCGTGCGATCCGGGCACGCTCCTCGAGCAGCGTCCGCCGGGCCCGCTCGGCCTCACTGATCGTCTCCTGTTCCACCAGCCGCCGCTTGGCGTCGCCGCGCTCGCGGAGCATGCCGGTTATCAGCAGGACGACCCCGCTGAGTACGAACATCACCAGGTGGAGATTGTCCCCCCGCTGCTGTGTGAACAGTTCGAACGCGAACCCGGCCGCGCCGGTCACCAGCCACACGCTGACCAGCGTCCGCCGCTGTTCGCGCAGCCCGACGGTGAGCATGAGCGCCAGGTAGCCGACTACGACCATCGGCGTCCAGGGCCAGGGTCTGCCCTCGCTCAGATCCGAGTTCATCGTCGCCAAGGCGCCGAGCACGTCGGCGGTGAAGACGATCCACCATGCCTGCAGCGGCCGGGAGACGGCCATAAGCAGCGGGGCGGTCTGCGCGGTGGCCAGCACCCCGGCGAACCCGCCGTTCACCCCGTAGTCCTGGATGAGCACGACGACGGTGACCGGCAGCAGTGAGGCGACGAAGGCGAGCGCCAGGACGTACGGCACGAGCCGCACCCACCGCGACGCGGCGTGCCCCAGCAGCCGCGCCCCCGGCTCCGTGGGCGTCGAAAGCGCGTTGCCCAGCGCCCGCAGGGCGCCCTGCAGGGCCTCCTGCAGGGCCCGCCCCGCATGCCCGGCGGGCGTGCCGGGTCCGCCGAGCCCCCGTGCGGGCGAGGGCGTCGGCGGGACGTCGGGCGGGGGAACGCTGCTCATGATCCGGTCAGCCTAGGCTCGGCCCGGCCGGTGCGGCGTCATACCAGGGAGCCAGTTCACCGCCTCATACCCCGGTATGACACGGCCGCCGTTGCGCCCGTACCGCCCGACTCACAGTCCCGCGCATGCAGGCCCCGCACCTCGCCCGCACCGCACGGCGCGTGCCCGGATGCCCGCGCGACTACAACTCCGCCAGCAGCTCGGCCTTCTTCGCCGCGAACTCCTCGTCCGTCACCAGTCCCGCCTGGTGAAGCTCGCCGAGGTGCCTGATGCGGTCGGCGATGTCCGCCGGGTCGCGCCGTCCGGCGGCCACGGGGACCGGGACCGGCACCGCGCCGTCCTGGTTCCGCACGGCCTGCAGCACGGCGGCCGCGAACGGCAGCGACTCGTGGACCGGCCCGTAGCCGAGGCCGAAGACGACCGCGGCCGGGTCCTGGTCGGCCTGGGCGGGCCGACTCTCGCCACCGCGCCGCAGCAGCCGCAGACAGCCGTCCAGGACGTCCGGCGACCGCCATTCGACGCCGCTGAGATCGCTCACCGCGAAGCTCTGGTCGCCCGCCTTCCACTTGGCGGACGACGCGCCCGTCCAGAACCAGCGGAACGACACATTCCGGCCATCGAAGGAAGCCTTGCCGTCGTACGCCTTGAACTGCAGGGGCGGTTCGGGCACCTTCACGAGGAACCGCTCGGCAACCTCGGAGCGCTCCTGCCCGAGGCGTGCCCGCAACTCGTCCGCGTAGTACTCGGCGAGGGTCTCCCGCTCTGCGGGCAGCACCAGCCGGTACGGGTCACAGCCCTCCTTCAGCTGGCCGTCGGCCGCTTCCATCAGAGGGTCTGCTCCCGTACGCGGCACCGCGTGCAGAACCACCGTGCCCCGCTTGCCCGGGGCGAGCGTCACCGATGCCAGCGCCTCGTGCGGGATACGTCTTTCGCGCAGCACCTGGAACAGCTTCGGCGCGCGGATCCCGCGTTCGAAGCGGATGAGCACGGCGTCGGGTTCGAACTCCCAGGTGGCATGATTTCCGGCCAGCACATCACCCATGCGCCTCATCGTATGCGGCGTGCGCCCGCGCGTCGCCCCTGGAAGAGGAGCGGAAATGGACTACCGTCCCCGACTTCTACGCGGGTCAGAGCGATGCGGCGCCGTAAATTCCACTCCGGCAGATGCCGTCCGCGTCGGCGCAGCGCACGCTGTCGTAGGCGCCGACCCCTATGTCCGCGAAGTTGCGCAGACTGTCCGTACCGGGCACGAAGTAGCCGCCGTGACCTGCGGCGCCGTCCGCGGACAGCAGCCGCGCGCCGAATTCGGGGGCCACCGGATCGGCGCCGTGTCCGAGCCCGCCGACGTCCAGGTACGGCACGTCGGCGATCCAGTCGTCGGCGTCCCGCATCGCCCATACCTGGGCCCGGGTGCCGAGCGCGGCCGCGTTCTCGGCCCGCATCCCGGGGCTGCCGGCCACGGCGATGTCGGTGACCCGCTCGGGCAGCCGGTGCGCGGCCAGTCCGCACACCACCGAGCCGTAGCTGTGGCAGAACAGCGAGACCCGTGATGTGCCGGGCAGCGCCCCGGTCAGGGAGACGAGCCGTACCGCGCCGTCCGCGGCGAGCCTCCCGGTGGCCGCGTCCATGCCGACGCCGGTGGGCGCGGTGTAGTCGGCCCAGGCGATGACGGCGGTACGGATGTCCGGCGCCGCCTCGCGTTGGGCGGCGTACAGCGACTCGGCCATGCCGACCGGTGCCGTGTACCGGCGGGCGGTCTTCTGGAAGGTCAGCAGATGGGTGTCGACGCCCGGCACGACCACCGAGACCCGCTGGGCCTTCTCCAGGTCACCGAACACCTCCGCGACCCTGCCGTTGCCCGACGGGTCGAAGGCGAGGATCTGCCTGCCGTCGCTCATGAGGGACGAGAAGCGGTGGACCCGCCGTACGGCCTCGTGATGCCCGTCGGCGGAGAGCCTCCGGTCCTCCACGCGCACGCGTTCGGCGGCGAGCGCCCTGTTGAGCGTCCGCTGGTTGGCGCGGTAGCGCAGGGCCACCGGCACCCCGTCGAGATTGCCCACGACGAGCGGGTGTTCGTCGGCGAGCCGCGCGCGCTGTCCGGGCTTCAGGGAGGCGAAGAACGCGGCCACGGCGGTCGGCGGCGACGCCGGGTCCGGCAGCGTACGTGCGCCGATCCGGCCGGTGCGCCATGAAGCCATCGCCGTGTCCCACGAGTCCCGCACTCCGTCGCGCGGGCGCTGTTCGGTGGTCCAGCCGGTCGTGGCGAGGAGGACGAAGACCACCGAGAGGGCGAGCATGGTGCGCCAGACGGTGAGCGTGGGGGAGGCGATGAGAGAAGTCACTACGAGACACCCTAGGAGACGCCGAAGGCCGCCCAGGTCGACCGTGACGTAGATCACGGTTCGACGTGCGTGTGCGGGGAAGAGCCGGGCTGTGCGCACGGCGATGTCACCACCTGTGCGTCACCCCCAGGGGTGTGGCTACGGAGTGTGGGGGCTCTCGGTGTGCCCCCAGGGCCTCGGGGGCGGCGCTTTTTCGCCAGTCCGAGACCCTGTGGTTCGCCCTGCCTCGGTCTGGGTCTCGCGCCTGTCGTGGTGGGCGCGACCGAGGTCGTCGTCGGGCATGTCCGGCATGGGGCCGGCCTTCATCGTCGCGGGTGTCGTGGCCGTCGTCGCCGCCCTCGGCGTGCCCGGTGGCCGCGGTGTCACCCGTCCGGGTGGATCCGGCAGACAGCTCTTCCCATCGAAGGTCACGCAGCGTCAAGCTGTGGCGAGGCGTTCAACACGGAGCGTCACGACACGGGGGTAGATTCAACATGCGTACGACATCACGGCCTTACTTCACCGCGACCGCGCTCGGCGTCACAGCGGTCGCCGTCGCGGCCCTCTCCACCTGCGCCGCACCGGCCGACGCCGCGACGCCGTCCCGCCTCGGCCCGTGCGACAGCGGACAGCTCTGCCTCTGGGAGAAGGAGGAGTTCAACGGCACGCGCCTGACACACGAGCTGGCCACCACCGACATCGAGAGCTGCATCCCGCTTCCCGCCGGCACGACCGCCGCGGCCCTGGCCAACCGCACGGGACGGCCCGTCACCACCTACCAGTCCGCGACCTGCGCCGAGACCGGCGAGTTCGAAACCTACCCCGGGGGCGGCACCTGGGTGCCCCGCTCGCCCTACCAGGTGCGGGCCTTCAAGATCTGGGAGAACTGATCCCGGACGCGGAGCTCTGCTCCGGCACCGGGCTCCCCGCCGTGCTTCCCATGGGGCTTCCCGCTGGGCTTCCGGACAGGCTCATCGGCGGATGCCCCGACGACTCGGCGGACGGGGTCCCCGAGAGCCGGGCGACCTCCGCCCGCAGCTCGCGGACCTCGTGCGTCAGGGACTCCAGGAGTGCCGTCCTGTGACGCTCCTCGGCGTCGTCCCGTTCGAAACGGGAGATGAACCACGCGGCGATGTTCGCCGTGACCACACCCAGCAGCGCGATGCCCGACAGCATCAGACCCACCGCCAGCAACCGCCCGAGCCCGGTCGTCGGCGAATGGTCTCCGTAGCCCACGGTCGTCATCGTCGTGAACGACCACCACACCGCGTCGCCCAGGGTCTTGATGTTCCCGCCGGGCGCGTCCCGCTCCACCTGGAGGACGGCCAGTGAGCCGAACATCAGCAGCCCCGCCACTGAGCCCGCCACATACGTCGTCAGCGTCACCTGCGACGCCATCCGGCCCCGCCTGCCCATCAGCAGCAGCGCCGACACCAGCCGCAGCAGCCGCAGCGGCTGTATCAGCGGAAGCAGCACCGCGAGGAGGTCCAGCCAGTGACCACGCACGAAAACCCACCGCGACGGAGCGAGGAAGAGCCGCACGAGGTAGTCGACCGCGAACGCCCCCCACACCAGCCACTCCACGGCGATGCACAGCTTGTGCACCCAGGGGGCCGCGTCCGTGGCGACGATCGAGACGGCGTACGCGACACCGAACACCACCGCCAGCGAGAGCAGCGGCCTCTGTGTGCGCTCTTCCCACCGGACCTGCGCCGTCGGTTCCTTCATGCCGCGCATACTAAGGGGCGCCCCGGGGGCCGGGCGCCCGCGCACCCAGACCCCCCACGGCACGTCTCAGGCGTCGCCGCCCGCCGGGCCCGGGTCGGCCGCCGCCACATCCAGCAGCTGGTAGCGGTCTACCGCCTGCTTCAGCACCGAGCGGTCCACCTTGCCCTGCCGCGCCAGCTCCGTGAGCACCGCCAGCACGATCGACTGCGCGTCGATGTGGAAGTAGCGGCGGGCCGCACCCCGGGTGTCCGCGAAGCCGAAGCCGTCCGCCCCGAGCGAGGTGTACGGCCCCGGCACCCAGCGCGAGATCTGGTCCGGAACCGACCGCATCCAGTCGGAGACGGCCACGAAAGGACCCTCCGCGGACGAGAGCTTCCGCGTCACGTACGGAATACGCGGCTCCTCCTCCGGGTGCAGCAGGTTGTACTTCTCGGCCTCCACCGCGTCGCGGCGCAACTCGTTCCAGGACGTCGCCGACCACACGTCCGCCCGGACGTTCCACTCCTCGGCCAGGATCCGCTGCGCTTCCACGGCCCAAGGCACGCCCACACCGGACGCCATGATCTGCGCCGGGATCGACCCGGCCTCACCGGCCCGGAACCGGTGGATGCCCTTGACGATGCCCTCCACGTCGACGTCGGCGGGCTCCGCCGGGTGCTGGATCGGCTCGTTGTAGACGGTCAGGTAGTAGAAGACGTCCTCGCCGTGCGGATGCTCCTCCGAGGAGCCGTACATCCGCCGCAGCCCGTCCTGGACGATGTGCGCGATCTCGAACCCGAAGGCCGGGTCGTACGCCACACAGCCCGGGTTCGTCGAGGCGAGCAGCTGGGAGTGGCCGTCCGCGTGCTGCAGACCCTCACCGGTCAGCGTCGTACGGCCGGCGGTCGCACCGAGGACGAAGCCGCGCGCGAGCTGGTCGGCCATCTGCCAGAACTGGTCGCCGGTCCGCTGGAAACCGAACATCGAGTAGAAGACGTACACCGGGATGAGCGGCTCGCCATGCGTGGCGTACGCCGAGCCCGCCGCGATCAGCGACGCCGTGCAGCCGGCCTCCGAGATCCCGTCGTGCAGCATCTGCCCGGTCGGGGACTCCTTGTAGGCGAGCAGCAGCTCCCGGTCCACGGCCTCGTACTGCTGGCCCAGCGGGTTGTAGATCTTGGCGCTCGGGAAGAACGAGTCCATACCGAAGGTGCGGTACTCGTCGGGCGCGATCAGCACGAACCGCTTGCCGATCTCCTTGTCCCGCATCAGGTCCTTCAGCAGCCGCACGAACGCCATCGTCGTCGCGATGGACTGCTGCCCCGACCCCTTCTTCACCGCCGCGTACGTCTGGTCGTCCGGCAGCGTCAGCGGCTTCGACCGCACGACGCGGGTCGGCACATAGCCGCCCAGCCCCTTGCGGCGGTCGTGCATGTACTGGATCTCCTCCGACTCCCGGCCCGGGTGGTAGTACGGCGGAAGGCCGGACTCCAGCTCGCTGTCGGGGATCGGCAGGTGCAGCCGGTCGCGGAACCGCTTCAGATCGTCGACCGTGAGCTTCTTCATCTGGTGCGTCGCGTTGCGGCCCTCGAAGTTCGGGCCGAGCGTCCAGCCCTTGACCGTCTGGGCCAGGATCACCGTCGGCTGGCCCCTGTGGGCCTTGGCCGCGGCGTAGGCCGCATAGATCTTCCGGTGGTCGTGACCGCCGCGGCCCAGGTGGAGCAGCTGCTGGTCGGTCATGCCCTCGGCCATCGCGCGCAGCCGGTGGTCGTCGCCGAAGAAGTGCTCCCGGATGTACGCACCCGACTCGGTGGCGTACGTCTGGAACTGCCCGTCCGGCGTGGTGTTCATCCTGTTGACCAGGATCCCGTCCCGGTCCTGCGCGAGCAGTGGGTCCCAGGACCGGTCCCAGATCAGCTTGATCACGTTCCAGCCGGCGCCGCGGAAGACCGACTCCAGCTCCTGGATGATCTTGCCATTGCCGCGCACCGGGCCGTCCAGGCGCTGCAGATTGCAGTTCACGACGAAGGTCAGGTTGTCCAGGCCCTCGCGGGCGGCCAGGGTGAGCTGCCCCAGCGACTCCGGCTCGTCCATCTCGCCGTCGCCGAGGAACGCCCACACGTGCGACCGCGACGTCTCGGCGATGCCACGCGCCTGCATGTAGCGGTTCATCCGCGCCTGGTAGATCGCGCCCAGCGGGCCGAGGCCCATGGAGACCGTCGGGAACTCCCAGAAGTCCGGCATCAGCCGGGGGTGCGGATAGGACGACAGACCGTTCGGGTACTTCGACTTCTCCTGGCGGAAGCCGTCGAGCTGCGTCTCGTTCAGCCGGTCGAGCAGGAAGGCGCGGGCGTAGATGCCGGGCGAGGCGTGGCCCTGGAAGAAGATCTGGTCGCCGCCGTCACCCTCGTCCTTGCCACGGAAGAAGTGGTTGAAGCCCACGTCGTACAGGGACGCGGAGGAGGCGAACGTGGCGATGTGGCCGCCGACGCCGATACCGGGCCGCTGCGCACGCGAGACCATGACGGCCGCGTTCCAGCGCGTCGCGTTGAGGATCCTGCGCTCGATCTCCTCGTTGCCGGGGAAGAAGGGCTCGTCCTTGGTCGCGATGGTGTTGACGTAGTCCGTGCTGCGCATCTCGGGCACGGCCACGCGCTTCTCGCGGGCCCGCTCGATCAGGCGGAGCATCAGGTAGCGAGCGCGTTCGCGGCCCCGCTCGTCGACGGCGGCGTCGAGGGAGTCGAGCCATTCCTGGGTCTCTTCCGGATCGAAGTCCGGGACCTGGCTGGGAAGGCCGCCAATGATGATCGGGTTGCGATCGGATGCGGAAGCCACGCTGTTCCTTCGCTGTTCGATGTGCCTACGGGGGATGGCCTGCGGGCAGGGGTGTCGGCTCTGTGGTCGTCGCCACCATCGTGTACCCCGTGAGCGCCCACGTCACCTCTACCGGGGGGTAACCCGCATCGGCCGGCCCGTGGCGAGTGCGGCCAGGCTGCCGGCGCGGTGCCCGACGGGCACGCAAGGAATACAACGCCCTAAAGTGGGTCAAGAGGTGTGGTGTGTGTCACGACCTCGGGAGGATGGGTACCCGGAGTTGCGGCAAGACGGCCCCAAAAGTCACCGTTTCGGCGGTCTAGGTCGCCGGGTACTTGCGCGATCCGTCCAGCACGTGTGGACTACGCCCAATGCCACGCGTACGCGCGCGGCCCAAGCACTTTCCCATTCATGATCAGGAGGCAAGCCGTGAGCGCGACCGCGGACCACGCGGAGGAGCGGACCAACCCGGCCGCAAGGCTGGGGTTCGAGCCCGGACAGGTGGTCCAGGAGATCGGCTACGACGACGATGTCGAGCAGGAGCTCCGTGAGGATATCGAGGCCGTCATCGGCCAGGAACTCGTCGACGAGGACTACGACGATGTCGCTGACGTCGTCCTGCTGTGGTTCCGCGACGACGACGGCGACCTCACGGACGCGCTGGTCGACGCCATCGGCCTGATCGAGGAGGGCGGCCAGATCTGGCTGATGACGCCCAAGACCGGCCGGGACGGCTACATCGAGCCCAGCGACATCAACGAGGCCGCACAGACCGCGGGCCTGTCCCAGACCCGGAGCATCAACGCGGGCAAGGACTGGGCCGGCAGCCGTCTGGTCACCCCCAAGAGCAAGGCCAAGCAGCGCTGACCGTCGCTCCCCGCAGCCCTGGGGCCCCCGCCGAGCACATCGGCGGGGGCCCCGTTGCGTAGGGTGGGACCCCACCGCACCGGTCCACCGAAGGGATGCGTTTGTCATGGCGATCGAGGTCGGCACGAAGGCCCCGGACTTCGAACTGAAGGACAACCACGGGCGCACCGTGCGACTCGGCGACTACCGCGGCGAGAAGAACGTCGTGGTGCTCTTCTACCCGTTCGCGTTCACCGGCGTCTGCACCGGCGAGCTGTGCGCGCTCCGGGACCAGCTGCCGCGCTTCGTCAACGACGACACCCAGCTGCTGGCCGTCTCCAACGACTCCATCCACACCCTGCGCGTCTTCGCCGAGCAGGAGGGGCTGGAGTACCCGCTGCTCTCGGACTTCTGGCCGCACGGCGAGGTCTCCCGGGCGTACGGCGTCTTCGACGAGGAGAAGGGCTGCGCGGTCCGCGGCACCTTCATCATCGACAAGGACGGCATCGTGCAGTGGACGGTCGTCAACGGCCTGCCGGACGCTCGCGACCTGAATGAGTACGTCAAGGCCCTCGACGCCCTCTGATGCCGGTGGGGCGGCGGGCGGCCACCGTGTCGAGTGGAGGCTCGGCGCCCGCGCGGCTGTACGCCCGTACAGCCGACACCTGTGATTCGTCGGTTCAAGAGCCTGCTCACGACGGGAACCCGTCACTAGGATCCAGTCGTTGATCCGATGCCAACGCACGACGGGGGCGCTGCCCCTGGAAACCAATGGAGGGACTCGTGGGAGTCAGCCTCAGCAAGGGCGGCAACGTCTCGCTGACCAAGGCCGCACCCAACCTGACCGCCGTCACGGTCGGTCTGGGCTGGGACGTCCGCACCACCACCGGTACGGACTTCGACCTGGACGCGAGCGCTCTGCTGCTGAACGACCAGGGCAAGGTCGCCACCGATGGCAACTTCGTCTTCTTCAACAACCTGAAGAGCGCCGACGGCTCCGTCGAGCACACCGGTGACAACCTCACGGGTGAGGGCGAGGGCGACGACGAGCAGATCAAGGTCAACCTCGCGTCGGTCCCGGCCGACGTCGACAAGATCGTCTTCCCCGTCTCCATCTACGACGCCGAGAACCGCCAGCAGTCCTTCGGCCAGGTCCGCAACGCGTTCATCCGCGTCGTGAACCAGGCCAACAACGACGAGCTGGCGCGGTACGACCTGAGCGAGGACGCCTCGACGGAGACCGCGATGGTCTTCGGCGAGCTCTACCGCCACGGCGCGGAGTGGAAGTTCCGCGCCATCGGCCAGGGGTATGCCTCGGGTCTGCGCGGCATCGCGCAGGACTTCGGCGTGAACGTCTGAGCCGAGAACGCAGCTTCGTCCGGCGCCGCACCCGTCCGTGCGGCGCCGGACGTGCCCTTTTCCGCACCGCACGGCACACGGGCACCGCGCGGCACAGGGCGGGGGCGCACAACCACGGCGCACCGGTACCGCGCGGCGGCCCGCAGGGCCGCGGTGACCGCGGCACGGGCGCGTCACACGGACGCATGACACGCAGTACGTCACCGGGGAGGATCATCGTCATGGGCGTCACGCTCGCCAAGGGAGGCAACGTCTCCCTCTCCAAGGCCGCACCCAACCTGACGCAGGTGCTGGTCGGACTCGGCTGGGACGCGCGCTCCACCACAGGAGCGCCCTTCGACCTCGACGCCAGCGCGCTGCTCTGCCAGTCCGGCAGGGTCCTCGGCGACGAGTGGTTCATCTTCTACAACCAGCTCTCGAGCCCCGACGGCTCCGTCCAGCACACCGGTGACAACCTCACCGGTGAGGGCGACGGCGACGACGAGTCGCTGATCGTCGACCTCACCGCGGTCCCGGCCCACTGCGACAAGATTATTTTCCCGGTCTCCATCCATGAGGCCGACAACCGCGGCCAGACCTTCGGCCAGGTCAGCAACGCCTTCATCCGCGTCGTCAACCAGGCCGACGGTCAGGAGCTCGCCCGCTACGACCTGAGCGAGGACGCCTCCACGGAAACCGCGATGATCTTCGGCGAGCTGTACCGCTACGGCGGCGAATGGAAATTCCGGGCAGTGGGACAGGGGTACGCGTCCGGGCTTCGAGGGATCGCTCTAGACTTCGGGGTCAATGTTTCCTAAAGCTCGTCACAGGGTTCGTTCAAGGCCCGGCGCGCTCGGCGTGGAGGAACCCCTCCCGCAGGCTTCGCCCGGGGGGACCCCCAACACGATTGGGTAGTCAGTGGTTCTGAAAACCTTCGGCTGGTCGTTCGCCGTCACGGCGGCCGGCCTCGCCTTCGCCGCCTGGCAGTGGGGGTGGGAGGCGTTCGGGATCGTACTGATCCTGTCGATCCTCGAGATCTCCCTGTCCTTCGACAACGCGGTCGTCAACGCCGGAATCCTCAAGAAGATGAATGCCTTCTGGCAGCGGATCTTCCTGACGATCGGCATCCTGATCGCGGTGTTCGGCATGCGACTGGTCTTCCCCGTCGTCATTGTGGCGATCAGCGCCCAGGTCGGTCCCGTCGAGGCCGTCCAACTGGCACTCGACCAGCCGGAGCAGTACGAAGCACTGGTCACCGACGCGCACGCGGCCATCGCCGCCTTCGGTGGAATGTTCCTGCTGATGATCTTCCTCGACTTCGTCTTCGAGGAGCGCGAGTTCAAGTGGCTGGCGTGGCTGGAGCGCCCGCTGGCGAAGCTCGGCAAGATCGACATGCTGTCGGTCTGCGTCGCCCTGATCATCCTCCTGCTCACCGCCGTCACCTTCGCGACCCAGGCACACACCAGCACCGGTCATGTGGACAAGGCGGCCACGGTGCTGCTCTCCGGCGTCGCCGGCCTGATCACCTACCTGGTCGTCGGCGGCCTCTCCGGCTACTTCGAGGACAAGCTGGAGGAAGAGGAGGAGCGCGAGCACGAGGAGGAGGAGAAGGCCAAGCAGCAGGGCAAGCCGGTCTCCGCGGTCGGCCTGGCCGGCAAGGCCGCCTTCTTCCTCTTCCTGTACCTCGAGGTCCTGGACGCGTCCTTCTCCTTCGACGGCGTCATCGGCGCGTTCGCCATCACCAACCACATCTTCTGGATGGCGCTCGGCCTCGGCATCGGCGCCATGTACGTCCGGTCGCTCACGGTCTACCTCGTCCGCCAGGGCACCCTCGACGACTACGTGTACCTGGAGCACGGTGCCCACTACGCGATCGGCGCTCTCGCCGTGATCCTGCTGATCACCATCCAGCACGAGATCAGCGAGATCATCACCGGCCTCGTCGGTGTCTTCCTCATCGCGGCGTCCTTCCTCTCCTCCGTGCGCCGCAACCGACTCCTCGCGGAGGCGGAGGGCGGCAACGCGGACGGCCCCGGCGAGAAGCAAGAGATCTCGTCCGGAGTGTGACGACCACTGCATGAGACCGGGGTGTGACCACTCCGGCAATGCGGAACGCTTCTGAGCGGGGCGGCCGGGTGCTCCCGGCCGCCCCGCACGCGTATCAGGACACTGGGGGTGGGGCATGGCCTTCTGGGACAGCCTGTGGCAGAACAAGGCGGCGCAGTTCGACTCGGGCAGCGCCGCCTCCAACACGATCGATCTCACGCGGCGGCGCCCGACGATCTCGCTCACCAAACAGGGCGCCGCGACCGGCAATCTGCGTGTCAACCTCTCCTGGAAGATGCGTACATCCGATATCGAGGGCAGGTCCCGGCAGAGCGGCCGGCTGCTGCGGCACCCTCTCAAGTTCTTCCAGCCCGAGCCGGTCCAGGCCCACACACAGGGTGTGGCCACGGTCGACCTCGACATCGGCTGCCTGTACGAACTCACCGACGGCAGTAAGGGCGTCGTACAACCGCTGGGCGGCTACTTCGGCGACCTCAACGACCCGCCGTACGTGAAGCTCAGCGGCGACGACCGGTTCGGCTCACCGTCCGGCGAGACGATCTTCGTCAACCTCGACCACCGCGACGACATCAAGCGGCTGCTGTTCTTCGTCTACATCTACGACCAGACACCGGCCTTCGACCGCACCCACGCCAAGATGACGCTCTACCCGAGCAACGGCCCGCGCATCGAGATCGAACTCGACGAGCGCGCTCCCGAGGCACGCTCCTGTGCCGTGTTCCTGCTGGAGAACGTCAAGGGCGAACTGCTGGTGCGCCGCGAGGTGAAGTTCGTCTACGGCTTCCAGGGCGAGCTGGACCGGATGTACGGGTGGGGCATGCAGTGGGGGCGGGGCTTCAAGGCGGGAACGCCCTGACGACAGACGGGCGCCCACTCCCCTTGCGGGGCGCGGCCCCCCCGTGCGGGTCGCGGCCGCCCCCCTGCGGGTCGCGGCCGCCCGCGCCGCCGCTCAGCCGCGCATGAACTGGGGCCCCATGGGCGGTAGCTGGAAGTGCGGGTCGGGCACGGGACCCGCGGCGGCCGCAGGGGCCGGGTGGGCCGCCGGGGCCGCGTGGGGGTAGCCGTACGCGGGCTGCGGCGCCGGGGAACCGTACGGCGGCGCGGAGGTGGGCTGCGGGTACCCGTACGCGGGCTGCGGTGCCCCGGCGTGCGGGTAGCCGTATGCGGGCGGGGCGGCGGGTGCGGGCGGCACCACCGGGGCGACCGCGGGCGGCGTCAGCGGGGGAGCGGGGATCGCCTGCGTGGCGGCCTCGGGCTCCACGTCCGGCGCCGCGGCGGGGGCCGGCTCCACATCCGCGTCCGGCTCGGCGTCCGGCTCGGCGTCCGCGTCCGGCTCGGCGTCCGGCTGCGCTGCCGCTGCCGCTGCCGCTTCCTCCACGTCTTCGCCTTCGGCCTGGCCCTCGCTCCCGTCCTCGTCGACCGAGATGCCGAACGCCGTGGCGAGCCCGATCAGCCCCGACGGGTAGCCTTGGCCCACCGCGCGGAACTTCCAGCCGTCCCCCCGGCGGTACAGCTCGCCGCAGATGATGGCCGTCTCCTCGCCCGTCTCCGGCCGGACCTCGAACAGCGCCAGCGGCTCGGTGCCCTCGTCGGCGTCGGCGGCCGCGTCGTACAGCAGAATCCGCAGATCCGGTACGCGTTCGAAGGTGTCGCCGTCCGAGGACGCGGCGAGCACCACCTGGTCCACCGAGGGGTCCAGCGCCGCCAGGTCGGCCTCGACCGTGTCGGTGAGTCCGTCCTCCACGCGCTTCTTCGGCAGGTGCCGCACCAGCCCGGAAGGGTGCCGCGGCTGGTTGTAGAAGACGAAGTCCTCGTCGGAACGCACTTGCCCGTCCGAGCCGAGCAGCAGGGCAGAGGCGTCCACGTCGGGGACCCCCGGGCCAGGGGTCCAGCACAGTACGGCCCGTACGGCCGCGGCGTCGAGCGGGACGTTCGAGCCCTTCGGCATCTCGTGCGTCATGCCCGTCATCCTGCCTGGCCGCCCTCCGAAGGGACAACGCGGGGGCCCGTCCCGGGCACGGCGCACCCCGTCACCTGGCGTTCATGTGGCCGGGGAACCGGTGGCACCTCTCCTTACGTACTATTACCGGCCACATGTCATCAGGCCGTATGGCAGTACGCCACGGCAGTACGGGGAATCCGCATGCGTCATTTCGGGCATATCTCGCCTGCCGAACGGGCCGGGCTGTTCCACCAGGAGCCGTGCGCGTTCGACGCGCACTCACCCGCGCGGGTGCTCGCGGCGGCCCTCGGCGCGACCTTGTACAGCCCCGCGACCCGCCCCAGGCTCGCCGACGACGTGTTCAAGCAGGTCGCACGCGGGGTCGTGTCGATGGTGCTGTGCCTGGAGGACTCCATCGACGACGGCGACGTCGAGACGGCCGAGGAGAACCTCGTACGCCAGTTCACCGACCTTGACGCGCGGAGCGGCGACACGCCCCTGCTCTTCGTCCGGGTCCGCGAGCCCGAGCAGATCCCCGACCTGGCACGGCGGCTCGGCCCGGCCGCACGGCTGCTGTCCGGATTCGTACTGCCCAAGTTCACCGAGAAGCGCGGCGGGCCCTTCCTGGAGGCCCTCGAGGCGGCCGAGAGCGAGCCCGGCATCGCGGAGGCGCTCGGCGGCCGCCCCCTGTACGCCATGCCCGTCCTGGAGTCGCCCGAGCTGCTCCACCTCGAGACCCGCGCCGACACCCTCGCCGGAATCGCCCGCTCCGTCGCCGCGTACCGCGACCGGGTCCTCGCGCTCCGGCTCGGTGTCACCGACTTCTGCTCCGCTTACGGGCTGCGCCGCTCGCCCGACATGACCGCGTACGACGTCCAGATCGTCGCCCATGTCATCGCGGACGTCGTGAACGTCCTCGGCCGTGCCGACGGCACCGGCTTCACCATCACCGGACCGGTGTGGGAGTACTTCCGCCTCCAGGAGCGGATGTTCAAGCCGATGCTGCGACGCAGCCCCTTCATGGAGGGCCGGGCCGAGGCCCTGCGCACCGCGCTCATCGAACACGACCTGGACGGGCTGCTCCGCGAGATCGAACTCGACCGGGCCAACGGCCTGCTGGGCAAGACCTGCATCCACCCCTCCCACGTCCAGCCCGTGCACGCCCTCTCCGTCGTCAGCCACGAGGAGTACAGCGACGCCCGTGACATCCTCCACCCGGAGCGGAACGGCGGCGGGGTCGTGCGGTCCGCGTACACGAACAAGATGAACGAGGTGAAGCCGCACCGCGCCTGGGCGCAGCGCACGCTTCAGCGGGCCGAGGTGTTCGGCGTCGCCAAGGCGGACGTGGGGTTCGTGGAGCTGCTCGCGGCGGGCCTGGCCGTCCGGTGAGCGGCGCGCGGCGGCACCCGGCAGAGCTTCAGCACCTGAGAGAGAAGAGGCACATCATTCACAGCGCGGTGTGGACCGGAACATGGGTCGCCGAGCGGCTCGGCGTGGAGCTCACCGGACAGCAGGCGGACGAGGAACTGCGCGGCCTGCTGGGCCTGGCCCTGCGTAACAACAAGAAGCGGGCGCACCTCCTCGTCTCCAACGTGCTGGGCAAGCACGTGCCGCAGAGCCCCGCGGTGGTGCGGCGGTCCGGCTACGAGCTGGGGCGCCGCGTCCGCGCGCTGCTGGGCGACGCCGAGGCGCGGCGCGCGGTCGTGCTCGGGTACGCGGAGACGGCGACCGGGCTCGGCCACTGCGTCGCCGACGGCCTGGCCCTCGCCCCGTATCTGCACTCCACCCGCCGCCCGGTGCCCGGCGTGGCCCGGGCGGCCGGGTTCGAGGAGTCGCACTCCCACCACACCTCGCACCTCCTGCTCCCCGAGGACCCGGAGCTGCTGGCCGGACCGGGGCCGCTGGTGCTGGTCGACGACGAGTTCTCGACCGGCAACACCGTCCTCAATACCGTGCGGGCGCTGCACGAGCGGTACCCCCGCGCGCGGTATGTGATCGTGGCGCTGGTCGACATGCGCTCGGCGGAGGACCAGGGACGGCTGGCGGAGTTCGCCGCCGAGATCGGCGCGCGGGTGGACCTGGTGACCCTCGCCGCCGGGACGGTACGCCTCCCGGCCGGCGTCCTGGAGCGGGGCCGCGCCCTGGTCGCCGCCCACGAGACCCCGCCGCCCGCACGGGCCGGCGACGTGGCGGCGGTACGGCGGGTCGACCTGCGCTGGCCCGCGCGCGTCCCCGACGGCGGCCGTCACGGCTTCACCCCGGACCACCGGGCCCTCCTGGACGAGGCGCTGCCGGCCATGGCCGACCGTCTGGCGGAGGCGCTGGACCTGGACGGGGCACCGCGCGGAGCCGCCGCGCAGCGCCTCCGCTCCCGCCCCCGCGTCCTGGTCCTCGGCTGCGAGGAGCTCATGTACGCGCCCCTCGCCCTGGCCGCCGCGCTGGAGAGGCGGGCCCCGCACGCCGACGTACGGTTCTCGACCACCACCCGGTCGCCGGTCCTCGCGGTCGACGACCCCGGGTACGCGATCCGGACCCGGCTGGTCTTCCCCGCCCACGACGACCCCGCCGACGGGCCCGGCGACCGGTACGCCTACAACGTCGCGGGCGGCGGCTTCGACGCGGTGGCCGTCGTCGTCGACTCGGCCGCCGACACGCCCGTACTCCACGCCCCGGACGGCCTGCTGGCGCAGCTCGTCGCGCACGTGCCGCACGTCGTACTCGCCGCCCTCCCCTCGTACGTACCCGACGCGCTCGACGTTCCGGACGCACCCCGCGTAGCCGAGGTTTCCCGCGTATCGCCCGTTTCCCGCGTATCCCCCGTTCCGGAAAGAGCCGGCATGCCACCCGAGCCGCTGCGCGGACCCGCGTTCTCCTCCTACGCCCCCGACGAGGTCGGCTGGCTCCTCCAGGACCTCTCGGACGTCGAGCTGGAGGCGCCCACGGAGGAGCGCGAGGAGGCCGTCCAGCGCGGCGGCGCCCACTACGCCGAGTCGCTCCCCGTCGAGTACCAGCCCAGCGACGACTACCAGAAGCTGTTCCGCGCCGCCCTCGACGGCTCGGCCGCGCGGATCGCCCGCGCCGTCGGCGCGGTCACCGAGACGGTCCTCGCCGAGCGGTCCCCGCGTCCCGTCCTGGTGTCGCTGGCCCGCGCCGGCACCCCCGTCGGCGTACTGATGCGCCGCTGGGCCCGGCACCGCCACGGCCTGGATCTCCCCCACTACGCCGTGTCCATCGTGCGCGGCCGGGGCATCGACACCAACGCCCTGCGCTGGCTGCGCGCCAACCACGACCCGGCTGACGTCGTGTTCGTCGACGGCTGGACCGGCAAGGGAGCCATCACCCGCGAACTCGCCGAGGCGCTCGCCGACTTCCCGGACTTCGACCCGGAGATAGCCGTACTGGCCGACCCCGGCTCGTGCGTCCGCACCTACGGCACCCGCGAGGACTTCCTCATCCCCTCAGCCTGCCTCAACTCCACGGTCTCCGGCCTCGTCTCGCGCACCGTCCTCCGCGCCGACCTCGTCGGCCCGGACGACTACCACGGCGCCAAGTTCTACCGGGAGCTGGCGGGCGTGGACGTGTCCGGGGACTTCCTGGACGCGATCAGCGACCGTTTCGACGAGGTCGCCGACGCCGCCGGCGCGGACGCCGCCCGGCTCGTCGCCGAGGACCGCACCCCGGCATGGGAGGGCTGGGAGGCCGTCGAGCGGATCAGCGAGGAGTACGGGATCCACGACGTCAACCTGGTCAAGCCCGGAGTCGGCGAGACCACCCGGGTCCTGCTGCGCCGCGTCCCCTGGAAGGTCCTCGCCCGGCGCGGCGCGGGCCCCGACCTGGACCACGTAAGGCTGCTGGCCGAGCAGCGCGGTGTACCGGTGGAGGAGGTCGACGGCCTGCCGTACACATGCGTGGGCCTCATCCACCCGAAGTACACGCGCGGCGCGACGGGCGCGGACGGGCGGGCGGTGACGGCGCCGTGAACACTCCGCGTACGACCCCCGGCGCGTCCGCCGCGACGCCCGCGTCGCCCGTGTCCCCCGCCTCCGCCGCGACGCCCGCGTCCCCCGCACCCGCCGTGATGCCCGCCTCGCCCATGACCACCGCCTCGCCCGCCACGGCTCCGGTGCCCGCGACGACCTCCGCGCCCGCGACGCGGTCGCCCGACGCCCTCGTCGCCAGCGACCTCGACCGCACGCTGATCTACTCCAGCGCCGCGCTCGCGCTCACCGCGCCCGACGCCGAGGCGCCGCGTCTGCTGTGCGTGGAGATCTACCAGGGCAAGCCGCTCTCGTACGTCACCGAGGCGGCCGCGGGACTGCTCGGCGAACTCGCCCGTACGGCCGCGTTCATGCCGGTCACCACCCGCACCCGCGAGCAGTACCGGCGCATCCGGCTGCCCTGCCCGCCGCCCCGGTACGCCATCTGTGCCAACGGCGGCCACCTGCTGGTCGACGGCGAGTCCGACCCGGACTGGCGGGCGGCGGTCGCGGCGCGCCTGGCCGACGAGTGCGCGTCGCTGGACGAGGTACGGGCGCATCTGCTCGCCGCCGCCGACCCGGCCTGGCTGCTCAAGGAGCGGGTCGCCGAGGACCTCTTCGCGTACCTCGTCGTGGAGCGCGCCCTGCTGCCGGACGGCTGGCTGGAGGAGCTGGCCGCGTGGGCCGGCACCCGGGGCTGGACGGTCTCGCTGCAGGGCCGCAAGGTGTACGCGGTGCCGAAGCCGCTCACGAAGAGCGCGGCGGTACGGGAGGTGGCGCGCCGCACCGGGGCCCGTACGGTCCTCGCCGCGGGCGACTCGCTGCTGGACGCCGATCTGCTGCTGGCCGCCGACCGCGCATGGCGGCCCGCTCACGGCGAGCTCGCCGACGCGGACTGGCGCGCGGGCAACGTCGAGGTGCTACCGGACCGGGGTGTCGAGGCGGGGGAGGAGATCCTGCGCCGGTTCCTGGCGGCGGCGAGAGGCCCGGGCGTGGTGGGCTGAGGCCGTGGCCGGGACTCCGGCCGTACGGAACTGTGCCGGACGGCGCGGCGGCCGGGCTCTCCGCCCGGTCACCGTTCCCGCCCGGCCGGCGTTTCTCCCCCGGCCAGCGGTCCTCTGCCCGGGGTCAGCCCCCGCAGCACCCGCCTCCGCAGCAGCCACCGCCCCCGCCCGCGGGCTGTGCGGCGGCACCCCTCGCCGTACCGCTCGCGGTGCCGCCGACCGCGACCGTGGACAGCAGCTTCACCGTGTCGTCGTGACCGGTCGGGCACGCGGCGGGCGCGGAGGACTCCGCCATGGGGCGGCTCAGTTCGAAGGTGTCGCCGCACGTGCGGCAGCGGTATTCGTAGCGAGGCATACGCACAGGTTATAGGGGATGTCGATCCCGGGGCCCGTGCCGTTCCCGCCCGGACAGCCCGCACAGAACCAGCACCACGCCGAGGCCGAAGCCGGCCAGGACGTTGGAGGGCCGGAACGCCAGGACGTTGAGCCGGGTGTCCAGCAGGGCGAGGTTGACGAACCCACTGACCAGGAAGGCCGTACCGAGCACCAGGTCCAGCGTCGACACGAAGGTGCCGCCGAGGGCCGCGCCCAGGAGCAGCAGGAGCCCGGCGCAGAGGGAGAGGAGGCTCAGCGCGCCGTTGGTGCCCAGCCCGGCGACGGTGGCGCCGTCGGTGTCGAAGAACCCGACCGGGCGGAAGAGCCCGAGGCCGCCGAACAGCAGGAGCAGCACCCCGGCCGACGCGGCCCCTGCCCGGGGCGCCTGGCGCCTGGCGTGGCGCCACGACGGGAGGAGGCGGTGGGCGGCCATGGGGCCTCCAGGGTGTTGCTGGTGTACGGCCAGAATAGAGCCGGACAGCCACGAACTGGAGGGCTCCGGGCCCTGTCCTGCGCCCAAGCCGCACAGAACTCCCAAGCCCGCCCCGGCAGCCGACCCGGAAGCCCGCCCCGGCAGCCGACCCGGAAGCCCGCCCCGGCAGCCGACCCGGAAGCCCAGGCCGCCCTAGCCCCGGCCCGCGCCCCCGCGCTCCCCGCGGATCTGCTCCACGACCCGGGCCGCGGCCGCCCGCACCGCCTCCGTCTCGGTGAGGAAGTGCCAGTAGTCGGGGTGCCGCCCCTCCAGGCCGCCGATGGCGCGGTCGAGGCGGGCGACCGCGTCGTCGAGGGGCCGGGCGTGCCGGGGGTCCGGGGTGTGGCGGCCGGCCATGGCGAGCCGCTGCGCGTCGCGGATCGCGAAGCGGGTGCGCTCGATCTCCTGCTGGGGGTCCTTGGACACGGCGTTCAGCCGCTGCAGCCGGTCGCCGGCGGCGGACACCGCCTCGTCGGTGGCGTTGAGCAGTGCCCGTACCGTACCGAGCAGCGCCGTCGCGTCGGCCCAGCGCTGCTCCTCGCGCGCGTGCCCGGCCTCTCCCAGCTTCGCCTCGGCCCGTCGCACGTTGTCGGCGGCCTGCGCCGGTACGGGCTGGAGGTCCTGCCAGCACGCGGCGCTGAACCGGCGGCGCAGCTCGCTCAGTACCGGCTCCACGGAGGCGGCCCGGTTGGCGAGGGCCTGCGCGCGCGTACGGAGGGAGACCAGGCGCTTGTCGGTCTCGGCGGCCCGCTCGGGCAGGCGCTCGGCCTCGGCGCGTACGGCTTCGGCCCCGCGCACGACGTGGTCGGCGCGCTGGAGGGTCTCCGTCACGCCGTGCTGCCCGGCGCCCTGGTTGAGCCGCGTCAGCTCGGGCGCGAGGGCGGCGAGCCGTGCGGCCAGGTCGTCGGCGCGGAGGCCCGAGGCGCGTACCGCGTCCAGGGCTTCGCTCGCGGCGAGCAGCGCGGCGCGGGCCCGTTCGACGGCCGGGGCGAGCCGGGCCAGTTGGGTCTCGGCCTTGTCGAGGAGCGGCCCGAGCCGCTGCTCGAACCGCTCCAGCTCCCCCTTGACGCGTACGAGATCGTCCTTGGCGCGGGTCAGATCGGTGCGCGCGCGGGCGGCGACGGAGGCTTCGAGGTCGACCCGGTCGAGGTCGTAGCTGTCCACGGCGTCGATGTAGGCGTGGCTCACCTCGTCGATGCGCCGCCCGAGCTCGGAGAACTCGTCGGCGGCGCGGCGCGCGTCGGGGGAGCCGTCCACCGCGGTGATCGTCTCGATGGAGATGCGCAGGCCGCGCTGGGCGGTGTCCAGCTCGTAGAAGGCGGCGGCCGCGTCGTCCTTCGCGGCCTGCGCGTCGGCCCGCTGGCTCTCGGCGCGCCCGCCGCCGAACCAGCGCCGCGTACCGCCCCCGCCGCCACCGGCGAAGGCGGCGGCCGACGCGGTGACGAGCAGCGGCAGTGGCAACAGCACGAGGGCGAGCACATCGTTCGCGTACCGCCGTGTGCGTCTCACCGTCACGTCCGCTCCCCGTACCGTCCGACTCCGTGCTGGGCCGGTTCATTCTCCCACCAGGTACGACGAACGGGGGAGCGGATCAGTTCGCGGTGCGCACGGTCACCGCTCGCCGCTTGGACCCCGAGTGCCGCGACCAGCACTCCGATCACCGTACAAGCGGTCCGACGAGGAACACGATCCGTGACCACGGAGGCTCCCCCAGACCTGACCAGCCCCACCCCGACGAGCCCCAAGGTCACGGTTTGCGAACCCCACCCAGGGGCCATGTACGCTGTTGCCTCACTCCACGGGTGCGTAGCTCAGGGGTAGAGCGCTGCTCTTACAAAGCAGATGTCGGCGGTTCGAAACCGTCCGCGCCCACCGCGCTGACCAGCGCTGCAGCATCAAGAAGGGCCCTCCGAAGATCATCTGGAGGGCCCTTTGGGTGTCTGTGGGGACAATGTGGGGACGCGGGTCTACGCGACCGCCTCCGTGGGGACAGGCGAGGGTGCGGCCGGGGATTCCTGGCCCTTGCGTGGCACGAGCGCCAGGGGCGCGTCGGCCGCCGCCTGTTCCATCTGCGGCAGCACGCTGGTGTAGGTGTCGGCGGTGAGCTGGTACGAGGAGTGGCCGAGCAGGGACTGGATCGTCTTCATGTGGACGCCGGCCGCGAGGGAGAGCGTCGCGGCGCAATGCCGCAGGTCGTGCAGCCGTACGGGCGGCAGGCCGAGCTTCTCGACGAGCCGGGCGAAGACCTGGGAGAGGTACTCCGGGTGGTACGGCCGCCCGTCCTCCCAGGTGAAGACGCGCCCCGAGTCGACGTAGGGGCCGTACTTCTTCGGCTCCTTCTGGTGCTTCTCCTCCCACTCCACGCGCTCTGCCTGCTGCCTCCGCCTCCAGAACAGCAGGAGCTCGCGGGACTGGGCGTCCAGCAGGATCGTGCGGGCGCCGCTGTCGCTCTTGGGGGTGTCCTCCCAGACGTCGTATGAGAAGGAGACGAGCTGCTCCGTGATGTGGACGACGCCGGTCTGCAGGTCGGTCTCTGCCCAGGGCAGGCCGGCCGACTCGCCCCGCCTGGGCCCGCGGAAGATCATGAGGTGGAACATCGGGTAGAGCCGGTGCTCGGCGACGCCGTCGAGGAACTCGCCTGTCTGCTCCGGTGTCCAGACCATCACGGGCCCGGGTTTCTCGCCGGTCTCGCGCCAGCGGGCGACGCGCTCACGGGTCCAGATGAAGGGCTTGGGCGGCGTGTACTTCGGCAGCACGACGTGCTTCGTCCAGTTCTCACTGATGAGCTTCTCGGTCAGTACTGCGTAGTCCAGAGCCGAGCTGAGTTCGTTCTTCATCTTGAGCTGGGCGCCGGGGCCGGTGATGTGGCGGGGCTTCCTCCGCTCGTCGCGCAGCGCCTGCTTGGCGTCGTTCCACCGCTGGCGCAGCTCGAGTGGGCGCGGTCTCGCGGCGGCTTTCCACGCCGTGTGCGCGGCGTCGACCTCGGCTTCGGCGGCGGCTGCCGTGGCGCGGTTCGCCGCGTGCGTCTCGTTGTCGCGCCAGATCTGCTCGAACATCTCCTGGATGTGCCGGGTGCGGAGGTCACGCATCTTCAGATGGCCGAGGTGCGGGACGAAAACGCGGTCGATGTGGTCCTGGTAGCCCTTCCTGGTCGACCGCTTGAGGTTGACCTTCTTCTCGATCCAGCGCCGTAGGAACTGCTCGACGGTCTCGTCCGAGAGGACGTCGATGCCTCCTTGGGCCTGGTCCCAGATCGCTTGGGCTTCGTCCTCGGCCTTCTTCTTGGTGAGGAAGCCGCCCTTGCGTGCTCTTCGTCGCTTGCCGCCGGGGCCGTTGGGCAGTTCGACGTAGTAGTACCAGGTGCCGTGGTCGCGCTTGCTCAACTGTGGGCAGTCCGCGCCGATTTCCTTCGTCTTTGGCCTGCCGTCGCTGCCGAGTAGTGGTTCGCCGTCTTCGCTGGTGACGGGTGTCCTGCAGGCGCAGCGCTTGTAGACGGACCCCTTGAACACGTTGTCTCCCCTCCGGTGCTGAGCAGTGTCGGCGTCATCCCGAACGCACCCGATCATATGTGGAGACAGTTACATGTCTCCCTGATATCGTCGGCGTAGATGGATGGCCTGGTCGATTTGGTGTCTGGCTGGTGTGCGCTCGGGTTTGCTCGCCCTGCACGTGCACATACCTATGTGGTGGCGGTCTGATTCCGGGTGTAACCCATTTGGGTGGACGCGGATCTTGGCGCCCTCGCTGAGGAGACTCTAGGCCCGGCCGGGACTGTCCGGGAGGCGCGGGGGCGAGACGGGAGAGCCTGAACATGGGTGGTCGTCGAGATTCAGCCACGCGCGGTGCGGCGCCTGGCGACGGTGCCGGGATGACGCGGGAGGAAGTGCTGGAGCTGCCGGTAGCGATCGACGTCCTGACCGCCGGCAGGGCGTTCGGCCTCGGCCGGAACACGACGTACGAGTTGATCAATGCCGGAGAGTTCCCGGTGAAAGTCCACCAGTACGGCAAGGGCAACCGCAGGGTCCTGACCTCCGAGCTGTGGGCGGCACTCGGGGTGGAGCCGAAATAGAGGCGGGCGCGAGGGGGCGACTCGGCCGCCCCCTCGCCGCCGCCGCGGAGTCGCCCAGCCCCCGACGCAGCCCGCTCAATTGAGTGGGCTGCGACCCCGCGCCCCGGGAAGCGCTACGCGCCCTGCCAATGGCGATCGACGTGTCGACTGCGGAGGCGTTCGGGGTGGGCGGGACGCTGGCCTATCGCCTGGTGCGCGATGGCGAGTTCCCCGTGGCTGTGATCCGAGCGGGCAACAAGCTTCGGGTCCGCACGGCGGACGCGTGGGAGGTGCTGGGTGTCGGGCCGGGCTGACGGGGCCGCGGAAGCAGCGACTCACGTGAGTCGCTGCACGTCGCCGAGTCTGCGACTTGTCGCGGGCGGCGCTGGGGTGACAGCGGCGCTTCCCCGGGAAACACCTGCCCGGTCCGGAGGGGTGGAACAGCCGTGCTGAACCCAGTGCGCTGTCAGCCAGCGGGGACGCGCTGTCGACTGCCCCGCCCTCGCTGAGAGTCGACTCCTGCTGCAGGGCGCAGCCTCCGTCGGGGTTGGCGGGGAGGCCAACCCCGACGGAGGCCAATGACGAGTTGGCATACTTTGACTATGCATACTGCGAGTCTGCAGGTCGTGGCCCGTCGCAGAGGTGGTCTGCCCTCGCTGGATGTAACCGCCGGGTAGGTAGACGAGGCTGGAACAGGTCGGCTACGGTGCCGCGAACCCAGTTGGTGTGCACATTGTGTAGACCATTACATGTCGGGCTGACAGTGATGGGTTCTGGCATACCCTGGTGCAGGGGGATACCGGGGGATATGGGCTGGAGAGGTGATGAGGGCATACGGCCACGAGACGGACGGAGTGACTGCCGTCCCCGAGGAAGCCGCCTACTTGGCGGCGGCGGCTGAGCGCCTGCTGGAGGGTGCGGCGACGCTCGCGGACACCGCGCAGTGGATGACGGAGACCGCCGGGCCGACAGTGTTCGGGCGGCCGTGGTCGCCGACGACGCTACGTCGCAGACTGCGCAATCCCGGGATCGCGGGACTGCGGGAGAACGCGGACGGTGAGCTGGTGAAGGGGCCGGCCGAGCCTCTCGTCGACCGCGACACCTTCGACGCGCTGCAGGAGTTGTTCACGCGCAACGAGCGAGGTCAGGGCAGTAAGCCGGCGCATGTCCATCTGCTGTCCGGGGGGACCGCGGTGTGCGACTTGTGCGACAGTCCGCTGGTGTCCCGGTCTACAGCGAACGGCGGGCGCGGATACGTCTGCGAGACCGCGGGATGCGGCAAGGTCCGGATCGCTGCGGAGCCGCTGGACAAGTACGTCGCCGAGCGTGCCATCGCGAGACTGGGGCGCGCGGGCATGATGAAGCGGCTGGCCGATCTGCGGGACGGGTTTGTCGCGGAGTCCGAGGAGGCCGCCAGGTTCCTGGACGGGCTGCGGAGCCACAAGGATGAATTGGCCCGGGCCTTCGGGGCGAAGGATCTGAGTCTTGGGGAGTTCAAGAAGGCGAAGGAAGCTCTGGAGGCGCGGCGCTCGCAGGCCATGGCCGCCATGCGAAGGGGTAAGTACCTCGGCGAGCTGCCGGAGTTGACTGTCGAGGCGCTGGTCGAGTGGTGGAACGAGACTGCGGGTCAGGAGCAGCGGCGGGCACTCTTGCAGTTGATCGTGGCCGAGGTGCGAGTCGGCCCGGCCGCGGTACGTGGATCACGCCGATTCGACGAGACTCGGTTCGACATCCTCTGGCGGTAGGGGAGTTCTGCCGCTGGCCGTCGGTCTACAGAGGGAGGAGCTGTCGGAAGCGGACCCCTTCGTCCGCACATATGTTTGCGCTCCGGTGGATCGGGTCGTAGTCTAAACGATCTCGCGCTCTGTGTAACGCTTAGTCACCGACCGTGCTGCGCCCGGTGCTACCTACGAGGGAGCGAGTCGGGGCGCAGGGAGTCGCCTGCGTCATAGCTTTGGGGAGAAGTGCGTGGACGGGCGTATCTCGCTGGCCGCAGTGAAGGGGTGGGTAGAGGTGGACGGGGCCGAGGGCGTCGGTGTCGGACATGAGGGCAGGGAAGAGGAGCTGGCGCTGGAATGCCTCAAGGTCCTGATGGGCGCGGACGTGGAGTTCGAGCCCTCTGATTTGGGGCCGACATGTGTTGAGGCAGAGTTTAGCTAGCTTGGCAAGTCATTTCGAGGGTGCGCCCCGGTGGTCTCTGTGGACTGCCGGGGCCTCCGTGTTTGACGTTCGGGCGCCCGCGAAGGTTGCGCGAAATCAAAGTAAATGACACTTGACGTTCATGAGTTGGTGATCATAGAATGTAGTCACAACCTCACAGGAATCCATCCTGCGAGACCGAAGAGTGCGAGGAGTCAGTGACATGAGCGTCAGCGAGGCGAGCATCGAGGTCATCGCCATCCCCCTCGGTGAGATCGAGCCCAACCCGGACCAGCCCCGGAAGTTCTTCGACGAGGCCAAGCTGGAAGAACTGGCCGCCCAGTTCCGCTCGGTCGGCCAGCTCCAGCCGATCGTGGTCCGCCCAGCCGGCGACCGGTTCCAGATCGTGATGGGCGAGCGCCGCTGGCGGGCCATGCATCTGGTGGAGGGTGCCACCGCCATCGAGGCCAAGGTCGTCTCGAGCGTCGACGACGAGAACGCGTTCATCATGGGCATCTCCGAGAATGTCGGCCGTGCGGACATGACCCTCATGGAAGAGGCGCAGGCGTACGCGGACCTGGTCGGGTTCGGATACCAGGCGGAGCGCATCGCGGAGATGTTCGGCAAGACCACCGACTACGTGAAGTGGCGGATGGACCTGCTCAACCTCACCACGGACATCGCGGAGCTCGTCTCCGCGGGCAAGATCAAGGCGGACTTCGCCTGGTACCTGTCGAAGCTCACGCCGGCGAACCAGAAGGTGGCCGTCACCCGGTACATGAAGGGCGACTTCAGGACGGAGACCGACGCCTCCACCTTCGCGCAGGCCCTGCGGATGAAGGAGAACCAGGAGGGCTTCTTCTCCGAGAAGGAGCTGTCGGAGAAGGAGAAGGAGGACAAGGCCAAGGAGCGCAAGCAGGCCAAGTCCAAGGTGGACCACGTCGAGCGCGCGGGCGGGCTGCTGGAGGAGCTGGCGAAGCTGACGCCGTCGGAGCTGGCCGAGCTGTTCGAAGGCGAGGTCGGGAAGCAGCTGGACGCGGTGGAGCGGGTGCGCAAGGCGGCGGCTGAGGCGGTGAAGAAGCTGCGGAAGGCGAAGGCGATGTCCGAAGCGAAGCAGCTGACGGTCCGGCCCGAGCTGGAGGTCGAGCCCGAGGCGGAGGATCTGACTGAAGAGGGGCCGAGCGAGGCGGAGCTGGCTGATCTGGAGGCCGCAGAGCCGACGGAAGTTGAGCTGGAGGAGGCGGCCTGATCGGTCAGGTTTCAGTGGCCGGGCCCCCCCGCGGTGGGGTGCCCGGCCACTGGTCTTTGGGTGCCCGGCTGGCGGTGCGGGCGCGGCGCCTGGGGTGGGGCGGAAGTGGGGTGCAAGTGGGGTGCGCCGGAGTCTGGGAGGGGTCTCCGGCGGGCTCGCCTGGAGGGGGGTGTCGGAGTGCCCGCGAGCGCACCACAGGTATAAACATAGCTTGACGTTCAGGCTGACTGACGATAGAATGTAGTTCTCAAGTTTGCTCCATGTCAACTCAAAAGTGGATCCCGGAAAGAGAGTCAGTCAGGGCTGGCGGGGTCAGTGACCTGGCGAGCCAGTTCTCGATGTAGAGAGAGGCGTGGCAATGCGTTCTGTGGAGTTCGAAGGGAAGAAGTGGGTCCCGGCTGACGGCGGCGACCAGTGCGACGGCCTGGAGGTGCAGCTCATTCAGCAGGCCATGCGGGCGGCGAACGCGGCGTGGGAGGAGTGCAGGGTCCAGTGGGGCAAGGTCAGGGAGGAGTGCGAGCGGAGCGGTATCCCCCGCGTGGAGGGCGAGAGCCTCGAAGAGGCCATGCGGCAGGCGGGCTTCGGCGGGACTGAGGTCGAGGACCGGATCCTTGAGTGTCGAGCCCTGGCTCTGCGTCATCGGCGGCAGGCGAGTCACTGGTCCTTCGTGGCGCGATGGCTCCTCGACCAGTTCTGGACCGAGGTGGAGGCCCCCGAGTCGGATCGGCTCATCCTCGGCAAGTTCCAGGTGGAGGGTCAGGGCGTCAAGTAGTGAGCATCTGGGGTGGGTTCACGGTGCCGTGAACCCACCCCATTTCGGGTGTAGAGGTCTCTCCGTGCTGGGACGTCGGGTCCTGCGCCGGAGCGAAGAGGGGAAGGGAAAGTATGAAAGTGCTCATCGAGGAGAACGGAACGCTGGGCCCGGAGCAGGCAGCGGCGCTCCTGCGCTCAGGGGTGGTGACACCAGGGTGCGGTTGGCTGACGGCGGCGCTGGCCACGGTGATCCCGTGCCGGGTGTGCGGCGTGCGGCTGAGGGTTGAACCGGTGCGGGCATCGGGCGGCACCACCGTGGCCGTGGACGGCGAGGGCCGGCTCGTGTTCGGCTCCGGCAGTACGTCCCACGATGCGCTCGGGGTGCAGCTGTGTGACGGCTGCTTCGAGTTGGCCGGGTGGGAGAACACCGACAGCGATGAGGGCCACGACCAGGAGCCGGACCCGGACTGCCCGCTGTGCGGCGGCACCGGGGCGGCGTGAAGGAGGGGCATGTTCGAACTGTTCACGCACAGGTACCAGGGCTTCGAGCCCGCGATGGGAGTCCCGGTGCGCATCACCCTGTCCGCGCCGAGATGGACCCTGCCGTATCCCCTGGAGCACCAGGTGCGGGAAGCCGCGCCCAGCCGGACGTACTTCGGGTCGCCGCGGACTGACTTCGAGAGGGCGTACCGGGCGCAACTCGACAGCTTCGGGGTTGGCTTCTTCGGCCCTCGGTTCCAGCAAATCGCTGTCGAAGGACGGGATTTGCGGCTGGTGCTGCTGTGCTTCGAAGACCTGGCGAAACCTGGGGAGTGGTGTCACCGGCGGATGTTCGCGGCCTGGTGGCGGGAGCAGACTGGGGCGCAGGTCCGGGAACTCGGGCCGCTGAGGCCGGAGTACGAGCAAGGGACGCTGATGTGAGCGCTGAGCAGGGAAGACGGAACTGGCTGGATATGCGACCGGAGGACTTCGAGAAGTCACTGGAGCCCAAGCCGGCGCCGCCCGGGCAGATGCAGCTGTTCCCGCCTGGCCCGGCGCAGCCGAAGTCACGGCGGAAACCTCCGATTGAGCCGTGCGCGTTCGGCACGATGGATCTGCTGGACCTTGTCGACCCCGATGAGTAGGTGAATTCGCTCCGGTTCATGGGGCGTTGTGCAGGTGGCGGGCGTGGCGTCGCGCCCGCCACCTGTGTTGAGACAGATATCCGTCTGATAGGTTCGATGTGTTGGCGGGGCGATCTTCCCGATCGGGCCCCGTCGCGCGCCGGTAGTGCACCTGGTAGCACGCCCCGCCCCCGGTGGGGAGGAGCTCGTTCGAGTCGGGCCCGGCGCTCGAGGATGCGTCCGCACAGGCATGTGGTGTGGAGCCGACCAGCCCCGGAACCAACCCCTCCAGGCGTCCCCCGCGCCTCCTGGTTCCCCGACGGTCCGGCACGGCAGGACCAGCCCCCTGCCCCTCCGGCCCCGTATCCCACTCCTGTTCAGCCTGAGACGAGAAGCGCGACCACGATCGGCCGCCCAACGTGGCCGGCCCCGTGAAGGGGAGGCCCTGGTGTTCCACGGTTCGATCCCCGCCGATCTCCGCGCGGTCATCCACGAGCACACCGCCACCTGGCGCGGGCAGGCCGAGGACATCTACGTCGGCTGCTCGGGAAACTTCACCATCGAACGCGTCCTGCACGACAGCGGCTTCCGTCTCCACGGATGCGACGTGCAGCTGTACTCGTCGGCGATCGGCTGGTACCTCGCAGGGCAGGAACTGCCCATCGTCATCCGGCCCGAGTCGGCCGGCGAACTCGACTGGCTGGCCCCGTATATGGACGGTCGGGCCGGGACGCTGGCCGTGGTGCTGCTCGGCTCCCGGTTCTTCCAGTGGCTCGGCCGAGGCGAGCACCCGTACTACGGGCGGATGCTCGGCGCCTACCAGAAGCAGTTCCCGGAGCTGCACGCCAAGACCGTCGCGAAGATCGAGGCACTGCCGCTGCGCCTGGCCTCGTATGCGCCGATGGACGTGAACGAGTGGCTTGCCGAGCATGTGCCGCCAGACGTGCCGGTGGTGGCCTTCCCGCCGTTCTTCGCCGGGGACTACGAGAACCAGTTCGCGGCGCTCGACAAGCACCTGGACTGGCCGGCTCCGGAGTACCCGACGCTGGACGGCTCCGCGAAGCAGACCCTCATCGAGCGCATCACCGACCGGCCCCGCTGGGTCCTCGGCCTGCATTTCGACGTTGAGGAGCTCGCCGATCACCTGCGCGGCCAGGTGCAGACCGCCAACCGCGGGGTGCCGATCAACGTGTACTCCTCGGTGCCGCGCTCCCGGGTCGTACGGCCCAACCAGCGCCTGGAGCCGGTCAAGTCCCCGCGGCTCGTACCAGGCCAGCGTCTCGGCGGGACGCTGTCGCTCGCGCCGCTCACGATGGGGCAGTTCGCGACGCTGCGGTCGCAGTACATGAACCACAACATCCGCCCGGGCACGCCGACGATGGCACTCGCGGTCCTGGTCGACGGCGTGGTGGTGGGCGCGTTCGCGTTCTCCACGCCGAAGTACGACCCGCACAACGTGTACCTGCTGTCCGACTTCCCTGTAGCGCCGACGTCGTACGGGCGGCTGGCGAAGCTCGTGCTGTACGCGGCGCTGTCGACCGAGGCGCAGTTCCTCACGCAGCGTGCCATGAACACCCGCCTCACGCGGCTGAACACCACGGCTTTCACGCAGCGGCCAGTGTCGATGAAGTACCGCGGGCTGATGCGCCTGAACTCCCGTAAGGACTCCGCCGATCCGGCGTACCGCTACCAGCTCGACTACGGCTGTGAGCTCGGCCGCTGGACCCTCGCCGAGGGGTTCGCGCAGTGGCAGGCCAAGCACGGGCAAGCGGAGGGACTCAAGGAGGAGACGAACCGTTGAGCCAGTCCATCAAGCCCCGCATGGTCGAGGGCGACCCGCGCGACCTGACACTCCTGGACGTGAACGCCCGCTTCATGCGGCACGAGCAGTTCCAGCGCCTGGTCGCCAACATCCGCGAGGACGGCTCGCTGACCTCCACGCCGCTGGTGTGGAATGACGCCGAAACCGGACGGCGGATCGTGCTGTCGGGGAACCACCGCACCAAAGCGGCGATCGAGGCCGGCCTGGAGCGGATCTTCTGGCTGGAGATCACCGAACCGCTCCCGCGGCAAAGGCAGATCGCGCTGCAGCTGTCCCACAACGCGATCGCGGGCGAGGACGACCCGGCCACCCTCAAGGCGCTGTACGAGGAACTGGAAGACGTCTCGATGCGCCTGTACTCCGGGCTGGACGACAAGACCCTCGAACTCCTCGACGAGGTCACCGTCCACAGCCTCGCCGAAGCGAACCTCGACTTCGCCACGGTGCAGATCGTCTTCCTCCCGGACGAGAAGGAGGCCGCGGAGAAGGCGCTGGAGTCCGCCCGCAAGGCGGCCTCAGCCGATGCGAGATGGCTTGCCCGTATCGACCAGTACGAGGCCGTGCTCGACGCGCTCGACACGACGAAGGGCGCGCACAACATCGGCAATGTCGCCGCGGCCTTCGCGATCATCCTCGCAGTCTTCGAGCGGCACCTCGGCGAGCTCGCGGAAGGCTGGTACGACCCGGACGAGCCAGCGGCCAAGCGCAAGGGACACGCCCCCATCGAAACGGTGCTCGGCACCCGCACCATGCCGGCCGCCGCCGCCGCGGTCGTCCAGCAGGCCATCGACCGCATGATCCGCGCCGAGGGCCTGCCGACGGACCAGCGATGGCGCGCCCTGGAACTGTGGGCCGCCGACTACCTGGCGGGTGCGGCATGAGGCAGCCCGGCGTCCAGGCCGGCCAGGTCTGGGCCGACAACGACAAGCGCTCCGAAGACCGCACCCTGCGCGTGGATGCGGTCGACGCCCGGTACGCGCACTGCACCGTCCTCACCGCGGCCACGCCCGGAGGCCGCACCGGGCACCGGGTACGCATTCTCGTCGAGCGCATGTGCCCGACCAGCACCGGCTACCGGCTCCTCCCCGAAGCGGGTGCCGTATGAACGCCGCCCGGATCGCCGAGCAGCAGCTGTACCGCAAGCTCCTCGCCGAGCGGTACGGCCCGCTGGACAAGCTGGAAGCCGAACGCTACCCCGTGGCCGCTACCGCCCCGGAACGCGCGGCCGTAGCGAGCGAGGAGCAGTGGCGCCGCCAGGTCCGCGAGATCGCCACCCGCTACGGCTGGGAGCTCGCCTACCACACCGCCGACTCGCGCCGCTCGGATGCCGGATGGCCCGACGAGGTCTTCGGGCACATCACGCAACGCCGCACGCTCTTCGTCGAGTTCAAGTCCGATACCGGGCGCCTGCGCCCCGAACAGCGCGTGTGGCTGGCGCACCTGGCCGACAGTGGCTTCGAGGTCGCCGTATGGCGCCCCCGTGACCTGCACACCGTGCTGCGCGTCCTCGGCCCGGCCAAGCAGCGCGCCGCCCTACCGCCGACATTTGGGAGGTCCGCCGCATGACCCCGCACAACCAGCCCCACGACGCGGTGGCACTCGCATCCGAGCGTGACCAGCTGCACGCCGAGCTGGATCAGCTCACCGGCGTGCAGCGCGCCGCCGCGAAGCTCGCCCGCACGCTGACCGAGCACCTGGCCGATGAACCGTTCCGCCTCGCGGATCAGCTGGCGGGGCTCCTCGAGGGCGAGCTGGAGCCGGACGAGATCGAGGAGACATTCCGCGGATGAACCTCGCCAAGGACGCCGCCTCCTGGGAGCGCACCGTGTCCGTCACCCCACTGTCCGACGACGTACGGCGCAAGGCCGCTCTTCAGGTTGCCGGCCAGGCCATCGGCTTCACCAAGGAGCAGCGCCAAGCCGACTGCGCGGAGCTACTGGAACACCTCGGCCTCCTCGACCCGAACCTGCGCGGCAAGACGACCACCTGAAGTGAGGACTCCCTCGCGGCAGTGAACCGGCGCATCACAGGAGGACGGAGCGGAACGAGGCAGGAGCACCAAGCGGATGGCAGAGAGCGCCGAAGCATGGGAGCGGCGGCCAGGCGAATCGGCCGCCGCGTGGGAGGCGTTTGCCTGCTACCGCGACCTCGGCCTCTCACGCAGCATCAGCAAGGTCACCGATAGCCTCCGCAAGGCCCGGACCCTCGTCGAGCGGTGGTCGGTCACGCACCAGTGGGTGATCCGCGCCGAGGCGTGGGACCGCGAGCAAGACCGCCTGTGGCGCGCCGAGCGTCAGCAGGCCGCCCGCGAGGTCGCGCGACGCCACGCCCGGCTGGCCTCCGCAGCCCAGGCCAAGATCGTCGCTCAGCTGCAGCAGCTCGACCCGTCCCGCCTCAGCCCCTCCGACGTCATCCGCTGGCTGGAGGCCACCGTCCGCATCGAGCGCCAGGCGTACGGCATCGACCTCGTCGAAGCCGCCGCCACGAGCGGCACGCCGGGCATCCCCGACGTGAGCGAGCTGACCGACGAGGAGCGCCGCGCTCGCATGGAACAGCTGCGCCGCGAGCTCGAGTCCCGCATCGGCGCCGTCGACGGTGATCAGCCGTGACCGACCGCTTCAACGGGCTCCCGGACCCGGCCGGCATCTCCGACGCCCAACTGCATGCCGAGATCGCCGCGCTGCTGGAGGCTGACGAGAAGGCCGCCCGCCGCTGGGCCTGCGACCGGCCCGGCTGCGACGGCATGCCTCACGAGGGCTGGCTCCACCACCACGCTCGCGCCGCGCAGCGCGTCCCCGCCGGGGCATGGGCGGCCTGGATGCTGCTCACCGGCCGCGGCTGGGGCAAAACTCGCACAGCATCACAAACCGTCCATGAGTGGGCCACCATGCCCGGCACGATGATCGCCGTCGTCGCCAAGAACGCCACCCTGGTCAAGGAGATCTGCTTCGAATCCCCCAAGTCCGGCCTGCTGTCCGTCATCCCGCCCGAAGACATCCGCCGCTACAGCCCCGGCAACGGCCTGACCATCCTCCGCCTGAAGAACGGCTCCGCGATCTACGGCTTCGGCGCCGAGACCCCTGACAACCTCCGCGGCTTCGCCTTCGACAAGGGCTGGCTCGACGAGTACGCCGCCTGGAACCGGCACACCGCCCAGTCGGTGTACGACATGCTGTGGTTCTGCCTGCGCGAAGCCCCCGCCCCGCAGGTCGTCATCTCCACCACCCCGAAGCCGCTCCCGCACGTCAAGCGCCTGGTCGAGCGCGGCCGTCGCCCCGGCTCCACCGTGGTCCTCACCACCGGCCGCACCGAGGACAACCGCGCCAACCTCTCCCCGGCCGCACTCGCCGAACTCGACTCCGAGTACGGCGGCACCCGCCTGGGCCGCCAGGAACTCGACGGCGTTCTCCTCGAAGACGTCGAAGGCGCCCTGTGGAAGCAGTGGATGTTCGAGGTCGAGGGCTTCCGCATCGCCCGCACCGCGATCCCGCCGCTCGACCGCCTGGTCGTCGCCGTCGACCCGGCGGTCACCACGACCGACACCGCAGACATGACCGCCTTCACGGTCGCCGGCCGCTCCTACCTGCTGGAGCAGATGTACGGCGACCGCCGCCCCCGCGGCTATGTCCTCCACGCCGAACAGGACCGCCACACCCCGACCGCCGCGATGCGCCGCGCCGCCGCGCTCTACCACGAGCAGCAGGCCGACTGTGTCGTCATCGAGGCCAACAACGGCGGCGACTACCTTCCCGCCCTCCTCGCCGAGGTCGACCCGACCGTCCCGTGCCGCGTCGTCCACGCCACCCGCGGCAAACGCGCCCGGGCCGCCCCGGTGGCGATGCTCTACGAGCAGTCCCGTATCACCCACGCCGGCCCGCCCCGCACCTTCGCGGTGCTGGAGGAACAGATGACGACGTACGTCGGCGCCTCCGAGGCGGAGGAGAAGTCCCCGGACCTCCTCGACTCCTGCGTCTGGGCACTGACACATCTCTTCCTCGACGCGTCGGCTGTCGGCGCCCCCTCACGCCCTTCGGACAGCCGCCTCTCCGGCCGCCGCTGATGGGCCCGGTCGCGCTGACATCAGGTGCGACGGGCGATAGCGCCGCCTTGAAGGCACTACGTCATACAGTCGTTTTTCACGCAGAATGAAGCCCCACTCGACCTCATGCGTAGATCCCGGCCTCCAGATTTCCAAAGATCTCATTCCACTCGTTGTGGGGGTTCTCGAACGGGAGCGGATCGATGTTCTGAATGCTCACCCTGACCGCGCTCACGTACTCGTTCAGAAGCACTTCAGCGTCTTCTTCATCACTGAGCTCGGAGCATTTTCCCTCGGCAACCGCGGCGGAAATGATGGTCTTGACGAACGATGACAGGTCTGCGTGAAGCATCGATGGCCTCATCGACCCTTCGGCGAACTGGTACACGACGCCGTCAACGGGATCAATCGCCACCATGCTGATGGGGAAATATCCGAGCTTCACCCACCGGCTGACGTCAGGGCTTACCTGCCAGCCGAGTTGCAGCAGTTGCTCATAGGAACAAAGGTGCTCGGCATCGAAGTCCGGACCGATCTTGAAAAGCAGTTCCAGATCCGGAACCGCAGGCACTCCCACGTTGACGAGGAAGTCGACAGCTTCGTCACGAAACCCGTACCTTTGCGCCACTTCGGCTGTGATTCGGTACACGTGAGCATCTCCCACGGCCTGAACCAAGTCGTCGTGACTCAGCCTGAACAACATCACCGAGCGTCTCCCTCTGTCATCATGCCTCTGTTGAGTCCATGCTTCTTATGCCATTCTTCCAGATTTCGGCGGTACTCCCGATGTTCAGCGTCTATCTTATACTTCGATATCGGGTTGCCGTTCTCGTCCTTGGCGTTCTGGTCGTAGGAGACGGAGTGGGTGACTTCCAGGTCCTTGTCGAAGTATTTCGCAACCCATTGGTCGCACCATGAGGGTGGGTTCTGGCACGGCTCGCGCTCGGTATAGAGGGCCCGGATATTATCCTCTCTGCCGTGCCTGAGCACGGGATATCCGATGGTGCGTTCCGAGTGAACGCCCTTACTGTGGCCGACGAGGATGACTTCCTCGCCATCGTCGCCAATGTATCTGGCGGCGGCGTAGTTGCCGCCCTTGTAGTCCCCTTTTGAGTAACGGGCGAGCTGGGTGGCGTAGGCGAGGTCACTGGTTTCGCCCTTCCCCAGCCTCCTTGACTTGACGCGGTCTGCGGACGGGCCACCATCCGAGATCGGGTAAGGATTGGCCTCGGGGCTGCGCGGGCGCCATGCAGTGCCGTTGCTCTCGAGTATTTCTCTGAGGCCGGACTCGTTTCCGCTCACTCGGGTCGGAGTGCTGCCGTCCGTGTGTAGCTGTACGACGCTTCCGTCAGTGTTGAGGAGGTACATGGGCACGTCGCCCTCGTCGTCGACCTTGCAGCGGTCGAAATCCCGCTTGCGTGCCTCGTCGTTCTCCTTGTGGTCCTTTCTGCTCTTCTTGAGCTTCCCGCCGTGGTCTTCGAGCGTGTCGGAGAAGGCGTCAGTCTTCTTCTCGACTGCGTCTTCGGCCTTGTCCATCACGACGGCGAGCTTGTGGAAGCGACCGTCCTTCTTCATGGAGCCGCGGCGTTTGCCGCCATCTCCCTTGAAGGAACCTTTCTTCTTGTCGAAGTTGTCGCGGGTCTCCTGGTATCCGCCGTGCGCCCGGTCGAACTCGTCGAATTCGATCAGGAGGTCTGACGCCAGGTCGGCGCCGCCGCTGGCGTAGCCGTTCAGATCTTCGTCGTCCGCCGAGGTGAGGCGGTCTGTGAAGACGTCCTCGATCTTGGCGAGGATCCTGTTCTCGATCTTCTCTGTGACGATGTCGCCGATCTGGTCGATGGCGTAGTCGATGGCTTCCTGGACGGCGATGCGGCAGGCGGTTATGGCAGCGGCGGACAACAGGGCACTGAGCCCGGCCGTGAAGAACATGCCGACGATGCCCGCCGTGGCGGTCGCGGCGGTGGCGGTGAGTTCGGCGACGCAGACGGCCTTGCAGCCTTCGATGAGCACAGCGCAGTCGTCGAGCGCGTCGCCCAGGTCGTCGAGTCCCTTGGCGAACTGGGTGATGTCCGTGGTGGTGAGCTTGCCCCAGCGACGGTCGATGGCGTCGACGGTCTTGCCTTTGCTCTTGCCGGCAACGATGTGGGAGCACGCGCGGTTTCCGTCGGCGATCGCGTCACGCAGACCCTCGGCCAGTTTCCGGTAGTCCTTGGCGCTGTCCCGGACGTCGTCCTCGTCAATCTGTGGCCACTGGATGCCGATGAGGTCCATGACCTCCACAAGCTCGTCGGGTAGCTGCTTCCCCACGATGGCACCATCCCCCTGTGGTCAACTCGCCCTCACTCTTACCTTCGAAGGAGTGACAGTCAACCAGAGGTGGACGCCCAGGAGCTGCATCGGCTTCGGGCCCAAGTCACCTGGGCAGCAGGCAGGTCAGCGACTCGTGAGTACCGATGAGCACCTCGTCCCGGGACGTCACGGTGACAGCGTTGACGGGTGGACCAGGCCGGAACAACCGGACCTCCTCCACATCCAGGCGGCGGTGTTCCACCAAGCCGTCCCCCCATCCCATGACGAGTACCAGGCCCGTCTCCGTATAGGCAGCATCCACCGAGACGACGGGGCAGGATCGCGTAGCGACTGGAACCGCCAGTGGTGCGGCCGCTGGGGCCCACGCGCGGACGGTGCCGTCGGCGCCACCGCTGTACACGATTGCCGCTGATGCACCGTCACTGCCACGGGATGGGGCGGCTATCGCCAGCGCGTTGACCGGCCCCTGGTGAAGTCGCGCTGTGCGCGTGGCGGAATCCGAACCTGGTGTGAGCAGGTGCAGGGACCCGTCCGCATCACCGACGGCAGTCGTCTCCCCTGTGGACGCTAGAGATGTTCCCCGCGTACTCAACAGCAGGGCGGCGAGCGACTGGACAAGTCGCTTCGTGGGCGTGAGCTCTTCGAGCAGGGCTTGGAGCCCCGAGCCACGCCCTTCGCGTACTGCGGGCATCTGCTGTGTGCACAGACGTCCGCGACTGTCCAGGGCCAAGAGCGTGCCGTCTGCCAGCGGTGCGAGGGATACGACTTGAGGGACTGGATCAGCAAGACGTCCTGTGGGCGCGCCACTGCCAGCGTCCACGGCGCGCAGAACGCCAGCATGGTCTGCCAGTATCAGCTGCCCGACGGCCTTGGCTGAAGACAGGACCGGGCCCGGCCACGGCGGTAGGACGTCCTCCCGAACGCGGCTCCATCCCACCATCCATGGCGTAGAACTCGCCATGTCCGTCAGAGCCGGGGCGAAGCGCGGATCAGCACCGTCACCCAGCGCGGTCAGCAGGACCAAGGCTCGTTCAGCCGGTTCCTGGTCCCGGCACAGTGACTGCCCCGCACGCAGCCATGCTGTGCGCAGGCCGCCGTGCTCGTCCGTATCGACCGCGTAGGCGGTGGTGACCTCCCATGGATCGGCGGCGCAGACCGCCACAGGGTCGTCAAGGTCCGGCCTCTTCCCCGGGCGAGGCGTCACCACCTGCTCGGAGGCGTTCCGGCCAGCGGCGCGGCGCTGCGCGAGCCAGGCTTCGTAGCGGGCCGCGTCCGTCCATCGGGCCTCATCGACATTCAACACGGCTGCATGCCCTTCACTCGGCAAACGATCCGCGAGGGCCCCGGTACGGGCCTCGGTGACCAGCCGGACATGCTCCAGACGCAGCAACGCCAAGACCAGAGCAGCGTGTTCTTCGGGATCGGCGCTCGCATGCAGATCCGCCAGCACGATCACCGTACGGCGCTGATCCGCCTGCAGAGCCTCCACCAGCTCGCCGGGCGTTCGCGCGCTCACCCACAGCTGATCCGCGAGTGTCCATACCGTGGTGTGGACACTCTGCCCGCCCAGCGGGACGAAAGCATGCACTGCCCGCTCTGCCACTGCACCCTGCTGGGTGCCGTGCCCCACCAACCAGGCCAGAAGAAGCGACTTGCCGCGCCCCGCTGCGCCGGTCACAAGACACAGCCGAGGTGCGGCGGGATCCGCCAGCCATCCGAGGAGTGCAGCAGCCGCCGGTTCCTTGCCTGCCGCCGGTCGCCCCCACCCCTTTCGAGTCACCGGCGGTGATCCTGTTCAGCTGTGTGCGTGATCAGCTCTTTGAGGCCCGACTCGCGGGACTCCGCGGTGGCGCCGTAGTCGAAGCTGTGCGTGAACTCGGCACGGAGAAAGGTGTTGCGCATCCAGACAGCGCAGTAGTGCCCGGGCATTATGCAAGGCTCCAGTTCACAGTGGACCCGGCGCACCTGCTCGGCCGCCACGCCCTCAGCGGCGATGCGCTGCCAGATCAGCTCCTCGGGGTGCAGTCTGCCCGGACCGGTCGCCTCGGTGACGATCTGCTTCTGCCCCGAGCCGTCGACGTACTCGAATGCCGCAGAAAATGGGAAGTTGAGGGTGTGACGCACGTCGTCTAGCACCCGCGGCCACCAGCTCTCCCGCTCGGCGAACGCTGCCGCGTCCACCCGTCGCACCTCGGCGTACACCTCCCGAAAGGCCGCGGCCGCCTCTGCCAGACTCCGCGACAGGGCGATCGCGGGTACCGCCCTGTCCAGCGCCGCCATCGCCGCGTTGAACGCCGACACGTCAGAACTGACGAACATGTCCGGCTCGTCTGCCTCCAGCATCACTGCCTGCACAGCGCCGTCAGGCCGTACGCATATGTGGGCCAGCCCGTCACCGCCGATCCGCAGCCAATTCGACAACTCGGCAGGCGGACGCGGCAACCCATGGTGCGCCGTGTACACGCCGAGCTGAGTAGCGTCATTCTGGTCGGCGGCTGAGAAGTACGGAGCGACCAGCAGCGGCACGCCCACCCGTTCCACGTCGTGACGCGCCGCCTCGGGCAGCTGCGTCCCATGGGTGCCGGAAAGCCCGAATCGTCGCATTCCCTGCTTGCCGAAGTGGGCGGTGGCCGAGTCCGGCGACGGCGATGACATGGGTGCTACCTCACACAGCGGATGGTTGGTCTTCCACGACCTTAGCCCGCCTTCGTCGGGTCAGACCTTTACGGCTGGGGTTCGGCGAGATCGGCAGAGTATGAGCATGAGGCGGACGTACGGGATCTCGGACGATCACGAAACAGCGTCGCCTCCGGGTATTAGGCTCCGTCGCTTTCTTGACCCGCATGGAGGAGCCGATGCGACGCTGGCGGAGCCTAATCATCGATACGTGGGGGGCGCTTGGGTACAAGCCGGCGTTCCAGAGGGCCTCGGAGGGCCGACTCTCAGGACTCCCAGGACACGCTGGCGCGTCCTGGGTGCCGGAGCCGGACCGCCGACGGCTGGCGGCATACACGCTGCTCGCCGCGTACGACACGAACCAGGCGGCCGCTCTGCTTGGCGAGGACGGAGTGGACCGGCGCGAGTATGGGGATCCGGCGTTGATCGTCGACCAGACGCTTACGCACCTCATCGGCGAGACACAGCAGATCGTTGTGAGCGAGGCGGACGACAATGAAACGGCGCGTGCGGCGGAGGCCCTACTCAGGGAGTGGGCGGAGCGCGAGCATCTGTGGATGCGGATGCAGCACGCCGAACGCAACGCTGTGCTGCTCGGCGACACTGTGTACCTCCTGGCGTGGTCGCGGACGAAGGGGCGCCCGGTCCTGAAGAGCATCGACCCGGGCTTCTACTTCCCCGTGTTGCCCGACGATGCCGTCGACGCGGACGAGTACCCGACGCGAGTCCATCTGGCGTGGGAGACACCGGCTGATCCGGCGTCGGGCCGCAAGGGCACGCTGCGTCGTGTCACGTACGAGCTCGGCCCGGTCGATGCCGACGCCGCCGAAAGCCGCGCGTATCCCTGGTCCACGCAGCCGGCCGACATCACTTGCTACCTGACGGACGCCGAGTGGGATCTGGAACACGTCGGCCGCGCGGGCGCCATCGACGCGCTCTCGCCGGGCCGAGCCCGGTTCCGTACGAATGCGGACGGGGAAGTGCTCGACCGGCTCGACCTGCACATCGACTTCATCCCGATCATCCACGTACCCAACACCATCAACGGTGCCGAGCACTTCGGCCAGTCGACCCTGCTGAAGGCCACCCAGCTCCTTGACGATCTCGGCGCTGCCGACACGGACAGTCAGCGTGCTTCGGCGACAACCGGGTCACCGATCATCGGCCTCTCCGGCGCCCGGCTGCCGGTCGACCGTGCTTCGGGCCGGCCACTGCCGGTACAGGTGGAGCCGGGGATGGTCTGGCCACTCGGGGAGACCGGCCAGCTCACCACGGTGGACACCTCCGCCCAGTTGTCCGAACTCCGCGCCTATGTGGAGGGACTACGCGACCGGCTGTCAGTGATCACCCGGCTTCCAGCCAGCGTGCTCGGCACCATGGACGCCTCGCAGGCGGCCTCCGGCTACGCAATGCAGCTGAGCTTCGGCCCGCTGGACGCCATGGTCCGCTCCATGCGGCTCGCGCGGGCGGCCAAGTATCCGCTGCTGCTGAAGATGGTGCTGCGCCTCTACCAGGCCGCCGGTGTGCTGCCGTCAGGGCAGCAGCCCCAGGCGTCCATCGCTTTCGGCTCCTATCTGCCGACCGATCAGGCCAGCGTCCTTGACCTGGTGGTCAAAGGTGTCACTGCCGGTGTCCTCTCCCTGGAGACGGGGGTGCGCATGCTCGTGGACGCCGGCTTCCCCATCGAGGATGCGGCAGAAGAGGTCGCCCGCATCTGGGAGCAGCGCGAGACGGAGCTCGGAACTGGCGGGATCGTCAACGAGATGTAGTCGGCCATGGCCTCGCCACAATCCTCGGCGGGCACCGCAGCACGAGGCACTCACGCCGACGGTGCGGTGAAGGTTAGACTCCGCCCGACGCGGGGGCGTCTGGGCAAGGAGTCTGCCCATGACCGCACGAACACGACTGCCGCTGCCGCTCGCACCACTCGGCTACCGCCGCGACGGCCGCCCCATCTTCCCGATCCTCGGCGCTTCCCCCGACGACCCTGGGAACTCGCCAACCGGGGAGACGACATCGGAGAGCACCGACACAGCGACTGTGACCATCCCGCAGGAGGAGCTGTCCCGCCGCTTCGCCCGGGAGAAGGACCAGGGCCGCCGCGCCGGCGTGCGTGACCTCCTCAGCCAGCTCGGTTTCGAGTCGGCGAAGGCCCTGACGGAGTACGTGCAGGCCCAGCGCGAGGCGGACCAGCAGCAGAAGGACGCCGAGCAGGCCCGCCTCTCGGAGGCGGAGCGCCGGGAGCAGACCGCCGCGGAACGCGAGCGGCAGGCGCAGGAACGCGAGGCCGCAGCCGTCGCCCGGGAACGAGACGCCGCACGCCGCGCCGTGCTGGTCGGCTTGGGCGCCACCGGCACCGAACTGGAGGACGCCGTCGTCCTGCTCGGCCGCCTCGTCGACCCGGATGCGGACGACACCGCACTGGCCCGGGCCGCCGACGAGCTGAAGGAGCGCCGCTCGGAACTCTTCGGCCAGCGGGCTCCGCAGCCACCCGCGGTCCCGCCCTCGGGCAGCCCCTCCAACATTCCCGGTCGCTCGGGCGGAACTCCGTCCCGCCCGGGCCAGCTTGGCCTGGACATCGCCCGCCGCCGCGGCCACCTCAAGAGCTCCTGACCCCGGCACGCCTTCGGGGACCGCGCCCCGCCCCCATCCCCGCGGACGGCGGCACCGCCTGGTGTCCGTACAGACTCGCCGCCACATGGCCTGCCCGGAGGAACCTGGCGTGGATCTTCAGCTGACCACCTACTCCGAGTCCGCCACCGCCGACCGCCCCTGGTTGGCGTCCCGGCACGGACTCGACACCCCGCTCACCATCACCCTGGACACCACTCTCTTCACCCAGGACACCCACTACACCCCACCCGCCCCCGGACAGCCTCGCAACGTCATGAGGGCCGGCATCCCGCTGGGCCGCCTGACCGCGACCGGCCTGTACGGGCCGTGGGACGCAGCGGCCACCGACGGCCGGGCCGCCTTCACTGGCGTCCTCCTCACGGACGTCGCCTTCGCCCCGGGCAGCGGACGTGCCGGCGCGGCCCTGCTCTGGCACGGCGTGATCGCTGCCGCCCACGTACCCGGCGGACTCGACCCGGCCGCCATCACCGCTTCGACGGCACAGATCCACTTCGTCTGACGCCCCGCGACCTGCTGAGGAGCCCCGCCCACCATGCTCGACACCCTGCTGCGCGACATCGACACGGCTGACCTCAACGCCTTCGCCCGCACCATGACCACCCCGGCCGACTTCGAGCTGACTCGCACGGTCATGCCCGAACGGCGCCTGAACTCCGTCAAGTTCCGCATCAAGAGCAGCAAGCGGCGCGTGAACGCGGCGAAGTTCCGCGCGTATGACGCCGAGACCGCCGTCGCCCGCCGCCAAGCCGAGAAGATCATCACTGAGGGCATGCTGCCGCCCCTCGGCCAGAAGCTGATCGTCGGCGAGCTGGAGCAGATCCTCCTCGACACGTCCCGCGGAGCCGACGCTTCAGAGTTCGTCGAGCTGCTCTACGACGACATCGAGCGCCACGTCGAGTCCATCCACAACCGCATGGAACTCGCGGCCGGCGACCTCCTCATCGACGGCAAGTTCAGCCTCAACGGCGAGAACGGCCTGACACTGGAGGCCGACTTCGGCGTGCCAGCCGCCAACATGCCCACTGCCGCAAGGCCCTGGTCCGATCCGACCAGCGACCCGATCGCGGACGAACTGCGCTGGATCGAGTATCTGCGCTCCATCGGCGCCCCGCTGCCGGCCCGCGTCATCACCTCGTACAAGGCCCGCGCGACCCTGGCCGCGAGCGATGCCTACCGCGCGGCGTACTACGGCAGCGTCAACGGCTCCACCACCCCCACCGCGGTCCTCGCCCCCAACGAGGTCGAGGTCGTCCGCGCCCGCTACAACCTCCCGCCGATCACCGTGTACGACGTGCAGATCTCCGTCGACGACACCTACCAGCGGGTGATCCCGGAAGACCGCTGGATCCTGCTGCCGCCGAACCCGGAGTCCTGGGCGGAGACCCAGTACGGCATCACCGCCGAGTCCCTGGTGCTGACCTCCGGCACCAACCCGGCCATCACCCGCGAGGACGCACCCGGCATCGTCATCACCGCCGGCCACCAGGACGACCCGGTCCAGGTCTGGACGAAGGGCTCCGCGGTCGCCATGCCGGTCCTCTACGTCCCCGACATCCACATCACCGCGAAGGTCCTGTGATGCCCGCCGCCTCCCGCACCCTCTCCACCGCGGTCTTCGTCACCGACCCCAGGACCCACGAGACCCTGCTCCTCCAGCCCGGCACGGAGGTCACCGACGCCGCCCTCGCCGACCAGATCACCCACCCCGAAGCCTGGGCACCGGAGCCCCAGCGCCAGCCCCGCCGCACCAAGGCCGAGGCGTCGTGACGCTCACCGACGCGGAGTACGCCTACCTCCGCTCTGAACTCGGCGAGGCTGACCGTACGGACCTTGACGCCCGCTACCAGCGCCTCGGCTCGGTCCAGGCCGTCGCCGCGGAGGTCCTCCGAGAGCGTAAGGCCGCCCTTGTCTCCGACCCCCTGGCCGTCACGGTCCAGGGGGTCGCCACGGTCAACAACGCGGAGAACGTCAGGGCCCTCGAGCGCCAGATCGCGGCCCTGGAGGACACCACACCGAACGAGAACGCGTACGTTTCCCCGGCGCCGCTGCTACGCCGAAGAAGCCGTTGACCTACGCGGCCTGGGCTCCGGGACGCTTGAAGACCTGCTGGCCGTGCCAGAGGACGAACTTCGGATCGATGACGGGGCGTCCGGGACGGGGCGTTGCGACCTGCTGCCCGTGGAGGGTGTCGACGGCCTGCCCCGCCCGACTGCGTGCCACGTACAGCTCGGAGACCTGGATCCGCAGGTCAGGCAGAAGCCCGAGGACGCCGAGGTCGAAGAGGGTGTGGTGGAGGGAGCACAGGGCCAGCCCGTTGTTGATCTCGTCCGGGCCGTCCTGGCTGTGCCAGCGCACATGCGCGGCTTCGAGCCCCACCGGATTTCGGCTGAGTGCGCCGTCGAACCCGCAGAAGGCGCAGGCGTACGCGTAGGCGTGCAGCACCTCCTCGGCGAATCCGGCCCGCCGCTTACGCCGCTTTCTCTCCGCCGGCATGTGCACGGCCTCATCGAGCCCGGTCAGGTCCAGGCCGACGGCGTCGCAGATGGGTGCCTCCAACGCGGGCGTGAAGTGCTGCTCCAGTAGGAGCCGTGCGGCCGCTGCGAGGGTGGCAGGCTCGGCCAGCAACGTCTCGGTCTCGGGGCGGAGTCGCCCGTGCGCGCCGCGCGCCCGCAACCAGCTGCCCCGCTCCGGAGCGTCCGGGGCAATGGCGTTGCCGTCCCGGTCCCGCACGTCCCACAGCTCGCGCTCGAGGTGTACGAATGGCATCGCGGCCCGCTCCCGTGCCCGGGTCCGGCTGATCACAGCCGGCCCGAAGTCGTTAATGAGCCGACTGACGGGCTCTTCCGCCTCGTCGTATCCGACCGCAGCGCTCCCGGCGGCGGCGAATCGTCCGAGCAGCCAGAGCACGAGCAGCGGCTTGTGCGGGGCTCGGCGATTGCCTATCTGCGCCCGCCGCAGGGCGGACAGGAGGCTCATGAGTTCGTCGCGCGTCATCACGGACCTACCCTGCCATTCACGGGCTGTTGAGCCCCGCCCCCTGGGGGCGAGTGCGACCCTCCACCGTGATCAAGAGCCTGCGCTGACGCGGATGACCGGATCTTCGGGATGGCAAGGCCCACGCTGAGGCATCATTGGAACCCGTTATTCACGTGAACGATCATGGTGCCATCAGCAAGGAGGCGATGGATGTCTGGGGGAGACCTCCTTCGCCTTGAGGACCTCACCCCGGGGCGGGTGATATCGGGCATAACTCCCGGCATCGATGTTGTGATCGTCGCGCGCCAGATGTTCGGTGCTGCCGCACAGGTCACCTATCGCCGCCCTGACGGCACGGTCGATGAGGCGATCCTTTATCGGGAGGACGAGTGCCGACTCGCTTCAGGCGATTCCTCCTCCCCTCGCCAAGGATTCGACGCCGATCCCGAACTGTTCCGCCTCGCCGCGGAGGCTCTGCGTATCCGCATGGCCGCTCGCGGTGACGCCATGCTCGCAGTCTCCACGAGCGTCCTCGACCCCCTGCCTCACCAGATCCAGGCGGTCTACAACGAGCTGCTTCCCCGTACACCGCTCAGGTTCCTACTGGCCGACGACCCCGGCGCAGGCAAGACGATCATGGCTGGCCTCTATATCAAGGAGCTGGCCCTCCGCGGCGACCTGGAACGATGCTTGATCGTCGCCCCAGGCGGCCTCGTCGAACAGTGGCAGGATGAGCTCCTGGAGAAGTTCGGGCTGAACTTCACCCTGCTCACCAAGCAGCTGGTCGACGCCACGATCGACGGCAACGTCTTCGACAAGCACCCCCGTCTCATCGCACGCATGGATGCTCTGGCACGTTCCGACGAGCTGCAGGAGCGACTGGCCGAGTCCGCGTGGGACCTGGTCGTCGTCGACGAGGCGCACCGCATGAGCGCCAGCTACTTCGGCACGGAGCTGAAGACAACCAAGCGATACGAGCTCGGCCGACTCCTGGGCCGGGTTACGCGGCACTTCCTCCTCATGACCGCGACCCCGCACGCCGGCAAAGAAGAAGACTTCCAGCTGTTCATGGCGTTGCTCGACGGTGACCGCTTTGCGGGGAAATACCGTGATGGTGTGCACCAGCATGACGCATCAGGTCTGATGCGCCGCATGGTCAAGGAGGACCTTCTCACCTTCGATGGCAAGAAGCTCTTTCCCGAGCGACGTGCCTACACCGTGCCGTACCAGCTCTCGCGGGCCGAGCAGGAGCTGTACGAGCGAGTCACAGAGTACGTACGCGACGAGATGAACCGTGCCGAACGGCTAGATGGCCGACGAGGCAATCAGGTCGGCTTCGCCCTCACGGTTCTGCAACGCCGCCTCGCATCGAGCCCCGAGGCAATCGCCCGCTCGCTGGAGCGTCGCCGGAAGCGGCTGGAGGCTCGCAGGGAGGAGACGCATGCCGCGAAGCGGCATGCCGACCTTGCGGCCGTGGTCCCTCAATCCACTTCATCGGCTGCCGTGGCCGGGATGGAGTCGCTGGACAGTGAGCTGGACGAGCTGTCCGGTGAGGAACTTGAGAACCTCGAAGAGCAGGTCGTCGACTCTGCCTCTGCGGCCCTGACCATTGCAGAGCTGGCGCAGGAAATCGACAGCCTTCGCGAGCTGGAGCACCTGGCCAGCCGCGTCCTTGCTCTGGGCGAGGACCGTAAGTGGCTGGAACTCTCCGCGCTGCTGCAGGACAACGAGCACATGCGCGATGCCCAGGCGCAGCCGCGCAAGCTGATCGTGTTCACGGAGCACCGTGACACCCTCGAGTACCTCTCCCGCCGCGTCCGTTCACTCATCGGACGTCCTGAGGCCGTCGTAGCCATCCATGGCGGCACTCCGCGTCAGCAGCGCCGCGGCGTCCGGGACGCCTTCAACCAGGACCCGGACGTCCTGGTGCTCATCGCCACAGACGCAGCGGGTGAAGGTCTGAACCTCCAACGCGCGCACCTCATGGTCAACTACGACCTGCCATGGAACCCGAACAGAATCGAACAACGTTTCGGTCGCATCCACCGCATCGGCCAGACCGAGGTCTGTCACCTGTGGAACCTGGTAGCAGACAACACCCGCGAAGGTCAGGTGTTCCAGAGGCTGCTGGACAAGATCGAGCAGCAGAGCAAGGCGTACCAGGGCAAGGTCTACAACGTCCTCGGCGAGATCTTCGAGGGCGAACCCCTGCGCGAGTTGCTGGTCACGGCAATCCGCTACGGAGACCAGCCCGAGGTGAAGGCCCAGCTTGACCAGGTCATCGATGCCCGAGTCGGGGAACGAGCCGTCGAACTGATCAAGGGACTCGCCCTTGACGCCCAGGTCATGGGAATTGAGGACGTTCACAAGGTGCGGCTGCGCATGGAGGAAGCACAGGCGCGACGACTGCACCCGCACTATGTGCAGGCGTTCTTCCGCGACGCCTTCGCCCGTCTCGGCGGTCAGCTCAAGTCCCGCGAAGCCGGCCGCTCCGAGATCACTCATGTGCCGGTCGTCCTGCGCGAGGCGGGACGCCTCGGTGACGGGCTCGGCGGCATGGTGCAGCGCAAGTACGAACGGGTGTGCTTCGACCGAGAACGCATCACCATCCCAGGCAAGCCTCGCGCCGATCTCATCGCACCAGGACACCCCCTGTTCGACGCTGTACTGAACGAGACGGTCCGCCTCCACGGCCACCTGCTCAGCAAAGGGTCAGTTCTGGTAGACGCTGCCGACTCGGGCGACCAGCCGCAGCTGCTCGTCGCCCTGGAGCAGGACATCGTGGACGGCCACCGACGCGCCGTAGACCGGGCCTTCGCGTTCACCGAACTGCTGCCCGACGGAACGGCCCGAAACGCTGGCCCGGCGCCGTACCTTGACTACCGGCCGCCGACGGCGCTGGAGGCCAAGGCCATAAAGCTCCTCTTGGACGCCGAATGGCTGCGCGACGGCGGTAGCGCTCGTGCCTTGGACTGGGCGATCCGGGAGGCCGTACCCGAGCACCTCGCCTCGACCCGTGAACGACTCCTTCCAGTCGTCGACCGCACCCGCACTCAGGTCGAGCAGCGCCTCAAGCAGGAGATCAGCTACTGGTATGCGCAGGCCGGCAAGCTCGAGCAGAACCTTGCCGAAGGCAAGCGAGTCCGATACCGGCCGGAGAGAGCGCGCTCGTGGGCGGAGGAACTCGAGCTACGCCGTGAACAGCGGCTCGCTGACCTGGCGAAGGACGGCTCCCTGCAGCCCAAACCACCCGTGGTGGCAGGACACGCGCTCATCGTCCCGATCGGCTGGCTGGCCAAGGCCGTGGACACCGCGGACGACGGCGCTGCCCACCCCCCGCTGCACGCTGTTGACGGCTACGAGACCGATCGCCGTGCGGTTGCTGCTGTGCTGCGTGCGGAGCGAGCCCTCGGGCGTGTCCCTGAGGAGATGGCACACAACAACCCGGGCTATGACATTCGCTCACTGACCCCAGAAGGCCGCCTCGTCCACATCGAGGTCAAGGGCCGTCGCGTAGGGGCAGAGGAGTTCTACATAAGCCGCAACGAGATCCTGGTCGCCAAGAACCGCCGCGACCAGCATCGCCTCGCTCTCGTCACCGTGCACCCAGACGGGCCGGAGCACGACGAGGTGCGATACCTGACCAATGCTTTCGCCGACACCGAGTTCGGGGATTTGAAAGCCGAGGGGCTCCTGCTGTCGTGGCCGGACGCCTGGACAAAGGGAGGAGCTCCTCTGTGAGCATCGGGATGGACAACGAGTCGACGCCGCGGAAGCGGAAGCTCATCGAGGTTGCGCTGCCGACGGAAGCGATCAGCAGGGCCAGCAAGGCGGACAAAGACCGCAAGGTCGGCACGATCAAGAATATCCACAAGTGGTTCGCGCCTATGCCAACGCCGGCATGGCGGGCGCTGCTGTTTGCGGCCGTGGTGGACGACCCGGGCGACGAGGAGAAGCGTGCGGAGCTGCTGGAGATCATCGAGGACCTGGTCCCGAAGACCGGCACGGCACCGTCGGCGGAGGCGCTGAAGCGGGCAAAGGCTGTACTGGCCGAGCAGGAACAGGAACTCCCCACTGTCCTGGACCCATTCTGTGGTGGTGGCTCCACGTTGGTAGAGGCACAGCGCCTCGGTTTCCCGACGGTGGCGAGTGATTTGAACCCTGTGCCGGCTCTGGTGACCCGTGTCGAGACCCAGCTCGTTCCGGCTGTACTCGGCAAGCCCCCCGTTGCTGGCGACGATGGCGCCTTCGAGGACACCGCAGTTGACCCGATGGCCGGGCTGCTTGCAGACGTCCGGCACTACGCCAAGTGCGTTGAGGACGAGGTCAAGATTAAGGTGGGGCACCTGTATGAGCAGGCGAAGGACGGAGATGTCGCTGCGTGGCTGTGGGCTAGGACGGTGCCCTGCGCTGACCCTGCCTGTGGCATCGCAATGCCTCTCTACAGCTCGCCCTGGCTGAGTAAACAGAAGGGCCGGGAGGCGTGGCTGAAGCCCGTGCTCGAAGGCCACCGAGTGCTGTTCGACATCGGCGAGGGCAAAGCGACTGAGGTGCCCGCCGCTCCAAAAAGGAGTGGCGCACGCGGCAAGTTCTCCTGCCTAGCTTGCGGAACCGAAATTGACGAGGCGTACGTTCGAAGTGCAGGAAATTCTGGACTTCTTGATACGCAGATCCTGGCGATTGCTGTAGATGGCGACTCCGGGCGTCGATTCCTTCCCGCGCCTGAAGGATTTGAGGCTGCGAACATTACACCACCTGTCGATGCGCCGGACATTGAACTTGCTGAAAATTCAAAGCAATTCAGCACGCCGCTTTACGGGCTGCACCGGCAGGCCGACCTCTACACTCCGAGGCAGCTATGGCTTCTGGCCGCATTCGCGGAAGCGGTTGCCAGCGTGCCGCAGCAGATTGAGCATGACGGCGGAGATCCCGATCAGGTCGCAGCGATCAGCTCGATCCTTGCTCTCTGCGTAAGCAAGCTTGCCATGGCCAACTCAACGCAAGCTCGCTGGCAGATTGATTCTCGACATGGTTCGGCCAAGGCTCAGCCTGCTTTCGGCCGGCAGTCCTTGCCGATGGTGTGGGACTTTGCCGAAGTGAATCCCTTTTCCAAGTCTGCAGGGGGCTGGGCGAGTCAGCTTAAGTCATTGATGAGCGGGCTTTCCGCTCTCCCTCGCGATGTACGTCCTGGCCAAGTGGTCCAGGAAGACGCTCGGCGTTCTGGGGCTGGAGTTGCTCGTGGTAGCGCACTAGTGGCTACCGATCCGCCCTACTTCGCCCAGATTCCATACGCCGACCTGAGTGACTACTTCTACGTATGGCTCCGACGCGCTACAGGAAGAATGCATCCTGATCTATTTGGAACCATGGCTGCACCGAAGAGCGACGAGCTGGTAGCAAATCCGTACCGCCACGGAGGCCCTGAGAACGCTCGACAATACTTCATTAATGGGTTTACCGAGGTTTTCTCCTCCCTTAAGGGAGCATCCCGGCCAGATCTGCCGCTGATTGTGATCTACGCCCATCGGCAGGAAGAAGTGAAGGAGGGAGGACTGACGTCCTCCGCCTGGGACGCTCTCCTTGAAGCCATTTTGGCGGCGGGATTGAGCGTTGTAGGAACCTGGCCACTTCACGCGACGCACAGCTCCCGCCAAGTAGGGCAGGGGGCGAGTGTCCTCGCCTCCTATGTGGCGATGATCTGTCGCCCGCGTTCAGAAGGTGCTGGCGTACTGGATCGTAGGGGATTCCTTCAGGCTCTCCGCCGTGAACTCCCGGAGCGCATTAAGCCGCTACAGCAGAGCTCCATTCCGGCAAATGACCTCGGTCAGGCGGCGTACGGACCCGGCATGGAGATCTTCTCTCGGTACACGCGAGTGACTGAGCCCGACGGCTCGCCAATGCGTGTCCGAGCAGCCCTCTCCCTCATCACTAAGGCACTCGATGAACTCCTCTCCGAATACGAAGAGGACTTCGATACCGATACGCGATGGTGCATTAAGTGGTTTGAAGATCACCAATGGGAGAGTGCCGATTACGGCAAGGCTGAGCAAATGGCTCATCGCTACAACACCTCCGTTCCTGGCCTTGTGCACGCAGGTGTCGTGAAGTCGACGGCTGGGAAAACAACTCTGATCAAGCCCGCCGACCTCCCCGCCAAGTACGACCCCACCACCGACGACCGCCTTACCGTCTGGGAGGTGGCTATCCACCTGTCCCGCCTCATCGAGGGCAAGGGCCCCGGCACCGGCATCGACGCGGCCGGTGAACTCCTCGCGCGCGCCCGTACGCGCTCGGGAATCGACGAGGACACGGTGAAGGGCCTGGCCTACCTCCTGCACAACATCTGTGAGAACCGGGGCTGGACGGAGAGCCAGCGGTGGTTCAACAACCTCGTGAGCTCGTGGCCGGACCTGCAGACCGCGGCTCGGGCCGCTGAGAAGCGAGGCGTGAGGGTAGAGGCAGACCAGCTGTTCTGATCAACGTAGCCGAGAGTGCACGAGGGGGCGGGCATGCAGGGCGTCGAGACGGCGCATGGCGCCAGCAGTACGGCAGACACCACGGAAGAGATAGAAGACAGGACTGCGGACACCATGGCACAGAGCAACCGCGACCGGATCGGCCGCATGATCGAGTTGCTGCCGGACGGACTGCTCCCGCTTGTGGAACGGGAGATGGCCAAGCGGCAGGGGGAGGGGTGGTTCGATGACGCGGCGGCGGAGGAGCGCGAGAAGGGGCGCAGCCTGGCCTCGAAGCGCGACCCGCAGTTCCTGCTGAACGTTCTTCAGCGCTATTGGGCTTCCTACTTCCGCCACTCCCTGCCGGGTGCCACTCGTGGATACGCCAGCGAGGTGAACGACGTACGCAACCGGTGGGCCCACAACCAGCCCTTCAGCGCCGACGACACCGTACGAGCTCTGGACACGGCCGAGCGGCTCTTCACATCTGTGGGCGCCGCTACCGACCTGGTCGAGCAGGTTCGTAAGTCCCGTATAAACCTTCAGCGGGACGTGATCGAGGCGGAGACAAGACGGCAGACCCGGCGTGCGGCTGCCATGCCGAGCATCGCCGCCGAGGGGCTCAAGTCTTGGCGCGATGTGCTTGTCCCGCACCAGGATGTGGCACGCGGCGACTTCAACGCCTCTGAATTCGCTGCCAATCTGGCAGAGGTCGCGAAGGGTGAGGGGGCGCCCGAGTACACCGATCCAGAGGAGTTCTTCCAGAGGACATACCTCACTGAGGGGCTGCGCGACCTGCTGAGCAAGTCTCTCCGGCGTATTTCCGGTGACGACAACGCGTCGCCGACGGTGAACCTGCAGACCAACTTCGGCGGCGGTAAGACACACTCGATGCTGGCGCTGTACCACCTCTACTCGCCGGGGCTTCAGCCGCAGCGACTTCCGCAGGAAATGCAGGAACTCATCGCGGCCGCGCCCTCCGGACTGCCCGAGGAGGAGGTGCGGCGTGCCGTGCTCGTGGGGACGGCACTGGCACCGGGCCAGCCTCATGAGAAGCCGGACGGCACCAAGGTCAACACGCTGTGGGGCGAGTTGGCCTGGCAGCTGGGCGGTCGGCGTGCATACGACGTCATCGCTGAGGCGGACAAGACACGTACCAGCCCCGGGTCCGAGCTGCTGCAGGATCTGCTCGCTGCCTACGCACCCTGCTTGATCCTCATCGATGAGTGGGTCGTCTACGCGCGCCAGCTGGTCAGCAACGACAACCTCGCGGCCGGCACGTTCGAGACACACTTCTCGTTCGCCCAGTCCCTGACGGAGGCTGTCCAGGCAGTGGCGGGCGCGCAGCTGGTCCTCTCCATCCCGGCCTCCGAAGACGGGAAGGACGACAAGGGGGACACGGACGAAATTGGCGGCGAGGCTGGTCAGATCGCCCTGGACCGGCTCCAGAAGGTCATCCACCGCAAGGCGGATGCCTGGCGACCGGCAAGCTCCGACGAGTCCTTCGAGATCGTGCGACGACGTCTGTTCGAGACGCCCTCGGGTGCCGTCCAGGCGGAGATCAACAAGGTCGCCAGACTCTTCAGCCAGTTCTACGGCACCTACAAGCGAGACTTTCCGGCCGGCGTGGACAGCACCGACTACGAGCGTCGGATCAAGTCGACGTACCCGATCCACCCCGAACTCTTCAGCCGCCTCTACGAGGACTGGTCGACGCTCGACCGCTTCCAGCGCACTCGCGGTGTGCTGAGGCTCATGAGTGCGGTCATCCACGCCCTCTGGCGGGACCAGAACAAGAGCCCCATGATCATGCCGGGCGACATCCCGCTCGACGATCAGCGCGTCGCCAGCGAGCTCACCCATTACCTGGAGGACCGCTGGAAGCCCATCATCGACGCCGACGTTGATGGGCCGGACTCGACCCCTGTCTCCGTGGACAACGAGAAGACCGTCCTCGGCCAGCGGGCAATGAGCCGACGTATTGCACGCACCGTCTTCATGGGGTCCGCCCCCACCATCAAGGCTGCCAAGAAAGGTCTGTCCGAGCCGTACATCAGGCTGGGCATGGCCATCCCCGGGGATGCCTTGGGCAACTTCCGGACCGCCCTCAACACGCTCGCAGACCGGTCGACGTACCTCTACAGCGATGCCGACCGCTACTGGTACGACACGCACGCGAACATCACGCGAACGGCCAAGGATGAAGCGGAACGACTCATCGGCCGAGACGAGGACGTGTGGGCCGAGATCGTCCGGCGTCTGAGCCCGATTCAGCATCGGCGTGGGGATTTCGGCGCCGTGCACATCGCGCCGCAGCACACGAAGGAGGTTCCGGACCTCGACCAGGCGCGGCTGGTCCTGCTTCACCCGAAGTACGTGCACCGCGGTGGCAAGGACATCCCAGACACGCCGGCTCTGGAGTTTGCCGCAGAAGCGCTGTCCTCCCACGGCACCAGAAACCGGAAGCATCAGAACATGCTGGTGTTTCTCGCGCCCGACAAGAAGGACATGGGCGACCTCATGGAGGCTGCCCGTGAGTACCTCGGGTGGAAGAAGGTGCTCGACCGCCAGATGGAGCTGGATCTCACCGAGAGTCAGCGTCGCCAGGCGCAGACCCGGCGTGATCAGGCGAACGAGAAGGTGGAGCTTCGAATCGGCGACGCCTACCGATGGGCCCTCATCCCCGAACAGGACGCGGGTGCCCCGATCGTGTGGGAGCACCTCAAGGTCGATGGCGGGCGGGCGGATGACGCGGCTGTACGCACTGCCGACCGTCTCCGGCGGGAGGGCTTGCTGTACCTTCAGCAGGCTCCGGCCCTGCTCTATCAGAAGCTCTCTGGGCCGCTGTTCCGCATCTGGGAGCAGGACGGACATATCTCGGTGGGTCGGCTCTGGGAGCTGCACACGGCCTACCCGTACATGAACCGCCTGGTGAACCGTCTGGTCCTTGACCAGGGCGTCGAGGACGTCCTGTCCATGGTGACCTGGGAGACGGAGGGATTCGCCCTGGCCTCCGGGTACGGCGAGAACGACGGCCGCTATCAAGGATTGGTACTGCCAGGCGGCAACGCCAAGTTCGGGCAGATCACCGACGCTACTCTCCTCGTCCGTCCGGACGCGGCAATCAGGCAGCGTCAGCAGGCAGAGGAGGAAGCGGCGCAGAAGCGTGAGGCGGCCTCCGACACTTCCTCGAACAAGTCGGAGGAACCTGCTGCGAGCGGCGGCACCACCTCGGGAGAGACGGCGAAGCCGCCCGCCAGCCCGGGGCAGCCCGTCATCCCCCGGGTGCCGACGCGCTTCTACGCCACCGCTCAGCTCACCCCTGAGCAGTACAGCAAGAACGCGACCAAGTACGTCTTCGAGATCCTTCAGCCCCTCGACGTCATCGGCACGGAGGTCGAGGTCACGATTGAGATCCAGGCCAAGCGCCCGGAGGGGTTCGCGGAGGACAAGGTCCGCGTCCTCACCGAGAACGCCAACACCCTGAAGTTGAACGCTGAGTTCGAGGTCGAATAGAGGCGCAGGCGTGAGGGTGCTTGCCGTTCCCCCGAGCGGCCAGCACCCTCACGTTCGTTATCCTGATGGGCACAGATCGTGACGGGGGAGCGTGAATGGCTGCACGAAACCGGGACAGGACAGTTCATTTCTACGAAATCGCCGACGCGAAGGAACCTGCCTCCCGGATGGGGCACCGCAATTGGGCTGCTGAACTCCGGCAACTCCGTGACCTTCCGCTTACGCAGCGCACCGTCGAGTCGGCTGGCGAGACCCTGATCGGCGCCGTAGACCCCCTCCAGCCGGCCCCTCACCTGCTGGTGGCGAAAGTCCGCAAGGACAAGCCGCAGCAGATCAACTTCGACGACGGGTCGTTCAGCTACCTACAGCTCGCCGCCAATAGGGGGCTGATCGACGTCACGACGGTGTACTTCCTCTCCTTCGGTAACGTCGTGGCCACAATGGGTGGTGGCATCTCGGCCCCACGTGTGCGTGCGATCCAGCGCTGGTTCAACGGTATGCACCTCATCGGCGAGGAGATCGCGCTCCGTCCCGTTGTTGACGCCCGGTCTCGCGACAAGTTGGCCCGCGCCAGCGCAGTGGAGAAGGTGACCATCCGCGTACTTCCCGAACCCCACGACAGTCCGTCAGCGCTGCGCAGCAGCTCGGACATTGGCACGGCGCTCAGCCGGATGCACGAGGAGTATCCGGACATGACGATCACGTTGACTCTGGAGGTGCCCAAGAAGCCACGGTGGTACTCGCTGCGACGCCGTGCGCGGGGGCACCGGCAGCTGCTGGACTCTACTTCCGCTCTCGCTGCAGACATCAGTGACTGGCTCGACAACACCGATGCGGTTGATACCGCCCGAGCGGTGGCACATATCGAGGAGTGGGACCAGCAGGCGACCGACGAGAAGATCGACTTCGTCGCAGAACGCATCACGGCGAAGTGCAGGGTCCCCCTCGAGTCGACCGACGGGCACTCGATCGACCTCCACGTGGCCCTGACCGAATTGGAGCGCGTAGCTCTCGAGCACGAACGAGTGCTGAGGGCCGCTGTCGGTGCCGACGTCTAGGCTGGAGCGCGACAGGGGGAAGTCTTTCTACTGGTCGTGCAGGGGGATTCGCGATGCCTGGCACTGGGGTCGGACCACGGCGACTGCTCAACAAGTGGCGTGCGCGGCCAGGCTATGACTGGCTGATTGTCATCGTCGTGCTCGGGTTGCACTTGGCCTGGGTCCGGTGGACCAATGGCGGTGATCTGCTCGGGAAGCCGGGGCGCGAGCAACGGCTGCAGATCTATACGGCAGGAGCCACGGTTGTGGCGGTCGTCGGCAGCTTCGTCACAGCGGCCGTTGCCCTGTACGCCGCGGCGTCGGGAAGACGCATGCGGACACTGCGCACCGCTGACCACCTGGCGTCGCAGTTCCGCCGGAACTGGGTCAGCATCCTGTCGGCGACCCTCTTGATCGCCGGCGTCTGTCTCCTGGCCACCATCCTGGACGTGACCAAGAGCGACCCGGGCGGCGTCCACTGGATGGTTGAAGCCGCACTCATCCTCGGGGTAGCGCGGGCGTATCGACTTCTGTGGTTGTTCAACGCGGTCATCATGGCTTCGGATCGGGATCTGGCAGACCGGACTCCAGACGCTCGACAGCCGCAGACGTGAGTGGGACCGGTTCCTTCCGGCAGCAGAGCCGGGTGAGCGCGTGGAGGGCGCGGCGCGGGGATGCAATGACTGCCGTGGCCGCTGAGGGTTCCACAAGCGGTGCGTCCCTCAACAGAGCTGAGGGACGCAGCTGTGAATCAGCTCGCAGCTACGGACGCGGTGAGCCGTTGGCGAAACCATTCCACCGCGGCTTGGACCCCTTCCTGAAGCTCTACGGGGGCGACTCCCGGAAAGAGAGCCCGTAGGCGCGCGCTGTCGGCCTGCGAGTGGGGCACGTCGCCGACGCGACCCGGCACGTGGTTCCGAAGGACCGGGCGGCCCGTCGCCGACTCGATCTCCTGGATCAGGCTCAGCAGCGAGGTGCGTGTCCCGAAGGCCAGGTTTACGGGGCGAGAGTCGACGACTCGGCGGAGGAGGGCGTCGGTGAGGACGCGGCAGGCCGTGCCCACGTAGGTGAAGTCGCGCGTCTGTGTGCCGTCGCCGTGTATGGTCACCGGCTGGTCGGCGAGGGTGGCGCTGATCCACTTCGGAATGACGGCGGCGTAGGCGTGGTCGGCGCGCTGGCCAGGGCCGTAGACGTTGAAGAGGCGGAAGGGGAGGACCGGCAGGTCGAAGCTGTGGTGATAGGCGCTCAGGTATGCCTCCGTCGTGAGCTTGGTGACCGCGTACGGGCTCATCGGGGCGGATGCGAGGTCCTCGTGTTTCGGCAGGTGGGGGTTGGCGCCGTAGACAGAGGACGAGGAAGCGGCGATCACGTGCGGGCCGCCGGCACGGCGGGCGGCCTCGAGGACCTGGATGGTGCCGGTCGCGTTGGCGTGGTGGCTGGCCAGGGGGTCTCGCAGAGAGCGCGGCACAGAGGGGAGGGCGGCCAGGTGGACGACAGCGTTGGCGCCTTGGAACGCCTGGTCGAGGAGAGCGGCGTCTTGGACATCTCCTTCGAAGAAGTCCACGTCGAGGCCGGCGAGGCTTGCCTTGTCCCCGGTGGAGAGGTTGTCGACGACCCGGAGCTGGGTGATCTGGGGCTGCCCGGTCAGGGCGCGGACGAGGTTGCCGCCGATGAACCCGGCGCCGCCGGTAATCACGATCTTCACGCTGTTTCCCTTCAGAGAGAGTCGACGTGGGCGCCGGTGAGTCGGCGGCGGCAGTCGAGAATGTATGGGGCGTGTGCGCTGATCAGCGGGTAGTCGAAGGCGTCATGGTCCGCGAGGAGGACGACGGCATCGGCCGCGGTGAGATGGTCGGCGGTCACGTCGACCCGGTGGAGACACTCCAGGCCGGAGGCACGAGGATGTGCATCGTCCAGGACGTGGGGATCGGCGGCCTGGATCTCGGCGCCCATGCCGGTGAGGAGCTCGGCGATGCGAGCGGCCGGCGTCTCACGGGCGTCTCCGGTGTTGGCCTTGTACGCCAGGCCGAGCAGCAGGATCCGGGAGCCCTTGAGTGGCTTCCCACGCTCGTTGAGGCCCGCCACGAGACGCCGGACCACATAGTCGGGCATGTGGTTGTTGACGTCGTTCGCCAGCTCGACGAAGCGGAAGTTCTGTCCAAGGGTCCGTTCGACCCGCCACGACAGGTACGACGGATCGACGGGCAGGCAGTGTCCGCCGACACCCGGGCCGGGGGTGAAGGGCATGAACCCGTACGGCTTGGTGGACGCCGCGTCGATGGCCGCCCAGATGTCGATGCCGAGGTCGTGGGCGAAGGTCGCCAGCTCGTTGGCGAGGGCGATGTTCACGTGCCGAAAGGTGTTCTCGAGGAGCTTGGTCAGCTCCGCCTCCTTGCAGCTGGCGACAGGGACGACCGTGTCCACTAGGGACGCGTAGAAGTCGCGGACCGCCTCCATGGAGGAAGGGGTGATACCCGAGATGACCTTGGGCGTGTTCTCCAGTCTCCAGGTGGGGTTCCCAGGGTCGATGCGCTCCGGGCTGTAGCCGAGGTGGAAGTCGCGGCCGGCGGTCAGCCCGGAACTACGCTCCAGGAGCGGGCGGAACACCTCCTCGGTCGTCCCGGGGTACGTGGTCGACTCCAGGACGACGATCGCCCCACGGGTGAGGTGGCGGCCGAGCGTCCGTGCCGCGTCCTCGACGTGCGACAGGTCCGGCGCGCCGTCGCGCAGCGGAGTCGGGACGGTGACGATCGCCACGTCGAACCCGGCACAGTCGGACGGGTCGATGGTCGGCCGGAAGACGCCGGCGGTCAGAAGCGGCGCCAGCCGCCTGTCCGAGATGTCCTCGACGTACGACTCGCTGAGCACGAGCCGCTTGATCCGTCCGGCGTCCACGTCGAGGCCGACGACGTCGTGCCCGACCTCGGCGGCTCGTACCGCCAACGGGAGCCCCACGTATCCCTGCCCCACAACGACGACGCGGAGCCGACGGGTGTCGTGATTCCTGATCATGCGGTCCACCTCGCTGAAGTTGGGGGTTGGGGTGTCGGGGACTTACACGCGGCGCGGTAGCCGCGGTATCCGCGGTGGGCGGTGGCCGTAAGATGGGGAGCGCCTCGGCCGTACGAGACTCGCTTGGCCGCCTGTCTCGGACGGCCGAGTGCTTTTCCGGCGCGGCATGGGGAACCCGGAAAACCCGCGGGCTGGCCAAACCCCCGGTTCGATACGATGACGGTGGCTTGCAGTCCCGTTCCGTCACCATGCGTGACACTGACGTGCGATCGGAGTGATCGCGTCGGCTGCGGCCTCCCGACCTGGGCCCGCCGTGGCAGCGCCACCGGCGCCGTACGTACGAAATGGAGCATCCGAGGATGGCTCGACACCTGGTAACCAGCGCGCTTCCCTACATCAACGGGATCAAGCACCTGGGCAACATGGTCGGGTCGATGCTTCCGGCGGATGTGTACTCCCGGTACCTCCGCCAGCGTGGCCACGACGTCCTCTACATCTGCGCCACCGACGAGCACGGCACGCCGGCCGAGCTGGCCGCCAAGGAGGCCGGTCTGACGGTCGCCGAGTTCTGCGCGCAGGCCCACGACGCACAGAAGGCCGTGTACGACGGGTTCGAGCTGGCCTTCGACTACTTCGGCCGCAGCTCCTCGCCGCAGAACGTCGAGATCACCCAGCACTTCGCGCGGAAGCTGCACGAGAACGGCTTCATCGAGGAGCGGGCGATCCGCCAGGTGTACTCGCCTGTCGACGGCCGATTCCTGCCGGACCGGTACGTCGAGGGCACCTGCCCGCACTGCGGCTACGACAAGGCCCGCGGCGACCAGTGCGAGAACTGCACCCGCGTGCTCGACCCGACCGACCTGATCAACCCGCGCTCGGCGATCAGCGGTTCCACGGACCTGGAGGTCCGCGAGACCAAGCACCTCTTCCTGCTGCAGTCCAAGCTCCAGCACGAGGTCGAGGGGTGGATCGCCACCGTCAGCGCGGAGTGGCCGCACCTGTCCACGTCCATCGCCCGGAAGTGGCTGACCGAGGGCCTGAACGACCGGGCCATCACCCGTGACCTCGACTGGGGCGTGCCCGTGCCGGCCGATACCTGGCCCGAGCTCGCGGCCGAGGGCAAGGTCTTCTACGTCTGGTTCGACGCCCCGATCGAGTACATCGGCGCGACGAAGGAGTGGGCGGACGCCGCTGGTGACGGCGAGACCCGCGACTGGAAGTCTTGGTGGTACGACGCCGACGACACCGTCCGCTACACCCAGTTCATGGCGAAGGACAACGTCCCCTTCCACACGGTGATGTTCCCGGCCACCGAACTCGGCGTCCGCGAACCGTGGAAGAAGGTCGACGTCGTCAAGGGCTTCAACTGGCTGACGTACTACGGCGGTAAGTTCTCCACTTCCCAGAAGCGTGGCGTCTTCACGGACGCGGCCCTGGAGATCCTGCCCGGCGACTACTGGCGCTACTTCCTGATCGCCAACGCCCCCGAGTCGGACGACTCGTCGTTCACCTGGGAGCACTTCACCGCCACGGTGAACAAGGACCTGGCCGACACCCTCGGCAACTTCGTCAACCGCGTGCTGTCCTTCTCCCGCAAGCGGTTCGGCGACGAGGTCCCGGCCGGCCGCGTGGCCGGCGAGGCGGAGGCGAGGCTGGGCGAGGAGATCGCGCGGCTGCTGGCCGAGTACGAGGAGCACATGGAGGCGCTCGATTTCCGGAAGGCCGCCGCCGCTCTGCGCGCCCTGTGGTCCGCGGGCAACTCCTACCTGGAGGAGAAGGCGCCCTGGCTGGAGATCAAGGCCGACCCGGACGGCGCCGCGCTGACGCTTCGTACCGCGATGAACCTGATCCACCTGTACGCGGTCGTCTCCGAGCCGTTCATCCCGACCACGGCCGCAGCCATGCGTGGGGCCTTCGCTCTGGAGAACGACACCGCGACCTGGGTGACCGGCGACCAGGCCAAGGCCCTGGACGTCGTCCCGGCCGGCACCGCGTTCACCGTGCCGCCCGTGCTCTTCGCGAAGATCACGGAGGAGGACCTGGAGTCCTACCGCGAGCGCTTCGGCGGCGCCCCGGAAGCCTGACAGGCGTCCCCGCACTCGTACCGTCCCGACCTTCACCGGGCGGTACGGGCGTTGAGGAGGGCGGGCAGGTCCACGGGCGAGACGTTCATGAGCCGCACGCGCGGAGCCGGGCCCCCGATCTCCACACATGTGACTCCGGCGGACCCGGGCACGTGCTGGAGGTACCGGTCGAAGCCATTCCCCGTGAGCCACAGCAGCAGGCAGGCAATGCCCCCGCCGTGCCCGACGAGTACGGTGGTTCGCCTCGCCCCGGAGCAGACCTCGTTCCAGAGATCCACGTAGCGGGCCTGGACGTCTTCTGAGGACTCGCCGCCCGGCGTCCGGAGCTGGTGGATCGGCACACCGTGGCGAGCGGCCTCGGCGGCGGCGAGTTCCCTGGGCCGGCCCCCGAGGTGACCGCTGTCTTTGGCGGCCAGACGCTCGTCGACGCGGACATCGGCCGGGGCGAGCGCAGCGGCGAGAAGCTCGGCCGACTCCCGGCAACGGGACATCGGGCTGACCAGCATCCTGTCCACGGCGACCCCGGCCGCCGTGAGGCAAGCACCGACCAGCCGGATGTCGGCGCGCCCGCGTTCGCTGAGCCGACCGCCGACCGCGCGGCCTTGGTGGATGCCCAGGAGGTTCTCTTCCGTCTCGCCGTGCTTGATCAGGTAGATGTGCTGGGTTTTCATGGCGTCGTGTCCCCTCATTCCCGTCAGTCCCAGTGGCGGACGTCGACGCGCGTGGAGACGGCGGCGGCGACGTCGTCGTGCTCGGCTTGGTTCATGGCGGGGAAGCGGTCGTGGTGCCACTCGACGTAGAGGACGGAGACGAGGTCGATCGTCCCGTCGGCGAGCAGCTTCCTGAGCACGGGGTATTCGGCGCCCTCGATGTCCATCTTCACGACGACGAGGTCCTCCGGTGCGGCGGTCCGGCGGAGCCAGGCGCTGAAGTCCACCGCGGGGACGGGGACGGGCGAGCTGTAGTCGATCTGCTGGTCGTACATGGGCGGGACCCGCTTGCCGGGCATCACGGTGGAGCTCTCGTGGTGGCCGAGGAAGAGGTCGATGGTCCCGTCCTCGGTCCACACCGCGCTGGGGGAGACCTCGATCAGGCCGGCGTGCTGGGCTCGCTCCACGTTCGCGCGGATGGAGGGGAGCAGGGTCGGGTTGGGCTCGAAGGCGTAGAAGTCGTGGTCCGGGAGCTCGTGCATGAATTGCCTCAGCACGATTCCGAGGTTGGCGCCGCAGTCGACGAAGATCTTGCGCATGTGGTGTTGTCCTCCAGATTGGTCATCGGAGCGCTGAGGTCGATCTCCCGTACGACGCGATCGGCGAGCAGGACGAAGTCGCCGGTCTCGGGGAGGTAGCAGCGCTCCTCGTAGCGGATGGTGATGCGGCGGACGGGCTCCTCGCCGTGGTAGGCGGGCAGATCGCCCCACCGGTAGAGCTGGCCCCCGGGCGCCTTGAGGTGACGCAGCCACCGGGGCAGGGGGCTCTTCCGAGTACCGGCGTTGAGCCCGGTGAACATGGAGGTGAGGAAGGCGATGTGCTCGGCCGACCGTTCCTCGTTCCTGTGTGTTCGGCCGTAGGTCTGCTTGAGCTGGTGCAGCCGGTCCTGGTCACCGCGGGCCTGGACGAGGAGATCCCGGAGCCGCTGGTCCCAGACGATTCCGAGGTGTCCGTGGAGGACGGGCTCGTCCGTCAGGAAGTAGCCCTCGACGCGGCCGAACTCGCGCTCGTACGGGCACATGTAGTCGTTGTAGAGACCCCGTGTCGCGCCGGAGACGGTCTCCACCTGCCAGTGGATGCGGGCGGTGAAGGGCGCGTCCCACCACCCCAGATGCCAGGGCTGCCACAGCAAATCGGCGGTGCTGAGCAGCATCACGGTGAGCGCGACCAGTGCGGCTGGCCATCCGAAGGCCGTTTCGTACCCTCTTTCGGGAAGCAATCCGAAGGCCGTCGCGAGTCCGATGTTGGCGGCGATGTTCTCCCAGAAGAAGATGCCGGAGGCCAGGGCGACGGCGATGTTGAAGAGTGCGGTCGCCACCAGGATCGCGATCAGCGGTCGGCGGTCGAGGAAGGCGACCAGCCCAGCGGCCTCCACCACCATCGTGAGGATGTTGACGGGGCGGTCCACGACCCTCGCCCGGCACAGGAGCCGGGATACCGTCCTGGACGGGAGGAAGCGCGCCCAGCCCCAGGAGTACGCCGAGGCCATGAGGTAGTGCGTGCGGTTGTGCCAGGCCCAGGACCAGGGGCGCGGCCCCAGACGGGCCTTGCTCCAGGCCGGCTTGACGTAGTGCGACAGCGAGACGCAACCGAGTACCAGCACCAGACCGGCCGTGGAGCCGGAAGGGGCCGGGGCGAGGACCGCGGTCATGACGAACCAGGCGAGGTAAGCCTTCAGCAGGCGTACCGGCATCATCGCGTGGTGCTGCCATCCGTGCAGCCTGCCACAGAACACGGCGATCCACGCCACCAGGGCGGGGGCCCAAAGGCACGAGGTGACGGCGAGGAACAGGAGGAGCAGCTTGTCCCGACGCTGGGGACCGATGGGCAGCGTGACGTCGTAGTCGCTCGTGGTGCCGCGCCAGGTCAGCAGGGCGATCATGGAGACGACGAAACAGTGCAGCGGCCCGGGCAGGGGCGACGGCCGGAGGGACAGAGGGGCGATGACCGTGACAGCCGCGGTCACGGCCAAGGACGTGGGGTACCGGGCGAGAGCGCGTACCGCGGGGGAGACACCGAAGCGGTAGCAGGTCACGACGGCGGCTACGACCGCCGCGGTCGCCACGTACGAGGGAATCGGCGGAGTCGACATTCCCGGCTACCCTGCGATCGGCGCGGGCACCGGCCAGCCGACCGCCGGCAGACTCTCCAGGTATGAGGCGATCCGCTCCCGGGGGTCGGAGGAGAGGTGCCGATCCCGGTGACGTACGACGTTGTCCCGAAGCTCTCGGCTGCGGTTGAGGAAATCGAGTATCGCTCCGCGGTCGATGCGCAGCGCGGATGTGCCCAGTTCCGCTTCCTGGACGACCTTGGCGCACCAGTGCTGGTCGTATGTGGGCAGCGGCACCAGGTGGACCGGTTTGCCGAGTACGAAGGCTTCGCTGATGAGGTTGAAGCCGGCGTTGGAGAAGACGGCCTCGGACCGCGCCATGTCCGTGATGAACGCCTCGCGGTCGAACGTACAGATCTCGATCTTGCCGTGGGCGTACTTGCGTAGATTGCCGATCTCCGTCGGCTGCACGTAGATCCGCAGAGCGCGGTCTGGCACGTACTGGCGGAAGACCGAGGCGAGGGTGCCTACCGACTCTTCCGGGCCGTGGTCGAAGTAGCGCGAGAAGTAGGCCGTGGCCAGGGGCTCCGTGGTGACCGGAGTGGAGCGCACCGAGTCGGGGATGACCGGGGCGATGAACTCCAGCCTTCGGTCGTCGGCCGCCAGCGGAACGTAGGAGCAGATGAAGGACCGGTCGACGCGAGGTGCGAAGTAGCGCAGTCGCTGCTCGTCGGCGGTGCGGGCGTACCGGCCGACGGCCGGCAGGTTGAGGTGCCGGTACTTGCTCTGCTGATCGACGGAGATCAACGGTCGGCCGAAGTGATAGGCCAGGCGCGGGGTGTTGGGCTCGTAGTCGGTGATGAACACGTCAGGGACGCCGGTCTCGCGAAGGATCCGCCGCAGGCGGAGGTGCTTGGTGAAGCCGACGGGTGCCTGCCGCATGTTGTCGCGTATCGCGTCGCTTGCATGTATGCGGTCCCCACGGGCGAGAAGCGTCGGCATCCACCCCTCCCACGCGGTGAAGCCGAGGTCCCGGAAGTACTCGACGCGTGCAGCTCCGTTGGTGACGATCCGCACCTTGTGCCCGCGGTCGCGGAGGTACTGAGCGATCACGCTCTGCCTGACGGAGTGGCCCATGCCGATGCCGTTGACACCGACGACCACGTTGAGCGGCCGTACGTATTCAGACACGACGATCCTTTCTGTCAGGAGAGGCGGGTGATGACGTTGCGGGTGATCGCTGCCACTTGGGGGTCGGTGGCCAGCAGGCGAGCCCAGTCGGTAGTGGCGGCGGTGAAGACTGTGCCAGCGGCGGTGAAGAGGCCGAGCGTGGCCGCACGGGGACTAGGCAACGGCTCACGAGCGGCAAAGTTCCAGTCCGAGGGGAGCTCGGCGATGCCGAGGATCTCGAAGTCCTTGGGCGTGCCGTCCTGGCCGGTGGGACACGGGCGGCCGGCGGCGTCGGGCTCGTAGGCCGCGCCGTCGCATTCGTAGCCGATCAGCGCCCCATCGTGTCCGAGACTGTCGCCCGTCCTCAGCCCCGTGCCAGAGAACGCCCAGTGGCCGGCATCCGTGACGGTGAACCCGAGGGGAGCGCGGGTACCGTCCCAGTGACCACCGCCGTTGCGGTAGCTCACGCCGAGGAGGGCGTTCTCCGGCTCCGACTCCCACCAGTGGTCCGGGCACCCGTACGAGCTGTCCGGGTCGGTGTCGGCGGACGCACCGGGCGGGAACTTGTCGCAGGACAGCGCTGTTCCGTCCGGGGTGACTCCGACTCGCCACCAGCAGGTGTTGGCTCCGAAGTTGGCGATATGGCCGCCAGAGTCCCGGAAGGCGGTCACGTGTCGGCGAATCTCGGCGCTCCAGTATTCATCGTGGCCGGCGGAGACCAGGAGGCGGTATCCGTCGTGCAGGAGCAGCCCGTCGTGGAGGTCCAGGTCGGTGCAGTAGTCGGCCTCGATCCGGTTCCGCTCCATCCAGGCGATGAAGGGTGCGTCCCAGTGCGCGAATGTCTGCCGGGGCGACGACGGGTCGTACGCGTCAGGCAGGCCCTTCACCGGCCCGCCGACACCGCCTCCGGGGCGGCGCGTCGTGACCTGGGAGGCGCTGTAGAGGCTGCCTCCACCTGCGGTGTTGTACGCCTGATACGTGAAGGTCGGGATCTTGTACAGAGCCCTGCGGCCTGAGGGAGCGGAGGGGGTGACGACCAGCAGGATGCGCGCCTCTCTGGCATCCAGCGACGGTATGCCGGACGCGCGCTCGGTGCTGAGCACCGCGATGTACACCCCGGAACGCCACTCAGGAGGTACGAGGAACTCGTACGCGGGCCACTGCCAGTCCGCGTCGAATCGTCCGGGGGAGGCGGCGCGGCCGGGCCACTCGATGTGCCCCGCGTGCTCCGGCGTCGCTCCCCAACGGTAGAAGTCGACGTGGAACCGCGGGGCGGACGTCGCGATGTGCAGTCGGACCACGTCACCGGCGCGGACGCTCGGCCGGTTCGGGTAGCCGTTGATGGTGGTCACGCGCTCTCCCTGGGACGCGCCACACCCGCCAGATGGAAGCGGTCGATCGCCTCGACGTGGGTTTCCCAGCCCAGACCGTTCAGCTGGGAGGAGAGCTCGGCGGGGTCGCGGAGCACCTTCACGGCGAGGTGACGGGAACCATCGGCCAGGGTTCGGTGGACCGTCGGTACCGGTATCCCGTCCGCCGGTTCCTCAATCGCCGCCTTCGCCGGCGAGTCGTCGAGGAACACCACGCGACCACCGGGCATCAGCGCCCACCTCAGCAGGTCCCAGAAGGGCTCCATCTCCATCGGCGGCACGTGACTGAGCCAGAAGGCGAAGAAGACCGTGTCGTACTGACGGTCCGGCTCCCAGTCGAAGACATCCGCCTCGATGAAGCGGGTCGCGGTGCCCCGCATGCGGCCGCGGGCCCGACGGAGCATCTCCGGCGCCGCGTCCAACGCGGTCAAGCTGCGGGCCCGGCGGGACAGCAACCGCGTCCACTGGCCCGTGCCGCAGGCGATCTCCAGGACGTCACCGCCGACCGGCAGCGAGTCCAGGGCCTTTGCGAGCCGGGGCATGTCCATGCGGGTGCTGTACGTGGCGTCGTACTCGTCGGCTCGCGCTTGGTAGTAGGCGATCTGGCCTCCGGACCAGTCCCCCGGGCCGTCCTGTCGCTTCTTAGTTCCGGTCACGCTGTGACCACTCCTCTCGGCTGTCTGCGGAGCGGCGGTGCTCCGCGCTGAGAAGACTGCCGAGTGTCGCCGGACAGCGGGCTGCCGTGGCGTCGCACTCGCGATGCAGCACCGCCGCTGGCCGGAGCGGCGGGTGAGCCCTCGGCCCGACCTGACCGGGATGGCCCGGGTGTCGCATCCGTGCTGAACTCCCGTCGCAGCGAAGGCCCTACGCCGCTGGTCAGACCGCCCTACCCTGTTACCGTCGTCGGTGTCGGTCGAAGGAGCTTCGGTGGCCACAGTGCAGCGCTGGACCGGACGGGAGGCGCGCGCTCTGCGGCTCGCGACGCGTCGGAGTGTGCGTGGCTTCGCGTCCTACCTCGGCGTCAGCGACCGGACGGTGTCCAACTGGGAGGCTCGGGGCGAGGAGATCGTCGTCGCCCCGGACTCCCAGGCGTTACTCGATACGGCGTTGGAACGGAGCGACACGGAAGTGCGGCAGCGCTTCTGGGACTCCGTCGGAATGCCAACGCCCTCGGTCGCGTCGGCACCGGACCACTACCTCCCGATACCCGTTCCGGAGCCCGGCTTGGTGTACAGGTCAGAAGATCTCGAAGGGCTCGTCTCCGTGCTTCGAGAGGCGGCGCAGGACGGCAGCGTCGCCACGGTCGCCCTGTGCGGCCCCGGCGGGTTCGGGAAGACAACGCTGGCCACCCAGGTGTGCCGCGAACCCCGAGTCCGGGACTCCTTCTCGGAGATCCTCTGGGTGGAGACCGGCGAGGGATGCACGGCCGCCAGGGTCGTCGAGCTGATCTCCGACCTGTGCGTTCACCTCGACGGCAACCGCCCGTCCCTGGCGGATCCCGAGCAGGCCGGATTCCACCTCGCCCGTCTGCTCCAAGGACGACGCGCGCTCCTCGTCGTCGACAACGTCTGGTCCGCCACCGACCTCGGCCCGTTCCTGCTCGGAGGCGAGGACTGCGTACGGCTCGTGACCACGCGGAACGTGCGCGTGTGCCCAAGCTCCACCCGAGTTGTGCGTCTGGGGCCCATGGCACCAGGCGAGATCCGGGAACTGCTCGTCCGCAACGTCGGGGCCCTGGACGATGCCGAGGCCGCGCGCCTCGCGGGCGTGTGCGGAGGGTGGCCCCTGCTCGCGTCGATCGTTGGGGCGAACGTCTCGCAGGAGGTCGGCTCCGGAGCCCCGGCCGGTCGCGCCGTGACGGAGACAAGCGCGGCGATCCGCGCGTACGGTCCTCAGGCGTTCGACGTGTGGGACTCCGACCAGCGCAAGAACGCCATCGGACAGGCGCTCGAGTCCAGCCTCCGTAGCCTTGCGGAGAGTGTCTCGATCGCCGGGCGCACGGACCTGCGGGACCGGTACCTCTCGCTGGCCGTGTTCCCTCCATCGATGCCCATCCCTATGTCGGTACTCACTCGCTGGTGGGGCACTGTGGACGGATGGGCTCCCCACGTGGTGCGGCAGTTCTGCAGAGTGCTGTCCGACCGCTCCCTGATCGGTGCCTACCTCGCCGACCGGAACGCCATCGTGCTGCACGACGTGTTCCGGTCCTACCTGCGCCATCTGATCGGCGACCACTGGGCGACGCTTCACCGGTCCCTGGTGGAGGCGTACCGGCAGAGTACGGGCGGTGCCTGGGAGACCCTGGGCGAGGACGAGGGATACCTGTGGCGCCATCTTCCCTATCACCTGCGGGAGGCCGGCCTCGATGCTGAACTCGTCAGCCTGCTGGCCTCGCCTCCGTACGTCATGCGCAAGGTCGCACTCGTCGGACACCAGTCGTTGACTGCGGACGCCGCCGTACTCGACGCGCTGCCCGGGCGGCATGAAGTTGACCACCCGCAGCACCAAGTGTGGGCGACCGCCCGTGCCCTGACCGGCGCCGGGTATCTGCTGAGCGGGCTGGAGTCCCCGGCCGACATCGCCTCGACGCTCTCGATCGTGCTGCGCCGCGCACCCCTGCCCGAGGCCACCCGATCCCTGGGCAGCATCGCTGGGGAGGGGCAAGTACTCGTCCCGAAGTGGCTGCTGCCCCCGGAGGAGAACTCCGCGGCAGTAACGGACCGCGGTCACATTGGTGCCGTCGTCAGCGTGTCCGCCGTCCGTGACCTCGTGGCGTCGGGTGGCGAGGACGGGGTGGTCAGGCTGTGGAACCTGAACACGGGTCGGCTCCTTCGAGCCCATGAGGCCCATACAGGTTGGGTGTTCGCCACCGCGCTCTCCGCCGATGCGATGGTCCTCGCATCGGCGGGAGACGACGGGGCGATCCGGCTGTGGCGCACGGACACCGGCGAACCTGTCGGGGTGCTGCCCGGGCACAACCGCCGGATCCGCAGCCTCGCCTTCTCCTCAGCCGACCCCGTCCTGGTCTCCGGTGCCGAGGACGGAGCCGTATGCGCGTGGGACCTGGAGCGGCTCGTGCCCCTGCGGACGATGCGGGCAGCCGGCACCCCCGTTTGGTCCGTGGCGATCGGCGGGGACTCCGACTCGCTCGTGGCCGTGGCTGGCGAGGACGAGTTCGTCCGCCTCTTCGACCTGCGCACCGGCCGCCTCCTGGACGAACGCGCGGTACACCGTGACTGGGTTCGCTCCGTGGCCTTCGCCCCGGGGTCCTCCCTCCTGGCCTCCGGATCCGGCGACCGTTCCGTAGCCGTGTGGGATGCGGCCGACGGAAAACTCGCGCTCGTCCGCCGGATCACGGACCTCAAGGCGCGCGTGCGCGCCGTCGCTCTGTCCCCGCACGACGACGTCCTAGCCGCCGCCACCGAGGAGCCGAGGATCCAGGCGTTCTCGGCGGAGAGCCCGGTGGGCGAGACGCTGCTCCCACAGGGCGTGGACTGGGTGCGCTCACTCGCCAGAACGGGCGACGGCACCGTGATCGCCGGATGCGAGGACGGTGCTGTTCGCGTCTGGACCGTGGGGAAGAGCAGGCTCAGGACCCTGGTCAGCGGCTCCAACACCGTGTGGTCCACGCAGTTCGCGGCCGGCGGACGTACCGCCGTGGTCGGCGACGGGGCCGGCGGCGTCGACGTCATCGACACCACGACCGCGACAGTCAGCCGGAGGCTGCCCGCCGCCCATGGACGCGTCTGGTCCCTGGCCTGCGGCGAGGAGCACGTCGCCGCGGCCTGCGGCGACGGGGCGGTCAGGGTCTGGTCGCTGCCCGACACGGCCTGGTCACTCACCCTGAACCAGGACACCCCGCGTACGTGGGCCGTGGCGATGGCCCGTTCGACGCCTCGTATCGCCGCGAGCACGGGCGACGGACACATCCGGTGCTGGGATCTCCCCACCGGGACGCCGTTGTGGAGCCAGGACGTGCACGCCGGTCGGTTGCGGTCGCTCTCCTTCGACGACAGTGGAGACCTCCTGGCCGCCTGCGGTGGTGACGGCTCGGTGCGCGTCTGGCACGCCCCCACCGGGGAGTTCAGGAGCCGGTTCAGCAGCCCCAGCGGCTGGGCCCGCGCCGTCACCGTGGACGGTCCGGGCAACCGCGTAGCGGTCGGTGCGGGGACTGGCGACATCGCGGTACGCCACCTGGGGACGGACCGGTTCACCTCCCACCTCTCCGGCCACACGGGCCGCATCCTCATGCTGGGCTTCATGAGCGACGAAGACTGCCTGGTGTCAGCCGCGGCGGACGGGACCGTGCGCGTGTGGTCGCTCAGTGAGCAGCGGCAGACCGCCAAGGTCAGGGTGGACGCCTCGCTGCATTGTGCGGCCTTCGAACCCTCGACGGGCGAGGTGCTGGTAGGGAGCGCGGCCGGGGTCGTGGCTCTGGAGATCATGGACACGTGAGAGAAGCGAAGGGCTTGGACACTATGACAGAGAAGATCTCCCGCGCCTCGCGCGAAACGGCCGTTGCCTCCGGCTCAGCTGCTGCGGCCGCCGCGCCGGTCATCCTGAGCAACGAGCGCGGCTCGTTCGCGTGGGGTGTGCTGGCCAAGCGCCACCCTGCCCTCATTCAGCAGGTACGGGACGCCTTCCCGTACGGCCGTCGGCAGCACGAAGCCCTCGACGCCCTGCTGGACGAGAGCAGCAACGGCGTCGTCGAACCCCTGGCTCCTGAGGAACCCGACCACGGGCGCTGGGCAGACTGGGGGCGGGGGCACTTCGGGCGATCCTGGTACGACGCCCCATTCCTGTGGGCGGAGAGTTACTTCTACCGCAGGCTCCTCGCCGCGGTCGGGTACTTCGGTACCGGTCCGTGGCAGGGAGTTGACCCCTTCGCTCCGTTCAAGCAGGCCGAACTACGGGGCGAGGCAGTGGAGGAGGAACTCCGGGCCCTGGACGCGCTCGCCGACGCTCCGGCCGGTGAGCGGGCCACGGCCCTGCTCCACGCCTCGCTCTGGGGTAACCGCGCGGACCTCGGCTTCCGCGCCTCGGGGGAGTCCCCAGCCGGTGAGGTCGCTACCTCCGCGCTGGTCGCCGACGACAGCGCCGCGCTGTGGCAGCTCCTGCCCGCCGGAGCTTCCGCGACCGTCGCCGTGGTGGCCGACAACGCGGGACGCGAGCTGATCCCGGACCTGATCCTCATCGACCACCTCCTCGAACACCGGCATGCCGAGCGGGTCGTGCTTCACGTCAAGCCCTACCCGTACTACGTCTCCGACGCGATGACCGCGGACGTCGTCGACTGCCTCCGCCGCCTCACCGAGGCGCCCGGCGAAGCCGGCCGGATCGGCGGCCGACTCTGGAAGGCCATGGCTGCGGGAGCGGTGGAGGTCTGCACCCACACGTTCTTCTGCGCTCCGCTGCCGTACGAGGAGATGCCCGAGGACCTTCGGAAGGAGTTCGCGGGCGTCACGCTCACCATCCTGAAGGGCGACCTCAACTACCGTCGCCTGGTGGGTGACCGCCTTTTGGACGCCACGACATCGTTCGCCGAGCTCACCGCCTACTTCCCAGGTCCCGTCGCGGCCCTCCGCACACTGAAGTCCGACGTCATCGCTGGCCTGCAGCAGGGAACACTGGATGACCTCGAACGGTCCGGGGCGGCCTGGCGTACGAGTGGAACGCACGCCCTGATCCAGGTCCGAAAGTAGCTCCGAGGGGCATGGTACGGGCGAGCTGGAGAGCGGATCTGGCCACTTCGAGCGGTCGCGTGGTCCGGATTCGAATGGTCTTTCCCCGTCAGCGACTCGTGACTGGTTAGGGTGATCACCTTCCCCACGCCCACGGTGTGGTCCTATCGAAACCACAGGGAGTAACAGTGCGTCCGCAGTTGCGCATGTGGCCCGTGGTCCCGCTTGCCGTTCTGGCGACGGCGTGTGCCGCGTCCGACCAGCAGCCGGACACGTCCGCCAAGCCGAACTCCGGGCAGTACGTGGCTACAGCACCCATAAACACCGGCAAAGTGACCGAGGGCTCCGTCTGCGAAGCCACACTCACAGAGGCCCAGCAGAAGGCCATCGGGGTGTGGGAGGCGACGCCGATGTCCGGCAAGGGCGAGGTCAGCTGCTATTTCTCCATGACCCCCGATGAGGACAACCCGGCCGGCTACGTGGTCTCCATGTTCAAGAACGAGGATGCCCTGCTGGAGACAGCCGACGGCACGGACCCCAGCCCCACGAAGGCCGTTCCGGTCACAGTGAAGGGACGCGGTGCGGCCCAGCAGGTGATGTACGGCGACGACTGGCGGGCGTCGCTCACGGTGGACCTCGGTGCCGGTCAGTTCCTCTTCATCGAGAGGTACTCGCCGGCTCACATGGTGTCCGAACCGGACCTCAACGCTCAGGCACGCAAGGTCGCCGAGCAGGTGTTGGCGAATCTGGAAAGGGGCGGCGCCAAGGGGATGTGACGGCCGACGCTCACCGCTGTCAGCGACAGGAGGTGCCACCCGTGAGGGGATAGCACTCGCGCCGGGTGAACGGGCACACCTGGGCGGGTCTGCCTCGGTACTCAGCCATCCGGGCGGCACGCTCAGCGCGGATCAGTTCTTCCGCTTCAGCGAGACTGGCGAGGCCGAGTCCTTCGGTCCACGCTGCACGCGCGACCTCGCGGATCGTCATGAAGGCGAGTTCGGGCAGCGGCTCATCGGCCCGATCACGTGCAGCCCTTCTCCGTGCGGCTCGACCGCTGTTGGCACTGGCCGCGGACGGCGAGGCGTGCTCGAGTGCGCGCTCGCGAAGGATCAGCTCTCCGGCCCTGTCGACCGATCCGGCGATCGAGGTGCCCCAAACCCCAGAGAAGAACCCGTGGTCCGCCTGTGCCATGCACATTCGGGTGGCGATGGACAGCGCTCGGCGTTCGACGATCAGGGCCTCCAGTTCCTCAACGGAGCGCCCACCGGGGGTGTGGGCACGCTGAGCAGCCAGACGAGACGGCAGGAAGTCACGGAGAACCAGCGCCTTCACCAGCACCTCGGCCGCGCCTCGTACTGCGACCGCGTAGGGAACGACGTCAGTCATGAAGCCACGATGTGCTCACGGCCGCGCGGCACGCTGGGACACACGGAAACTGGCCCATCGGTGTGTCCGGAGGGCTATCCTGCGCAGCTCGTTCGGCTTGACAGAGACGAACCGGAGCTTAGGCTCCGCCGGTGACGACGCCGAATCGCTTCCAGATGACCTTCGACGGGCGTGCGTATGCCCTCGCTGTAGACGGCAGGGACGTGAGCGAGGACGTCGCTGCCGTGGATCTGCACGCTGATGGTCACGATGTGCCACGCGTGGTGCTGCATCTGCGCCCGACCGGGACATGGCCCGCCGAACTGGATCTCCTCGCTCGGGTCGAGGTCGGCGCGCCCCCGGACCCCGGCCCGGCGGCCGCCGCGTTTCTGGAGGCGTTGGACCCGTTGGAGGTGGAGCGCGCGGCCCTGGCACGGATGGACCTGGAGAACGTGCCGGGCGGCGGTACGGCGGCGGTGATGCGGCAGTTGACGGAGTGGGCCCGTGGCGCTTGATCTCTCGGGGGTGCGGCGGGTCGTGGAGGGGATGCTCGACGACGAGGTCCAGCTGTGGAGGGATGCGGACGGCGCCTCTGGCGACGAACTGGACGAGCAGACAGGAGCGTTGAAGCCTGAAGGCGGGGTGGCGGTTCTGCTGTGGGAAGGGTCAGGGGCGATCGTACGGCCCGGACAGCTTTCGCCCGTCCCGCCCCTGGATGGGGCTCCCGCCGCGCTCCCCGGTTCGACCGCGTACCGGGCGCTGCTGCCGTTGTCGGCGCCGCCGATGATGCCCGACGACGTACTGAGCGTGCCCCGGTCCGCGCGAGACGAGCAGCTCGTCGGGCGCCGGTTCCGGGTGGCGGAGGTCGCGGTCGGTACGTACGCGGTGGTGCGCATGGTGCGCTTGGAGGTGATCGGCTGATGGCGGTGAACCCGCACCCCAACGCCCATCCCGACGCGGCGGCGTTCCGCGACCCGATCGAGCTGGCTGCCGCCCTCACGCGCCTCGGGCCGGCTGTCCGGGCCCGTACGCGGGCGATCACCCGGCACCACGCGATGCTGCTGCGGGTGCGGATCCAGAAGAACGCCTCCGGGCGACCGGGGCCGAACGTGATCACTGGGCAGTACCGAGCTTCCTGGGACGTGAAGGTGACCGCAGGCGGAGGGCGCGTGAGTGCGGTGGTGTTCACGGACGCGCCGCAGTCACGGCGGCTGGAGTACGGGTTCGTCGGCGTCGACCGGCTGGGGCGCCGGTACCGGCAGCCGCCCTATCCGCACATCGAGCCCGCGTTCCGGCAGACCGAGCCCGGGTTTCTGGACGCCCTGCGCAAGGGGGTGCTGCCACGGTGAGCCCCCCTCGGCTGCCGCTGACGCGGGCGCTCGTCAACGTGCTCGGCGCCGGCACAGGTCGGCCGTGTGGGCTTGGCGTGCTGCCGCGGACGGCGGACGGAAAGACCGCGGCCTTTCCGTATCTGATCCTCGACAGCCTGCCCGGTGAGTTCTCCGGTCCGTCGTTCGGGGACTGGCAGGCCGACGCGACCTGGACGTACCAGGCGACGAGCGTGGGCGAGCGAGCCGATCAGGCACAGTGGCTCGGTGACCGGGTGCGGGTGGTGGTTGCTGACCGGCTGAGGAACCTCGCGGTTCCCGGGATGCGCGTGATCGACCGGGAGTTGACCTACGACGCCGACGGAGAACCGGTTGACGGCTCACAGGGCAGTATCGTTACCTACGTGCAGCGGTTCACGATCACCGTGACGCCTGCCTGATCCTCTTCTCACCGCGGAGCCACGCGGACGCCCGGCCGACGAACGTGCCCGGCGCAGCACCCTTCCGGGAGTGCCCGTGGCTCAGCAGCGCTTCATGCGGCGCGGCATCACCAAGATCCTCTGGTTGAAGGATGTCGCCGCCGAGACCATGATCCCCACTCGTGTGGAGATCTCCGCTCCGAACGCGACCGACCTGACCGAGGCGATCAGCGATGTCGACGGCTGGTCGCTGACGAACGAGGCGATCGAGACGCCGGACATGGCGTCGACCTTCTCGTCCTCGATCCCGGGGAACGACAAGGCCGACAACTCCTCGATCACCTTCTACGAGGACCAGCTCAGCGACACCATCGAGACCCTGCTGCCCAAGGGCGCGATCGGCTTCGTCGTCTTCCTGCGCAAGGGCGACGTCCCCGGGTCGAAGTCGATGGACACCTTCCCGGTGCAGGTGGCCTCGCGCGCCGCGCAGTACAACGCGGGCAACGAGGCCGCGAAGTTCCAAGCGATCTTCTCGATCACCTCCCCGCCGGCGCTCGACGCCGCCGTCCCGGCCGCCTCGACGGGGACCGCCTGATGGCCGCCGGGAGCAAGGGCGCGGTGTCGTGGGAGCAGAAGATGGAGCGGCTGCGCCGCCGCTCGCTTCCAGAGCGCGTTCTTCGGATCTGCGACGACACAGCACCGCAGGCAGAGTACGACGAGGCCAGGCGGGCCGCCGACCGGGCCCGACTGCTGGCCGAGAGCGACACGGACAACGGCGTGTTCGCCGAGCGGGCCCGCCTCGCCGCCGAGCGCTGCGAGGCGGCGCGCGAGGCGCTCGACAGGGCGTCGGTCTACCTCACCTTCCGCGCGCTGCCGCGCCCCGTCCTCGAGGAACTGCTTCACGCGCATCCACCGACCGACGAACAGGCCGCCGACGGAGCCGCGTTCAACCCCGACACCTTCCCGGCCGCGCTGATCGCCGCCTCCAGCACGGACGGCATGAGCGAGGCCGAGGCCCGCGAGCTCCTCGACTCCTGGTCGGCGCCGGACGCGAACGCCCTGTGGGAGGCGGCCTGGGAGGTGCAGCAGGAGGGCCGGGCCGACAAGGCCGCCGACCTGGGAAAAGGCTGACGGCCGACCCGCGGCTGCGGGCCGAGCTGGAGCTGTGCGAGCGGTACGGCATCCCGCACTCGCAGTTCCTCGGCGGGGACGGCCGCTGGAGCGACCTGGACCGGGCCAAGGCCCATGCCTGGCAGCAGTGGCAGCGCACGCTGTGCCCGGACTGCCGTACGCGGGCGGAGGAGTGGGATCCGGCCAAGGGCGGCCACCAGCACGCGTACGTCACGGACACCGTGCGCTGCCCGGGCTGCGAGCTGATCGCCCAGGAGCGCGACCACGTACCCGAGGGCCGCCCCGGCTACGGCATCAAGATCACGCTGCTGCCGCGCCAGGCGTACGAGGCGCTGCACCGCGACAACGACACAACAAGGTGAGGCCGGAGAGTGGCGACGTACAACCTCACCGTCCAGCTGACGGCGCAGGCCAACAGCCTGATCTCCGGGCTGCGTTCGGCCGCCGACGCCGCCCGTGACCTGGGCCGCCGCACCCGGGATCTCGACCGTCGCCTCGCCGGTCTCGACGCGTCCAGCCGCCGCACCGCCCGGCAGATCGACCTTCTCGGCGCCCGTGCCCAGGCCACCGCCTCCCGCCTCACCGCCCTCGGTGCCCGGGGCGGCCAGACCGGCGACCGTCTGCGCCGCGCGGGCAGCGACGCCGGCGTCCTGGAACGCTCCCTCAAAGGCGCCGGCCGACAGGCGGGCGCGCTCAGCCGCCTCCTTGCCGGAGGCGCCCTCGTCCTGGGCTCCGGCCAGCTCATCGAAGAGGGCAACCGCTACCAGCGGCAGATGAACATCTTCCAGGCGGTGACCGGGGCCACCGCCGGGCAGATGCAGCGCGCCGCCTGGATGGCCAACCAGCTCGGCAACGACCTGACCCTGCCGACCACCACCGCGGCCGACGCCGCCGAGGCGATGGTGGAGCTGGCGAAGGCCGGTTTCCGTACCGACCAGGCCATCTCCGCGACCCGAGCCTCGCTACAGCTCGCCTCCGCCGCCGGGGTCAACGCGGCCGACTCGGCCCGCTACCTCGGCGACATCATGGACCAGTTCGGCCTTGGCGCCGACCAGGCCGCCCGCGCCGCCGACATCCTCGCCGCCACCGCGAACAACGCCTCCGGCGGCATCATCGACATCTACTACGCCATGCGGTACGCCGGTCCGGTCGCCGCTGGCCTCGGCGTGAGCATGGAGGACGCCGCCTCCGCGGTCGGCATGCTCGGCAAGGCCGGCATCCTCGGCCAGACCGCCGGCACCGCGCTGCGCGGCATGATGGCCAACCTCGCCGCACCCACCAAGGACATGCGCCGGGGGCTGAAGGCCCTCGGCATCGAGGCATGGGACACCCAGGGCCGGTTCAAGGGCCTGCGGTACGTCATCGGAGAACTGTCCCGCGCCCAGCACGAGATGTCGCAGCAGGACTTCACCGCCGCGGTGAAGAGAGCGATGGGCAAGCCCGCCATGTCCGGCGCCATCGCGCTCGCCCACCAGGGCACCGAGTCCTTCGACGCGCTCAACCTCGCCGTGCGCCAGACGGGGGCGGCCGCGCAGATCACCGCCGCCCGCGGCCAGGGCCTGGCGGGCGCGATGACGCTGCTGCGGAAGCAGACGCGGCAGACCGGGCTGGCGCTATACGACGCGATGGCGCCGGGCCTGGAGTACGTGACCCGGCTCATGACGAGTGGGCTGTCCGGCGCGACGCCGTATCTCGTCGCCGCGATCGAATACGGGCGCGACCTGGCCACCCTCTACGGGCCGGAGCTCAAGCAGCGGGCCCGGGAGGGTCTGGGCGGCCTGATCGACGAGGCGGAGCAGCTCCTCGGCCCACTGAAGGTGATCGGCGAGGACGCCTTGGCATCCGGGCTGAACCTGCTGATCAACGCGGGCCGCGCCCTGGGCGACGTCCTGGACAACCTCACCCAGGGCGCGGAGCCCATCGCCGACGCCCTCGGGGAGCTCGCGGACGGTTCCGATGGTGTGGCGAACGCCCTGGACGTCCTGGTCATCGCCGGGAACCTCGCCCTGTCTGCTGTGGCCGGTCTGTCGGCCGTCCTGGTGCCGGTGGGAGAGGTCGTCGGGGGTCTGGTGCGTGCCTTCGGCGCGCTGCCCGGGCCGGTGCAGAGCGCGATTGCCGCGATGTTCCTGGCCCGGCGGGTCGGGCCGATCCTGGGTGGGCTCGCCTCGACCGTGGGTGGCCGGCTGACCGGGGCGTGGCAGAGCTTCAACGGGCAGATGAGGGTTCAGCAGAGCCTCGCCGCCATGAGCAGCGCGCACATCGGAAGGCTCGGTGCGGCCTTCGCGGTGCTCCAGACCCGCGTCCCGATCGTCGGCCAGATGGGGGCCGCCTTCCGCAGCGCGCAGGGCCCGGCCGCAGGCTTCACCAGCACGCTCACGGGAATGGCCCGCGCGGCCGGTGTCGGACTGCGGGGCGCGATGTCCGGGCTGGTGGGATTCATGGGCGGCCCGTGGGGCGCCGCGCTGGTCGGCGTCACCCTCGGACTCGGGCTCCTCGCCTCGCACCAGGAGAAGGCCGCCCGCGCGGCTGCCGAGCACGAGCAGCGGGTGAGCACGCTGACCGACGCTCTGCGCGAGTCCGGCGGCGTGATCGACGACAACGTACGCCGAGCCGCCGCCCAGACCCTGCTGGACACCAAGGTCCGCGACGGCAAGGAGAAGCTCGTCGACGTCATGGAACGCGCCGGCGTCTCCATGACTGAGCTCACCGACGTCTACCTCGGCCAGGGCCGGTCGCTGGAAAGCCTCCAAGCGGAGCTGAACGCGACGGCCGAGGCGAACGTCAGGTGGATCGCGACGCAGGGCGGCGCCGCCAAGGCGTACACGGACACCGGGCTCAAGGCCGCGCAGGCCGCTGACGCGCTCGGAGAGGTCAAGGGCGAGATGGCGGAGAGCATCAAGAACGCCAAGCGCCTCGCCGACGCCAGCAGCGACACGAAGAGCGGGGCGAGCGCGTACGACCGGCTCAAGACCGCCGTCGGAGCACTCGCGGACAAGACCGCCGACGCCGACACCCGCACCCGCGCGCTCAGGGACGCCCTCGACCTGCTCTCCGGCGGCAGCATCTCCCTCCAGGCCGCTGAGGCGCGCGTGAACAGCGCCATCCTCAACGTGAACGAGGCCCTGGACGACGGGATCGACAAGGCCGACGGCTTCGGCGAAGCCCTGTTGAACAGCAACGGGACGCTGAACACCACGAGCCGCAACGGCCAGCAGCTCTACCAGTCCCTCACGTCCCTGAGCGATGCCGCCGCCGACGCCGCGGTCTCGGCGTACGCGCTCGCCCAGCAGAACGGCAAGTCGCTGCCCGAGTCCCTGGCCGCCGCCCGCGAGCAGATGGACAAGGCGCGCACGGCCGCGGTCAAGGCCGCCCAGGGCTACGGGCTGGTGCCCGAGCAGGCGGAGGCGGTCGCGGACAGTCTCGGCCTGCTGCCGTCCAAGGTGTCGCTGCTGCTGGAGACCGAGGGCATGGACTCCACGCTTGCGGATCTCCTCGCCGTGCAGGCCGAGTTCGACCGGCTGCCGAAGGCGACCACGATCCGTGTGGACTCGCTCAGCGAGGCGGCCCAGAAGAAGCTGAAGGACCTCGGCTTCACCGTGAAGACCGTCCCCGGCACCCGGGAAATCAAGATCACGGCTCCGACAAAGGGTGCTCGCGGCGACCTGAAGGCCCTCATCGACCAGCTCGGCACCGTCCCCGGCAGCAAGAACGTCAGGGTCAGCGCCGCCACACTGGGTGCCCTTGCCGCCCTGCAGGCCGTGCAGGACAAGCTGCGCAGCACACCGAACGCGAAGACGGTCACAATCAGCGCGCCGACCGAGGCAGCACGACAGCAGATGGAGGCCCTCGGTTTCAAGATCCGCACTCTGCCTGATGGCAAGGCCGAGGTCACCGTGCCCGTTCAGCCGCCGCTGAGCGCCCTCGGCACCATCCAGGGAGCGATCGACAGCCTGCGCGGAAAGACGGTCACGATCACGACACGCCGTGTCGAGCAGTACCTCGTCTCGCCCACTGGCGAGACCCGCAACCTCAAGAGGCGCACGCCGGGTTCCTACGCGGACGGCGCTGTCGTCTCGTACTACGCCGTCGGCGGCGTCCGGGAGAACCACGTCGCGCAGATCGCCCCGGCCGGCTCCTGGCGGGTGTGGGCGGAGCCGGAGACCCAGGGCGAGGCGTACGTGCCGCTCGCCGTGAGCAAGCGCCCCCGCAGCAAGGCGATCGTCGAGGAGGTCGTCCGGCGCTTCGGCGGCGACGTCACCTGGTACGCGGGCGGCGGCCTGTCCGGTTGGTCCTACGACCCCTCCGGCGGCGGGAGCGAGCTGGTGTCGGTGTCGTCGATCCGGTCGGACTCCATGCGCACCGTGAAGCGGAAGGGCAAGGAGGTCGAGGTCTTCGACCTGTCGAGGTTCGAGAAGAACCTCGACACGGCGGTGCGACGGACGGAGCGGTGGCGCAAGGACTTGCGCACCGTCGCCCGGCGCGCCGGCCAGGACGTGGCCGACGCGCTCGAAGCCATGGGCGAGGACGGCATCGAGCTGACTCACAAGATGGCCACCGGCTCGTCGAAGTACCTCAAGGAGATGGCCTCCGACCTTCAGCGGCTGGGCCTGGTCGCGAAGGCGACCCTCGGCGACTTCACCGCCCAGCTCCGCCAGGCCGTGAAGGACCAAAGCGCCTTCGAGCAGAACCTGGCCAAGCTCGCCGCCCTCGGCTACGGCGACCTCGCCGCGCGACTCGCCGAACAGGGCGACGAGGCGGCAGAGAAGCTGGCCGCCGAGGCCGTGAAAAACCCGAAGAGGGCGCGGCAGGCCAACGACGTGGCGAGGGCGGCCGCCAGGACCCTCGCGGCCGAGGACCTCACCGACCTGCTGACCATCATCAGCGCGATCAGGACGAGCACCACCGGCATCCACAAGGTCGCCGACGCGACCGGCCTGGAGGAGGACCGGATCATCGAGGTCGCCAACCGCGCCCAGTCCCGCATCAGGTCCGCGCTCGGCACCCGCGCGACCAGGTTCCTCTCCGACCTCGCGAAGGCCAACAAGGGCCTGGCGTACGCCAACGGCGGCATCTGGGAGCCCGGCATCTACTCCTCGCGCTCCGCCCTGATCAAGTTCGCCGAGGCGAGCACCGGGGGAGAGGCGTTCATCCCGCTCGCACCGGCCAAACGCGCTGCGTCGACTGCAGTCCTCACGGACGTCGCTCAGCGCTTCGGGTTCCAACTCGCCCCGGCGGACGTGGCTCCCACCCCCGTCCACACAGTCGACGCCTGCCCGGCAGAAACCGTTCAAGTCGTCGTCGTACGCGAGCGGCAGCCGCTGATCGGCACCATGCCCGTCACCGTCACTTCGACGCAGGCCACCCCGCAGCAGATCGGAGCCGAGGTCATGCGTCGCCTCCGCAATGCCCAGAGAGGAGGCCGACTTTGATGCTCGAGCTCGCCGATTGGCAGATCGAGGTCGCCGGTGTCGTTATCGGTCCTGGAACCGACATCCCAGTCGGAGATGTCGAGGGGCTGGGCGTCCCCGAACTCCGTACACAGGATGTGGACAACCCTGCCGGGGATGGCTCCTTCCCCGGCGTCGACCTGTACGGGCCGCGTGCGGTCCGCATCGAGGCGGGCATCCGTACGCCGGGGGATCCGGCACGCGCTCTCGATCTGCTCGCCCGCCTCCACCGCGCGGCCGACGACACGGCGGTGCGTACGGGCCCCGGAGCGCAGACGGTACTGCGGCTGCGCTGGCCGGGCCGGACGACGCGCCGCCTGTACGGTCGGCTGCGCCGCGTGGAGGCCGGCAGCACGTCGAGCACGCTGCACGGCTGGATCCCCCTGGACATCGAGTTCGCCGCGCTCGACCCGCGCTTCCACGCCGACGACGCCTCGGCGCTGACGCTGGCCCTGTCCGCCGACGGACTGGGCGGTCTCCGCGCGCCATTGGTCGCCCCGCTGACGACCGGCGTGGCAATCCCCGACGAGCGGCGCGGCCGGGTCCACAACGACGGAGACCTGCCGGCCTGGCCGTCGATCCGTATCACCGGCCCGTGCACCAACCCCCGCATCCGCCACGTGCAGTCCGGCCGCGTGCTCGAACTGGCCGTCTCCCTCAAGATCGGCGAGCACATCGACATCGAGACCCGTCCCGGCACCCGCTGGGCGCTGAAGAACGGCACCGGCAACCTCGCCCCCACCCTGTCCCCGGCCTCCCGCCTCGACACGTTCACCATCCCGCCCGGCAGCAGCGAGCTGTGGTGGACCGCCCGCAACTACACCAACGCCACCCGCCTGGCCGTGACCTGGCGCGCCGCCTACGCCGCCCTGTGAAACCGGAGAATCCCTCATGACGCTGATCAACCCGCCCCTGCTCACCCACGGGGGCACCCACGAGGCCAGGGCCTTCCGCATGATGGTCCGCGACCTGGCCCGCGGCTCCCAGGGCGTGACCGAGGGCGACGACCTCAAGGTCCGGCAGCTGTCCACTCCGGCGGCCGGTGTGCGCGTCGTGGACGGTTCAGCCGTCATCCGCGGTGCCGCATGGGGCCAAGGCTCCTACACGCAGTACAACGTCGGCGACGCCGTCGTACCCGTCGCGCCGACCGCCGCCAGCACCCGCTCCGACCTGGTTTGCCTGCGCGTGGAGGACCCGGAGTACGAGGGCACCCGCAGCCCGGAGACCGACGAGATCGGCTACTTCCACGTCGTTAGCAACGTCTCCGCGTCCACCACCACCGTGCCGGCCGGGATGACGGCGATCCCGCTCGCCCGCATCGACATTCCGGCCAACACGGCCGTCATCACCGACTCGATGATCAAGGATGTGCGGCGAATCGCGAACCCGCGCCGCGACCGCAAGCTGTACACGGCCTTTCCCAACACCCACTCCACCCTCAACTACAGCGACAACACGTGGCACGTCTGGCCGCCGGCCAGCCGCTGGAACGTCGCCGTACCACCGTGGGCGACGAGCGCCAAGCTCGTCACAACGATCACCGGTCTCGCACTGCGCCGGGCCGATGTCTTCGCCTGGATGAGGCAGATCATCGGCGGTACGACGGGCCAGCACATCTCCATCGACGACGACCAGGGCAACAACACCCGGCGGAACACGGTCGTCTTGGCCGACAGCATCCCAATCTCTGCCGCACAGCGTGGCACCACGGTGCCCATCCACACCGAGACGTACATGCACCGATCGGAGACAGGCGATCTGGTCACCGACGGCGCAACGACCTTCATCCTCGATGTCGAGTTCACCGAGGGCCCGGTGTGAGTCGTGCCCGCCTACCGCTACCGCACCTGGCACGCCCTGACCGGCACCGTGCTCGCCGCGGACCTGCCGCTGTCCGACGTGGAGTTCGGTCAGGCCCTCAACGGGGCCGGGGACCTCTCCGGCCGCCTCTCGCCGCGCTTCGCGCACCTCCTGCCCGCCCAGGCCGACCCGGGCAACACCCTGCTGACCTGCGAGCGGGACAACGCCCTGCTGTGGGGCGGCCTCATCTGGCGCGCGGAGCCCGAAGGCCCCGCGTACCCGATCGAGGCCGCGGGCTGGGGCAGCTACCTGCACCGCCGCCATGACGTCCACGGCAACCTGAACGGGCGCGGTCCGTACGTCAACGCCGACCCGTGCCAGGTCATCCGCGACACGTGGACCTACGCCCAGTCTCAGCCCGACGGGAACCTCGGCGTCACCGTGGACCCGGTCACCAGCCGGGCGAAGGCCGGCACCCCGGCCGAGCCGTACAGCACGGACTGGTGGGAGGCGCCGGTCCTCGGCTCCGTCATCGACGACATGACACAGATCGAGGGCGGTCCGGAGTGGACCGAGGCCACCGACTGGTCCAACGGCCGGCCCGTGGGGCGGATCCGGCTCGGCTGGCCCCGCCTGGGCACCCGCCGCACCGACATCGGCTTCGCCAGCGGCGTCAACGTGGCCGCCACCGTCCCGGTGACCTACGACGCCGATGCCTACGCCCAGGTCGTCATCGCCCTCGGCGCCGGAGAAGGCCGCGGACGTCGCCGCGCCATCGACGCCATCCGCAACGGACGCCTCCGCCTGGAGCACGTCCTGGAAGTGCCCGCGGAGAAGGGCAACGACCGGCTCGCCGCCCGCGCCCGCACCGAGCGCATCGCCCGCCAGGTCCTCGGCGAGGTCACGGAGATCGAGGTGATCGACCACCCAGCGGCCCCGGTCGGCTCCTGGCAGATCGGCGACGACGTCCGCGTCACCCTCCACGACCAGTGGACCGACTACGACGGCTGGTGCCGTGTCACCGGCTGGACCCTGCGCCCGCCGCAGGGCGACGACCCCGAGCGCATCACCCTCGCCCTGGCCCGCGCCGACCGCTTCACCGACGGGAGCTGACCCCGCATGGCCAACGACCTGACACGCCTGGCGGCCCGCATCGCCGACCTCGAGCGCCGCTTCGCCCAGCAGACCCGAACCTCCCAACTCGCCTACTCCTCCATCGAGAACGGCGCGCTCGACGTGTACGACGAGACCGGCTCCCTGCGCGCCGTCATCGGCCAGCAGCCGGACGGCACCACCGCGGTCAACATCGTCAACGCCCCACCGCCACCCACCCCAAGCCAGCCCACCGTCACCCCGGTCCTCGGAGGCGTGTCGGCAACATGGGAAGGGGTCTTCACCGACGCACCCGCGCCGCCACTGGACTTCGCCCGCATCGAGGTCCATGCCGCGACGCTCGACAACTTCATCCCCACGCCGGCCACCCTGCGCGGCACGTTCGAGTCCCCGCTCGGCAGCACCCTGACCATCCCCACCGACCAGCCGCTGTACGTCCGCCTCCTGGCCCGCAACACCTCCGGCACCGCCTCCGCCCCGTCCGCCCAGAGCGGACCGGTCGGCCCAGCACCGGTCGTCGCCCAGGAGGTCCTCGACGGCGTCGTCGACGAGACCGCGCTCGCCGACAACGCCGTCTCCCAGGCCAAGCTGCGGATCGGCGCGGTCGGCCACAACCAGCTCGCCATCGGCACCGGCAACCTCATGCCCGACCCCTCCTTCGAGGGCGCCTTCACCGAACAGCTCGTATCCGCCTCCGCCGAGTGGCGGCTCGCCGAGGGCAACGGCTCCCCTCGCGGCCTGCAAGTCGACGGCGCCAGCAGTGAGCCGACATCCCGGAGCCTGCTGATCACCGAGCTGGCCGTCTCCCCGGGAGACCGGTTCTTCCTCGCCTTCGACTACCGCGCCTCAGCCGACTGGGCCGGGGACTCCCTCCGCCTCTACCTGCGCTGGCAGGACGCGGCCGGCACGGTGCTCGGCTACGGCACGGCGATCGCCACCCCCACCCCGGGCGCCGACTGGGCCACCGCCAGCCAGCAGGTCCAGGCCCCGGCCGGGACCGTGGCCGCCACCGTATGGCTGCAGAACCACCAGGCCACCGCTGGCACCGCGGACTTCGACAACGCCCAGGTCCGCACCGTCATCGGCGCGGGCATGGTGCTCGCCGAGTCCATCGGCACCCTGGAACTGGCCGCGGAGTCCGTGACCGCCGAGAAGATCGTGGCGAACACCATCACGGCCCGGGAGATCAAGGCACTGTCCCTGACAGGCGACGAGATCGCCACCAACACCCTCACCGCCCGCCACATCGCCGCAGGCTCGCTCACGGCCTCTCGGCTCGCGATCGGCACCAACGGAAACCTGGTCGCCGACCCCTCGTACGAGAGCGGCATCATCGCCGCCGCCATCGAGGGGAAGCCCGAATACGCGGTCGAGGACGGTGGCAACAACTCGGCGAAGTGCCTGCGCATCACCCCCGGCCCGAACACCTACCGATGGCTGCAGCACGCCACCTCACCCGTCCTCCCCGGCGAGCGCTACTGGCTCGCCGCCGACTACAAGACCTCCGCCGACTTCGCAGGCGCCAAGGTGATGCTGTACGCCGGCTTCTACGACGAGGCGGGCACCCGAGTGAGCTCCGACGGCATCGCTCTCTCGACCCCCATCACCGACGGCAGCTGGCAGCGCATATCCAAGATCGTCACCATCCCCGCGAACATCACCAAGGCCAACGTCCGGGTCGGGATCGACGCCAACGGAAGCGAGACCACCACCGGCATCGCCTACTTCGACAACCTCGAATGCCGCGCCGTGCTCTCCACACCCGGCGGCGGGGCCCGCGCCGAACTGTCTCCGCAGGGTCTGCGCCTGTACGACGAGGCCGGCGACGAAGCCGTCTCGCTGACCACCGGCACACCCAACTACCTGACGCTCACGAACAACGGCACCGCTGTCGCCACCATCGACCAGGACGGCAACACCGGTGTTGGGGACCTCTCCGTCGCTGGCAGGCTCACGATCGCCGGCGACCCGATCGAGACCTACCTGTCCGGCTTCGCCCGCGGCCTGGTCGCCATCGACTACCAGGCGACCTCCGTCACCGCGGGCACCACGGACTACGGCTTCGTCGAGCTGTCCTTCGACGCCGACACCAGCCGCATGTACCGCGTCGTCCTGGACTGCTACGCCGACCCGTCCGCGTCCGGCGGCGAGCTCGTCCTCGCCCTGAAGGACGGCGGAGCGAACACCCCGTCGATCTCCTCGCCGCAGATCCAGTCCGCGATCTACCCGATGCCCACGGCCGGCTACCGGCGCATCCACCTGGAGGCCATCCGCTCCGGCGCGGCCTTCGGCGCCGGACTGCGCCGCCTGCTGGTCACCTTCCGCTGCCAGAACGGCCCCAGCGGCCAGACCGTGCGCCTGTTCGGCGGCGGCAACCATCCGGGCCTGATGTACATCGAGGACCTGGGCCCGCACATCCCGGAGACCGGCCAGTACAACACGGGCGGCGGAACGACGACTCCGCCGAAGAAGACCTACACCAAGACCTACGCGGCTTCCTGGTCCGGCTCGTACGCAAACCGCGGCTCGTACAACTCGTACTACGGCAGCAAGTGCCTGCAGGGCTACTACAGCTCGACCAACGGCATGCAGGCGAGCCTGATCGGCTTCCCTTCCGCACTCGCCACCGACCTGTCCGGCGCCACCATCCAGAAGGCCGAGGTGTACCTCTACTTCGACCACTGGTACTACAACAGCGGAGGTAAGGCGATCATCAAGGCCCACAAGCACACGTCCCGCCCGTCGACGTTCAGCTCCGACAGCGAGGCGAAGACGATCAGCTGGGGCAAGAACGTCGGCAAGTGGGTCGACATCACCTCGGTCTTCGACTCGACGAGCTGGCGCGGCATCGCCCTGGACCCGAACAACTCCGACAAGACCTACTACGGCCGCGCCCAGGGCGTCGGTCAGAGCTACCCACCCAAGCTCCGGGTCACGTACACGAAGTGACCACCCTCCATGCCGTCGATGGGTGCTGTGCCCGGGTCCCTCTGGCCACCACGCGCCCTCTCCGATCTCGGCGCTAAAAGCCTGGCTCCGTCTTCCGTCAACTGCCTGCCTCTGAGGCATCCTCCCCGCCGAGTTGAGCAAGCTGCTTCCGTAGCTTCTCGGCTTCGGCCTCAGCCTGACGGAGACGGCGTTGAAGCCCCGTACGAGACGGTGGTTTCGGTCGCTTCGGCTCTGGCTGTCGCGGAACGAGCCAGCCGATGCGCTGGTAGGCCACGATCCACCGGGCCCAAGTGCAGGTGTGGCAGAGGTTCTCAGGACTTGGGCACGGCCAGCCGTCCGCGAGCATTCGTCTCGTGTGCTCGCGCTCGCTCTCGGCCTGAGCGTCGGGGTCCGATGCCCACAGCTCCTCGTACGCCGCCTTCATCCTCCGCAAGCTCATTTTGCTGGCCCGTTGGGGGCCGTCAGCGGGTTTCCACTCAAGGTCCGGGGCCATCACCTCCGTGGCGTGGCCGCAGGAGAGCGTCACGGTCCAGAACGCCGAAGTGCGCGGCTCTTCGTAGCGGATCAGGGCCCACGCCTTCGCATCCATCCAGTCGGGTGGTTCGACGGGATCGGCGGGGAAGGACACTTCCTTGCGCTCTCCCCACTCGACAATTTCCCGGTACGGCTCGGGTGGCGAGTCGTCGTGGAAGCAGAGCACTTGCCCGGCCGGAAGGCGTACCTTATGCACCAGATCGTGCCACTGTTGCTCGACTGGCAGCTTTTCCTTGCCGTACGTCAGGACTTCCTCGACGCAGCCGCACTCGAGTTGGACCCGCCAGCGGTAGAACTTCTCCGGGGTCGGCGCCAAGAACGGCCACAGTGCCCTCGGGATGTGGCTACGGCGCTCGGTGTTGAGATCCTGGTACTCCTGGAGAGCTTCCGCGCGGGGTCGCGCCCTTCCAGGAAGCCGTCGCAACACCGCTGCCGGTGCCGTGAGCCTGTCCCTCTGGGGCCGCGCTCCGTCACAGTCAGCTGAGTTCCCCATCGATCCGCCCCTCGTTCCACCCACGGGTGCGCCTGCCTACCGGAGACGATCCCAGCAACACAGCCATCGGAGATCCGTTCGTCTCATACGTGGGACACAGCAACGCCCGATGCATTAGGCTCCGCCCGCTGGGCGACCCTCCGTCCTCCACGCTTCACCAGCACCAGACGGTGCAGCCCCCGAGGGACCACCAGGTGGCGCCTGGCGGACGAAGCAACGGAGGCGCGGGGGAGAAGGCGTCCCACCGTGGCACAGCCCCTGTCCGCAGACCAGTTCCTCGCCGTCCTGAAGAAGTCCGGCGTCCGCGTCGTCGAGCACGGCAACTGGCGCACCCACAACCGCAACCACAAGGGCGCCTGGGGCCCGGTCCACGGCGTCATGATTCACCACACCGGTCCGTACTCCACCGAGGCCGGCATGGTGGAGCTCTGCCGCACCGGGTACACCTCGCTCCCCGGTCCGCTGTGCCACGGGGTGATCGACCGCTCGGGCACCGTGCACCTCGTCGGCTACGGCCGGACCAACCACGCCGGGGCCGGCGACGACGACGTCCTGAGGGCCGTCATCGCCGAGGAGCCCCTGCCGCCGGACAACGAGGCCAACACGGACGGAAACGCGCGCTTCTATGGCTTCGAGTGCGTCAACACCGGCGGCGGCCAGGCGTGGCCGCAGGCCCAGCTGGAGGCCATGCACAAGGTCAGCGCTGCCCTGTGCCGGGCGCACGGCTGGACCGCGCCCTCGGTCATCGCCCACAAGGAGTGGCAGCCCGGCAAGCCGGACCCCGCCGGCATCGCGATGGACGAGTTCCGCGACGCCGTCGCCGACCTCCTCGGCGGTAAGCCGACGAGCTCGAAGCCCGCGGACGACAAGCCGACGTACGCCCCGTTCCCCGGTCCCGCCTACTTCCGCGCCGGCCGGCGCTCCGCCCTGATCACGGCGATGGGCAAGCGGCTCGTGGCCGAAGGATGCAGCAGGTACGCCAAGGGCCCCGGCCCGCGCTGGACCGACGCCGACCGCCGCTCGTACGCCGCGTGGCAGCGCAAGCTCGGCTTCTCCGGCGACGACGCCGACGGCATCCCGGGCCCGACCAGCTGGGCCAAGCTCGGCGTCCCCAAGCCCTGATCCGCCACGTTGAGAGGTTCCTCCGCCCCATGGCCACTTCCAGCCGCACCCCCAAGCTCCTCGCCGACATCGGCGAGCGCGCCGTCCTCACGTATGTCGAGGCGTTCCTCGGCCTGCTCCTCGCGTCCGGCACGACCAACGTCGTAACCCTGTCGGCGCTCGAGTCAGCGGCCATCGCCGCGATCCCCGCGGGCCTCGCCGTGCTCAAGGGTGCCGTCGGCTCCATCCTTGGCCGCCCCGGGACGGCCTCGTGGCTCCCCGCCAAGACCGACTCCGCCTCCCCCACCATCCGCTGATCACAGGAGCAGCCGCCATGCCCGACGGAGAGATCGCCCTGGAGCTCGCCGAACTCCGCCGCGCCCTCGAAGTCGGGCTGGCGCGCATCGACAGCCAACTCGCCCTCCTGGTCCAGCGCTCCGACCAGATCGACAAGGACGTCGAGGAGCTCGACGCCCGCGTCACCGCCCTCGAACGAACCCGCTGGCCGCTCCCCGCCATCAGCACCGTCACGGGCCTCGCCGCTCTGGGCGTCGCCCTCTGGTCGGCGGCAGGCCGCTGACGGCTCCGGATCACAGAGCAGCGCGGAGAAGAAGGAGAACGGATTGACCACGCCCGACCTGATCTGGGCTGCCCTGCTCGTGCTCGGCGCCGCCTACGAACTGCTCACCCTGGTCGACGCCGAGGACGGCAACACCCTGTCCGAGCGCGTCCGCGCGTGGTTCCGCGTCCACACCCGCCCGGGCCGCGCGATCTTCGCGGTCGCTTGGACCGGCTTCGCCGTCTGGTTCCTCGTCCACATCCTGGGGTGACGCGGCCTGAACGCGGCAGCGCCCCGGGCAGAGTGCGAGTCAGATCCCGGGGCGCTGTTCCACAAATGGAAAGAGGGAGCCAGGTTAAGTGGCTGCTCTCTGCACCGCAAGTGTCTCCTGCGCTTCTGCGCCCGCAGTGCTGGCGGGACAGAGCTACGAGCGGAGGGACATGCCGTGCCGCTCACAACTCTGTGCCGGATTACGCGATCGGGACTCCCATTCCCCCGTGGTCAGGCAGCTCATGCGCCGATAGGACTGACGAGCAGGTTCGTTTCCGTCGATGACCGTCAGCGACAAAGACATGGCCCCCCGGCTGCGGGCCCAGGCCCCAGCAGCGTCGACCAGGGCGGCACCGTCCGCGATTGACCTGCCGAGGGCGGTGAGTAACGACAGGGGGACTTGAATTAGACTTGATGCATCAAGTTACGTTTATGATGCATGGGTGAAGGTGGCGACGTGGCAGCGAAGCGGTTCCCCTATCTCCTGGGGCACGGGGAGATCGCGTTCCTCTTCGGAGTTGAGCGGCAGACCTCCCAGCTGTGGAAGACGCGCGGCGTGCTGGGCGAACCGGACGTGGTGATCTCCGGCAACCCGTACTGGCTGCTGCCCACGGTTCTCAGTCTCGCCGAGGACGGAGCCCGCGACGTCTCGCCGGAACGGCTCAAGGAGTACAAGGCTGGCATCGCCGGCGGCTACGAGGTCGGCGACGCGGCGGACCTGCCGGACGTCGTCGGGCTCAAGGAGATCCCCTGGATCTTCGGCAAGAAGTACATGGACATCTATCAGTGGCGGGTGCGCGGCAGCTTCGTCACCGAGGACGCCTCGATCTCCGGATCGCCGCTTTGGCTGCTGGACACGGTCCTTCATGGCGCGGAGCAGCGAGGCAGGGCCGTCGTTCAGGAGGGCATCGACCGGATCAAGGCTGGCGAACGGGAGCAGATCAAGCCCCGCGGCCGCAAGCCCTCGTCCGAGCCCAAGCCAACCCCGCCGCCGCTGCCGGAGGCGCGGACGTTCCGGCCGGGGGAGCATTCCGCGGAGGACGTTGCCGCGTTCGCAGCGGAACTGTTGAAGGGCGGCTTTGCACTGACCGTACGCCCGAAGCGATAGCCAGCACCGCTGCGGACAGACCGGGGGCTGCCTGCTCAAGGCAGCCCCGGCATGCGCATCACTGCCCGGCGCGAACTTCCTTCCAGCGCTCGGCGATGGTCTCGCTCACCGTGTAGAAGAACTCAGACTTGTACTCGGGATTTTCGCCAGCCCCTTCCTCCCAGGTCATGGGCCAGTTCCTTCGCCGGTGTCGCTTGTGGACTACCCGGGTGAAGGCGGCCAGGGAACCGCGCAGTTGGTTCCTTTCGACGGCGAGCCTGTCCACTAGAAACGTGTAGCTCACCGGGTTTCCCGGCTGCTCGGCCAGGATGTCCAGCAGGCCGACGACCGCCTGGACTGAAGGCAACTGGGCCACAGTCAGTTCGCGCAGGTCTTCCACGCTCCACTCGACATAGGGGTACTTGCCGTCTTCCTCTACTCCCGCGTCGCCGTCGACGGGAGACTCCGACGGCGAAGGTGCCGTGCCCGAGAGTTGGGCCAGGTAGGCGTACACCTTCGTGACGTACTCGCGCGGCACCGGTACAGAGATGAACTCCTGTGCTTGCTGCGTCATGGATCCCCACCCCTTCATATGGCCGCCCTGTGGCGACGACGAGTGAGATGTTGGCATGCCCTGACGTGCCGCGTCTATCGGTTGTCTTGAAGCAGTGAGGTTCTGTCTGGGAGACATAGGTATACGTCTTCTAGATGTGTCGTGTGCTCCAGCGTCGCTCCCTGTGTGGCCGGCGGCCGGTGCACCCCGATTGGTGATGGGTCAGCTCGCGCGAATCCCGGGCAATGCCTCTAAGGTGTGACTCTGACATGTGTTCAGACGGTACGCAGTCGTTGTGGGGGTGAAGTGTGTACCAACAAGTTGAACTCCCGCTGGGGATCGATGGGCGACAGTCCCCGCCGGATGAGAACGCGTCAACGCTGGACGACCGGTTTGAGGATTTTCACGCCGAGCACCCCTGGGTGTACGAGGCGCTGGAGCGGCTCACGGCTCAGTGGGTCGAGGCGGGTGGCGGTCAGATCGGCGTCAAGGCGCTGTTCGAGCAGCTGCGCTGGCTCGCGCCGGATCTCGCTCATGGTGAGCCGTTCCAGCTGAACAATAACTTCACCTCGCGCTATGCGCGCCTGCTGCGTGCGCGTCATCCGGAATGGCGCGACGTGTTCGAGCTGCGCCGCCTGCGTGGCGGTGGCTCCGGCAGGCGACAGTCCGCACTTGACGCCAGGCGTCAAGTGAAATAGATTTATATCAGCTTCAATTGTTCTCAACATGTGTTGCGACAGTTGAACGTCGATAAAGGGGAACGAGGTTGCTTGGAGGGGATGTGGCCGATGCTCCGGTCACCTGGCTCGCGATCCGCGATGACCAGAAGGCGTTCGAGGACCAGCAGTTGCGCGCTCTTCGCGCGGCGTTCCCGGACCTGGTGGAAGCCAGTCCGGCGCAGCTGGGGATCTTTTTCCACTACTGCAAGGCGTCCGGGCTCGACCCGTTCGGCCGGCAGATCTACATGATCAAGCGCAAGTCCCGCGGCGAGATCCGCTGGACCATCCAGACTGGCATCGACGGCTACCGGCTCATCGCACGCCGGGCCGCCGACCGGGCCGGGCAGCCCATCGCGTACGAGGACTTCGTCTGGTACGACGCCGAGGGCGGCGAGCACAGCGTGTGGCTGCGCGACGAGCCCCCGGCCGCGTGCCGGTCCGTCCTGTGGCGCGGGGACTCCCGCTTCCCCGCCGTCGCGCACTGGCGCGAGTACGCGCCGAAGGTCTGGGACTACGAAGCGCAGGAGTACAAGCTCGGCGGACTGTGGCCGCAGATGCCCGCCAGCCAGCTCAGCAAGGTCGCCGAGGCCCTTGCCCTGCGCCGCGCCTGCCCGGCGGACTTGTCCGGGCTGCACGTGGACGAGGAAATGCACGCCGCGGATGCGGCCGAGTCCCGCGAGCGCGTCCAGGCCGCCGCGGCCCGGCTGCGCACCCCCGGCGAGAAACTGGAGACGCCAGGCACTTCGGAGTCTCCCGTGGTGGACGCCGAAGTCGTCGAACCGGCCGGCACGCAGGACAAGCAGGACCAGCGCAGCGGGCAGGTGGAGGAAGCCGAGACGCCCGCGCCTGTCGATCCGCAGGGCGCGATGGAGGAGGCGCGCGGCACTGTACGCGACGTCGCGAAGCGGCTCGGCATCAGCTTCGACGTGGTCAACGAACGCTGCTTTGACGACTTCGGCGTCTCCTTCCAGGACGCCAGCCCCGAACAGCTCCAGGAGCTCGCCGAGGCGCTCACCGCGGACACCGAATCGGCGAAGGCAGTGAAGGCTGACGCTCCGAGCGGACGCGGATCCGCGGGCTCCCGTACGCGCACCCCCGAGAAGAAGACCGCCACGAAGAAGGCCGTAGCGAAGAAGACGACCGCCCGCACGCCGTCACGCACCAAGTCGACCCGCAGCAAAGCGAAGTAGCCACCAGCCACCCCGCTGGGTGGCCAACCCACCAGAGTGCGAGAAGACCATGTCCATCGACCCCGGAACGATCACCGTCCCCGACCTATGGAAGGGCGCCCACCGCGACGACCGCGCCCGGCCCCGCGCCCGGCAACGCCTCCTCGGCCCGTCCTCGATCGGTCTGTGCAGACGCCGCGCCGCCTACGAAGTACACGGCACCTGGCCGACCGACCTCGACGACAACATGCACGCCGCGATCCTCGGCACCTGGCTGCACGAGGGAATCCTGCGTGTGCTGGCGGAGCAGTACGGTGCGCACACCGAACTGGAGCTCACCAACGGCGTCATCCTCGGGCACGCCGACGCCTACTGGACCCCGAGCGGACAGGACCCCGGCGTCGTCGAGGATGTCAAGACCAAGTCCACCCGCGCCCTGGACGTCGTCGTACGCCAGGGCCCCAGCCAGCATGAGTGGTTCCAAGTCCACTTGTACGCACACCTGTTGCGCACCGGCGGGCTCAGCGAGCACCCTCACCTGCCGACCGGGAAGCCGCTGGAGGCCGACGTCGTACGACTGCGCTACGTCGGCCGCGAGTACGGCCAGGTCGTCGTCCACCAGCGCATGTACGACGAGGGCGTCACTCAGCAGGCCCTGGCCTGGGCCGAGGATGTCCTCGAGAGTGCCGAGCCGGAGGCCATGCCCCGCGACCTCGACGGACCCGGTCTGTCGGTCATTTGCGACAACTGCCCGTTCAAGACAGCCTGCTGGAACCTCGACCAGCTCGCCGACGACGGCCGCGCCCCGCAGACCATCCTCGCCGAGGACGAAGCGGGCATCACCGACGCGCTGCGCGCCTACGCGGACGCCTCGGAGATCGAGAGCGCCGCGAAGAAGCGCAAGGTCAAGGCACGCAAGATGCTCGACGCCGCGGACCCCGGTACGTACGGCGACTTCAAGCTCTCTTGGTCTGGCGGCAACCCCCGCCCGCCCGAGCCCGACCCCCAGGCGATGATCCGCATCCTTGAGGGCCTCAGCGTCGACATCCCGATGAAGTCCGGCGGCCGCACCTCGCGCACCATCGGCGTCACCCGCGTCCCTGACGCGACCTGACCCACCCCGCTCGCCACCGGGGCCCGCACCACGCCGGCCCCGGTGCTCGGCGATCCCGCACACCCAACCCTTGGAGGGGAAGTTCCTCATGTTCACACCCACGCTGCGCGAGCGCATCGCCGACGTGCTGTCCCAGGCGTACGGCGACCAGCCCGCCCTCACCGCATCCGATCCCGCCCCGCACCACCGCGCGGCGAACGCGGTTCTCACCGTCCTGCCGCAGTACGGACAGGACGCCGACCCGCAGCTGCGCGGCACCTTCGCCCGCATCGAGGAGGCGAAGCATGCGCTCGCCTCGTACGAAGGCGACGACGTCCTCGGCCTGATGCTGCACCTGGTGGCGATCCTCGACGGACCGCCGCTGCCCGCAGACACCTTCGAGACGACACCCCCGCTCACCGCGGACCGCATCCGGCAGCGGCTCGTCGAGCGCCTGATCGCCTGCTGGCCGCGCATGGCCTACGCCGACCACGCCGGCGACATCGCCGCCTCGCTCATGGACGTCATCATGCCGATCGTCACCCAGCTGCAGAACCAGGCATCCTCCTGGCGCAGCCAGGCAGACAGAGCGCTCACGCAGCGCGACCGGGCACGGTCCACCGCCACCACCCTGGAGCAGATCGTCGCCGAAGCGACGCGCCTTCTCCTGGCCGGCGAACCGGGCCCGGCGCTCGCCGTCCTCCGGAGCGACGGGCAGCCGCTTGGGCCCTGCGCAACCGCGTCCTGCATCGGCGAGGAGTGATCCGTCGTGCCCAGCACCCACGCACCCCGGCCGCACAGCAGCTCCGCGCCGTTCTTGCTCCTCGGCAGCGACCCCACCCGCCAGCCCCGCCACGTCTACGTCAGCACTACCGACACCGGCATCGTCGGCGTGGACTTCATGGCCGTCGAGCGCGTCGTCAACGGCGGACTCCCGGCGCCCGAACTCAATGAAGCCGAGCAGGAGCTCGCCGCCCGGATCATGACCCGCGCCGGGCACCCGGCGCGCGACATCGCCGAGCGCGTCGGTGTGGAGACCCGCACGGTCACCCGCTGGCGGGCGGCCTGGAGGAAGGAAGAAGCGTGAGTATCGAGGCGATGGCCTGGGCGTTCAAGCAGAAGATCCCCAATCCGGGCGCGAAGCTGGTGCTGCTCGCGCTGTGCGACTTCGCGGACGAGTCCTGGTCCTGCTTCCCCGGGCAGGAAACCCTCTCGACGAAGACCAGTCAGAGTCTGAGCACCGTGCGCCGGCATCTCAAGTGGCTTGAGCAGCAGGGCTATATGTCCCGCAGCCCTCGCTTCGTCGAAGGCCGCAGGACCAGCAACCGCTACGTCCTGCGCACCCCCCGGCCCGTTGGTCCGCCACCGCACCCGCAGGACCCCGGCGGCCCCGGGGGCGCCGCCGAACAGGCCGACGACGAGGACGTCAACCAGGAGCCCGCGCCGGAAGACACCGGGGCGAAACAGGCGGTCAAAATGACCGCTGGTCACAATGACCTGAGGTCAAATTCCACGGGTGTACCGGTCAAAATGACGGGGGAACCGTCAGAGAACCACCAGAGAAACAACCCCCTACCCCCGGCGGAGGGTGACGGCCGCGGCGGGGCCGGCAGCACTGGGGAAGCCGGTGCCGAGAACGGCGGTGGTTCGAGCGGAGGCTGCACCGCTCACCCGAGCGCCCCTGCTGCCAACTGCCGCGGCTGCGGCACCAATCCGCGCAGCCGCCAAGCCGCCGCAGCAGCCCAGGAGAAGCAGGCGAAGGCCGCCCGTGCCCGGGACAGAGACCGCCGATGGTTCCAGGAGGACGGCGCGCGCCGCGCCCAAGTGCAGGCGCTGGAAGCTCAAGGAGTCCTCGAAGGCCCCCGCAAAGCCGCCCGGGAAGCGCTCCAGCGCGGCCGCCAGCGCGAAGGGATCCCGCTCACCAGCAGTAAAGAATACTTGACGCAAAATGATCAAGAATGATAAAATAGTATCAGATCCACTGGAAAACACCCCCCCAACTTCGGAGGTTCCGAGCAGTGTTCAGCTTCCTCGCCCCAGCTCAACGCGCCGCCCTGAGCGTCGGCCTCGCTGCCCGCGGCGTCGATGGCGTCCAGTTCGGCCAGGCTCAGAAGCTGGCCAAGGAAATGGGCGAGCGGCTGGCCCGCGCCTACGGTGACGCCCTCGGTCGCCCCGTTGAGCCGCTCGACTTCGTGCGCGACGTCCTCGGCGTCGAGGCGTCCGGCCGGCTGTTGGTGTGCTCCCTGCGTGAGGTCACGGGCCGCCCGGACCTCTACCGCGATGCCTTCTGACCTACGCGTCCGTATCCACGCCTCCTACATGTGTGGAGGCAATTGCAAGCCTCCCCGGTGCGTGCCGGGTGAGACCACCAGAGTGCGAGGAACCCGATGAACATCGCCCACATTGCCGCCATAGTCGTCGCCGCCCGCGTCCTCGGTGCACCCACCGAGCGCAGGGAGACCGGCGGCCCCGCCGTCCGCGTACTGAGCCTGCACGGCCAGCAAAAGGGCCAGATCTGCGACTTCACCCTCGACGACGGCTTCCGCCGGTGGCGGCTGGAGTCGGTCACCGACAACCACGGCGTCGACATGGTGGGCCGCACCCTCGGCAAGCGTCTCTCCGCGCGCCTCGACGCCCTGCACGCCCAGGCCACCGAGCACTTCACCCCGCGCCCGACCACCGAATAGCCCAGCGCCCACAAAGGGAGAGAGAAGTGGACCAGCCCACACGCGAACAGCTCCTGTACGCGGAGGCCGCCATGTACGGCGTCAGCCCGGACCAGATCCACCGCGCCGTCGACATCATCGCCGCCGTACAACGCCGCGACCGCGAGGACTTCCGGACCAAGTTCGGCGGGGAGCTGACACCCGATCGGTGGCTCGCCGCCTACGGCGTCTCCGGCTTCAGGGAGCTGTGCACCCGCGCGGCCGACCGCGCCGGGCTCCCGGACGGCGACGTGATCATGCGCATCGTTTTTGCCATCGCCCCCGCACCCGAGACTCGCGAGGACGACCGGCCCGTCGAGTTCTGGGCCCGCCCCCTCACCGACCCCGCCGAGGCGACGTTCCCCGCCTACCGCGTGACGTACGAGGACCCGCCGGCGGACGACAGCACCGGCTTCGACTGGTCCGGGACGCTGCTGCGCCGCACCCTGCGCCAGGCCACCGAACACGGCCAGGGCGCGGCGAGCCTCGAGAAGGCCACCGGCGTCGTCGTCTTTACCGACGGCGACCTGCACGGCGCGTACATCGCCCGGCCCGCGCCGGGACGAGTCCGGCCCGTCTGTGTCCGCTGCGGCCAGTGGGAGCAGGAACACACGCTGCACGAACGCTTCGGCTCCTGCCCGCAGTTCGTCACCGCCGTCGCTCAGCTCACCGCGGCCACCGTGCCGTAACACGAAGGCCCCCGCTCGGGGCCGCGCCGGTGCGAGCGGTTCCCGGCCCCGAGCGGGCCCATCCCCGATCCCTCGTCGTACGCGAAGGAGTCCAGCCATGCCCCAAACGCCCTGGCGCGTGGGCGGAGCCCAGCGGAAAGGCCGCCGCGAGGTCCAGGCCGACGCGTTCAACGTCGGCGGCGACTTGGCCACCGGCCGTATCGCGGTGGCCGTCGCCGACGGCATCGGTGACACCGCCGAGGCCGCCGAAGCGGCCCGGCTGGCCACCGAGGAGGCGGCCGCCGTCGCCCTCACCACGACGCCCGAAGTCGGCTGCATGACGGCCCGAGAACGCCTCGCCGCCAGCGGCATCACGGCGGACGCGTCCATCGTCACCGCGCTCCTCGATCCCGCCCACAGCCGCGTCCAGATCACCTGGGCCGGACTGTGCCGCGCCTACGTCCTCACCACCGATGGACAGCTGCGGCGTGCCACGTACGACCACTCCCTCGGCGAGCGCATCCGCCGCCACACCTCACAGCGCGGACCGCTGCTGGCGTACGACCGCAAGGTCACTCGCACCATCGCCCGCCACGGGTTCGTGACCACGTCCCTGCCCGCGCGCGGCATCACAAGCGTCCTGCTCAGCACGGACGGCATCGCTCGGTGCCTGGACGACAGCGCGATCCGCCGCGCCCTCGAGGAGAGCGACCCGCAGAAGGCCGCCGACTTCCTCGCCGACGCCGCCGACCTCGGCGGTTCGGACAACGTGACCGCTGTCGTCCTGCGCCGCGCCGGCTAACCCCACCACCACACATGACGAGGAGCCAATCCCCATGGAAAACCAGCCATTTCGACTGACCCAGCTCCCGCTCGACGACCTCGCCGCGGCCTTCGTCCAGGCAGGCGAGATGCTCTTCCTCGCGATCCACGACGACATCTCCGCCCGCGTGCGGATGGCCCACCCCGAAGCCGAGTACCTGGAGGTCAGCGTCGACTCCGACGGCGACGTCGAGCTGCATGGCATCTGGAGCGCCCAGGAATCCGGGCTCGGCAGCTGCCGCCTCCTGTACGACCCCCACGGCGACGCGGAGGAGGACTGGCGGGACGGCCCGCTGGACGTCGACGAACTCATCAGCGATCTCGGCCGTGTTCTGAGCAGCTCCTTCCTCTACCACTGGGGCGTGGTCGAGCCGCACCCCGTCCACGAGTACCGCGACCGCCGCTGGATCAGCCTCCCGCCGGCCGACCGTGCCGCCGCCGTCGCCGACATCGTGCGCCGCCACGTCCCCGACGCCGTCTCCCTGATCTGCCGCTTCGAAGCACGCGACCGGGGCATCGCCGTCGGCTTCGAGAAGATCACGCTCAGCAGCGGCGAAACGGTCCCCATCCCGTGCCCCCGCTGCTCGCCGGACACAGAGGACAGCCCGTGGCCGCACGACGTCTCCCACGAGCTCGCCCACCCTCTCGGCCAGCTCTACGCCCTGCCGCACCTGCGCAGCCGTCACCTCACCCCGTGCATGGACCTCGCCTCCGAGCACGAGGGCCAGATGTGGCAGCTCGTCTTCCCGTACCCGTCCTGACCCGCACAAGGAGCTTCCCAAATGACCGACAACGACGCGCCACGGACCACCGACGCACGGCGCCATCTCGACCACGCGGTCCGCGCCCTGGACCACGTCCAGGCACGCTACGAGGTCGCGATGCTCGACTACATCACCGCGCGCATCGTCGAGGCGCACCCCCAGACCACGCATCTCACCTTTGTCCACGCCACCGCCGACGGCCTGATCGAGCTGGACGGCCTGTGGGCCACCCACGACGGCGGCACGGAGGAGCTGCTCCACGACCTCCGCGGCGGCGGAAGCGCCACCGTCGGGTTCGACCCCGGCGAGATCGGCGACGACCTCACGTACGCCCTCGACCGGCTGAACTCGGTCGCGTGGAGCGCCGTACGCCCCCAGACGTTGCCGGGCAAGCGCTGGGTGCTCGACCTCCCACCCGCCGACCGCGCCGCGAGGATCGCTGCGCTCGTTCGCGTGCACCACCCGGACGCGGGCCTCCTGACTGTCGACCTCTCCGCCATGCGGCCCCGCGTCGCCGGCGTGACCACGCGCGGCACCACGGGAGTCGGACCCACGGTCCACGCCGAACCCGACCGGCCGCTGTGGCCCGAGGAGACCGGGCGGATCATCCGCGGGCTGATCTGGCAGATCCGCTCCCTGCCCCACCTGCGCGCTCGATACGTGACGCGGGTCGGCGGCCCGGCGGAGGAGACCGCGCTTCTGCTGCTCCCGCAGACCGAGACCGGCTCGGGGGAGTGAATGTCATGTCCCTGACTATCGAACACGCGCCCGCACCCGCCGTGCCTGCCGTCCACGCCCAGACGATCGCCGCGAACGTCCTCCAGACCTGGCCCATGGCCATCGGCCTGACCATCGAATACGTCGCCCACCATGACCAGGGCCCGCGCGGCGCCGTCACCTTCGCGGTCGTGCGAGCCCGCGAGCCGTGGCCGAGCCCGGTCCTGATCCGCTGCGACGGATACGGCCACATCGCCCGGGGCTGCGAGCACCCCCGCCCCGACGGGCAGCCCTGCTGGCATCCCTCGGCCCCGCACCTCTCCCTGCGCGACCAGGGCCTTTGCCCGCGCCACCTGCCGCCCCTCGCCGTCCACGACTGGGTGAGGCACCCCGAGCAGCCGCTCTACGGCCGCGTCACCCGCGTCGAGCCCGACGGCACTGTCGCCGTCGACTTCGTGAGCGGTGAACTCACCCTCCACGCCGCCCAGGTGCCCCGCGTTCCCCCACACATCGCGAATGAGCTCGACCGAGGGCCGCTCAACAGCCCCGTGTACCTGATCGAGGACTGACACCTCCGGCGCGCCGTGTGCGAGACGGCACCGGGGCCGACCACCACCCCTTCTACGAGCGGAAAGAGAGCTGCACCATGAGCAATCACGCCGTGATCACCCTCGGCTTCACCAGGACTGTGTACGCCCACGAACTGCAACCGGGCGACGTGTTCACCTTCCCCGACGCGCCGACCACCCCCCTGCTCATCACCAGCGTCGGCAAGGTCACCGTCTCCTCCGAGCTGGCGCTCCTGCGCTTCACCCTCCCCGGCCCGGGCACTCAGCTTCACCTGCCCGCCAACACCCCGGTCCGCCCCCGCCGCATGATCCGCACCGTCACCCTGAGATGCCTGCTGTGCAAGAAGGCCGAGGACATCGAGCTCGATCTCCCGCACGACGGCGAGCCCCTGTCCTTCGTCTGCGGCAAGCACACCCCGGACAGCGAGGCCACGTCATGAGCCTCACCTACCTCAGCGCCGTCAACCTGCTGCGCCGCGCAGACGAGGAGAAGGCCCGCTCCCTGTACGCCGACGTCATCGAAGCCCTCGAACAGCACGTCACCGACGTCGGCGTGGACTTCTGCGGCAACGAGCTGAACATCACCGTCCAGCTCGCCGAGGACCAGTACGTCGCCATCGCCGGCCGGTACTCCCTGCCCTGGCACGACGACCGCAGCGAACTCGGCGGCTGGATGGCCGTCCACATCGACGACGTGTACGGCAGCCGCAAGGTCATCTACGACACCACGACGCCCGAAGGCGAACCGCCCGGCGACCTGTCCCCTGGACCACTGGCCGAGGAAGTCGGCGCGTACGTGAGCGGCTGGCACGCCGAACACGGATAACCCATCCCACCCGCACCACCACCCGGGGGCCGTGCAGTGCGAGCAGCCGCGGCCCCCGGCTCCCACCCATGCCCCCACGAATGAAGAGAGAGATCATGCCCAGCTTCACCGTCGGCAGCGGTCCCGCCCTCGAGGCGTCCGCGTACGCCGACTTCGGCACCGGCCAGGTGGTCTACCGCATCACCGATATCGGCGCGTTCACCCTCGGCTGGGACCCGGACCACCACCCCGAAGCCGACCAGGACCCGATGGAGGAGATCCTCCACGTCGCCTACGGCACCGGCCCGTTCGGTTTCCAGATGGACGAAGCCCCCGTCCTGTTCGGCATCACGATCGCCGGCACCGAGTCCTTCACCCGCGCCACCCTTACCGCAGGCACCCTCCGACTCCGCCCCTACCGCCTGATCATCAGCGCCCCTGTCCGCGTCCCGAAGGGCACAGCCCGCCGGGCTTCCGCCATCGTCTCCGCCCTGGCCCGCCACTGGCTCGCCCAGCCCTGGACACCGGACCTGCGCCGCGCCCACGAACACCACTGCGCGCCCCGCTCCCTGAGCCGGTACGGCGGACTCATCGCGCAGCACGAGGAGCGGATGCGGCGCCTCCGCGAGGACCATGCCTACTACATCCAGCGCGCGGACCGCGCCACGGCGATCCTCCAGGCGGGTCCCGTACCCGCTCCCGCGGGCGCCCCACCACACCCGTTCGCGTCGGCGGACGCGTCGGCCGAGACGACGGGGCGGTGAACGGCGTGGTCCAGTTCGACCTGTTCGGCGAGGTGGAGCAGAAGCTCGATGGGCGCGCCAAGCAACGCGAGGAGGAAGCCGCCAAGCCCACTCCACGAGCGGCTCCGGCCTCGCGCCGCACGCGCCGCGCTTTCCCGGGCGACCCGCACCGGCACGCCGGCGAAGTCGCCGAGAACGTCATCGCCGCATGGTTCAGCCACTACGGCGGAAGCCGTATGGACGTCCCGATCGGCACCGTTGCCGCGCTGTCCTTCTTCCGGGAACCCCTCGTCGGCGACTGGCTCCTCACCCTCGAACCCGCCCAGCTCCCGCCGCTTCTGCGGGAGATCTGGGGTGTCCAGTGGATGGCCCGCCCCGACCTCATCGAGGTCGCGCGCCCTCTGCACGACTGGGTCGAGGAGAGCCCCGACGAGTATCAGCTGCGAGCCGTCCAAGCGGTCATCCACACCGCCATCTACAACGGGCTGTTGGACCTCACCGCACGGGACGATCCCTACGACCGGTCCCAGGCGGACGTGCTCAGCCCGCTGCTGACAGGACTGCGGCACAAGAGCGACAAGAAGTGGCGCGGCGAGTACCACACACCACCCTGCGTGTCCGACCTGATGGCGCACATCCTCGTCGACACCGACCACGGGTCGTCGATCCGCGAACCGGCCATCGGCAGCGGCGGCATGTTCCGCTCCGTCGCCCAACGCCTACGGGAACACAGCCTCAACCCACACGACTACACCTGGTTCGGCAACGACATCGACCGCCTCTCGACCGCCTGTGCCGCCGTCAACGCGATCTTGTGGGACCTCGGCCCCCGGACCGTGATCTGGTGCGGCGACTCCCTCGCCTCACGAGACGGCGGCGTATCCCAGGCTCTCGCCGAACGCGCGGCCGTCATCGAGCACCGCAACAACGTCGTCGGCAAGGCACGCATGGTCGCCGCAATCCGCCAGGCCGAGCGACTCCTGACAGGAACAGCCGAGTGAACGTCTTCTCCTTCGGCGGAGGTGTGCAGTCCACAGCGGCTCTGGTGCTGGCAGCCAAGGGCGAAATCCCGTACGACACCTTCCTGTTCGCCAACGTCGGCGACGACAGCGAACACCCCGCCACCCTCCACTATGTCCGCACCGTCGCCATCCCGTACGCCCACCGCAACGGCATCGACCTGCACACCCTCAACCACAGACGGCGGGACGGCCACATCGAGACCCTCTGGGACCGGCTGATGCGCCCCGGGTCCAAGTCCCTGCCCATCCCCGTCCGGATGAGCAACGGAGCCCCCGGCACCCGCAGCTGCACCGCCGACTTCAAGATCCGCGTCATCGAGAAACACCTGCGCCGCAACGGCGCCACCCGCACCTGGCCGGCCACGGTCGGAGTCGGCATCTCCCTCGACGAGATCCACCGCGCCAACAACCGCCGCCCCGGCCCGTACGAGAAGGTCACCTACCCCCTCCTCGATCTCGGTCTGCGGCGCACCGACTGCATGCGGGTCATCGCCGGTGCCGGGCTGCCCGTACCGCCGAAGAGCGCCTGCTTCTTCTGCCCGCTGAAACCCCTCACCGCATGGCAGCGACTCCGCGAAGACGAACCACAACTCTTCGACGTGGCCTGCCGACTCGAGACCACCCTCATCCAACGCCGCGCACAGCTCGGCAAAGACCCCGTCTTCCTGACCCGACTGGCCCGGCCCCTCGCGCAAGCAGTCCCCGAGGGCACCGAACCGCTGCCCTTCGACGACGACAGCCTGTGCGAGTCCGGCTGGTGCATGACCTGACCCAACAAGACCGAAAGGCCGAAACGAAGTGACCGGACAACCCCACGCGATCCGTATCGACACCGCCGGAGCGCTACGAGAGATCCCACTCGGCGACACGCCCCGCGACCAGGCCCGAGCAGTCAGCCGAGCACTCCTCGACGCACCCGCCGTGATCCGCAGGATTGACCACCCGGACGGCTCCATCGTGGTCATCGGCGGCAAGAACCGCGAGCAGCACCCGCCGAACCTCCACGCCAGCCTGCTCGCCCACGCCCTCGGCGGCCCCGCCGAAGACCTCCGCGGCTCCGTGGTCTTCGCGGGCCTGGCCCCCTCCGACCGCCTGATCCCACTGCCCGGCCCGGCTCTGACCGAAGCCCGGGAGATCTGCACCACGGCCCCGGGCCAGCTCCCTGAAGCCGGACCAACCACCCCCATCGCATCACACCGCACGACCGAGAAGGGCAACTCGTGAGCCCAGCGAAGCCGACCACGCCGAAGGACTCCAGGGTCCCGAAGAAGCAGCGCGTCTTCCCCGCGGACTTCGCCGCATTTGTCACCGCAACCGCCGCCGCGCTCGGCGACGGCTGGGCCGTCGACACCGACGACAAACCCCACCCCGGGCCGTCCGCGTACCTCGCCCACCCCGACGGCCGTCGCATCGGCATCAAGCACCTCTGGCGAGGCGAGGCCGTCCAGACCTGGGCGCTCGACGTGCCGCCCCGCGAGTTCGAGGAGGGTGACCGCGACGCCGAGTCGTACGCCGACAGCCTCAAGCACCTCTCCCCTAGCATCCGCTACAACGTCGGCGTCCACTTCACTGACAACCCGCCCGCCGCGACCGTGGCACGGAACATCCGCACCCGACTGCTGCCGGCATTCGACGGCGAGCGCCCACCGCTGCGTGCCTTCCCCAAGAAGCCTTCCCGCCGTGCTCCAGGCGCCGAGAAGAACCCGGCAGCCGCCAACGCGTCGACGAGCGGCGACAACCTCCAGCCAGAGCAAGCGACCGCCACCAAGGCCCCGGTGAAGACCCCACGCCGCACAGCCAAGAAGACGCAGACGCCCGTGAAGGCCACCGAGCCGAAGAAGCGGACACCAGCGCCCCGGTCACGCCGCGCCACGACGACGGCGAAGGCGACGAATGCGCGGGGCACCAAGGCGCAGAAGTCGAAGCCGCCCGAAGCCGCCACCAGTAACTGATCAGCCCCCGGGTGCGGGACGGCCCAATGGCCGCCCCGCACTCACATCCCATTGGAGAATCTGAGGACTGCCATGACACAACTTGACCTATTCGGAGAGAAGCAGGCCGCCACGGACCGCAGATCCGCCCGCGAGGCGGAACGCGACGCCCGAGCCGCCCGCCACGCCGCCTACCGCGAATCCCTGAAGACCGACTGCTGCACCGGCCAGCCCATCCCGCCCGACGAGCGCGGCCTCCCGCAGTACCGCTGCGGACGCTGCGGCGCCCTCGCCTTCGCCGGCACCTTCGCCTTCAACCACGACTGCGGCTGGGCCGGCTGCTGGGCCGACAGCGAACCCACCCGCGGCACCGGCAAGACGATCCACGACGTCGGCCTCTCCGCCTACCGGCACGACAACCAGCACCACCCCCACTGCGCCCGCCCCGGCTGCGGCCACGCGCGCGGCATCCACCAGAGCGTCCCGCGCACCGCGCCCGAGAGCGCCAGCTGCTACGAGTACTGCGGCTGCCGCGGATACGTCGCACCCGCCATGTCCGGCACCGGCGAGGAGGCCGACCATGCTCACCACTGAACAGCTCGCCGCCATCGCCACCCTGCGAGACAAGATCATCCCGGGCCCCTGGGGCGTCATCAGGATCGACATCGAGGAAGGCGTGACCAGCTTCCTCATCACCGACAGCAACGACGACCGCGTCGCCTCCGTCGACATCGCACACGAGGGAGAGGCCGAGGCGCTGGCCGGAGCCGAGGCGGACGCCCAGTTCATCGCCGAAGCCCGCGCCATCGTCGACCTCCTGCTGGACGAGGTGACCGAGCTCCGCGCCCAGCTCGCCCGTACGCCGACTCCCCGGCGCCGGGCCTGGGGCGACCGGCTTCGCCCCAGGAACCGGGCGGGCACCTGATGTCCACCACGAGATCCGGTTCTCACCGTCCGCGCGGGACATCGCGGGCGCCCTCAAGAATGGCCGGATTCGAGCGACCTCGAGATCATCCCAAACTGGGCGCACTGGACACCTGACGGTGCGCCCAGACCAAGAAGACACCTGACCACAAGGGCGGCCCAGACTCATGTCCGGGCCGCCCTTCGGCCGTTGCTCACCAATCCCGGGTGGCGATCAGCTCCTCCACGTCCGCATCCGCGAACCCGTAGGTCGACGCAACGAACCAGAAGTCCTCAGCGATCTCCTCGCGCGCTACCGTCTCGATCTCGCTGCCGGCCGCCTCGAACTCCGCCTCCAGCAGGTTGAACTCATTCGTTGCGGCCTGCGTGAGCGCGTACAGTGCCGCCAGGTCCGACGGCTGCTCAGCTTCGATCCGCTCGCACAGCCGACCCAGAATCGCTCTGCCCTTGTCAAGGACGTGATCGGGGAAGTACGTGTCCGCGTAAAGCGGCTGCAGAAACGCACGTTCCGCTACCTGCTGGTTTGTGATCGGCATAGCGCCCCCACCCCTGTCGAAGAACTGACGCGCCGATCATGCACCAGGCGACTGACAGCAGCCCTGCCGGCGCAACCCCGCCCACCGAGGCTGAGGCCCACCGCTCATTGAGGCAAAGAAGGAAGCGAACCCGCGCCGCGAAGGGCAAGCAGTGCTCACGGAACCGAAGCAGGCGTCCGATCAGGGCATCGAAGCAGTGCTGGTCAGCGGCCATCCCCGGCGCCTCCCCGCGGGGACAAGGTGGGGACAAGCGGGAGTCGTGGGGACGCTGTGGGGACGTAGTGATCGTCAAGATCGGGGAGATGCCAGGACGGTTTGGGACTCGTCGGAACGGCATCGCGCCAGGTCAGGCAGGGTGGACGTCGGCGAACGGCGATCAAGCGCAGGTCAGCTGATCATGGCGATTCTGACGATGATCATACTTACAAAGCAGATGTCGGCGGTTCGAAACCGTCCGCGCCCACCACCGAGAAGACCCCCGGCCGATGACGGCCGGGGGTCTTCCGTGTTCGCGTGTGCGCCGCGGCGCGGTCCGTGCGGTGACGGTTACAGGCTGAGGGCGTCTACACCTTCACAGGTTCGTGACGGTTGTTCCCGGCTGCGGCGGCGCGAACCGGTTGGCGCGTGCGAGGGCCGGGTGTCCGGACCGACCGTGCCGCCGCGGGGGTCACAGGGTCCAGAACGGGCCCGACACCGAGCGGTGCAGGAGCTGTACGGAGCGGTGGTCGGGGGTCCTCACGCGGACCATGAAGCGCAGGTGGCGGTTGGACCTGACGTCCGCCGCGCAGGTGAACTGGTGGCCGCCGGCCCCGTACGCCCTGACCGGCAGGTGGAGTGAACGGTCGCCGCCGTTCCTGTCCGTCGTGTAGAAGCAGCCCTCGACGACCGTGTCCGCGTGGGTGTCGTCGGCGAGCAGCAGATGGACGACCGTGTGGTGGCGGACCGGGCCGACGAGCAGGACCGCGGTACGGAACGACAGCCCCACCCAGTGGCCGGACCTGAGCTTCATGTCGGTCGCGCTCGACTCGTGCAGGATCTTCGGCACCGGGTCCTCCTCGGGTGGTGTGGGGGCCGACTGGCCCTTGGCGCGGTTCACGATCCCGGGGAAGACGACCTTGCGGAACTGCGCCACGCGCGCGTCCCCCGGGCAGGACGTGCCCGACGACGACCAGGCCGAGTGCAGCCGGTGATAGCCGTAGCCGGGGTCGGACGCGGTGCGGCAGATCCGCAGCGGGACACCGTGCCGCTGGTGCAGCCACACCCCCACCCGGATCAGCTTCTCGACCTGCTTGTCCGTCCACGGGTCGGTGTGCTTCAGGTTCGAGGCCGTCTCGATGGACACCGCGCCCGTGCCGTCCGGGCGCCGGTTCGCTCCGTAGTTGGCGTCGGCGCGCGTCTCCGTGCCGATGTACTGGGCCAGGTCGCCCTCGTAACCCAGACCGAAGTGCGACTCGAGGGGGCTGGTCTTCCAGTACTCGTAGAGCCGCTGCGCGTCCCATGGTGCGGCAAGGCTGTGCAGGATGAACTGCGTAGGCCTGATGGCGGGTTGCTGATCACTCTCGGGCTGGAGCTCCAGTTTTTTCGCGAACGGGCACCAAGCCATCAGGGTGCCTCCTTCTGATTCGGGAGACGTCTCCTCGGGGGAAACATCGGCATGGACGAGCTCACCTGCACTGTCGAGGGCTGCGGCCGCCCCGTACGCGTGCGCTCCCGGGGGTGGTGCGCCATGCACTACCGGCGGTGGCAGCGCCACGGAAACACCGGCCCTGGGACCGCCCATCGTGTGCGCGGCAGCACGGCAATGGAGAGCCGACGGTGCGAGTTCCCCGGCCGCACGCGGAAGTACGTCAGCAAGGGGCTGCGCGCGAGCCACAATTGGCGGCGCGACGCAGGACGCGAATTGACTGCGCTGCCGGACCGGCGGCACGCCAAGCCTCATGACCGGAACCCGCAGGGCGAGAAGCAGTGCCGCACCTGCCTCCTCTGGCTCCATCCGGACATCCGTGACAGCCCGGAACTCCTGCGCGCCGCAGTACATCCGGCGCGCGGTCCACGGGGCGGCGATGCCGTGCAGGATGAACCGCGTCGGCCGGTCACCGGCCGGCCGTCCGACTCCGGCTGTAATGCCATGCGCGTAGCCCCTGAGTACCAGGCCATGCATCTCCTCCCTGGGGCGTGCGGTGGCCCTTGTGCCAGGGCGGGTTCCAAGAAAGGGGGATCTGTTAGTGAGTTGCCCGGGACCGGCGATCGTCACGCGGGACGGTGAACAGTTGCCAACCAGTCATGGCCCGGGGCTGTGCCGAGCGGCGCTCCGACGGTGCGTTCAGCGGTGACCGGCCCGGGACGCGCGCGTCGTCGCCGGCCCCACGCGGCCGGCTCGTGGGCGTGGCCGTACTCCTGCTTCGCCTCCAACCCGCTCGTACGACCCGCGCGTACGGAACGGCCTGCCACCGTCGCCGATCCGCGGCGTGCCACGCCGGTGCCGCGCGGCATGGGGGCGGGACGGGCGGACCGTCACCGTCGAGCCCACGTGGCACGCACCGCACACCACCTCACGCACGTACGTGCACACCGCGACCTGTGGACCGACGCCCCGCCGCGAGCCCCGTGGCACTCGGTGGTGCTCCACGGCCTCCGGTACAGCGCCGCGACCCTCGCCGACGCCGCGCGTGCCGGGCGCCGCCCCCGCCCGCAGCGCGTACGCCCGCAGGTCACCGTCCGCCGCTTCGCCCGCTACCGCTGGGACCGCTCCGTCTCCCGCTGGGCGGCCGAAGGAGAACGCCGCGCCCGCCAGGACCTGCGCGGTCGGCTCCGCGCACTCGAACTTCTCGTCGACGACGGCACCGGCCACCTCGACTTGTCCCCCACGGAGGACGTCGACGTGCCCCCGACCCGCCACCGCCACACCGCCCGGTGGCTGGCCTGACCCACCGGTCTCCTGGGACTGACATAACCGCGGTCCTTCGCCTGGGACGTGGCGTCGGCGGGGTCCGTGCCGTGCGAGCTGGTGAGGAGACGCCGCGTGACGGCGGAGCGGACACCCGCCTGCGCCGCGCCCAGCCCGGCCCAGCCGTGCCGGGGCCGGGCCGTGCCGCGCCCCGCCCAAGGGCTCCCCCGGCCGCTCCGGAGCGCTTCCGGTCGGCTGTCGTGCGCCTTCCGGCTCCCCGGTTTCGGGCGTCAGGCTGTTGCCGAGCGGCGCGGGGGTGAGCGGGAGAGGCGGTGCGGGATGGCTCGCACGCAGGGTATGTGTGGGGCGGTTACCGAGCAGGGGTCGCGGTGTCGGCGGCTGGCCATGGTGGGGGCCGCCCGGTGTCATCTGCACCGGGCGGACTGGGCCACCTACGCGACCGACCGGGTGAGGAAGGGGGCGGGGGCGGAGAGCGGTGCCGATGCGGGGTGGACCGGGCGGATCTAGACTGGCCCATGGCCGGAATGCACCAGAACATCCCGGGGTCGACCGGAGATCGGAGTTGCGTGCCATGTCCAAGCGAGGTAACAAGCGCCGCGCCCGCAAGGGTAAGAAGGCCAACCACGGCAAGCGGCCCAACGCCTGAGGGCGGCGGGCGCGCCCGTCAGCCGGAGCGGCGTACGGCGGAATCCACCGCGTCCAGGGCCAGACCCCACGGGTACCGGTCCGGCCAGTCCTGGCCGGGCCGGTCCGGTGTGTAGCCGCCCTCGCCGTACAGCACCGTCACCCCTGTCTCCCGTAGCGTCGCCACCGACCGGTCGAACTGCGGATGGCGGACGTACGCGGCGTTCGCGCACGGCATCGTGACGATGGGGGTCCCCTTGCCGATGGCCTCCGCCGCCACGCCCACCACGAACTTGCCGGTCAGGCCCAGCGCCCACTGGTTGATCGTGTTGAAGGTCGCCGGTGCGAAGAGGATCGCGTCGGCCGGTGGCCAGACGTCGGGTTCACCGGGGCGTTTGTACTGGCCGCGGACCGGGTGGCCGGTGAGGGCGGCCAGGCCGTCCAGGCTTGCCTCCAGCCAGCGGGCGGCCGGCGGGGTCAGGCCGAGGCAGACGTCCCAGCCGCGCGCCTGGGCGTCCTCGACCACGCTCGCCACGTCGAACACCGGGGGAGCGGCCGAGCAGAACAGGTACAGCGTCCTCATGTTGTTGATCATGGAGATCATCTGATCACATGCCGGACGGTGCATCCTGGGCGGTGAGGAACCGCTCGGCCGCCCCGAGACCCGAGACGCGAGGAACGGTATGTGCCGCAGTATCAAGACCCTCCGCCCGCCCGCGCTGCCCGAGGAGGCCACCGAGGACGACATCCACGCCGCCGCCCTCCAGTACGTACGCAAGGTCTCCGGCTTCCGCGCGCCGGCCGCGCACAACCGGGAGGTGTTCGAGCGTGCCGTGGCGGAGGTCGCCGAGGCGATCCGGCAGCTCCTCGAGGGGCCGGAGGTGCGAGGGATCAGGAAGCCGGTGCCGGGGTCGGGCGGCGCATGACGTACGCCGCGAGGCTCCCGGCCAGGAACAGTGCCAGCACCGACACCGCCGCGCTGAACCACGTCGCGCCCAGCCACTGGCCCCCGAAGTAGCCCAGGCCCACGCTGTACGAGGCCCAGGCCACCCCCGCCAGGACCGACCACGGGACGAACTCCCGGGCCCTGCGCCGTGCCGCCCCGGCGCCCAGCGACACCACGGACCGCCCCGCCGGGGCGAACCGGGCGATGATCACGAGCGCGCCGCCCCCGCGGCCCAGGGCCGTGCCGAGACGTTCCTGCGCGGTGGTCAGGCGGCGCGAGCGGGCGATGGCCCGGTCCAGGCGGGCGCCGCCGCGCCAGGCCAGGCGGTACGCGACCAGATCGCCGAGCACCGAGGCGGAGGCCGCACACAGGGCCAGCGTGACGAGCGAGACGCTGCCCGGCGTGGCCGTCGCCGTCGCCGCGGTCACCGCCGTGGCGGCCGTGATCACCAGGACGCCGCTGGGCAGGACCGGGACGAACACATCCAGCACCACCGAGACGGCCACCGCGGCATAGATCCAGGGGCTCCCGGCCAGCCACCCCACGCTCTCCAGCACCTTGACTCCCCGTTTCGCCCCTGAGAACGCGGAACAGCGTACGCCTCACGCGCCTTCGGGGAACACGGAGGGCACGAGGCCGGTCGCCTCGTGCCCTCCCGTGCGGGGTGTGCGGACCGATTACGCCGCCACTGTCGTGCGGCTCCGGGCGGTCTCCGGCTCACGCGACTTGAACAGGCCGTCCAGCGCCAGTGCGCCCGGGCCGGTGAAGATCAGCAACAGCATCGCCCAGCTGAACAGGGCCGCCGCCTCGCCGCCGTTCTGTATCGGGAAGAGACCCTCCGGCTGGTGCATCTTGAAGTACGCGTACGCCATGGCGCCGGACGAGACGAACGCGGCGGTGCGGGTGCCCAGGCCGACCAGGACGAGCGCCCCGCCGACGAGCTCGATCACGGCCGCGTACCAGAACGGCCAGGTGCCCGACGGGACCGTGGCCCCGCTGCCGTCGGCACCGCCGAGCACTCCGAACAGCTTCGCGGCGCCGTGGCTGAGGAACAGCAGGCCGACGACGACACGGAACAGGCCCAGCGCGTAGGGCTGGGACTGCTGGAGGCGACTGGTGATTCCGGACATGTGGGGGCTCTCCTTCGGCTGGGGACGGAACCGATGAGGCTCCACGTTAGGCATGCCTTCTAGATGCTTGCAAGTTCAACATTCGGCCGTTCGAGGGAAAACGGAGGGTGTCGCCGCCCCTCTTGAACCCGCCGTCCACCCCCGGGCGGGGTGCGGGCAGGCGTGACTCAGTGGAACCTCTGGGTCGGCACACGGAAAGCGAACAACCCTGATTGAGAGGTAACTTGACGGGCCGTCAGATGGCAAGGGGCGGGGCATGGCGTCCAGGCCCCGGTGTCGACAGGAAGTCGGCCATGGTGCCTGGGCCTCGGCTCCACGACGCAGCGGCGCCTCGTAGGAGACCGTCTCCACCCTTAGGCCACGAGTGGCCGGATCTCGCTCTGGAAGTCCGGTGGATGGCCGAACCTCTGGCCGAAGCCCTGGGAGAAGAACCCTATATTTCGTTCACAAGGCCGCAGTCGGTCCGCTCAAGGGGCGGTTCATCGGTCCACGTCCGCTCATGTGCGGTCACCAGCACGCCACCCCTCCGTGCCTGTTCGAGGCGCAGGCGCGCCGAGCGCCCGTGCAGGGTCAGCGTCATCAGCTGGTTGCCGAACCACGGCCCGCCCGTCCTGGCCCACCCGCTCTCCGGCGCCTCCACGCGCGCGTGCCGGGCCAGTGCGCGGCCCAGCCACCGGCCCGCGCGGCTCCAGCCGAACCGGAAGCCGAGCCTCAGGGCGTACGGGATGCGCTGGTGCACGGGGGAGCAGGTCAGTTGGAGGACCCGCCCGGCGCGCCCGGCGCGGCCTCCCCATCGGTCCCGGGCCACGTCCGGTTCCGCTACGTACGCGTGGTGTACGTCCCCCGACAGCACCGACACCGTCGCCGGGGCGTCCGGGCCCTCCGCCGCGTCCGTCAGCAGTCGGGTCAGCCACGCGAACGACGCCGGGAAGGCCGCCCAGTGCTCCAGGTCCGAGCCGCGCCGCAGCACCTCGCCCACCCGGGCCCAGCGGTCGCCCCGGTCGCCCCGGCACAGCGAGGCGTTCCACTGTTCGGCGTCGTGCACGAGGGGCGGCAGCAGCCAGGGCAGTGAGCTGCCGATCAGCAGGTGATCCCGGTCCGCGCGGCCGGTCAGCGCCTGTTCGCGGACCCAGAACGCGTCCTCCTCGCCGAGGATGGCGCGCTTCTGCTCGTCCAGCACACGGCCCGCCCGGGTGTCCACCATCAGCAGCCGGGTCCGCCCCAGGTCCCGCCGGTAACTCCACCGTGTCCGGGACGGGTCGGCGTCGGCCTCGGCGGCGAACCGGCGCAGTGCCTCCGTGCCGTCCGGGCCGGCGCACACGCGCGCGTACAGCGGGTCGGCGGCCAGCTCGGCGGGGGAGAGGTTGCCCAGGTGCTGGTGGACCCAGTACGACATCAGGCCGCTGAGCAGGCGTTCGCGCCACCACGGGGTGGCGCGCATCTCGGACAGCCAGGCCGCGCTCGTGTTCCAGTCGTCGATGACGTCGTGGTCGTCGAAGATCATCAGGCTGGGCACCGTGGAGAGCAGCCAGCGGACCTCGGGGTCGAGCCACGATTCGTAGTAGAGGCGGGTGTACTCCTCGTAGTCCCCGACCTGTGCTCCCGGAGGGTCGCTCAGGTCGCGGCGGGCTGCCAGCCAGCGCCTGGTCTCCCTGGACGTCTTGTCCGCGTACACCTGGTCGCCCAGCAGGAGCAGTACGTCGGGGCGTACGGCCCCGGGGTCGGCGGCCAGCCGGGCCGCGAGCGCGCCGAGGGCGTCGGGCCCGGCCGGTCGTCTGCCGTCCGCGCCGGTGGCGGCCCAGCGGCAGGAGCCGAAGGTGACGTGGAGCGGGGGGTGGGGCGTGCCGGGGGCCGGGGTGCCGGGTGCGGTGATGGTGCTCGGCGGGTGGGGCGAATCCGGGAGCGGCCACACGCCACGGCCGTCGAGCAGCACCTCGTACGCCGTGGCCGTGCCGGGTGTCAGGCCGGTGACCGTGACCAGCGCGTAGTGATGGCCGGCGATCTGGAACGTGCGGGCCCGGCCGCCGGACCCGTCGGCGCAGCGCACCTCGGCGGTGGCGGGCCGGTCCGCCTCGATCCAGACGGTCGCCGCCGGGGCGTACGTACCCCCGCCGGCGGCGGTCTCGGTGCCGTCCGGCCACGCCACGTACCTCAGCAGCGGCCCCAGTCGCAGTCCGGCGCCCATCAGTCGGTCCCCCTCCGTCGCCCCGCTCGTACCGTACGAGACCCGTACGGTACGGAACGCCGGAGGGGGGTGCGACGGTTCCGCGGTCGGTGGCGGTTCGGCGGTCGTTCAGCAGCCGTTCAGGACGGACTGCAGGGCGCTCTTCTCGGCCGAGTCGACCGACAGGTCCCAGTGGTACTTCACATGCACCCACATGCGGGCGTACGTGCAGCGGTACGCGGTGCGCGGGGGCAGCCACTCGGCCGGGTCCTTGTCGCCCTTGGACTGGTTGACGTTGTCGGTGACCGCGATGAGCTGAGGCCGGGTCAGGTCGTTGGCGAACGAGCGCCGGTCCGTCGTCGTCCAGGAGTCCGCGCCCGAGCGCCAGGCCTCGGCCAGCGGGACGACGTGGTCGATGTCGACGTCGGACGCCGCGTACCAGGTGGCGCCGTCGAACTCGGAGTACCAGCTGCCGCTCACCGCGCGGCAGTAGCCGTCCTGGACGACGTCGGCACCGTCGCGCTCCAGCACCACCTCGCGGGTGTTGCACTGGCCGGACTGGGTGATCCAGTGCGGGAACAGGTCCCGGCTGTAGCCGGTGGAGGAACCTTCCGCCTCGACCGTGAGCCCGCTCAGGTACGACCGGGCGGTGGCGGCGCTGACCGGGGTGGGCGGGGACGCCTGGGCCGCCGGGGCGGTGACCAGCAGGCCGGTCACCGTCAGAGCCGCGGTCGCGGCGAGTGCGGCGATACGGCGCGCCGGTCGACGCGTGTAGACACGGGACATGCGAACTCCCTGGAGAGGTGGGGGTGGTGGCCGGACCGCCCCTGCGGGCGCCCGGCCATCGTGGTGGCGCGAAGTTGCCTGGGGATGGGCGCCAGGTAACAGAGTGACGACATGGACACGTCACATCAAGGGTTGTGTCCGTCCCTGACATCCCGGCAGGCGGCGTGCGGCGCCCTAGGGTTGGCGTGTGCTGCTGCCGGTCGACATCACCTTCGGTGCCGTTCTCGCCGTCCTGCTCGCCGCCGCGGCGACCGTCGCCGCCGTCGCCCGGCTGCGCCCGCCGCGCGAGATCGTCGTCGCCGGGCTGCGTGCCGCGGTGCAACTCGCGGCCGTGTCGCTGGTCATCGGGTGGGTGGTCCGCGCCGTACCGCTGCTGCTGCTGTTCCTGCTGCTGATGTACGGGGTGGCGGTACGGACCGCCGGGCGCCGCATCACCCGCAACCGGACGTGGTGGTGGGCCGCCGCGCCCATCGCCGCCGGGGTCGTCCCGGTCGTCGCCGCGCTGGTGCTCACCGGACTCGTACCGGTCAAGGGAATCGCGCTGATCCCGGTCACGGGCATCCTCATCGGCGGGGCGCTCACCGCGACGGTGCTCGGCGGGCGGCGCGCCCTGGACGAGCTCGCCACCCGGCACGGCGAGGTCGAGGCCGGGCTCGCACTCGGGCTGCTCGACCGGGACGCCCGGCTCGAGGTGGCCCGGGAGGCGGCGGCGGACGCGCTGCTGCCGGGGCTCGACCAGACCAGGACCGTGGGGCTCGTCACACTGCCGGGCGCGTTCGTGGGGATGCTGCTGGGCGGGGCGTCACCGCTGCAGGCCGGGGCGGTGCAGCTGTTCGTGCTGGTCGCGCTGATGGCGGTGCAGGGGGTCGCGGTGGCGGTGGTGCTGGAGCTGGTGGCGCGGGGGCGGCTGCACCGGGAGGGGGCCGGCGGCTGAGGTCGCGTACCCTGGACGGAGCAGAAGGGGAGTAGCTCTTCGCCGGACCGTCGACATACTGCTGGGCCTCGTGCCCGGCCGGCGCCCGGAGGCGGAACCCGCTCGTAGGGAGCCGCCGGCGAGACCTTCGGCAGCAGCAGAGTCCATGTATCCATGGCCCTGCCGTGCCGAAGCGACCCCCGAAGCGCGTCGAGCGAAGGTCTCTCGGTACCGGCGGAGCCCGACCGATTGAGGAATCCACCCCGTGCTCAGCTTGACCATCACGGCGATCACCTTCGGTGTCGTCTTCCTCGCCGAACTTCCCGACAAGACCGCCCTCGCCGGCCTGATGCTGGGCACCCGCTACCGCGCGTCCTACGTCTTCGCGGGCGTCGCCGCGGCTTTCGCCGTCCATGTCGCGCTCGCCGTCGCCGCGGGCAGCGTGCTGACGCTGCTGCCGCACCGGCTGGTGCAGGCGTTCGTGGGCGTGCTGTTCCTGGCCGGGGCGGCGATGCTGCTGCTGAAGAAGACCGACGAGGACGACGAGAAGCTGAAGGCCCCGGCCGGCGAGTCGTTCTGGAAGGTCTCCGGAGCGGGCTTCATGCTCATCCTCGTCGCCGAGTTCGGCGATCTGACGCAGATCATGACCGCGAACCTCGCCGCCCGCTACGACGACCCGCTGTCCGTCGGCCTCGGCGCGGTCCTCGCGCTCTGGACTGTCGCCGGCCTGGGAATCCTGGGCGGGCGGACGCTGATGAAGTACGTGCCGCTCCGGCTCATCACCAAGGTCGCGGCCGGTCTGATGCTGGCGCTTGCCGGGTTCAGCCTGTACGAGGCGCTGGCCGGGTGACGGTGGGGTGAGAACGGGGCGCCGCGCGTCAGGGTGTTACGCGGAGGCGGACCGTGCCGTCGGGCGCCGTCTCCACACGGAGCCGCGTCAGGTCCGGTATGTGCACGTCCGGCGCGAACGCCGCCGCGCGCGGGCCGACGCCCACGACGCGCATCCCGGCGGCCCGGCCGGCCGCGATACCCGCCTCGGAGTCCTCGAACACCACGCAGTCCGCCGGGGCATGGCCCAGCTCGGCCGCGCCCTTCAGGAACCCCTCCGGGTCCGGCTTGCTGGCGCTCACGCACTCGGCGGTCACCCGTATCGCCGGCATCCTCAGCCCGGCCGCGCCCATTCGCGCCCGCGCGAGGGCGGCGTCCGCCGAGGTGACGAGGGCGTGCGGGAGTGCGGCCAGCGCCGCCAGGAATTCAGGGGCGCCCGGGATCGCGACGACGCCGTCGAGGTCGGCGGTCTCCTCGGCGAGGAGCTCGCGGTTCTCGGCGAGGTTCCGCTCCATGGGGCGGTCGGGGAGGAGGGCGGCCATCGTGGCGTAGCCCTGGCGGCCGTGCACCACCTTGAGTGCCGCCTCCGGGTCGAGGCCGTGCCGCACCGCCCACCGGCGCCAGCAGCGCTCCACCACCGCGTCGGAGTTCACGAGCGTGCCGTCCATGTCGAGGAGCAGCGCGGTCGCGGTGAGGGTGGATGGGGCGGTGGCCGTCATGGGCGCTCCAGGGGATGGGGGTACGAAGTGGGCCCGCCCGCCGGTCAGGGAGTACGGGCGGGACCACTTTGTTTCTGCACGATACAAAACGAAGGGGGTGCAGCGCCACCCGGCCCTCGCCGGATCGGGTGGCGTCGTACTCGCGGGGACCCCCGGCGGCGGGGCGGCCGCCGTCCGGACGGGGCTCGCGCCGGGACCCCGTGCCCACCACCACCGGCCGGTGACCGCTGTGATGCCGTTCATGGCCGCCTCGGGGGGACCTCCGGAGCAGGGGACCCGCCACCGCCCCAGCGGAACGACTGCCCACAACGGGACGGGGTGGGGTGGGATGGGGCGTGCGGCCCGGCGGCGGGGCCGCCCGGAACGGGCCGGCGCCGGTGGAGGGTGGCCCGCAGTGGGGCATGAGGCGGCGGGCCCGGCCCGTGGTCAGCGGCCGACGGTTTCGGATTCCAGGGAGGCTCGGGTCGTGGTGCCGTAGGTGCCTCGGGGGTCGCCGGTGATGGATCGGTCGGCCTGGTAGGTGGCTACGGACTGCTCGACGTTCTTGTCGTAGCGGCCGTGCATGGGGCCGCTGTACAGGCCCAGTTCGCGGAGGCGGTGCTGGAGGTCCGACACGGGCTGGCCGCGGTCGCCTCGGGTGAGGGTCGGGCCGTTGGCCGTGAGGGGCTCCGACTTGAAGGTGCGGGTGGGCTGCTGGCCCGGGGGAGCGGGGGTCGTTGCCGCCGGCTCCCGGGACTCGGAGGCGGAGGCGCTCGCGGGGGCCGAGGAGGAGGGGGAGGACGAGGGCGAGGGGGGCTGGGACGGGGCGTCGGTGGTTGTCGCGGTCGGCGGTGCGGTGGCGCTCGGCCACGGGGGTGCCGTCAGGTTCGGGTCCGGGGCGAGCCGGTCCGCCGAGCCGTCGGTGTCGAACAGGCCGCTCGCCAACGCCGCCGTGCCGACCACCGCCACGACCGCCGCCGCGACGCCGATCACGGCGCCCGGCCTGCGTGCGGCCGCCGGGCGCCGCACGTCCTCGCGGCGGCGGGAGCGGCGCGGCCCGAGTGTGACGTCCGGGGGCGGCGGGCCGGCCAGGTCCGTGGCGTCCGCCACGTGCAGGCGCACCGTGGACTCGGCCTCCGCCTCCGGGGGCAGCGGCATCCCCTGGACCGGGGCCGGTACCGGTGGCGCGGGGGGCATGGGCGGCGTACCGCCCGGGGCCTGGAGGTTCACGTACGGGCGTATCCGTAGTGGCTCGAAACCGCCGGTTGCCGACCCGGCGCCCCCGGCGCAGGCGCAGCCCGCGCCTTGCGGCGTCGCGGGCGTGCCGCACTCAGGACAGACCATTCCGGCCACTGTGGGTCCCTCCCCTTGGAGTCTTGCTGACTTGTTTCCGCCCCCATGAACTCGCAGCGATTATGCAGGCCCGGCGTGACCTTCCCAACAGCTCGAATCTCGCTCAGCAGGCCATAACGGTCCAGACCACCCACGATGGATGGGGAAACAGCGAGGGAGGCGCCCATGACACGGCCAGTCAGTGCCCCGGCCACCAGTCCCGCCCCCGGCACGGGGCACAACCGGCGCACCGTCCTCGTGGCCATCGGGGCGCTGCTGCTCGGCATGCTGCTCGCGGCGCTCGACCAGACCATCGTCTCGACCGCCCTGCCGACCATCGTCAGTGAGCTCGGCGGCATGGACCACCTCTCCTGGGTCGTCACGGCGTACCTACTCGCCTCCACCGCGGCCACCCCCCTCTGGGGCAAGCTCGGTGACCAGTACGGGCGCAAGAAGCTGTTCCAGGCCGCCATCGTGATCTTCCTGCTCGGCTCGGCGCTCTGCGGCGTCGCGCAGGACATGCCGCAGCTCATCGCCTACCGCGCTGTCCAGGGCCTGGGCGGCGGCGGGCTCATCGTCCTGTCCATGGCGATCGTCGGCGACCTCGTCCCGCCCCGTGACCGGGGCAGGTACCAGGGAATCTTCGGCGCCGTATTCGGCGCGACCAGCGTCCTCGGCCCACTCCTCGGCGGTGTCTTCACCGAGCACCTCTCCTGGCGCTGGGTCTTCTACATCAATCTGCCCGTCGGCATCGTCGCGCTCTTCGTGATCGCCGCCGTTCTGCACATCCCGGCCCACGGCACCCGCCACACCATCGACTACCTCGGCACGTTGCTCATCGCCTCGGTCGCCACCTGCCTCGTCCTCGTCGCGTCCCTCGGCGGCACCACCTGGCCCTGGGGCTCCGCCCGCATCATCGGCCTCGCCGTCCTCGGTGCCGTCCTGCTCGTGGCGTTCGTGTACGCCGAGCGGCGCGCCGCCGAGCCGGTGCTGCCGCTGAAGCTGTTCCGGGTCCGCACCTTCACGCTGGTCTCCGTCATCAGCTTCGTCATCGGCTTCGCCATGTTCGGCGCCATGACCTACCTGCCGACGTTCCTCCAGGTGGTGCAGCGCGTCACCCCCACCATGTCCGGTGTGCACATGCTGCCGATGGTGCTGGGCATGCTGCTCACCTCCACCGCGTCCGGGCAGATCGTCAGCCGTACCGGCCGGTGGAAGGTCTTCCCCATCGCGGGCACCGCCGTCACCACCGTGGGGCTGCTGCTCCTCCACCGGATGGAGCAGACCAGCCCGACCTGGGAGATGAGTCTGTCCTTCTTCGTCTTCGGTGCCGGCCTCGGCCTGGTCATGCAGGTCCTCGTCCTCGTCGCGCAGAACTCCGTCGGATACGAGGACCTGGGCGTCGCCACCTCCGGCGCCACCTTCTTCCGCTCGATCGGCGCGTCGTTCGGCGTCGCCGTCTTCGGCACGATCTTCACCAGCCGCCTCACCGGCGAACTGACCGAGGCCCTCGCCGGTCAGGGCGTCCCCCCGGGCGCCGACGCCCAGGCCGTCGCGGCCGATCCGCGCGCCATCGCCGAGCTGCCGCCGGACCTGCGCCCGGCCGCGCTCTCCGCGTACTCCACCTCCATCACGGACGTCTTCCTGTACGCGTCGCCCGTCGTCGTACTGGCCTTCGTCATCGCCTGGTTCCTGCGCGAGGACCCCCTGCGCGGCTCCGTCACCGCGCCCGACACCAGCGAGACCCTGGCCTCCAACCCGGTCCAGCGTTCCTCTTACGACGAATGCGTCCGCGCTCTGTCCGTGCTGGGGTCCCGCGAGGGCCGCAAGGCCGTGTACGAGAAGATCACCGCCCTGGCCGGGCTCGACCTGCTGCCCGCCTCCAGCTGGCTGCTGCTGCGCATCCGGCGGCACGGCACCGTGGAGCCCGGGCTGCTCGCCGACGTCACACCCGTGCCGCTCAGAGCGATCACTGAGGCGACCCGGCAGGTGGAGGGTCGGGGTCTGGCCCGCCGGGAGGGCCTCCAGCTGATGCTCACCGACGAGGGCGTGGAGGCGGTGACCCGGCTGGCGCACGCCCGCGAGGAGTCGCTGGCCGAGCTGCTCGGCGACTGGTGGGGGCCGGACCGGCCGACCGACCTGATCAAACTGGTGGAGGAGCTGACCGCCGAGCTGAGCGGCTCGGACCGGGAGCGCCCGACGTCCGAGCCGCCGCCGGACCACCGCCTGTAGGGAGTATCCGGCGGATCATGCCGACATCCGAGCTGGGTGCCCTCGTCCTGCTGGTGAGCGGGGTCTGGTGCGTGCAGGTGCAAGGCGGAGGAGGGCGTCGATGCGTGGGGGTCCCCCCTGCTCGAGCGGAGTCGAGAGCTTGGGGGAGTCGGCAACCGACGACAACGCCGCAGATGCGCGTGCCAGACCCCGCGGTCCAGACATGATCCGCCGGACACGACCTAGGGGCGGGGATCAAGGGCCGGCCAGCTCCTTGCCGTACCAGATCTCCATGTACGGGCCCGTGCAGTAGGCCGGGATCTCCCGGTAGCCGTGCCGCGTGTACAGCGCGCGGGCCTCGACCAGGTCCAGGCGCGTGTTGAGCACCGTGCGCCGGGCGCCCAGCTCCCGGGCCGCCTCCTCCAGGGCGGCGAGCAGCCGCCCGGCGCCGCCGCTGCCGCGGAACGCGGGGCGGACGTAGACCCGGGTCAGCTCGGCGCGCCCGGCGTCCAGGAGCAGCACGCCGCCGCACGCGGCCGCCTTCCCGTCGTACCTGCCGACGAGGAACCGCCCGGTCGGCGGCGTCAGGGCCTCGACACCGTCGCCCGCCAGCCCCTCGTCGATCTCGGCGGCGGTGGCGGGGCGCCGCCAGTACCGGCTCGCCACCTCGTCGTAGTAGTCGCGGCGCAGGGCGGTCGCGTCGGCGGTGTCGTACGGCTCGGGGCGTATGTCCCAGACCGCGTCCCAGCCCGCGTCCCGGCCGGTGTCCCGGGCCGTGTGCCCGCTGTCCGAGCCCCGGTCCGCCGTCGTCATGCCCTCAGGACACCACCCGGGCGACGAGCATCCCGTCGTAGCCCTTCGCACCGACGGTCTGGAACGCCGTCGCGTCCAGCCGCGGGTCGCGGGCGACGAGGTCGAACATCTCACGGGTGCCGACGGTCGCCTCGTCGGCGGTGTCCGTGTCGAGTACCGTGCCGCCGCGCACCACGTTGTCCACGATGATCACGCTGCCGGGCCGGGTCAGGCGCAGCGCCCACTCCACGTAACGCGGGTTGTTCCGCTTGTCCGCGTCGATGAAGACGAGGTCGAAGGGGCCCGAGCCCTCGGCCTCCAGTTTCGGCAGGGTGTCGAGCGCGGCGCCGGTGCGCACCTCGGCGACGGTGTCGAGGCCCGCCCGGGCGAGGTTGAGGCGGGCGATCTCGGCGTGCGCGGGGTCGTACTCCAGCGAGACCAGCCTGCCGTCCTCCGGCAGGGCCCGGGCCAGCCAGATGGAGCTGTAGCCGCCGAGCGTGCCGATCTCCAGGATGGCGCGGGCGCCCTGGATGCGGGCCAGCAGGTGCAGCAGCTTGCCCTGGTTGGGGGCCACGGCGATCTGCGGCAGCCCGGCCTCGTCGCTGGCGGCGAGCGCGGCGGTCAGCGCCTCGTCGGCGGGGGCCAGCAGGTCGGTGACGTACGCGTCGACGGCGTCCCAACGGTTCTGGTTCTGGGTGTCCTGAGTCATGGTCAGGAACGTAGTCGACATTCGCCGTCAACGTGCGGCGCGGCTGACCCGAAGTTCCTTGATGCCGTTGATCCATGCCGAGCGGAGGCGGCGCGGCTCCTCCGCCAGCCGCAGATCGGGAAGGGCGTCGGCGATCGCCTGGAAGATCAGGTCGATCTCCAGGACGGCGAGGGACTTGCCGAGGCAGAAGTGCGGTCCGCCGCCGCCGAATCCGAGGTGCGGGTTGGGGTCGCGGGTGATGTCGAACCGCTCGGGGTCGGTGAAGACGGCCGGGTCGTGGTTGGCGGAGGAGTAGAAGACGCCGACGCGGTCGCCGGCGCTGATCCGCTGCCCGGCCAGCTCCAGGTCGCGGGTCGCGGTGCGCTGGAAGGAGACGATCGGGGTGGCCCAGCGGACGATCTCCTCGGCGGCGGTGCCGGGGCGTTCCCGTTTGTACAGCTCCCACTGGTCGGGATGGGTGAGGAAGGCGTGCATGCCGTGGCTGATGGCGTTGCGGGTGGTCTCGTTGCCCGCGACGGCCAGCAGGATCACGAAGAAGCCGAACTCGTCGTTGGAGAGGTTCCCCTCGTCCTCGGCGGCGACCAGCTGCGACACGATGTCCTGGGCGGGGCACCGCTTGCGCGCGTCGGCGAGGTTCATCGCGTAGGCGACGATCTCCATGGCCGCCTCGGTGCTGACCTCCTCGGTGAGCGCGTACTCGGGGTCGTCGTACGCGGCCATCTTGTTGGACCAGTCGAAGATCTTCGCCCGGTCGTGCTGGGGGACGCCGACGAGTTCGGCGATGGCCTGGAGGGGGAGTTCGACGGAGATGTTCGTGACGAAGTCGAAGGTGCCGTCGCCGTCCGCCCGGTCCGACGCTTCGACGGCCGCCTCCACGATCGCGCGGGCCCGGCTGCGCAGGGCGCCCTCCAGGGACCGTATCGCCCGGGGGGTGAAGCCGCGCTGGACGATCTGGCGGACCCGGGTGTGTTCGGGCGGGTCCATGTTGAGCATGATCATCCGCTGGGCGTCGATCTGGTCGCGGTGGATGGACTCGTTGAAGCGGATGATCGCGGTGTTGGCGGACGACGAGAACAGCTCCGGGTGCGTCGACACGTACTTGACGTCGGCGTGCCGGGTCACCGCCCAGTACCCCTCGTCCTCGAACCCGGCGATGCCGCGCGGCTGCGGGCACCACTGGACCGGCGCGGTCCGCCGCGCCTCGGCGAACTCCGGGTGGGGGACCCGGGCCTGGAGGAGGTCGGGGTCGGTGAAGTCGAAGTCCGTGGGCAGGTGGCCCTGGGGGAGACGGGGGCAGGACATCGGCGGCTCCATGGCTGGCTCGGGCTCCGACGGGGTCACCCGCGCTCTGACGGCCCGTCAGGAGTTGCCCGCAAGGTAGTGAGGGCCGCCGCAACGTGCAAGGCCCTTGCGTACCACGGGTAATGGTCCGCAGACTGAAAGGTAACTAGAACGCGTACCAGTTCCGGTTATCCCCCCAGTGCCGCTCCCGCCCGGGCGCCGGGACGCCCCGCGGGCGCGAGGAGAGGACCAGCCCATGGCCGCGGAACCCGTGATCGTCGAAGCCGTACGCACCCCCATCGGCAAGCGCGGCGGCGCGCTCGCCAACCTCCACCCGGCCTACCTGCTGGGCGAGACGTACCGCGAAATCCTGGGCCGCGCGGGCATCCCCGCCGACTGTGTCGAACAGATCGTCGGCGGCACGGTCACCCACGCCGGCGAGCAGTCCATGAACCCCGCCCGCACCGCCTGGCTCGCCATGGGACTCCCGTACGAGACCGCCGCCACCAGCGTCGACTGCCAGTGCGGCTCCTCGCAGCAGGCCGCCCATATGGTCGCCAACATGATCTCCTCGGGCGTCATCGACGTCGGCATCAGCTGCGGCGTCGAGTCCATGTCGCGCGTACCGCTCGGCAGCGGCTCCAAGCACGGCCCCGGCAAACCCTTCCCCGACGAGTGGAACGTCGACCTGCCCAACCAGTTCCAGGCCGCCGAGCGCATCGCCCGCCACCGCGGCCTCACCCGCGAACACGTCGACGCCCTCGGGCTGCTCTCCCAGCAGCGCGCCGCCACCGCCTGGGCCGAGGAGCGCTTCAAGCGTGAGACGTTCGCGGTGCAGGTCCCGACGACCGAGGCCGAGCAGGAAGCCGGTCAGGGTATGTGGCGGCTCGTCGACCGCGACGAGGGGTTCCGCGACACCGGCATGGACGCCCTCGCCGGGCTCAAGCCGGTCATGCCGACCGCCGTCCACACCGCCGGCAACTCCTCCCAGATCTCCGACGGCGCCGCCGCCCTCATGTGGGCGTCCAAGCGCATGGCACGCGCCCTGAAACTCAGGCCGCGCGCCCGGATCGTCGCCCAGGCCCTCGTCGGCACAGACCCGCACTTCCACCTCGACGGGCCCGTCGACGCCACCCGGGCGGTCCTCGGCAAGGCCGGGATGTCGCTGCGGGACATCGACGTCGTGGAGGTCAACGAGGCGTTCGGGGCGGTCGTCCTCAGCTGGGCGCAGGTCTTCGACCAGGACCTCGACAAGGTGAACGTGAACGGCGGCGCCATCGCGCTCGGCCACCCCGTCGGTGCGACCGGCGCGCGGCTCATCGCCACGGCGCTGCACGAGCTGGAGCGGCGGGACGGGGAGTTCGCCCTGATCACCATGTGCGCGGGCGGGGCGCTGGCGACGGGGACGATCATCCAGCGGCTGTAGGGGGCTGCGAGGGACCCGGGCACGGTGAAGGGCCCCGGGGAGTGAACCTCCCGGGGCCCTTCACCTCATGGTTCGGCTCAGTACCAGTGGTTGGCCTGCCAGAACGACCAGGCCTCGCACGGGCTGCCGTAGCGGTCGTTCATGTAGTCCAGGCCCCACTCGATCTGGGTGGCCGGGTTGGTCTTCCAGTCCGAGCCCGCCGACGACATCTTCGAGGCCGGCAGGGCCTGCACCAGGCCGTACGCGCCGGACGAGGCGTTGGTGGCGGTGTGGTCCCAGCCCGACTCGCGCTCGATGATGTTGCTGAAGCACTTGAACTGGCCTGCCGGGACCATCTTCTTGGCGACGGCCCGCGCGTCGTTCGGCGCGGCCGAGGCCGGGGCCGTCACGGCCATCACCGCACCGGAGGCGCCCAGCAGCACGGCTGCGGCGGCGACGGCGGACTTGTTGCGGCGGACGGACAGACGGCTGGAGATGGAGCGGAACACGTAAGAGCACCTCACGTCGGGAACAAGGGGGCGTCGCAGGCATGCCGGAACCAAGGCCCGGGGTCACCCGGGGTCTCGGGAAGTGGCGCACCAGGGGCACTTCGGCGGAACCGCGAGGCGGTCGCTTCCGTCGTTGCCCTGCGACGTCGTCCACAAAAGCAGGGCACCGCCGCCCTGGCAACGCCCCCTTGTACGAGGCGAGGCCGGAGAAAGGGGCGTGGCGGCGGCGTCCGGCGGGCTTGGGTCAGTGCAGGTCGCCACGGGGAGACCGGTCGGTCCCGCACAGGCCCCGGCGCCCACTATGCGGCTTCGTATGTGACCTGCGTCCTGTGGGGCGCCTCACCAGCGAATGGGGCTTATGCGGCTTTTGGGTGCCTTCGAATGTGACCTGGGCCTCGAACGCGGCCCGCCGAGTCGCGCGCCGAAGCGCCTTCAGAACCGTCGATCCGATGGTCAGCGTCAGCACCACGGTGAGGGCCGCACGGCCCAGGTCCCAGCCCATCGACGTGGCCAGGCAGTACGCCGCGAACCGGACGAGGTTCTCGGGCAGGGGGTCGCCGGGGTGGAACGCGATACCGCTGCTCAGGCCCTGCAGCGTCACCCAGCCCTGGAGGTTCATGGCCGTCCCGTACGCGAGCGCCGCCACCGCTCCGTACGCCGCCAGCATCAGCAGCTCACCACGGCCCCGGAGCCTCTCCGGCCCCGGCAGCAGCCCAGCGCCCAGCGAGAACCAGCCCATCGACAGCATCTGGAACGGCATCCACGGGCCCACCCCGCCCGTCAGCAGCGCCGACGCGAAGATCGTCACCGCCCCGAGGACGAAACCGAAGCCCGGGCCGAGGACCCGGCCGCTCAATACCATCAGGAAGAACATCGGCTCCAGGCCCGCCGTCCCCGCACCCAGCGGCCGCAGCGCCGCGCCGACGGCGGCCAGCACGCCCAGCATCGCCACCGCCTTGGCGTCCATGCCCGAGTCGGCGATCGTCGCCACGACCACGCCCACGAGCAGTGGCAGCAGCGCCGCGAACAGCCACGGCGCGACGCCCGCGTGCGCCTCCGCCAGACCGGACGCGCTGTCCGCCAGCAGCGGCCAGCCGAACGCGACCACCCCGATCGCGGTGACGAGGACCAGGGCGGTGACCGACCGGGGGCCCAGCCGTATCGGGCGGGCCGCCGTCACAGCGCCGCCTCCACCTGCGCGACGGTCAGCCACGGCTGGGGCGCCAGCACCTTCGCCACCTGCGGGGCGAACGCCGGGGACGACACCACGACCTCGTGCGTCGGGCCGTCCGCGACGACCTCCCCGTCGGCCAGGATCACCACCCGGTGCGCCAGCTCCGCCGCCAGCTCCACGTCGTGCGTGGCCATGACGATGGCGTGGCCCTCCGCCGCGAGGCCCCGCAGCACCTCGACGAGCCGGGCCTTCGCCGCGTAGTCCAGGCCCCGGGTCGGCTCGTCGAGCAGGAGCAGCCTCGGGCGTCCGGTCAGCACGACGGCCAGGGCGAGGGCGAGGCGCTGGCCCTCCGACAGGTCCCGGGGGTGTGTGTCGTCCGGTACGCCCGGGAGCAGAGCGGCGACCAGGGCGCGGCAGGTGCCGGGGGTGGCGGACGCGTCGGTGTCGGCGGCGGTGCACTCGGTGGCGACGGTGTCGGCGTAGAGGAGGTCGCGCGGCTCCTGGGGGACCAGGCCCACCTGGCGGATCAGGTCACCCGGCGCCGTGCGGGCCGGGGGACGGCCGCCGACGAGGACCCGGCCGGACGCCGGCTCGACCATGCCGACCAGCGCGCCGAGCAGAGTGGACTTGCCGGCGCCGTTCCGCCCCATGAGCGCGACGGTCTCCCCGCCCCGCACGGTGAGGTCGACGCCCCGCAGAGCCTCCACCCGGCCGCGCCGCACGGCGAGCCCGCTGACGTCGACAACCTGCCCGCCGCCATGGTGCGCCGCGTCCCGGACGGGGTCCCGTTCCGCCGCCCCCGGCCTCGGCTGCCCGGACAGGCCCCTCCAGCTCCCGTCCCGCCGCCCGAACGGCCACCACGATCGCCGCGCGCCGGTGGACTCGTTGTGGGCCGAGTCACCGCTGGTCTCGTCGGAGGGCGAGGAGCCATGCCGGTCTCTTTCTGCCTCCCCCGCCCCCGTCCGCACCCCCGCGGGGGCCGGTGCGCGGTCCGCCAGCCGTTCCCGCAGCGGGGCCGCCAAGCGGCGGGCGTCCCGGACCGTGAGGGCCGGTGGGGTCCAGCCGGCCAGGCGGGAGAGGGCCACCACCGGCGGGTGGACCGGGGAGACCCGCATCACCTCCGCCGGGGGGCCCACCAGCAGGGGAACGCCCGAGGCGGGTAGCAGGGCCACGCGGTCGGCGTACTGGACCACGCGTTCCAGGCGGTGCTCGGCCAGCAGGATCGTCGTGCCCAGGTCGTGGACCAGGCGCTGCAGCACGGCCAGGACCTCCTCGGCGGCCGCCGGGTCCAGGGCGGACGTGGGCTCGTCCAGGACGAGGACCTTCGGGTGCGGGGTGAGGACCGAGCCGATGGCGACGCGCTGGCGCTGGCCGCCGGACAGGGTCGCGATGGGGCGGTCGCGCAGGTCGGCGAGGCCCAGGAGGTCCAGGGTCTCCTCGACACGGCGCCGCATCACCTCGGGCGGCAGGCCCAGGGACTCCATGCCGTAGGCGAGTTCGTCCTCCACCACGTCCGTGACGAAGTGCGCCGACGGGTCCTGGCCCACCGTCCCCACCACGTCCGCCAGTTCACGCGGTCGGTGCGTGCGCGTGTCGCGCCCGTCGACCGTCACGCGGCCCCGCAGCGTGCCGCCCGTGAAGTGCGGCACGAGCCCCGACACCGCGCCCAGCAGAGTCGACTTGCCGACCCCGGACGGGCCGACCAGCAGGACCAGTTCGCCCTCCGGGACCGTCAGGTCCACATCGCGCACGGTCGGCGCGGCGGCGTCCTCGTACGTCACCGTGACGTTCTCGAACCGGATCACCAGTCACTCCTCAACGGCCATGGGACGGGGGTACGGGGGCGACGAACGCCGGTGCCAGGCCCAGCAGGACGGACAGCGCAGGCCACACGGGAAGTTCCGGCGCCACCAGGGGCGTCACCCCGGGGCGCAGGGCCTCCGCGGCCGGACCGGTCGACGCCCAGACCATCAGCGCCGCCACCGCGACCCCGGACCCCGCCACCAGCCATGTCCGCGTCCCCCACCGGTCGGGCCGGTGCCGGGTACGCGGCGTCCGCCGGCCGCCCAGCCACAGCCCCGCCAGCGCCGCCACGAGCCCGGCGGCCAGCAGCGGCACGCCGTACGCCGCGCCCTCCACCGCCAGCAGCCCGTATGTACCGGCGCACACGCCCAGCAGCCCGCCCAGGGTCAGGACCGTCGTCGTGTGCCGCACCCCGGCGGGTACGGCCGCCGTACGCCCGTACCCGCGCGCGTCCATGGACGCGGCCACCGCGACCGATCTCTCCAACGCGCCCTCCAGGACCGGCAGCCCGATCTGCAGCACCGCCCGCACCCCGCCCGTCGGCCGCCCCCGCAGCCGTCGCGCGGTCCGCAGCCGCGCCACGTCGGCGACCAGGTTCGGCGCGAACGTCATGGCCACCACCACGGCCACACCGGCCTCGTACAGCGCGCCCGGCAGCGACTTGAGCAGCCGCGCCGGGTTGGCGAGCGCGTTCGCGGCGCCCACGCACGCCAGCAGCGTGGCCAGCTTCAACCCGTCGTACAGCGCGAACACCAGCTGTTCGACCGTCACCCGGCCGCCGATCCGTACCCCCCGCGCCCACTCCGGCAGCGGCACCTCGGGCAGCGTGAACAGCGGGTGCGTACCGGGGATCGGCGAGCCCAGCACCGTCGAGAACACCAGCCGGATCACCAGCACGGCCAGCCCCAGCTTCAGGAACGCGCCGTACGAGCGGGCCCACGGCGCGTCCGTCCGGCGCGCCGCCACCACGTACCCGGCGACCCCGACGACCAGGCCGAGCAGCAGCGGGTTGGTGGTGCGGGACGCGGCGACGGCCAGGCCCAGGGCCCACAGCCACCAGGCGCCCGCGTGCACGGCGTTGGAGCGGTGCGCCTCGGGGGCGCGCAGCCTCATCGGTTTCCGCGCCGGCGGGCGACCTGGACCAGTGCGGCGGCGCCCAGGGCGAGCACGGCGGCGGCTCCGCCCAGGAGACCCAGGGACGGGCCGCCCCCCTCGTCCGTACCGGAGCCCGCCCGGGCCGTCGCCTGGTTCGGCGGCTCGGACGGCTGCGGCTCCGCCGTCCTCTTCTCCTCCGCCTGCTCCCCGCAGCCCTTCTCCGGGTAGCCCGCGATCGCGCACAGCAGAGCCTGGCTGTTGTAGCGCAGCGGCGCCGCGACGGCGGCGAGTGCCTCCGCGCCCGTCGCGTCGGGACGTACCCGGGCGCACGCGGTGCGCTGCGCGGGCGGGGTCTCGCCGTCGGGCGCGTCGGACGGGGTGCCGAAGTCCAGGACGACCGCGACCCGCTTGGTGCCGTCCTTCGCGGGCGTGTCCGCGCAGACCGCGGCGAAGTCGGGCGCCCGGCGGGGCCGGTCGGCGTCCTGGCTGTCGGTGCTCACCGCGAAGCGGTAGCCGTGGACGTCGCCGTCGGCGGGCCGGGCGGTGGCGGGGCCCTGTGTGGCGTAGGTCCAGGTGTCGCCGCTCCCGCCGCTCTCCCAGAAGGACCAGTAGCGGTATCCGGCCGCGTGTGCGGGAGCGGCGGCACCCAGGGCGGTGAACACCACGACGAAGGCCCCGACCAGCGACCGGAGAGCGCGCGGACGGGTGCGCGGACGAGTGCGCGGACGGATGCGCGGACGAGTGCGCGCACCAGGACCCGGACGCGTCACGGCCGCTGCTTCTTGCCGCGGCCGCTCAGCAGGAAGCCGATGCCCATGCCGGCGACCAGGAACACGGCGACGATCAGCCACACGGGGAAGCCGGAGTCCTCCTGCGCCTCCTGCTGCTCCGCCTTCTCCTTCTCCCGGGACTCCGGCGTCGACGCGGGCTCCGGCCCGGTCGCGTTGAGCTGCTCGACGAGGTCGGCGCCGCCGAAGTCGCGGGTGTCGATCCCCGCGGTGTGGCCGGCGAGGACCAGCTGGGCGTACGCGGCGGGGCCGCCCTCCTTGGCCCAGGCGGCGGAGTTGTCGCGCAGCCACGCCACGGCTCCGGCCGCCTCCTCGCCGTGGCCGGCGGCCGAGAGGGCGAGGACGGCGTCCGCGGTGTTGCCGATGTCGGGCTGGTCGGCGGGCGCGGCGGAGCCGGGCATGGGCGGCAGGTTGAGGTGGCCGGTCTTCGCCAGGGCGGCGGCCAGATGGGCGGCGCCGTTGCGGGCGGCCCGCTCGGCGGTCGGCTTGGGAGTGTCCTCGCAGGTGGGCTTCTGGTTCGGGGTGACGCCGCGGACGAGCATGTGCTTGCCGAGCCCGGCGAGTACGGCGGCCGCGGTGGCGTCGTCGTTGGCCCGGAGGGTGCCGTCCTTCTCGGGCTGGTAGGCGAAGGCGCCGCCGCCGACGGGGGCGGAGCAGGGCAGCGCGAACGTGAGCAGCGCGTCGTACGGGCTCTTTCCGCCGGCCGTCGTCACCGAGCCGGGCTCCTCGCCGACGCCGGCGAGGGAGCTGATGACGAGGGACGTGGAGTTGGCGTCGCTGGGGGAGCCTGGGTTGTAGCCCCAGCCGCCGTCCTCGTTCTGTGCTCCCTTGAGCCAGTCCAGGGCGTCCTCCCTGGCCTTGTCGGTGCGCTCCTCGTGGCTGTCGACGCCCTTGAGGGCCTGGAGGGCGACGGCGGTGGCGTTGACGTCGAGGGGGAGGTCCGCCGGGCACGGCTCGGCGGTGTCGGCGCGGTAGGACGGGAAGGCGCCGTTGTCGCACTGCTGGCCGAGGAGCCAGGCGACGGCCTCCTCGGCGGGCTCGACACCGGACACCTGCTGGGCCATGAAGGCCAGCGACTGCCGCCAGACACCGTCGTATGTGGGGTCCTTGGTGCCGTACAGGCCGGCCGGGAGAGCCGGGGCGGACGGCGAGGGCGTGGGCGACTGGGCGGCGCGGACGGCGTGAGCGGCGGGGGCGAAAGCTCCGGCGCCGCCCACGAGCAGCACGGCGGTGGCGGTGAGCGCAGTGGCGCCGCGGCGAACTGTGGTCATGGCGGGTGCCTCTCCTCCGGGCCGGGCACCGGCGCGCGGAGGCACCAGGCTCGGCTCCGTACTCCTCGACGGTGCCGGTCACTGGGCGGGTCCCGGTGACGCGAGCCGGTCACGACCTGGTACGAGGCATTCCGGCTCGCCACGGGAACGGTGGCTCACGGCTGCGGGTCAGCGCCGGATTTGCACCGGCTTCCCCCCGTACGGGCATGAAGCGACGGGCACACTCTACCCGCGGGTCACCTGGTGCTCCCGAGGGCCCACCCCCGGTCCCGGCTCGGCGGCCGGTGGCGGGTCGTGACGTACCGGGCGGTGCGGCGGGCCGGGTGCGGGGCCGGGTGTGGGCTGTGCGCAGGGCCGGGTCAGACCGCCCGGTACGCCACCGGGGCGCCGCCCGGGGCGGGTTCGGCGAGGCCGCGCCTCACCAGGTGCCGCAGATGGGCCTCGGCCTCGGCGACGGCGATGTTGCGGGAGCCGTACGGGATGTCGACCCAGGGGCGGTTCCACTCCATGCGCTCGGCGAGCTGCCAGGGGGTGAGCGGCGCGGCGGCGAGGAGGGCGAGCAGGGCGGTCAGGCGGGCCTCGTGGTGGGCGAGGAGCTCCCGGACGCGGGCGGCGGCGCCGGGGAAGGCGTGCTGGTGGGCGGGGAGCACCTCGGCGACCCCGAGGCGGCCGATCCGCTCCAGGGAGTCGAGGTAGTCGCCGAGGGGGTCCCCCCTGCCCGAGCGAGGTCGGGAGCTCGCGGGTGGGTCGCTGCCCTCCCCCTCGTCGTCGGGGTCCTCGTACAGGCCGATGTGCGGGGTGATGCCGGGCAGCAGGTGGTCACCGGAGAACAGCCGCCCGTGGCCGGGCCGCCCGGCCGGGTGCTCCTCCTCCAGGTGCAGGCAGACATGGCCGGGGGTGTGGCCGGGCGTCCAGACCGCGCGCAGTCGGCGGCCCGGCAGGTCGAGGAGCTCGCCCGGGACGATGTCGCGGTCGGGCAGTGCGGGCCGCGTCCAGGGCAGCGGGTCGGTGCGGTCGGCCGCGCGCGGGGGTTCCCCCTGCTTGGGCGCGGCCGAGGGTCCGGGGGATGTGCGGAGCGGGGCTGTGTGGGAGTCCGGCGCGCCCGCGGCGGCCAGTTTCTCGGCCAGGTAGCCGAGCCAGGCGCCCGCCGGTGCGGACCGGGTGCGGCGTACGACGGCGGTGTCGGCCGGGTGGAGGGCGATCCACGCGCCGGACGCCTCGCGGACGCGGCCGCACAGGCCGTGGTGGTCGGGGTGGTGGTGTGTGACGACGACGCCGTGGACGTCCGCGACGGAGGTGCCGAGCGCGGTGAGTCCCGCGGTGAGGGCGTCCCAGGAGGCGGGGTCGTCCCAGCCGGTGTCGACGAGGACGGGGCCGCGGTCGGTGTCGACGACGTGGACGAGGGTGTGGCCGAGTGGATTGTCCGGGATGGGGACGGCGACGCTCCACACGCCTCCGCCGTGGTCGGTCGTCATGAGCGCTCATCTCCCCCGGGAGGTACTGCGGTTCACGGCCATTGCCCACTATAACTAGAACTGGTATCAGTTCTGATAAGGCGTCAGAAACTGTGGGGACTCGGAGGCGGCGGCCATGGCCGGACTGGTGGAGCACGGCACCCTGTTCGTCGGAGGGAGGTTCGCCGAACCCGTCGGCGACGAGGTCATCGAGGTGGTCTCGCCGCACTCCGAGGAGGTCGTCGGCCGAGTGCCGCACGCCTCCCGCGCGGACGTCGACCGCGCCGTCGCCGCCGCGCGCCGCGCCTTCGACGAGGGGCCGTGGCCGCGGCTGCCGCTGGACGAGCGGATCGCGGTCGTCACCCGGATCAAGGACGGCGTCGCTGCCCGGTACGAGGAGATCGCCCGCTCCATCAGCGCGCAGAACGGCTCCCCGTACTCCTTCAGCGTCATGGGCCAGGCGCTCGCCTCGACCCTGGTGTGGGAGGCGGCGATCACCGTCGCCCGTGACTTCCCGTACGAGACCCGGCGCACCGGCATCCTCGGCCCGATCCTCGTGCGCCGGGAACCGGTCGGCGTGGCCGCGGCGATCGTGCCGTGGAACGTCCCGCAGTTCACCGCCGCCGCGAAGCTCGCGCCCGCGCTGCTCGCCGGATGCACGGCCGTGCTGAAGCCGGCGCCGGAGACCCCGCTCGACGCGTACATCCTCGCGGAGATCGTCCAGGAGGCGGGGCTCCCGGAAGGCGTCCTGTCGATCCTCCCGGCGGGCCGCGAGACCGGCGAGTACCTGGTCGGGCACCCGGGCGTCGACAAGGTGTCGTTCACCGGCTCCGTCGCGGCCGGCAGGCGCGTCATGGAGGTCGCGTCCCGCAACCTCACCCGGGTCACCCTGGAGCTCGGCGGCAAGTCGGCCGCCGTGCTGCTGCCCGACGCGGACCTGGAGGCGGCGGTCGCCGGGATCGTGCCGAACGCCTGGATGAACAACGGCCAGGCGTGCGTGGCCCAGACCCGCGTCCTCGTACCCCGCTCGCGGTACGACGAGACGGCCGAGGCGTTCACGGCCGCGGCCTCCGCCCTCGTCGTCGGCGACCCGCTGGACCCCGCCACCCAGGTCGGCCCGCTCGTCGCCCACCGCCAGCAGCGGCGCGCCCTCGACTACATCGGTATCGGCCGGAAGGAGGGCGCCGAGCTCCTCACGGGCGGCGGCCGCCCACCGGGCCTGGAGCGCGGCTGGTACGTCGAGCCGACCCTCTTCGGCGGCGTCGACAACGGCATGCGGATCGCCCGCGAGGAGATCTTCGGCCCGGTCGTCTGCCTCCTCCCGTACGGCGACGAGGCCGAGGCGCTGCGCATCGCGAACGACTCGGAGTACGGCCTGAGCGGCAGCGTGTGGACGTCCGACACCGAGCACGGCATCGACTTCGCGCGCCATGTCAGGACCGGCTCGTTCAACGTCAACACGTTCAGTCTGGACATGCTCGGCCCGTTCGGCGGCTACAAGAACTCCGGCCTCGGCCGCGAGTTCGGCCCCGAGGGGTACGGCGAGTACCTGGAGCACAAGACGATCCACCTCCCGGCCGGGCACGGGGTGGAGTGATGGGCGACCGCTGGCACATCGAGGTCGACCGGGCCCTCTGCATCGGCTCCGGCATGTGCGTCCACCACGCGCCCGACGGCTTCGCCCTGGACACCGCCCGCCAGTCCCGGCCCCGGCCCGCCGAGACGGACCCGGACGCCCGTGTCCTGGCGGCGGCGGAGGGCTGCCCCGTGGAGGCGATCACGATCACGCTGCACGGCACCGGCCAAGTCGTCTTCCCGGCCGACTGACGCGGCCGCGTCAGTGCCGCCCGCGTTCAGGGGATGTCGCCGGGGGTTCAGTCGTTCAGTCGATCAGCCGGCAGGCCGTCTCGATGTCGACCCTGACCTGGGCGATCGACGCCCGCCCCGACAGCCAGGTGATCAGTGCCGAGTGCCAGGTGTGCTCGATCACCCGGACGGCGGACAACTGCTCCGGCGTCGGGTGCTCCAGACCCATCGCGTCCAGGATGATCGCCGTGGTCTGCCGCGAGACGGTGTCCACCTCCGCGCTCACGCTCCGGTCGGCGAACGTCAGCGCCCTGACCATCGCGTCCGCCAGCTGCGGCTCCCGCTGCAGGGCGCGGAACGCCCGCATCAGCGTCTCGGCGACCCGCTCCGCCGCCGTCTCCCCGGCCGGGGGCCGTTTGCGCAGCGTCGAGTGGAGGCCGTCCAGCTGGTCCTGCATGGTCGCGACCAGCAGATGGACCTTGGAGGGGAAGTACCGGTACAGCGTGCCCAGCGCGACCTCGGCCGCCTCCGCGACCTCCCGCATCTGGACCGCGTCGAAGCCACCGCGGCTCGCCAGCTGCGCGCTGGCGTGGAGGATACGGCGGCGCCGCGCCTCCTGCCGTTCGGTCAGGGGCGGCGAGCCCGGCCTGCCTTCCACTCTCATAGGTCCCCGTCGTTACGTGCCGTACCTGTGGTGCGCGTCAGTATGGCCGGGCCTCCGCCGTGGCGCGAATCACCTGCTCCGGCCCTTACAGCCGCGCTACCTGCCGGTAGATTCGATGCTCCTCCGCGCGATCAAGAACGATCAACTCTGAAACTTGTTCTAGATTAGCGCGACCGGTTACGCTCCGCCGAAACGCAGGGATGGAAGGGGCCGCGAGTGACCGCTGAGGCCATAGCGACAGGCCCCCGTGCGGGCACGGCAGCCACCGGCGAGCGCCCGCTGCGCATCGCCCTCCTCACGTACAAGGGCAACCCGTTCTGCGGCGGACAGGGCGTCTACGTACGCCACCTCTCCCGCGAACTCGCCCGGCTCGGGCACAGCGTCGAGGTGATCGGCTCCCAGCCGTACCCCGTCCTCGACACGGTCGGCGGTGGGGGCACCTCCCGGACGGAGTCCGGGGGAGTCACGCTCACCGAGCTGCCCAGCCTCGACCTCTACCGGCAGCCCGACCCGTTCCGCACCCCCGGGCGCGGGGAGTACCGCGACTGGGTCGACGCCCTGGAGGTCGCCACCATGTGGACCGGCGGCTTCCCCGAGCCGCTCACCTTCTCCCTGCGCGCCCGCCGTCTCCTCGCGGCCCGCCGGGGCGACTTCGACGTCGTCCACGACAACCAGACCCTCGGCTACGGCCTGCTGGCGCCGCTCGGCGCACCCCTCGTCACCACGATCCACCACCCGATCACCGTCGACCGGCAGCTGGAGCTGGACGCCGCGACGAGCTGGAAGCGCCGCGCCTCCGTGCGCCGCTGGTACGCGTTCACACGCATGCAGAAGCGCGTCGCCCGCCGCCTGCCCTCCGTCGTCACCGTCTCCGGCTCGTCCCGTCAGGAGATCGTCGACCACCTCGGCGTACGCCCCGAGCGCGTCCATGTCGTCCCCATCGGCGCCGACACCGACCTGTGGTCGCCCGGCCCGGCGGTCGCCGAGGTGCCCGGCCGGATCGTGACCACGTCCAGCGCCGACGTCCCCCTCAAGGGCCTCGTGTACCTCATAGAGGCGCTCGCCAAGCTGCGCACCGAGGTCCCCGACGCCCATCTCGTCGTCGTCGGCCGGCGCGCCGAGGACGGCCCCGTCGCCCGCGCCATCGAACGGTACGGGCTCGACGGCGCCGTCCAGTTCGTCAAGGGCATCAGCGACACCGAGCTCGTCGACCTCGTCCGCGGCGCCCAGGTCGCCTGCGTACCGTCCCTGTACGAGGGGTTCTCGCTGCCCGCCGCCGAGGCCATGGCCACCGGCACGCCCCTCGTCGCCACGACGGGCGGCGCCATACCGGAGGTCGCGGGGCCGGACGGCGAGACCTGCCTGGCCGTCCCGCCCGGCGACGCCGGCGCCCTGGCCGTGGCGCTGGGCCGCCTGCTGGGCACCGGGGGCGAGGAACTGCGCGCCCGGCTCGGCGCCGCTGGCCGCGCCCGGGTCCTGGACCGGTTCACCTGGGCCCGCGCCGCCCAGGGCACGGCCGACCGCTACCGCGAGGCCATCGCCGCCCGGGGAGCACGCCGATGACGACCACCCCCCTCGCAACCCCGTCCCTCTCCACGGACCGTGAAAGCAGGCCCCGCACGTGCTGACCGTCGACTTCACCCGCTTCCCGCTCGCCCCCGGCGACCGTGTGCTCGACCTGGGCTGCGGAGCGGGCCGGCACGCCTTCGAGTGCTACCGGCGCGGCGCACAGGTCGTCGCGCTGGACCAGAACGGCGAGGAGATCCGCGAGGTCGCCAAGTGGTTCGCCGCCATGAAGGAGGCGGGGGAGGCCCCGGCCGGCGCCACCGCCACCGCGATGGAGGGCGACGCGCTCAACCTGCCGTTCCCCGACGAGTCGTTCGACGTCGTCATCATCTCCGAGGTGATGGAGCACATCCCCGACGACAAGGGCGTCCTCGCGGAGATGGTGCGGGTCCTGAAGCCCGGCGGCCGGATCGCCGTCACCGTCCCGCGCTACGGCCCCGAGAAGGTCTGCTGGGCCCTCTCCGACGCCTACCACGAGGTCGAGGGCGGCCATATCCGCATCTACAAGGCGGACGAACTCCTCGGCAGGATCCGCCAGGCGGGCCTGAAGCCGTACGGCTCCCACCACGCGCACGCGCTGCACTCCCCGTACTGGTGGCTGAAGTGCGCGTTCGGCGTCGACAACGACAAGGCGCTGCCGGTCCGCGCGTACCACAAGCTGCTGGTCTGGGACATCATGAAGAAGCCCCTGGCCACGCGGGTCGCGGAACGGGCCCTGAATCCCGTCATGGGCAAGAGCTTCGTGGTGTACGCCACCAAGCCGCACCTTCCGGCGGGCGCCGCCAAGTGACGTCGCCGGAGCGCACCGAACACCTCACCCTGCCCGGCGTCCTGACCGCCGAGCAGGCCGCCGAGACCGTCGCCGGCATCCTCGCCGCCCAGCGGGACAGCGGCGCCATCCCCTGGTTCCGCGGCCACCACCTCGACCCGTGGGACCACACCGAGGCCGCCATGGCCCTGGACGTCGCCGGGGAGTACGACGCGGCAGCCCGCGCCTACGCGTGGCTGGCCCGCCACCAGAACGCCGACGGCTCCTGGTACGCCGCCTACCACGACGGAGACGCCGACCGCCCGACGGACCTGAGCCGCGAGACCAACTTCTGCGCGTACATAGCCGTCGGCGTCTGGCACCACTACCTGACGACGGGCGACGACGCGTTCCTGGACCGCATGTGGCCGGTCGTCTACGCGGCGGTCGAGTTCGTCCTCGGTCTCCAGCAGCCCGGCGGGGAGATCGGCTGGAAGCGGGAGCCGGACGGCACCCCGGTGACCGACGCCCTCCTGACGGGCAGCTCCTCCATCCACCAGGCGCTGCGCTGCGCCCTCGCCATCGCCGAGACCCGCGAGGAGCCGCAGCCCGACTGGGAGCTGGCGGCGGGCGCGCTGGCCCACGCCGTCGCCCACCACCCGGAGCGCTTCCTCGACAAGAACCGCTACTCCATGGACTGGTACTACCCGGTTCTCGGCGGTGCCGTCACCGGCGCGGCCGCCAAGGAGCGCGTCGAGAGCCGCTGGGACGACTTCGTGGTCCCCGGCCTGGGCGTGCGGTGCGTCGTCCCCAACCCGTGGGTGACGGGCGGCGAGAGCTGCGAACTCGCCCTGACGCTCTGGGCGATGGGCGAGTCCGACCGGGCGGTGGACATCCTCCGCTCCATCGGCCACCTGCGCGCCGAGGGCGGCATGTACTGGACGGGCTACGTCTTCGAGGGCGACCGCGCGTTCTGGCCCGAGGAGCTCACCACCTGGACGGCGGGCTCGCTGCTGCTGGCGGTCGCCGCGCTGGGCGGCGACGAGGCGACGACGGCGGTGTTCGGCGGGGAGCGGCTGCCGAAGGGCCTGGCACCGGACTGCTGCTGAAGCAGGCCGTGTCCGGCGGCTCACACCCGTCCCGGGGTGCCGGTCCCTGCCTGGCCGTTCAACTCGGCCAGCACGCGCAGCGTGTGCGGGTCCGGCGCGGTGACGAGGAGGTCCGTCACCGGGGTGGCCCGCCACGCCTCCAGCCGTTCGGCGATCCGCTCGCGCGGCCCGACGAGGGAGATCTCGTCGGCGAACGCGTCGGGCACGGCGAGCACGGCGTCACGCCGCCGCCCGGCGAGGAACAGCTCCTGTACGTGCCGGGCGGCCTCCTCGTACCCCATCCGCCCCATGAGCTCGGCATGGAAGTTCCGCGTGGCATGCCCCATGCCCCCGATGTAGAACCCGAGCATCGCCTTGACGGGCAGCAGTCCCTCGGCGACGTCGTCGCACACGCGGGCCCGCACGAGCGGTGCCACGACGAATCCCGGACGTGCGCCGGCCAGCGCCTCCGCGTACGTGCCCGCCCGGAACGGCGACCAGTACAACGGCAGCCAGCCGTCGGCGATCCGGACGGTCTGCGCGACGTTCTTGGGCCCCTCGGCGCCGAGCAGCACGGGGAGGTCGGCGCGGAGCGGGTGGGTGATGGACTTGAGCGCCTTGCCGAGCCCGGTGGCGTCGGGCCCGGCGTACGGGTGCCGGTGGAACCGCCCGTCGACCGCGACGGGCCCCTCGCGGCGGAGCACCTGCCGGACCACGTCGACGTACTCGCGGGTCGCGGCGAGCGGTGACCGGGGGAAGGGGCGCCCGTACCACCCCTCCACCACCTGCGGCCCCGACAGCCCGAGGCCCAGCGCCATCCGGCCGCCCGAGAGGTGGTCCAGCGTCAGCGCGTGCATGGCGGTGGCCGTCGGGGCCCGCGCGGCCATCTGGGCCACGGCGGTGCCCAGGCGGATGCGGGTGGTGTGGGCGGCGATCCAGGCGAGCGGCGTGAAGGCGTCCGACCCCCAGGACTCCGCCGTCCACACGGACCCGTACCCCAGCCGCTCGGCCTCCCGGACAAGCTCCAGGTGCCCGGGGTCGGGCGCCCGACCCCAGTACCCGAGTGCGACCCCGAGCCGCATACGGCACCCTCCTGACGGAACGTCAGCCCGCTGGTTCGGGCCGGACTGTACGCCGACCTCCCGCCGTCCGGAAGGCCGTGGGCCGTCTCCGCGTGAAACAGGCCCACCCGCCCGCCGGGAAGGCGTGGTGGGTGGGCCTGGTGGTGGGGAGGCACGGCCTCCCGGTGGGGTCAGCCGCGCTGGATGCCCGTGGTGTCCTGGAGGACGCCACGGCGGCCGTCCTGGGTCTGGGCCACCAGCGCCGCGCCGCGCTGCTCGACGGCCAGGTACCAGGTACCGGGCGCCAGTTCGGCGATCGGGTTGGGGGAGCCGTCCTCGGCGTACAGCGGGCGGGCCACCGGTACGGCGAACCAGAACGGGGTGAAGTCGCCCGCGGGCGCGCCCTGCTGGGCGGCCGGCGCGGCGGCCTGCTGGTCGGCCTGCGGCTGGGCGTCCGTCGGTCCGGGCTGACCCGGCTGCGTCGCGGCGCCGCCCGGGTAGCCGTAACCGCCCGGCGCGCCCGGCTGCTGGCCGTACGGCTGCGGGGCGCCCGGGTACCCGTACCCGGCACCACCCGTGGCGCCCGGCTGGGCACCGTACGGCTGCGGGGCCTGCGGCCGCGGCGCACCCATCAGCGGCGCCTTCAGCGCACCCACCAGCGGCGAGGCCACGGCGCCCGCGGCCAGCGCGATGGTGGCGAGCAGGCCCAGGATCATGCCGGCGCCCGCGGAGTTCATGTCGATGATGGTCCAGAACGCCGTCCACAGCGCGAAGATGGTGAGGGCCACACCGAACTGACCCAGGTCGAGACCGGCCACCTTGCGCCCCGGCATGGCCCGCGCCACGACGATCAGCACCGCGCCGATGACACCGGCGAGGAACATGCTCATCAGGAGGCCGAGGGTGTCCCAGGCGTTGGCCCGGTCGAAGTTCGAGCAGTCGACCCCGCTGGGGCAGTCGATGCTGCTCAGGCCGAGGAACGAGGCGATGAACAGCACCACCGCTGCTCCGATCACCACGCCATCGCCTCGAGTGAGGGAGCGGATGTTCACGTGAAATGTCCTTCGTCGGTCGTCTCGTCGTCGTCAGGGGTGGCGCGAAGCACGGGGGGCGGCCCCATCGTACGGACGAATGTATCGTCCGCGCCGACCTACCCGAGCAGGTAGGTGCTGATGCCGTCCGCGATTCCGCGAGCCGCCTTCTGCCGCCACGCCGCTTCGGACAGCGACGCGGCGTCCGCAGGGTCACGCATGTTGCCGCATTCGACGAACACCTTGGGCACGGTCGACAGATTGAGCCCCCCGAGATCCTTGCGCACATCCAACCCGGTGCCGCCGCCGAGGTAGTTGGCCGGGGCGGAACCGGTCGCGCGGGCGAACTCGGCCGCGATGCGCTCGCCGAGCGTACGGGACGGGCCGACGATCGGGGCCGTATTCGCCGTACCGGCCTTGACCAGGCCGGGAAGGATCACATGGAAACCGCGGTTGCCGACGGCGGACCCGTCTGCGTGGACGGACACGACGGCGTCGGCGCCCGCCCCACCGCCGGCCTTGTTGCCGATGCGGGCCCGCTCGTCGATGCACGGGCCGAAGGGCCGGTCGGCGTCGTGGGTGAATTCCACGGTCGCGCCCTGCTCCTGGAGCAGGGCGCGGAGGCGGTGGGAGACATCGAGGGTGAACGCGGCTTCGGTGTAGCCGTCGCGGGTGGAGGTGCCGGTGGTGTCGCACTCCTTGCGATTGGTCCCGATGTCCACCTTTTTGTTGATCTCTGTGGCGTGCTGAAAATTCCCCGGATTGTGACCTGGATCGATCACCACGACCTTGCCGGCGAGGGGAGCGGATTCCGCCGCACCAGGGGCCGCACTCGGCGTCGCACCCGCCTCCGCCGCTCCGGGCCCCGCCGTGGCGGACGCACCGGCCACCGCGGAGGCCGTCGCACCGCCGCCGCGCGCTCCGCCGTCCGCCGGCGCTTCGGACGTCGTCCAGGCCACCCATCCGGCGAGCGCAGTGGCCGCGGCCAGGGGCACGGCGGCCAGGAGTACGGCCTTACGGGGGCGGGGGCGGCGCTTGTGAGTGTCGTCGTCGTACACGCGGGCGAGCCTAAGCGGTGTTGGGCGTTCCGGCTCAGATTCCTACGGCCGTTCGGCGGAGTACCCGCAGCGAGTCCGTCACGGACACCTCAGTGAACGCACCCGACTCCAGCGCCCGCACATACACCCGGTACGGGGCCTGGCCGCCGTCCGCCGGGTCGGGGAAGACATCGTGGATGACGAGCAGCCCGCCCTCGGCGACGCGGGGCGCCCAGCCCTCGTAGTCGCCCGTGGCGTGCTCATCGGTGTGGCCGCCGTCGATGAAGACGAGCCCGACGTCCCCCGCCCACACCCGCGCGACCTGCGGCGACCGCCCGACGACGGCGACGACGTGCTCCTCCAGACCGGCGGCGTGCAGGGTGCGCCGGAAGGTGGGCAGCGTGTCCATGAGGCCGACCTCGGGGTCCACGACGGCCGGGTCGTGGTACTCCCAGCCCGGCTGCTGCTCCTCGCTGCCCCGGTGGTGGTCCACCGTGACCGCCACGGTGCCTGCCGCCCGGGCAGCCTCGGCCAGCAGGATCGTGGACCGCCCGCAGTACGTACCCACCTCCAGCAGCGGCAGCCCCAGCCGCCCGGCCTCGACCGCCGCCGCGTACAGCGCGAGGCCCTCGCGCACGGGCATGAACCCCTTCGCAGCCTCGAACGCGGCAAGCGTCTCAGGCGAGGGCTCCGGGGAGAGTTCCGGAAGGAGCTCCGAGGACGGCTCCGGGGTGGGCGAGGCTGCCATGGGTGGGGTCCTCCAGGTCGTACATACGGACGGGTGGCCATCGTGCCGCACACCCCACCCGAGGCGGACGGCGGGCCACGCCGTGACTCCGGCGTGCGCCGTGCTCGGCACCGAACCGCTCCCCGCCTGCACCGCCGCCCAGGCCGGCCGGCTCGGCCGGGCCGCGCCGAAGGTGACGATCGCCGCGTCCGCGGACGCGGCCAGGGACCAGGACCAGGCCAGGACCAGGCCAGGACCAGGACCAGGACTCCGGTCCGAGGCCCCGTACATCGATAACGGGATGTACGGGGCCCGGCCCAGCTGCGACCATGACACGCATGGCCCAGACCCGGACAGACACCGCGCCCGCGCCCGGCTCCGTGCCGCCGTCGCCTCCAGCCCGCCCGTGGACGGTGATCCTCGCGGCGTGTGCGGGGACGTTCCTCGTGGTGCTGGACGTGTCCGTGGTGAACGTCGCCCTGCCGTCGATGCGCGCCGATCTGGGTCTGTCGGCGCACGCGTTGCAGTGGGTGGTGAACGCGTACTCGATCGCGTTCTCCGGGTTCATGCTGCTGGGCGGGCGGGCCGCCGACCTGTTCGGGCGGAAGCGGATGTTCCTGCTGGGCCTGGGGCTCTTCACGGCCGCGTCCGTCGCGGGCGGACTCGCGCAGGAGGGCTGGCAGTTGCTGGCCGCGCGCGCCGTGCAGGGGCTGGGGGCGGCGGTGCTGTCGCCGGCGTCGCTCACCATCGTGACCAGCGCGGTGCCGGAGGGGCCGGCGAGGACGCGGGCCATCAGCACATGGGCGGCGGTCGGCGCGGGCGGCGGCGCGGCCGGCGGGCTCGTGGGCGGTCTCCTGACGGACCTGCTCGACTGGCGCTGGGTGCTGCTGATCAATGTGCCGGTCGGCGTTCTCGCACTGGCCGCCGGGGCCTTGTGGGTACGGGAGGCCCGTACGGGCGCGGGGCGCCGCCCGGACCTGCCGGGCGCGGTCCTCGTCACGGGCGGCCTCGCGGCGTTCGCGTACGGCGTCGTGCAGACCGAGCAGGCCGGCTGGACGGCGCCCCGGACGCTGCTGCCGCTGCTCGGCGGGGTGGCGCTGCTGGCGGCGTTCGTGGCGGTGGAGGCCCGTACGCGCGAACCGCTCATGCCACTGAAGGTGTTCCGGGCGCGGGCGGTGTCGGCGGCGAACGTCGCGCTGTTCGTGATCGGCTCGGCGACGTTCGCATCGTGGTTCTTCATGACGGTGTACGCGCAGAACGTCCTCGGGTACAGCCCGTTGAAGGCGGGGCTCGCCCTCATCCCCAGCTCGGTGAGCGTCGTCGTCGGTTCGAAGCTGGCGCCGCGTCTGGTGCCCCTGTTCGGCGCGCGGAACCTCGCGGTGGGCGGCGCGCTGATCACCGCGACCGGGTTCGGCTGGCAGTCGCTGATGGAGGTGGACGGCATATACGTCACCGCCGTCCTGGGGCCGGGCATCCTGATGATGACGGGCGTCGGACTGGCCCTCACCCCGCTCGCCGCGATGGCCACGTCCGGCGCCGCCCCGGGCGACGCGGGCCTCGTGTCGGGTCTGGTCAACACGTCCCGCACGATGGGCGGCGCGGTCGGCCTCGCGGTCCTGTCGACCGTCGCCGCGTCCGGCGCGGCGGGCGCCACGAGCGCCGAGGCACTGACGGCCGGGTACGCCCTGGCGTTCCGCACCGGCGCGGGCATCCTCCTGGCGGCGGCCGCCCTGATGCTCCTGTGGCTCCCGCGCCCGGCGGCGCCACGGACAACGGCCTGAGCACCCGGCCCGTACCACCCGCAGCGCGCTCGCACCGCGGGTACGAACGGATCGGCCACCACCCCCGGGCACACGCCGGTACGTGAGCGTCGAGGAGTGGACCGGCCGCCCTGGAAGCGGCGGCGCGCGGCGGCCTTCACATGTCGCGGGGGCCGCGCTATACAGGAGGCCGCCGAGCCGTCTAGAACGCGTTCTAGTCACGCCCGGTCCCGGAAACGGCCTCGGTGCGGCCGACGGTGCGGACTGCCGTGCCGAGGTCTCCTCTGCCTCAAGGAGCGCCCCACACATGCCCATCGACGTCCAGCAGGCACTCTCCGCCGAGCCCCGGTCGGCCGCCATCGAGTGGGACCACAAGGACATCCAGCTCTACCACCTCGGCATCGGCGCGGGCGTCCCCGCCGCCGACCCGGACGAGCTGCGCTACACGCTGGAGTCCCGGCTCCATGTGCTGCCCGGCTTCGCGACCGTCGCCGGTGCCGGGATGGGCATGATGGGCGGCCTGTCCGCGCCCGGCGTCGACGTGGACCTCGCGGCCGTCCTGCACGGCGGCCAGTGCGTGGACGTCCACCGGCCGATCCCGGTGCGCGGGCGGGCGGTCACCACCTCCCGGATCGCCGCCGTGTACGACAAGGGCAAGGCCGCCGTCCTCGTCCTGCGCTCCGAGACCGGTGACGACGACGGGCCGCTGTGGACCACGGACGCCGAGATCTTCGTACGGGGCGAGGGCGGGTTCGGGGGCGACCGGGGCCCCTCCAGGGGGGCCGGGGTGCCCGGCCGCGCGCCCGACCGGACCGTCGAGCTGCCCGTACGGGAGGACCAGGCGCTGCTCTACCGGCTGTCCGGCGACTGGAACCCGCTGCACGCCGACCCCGAGTTCGCCAAGCTCGCCGGGTTCGACCGCCCCATCCTGCACGGGCTGTGCACATACGGCATGGCCCTCAAGGCGGTCGTCGACACGGCACTCGGCGGGGACGTCACCCGGGTCCGCTCGTACCGCACCCGCTTCGCCGGGGTCGTGTTCCCCGGCGAGACCCTGCGCGTCCGGATGTGGGACGACAACGACAACGACGGCGGCGTCCACGTCGCCGTGACCGCCGTCGAACGCGACGACGCTCCCGTCCTCTCCGACACGGTCGTGGAAACCGTCTGAAGGGAGCCGCGCCATGCGCGCAGCCGTACTGCACCAGACAGGGCAGGACAAGCTCGACGTCCTCGACGACGTCGAGGCGGTGGGCTTCGGCCCCGGCAAGGTGCGCATCCGGGTCAGGGCCACCGGGCTGTGCCACTCCGACCTCTCCGCCATGACCGGCGTCCTGCCGCAGCCGGCCCCGTTCGTCCCCGGGCACGAGGGCGCGGGGGAGGTGGTCGAGGCCGGCGACGGTGCCGGCTCGCTGAAGCCCGGCGACCGGGTCGTCCTCTGCTGGCTGCCCGCCTGCGGCACATGCCCCGCCTGCCGGCGCGGCCAGTCACAGCTCTGCCTCGCGGGCTTCCTCAACGCCGGGACGCCCAACTTCCGCAGAACCGGGGACGACGGCGATGTCTTCGGGTTCGCCGGGACCGGCACCTTCGCCGAGGAAGTCGTCGTCGACGCACGCTGCGCCGTGCCCATCCCGGACGACGTCCCCTTCGACATCGCCGCCCTCATCGGCTGTGGCGTCACGACCGGGCTGGGCGCCGCCATCAACACCGCACGCGTGGAAGCCGGTTCGACCGTCGCCGTCATCGGCTGCGGCGGCGTCGGCGTCTCCGCCGTACAGGGCGCCAAGGTGCGGGGAGCGGCGCAGATCGTCGCCGTCGACCCGGTCGCGTCCCGGCGCGAGGCGGCACTGCGGTTCGGCGCCACCGAGGCAGTCGCCCCGGAGGAACTCGGCGACGCCGACCAGCGCGTCACCGGCGGCGAGGGCTTCGACTACGTCTTCGAGGTCGTAGGCCGTTCGGCCACCGCCCGCACCGCGTACGAGACCACCCGGCGCGGAGGCACCCTGTGTGTCGTCGGGGCGGGCGCCATGGACGACTTCCTCCAGCTCAACATGTTCGAGCTGTTCTTCGACGAGAAGCGCATCCTGCCGTCGATGTACGGCGGCGGGGACGTACTGCGCTCCTACGAGCGGGCCATCGCCCTGTGGCGCGCGGGCCGCATCGACCTGGCCGGCCTCATCACCCACCGCGTCCCGCTGACCGGCGTCAACGAGGCGCTGACACAGATGCGGACCGGCGAGGCACTGCGTACCTGCATCGAGCTGTGACAGCAGCAGAGGAGAACGGCATGTCACTTCCCCTGGAAGGGCTCTCCGCAGTCGTCACCGGCGCCGGCCGCGGCCTGGGCCGCGCCGAGGCCCTGGAGCTGGCCCGGCTCGGCGCGGCCGTCGTCGTCAACGACCACGGCGAGGGCTCGCGGGCCGCCGCCGAGCAGGTCGTCGACGAGATCCGCACGGCGGGCGGCCGGGCCACCGCCCACCTCGGCGACATCGCCGACCACGCGGCCGCCCGCGCGCTGATCGACCTCGCGGTCACCGCCCACGGACGGCTCGACATCCTGGTCAACAACGCGGGCATCCTCCGCGATCGGATGGTCTTCTCCATGACCGAGGACGAGTGGGACGCGGTGATACGGGTCCACCTCAAGGGCCACTTCAACACCACCCGCTTCGCCGCGGCCCACTGGCGCGCCCGCTCCAAGGCGGCCGGGGCCCCCGTCCACGGCCGGATCGTCAACACCTCGTCGGAGGCGTTCCTGGCGGGCTCGGCCGGCCAGCCCAACTACGCGGCGGCCAAGGGCGGCATCGTCGGCCTCACCACCTCCACCGCCCACGCCCTCGCCCGCTACGGCGTCACCTGCAACGCCATCTGCCCCCGCGCCCGCACCCGGATGACGGCCGACGTCTTCGGCGCCGCACCCGAACCCGCCCCGGGCTCCGGCGCGCCGGACCCGCTCGCCCCGGAACACGTCGCGCCCCTTGTCGCCTACCTCGCGTCCCCGGCCGCCGCGACCGTCAACGGCCAGCTCCTCGTGGTGCACGGCGGCATGGTCGCCGTCATGGAACGCCCCAGGGTCGCGGCCGTCTTCGGCACGGCCAAGGAGGTGTTCACATACGAGGAGCTGGACACCCGCCTCACCCCGTACTACGCCGACCGCCCCCGGGACGAGACGTTCGCGGCGACGGAGGTCCTGGCGCTGAGACACCGGCTCTAGAAGCGCCGCACAGAACACCGAGGGCCGCCCCGGTATCTCCGGGGCGGCCCCACATGTGCGAAAGGCGGTGGCCTCGCGGCCCGCCGGGTTCCGTCAGGCGGCGTTGCCGCCGCCGTGGCCGGGTTCCCTGCGGTGGCGGCCGTGCGGCTGCGCCGTCGGGTTCTCCGACTGCGAGGGGCCGCCGCGGTGCTTTCCGGAGCCGCCGGCGTCCCCGTGCGGTCGCAGCGCGTGGGTCGTGTCGGTGCTGGCTTCAGACATGTGGTGAAGTCACCCCGTAGTGATCGCTGTTGTGATGTGCGGCCCGTGAGTCTAGCCGGGGGCCGTGCGGCCGGTGAGAGGTGCCTGCTGCAACGGCACCGGCTTGCACATCACAGGGGTCCTGGGGCGGTCCGATCGTTCCCCACCTGCGGGTTCCGCCCGGGCGGGGGGTGTGACGGGTTCCGGTGCGAGAGCCTCCGCGGCGCCCTCGACACGGGCGAGACCGCAGGACGCGGAGGCGTTCGCGTACGGCAGCAGGAGAACCCCGTCGTGCGTCCACAGCCCCGACCCGGCCAGCCACCCGTCCGGAGCGGGCAGTTGGAGCAGCCGCCGCGCCGCGGGGCGCCAGACGCCGACCCAGCTGCCGGCGTCCGTGTCTACGCGCAGCGCCACCGCGCAGCCCTCCGGGGTGAGCACCTGGCCCGGCTGGACCGCGAACGGGGTCAGGGCCGCGTCCGCCGACCGCAGGCACTCGGGGAACCGCACGGGCCGCGTGCTGCCCAGCACGCCCCAGCCGAGCCGCTCGTGCCCCGGCGACGGCGCGTCGGAGCGGATGAGCAGGAGTCCCGAGTCATGGTCGGCGAGCAGCAGCCGGTCGTGGCTCTCGTCGGTGATCTGCAACAGCGGCGTGACCTCCCCGCCCCGCTCCAGATCGACCGCGACCGCCTTGACCGGACCGCCGTCCACCTGTCGGTCCAGGGCGAGCAGCCGCCCCGCCCGGTCCAGCCATATCCCGCCCGTGCAGCGGCCCTTCACCTCGGCGACGTGCTCCGGGCCGAACTCGCCGCCCGCCACCCGCCAGACGCCCGTCGAGTGCTCGCCCACGGCCAGCGCGTACGCGCCCATCCCGTCCGGGGACGGCGGCAGCAGCCGTACCGACTCCGCCTCGACCGCGCCCAGCGGCAGCTCACCGGTCTCCGGGCCCGTGGGGTAGAGCAGCGAGAACGTGTACCGCCCTGCCACCCGGCGCCCGATGAGCACACGCCCGTCGGCGAGCGGCAGCAACTGCGCGTCCCGGTCCTCCGGCTGGGCCAGCGGCAGCGGTACGGCGTACGGCTCCGGCCCGTCGAGGGTCCAGCGCTCGGGGAACAGCGCCTCGCCCTCACCGGCCAGCCGAGCCGCGTAGGAGCCGTCCGCCGCGATCGTGAAACGCGTACCGCCGACCGCACCGTCGTGGTCCTGTGCGGTGGCCTCGATGGCACAGGCTGTCATGGCTCGTCACCTCCGGCCACCGAAGCTAGTTTTCGCACTTCCACCCGAACAGCGCGAGCCCGCACGCTTCACACATAAGGATGGTCGTGACGGGGTTCGCCCGAGGGGCCGGGGGCGGGTGTGCTGGCCATCGGTGCTGGTGAGTAAGGCAAGGCGGCCCTGGGGAGCGTTTCGAAAGTCGAGCGTGCCCTGCGCCTGTTCCACGTACATGCCGATCGGGGCCCTGGCGCCGAGTCGAGCACGCACCGAGCCGGTGCGCGACCAGCGAGGCGATACACCTCAGGCCGGGACCACCAGCCGCTCAACGATCCCCGCCGCCACCGGCAGCTCACCCGACCCAGTGGGACGACGTCTTGAGCGTGGCCGTCACCGCGATGCCTGCCGTTCGGCCGGGCCCATGGGCGAGCGCGGCCTGGCCAGGGGCGTCGACAGCGGGGTCAGCCACCCTGGAGTGTCTCCTGAAGCCAGTCGAAGACGACCTCGCAGTGCTGCCTGGGTGCCATCGGTGAGCAGTGCAGCTGCGCGCCGGTCGCCGCGGTGAGCTTGACGTACTCCTTGGAGGCCGTCAGCTTGTCGAACATCTGGCGTGGCTGGCCGGGGTAGAACTGTTCGAAGTCGTAGTCGAGGACCAAGGTGGGCGCCTTGATACGGCCCACGACGTCCGTGATATTCAGCGACTCGATGAGTGTGGCCGGCGTGTAGAAATCGGTGAACATCCTGCCCTGGCGGGCGGCGAGCATCGCCGGCACGGAGAAGGGCTCGAAGCGCTTCTTCACCGTCGCGGCGTCGGCAGGAGACAGCTGTGGCACGACTTCCTTGTTCCAGACGTTGTTGGTCTCCTCCTTGTTCGGGGTGAGAATCTCCCGAAGCTCCCCGAAGCCCTGCCACGGATCCAGGCAGCCGGGCATCGCCACCAGTGCCGCGATCCGCTGTTCGAAGGCCGCGGCCCGGGGAGCCAGATCGCCCCCCATGCTCAGCCCGGTGAGAGCGATTCTGTCGGCGTCCACGTCGGAGCGGGCGGTCAGCCAGTCGACCAGCGGCGCGACCACGGTCTCCCAGCGCGGGCTGAACACCACCTGGTCCACGAAGATCATCTGCCCTTGGCCGGGCCCCTCGTAGACCAGGGCGTTCCAGTCCCGGTCCAGCGCGGCGGCGACACCGTACGTCCACATGTCGACGCTCTGCCCGTCGCTGCCGTTGGTGAGGATCACGGTGGGGCGGCGGCGTCCTGAGGTGTCGGGGCGGAAGAACCACACGGGCAGCGAGGTCTTCGCGTACGGAACCTTCGCTGTCACCGGTGCCGGGTCGCACAGCTTGCAGAACGTGTCCCATGCGCCGCGGCAGGCCTTGTACAGCTTCTCCTCGCTGTCCGGGTCGCGGGAGCCGAGGACGAAGAAGAGCGCCTGGGCGTAGTACTGCGATGCTCTCAGTGCCCGGAAGCGCGTGGTTTCCCGGTCGGGACGGCCACCTTCGGGTGTCTTCATCAGCCGGTCGCCGAGTTTCCTGAAGGTCTCGACGTACGTCTGTGCCGACAGACCCGCCTTGTTGATCGCGTTCACGGCGGTGAGCACCTCGCCCACATCAGCGCTGCCCTGATCGGATGCGCCGAGCGCCAGGAGGCCGTTGAAATTGAACTCCGGGTTGCCGAAGAGCGTCATCACGCCGGGCGTGGGCCCGCCGGCGGAGGCGGAAGCCGTGCCCGGGGCCTGCGCGGAGGAGGCCTCCGTGGGGGTGCAGCCCGCGGCCAGCAGGGTGGCCCCCGCTGCGCCGACGATCCCGGAAAGGACGCCTCGCCGTCCTGGGCCGAGGATCTGATCGGGCGGAACGTGTTTCATAGCGACCCAATGTATGACCGGGCTCTTCTCGCTTCGCCGTACAGCGCCCGCCATTGCCCCGAATGGCCCGAGGCCTCCGGCTCCCGTTCCGCCGGACAACCATGGGGGTGCGGTCGGAGGGAAGGCTTCAGCCTCCCTGTCGGCGGGCCAGGCGGTTCGCGAGCAGGGACAACGGCACCACAGCGACCCAGGAGTAGATGGCGGCAGTCGGTGAAAGCTGGGCGATGCCTACGGAGGCCAGGAACACGAACGCCTGAGACGGCAACGGAACAGTGCCCGGCCGTTCGCCGGCGTGTAGCCGGACGCGCAGGGCGATGGCGTACAGAACCAACGCCGTGACACCGACGACTCCTCCGTACAGGGCCGGACCGAGCGGCTGGTCCCCGTAGTCCTGAAGGGCGGAGGTGGGAAACGGGATCAGCGACAGCAGCGCCAGGAAGGCCACGTTGAGCCAGAACAGGCCGGTGTCGACCTGGACGACGCCGCGCATGGCGGTGTGGTGGGCCCTCCAGAAAATGGCGATGACGACGGCGCTGAGCGTCATGGCGCTCAGCTCGGCCCAGGTCTCGTCGAGCGCGTCGTCGAGCGCGGCCCCCCGCAGGCCGGAGGGCAGTTTGATCTCCAGGACAAGCAGGGTGAGGGCGATGGCCGCCACGCCGTCGGTCAGAGCGAACATTCGGGTGACGGAGACGTAATCGTCTTCCTTCCGGCGAACGGCTCGTGTGGTGGCGGGAGGGCTACGATCCATCAACTCTTGTTAGCACGGTATCCCGCAGCCGGACGACAGCGGGACGGTTTGTGGTGCCGCGCCCACCCGCTTGTCGACCCGCAGCTGCCCGGGTTGAACGATCCGACTACCGGCGAACTCGTTCCGGAGCCCTCGCCGAGCGGCTTCGAAGCCATGAGTCTGTCGAGACGGTTCTGGTCCCGGAGTACACCCGAGGGCCAGCGTCGGGCCAGGAACCCGGCCCGTCCGGCCTTGCAGAATCCGGATGGCTTCGGGCACCGGGCGCCGGCCCGCCGCAGCGTCAGCGACCCCACCGAGACCGCCTACCACGTCTGCCACGGACCGGCCTCCTCCCGACTGAACCGGCTTTGTCGGGCCTGGTACCGGCACATCACCCTGCCGATGGCCGCGCTCGCCCACCTGACCGCAGTCCGCGCCGCAGAAGCCACAACAGGGGCGGCGCGGACGACGAGCAGGACCTCATACCCTCAGCGTCCCGGAGATCCGCCGGCTGATCGGGCACGGCCTCGGCGGGCGCCACCGCGGCGGACTAGGTCCTCGACGACTTCCGTACTCGTCTGGTCAAGCAACCACCCGCTGTCCCCCCGGCGGCAGAGGACCGCGCAGGCGGCTCACCCGCCCACGCACACCACCGCCCGCCGGACGCGCCCCTGACGGGAGGAGGCCGCGCAGGCTCACCCCGGTCCCACCCACTCCTCCACCACACCAACGGCCGGGGGACGCCGCTCCGGCGGGAGGGGAGCCGCACCGCCGGCCGGTGGACGCTGTCCCGGCGGGAGGGGCCGTCCAGGGTCGCCCGCGCAGGGGCCGGGGGGCGACAGCCGGTCACCGGTGTCCAGGTCCCAGGCCGCCGGCCCCGAGGAGAGGAGGTGAGCCCGGAGGGGACCCGTCCCACCCACCGGCGTAGTGCGTGGCGACTCGGACAGCGCCACCGGCGGTCGGCCGGACACCCACGAACCGGCGGCCAGCCGCCGTGCCGGCGCCTGGCCCGAGCGGGGTCGGCCCCCACGGGGGGCCGCGGGCGACAGCCGGTCGCCGGGTGCTTGGCGCCCGGCAAGCCGGCCCCGGGCAGGCGGCGCGGGGGCGCGACCTGTGCGGTGGCCGACCGGGCCCGGGGTGGGTCTGGGAGGGGCGGCGCCCCTCCCAGCCCTTGCGGGTAGCCTTGCACCCGTGCCACGTCTTACCGAAGTCCTCGCCGAGCTCGACGCCCTCTGGCCCCCCGAGCGGGCCGAGCAGTGGGACGCCGTCGGCACCGTCTGCGGCGACCCCGACGCCGAGGTGGACCGCGTCCTCTTCGCCGTGGACCCCGTCCAGGAGATCGCCGACGAGGCGATCGAGCTCGGTGCCCAGCTGATCGTCACCCACCACCCGCTCTACCTGCGCGGCACGACGACCGTCGCGGCCTCCCACTTCAAGGGCCGCGTCGTGCACACCCTCATCAAGCACGACATCGCCCTGCACGTCGCGCACACGAACGCCGACACCGCCGACCCGGGCGTCTCCGACGCCCTCGCAGGCGCGCTCGACCTGCGCGTGGTCGGCCCCCTCGTCCCGGAGAACGGCCTCGGGCGGATCTGCGAGCTGGACGTCCCGGAGACCCTCCGCGACTTCGCCGCACGCGCGGCCCAGCGGCTGCCCGCCACCGCGCAGGGCATCCGCGTCGCGGGCGACCTCGATGCGACGGTCCGTACGGTCGCCGTCAGCGGCGGCTCCGGCGACAGCCTGTTCGACGCCGTACGCGCGGCGGGCGTCGACGCGTTCCTCACCGCCGACCTGCGCCACCACCCGGCCTCCGAGGCCACCCGGCACACCCCGCTCGGCCTCGTCGACGCGGCCCACTGGGCCACCGAGTGGCCCTGGTGCGAACTGGCCGCCGCCCAGCTCGACGAGATCTCCGACCGCCACGGCTGGAACCTGCGGGTGCACGTCTCGAAGACGGTCACCGACCCGTGGGCCGCCCACCACACGTCCCCCTCCGCTCATCACACCTCCCCTGGAGCCCCCAACTGAACGCCGCGCCCGCCGACCAGATCCGCCTTCTCGACATCCAGGCCCTCGACACACGTCTGTCGCAGCTCGCCCACAAGCGCAGGACGCTGCCCGAGCACGCCGAGATCGAGTCGCTGACCAAGGACCTCACCCAGCTGCGCGACCTCCTCGTCGCCGCGCAGACGGAGGAGAGCGACTGCGCCCGCGAGCAGACGAAGGCGGAGCAGGACGTCGACCAGGTCCGCCAGCGCGCCGTCCGCGACCAGCAGCGGCTGGACTCCGGCGCCATCACCTCCCCGAAGGACCTGGAGAACCTCCAGAAGGAGATCGTCTCGCTCTCCAAGCGCCAGGGTGACCTGGAGGACGTCGTCCTGGAGGTCATGGAGCGCCGCGAGTCCGCGCAGGAGCGGGTGAGCGAGCTGACGGAGCGCGTCTCCTCCGTCCAGGCCAAGACCGACGACGCGACAGCCCGCCGGGACCGCGCGGAGGAGGAGCTGGACGCCGAGGCCGCGGCGGTCGCCAAGGAGCGGGAGCTGGTGGCCGGTTCGGTCCCGGCGGACCTGATGAAGCTGTACGAGAAGATCCGCGAGCAGCAGGGCGGGGTGGGCGCGGCCCGCCTGTTCCAGCGCCGCTGCGAGGGCTGCCACATCGAGCTGAACATCACCGAGCTGAACGACGTCCGGGCCGCCGCGGCCGACGCCGTCGTACGGTGCGAGAACTGCCGCCGCATCCTGGTCCGTACGTCGGAGTCCGGCCTGTAATGAGTGACGCTGTTGGTACGCGGCCGGGTGAGCTGATCGTCGAGGCGGACGGCGGCTCCCGGGGCAACCCGGGCCCGGCCGGTTACGGCGCGGTCGTCCTCGACCCCGTCTCGGGCGAGGCGCTGGTGGAGGCGGCCGAGTACATCGGCGTGGCCACGAACAACGTCGCCGAGTACAAGGGCCTGGTGGCCGGGCTGCGGGCGGCGCGCGAACTCGCGCCGGACGCGTCGGTCCACGTACGCATGGACTCCAAGCTCGTCGTCGAGCAGATGTCCGGGCGCTGGAAGATCAAGCACCCGGACATGAAGCCGCTCGCGGCGGAGGCCGCCCGGATCTACCCGCCCGGGCGGGTCACATACGAGTGGATCCCGCGCGAGCACAACAAGCACGCGGACCGGCTCGCCAACGAGGCGATGGACGCCGGCCGTCAGGGCAAGCAGTGGCAGCCGTCCATGTCGAAGGCCGCACTGGACGCGGGCGCGGCCCGCGTGGTCGGCGACGCGACAGCGGGCGCGGCGAAGGCGCGGGCGGCACTGGCACACGCGACGGCCCCCGCGGCACCTCCGGCACCTCCGGCACCTCCGGCGCCCCCGGCGCAGGGCGCCCCCGCACCTGTGTCTCCGGCACCCGCGGCCCCGGGCACCCCCGCGCAGGCCACCCCGCCCGCCGCCCTCGCCGCCCCCACCCCCGGCGCCGTCGCGCCCGCGCCCGCGGAAGAGGTGGAGGCGACGCCCGCCACCCCGCCCGTCGGCTGGGCCGCGGCCGCCGATCTGGGGGCGCCGGCCACGTTCGTGCTGCTGCGGCACGGGGAGACGGCGCTCACGCCGGAGAAGCGATTCTCGGGAAGCGGGGGCAGTGACCCCGAGCTGTCGCCTGCCGGGCGCCGGCAGGCGGAGGCCGTCGCGGCGGCGCTGGCCGCGCGGGGCACGGTCCAGGACATCGTGGCGTCGCCGCTGCTGCGCTGCCGCCAGACCGCGCAGACCGTCGCGGCCCGCCTCGGCCTCGACGTACGGATCGAGGAGGGGCTCCGGGAGACGGACTTCGGCGCCTGGGAGGGCCTCACTTTCGCCGAGGTGCAGGCCCGCTACCCGGACGACCTCGACGCCTGGCTCGGCTCCGCGAAGGCGGCGCCCTCGGGCGGCGGCGAGTCGTTCGCGGCCGTCTCCCGCCGGGTCGCCGCGACCCGCGACCAGTTGACGGCCCGTTACGCGGGGCGCACGGTCCTGCTCGTCACGCACGTCACGCCGATCAAGACCCTCGTACGCCTCGCCCTGGGCGCGCCGCCGGAGGCGCTGTTCCGTATGGAGCTCTCCGCCGCCTCCCTCTCGGCCGTGGCGTACTACAAGGACGGCAACGCCTCGGTCCGGCTCCTCAACGACACCTCGCACCTCCGCTGAGGCAGGACTGCCATGGGGTGGGAACTCTCCTACGACGTGGGCGCGTTCCAGCGGGCCGCCGCGGACTGTCTGGAGCGTGAACCCGCGCGCTGCACCGCGCTGCTCACCGTCGCCGAGACGGTACGCGTACACGGGCCGCGCGCCTACGCGAACGGCGGGGACAGCGGTCGGCCACGCTTCGGCTGGTGGCGGGAGGGCCCGGACGGCCCCGTGGAGGCCGCGTTCCTCCAGACCCCGCCCCAGGCGCCGCTCCTCGGCCCCATGCCCGAGCGTGCCGCCCGGGAGCTGGCCGTCGCGCTCCGCACCGACGGGGCGGACCTGACCGGCGCGAAGGGCGTCGACGGCTCCGCGCAGGTGTTCGCCGACGCCTGGGCGGGCCACGGGACCGGGACGCGGTGGGAGGTGACGCACCGTCTCCGGCTGCTGCGGCTGGCCGAGCTGACGCCGCCGCACCCGGCACCACCCGGAGCCGCCCGTCGGGCCACCCCCGACGACGTACCGCTCACCGCCGCCTGGATGCGTGAGTTCCATGTCGACACCGGTCAAGACCCGGGCCCCGGCGCCGACTTCACCGACAACATCGCCCGCCGGGTAGCGAACGGCGTCCTGTACCTGTGGGAGGCGGACGGGCGGCCGGTCGCGATGGCAGCCCACTCGCCCGTAGTGGCCGGACAGTCCCGGATCGGGCCCGTGTACACGCCGCCCGGCCGGCGCGGCCAGGGCTACGGCGGTGCGGTCACCGCCGCCGTCACCGGCGCCGCCCTCGCGGGGGACGCCCGGCAGGTGCTGCTCTTCGCCGACGCGGCGAACCGGACCACCAACGCCCTGTACGAACGGCTCGGTTACCGGCTGCTGGGCCACCACGTGGACATCGAGTTCGGCTAGGGCACCCGGCGTCCGGTGCCGTGGCGTCCGGTGCCGTGGCGTCCGGGCCCACGGCGTCCGAGCCGCGCCGCCTCCCGCGCCAGCCGCTCCACCCGACCCCAGTCCTGCGCCGCGACCGCGTCCGGCGGCAGCATCCACGTACCGCCCACGCACGCCACGTTCGGCAGCGCCAGGTAGTCCCGCGCCGACGCCGCCGAGATCCCGCCCGTCGGGCAGAACCGCGCCTGCGGCAGCGGACCGGCCAGCGCTCCCAGATACGCCGTGCCGCCCGCCGCCTCCGCCGGGAAGAACTTCATCTCCCGCACCCCGCGCTCCAGCAGCGCCACGACCTCCGACGCCGTCGACACGCCCGGCAGATAGGGCACCCCCGACGCCCGCATCGCGTCGAGCAGCCCACCCGTCCAGCCGGGGCTCACCAGGAACCGCGCCCCCGCCGCGACCGCGTCCTCCACGGCCGGGGCCGAGACGACCGTGCCCGCGCCCACCACCGCGTCCGGCACCTCGGCGGCGACCGCTCTGATCGCGTCCAGTGCGGCGGGCGTCCGCAGTGTCACCTCGACGGCCCGCAGCCCGCCGGCCACCAGGGCGCGCGCCAGCGGTACGGCGTCGGCGGGGTCCGCCACGACGGCGACGGGCAGCACGGACGCGCCGAAGAGGTCCAGCGGGGCCGGCGCGGCGGACGGGCCGGGCGTGGCCGAAGGGTCGGGCGTGGCCGAAGGGTCGGGCGTGGCCGAAGACGGGCCGGGCGTGACCGAAGGGGCGTGCGGGGCCGGCAGGGGCGACGCGGCCAAGGGGTCCGGGGCAGCCATGGCCGCATCCTGCCCGTCATACGCAAGGCCCACAACGGGCGTTGCGCACCGCGCAACGGTCAGTGGATCTCGTCCACCAGCACGTCCAGCGACCAGCCCTTCCCCGGCGCCGGCGCCTGGTACTCGACCACGTACCCCAGGTCGCGCAGCGCCTCCACCAGCTCGCCCGGCGACGCGGGCCCGGCCCCCGCCTCCAGCAGGCTCCGTACGATCCGCCCCTTCGTCGCCTTGTTGAAGTGGCTGACCACCTTCCGGGTCGGCGCGTGCAGCACCCGCACCGTCGCCGTACGCCCCGCGACCTCGCCCTTCGGCTTCCACGCCGTCGCGTACGCAGCCGACCGCAGGTCCAGCACCAGCCCGTCCCCGGCCGCCTCCGGCATGACCTCCGCCATCGGGGCCCGCCAGTAGGCGCCGAGCGCGCCGATGCCCGGCAGCTTCACGCCCATGGAACAGCGGTACGACGGGATCCGGTCGTCGACACGGACCGCGCCCCACAGCCCCGAGAACACCAGCAGCGACGCCCGGGCCCGCTTCCGGGCCGCCGCGTCCAACGTGGCGAGGTCCAGCGCGTCGTACAGGACGCCCGTGTAGACCTCCCCGGCCGGCCGGGCGCCCGCCGTGCGCAGCTCCGCGTTCTTGGCGACCTCGCCGCGCAGGCCCTCGCTCAGCCCCAGCACCTCGCGCGCCTTCTCCTCGTCGGCCGCGCACAGCTCGACCAGCTCGGCGAGCACGGCCGCCCGTGACTCGGCCAGCCCCGGCAGGGACAGCGACCCGGGCTTCAGCGGCGCGCCGCGCCCCGAGGCGGCCTTGCCCTCCGAGGGCGGCAACAGGACGAGCACGGTGGTTCTCCTTCGTACGTACGGAAAGCGGGGGTGCGGCCCCCTCGGCGGCCCGGGCCGGTGGCCCCGGCGCCGCGTGCCAGCGTACAAAGTGCCGCGCCGCGCTCCGCGGCCTACGCTCGGCATATGCCCCGCCGCCATCTCCATGTGACCGGCGCCGCCGAGGCTCCCCTGCGGACCGCCCTGCGCGCGCTGCGCACCGAACTCGACGTCCCCCGCGGCTTCCCGCCCGACGTCCTCGCCGAGGCGGAGGCCGCCGCCAAGTCCCCGAGCCTGCCCGGACAGGACGCCACCGACATCCCGCTGTTCACGGTCGACCCGCCCGGCTCCGTCGACCTGGACCAGGCCATGCACCTGGCACGCCGCGCGGACGGCGGCTACCGGGTCCACTACGCGATCGCCGACGTGGCCGCGTTCGTCGGACCGGCCGGCGCGCTCGACGCCGAGGCGCACCGCCGCGTACAGACGCTCTACTTCCCGGACGGCCGGATCCCGCTCCATCCGCCGGTGCTCTCCGAGGGCGCCGCGAGCCTGCTCCCCGCGCAGACGGCGCCCGCGCTGCTGTGGCGCGTCGACCTGGACGCGTACGGCCGCCGGGTCGCCACCGACGTACGCCGCGCCCTGGTCCGCAGCCGCATCCGCCTCGACTACGCGACCGTCCAGCGGCAGATCGACGAGGGCGCCGCCGAGGAGCCGGTCGCGCTGCTCCGGGACATCGGCCGGCTCCGCGAGGAGCTGGAGGCCGAGCGGGGCGGCATCTCGCTGCGCGTACCCGAGCAGGAGATCGTGGAGACCGACGGCGCCTACCGCCTGGCCTTCCGCGCCCCGCGCCCCGCCGACGCCTGGAACGCCCAGATCTCCCTCCTCACCGGCATGGCCGCCGCCGACCTGATGACCGCCGCGGGCACCGGCATCCTGCGTACCCTCCCGACCGCCCCGGACGGCGCGGTGGCCAGGCTGCGGCGCTCGGCGCAGGCCCTCGGCATGGAGTGGCCGCACCATGTCTCGTACGCCGCCCTCGTCCGCGCCCTGGACCCGCGCGAGCCCAGGAACGCGGCATTCCTGCAGGACTGCACCGCCCTGCTGCGCGGCGCCGGGTACACCGTGTTCACGGACGGCAACCTCCCCGTGCCGGCCATGCACGCCGCCGTCGCCGACGAGTACACGCACTGCACCGCCCCGCTGCGCCGCCTCGTCGACCGGTACGCGGGCGAGCTGTGCGTCGCGGCGGTCGCGGGCCAGGAGCCGCCCGAGTGGGTGCGGGCCGCGCTGGCCGCCCTGCCGCGGGAGATGGCCGACGGGACGCGCCTCGCCAACCGCGTCGAGCGCGAGTGCGTGGACCTCGTGGAGGCGGCCCTGCTCATGGACCGGGTGGGGGACGTCTTCCCCGGGACGGTGGTGGACGTGCGGGAGGGCGACCCGACGGTCGGCACGGTCCACCTGGCGGACCCGGCGGTGGTGGCCCGCGTCGAGAGCCCGGGGGCCGCGCTGCCGCTGGGGGAGCGGCTGGCCGTACGGCTCACTCGGGCGTTCCCGGGGCGGGAGAAGGCGCTGTTCGTACCCGCGTGAGGGCGTGCGTGAGGGCCCGGTGGAGCCCCCGTGCGTCATCGGCGTGGAACCGTACGGTGTGCACATACCGCCGCTTCCCGAGCACCCCCGCACCTCGGCCTCCTGTCGCGCGAGGTCCGCGTCCAGCTCCTCCAGTACGTCGACGAGCTCCCGCCCGGCGTCGTCGGCCACCACGTCCCGCACCTCGTCCAGCGACAGCCCCAGCTCACTGAGCCGCCGCACCCGCCGGCAGGACGGCGTCCCGCAGCGTGTACTCCCGGTATCCGTTGGCCCGCCGCGGCGGCTCCGGCAACAGCCCGATCCGGTGGTAGTGCCGCACCGCCCGCGTACTGACTCCGACGATCCCGGCGATCTCTCCGATTCGCATGGGCCCAGTAGAAACGTTGCCGCTGCGACAAGGTCAAGCGATGTCCGCCGGCGGTGCCGAGTTCCTCCGAGGACGCGCGGGCCCACCGCCCCCACCCCGCCAGGTAGCATGGTCGACACGGCAGACGAGCCGGGCGGGCGGCCGCGTGGGGGTCTTCGGACCTCCCCGAGGAACGTCCGGGCTCCACAGGGCAGGGTGGTGGGTAACGCCCACCCGGGGTGACCCGCGGGACAGTGCCACAGAAAGCAGACCGCCGGGGGCCTCGGCCCTCGGTAAGGGTGAAACGGTGGTGTAAGAGACCACCAGCGCCTGAGGTGACTCAGGCGGCTCGGTAAACCCCACCTGGAGCAAGGTCAAGAGGGGCCGTCGCAAGACGGCCCTGCGCGGATGTTCGAGGGCGGCCCGCCCGAGTCCGCGGGTAGACCGCACGAGGCCGGCGGCAACGCCGGCCCTAGATGGATGGCCGTCACCCCGACGACCGCGAGGTCCCGGGGCACAGAACCCGGCGTATAGCTCGGCTCGTCTGTCGGCAGTCGTGGAGGAGGCCCCTGACCAGGTGTTCTGCCTGGTCAGGGGCCTTTTCGTGCTCCTGAAAGTCGATCCATCCTTGCTCACTCTTTGTGACTGTCTCCGGGTGTTTCCCGGTGCTGTGTGGCGATTGCGTGGCGGTGGAAGACGCCGTCCCTGGGGAGGCATCGGTGCCTTGAGTGTTCGCTCTGTCACGCGATTTGCTCCGGGTTGAGCTTTGCCTAGCTCTTCCGCCCGCGCCTTCGGGTGGGTCCAAGGTCGTCAGGAAGCCCAAGGTGCTGGGTAGCTTCCTGGAGCGGCTGGGTGAGCGGCTGGCCGCACGAAGGGCCCCGGCCCGTCCGCAATGGGGGATGCGAACGGGCCGGGGCCAGGGGCTGGCGTCAGGTGGCGTACTCCAGCTCGGTCACGGCGGCCCGGCGCACGGCTGCGGCGAGGCTTTGAAGGTCGAGCCCGTCGAGGTGAATGCGAAGCGCCTGGCGGACGGCGTGCATCTGCTCCAGAAGCACCGGTCCGGTGATGTCCCTGGGCAGGATGATCCGGCGGAACTCCGGGTCCTCGATCGCTTCGGCGACCAGCTTCTCGGCCAGCCACAGGGGGGTGCGCTCACGGATCGCGAACGTCAGATGAACGCTGTCTATATCCAGGTCGGTTACGTGCGGGTTGTGAACCCAGCCCCTCGGGAGAAGAAGCGACTGCCCTGCCCGAAGGTCGACTTCGAGGTCTGGGCCCGCAGATTCCCACTCGGGGATGAAGTGATCCCTCCACACACGGAAGGACTCGTTGTACTCCCTCATGGGGGACTCGACGGGCGGGCTCCAGAGCTGCCACCGCTTGGTGCCGGCGATCTGGACGATCACGGCCATCTGCTGATCCCAGTGATGGCGTAGCCCCTGGTTGCCGGGCGGGGTCAGGAAGGCGTGGATGTAGTTCGAGTAGCCCGTTTCCGCCTGGATATCGTGGGAGACCTGAGCCAGGTCCGGAATGACGCGCTGGAGGTTGCCGAGGCGGATGGTGTGGCCGCTCTCGTACAACCGGGCCAGCTTCGCGCGGTCGGTGCGGCCGTTGGTCATGTACGCCTTCGGGTTCAGCGAAGGGTTAGGGGCCTTGACCACGGCGATCTCGTCGGCAGGGACGCATCCCCTGAAGACGTAGCTCCGGATGGTCTCCGCCGTGACGGTCTCGTCGAGGGACGACTTTCCTCGCTCGTAGACGCGAGGCTCATCCGGCCAGGAGGCCAGTAGATCGGTTACGCCCTCCTCGGGCAGTAAGAGGCGCAGCGACACGGCGTCGACTCCTTACGACGGCGGGAGCGGGCAGGGGATTTCCGGATGGAAGCGGTTGGGGCAGCAGACCACGTTGACCGACCAGAGGTTCTTCGACGCGGTGTAGTGCACCCAGGACACGTCGACCCCACGGGGTAGCACGTCAGCGGCGTACTCCAGCTTGTTTTCGAGGCTCCCGTACGCCTGGAGGCCGTCCGCGCGTTCGTAGGGAGGGTTGGCCTCGTAGTGCTTCGTGAGCCAGGCCAGGGCAACGCCCACGTCGGTCCACGTGCGGTCGGCCGCGACCTGGTTCTTCTTCAAGAGCCAGTGGCCGGTCATCAGGGGCGGCACGTTGCCCGTCTGGAACTCGGCGGCTGCTTCGCGGTACCGGTCGAGGACCTGCTGCTGTCTTTTGTCCTCGGGGTCCGTCGCCATGGGCGGGCCGTTGGGGTGAGGAGGCCGCCGACTTCCCTCCTTGGCGTACACGGACGAAGGCCCGCTCCAAGGTCCGTACCCATGCCAGTGCCCTGACCAGCTCATTTGTGCCCTTCGGGGGTGGCGGGCCGCCCAGGCGTACAGGGCGGCCCGCTTCGTGCGTGGGGAGGAGGGGGCCAGACTAGAGCTTCAGACCCCGCTCGGCGGCGTAGCCGAGGACGAACGAGTCGAGTTCGGCCTCGTCGAAGCGCAGCTCCTTGCCGGCGCCCTCCGGCTTGGAGTCCGTGAGGACGTACGCGGTCTCCGCGCCGGGGATCTGCGCGAACTGGACGCACGACTCGTGCTCGCCCTGGAGGTTGCCGCCGCAGAACTGCCGGACTTCGGCGCCCTCGGTGGGCAGGGAGTAGAGGTCACTGATCATGGGATCGTCCTCCTGGTGCAACTGATGAGCGGAGAGTCGGTCTCCGCGCCGTAGTGCGCTTGCTGACCCACCCCGGCCCGACCTGTCCTTCTTCGGGGAGCGGCTGACCGGGGTGGGGACTGGCTACCGCCCCCGAAGGAGTGCTTGCCGAGGGGGAATGTTCGACACGGGGGTCAACCTCGGGAGCGGAAGATCATGCAGTCATGCGCCAGTACGCGGCCATGAGCGAAACGGAGGAGCCGATTAGGAGGCCCTGGAAGATCCACTGACGCCAGCCGAGCGGGCGTCTGTGTCGGGCTCCGGGCTGGCGAAGATGCCGACCGCGAGGGCGATCACCACCGCGAGGAGCGCCAGGACGTAAGCCACTTGTTGCGCCCTGGGACTCACGAGTCACCCGTCCCGCTCCTCTGCGTGTAGACCCAGAGGAGTCGGCGGGTCAGGCTCGCGACATCGCGCATGAACATGTACGCAGCGAAGGTCGTGGCGTCCGGCGAGGGCCGGGACTTCAGATCCAGCAGCTTGTACGCCTCGTGGAAGAGATGCCTGACCGTCTCGTCCTCGTCTGCTCCCAGCTCCTCCGCCAGAAACAGTTGCAGGTGACCGATCAGGATCGGCGTCCTCTTGATGATGTCGTTGCGGGTCGACGTGCCCAGCTTCATGACGAGGGCAGTCTCGGTGCTGTCCCCGATCAGCTCCACGTCGATTGGCGCGCCGTCGAGACTCGGAGCCTCGCGTCTCTCACTCACGGTGGACACCACGCATCTCCCCTCGGTACCGCACCACAGTGCGGGGTCCTTGGCTGCTCGGTTCGTGGACGAACGTAGAGCGGGTGGCTTCCAAGTCCCAAGAAGATTGCGCGAGTTTGCAGCAAGTCGATTGACGGGCTCGAACGGCCTCGCGAACATCGACGTGTCGCGCAAACCTGAGCAAGGCAGCAGACAGGAGAACGGCCATGAAGCTACGGTTCCTTGGTAAGAACTCCACGGTCGGCGACTGCCCGACCCTGTACGCCACGGACCGGGACACCTACCTCGTCCAGGGCTGGAAGATCTTCGCGAACGACCTGCTGATGCAACTCGACATCTCCGAGGGAGAGACGGCGGTGGAGGTGCCCACGGAACTGTTTGAGCACCTCATGAAAGACGGCCTGCCGGCTGGGGAGATCAGGCGCGTAGAGGACCCGATCATGATCCTCACGCCGGGGGGTACGTTCGTCGTTCAGGGCCGCGAGGTGACCGACCCCGAGGCCCTGTCCCAGATGGAGATTCCTGACTACGAGACCGTGGTCGAGGTCCCCAAGGCCGCGATCACCGCCCTACTGGAGGAACCGCGTGGAGCTGATCTCCAGCGCCGAGCGCAACCAGCTCTTTGAGAGCTTCGGGCAGGATGCATTCCACCTGGAGCTGAGGGACGACTACTCCGTCCCCGACGAGGAGAGTCCGTTCACGAGCTGGCTCCGCGGTGAGACTGTCGACTACTCCTACATGGAGCCGTGGACGCAGCTCATGAGGCGCGTTACCGGGGAAGGGAAGACCGTCCGACGCGTCCGCGTGGTGACGGAGCCGCATGCTCCCTACATTCAGTGGGAGCACGCCACGACCGGTCTCAACGAGGAGGCGGGCGAGGACATTCGCTGGCTGCCTCGGCATCGCTTGCCGGAGAGCGTCACCTTCCCCGTGGGGGGTAACGACTGGTGGTTGTTCGACGACCGCCTTCTGGCAGTGGGCCACTTCGACTCCGACGGCAGAGTCCTTGGGTCCGAGATCGTCGAAGAACCGGACATCGTTGCTGAGTGCGTGCGCCTGCGGGATCTACTGTGGGCCGTTGCTGTACCACACGCCGAGTACAAGCCCTGACCGTTCCATGAGCGCGCAAGTAGAAGAGGCGCTGCAAGCGCTGGGTGCCCGGCTGCGTGGCTTCCGCAAGGACGCGGGCTTCGCCAGCGGCCGGGCGTTCGCGCGTGCCACCTCGTGGCAGGAGTCGAAGGTCTCCCGCATCGAGAACGGCAAGCAGCGCCCCAGCGATGAGGACATTCGCGTCTGGTGCGAGGCCACGGGCCAGGGCGACCAGATGGGCGACTTGATCGCGATCGTCCGCCACGTCGACGAGCTGTGGATGGAGATGCGCCGACTGCTCCAGACCGGAGCAGAGAAGCGCCAACAACAGGCCCTTCCGGTGTACGGCAAGACCAAGGTGTTCCGCATCTGGCATCCCACCGTCGTGTGGGGGACCCTTCAGACGACGGAGTACGCTGCCGAAGTCTTCAAGCAGGTTGTCAGCTACTACGAGATCCCCAACGACGCCGATTCGGCTGTGGCGAAGCGGCTTGAGCGTCAGCAGTACCTCTACAAGGGCGATCGGATCTTCAACGTACTGCTCGGCGAACAGGCCCTGTACACCAACTTTGGGGGCCCGGAAGTGGTGAAGGGGCAGCTCGACCGCCTGCTGGCTGTGATGAGGCTCCCTCGCCTCAGCCTGGGCATTGTCCCCAGGTCCGCGTCGGCCTCGATATGGCCGGGCAACTCGTTCTCGATGTTCGATGACCGGCTGGTCCTCGTCGAGACCTACTCGGCAGAGCTGTCCGTTTCCCAGCCCCGAGAGATCGAGCTGTATACCAAGGCGTTCGCCCTCTTGAAGCAGTCAGCGGTCTACGGCACCGCTGTCCGAGACCTCATCTTCACAGCGATCCAGCACTTCGATCAGATGCCGAGCGATTAGGAGAGCGCATCATGCAGTCCATGACCCCGAACTGGCGCACCAGCACCTACACGAAGTCAGACAGCTGTGTTGAAGTGGCCGACAACGACCCGACGAACGTCATGGTCCGCGACACGAAGGACCGCGACGGCGGAACCCTGACCTTCCCGCCGTCGTCCTGGGCGGCGTTCGTGGAGTTCGCGACGGAAGTCAGACTGCCGGGGTGAGGGCGACCAGGAGCGGACCCGCCGCCTTGCTCCATTCGCGTCCGGCCTCGACCGCGGACTTGCCGGCGGCAGTGATGCCGTCCCGCACGGGGGCGAGGAAGGTCTCACGCCAGTGCTCCTGAGTGTCGAGAGGCATGCCGCTCGCGGTGACGGCCGCTCCGACCCTCTCGCGTGCGCGTACGGACTTCACGGCTGTGGTCGTGGTTGTGGTGCTGGCCGGTCTGGTCGTCGTGGGCGGCTGGGCGGTGGCCCGGGCGGCGGAGAGCATCCTGGAGCACACGGACCTCAGCGCGGGCTTCGTCGGCGCGGTGCTGATGGGCCTGGTGAACGCGCTGCCCGAGACCGTCACGTCCATCGCCGCGGTACGGCGCGGCGCGGTGACCCTGGCGATCGCCGCGGTCGTGGGCGGCAACTGCCTGGACGCCCTCAACCTGGTGGTCGGCGACATCGCGTACCGGGGCGGTTCCCTCTTCCATGAAGCCGCCCCCGACGAGCTCTTCCTGACCTCCAGCGCGCTGGTGATGACGGCGGTGCTGCTCGGCGGCCTCCTGGTGCGGCAGAGGGGCGGATGGCTCCGGGTCGGTTTCGACGGGATCCTCTTGGTCGTGCTCTATCTCGGTACGGTGGCCGTCCTCGCGTTCTGAACCCGCTGTACGTTCCGGGTGCGCTGAGGGCGGCCGCCGCGTCGGTGTCAGGAGCGGGACCGCAGCCGTTCGAGGGCTGTGACGCCGAGGGCGGCGAGGCCGATCTGGATGGCCCATTCGATCCAGTCGATGCCCTTGGTGTCGGAGACGCCCAGCGCGGCGGCGATGGCGGTGCCGACGAGGGCGGCGGCGATGCCGACGGCGATGGTCCACAGCCAGCCGATGTTCTGCCTCCCTGGCAGGACGAGCCGGCCGAGTGCGCCGATGACGGCACCGAAGATAATGGCCGTGATGATGCCGGAGATCTCCATGTACGTGCTGCCTTTCGTGGCCAGCGCCTACAGGTCGAACTCGTGGGGCGGCAGGTCGAGGGTGTAGCAGGCTTCGCGGACGACGGCCTGCTCCGTCTTGTCGAAGTCGCCGTCGGCGCCGCCGATGACGATGCCGATCTGGATGACGGCGCGGGCCTCGGCAGGCTTCTTCTTCGCCTTGGCGATCTCCTGCATGACGCTGACCTTGCCGAAGGCGAAGTCGGCGGTCAGTCTGTCGAGGTTCTCCTCGAAGCGGCGGTGCAGGTCGTCGGCGGGGAAGTTACGCAGGACGTCGTTGGTCGCGATGAGCTGGGCCACGCGCTGCCGCTCGCTGGGATCGATGGTGCCGTCGGCGGCGGCGACGAGCGCGCACATCGCCATGGAGGCGTCGCGGAAGGCGCCGCTGGTGAGTTCGTTCTTCTTCGCCATGAGCTGGGTCTGCATCGTCGACGCGGACTCCTTGAGGCGGTCCCACAGGGCCATGAGAACTCCTTCGTCGTGCGGTCCGGGCCGGGAGCAGCCCGGCCCGGACCGTAGCTTCTACAGTCAGGTAGAAGCTATCAGCCTCGCATCAGCCTTCGTCGCCTTCGTCGTCGCCCTCGAAGAAGTCGCCGACCTCGTCGACGATCTCCGCCGCGACCAGGCCGCCCGCCACGCCGACCGCCACGCCCGCGGCGCCGGCCGCGATGGCCGTGCCCATGCCGGGGCCGGAGCGATGCCCGTCGCCGTGCCCGTGGTGGCCGTGGTGGCCGTGGTGGTCGCCCTTGTGCGCATAGGGGTCGCTGTGGCCGTACGCGCCGTGGGCTCCGTGGCCGCCGTGCGCGGAGTGGCGCTCCACGAGCTGGTGCACCCACGACTCGACCAGGGCGTTCCAGTCGGTGTGGCCGACATCCTGGTGGCTGACGGTGAAGCGGTTCAGCGCGTCGTGGCCGCCGGAGAAGAGGCCGCCGCGCTTGTCGGCCTCCAGGACGACCTCCATGCCGCCCGGGTTGGCGAGGAAGGTGACCTCGATCTCGTTGACCTGGTGCGCGTACTGCGGCGCCGGGGTCATCTCGATCTCCTGGTAGAACGGCAGCTGCTGGCCGGTGCCGCCGATGCGGCCGTACTCCAGGTCGGCCGACTTGAAGCCGAAGCCGAGCTGCCCGAACGCCTCCAGGACCGCCTCCTGCGCGGGCAGCGGCCCGACGGCGAGCGGGTCCATGTCGCCCTTGTCCTTCGCGCCGGCCACGCCCAGCTCGGTGCGCACACCGAGAACGATGCCGAGGGCCTGCCCGTAGAGCTCGTTGACCGGCGTCTCCCACGGCAGGTGCACGCTGAACGGCACGCTGCGCTGCTCGCCCTCGGTCAGGCGGAAGCCACCGGCCACGGTGAACCGTTCGAAGGCGACCACGCCCTCGGACTCCCCGTCGTCGTGCTCGGCCTCGACGCGGGCGACGAGTTCGAGCGTGATGTGCTCGATGTCGAAGTCGGCCTTGCCGCCCTTGAGGCGTACCTCGCCTGTGAGGGCGCCCCCCGGCTGGACCGCTCCGGGTGTGAGGACCGTGTCCACCGAGGGGCCGCCGATGCCGACCGAGCCGAGCAGTCGCTTGAACACCATCGTGGCGTTCACTCCTTCATGATGCGCGTTGCTGTACGGAGAGAGAGGGGCCGTCGCCACCGGCCTGGCCGGCGGTGGTGGTGGCGGCGGCCCCGGAGAGAGCTACTTCGACGCCGCGTCGAGGGCGGCCAGCGCCTGGGCCCAGCGGACGTACTTCAGATCGGCGAGGTCGGCCACCGTCTTCACACCGAACGCCTCCTTCAGGAGCTCGCCGTCCCGCTCGGACACGCCCTTCAGCGCGCCCACGGGTGCGGCGAGGATCTCCGGCAGGCTCTTGTCCGCCCACGCCTTGTCCAGCACCTTGTCCAGATCTATCGAAGCCACGAAGGCCCTCCCGCGAGTGATGGAGCGGTCCGGTGTGGCGTCAACCGCCATGAAGGCATGCCCTTCTGACGCTCCGTACCGCTTTTGGTCTACAT